>NZ_WVRE01000009.1 GCF_013111185.1 Ruegeria sp. HKCCD7303 | reverse complement strand
GCTCGTCAGGCTCATAACCTGAAGGTCAGAGGTTCAATTCCTGTCCCCGCAACCAAAATCCAAACAGCCCGGTCGATCTACAAAAAATCCACCGGATCAATTGCTTAACGTCTTAACACCGTCAGCCTCGTAACCCGAAGCTCAGAGGTGCAAACCCTAATCACGTAAACAGCGTCAGAAACACAAAAAAACAACCCAAAATACTACTGGGCCAACACTTCAAGCCATGAACCGAGCCGCCGAAGCTCAGGACAACAGACGCAAATACGACTAGTCACATTCCCGAGACCAACACGAAGCTAGGTTGCTCAAACGGTCTGACGTTTCTTTTCCGGCCAGAACTCATCTACTACGACATAGGCTGCGATTACAAAGAACGCAGCGCTGGCGACCTGCAGAACGCGCGTAATGCTTTTGACATCTGCCTCGTCGGAGAATGGTGCAATTGATCCACCATACACAATCAACGCTGTTGTAATTGCAGACCCGGCTGCTGCGGCCAGAGGGAATTGGGACTTTCCAAGAGCACCAAGTGCCAAGCAAAAGAAAAAGCAAAGCAGAATTGATGTCAGAATGACTGGGGCTATGACGTTAATCTCATAACAAATGATTGATATTGCGGCTCCGAGCAGGTTTGACGTGAGCATCGCCTTTGCCACGGTTTTTCCTGCTGCAGGCATTGCTGCGAGTTGTTGGCTGAGAAGGGCCACAAAAAACAAAACCAGCAAAGCTGAGGCACCAGATACGAAGAATGCCAAAGCAAAGGGCACTGTTACAAGCGACATTCTGACAATTCGTCGATGAGGGTCAAAATCTGTCGATGCTGCGGCTTTGCTGCCCGATGCCGTTTGCGGGGTCGATGGTATCAGAACAAACATCAACGTTGAAACAAACCCTGCAAATAGCAGGTTCAACGGTATCCAGAACACAAGCACCAACGCCAAATCCTGGGATTGTAAAACAAGGTTTGGAATCATCAATGCGCCCATAAGAGCGATGACACCGGGCAGAACGCCTGCTCCGGAAACCGACCACATGAAGGACAGGATTATTCCGATGGCCACCAGTATGAGGAACACGAGAGGATAGGGTGCAAGCACAGACGACAGAAAGAAGGAAATGAACATCAATCCAATCGAAAAAATGAACAGTTTTCCGAAGGCTGCCAACGGTAGTGCTGCAGGTGCCTGAAGGAACAGGGCTGTGAAAACCGACCCGACCACGGCAAGTGGCCACCCCAGAAACAGGCCCAAGGCAAAGACGCCAGTCACACCCAGCGCCAGTCGCATAACCGAGTTTCGGTCCTCAATACGCATAGGACAGGATTGAAACCAGACGGATATAGGTCCGGCCGACCATGTTCAGCAGGGAATTGTCGCTGAGATACATGATCACATCGGCCTGTCCGTTGAGCTGGAAGCGAAGATCATCTTCAGCGTCTCCAGCCTCATATCCCGGCAGAACTATCCGTACGGGAAACCGTTCTGGTTCACGCAGAAAGCCCTTGGTGCTTGGTGGGCTGGCCAACTGACCCGGTTCATCCCCACCGCTGAGCGAGACGGCTGCGCTGAAGCTCTCAATCACGCCGGGAACAATCTTGCCGGGGTGCATGTCCAACACGACGTCAACCGGCGATCCCACCGAAGCGCGGCCGATGTTGTTCTCGGTAAAGTACGCCTCGATCCAGACGTCGGTTGCATCCAAAAACGTCAGCAGGTCCTGACCGGATCGTGCATATGTACCAGGGGCGATCAGCAGATTGGATATGACACCTGTTGCTGGTGCGCGCAGTTCCGTCCATTCAAGGTTAAGTTCTGCGTCTGCCAAAGCGGCCAATGCGCGCTGAATTTTCGGGTTTTCGATACCGTCATCGCCCAGCCTTTGCTTGGCTTTTTCCAGATCAGCTTTGGCATTCTCAAAGTTTGCTTCAGACTCGGCCAGTTGCCCGCGTGCGTCATCAGCCTTTGAGACGGCGATCAACCCTTTCTTTTCAAGGGCAAACACACGTTCGGTTTGAATGCGCATCGTGTCGAGATCACTTTGCGCCCGCGCCAGTTTGGCCTGCGCGGCACTCACCTCTGCCGAAGATGCACCAACTTCCTGCGTGGCTGCTTCCAGATCAGCTTCTGCCTTGTCGCGATCGATTTCATACGGCCTGGGATCAATCCGAACCAGTATTTCCCCTGCCGAGACGACCTGACCGTTTTCTACAAGGACTTCGGTGACTGTTCCGGTGACCTGAGGAACGATCTGGGTCGCGACGGCCTTTACTCTGGCGTTTCCAGTAAATGGCGTCTTTCGGTCGGCGACGAGGTACCAGACGAGGAAGATCAGGATGATGCCCAGCGTGGTCCATATCGTCTTTCTCATTCTGCATCTCCTGCCGCAGCACTCTCGGCTTCGGGCGAAGCATCAATCCAGACTTTGAACAGCTCGTAAAAGACAGCGAACAGAACCGGCCCCATGAAAATACCGATCAAGCCATAAGCCATCATGCCCCCAAGAACACCGATGAGGATCACCAGCATGGGTGTCTCGAGCCCTTTCGAGATGAACACGGGTCTTAGGAAGCTATCCATTATTGTGACGGGAACGGCCAGTATCGTGAAGATCAAGGCGGTGCCGCCGGACATCGAGCTCCATGCGTATATGATCACCGGCAGAAGAACCAAGCCGGGGCCAATCTGGATGATCGAAAGTATCAGGCAGACAAATGCCAGCGTCGCGGCCGAGTTGATCCCGAACAGCACAAGCAATATCCAGACGACGACCGCCTGAATGGCCGCCACGCCGATCACGCCTTTTGTTACGTTTCGAATCGTTGCTCCAGCCAGAGTGACGAATTCCCCGCCACGTGGTGCGAAAACACGGTTCGCAAAACGTTGCAAACCTTGAACCATAGTTGGTCCAGGGCTGAACAACGCCCCCATGATCAAAACGGACAGAGCAAGTCCCAACAGCCCAATTCCGATTCCCAGAACCTTACCGAAAAGGGACTTTGTGATCTCAAGGATCTGCGCGCCGTATTTCGCCAACGCTCCGTCCAAATTCCGCTCGAACATCCCCCAAACGTCGGCAATCTTGCCTCCAACCAGAGGTAGCTCTTTGATACCCTCTGGCGCAGGTGGAATTTTCAACTCACCTTTGTCAGCCTGTTCTGCAAACTCGGACCCAAGCTCTGCGGCGCCCGATACCGCCGTTGCCACCGGACCAAGGGTTAGTACAAGACCCAGCAACACCAGGATTGTTGCGGCAAGTTTCTTCCGCCCGCCCAGCTTGGACTGCAACCAATCGAAAACAGGATAAAGTGCGACGCACAGGATCGTGGCCCAGATGACCACGCTGGCAAGCGGCGCAACCATGACCAGCGCGCTATAGAGGAATAATCCGAGAAAGAGTAATCGTATTGCGAGGTCGACAATCTTGGCGTCCTGAGTCTTTTCCATTCCATCCCTCCGCTATCCGTTTTTTTGAATATTACACTCAAAAAACACTATATGTGTATTTTTTGACCTTTGGGGGTCACCTATCATTTTGAAGACACGTATGAATCCCGGTCAGAGCCTGTGTCGTCATGTTGACGCCTCGTCAGCACGAGGATTTGCTTAGCCGGGGACGATACGGCTATTTCTCTTTTTTCTCGTCGCTTTGAGACAAGATCGTGTCCGCGACCGTGGTTGCCGCAGTCACGAAGACGCCGAGGCCCACAATGATGTATACCATCGTGAATATCTTTCCCGCCGCAGTTTCAGGTGAAAAGTCACCAAAGCCTACGGTCGAAATCGTCACGACAGAAAAGTAGATGGAGTCAAGCCAACTCCATCCTTCGACAAAGCGGTAGAAGACCGAAGCCCACAAAATCATTCCGATTGTGAAGGCAAGTAAGCCTTTCACTCGACCGTCCTTGAAGGCGACACTTATCCCTCGTGTTATTCTGGTTAGTGAATTCATCGAGCCCTCACTGGTAAACAAATTCATATATACTATTAACAAAGAACTCGAAAATTCGAAGCATTTTGGCGGACGGTCGTGCACAGGGTTACAAGGTGTGTTCAAAGGACGGATGGGAAAACCCCTCAAGCGAAAGCATATTGGATATCTGAACCGGCAATTTAGCAGGGCTTAAACACTGACCCGCGACGCGTACCAAAGGCGGCTTTAAGTCGAATCCATGCAAACGGTTTGATGGTTGCTGACGTGCCAAGAATATTGCGTTCAAATTTGCGTCCCGCCGATGTTTGAAGACACAAATCCAACGGAGCAAACTTGGATAAATATAGACATATACGCAAATTAATTTGGTTTTTGCAGACTCAACCCTGAAACCCATGTTAGGAATAAAGTTGAAGTAAGGGGACTTCAGAGGGGCAACATGTCTCGGGACCTGAGCAAGTGGCTAAGCGCAATTGGATTATCTGACTACGCGCAGGCCTTCCTAGATAACAAGATCGATTTTTCCATACTGCCAGATTTGACGGCTGAAGATCTTATAGAAATTGGGGTAACTGCGGTCGGGGATCGTCGGCGGTTGCTGCGTGCTATAGAAAAACTCGACGTGACGGAAACGTCCGAGGCATCTGAATCCTCCGATCCAATTGAACCTGCACGGCGCCAAGTGACTGTGATGTTTGTTGACCTCACGGGGTTTACAGAAATGTCCAGTGGTTTGGATGCCGAGGATCTGCACGCGCTGCTCAACCAGTTCTTTGGCAAAGTTGACAGCGTGGTTGAGAAATTCGGCGGGCGCATAGACAAGCATATCGGCGATGCTGTCATGGCGGTTTTCGGTGCACCTATCTCACATACCAACGATACAGAACGGGCGGCCAGAGCAGCGGCCGAGATACATGCGGTATTGCCAACACTGACGCCACCATTGTCTTGTCATATCGGTATCGCTTCGGGTCAGGTCATTGCCAGTACAACAGGCAGCTTGGCGCATACGGAATATACCGTCACCGGAGACGGGGTGAATCTGGCCTCGCGCTTGACCGATATTTCAAAGGGCGGTGAAACATTGGTTTCACATGACATTCAACGCGCTCTGGGTCCGCTTTTCGTGGGCGAGTCTATTGGTGTGCAGGCGATAAAAGGCCTGAATGACCCTGTCGAAGTCTGGCGCTTGGACCGTTTGGCCCGGAACATTCGGACAAGACGACATAAGTTCATCGGGCGCGACCGCGAGATGTCGTTGTTTTCGGCGACATTTGACCGGTGCAAGCGACACGGAGAAGGCGAGGTTCATGTGGTGCTGGGTGAGCCTGGGATCGGCAAGACGCATTTGTCCGAACAGGTGGCCGAGTTGGCCAAGAGCCTGTCCTATTCAACCCACAATGGCGTGGTTATGGATTTCGGAGCGCGCGAGGGGCACTCGGCTATTCAGACCGTGGCCCGCAGTGTTTTGGGCCTTGATCCGTCGGATGGCGCGGAAACAGGTACGGCCCTGGCCAAAGACGCGATCGCCAAAGGCTGGGTCAGCCCTTCGAACGCCGCGCATCTCAACGCACTGCTTGAACTTGAGCAGGATCCCGGTTTGGCTGAGGTCTATGCCGTAATGGATAACAAGACCCGGTTGCGTGGGCGCAGGCAGGTCATTGATGAGTTGCTGCTTGCCCGCAGTCAGGACGCGCCTTTGCTGATCCAGATCGAAGATATCCATTGGGCGTCACCCGACATTCTTGCAGCCTGCGCACATATCGCCGCAGCAACGCGGCAAATCCCCTGCGTCTTGATGATGACCAGCCGGGTCGAAGGAGACCCGATCGACCGAGACTGGCAAACAGCCACGGATGGCGCGCTTGTCTCCAAGTTGGAATTGGCACCGATGGGGGAAGATCAGGCACGGCAATTGGTCGAGGAGTTTACGGCCATCGACCCCGAGCTTTTGGAAACTTGTGTCAAACGTGCGGGTGGCAACCCGCTTTTTCTGGAACAGTTGCTGCGCAACATTGACATTCTCAAGCAGGAAACCGTGCCTGGAAGCATTCAAGGCATCGTCCAGTCGCGTTTGGATGCGCTGGACCGCGCCAGCCGCACCGCCATTCAGGCGGCGTCAGTGCTGGGGCAGAGGTTCTCACCCGAGGTTCTGAATTACATTCTCGGGGAAGGGCATCTGGACACCACCAATCTGATCCGTTCGGCCCTGATCCGAGAGGCCGGGGCTGATCTGATGTTTGCCCACGCGCTGATCCGGGATGGATCATATGCTACGTTGGTCAAATCCGAGCGCGCGCGCCTGCATCGCCAGGCGGCCAAATGGTTCGAAGATCGTGATGCAACCCTGCGCGCGCAGCATCTGGACCGGGCGGGTGCCAACAATGCGGCGCAAGCCTATCTTGAAGCTGCCGACAAGCTGATCCACGCGTTCCGGTTCGACGACGCCAGCCCGTTGATCGAACGTGCTTTGGAACTGCCGTCGCCCGCAGGCGTCCGGTTTGACCTGCTGTGTGCACGGGGTGAGACGCACCGGCTGCAGGGTTTGTCCAACGAAGCCTTGCAGGAATTTCGAGACGCAGCGCGACTTGCAGAGACAGATGAGCAAATCAGCCGGGCGCATATTGGTCTTGCACAGGCTGCGCGACAGGCCAGCTTGTATCAGGACGCGCTTGAGGCGCTGGATACGGCTGAAGCTGCGGCCGAGCGTGCTGGCTCCGAACGGGACGTGGCCCAGATCAACTATGTGCGCGGCAACGTGTATTTCCCCTTGGGCCGAGACAAGGAAGCGTTGAGCGCCAATGAACGAGCGCTTACTTTGGCCCGCAAACTGGACTCCGTGCGCCTTGAAGTGGGGGCGCTCAGCGGGTTTGGTGATGCCAACTTCATGAAGGCCACAATGAGGACAGCGACTGGGTTCTACACGCAGGCGGTTGATCGGGCGCGCGAAAAGGGTCTGGTTCGGGACCTGGCGGCCAATCTGCACAACCTGAGCGTTGCGCGCAGTTACATGGGGGATGTCGAACAAGGGCGCGCAGACGCAAACGAAGCCATCGAAGTTTCGCAGAAGTATTTTGCTTTTGTGCCCGAATGTGTGGCTCAGACCTGCCTGGGTGTGGCCGATACCTTTTTGGGCGATCTTGATCAGGCGCTTGAGGCATTCCGGGTTTCGGCCGAGATCGCCGAGCGTGTGGGGGCTAAGCGGCTAGAGGCGCAGGCGTTGGAACATCTCGCCCGCACCCAGGTTTATGCCGGGCAAATGGATCAGGCTTTGGAAACGGGCCGCCGTGCGGTTGAGATTGCATTGGAACATGGTCGGAATTTTGTGGGGCCCAAGGCCTTGTCGGCTCTGGCGATGGCCGAAACTGACCCGGACGAGCAAATACACCTGTTGGATTTGGGGGCCGAAATCATTGCGGAAGGATGTGTCGGTCATAGCCATCTGCACTTCTACCCCGATGCCAGCGCAGTCATGTTGGCGCGAGGTGATTGGCAAGCTGCAAATGACTATGCGGATGGGCTGGCGGCCTTTACGGCCGGGGAACCTTTGCCACTGGTTAATTTGTCCATCCGCCAGACGCGCTTTCTGGCGGAATGCGGGCAAAAGGGTATCGTGCCAAGCGAACATGAGAGATTTACCACCCTTCAAGCCGAGTTTGCCGAGATGGGAATTACTCAATCCCTGCTGGGGCGCGCTGATTTTCTGACGGAACAGGCAGGGGGCTGAATGAGCGTCGAGAAGAAGGTTTGGCTTTTCTCTGGCCTGCTGACCCTAGGGTTGGCAGGTCTTTTGCTGAAACTATGGATCGAACTGAACCATTTCGAAGGTGATCCGACGCAGTTGCCAGATCAGGCCGCCGTAGACTCATATCTGGGTAAGCTGGATGTTGTTCCAGACTACTACGTGCGGACAGGGATATTCATAAAGTCATTCAACTTTATGGGGGCCAGTGATGTTCAGGTCACGGGCTATATCTGGCAGCACTACAAGACGGGCGAGCATGATAAGATTATCCCGGCAGAGGGCGAGGTCGGATTTCTTCTGCCCGAGGCGGTGGACACCGCAAGCGGCCTGATTGCCGAGGCGTATCGACTGCCGCAGCCTGACGGTGTTCTGATTGGGTGGTATTTCGAACAAACCCTGCGCCAGAGCTTTGACTACACAAGCTACCCCTTTGATCACAAAACGGTCTGGGTGCGGTTCTGGCCGGCATCGTTTGACGACGCCGTCGCTTTGGTTCCTGATTTCGAGGCATATCCAGCGACCGGACCGGACGATATTTTTGGAATCGACAATCAGATCGTGATGGGTACCTGGGAACGGGAAAACACCTATTTCGACTACAAGCTGTCAAATTTGGATACAACGCTGGGCATCGGACAGAATGCGTATCAAACCAACGCGCCCGAGTTGCACTATAATTTCGTCATAAAACGCAATTTTGGCAATGCGTTTATCGTTCATATGGTCCCTTTGCTCGTTGTGATGATGTTGCTGTTCGGTGCGGTCATGACAGTCACCCGCCGCGAGGGCTTGGCCGAGAGGCATGATTTCAGCACGTCCAGCGTGATCGGCACCTGTTCGGTTCTGTTCTTTGTGATCCTGCTGGCGCACGTGCAGCTGCGCGAAGGCTTTGCCGGCTCGCCCGTGATCTACATGGAGTCGTTCTTTTTCCTGATGTATTTCATGCTGCTGGCAGTCTCGATCAACACCTATCTCTTCGCCTCCGAGGCGGTGCCGTCGCTGCGGATCATCCACTACCGGGACAACCTTATTCCCAAGGCAAGTTTCTGGCCATTTGTGCTGCTGTGCATGGTGGCGATCACGGCTTATAACCTTAGCCTGAAGGAAAGCCATGAATCGCCGCCGATCATCACACAAGACGGTTAAGCTACAGGTTCAAACCCCGGTTTTGGCTCGCCCTGCGCCATGTCCAGCGTGTAATCGCTGACCATCTCTGAAGTACCATCGCGCAAGTTCTTCAGGTATTTCTGTGGGTCTGCGATCACATAGGCGTATGCGGGCTTCATCACGCCGTTCACAACCACATTGATCTTCTTGCGGATATACACGTTTTCAGATGAGTTTGGGCCGTGGTAACCTTCCAGCTTATCCAGCTCGTGCAAGCCGGATTCCGTCACGCGATAGACCTCACCACTGACCTGTTTGCCCATACCTTGTTGATCCACAAGCGTGGCCATACGGTGCAGGTATCCGCAGTTCGGATTGTCACAGAATGGCTCGTTCGGGACGATCAGCGGCATGGGTTGCCGGGTGCGGGCCGGACCCACGAAGTCGTTTAGAACTTTGCTGTGCGCTTCGTGGTTCGGGAATCCCTGTTTCAGCGAACCGTAGGTGAAATAAAGATATGTTGGCTCTTGCACGGCCACAAAGCTCTCGTCGCGCCCCTGTTCTGGTTCAGCGATCTTCACGTCATGATCGCGTGCCCAGGCGTCCAGCATGGCTTGGATTTCGGGTTCGATTGTCATGCCCTGGACAAACTCGATGCATGATGTTGCATCCATGCCCTTTGCCCCCAGCAGGATTTCCACCATCCTGGGCGCTTTGTTCATCACCGCCACGTGCAAGGCCGTAAACCCGTGGTCATTGACGATGTTGACGTCGATCTGGCGGTCGATCAGATTCTGCGCAGCCTCGTAATCCGGCTTGCCCAGATTGTGACCGCTTTCGTTCAACTCACCTTCACCACCGGCTGCATAATGCAGCAATGAATCACCATGGGCCTCGTCCACGATGTTGATGCCGACAATATCTTCGTCGATGGCGCGGAACACCCGCTTCCATTCGTTGATGTCATCGGCGGCGGCGGCTTCGCGCGCCCATTTGCAAACACGGTATTTCTGGTCATCCAACTCCTCAAAGGCGTCGGCCAAAGCCTCCATGATCTGGTCCGGAGTTGCCATCATTCCGATACCCATCCGCCCGTTTGACAGGCGACCCTCGCGCGGCCCGATGAAATCAACGCCCAGCGTCTTCAGCTTTTCGACATTGTTCTGCGTAGTGATGTTGTTCCACATATTCGTATTGCAGGCGGGGCAAAGGATCACCGGTTTCTTCTGGTACTGCCACGCCACAAAGACTGAGGTCAGAAGGTTGTCAGCAATACCGTTGGCCACCTTGCCCATCGTGTTGCAGGTGATGGGAGCCACGATGACGCAATCGGCCCAGTCGCACAGCGCCAGATGCGAAGCCCGTACTGGCATGTCGAATTTCATATAGCGGAAATTCCACTCATCATCGTCGCGGTAATAGTCATTGTGGGTAATTTTGGCGTCGATCCTCTCCGCCCCGAAATCGCGGAAGAACTTTTCGGCTGAGACTGAGGGGATCAGTTTCACATTGTGCCCGGCATCGACGATGCGCTCGACAAGTTCAGGGATTTTGTCTGCTGCAGACGAGCCGCAAGCACACAACAATACGTTGCGCTTGCCCGCGTTGACCTGATTCATCACCCCTTTGGGATAGCCGAACGGGTTCTTTTCCAGGCTTGGGGTTTCGTTCAGTTCGGAAACAGGCAGCCCTTCCTGGCGCATCCTGGCCTGCAATTCACCGGCCCGGATCATGTCCACGATGTCTTCCAGCTCTTCGCTTTTACTGATGCATTCGCCCTGGAAAAACAAATACGGCACGTCCGGTCGTTCACCAAGCGTTACCAATTGCCGCCGCATCCTGATCATATTGGGATCGCGTCCGCCTACGTCGATCTGCTTGACGGTTGTCGCGCCGATATTCGACAGAATGCTGCGCAGCATATAGGACCAGGGGTCTTCATCCTCATAAAACAGAACCATCGTGTTGTGCTTGAGAATACTGACAACATCGCTCGGGTCCTCGGGCGGGTCGATTTCTTCGATCATCACCAATGCGGGGTCTTCCAGATCGCGCAACCCGCGGAAAATATTGCCGCGTGGCGCTTGCCAGACCTGAGAGGTCGCGGGGCTCATGTCGACAATGGTGACAACATCTGTGTCTTCGTCATAGGCGATGCAAAGACACCAGAACTCTTCCAGCAGGGCAGTTTCCCGATAGACGTTTTCCGGTGGGCGGATTGCTTCAATCCCGGTGACGCGGTTGAAGTCGATATTGATCATCAGGTGACGATCTTTGTTCGTATTCAGGCTCTTTAGCTGTTCCTTGAACCAATCCTGCGGGGTTTGGATCGATCTGTCCTTGCGGGTTGCAAAGCTTTGGAACGTACTGCCCAAATGCACGTTTTCAGACTGGCTGAGGTATTTTTCCGCCATCTCGTGCATGTCTTTGGCGGTGGCGACCCGGCTGACAGCTTCTGTGAACGACGCCTCGGTGGCCCGCAAAAGCTCATCCTCGTCCACGCGGTTGTCGCCGTGAATGGCCAAACTTTCCGCCAACACACCGAGTGAGTTCATATTGGGTGTGGCCCGACGGAACAGGTTGCGGCGCTTCTTTGGGTCTTTTGCCAAATAGAGCGTACTGTCGACATAGTTGCACCGCTGTTTGAACGTTTTCAGATGGGTTTTGACCGCGGCACGCGCCGAGAACCGCAGTATGCCACGAGACCGCATCGAGGTTCCGTCACGGTCCGACATGGCCTTCCACAGCCGTTCGATCGTAGTGACCCAAAGCTTGCCGTATTTTTCTGGATGCACATCCATCATGTGGATCAGCCCGGTGCTTGGGTTGCACTTGGCAATGACGGCAAAATGTCCGCCCGGCATGTTTTCTTTGCCATGGGCGACGCCGACTTGAAAATTCGCCACCAGAATATCGTTTTCTCCGCCCAACTGATTGGACTCGTCGATTGCCTCAAGCAGCAGCGGCACGCTTGTTGTGTCTTCGTCCATGAAATAGGCCTGAACCTGAACCCGGTCCCTAAGCCCTTGCGAATGAATATAGGTGCAGGCGACGTCAAACAGTTCACCCAACGAGATGCCGTCATTCACCACAAAGGATGACGGCAGCGCGCATTCGCGGAATATGTCATTCACCTCGCAGCTGAAACCCAGAGCCGACATGCTGAGCGCGGCAGCCGTCACGCTGCAACAATTGATCGGCTGCTGGAAATTCTCCAACTGTACACTGACAAGGTCGCCGAACATTGTAGCGAAACAGCGTTTTCTGATGTCTTTGGGTATATTCCGCCAGCTCTCGCTGGACAGGTATGCCAACCGGGTTCCGTCCAACGCAAGCGCTTCGAGGCTGACAGGGATATCCGAGATCTGAAGATGTTCTTCGTAGAAATAATCACCCACATCTGCGCTGGCCAGAGGGTGGCCGTTTTGCCGCAATTGAACGACACCACGCAACACAACATACATGCCGTTCGCGGGCAGGACCGTGTTTCCGGTTACCTCGATACACTCGAAATGAGGGTTGATAACAGCAGGCTCGGCCACTTCGGCCTCGCCGGGCAGCACTTTGTAAATCTGGCTCCAGTCTGCGTCATTTGGGATGTATGATCTGGCATTGGCAATTTGGTCTGTGGTCAAAACTATGTCCCCCCGGAGCTGCGTTTCAAATTTTGAATTTCGACCAGCAGAATGTTTGTTTGTTGTTCGGGTGGGAACTTATCTTCGCGCAACAAAGACCACCCGGGTCGGAGCTTTTTCTCTGATCGAGGCTGATCTGTTGATTTAAAAAGTATGAACAAATCGGCCCAATTGGCCGAACAATATCCGATTTTTAGACAAAAATCACGAATACTATGAGTTTGATTTCAATGGCGTTGATGCTTGGGTCGGCTGCGGTCTGAATCAGTGCACGGCGCGTACCCTGCCAGAGCCATTTTTCGTTTGTCGCGCAGAGTTTCTGCCTAATCGAGGAAGAGGTAATCTAGGCGCATCACGGCGCTGGCCTTTTCCTGATTCACGCCAAGGAACCTTGAGATGACGGCTTCGTTTTCACTGCGGTCGGCCGTTTCCCGCAGACGCAAACAATTCTCAATCCGCGCCGCTCGGATCTGTTGCGATTCATAACTCAGATCGTTTCGCAGCGTCGGCACTAGGCGCGCTACGTTTTCCCTCGGGCTGTTTTCACCCGCCAGCCCGACGCGGCGGGCATGTCCGATAAGATAGTCGTCGGAATACTCGCATTCGACTTCAAGCACATGGGTTTTGGCCTGATCCCCGCAGAAATCTTCAAGCACATCCAAATTGGCTGGGTCGAGGCACAGAACCAATTGATCCGACCGGAAACTGTCAAACAGCATGCGTACAACCGCCCGCCTATGGCGTGACCGCTTGGTAAGGCTCGCTTCTATCCCACCCAAGTCGGGCAGGTAGGTGTCCTCTTCGTTAAACAGGTACTCAACACAGGGGATATCCGTCTCAGACGCGATCTGACTGACCAGCCGTTTGGCAACATGCCATTTCTTGCACACGATCACGAAAAGCTCGCGTTCAGGGCCCAAGGCCCGCCCGGATTCCCAGAAGCGTTGCCCAAAGCGGCGACCGATCCGCCCGCGTCCGGTCAGAAATGCATAAAGGTTAGGCCCTTCATTCGAGACCGGAAAATCAATGCCCTCGCTGGCATAAAGCGACCCCAGGCGATCTTTAAGCTCGTGCGCTTCGGGGCTGATCTTACGAGCAAACAGGTAATCCTGCCCCAAAAGCATGTCATAGTGGTCGTTGTAGAATGTGACCGGCATTCCATAGTCAGAAAACATAAGGAAAGTCGGTGTGCGGTTTTCGATCTCACCCTTCGGAATCAGGTGGCGTACCAGCGTCTGAAAGAAGGTCTCGTCCGGGATCCATGTGGTTGAGAAAAACCGGATCACATCTCGTCGCTGGCGCAAGAAGTCCAGGATCATCTCAACCGTGCGGCGGCGCAAGCACCACCACTGGCTGCCGATCATGATTTGCAGATCTTCGGGAATTTCCCGCGTCAGACCAAACCGCTTCTGCAACTCATAGGCGGTGTAAAACAGTTTGGGCTGAGTGCGTTCGTTGAAATGATGGCGATAGATCAGCCGGTCTTCTTTCATGCCGGTCTTGATCCAGTTGCTTTCAAAGAAATCGTGACTTTCGATGAAATCCTTATCGCGATCGTCCAGAAAACGGTGGGTGTATTCGGCAGTTTTTATGGCCATGCAATCGCCAGAAAGCATGTAGAAATGCGTGGCGCGCGGAAATGCCTCGACCGCGGCCTTCACGGCGTTCAGCGTGGCGTGCACCAGCGACCATTCTCCCCATCCGCATTTGATGCGCTTGGCGGCAAAGGCCACGTTGGGATTTTCGCGCAGCGCGGTTCGGATCCGGTCATAGGCGTCAGAGCTTGCACGCGCATCGAAATGGATCGCCATGCAATCGCCCGCTGCAGTTAGCTGTTCGGCCTGTGCGATGATCGCCTCGGGGTCCTTATGGCACAGCAATATGTAGGCAATCTTTGCCATTGGTATCAGGTGATTTCCATTTCTGCCCGGTTTCAACCGTGATACTGAGGATGCGCGATTGAATAAACAGAATAATTTTGGTTCTTTAAGACCAAACGCTGGCGTATCGGATCGAGTTCTGACCAGCGAAGGAGGCACAGCAGATGGGGTTTCCCGGTACCTGGATGACCGAGAGTGAAAGCATGGTGTACCGTGTGGTGCCCAAATGTGCGTGCTCGACCATTGGCCAGATCATGTATTACTCGGATCACGGTCAGTTTTTTGATGGCGACATCCACGATGCAAAGGACGGAATGCACAAATGGGCTTTTGACCAGAGTCAGGGCCTGATTACCAATAATGTGCGGAGCCACGCCTCGTACTCTTTCACCTGTGTGCGCAACCCTTACACCCGCATACTTAGCTCGTTCTTTGACAAGATCTGCGGCATCCAGCGAAACGGCAAGCGATACCGGGGCAATCTGGTGCCGACGCTGATCTACAACTATGGGATCGAAGTGGGCGGCGATGACGGAAAGGGCGAATTCGATCAGATTGCCAGCTTCCGCCGGTTCCTGCTGTTTGCCCGTGATACGATCCGCTGGCGGCGTCCGATGGACCCGGACATTCACTGGTCAGCCATGTCAGGTCATGTATCGACCTTCATTGTGAATGGCGGGCGTTACGACCAGATTTTCTGGACCGAGGCCTTCAACGACGGAATGCAGGGTGTTCTGGATCATGTCGAATTGAAGCACCCAGTCGCATTGGCCGATATTCCGCGGTTCAACGAATCCGAAGGCCACGGCCCCAAACGCGCGCATCCGGTCGAGGATTACTTCGACGATCTGTCGATGCATCTGGTCTATGAAATCTACAAACAGGATTTTGAGCTGTTCAAATACGATTTCGAAAACCCGGCCAACAAGATGCCGATCGGCGAAATCGATCTGGATGAAATTCACGCCAAACTGGGCGATTGAGGGCAGGGACCTCCACCTATCCTCACTGTTTCCTGCCAAATACTTCCAAGTATTAGCCTAGAAAGGGTCGATTAACGGCCAGCTGAAAAGGCTGGCCGTTACCAGATCAAAGCTGGCGTACAGCTCCTTTTGCCGCGCTGGTGGTCAGCTTGGCATAAGCTTTCAACGCAGTAGAGACCTTGCGTTTGCGCGGCGCGGCAGGTTCCCACCCCTTGGCGTCTTGCTCCTGGCGGCGCTCTGCCAGCTCTTCATCGGACACAGCCAGATGGATCGAGCGGTTGGGGATATCGATCTCAATTTTATCGCCGTTCTTGACCAGTCCAATTTCACCACCCTCGGCTGCCTCGGGCGAGACGTGGCCAATCGACAATCCGGACGTGCCGCCCGAGAAGCGGCCATCGGTCAGCAAGGCGCAGGCTTTGCCCAGCCCTTTGGATTTCAGATAGGAGGTGGGGTAGAGCATTTCCTGCATGCCCGGCCCGCCACGCGGACCTTCATAGCGGATGACAACCACGTCACCTTCCTTGACCTTGCCGGTCAGGATGTCACTGACCGCTTGATCCTGACTTTCGCAAACGTAAGCAGAACCGGTGAATTTCAGGATGTTTTCATCCACACCAGCTGTTTTCACGATACAGCCGTCGCGGGCGATGTTTCCGAACAGAACCGCAAGGCCACCATCCTGGCTGAAAGCGTGTTCTTTCGAACGGATCACGCCGCCTTCGCGGTCGGTATCCAATTCTTTGAACCGGTTCGACTGGCTGAACGCCTGCGTTGTGCGCACACCACCAGGAGCGGCCTTGAACAGCTCTTGCGCCTTGGGGTTGTTGGCGACCTTGATGTCCCAGTTGGCAATCGCCTCGCCCATCGTGGCCGAGTGCACCGTGCTGCAATCTTCATGCAGCAGGCCCGCTCGGCTGAGTTCGCCCAGGATCGAGAAGATGCCGCCAGCGCGGTGAACATCTTCCATATGCACATTCTCGGTGTTCGGCGCGACCTTGCACAAGCACGGCACCCTACGGCTGAGGCGATCCATGTCGGTCATGGTGAAATCGACCTCGCCCTCATGTGCGATGGCCAGCAGGTGCAGAACGGTATTGGTCGACCCACCCATGGCGATGTCGAGGCTCATGGCGTTCTCAAACGCGTCAAAAGTTGCGATCTCACGCGGCAGGAAGCCTTTTTCGTCCAGATCGTAATGTCGCTTGGTGATCTCAACGATACGGCGACCCGCTTCCAAGAACAACTCTTTGCGGTCGGCATGTGTTGCCAGTGTCGAACCGTTGCCCGGCAACGCCAGACCCAGTGCTTCGGCCAGACAGTTCATCGAGTTGGCCGTGAACATCCCCGAGCATGATCCGCAGGTCGGGCAGGCGTTTTCTTCGATGTGCTGAACCTGCTCGTCGGTGAATTTGTCATCCGCTGCGGCGACCATGGCGTCCACAAGGTCGATTTTCTTCGCGTCCAGATCGGCGATGTCGATCTTGCCCGCCTCCATTGGCCCACCTGAAACAAAGATCGCAGGAATGTTCAGGCGCATGGCAGCCATTAGCATGCCTGGCGTGATCTTGTCACAGTTCGAAATGCAGACCATGGCGTCAGCGCAATGCGCATTGACCATGTATTCCACAGAATCCGCGATCACTTCGCGCGAGGGAAGCGAATAGAGCATCCCGTCATGGCCCATGGCAATGCCGTCATCCACCGCGATGGTATTGAACTCTTTTGCAACGCCACCTGCGGCTTCGACCTCACGCGCCACCATCTGACCCAGATCTTTCAGGTGCACGTGGCCGGGCACAAACTGGGTGAACGAGTTGACGATGGCGATGATCGGCTTGCCGAAATCATCATCTCCCATGCCTGTGGCACGCCACAATCCGCGGGCACCGGCCATGTTGCGGCCATGGGTAGAGGTTCTGGATCGGTACAATGGCATGATGCTGTTTTCCCTATTTCCTCGGGTTGCATGTCTTTGGGGTCGTGCGTTATAGCGCACGTAGCACATGTGCGTTATAACGTACAAGAGGATTCGCGGGGCGCAGAAATGGATGCTGATGACATTACGCTTAGGCTGCGAGATGTGCGGTCGGCTTCGGGTCTGAGCCTGTCGAAAGCGGCTGAGTTGACGGGCGTCAGCAAGGCCATGCTGGGTCAGATCGAGCGTGGTGAATCCAGCCCGACAATTGCCACACTGTGGAAGATCGCCAAAGGCTTTCAGGTGCCGCTGAGTGCGTTGATCGACACGGCCAATGGCGACCCCTCAGTCTTTCAGACTGTCACCTTTCCCGGCAGTATCGAAGTCAAGATCGTCTTCCCTTTCGATCCCGTTCTGAGGGCCGAGACGTTTCACGTCAGTCTGACCCCGAACCAAAGTCACGAGTCACCAGCGCACGCAACGGGCGTAACAGAAGAAGTCTTTGTTCTTGAAGGTTCTCTCGACATTCTGCGCAACGGGGACTGGGTACCCTTGCAAGCAGGCCAGGGCGTGCGATTTGCTGCTGATTTGCCGCATGGCTATCGCGCAGGTCCGCAGGGGGCAGCGTTTCTGAACATGCATCACTACGCCCAACACACCGAATATTCACAGACGACCAAGACAGAGTCATGACCGCATTTTTCGACAGCCTCACCATCGTTGACGCCATCGGCTCGTTCGGAGCCCTTATTGTGGTTGCGGCCTATTTCGCGACACAAATGCGGATGATGAACTCTGACGACCTGGCCTTTCCTGTCGTCAACCTGCTGGGGTCGGTGCTGATCGTCTATTCCTTGCTTGAGAATTTCAACTTGGCTTCAATGCTGATCGAAGGGTTCTGGATTTTGATCAGTATCATCGGCATCATTCAGCACTTTCGCCCGCGCGGGGCGCGATAAATCAAGTGGGTATCAGGCGCTAGCGCTATCCACACTTGAACCTAAAAGACGCGGGGTATAGGGAAAATCCAAGCTCGCTTAGGGGAGGCTTTGATGCAGGACGATCCAAAAACCCTCGTTTCGACTGAATGGCTGGCGGCGCATATGAAAGACCCGGATCTGCGGATTCTGGATGGGTCTTGGTATCTGCCCGCGCAGAACCGCGACGCCAAAGCCGAATATGATGCCGGCCACATCCCCGGGGCGCGGTTCTTCGATATTGACGAAATCTCGGATCACCGATCGGAACTGCCGCATATGGCTCCTCCGGTCGAGAAATTCATGTCACGCCTTCGGGCGATGGGCGTGGGCGATGGTCATCAGGTTGTCGTCTATGACGGCGCCGGGCTTATGTCAGCGGCACGTGTCTGGTGGTTGTTCCGTCTGATGGGCCAGGAAAACATCGCGGTTCTGGATGGCGGTTTGCCCAAATGGCAAGCCGAAGGTCGCGAGATCGAGGATCTGCCGCCGGTCATCCGTGATCGTCACATGACTGTGCGCGTTCAAAACCAGCTTGTCCGGGACGTCACGCAAGTTTCCGCTGCAGCCAAGCTGGCCGATCATGAGATCATCGATGCCCGCTCTGCCGGTCGGTTTACCGGCGCGGAAGCCGAGCCGCGCAAAGGATTGCGATCGGGCCATATCCCCGGGTCCCGCAACGTCCCGTTCGGCCAGTTGCTCAATGCAGATGGCACAATGAAATCGCCCGAGGACTGTCGTGCCATTTTCCAGGCCGCTGGCGTTGATCTGTCCAAACCTGCAATCACCTCATGCGGGTCGGGCGTCACTGCCGCGATTCTGAGCCTTGCGCTTGAACGCATGGGCAAGAAAGACCACTCGCTTTATGACGGCTCCTGGGCTGAATGGGGTGCCTTCCCAACCCTGCCCGTCGCAACCGGAGAGAACTGATGTTCGAGAACCTCAAGCCGCAGCCTGCCGACAAGATTCTGGCCTTGATGCAGATGTACCGCGAAGACCCGCGCGATCAGAAGATCGACTTGGGTGTGGGCGTCTACAAGAACGCCGATGGCGTGACTCCGGTGATGCGTGCAGTCAAAGCTGCCGAGCGACGCATTTTGGAAGAGCAGGAAACCAAAGCTTACACCGGTCTGGCGGGTGATCCGGCTTTTGCAGACGCGATGATCGGCTTGGTTCTGGGCACATCGGTTCCGCGTGCCAACATTGCCGCTGTGGCGACACCCGGCGGCACGGGCGCTTGCCGACAGGCGTTCGAGATGATCCGCATGGCGAACCCTTCGGCGCGTGTGTTTGTTTCGAACCCGACCTGGCCGAACCACCTGTCGATCCTGAACTATCTGGGGATAGAGACCGTTCAGTACCGGTATTTCGATGGCGAAACCCGCGGCGTTGATTTCGACGGGATGATGGTCGACCTGAAAACCGCCAAAGCAGGTGACGTAGTTCTGTTGCATGGCTGCTGTCACAACCCGACCGGTGCGAACCTGAACATGGTGCAATGGCAAGAGGTCGCGAACCTGATCAACGAGCTTGGCCTCGTGGCGATGATCGACATCGCCTACCAGGGATTTGGTGACGGGCTGGAAGAAGACGCACAGGCGGCACGCCTGGTTGCCTCATCGGTCAAGGAATGCCTGATTGCCGCGTCTTGCTCGAAGAATTTCGGTGTCTACCGGGAACGTACTGGTTTGTTGATGGCGATCAGCGCGGACGCCGGACGAACCGCTTTAAATCAGGGAACATTGGCGTTTCTGAACCGCCAGAACTATTCCTTCCCGCCGGATCATGGCGCGCGCGTCGTGACAACCATCCTGATGGATGAGGCCCTGCGCGCGGATTGGGCAGCAGAGCTGGAAGAAGTCCGCCTGTCCATGCTGGGACTGCGCCAGCAAATGGCCGACGAGTTGCAGCGTCTGAGCGGTTCGGACCGTTTCGGTTTCATTGCCCAGCACAGGGGTATGTTCTCACGCTTGGGCGCGGCACCTGAACTGGTCGAGAAACTGCGCGCCGATCACGGTATCTACATGGTAGGCGACAGCCGCCTGAACATCGCTGGCCTAAACGCGACAACGGTACCGATTCTGGCGAAGGCGATTATCGACGTCGGCGTTTGATCTCAATAACATTCTAAAAAAAGAAAACCCGGGCGCGAACGCCCGGGTTTTTTTGATAATTTAATATGGTCTTAGCCCTTCGAGAACTCAGGATATGCTTCCATACCCAGTTCCGCCATGTCCAGACCGTTGATTTCGTCCTCTTCGCTGACGCGAATGCCAAGGGTGGCTTTCAGGATCGTCCAAAGGATCAAAGCGGCCACGAAGGTGAAGACACCGTAGGCCACTACACCGGTCAACTGGGTTATCAGGCTGGCTTCACCGTAGAAGATGACGGCGATGGTGCCCCAGATGCCTGCGAACAGGTGGACCGGGATGGCACCGACCACATCGTCGATCTTGAACTTGTCCAGCATCGGAACCGCGAAGACCACGATGATACCGCCCACAGCACCGATCCAAAGCGCGCCGAACAGGGTCGGGGCCAGAGGTTCAGCGGTGATTGACACCAGACCGGCCAGCGCGCCGTTCAGCACCATGGTCAGGTCAGGCTTTTTGTACAGGACCTGTGTCATGATCAGGGCTGCGACAGCACCGGATGCGGCGGCCATGTTGGTGTTGGCGAAGATGCGCGATACGTCGGTTACGTCACCCACGGTGCCCATCGCCAGCTGCGAGCCGCCGTTGAAACCGAACCAACCCAGCCACAGAATGAACGTACCCAAGGTCGCCAGCGCCAGATTTGAACCGGGCATCGGATGAACTTTGCCGTCCTTGTACTTGCCGATACGTGGCCCAAGGATCAGACAGCCAGCCAGAGCGGCCCAGCCACCGACCGAGTGTACAACGGTCGAACCGGCGAAGTCGGAAAAGCCCATGGCATCCAGCCAGCCGCCGCCCCATTTCCACGACCCCGAGATCGGGTACAGGATACCGGTCAGCACGACGACGAAGATCAGGAAGGGCCAAAGCTTGATACGCTCCGCTACGGCACCCGACACGATCGACGCGGTTGCCGCCACAAAGACCAACTGGAAGAAGAAGTCCGAGCCGATCGAGGCGTAGTCCAAAGCAGCCTCGGCAGGGTCAACGCCAACCGGATCAAGCACGGTTGGGCCGCCAATGGCAAAGAAACCATTGAAGTCGCCCGGATACATCGTGTTGAAGCCAACCAGCCAGTACATGATCGCGGCAATGGAAAACAGCGCGATGTTCTTGATCATCTGCATGGCGACGTTCTTGGACCTCACCAGACCGCCTTCCAGCATGGCAAAGCCTGCAGCCATGAAGAAAACCAGAAAGCCCGCCATCAGGAACAGCAGGGTGGTAAAGATATACTGGGTGTGCAGCGCAGCCTCGCCTTCAGCGGCTTCTTGCGCCAGACCCATCTGCGGCAGCACGACAAGCGCAGCGGCAGGGATGAGAGATTTCATCAGGTTCATTTTACTTCCTCGAATGAGTGTGGAGTGGCCGCGCTTACAGCGCTTCCTCGTTGGTTTCCCCGGTTCGCACGCGCAGGGCCTGCTCGACATCGAGGACGAAAATCTTGCCGTCACCGATTTTGCCGGTTTTGGCGGTGTTGGTGATGGTCTCGACGATCTGGTCGGCCATTGTGGCCGGTACCACGATCTCGAGCTTGATCTTGGGCACGAAGTTCACGGCGTATTCGGCCCCACGGTAGATTTCGGTGTGACCGGACTGCGAGCCGAAGCCCTTGATTTCGGTCACCATCATGCCGCGCACGCCAGCTTGGGTCAGTGCCTCGCGCACCTCCTCCAGCTTGAACGGCTTGATTGTCGCAATGATCAGTTTCACGTCTTTCCCCTCTGATTGTCCGGTGGGACCGGTTTGTTTGCACCTGCAGAAAAAGAGCGTGACAGAACGTCGTAAGAAACGGTTACGGGTCGTAATTGCATACCAAAATGGCGTATTGTTGCACATTTTTTGCACAAAAAGTACGAAGTGGCTAAAAAATGAGCAGATTGATGAGGGGAAATTACGGAAATTCGGACCTCTACATAGACGGGTCTCCGGGGTATGGTGGCGCAAAAGTATAACGGGCAGAGTTTGAGCATGACTGAGTCCAAGCGCCGAAAGCCGCGATTGGTTGCGGACAAAAGATACCCCTCCAAAGGGCGTAAACCGTCGGCCTCCAAGCGCCCGGCGGGCAAGAAATCGACCGCACGCAAGACGACCGCCCGCAAAACCACGCGCAAGACAAAGCGCAAACGCACCGGCGGAAACGGAGGCGGTATTTTCCGTCGACTCTTCCGCTGGATCTGGAGGTTGATCTGGGGTTTGACGTGGCGCGTGGGGGCAATTGTCGCCGCCCTGATCGCATTGGCGGTCGGCATCGTGTATACAACTCTGCCCAATGTAGATGCCTTACTGGACGGGCGCGCGCGCGGGTCAGTGACCTTGTTGGATCGCGATGGCAAGGTTTTTGCCTGGCGCGGGGATCAGTTTGGCGGGGTGATCACGGCGGATACGGTGTCGCCCCATCTGAAGAACGCCGTGATCGCGACCGAGGACAAGCGATTCTACCGTCATTTCGGTGTCAGCCCGCGCGGCGTTGCAAGTGCCGTGCGCATCAACCTGAGCGAAGGACGCGGGCCTTTGTCTGGCCATGGCGGGTCAACCATCACCCAACAGACAGCCAAACTGCTGTGTCTGGGAGAGCCGTATGATCCGTCTGAATGGGACTCTGAAGCCACTTACGAGGCCGATTGCCGCCAGGGCTCGCTTTGGCGCAAGGCCAAGGAAGCCGTTTATGCAATGGCGATGGAGGTCAAATACTCCAAGAACGAGGTTCTGACGATCTACCTGAACCGGGCCTTCTTGGGTGCAGGCGCGCGCGGGTTTGAAGCGGCCAGCCAGCGATACTTTGGAAAGTCTGCCGCAGAAGTTTCCCCAGCTGAGGCTGCGATGCTGGCCGGTCTGCTGGTGGCACCCACGCGGTATGCGCCAACGAATAACCTGCAACGTTCTCAGGACCGGGCACGGCTTGTGATTGGTTTGATGGAGGACCAGGGCTATTTGACCGCGGCACAAGCCAGCGAAGCACGCACCAGACCGGCCGAGCTTTCAGAAGCTGCCGCTGCGCGCGCAGGCGGATATTTCGCGGATTGGGTCATGGCAAGTGGGCCCGAGTTCTTTACGCGCAACACCACCGAGGATGTGGTGATCCGTACCACTCTGGATCAGCGCATCCAAACCTCTGCCGAAGAAGCGCTGAAGTTCATCTTTCAGGAAAAGGTGCGCGAAGGGTCCGAGGCGCAGGCCGCGATTGTCGTGATGTCTGCGGACGGTGCAGTGCGCGGCATGGTTGGTGGGCGCAAGACAAGGGTGTCTGGTGCGTTTAACCGGGCGACGCAGGCGTTGCGTCAGACAGGGTCGTCCTTCAAGCCGTTCGTTTACGCCACCGCGCTGGAACTTGGGTATTCGCCGCTGGATACGGTGATGGATGAGCCTTACTGCGTGAACATTCCCGGTTCAGGTCAATGGTGCCCCAAAAACTACACCAACAAGTTCTATGGGCAGGTGACGTTGGCAGATGCGTTGATGAACTCTTTGAACATTCCGGCTGTGAAAGTGGCGGAGATTTCGGGTTTGGATAACGTCCGCACTGTCGCAAGCGGCTTTGGTATTGCCAGCGATCTGGCGCAGGGTCCGGCCTTGGCGCTGGGCGCGTCGGAAAGCACGCTGATCGAGATGACCGGAGCTTACGCAGGAATCCTGAACGGTGGATCGGCAGTGGAGCCTTATGGCTTAACCGAGCTGAAGCTGCTGGGGGATGAAACGCCCGTCATGGTCACGACGACAGGTATTGGTGAACGGGTGATCAACGACTCGGCCGCCAAGCAACTGACCTGGATGATGGAGCGTGTGGTGTCCGAAGGCACCGGCGGACGCGCCAAGCTGCCGGGTTGGCAGGTGGCAGGCAAAACCGGGACAACTCAGGCCGCGCGGGATGCGTGGTTCATCGGTTTTACGGCTGATTATGTGACCGGCGTCTGGATGGGGTATGACGACAACACGCCGCTGTCTGGCGTAACCGGGGGCGGGCTGCCTGCTGAAATCTGGAAAGAGACCATGCTGCGTGTCACCGAAGGGATGACGCCAACGCCCCTGCCGATGATGGCACCTGAACCGCCGGTGCAAGTTGCGCAGCCACAGCCCCGTCGTAGGCAGGGCGGTTTTGCGGAAGACATCAATAACCTGCTGAGAAATATATTCGGCGGCAACTAACAAAAAAGGCGGTGCACTGGGCACCGCCTTTTGTCGTTCGTTTCTTGCGTGGTTTAGACGCTGGCATCCAAAGCTGCCAGGATCGCGTCGCCCATTTCGGTGGTAGACACCGGTGTGACGCCTTCATCCGCCAGCAGGTCGCCGGTGCGGACGCCATCAGTCAGAACTTTCTCGATCGCGGCTTCAAGGCGGTCTGCTTCTTCACCCTGATCAAAGCTATAACGCAGCGCCATGGCAAAGCTGAGGATACAGGCGATCGGGTTAGCTTTGCCCTGACCCGCGATATCAGGTGCCGAGCCGTGGACCGGTTCGTACATCGCCTTGGGGCGACCATTGGCCATTGGAGCGCCCAGCGAGGCTGAAGGCAACATGCCCAGAGAACCCGTCAGCATCGCGGCGCAGTCGGACAGGATGTCACCAAACAGGTTGTCGGTCAGGATCACGTCGAACTGCTTGGGTGCGCGCACCAGCTGCATGGCGCCGTTGTCGGCATACATGTGGCTCAGCTCAACCTCGGGGTAGTCGGCGGCGACACGATTTACGACTTCACGCCACAGGATGCCGGATTCCATGACGTTGGCTTTTTCCATCGAGCACAGCTTTTTGTTCCGGCGCATCGCCAGTTCAAAGGCCGAGCGTGCGGCGCGTTCAATCTCGGATTCGGTGTAACGCTGGGTGTTGATGCCGACGCGTTCATTGCCTTCTTCGAAGATGCCGCGCGGTTCGCCGAAATAGACGCCCGAGGTCAGCTCGCGCACGATCATGATATCCAGACCGGCAACGATGTCTTTTTTCAGCGACGAGAAATCGGCCAGCGCGTCAAAGCACTGGGCCGGGCGCAGGTTGGAATACAGGTCCATTTCCTTGCGCAGGCGCAGCAGACCGCGCTCGGGCTTGAGGCTGAAATCCAGATCGTCGTATTTCGGGCCGCCAACAGCACCCAGCAGAACCGCGTCCACCTCTTGCGCTTTGGCCATCGTCTCATCAGACAGCGGCTTGCCGTGGGCGTCATAGGCGGCACCGCCTACCAGATCCTCGCTCACGTCAAATTGAAGACCGCGATTGGTGCCGAACCAATCGATGATTCTGCGCACTTCGGCCATAACTTCCGGGCCAATTCCGTCTCCGGGCAGGATGAGGAGCGAGGGGTTGGACATGAAGGGTCTCCTTGCGTTTTGTTGCACAGGCCCTAGCGTCTGCGGTGCATCGGGTCAATGAGACGAACCCGTCAAAACACGAGGAAAACACATGCTGACACCTGGAAATCCGGTTCCTGCGCTGAAAATCGAAACCGTGGCGCATGGCAGCTTCGATCTTGAGGCAGACAAGGGCGAAAACGGGACTCTGGTGATTCAATATCGCGGACTTCATTGCCCGATCTGCATCAAACAGATGACCGAGGTCGAGGCGGCGCTGGACGATTTTGCGGCGCTGGGCGTCGAGGTCATCATGATCACAACCGATACCGCCGAACGTGCCGCCGAAACAGCCGAGAAAGCCGGGGCAAAACGACTGCGCGTGGGTCACAGCCTGCCGCTGGCTGCCGCCCGCGAGGATTGGGGGCTGAACATCTCAACCAAGCGCGAAGGCAGTGCAGAACCCGATTTTTTCGCAGAGCCCGGTCATTTCTATATCGCACCCGATCAGACGCTCTATTACGCGTGGCAGCAAACCACGCCATTTGGGCGCCCGTCGATGTCGGATATTGCGGGTGGTCTGAAGTTTACCCTTGGCAACAATTACCCTGCGCGCGGGACTTATACAGGGCCGCTTTGACCGTCAAAGACTAGCCTTGAGCCCTTCGGTCAAAAGGTCCCAGACCCTACGAATGCGCGGGGTCTGGCGCATGGCTTGCGGCGCGGCCAGCCACACCGGCATTTTCTTGATCTCGACCCCAATATCCAGAATTTCGACCAGCGGATCGGCCTCGGCCACTTGGATCTGACTGAATCCCAGTCCGCAGCCTGCTCTGATCAGTTCCCAATACACGGTCTGGTGGTCACATCGGGTGGCAAAGGCATCGCGCCCAACGTTCCAGCCCCTTTCCTGCATCGAAGCAATGATGCGGTCATCCGTGTCAAATCCCACAAGGTCGTGTTGGAACACCTCTTCTGGCGAGGTCGGGCGACCTGCGCGATCCAAATAGCTTTTAGCGGCGCAAAAACATAACGAGATCTCACCCAAATGCCGGGTCAGAATGTCCATCTGTTCGGGGCGGTACATGCGCACGGCAATATCGGCTTCTCGGAACAGCAGGTTTTCGGTGGCATCGGTGGCAACCAGTTCCAACTGAATCGCAGGTTCCTGTTGCCGGATATGTGCCAAAATCGGCGGCAGGATGTGGTTCGATGCAAAGACCGACGCGGTAATGCGCACTGATCCTGCCAGTTGTTGCGACTGACCGGCTGCTGTCATGCTAAAAGCGTTCATGGCCGTGTGCATCTGTTGGGCCATGGGCAGCAATTGATGGCCCACATCGCTTAGCTTCAGCCCTCTTGCGTGTCGTTCAAAAAGAGAAACCTCCAGCTCGGCTTCCAGCGTCTGAATCTGCCGTCCCAAGGTGGGCTGGCTGCGGTCCAACTGTCGGGCTGCGGCAGAAAGAGACCCGGTTTCGGCCACCGCAAGAAAGCTTTGGATCAGGGACCAGTCGGCATGTGTAAGGGCTTTGTCCATTCAAAAATGAATACATGATCTGCAATTTGGGGCAATTCACTATTGCTTTCCTTGGGGTAATCTCTGCCCCAACAGGAGGGAACCATGCCGCAATCCGTACTTATTCTGGGGGCCACGGGCCGATTTGGTCGCAACGCTGCGCTGGCGTTTCGCAACGCCGGGTGGACCGTGCACAGCTTTGACCGCACGCGCGACACGCTGGAACAAGAGGCGCGCGGAATGGACGTTATCGTCAATGGCTGGAATCCACCCTACCCCGATTGGGCAGGTCTTGTACCGGGCCTGCACCAACAGGTGATTAAGGTAGCGGAGGAGACCGGGGCAACGGTTTTGGTGCCGGGAAACGTCTATGTCTTTGGACCTGAAGCACCGGGTCCCTGGTACGGTGGAACACCGCACAAGGCGCGCAACCCTTTGGGTCGTGTCAGAATAGAGATGGAGGAAGCCTATCGCCGCTCGACCGCGCGTACCATTATTCTGCGTGTCGGGGATTTCATTGACACATGTGCCTCGGGCAACTGGTTTGATCAGGTCATGATCAAAGATCTTGCTAAGGGGCGGTTGGTCTATCCCGGCAACCCGGACATCCCGCATGCGTGGGCTTATCTACCAGATCTGGCCCGCGTTGCAGTGCTGCTGGCCGAAAAGCGCCATGAGTTGCCCCGGTTTTGCGATGTCCCATTCGAAGGTTACACCCTGACCGGATCACAATTTGCTCATGCTCTGTCGAAGGTCACTGGGCAGGACATTTCCGTGAAGCCGATGCACTGGTGGCCCTTGAAATTGGCTCGACCGTTTTGGCGTATGGCCGCGCACTTGCTTGAGATGCGGTATCTTTGGCAAGTGCCCCATCAGTTGGACGGCACATACCTTACCGAGTTGCTAGGCGCGGTGCCGCGGACTGATTTGGATGTTGCCCTATGTTCTGCGATTCCAACGCAACTTGTAGCCCCATCGCCTGCGATCCGGTCCGTCGGCGGCGGTCTGTTGAAACCTGCCAACAACTGACCTTCGTTGCGTTTACTTTGGACGGTGAAGGTTACCCGGTTCAATAAGAGGCCAGACCTCGCGCTGCTAATCCAATTGGCTGCGGCGGAGCGACGGATGCCGCCGCGAACAATTTTTCTGTTTATTGGATCTGATCCTTCAACGGGTGCGCCACGCCCCTTCGGGACCAACTATCGCGTCGCCCGAGGTTTCACGACCTCCACCGGTTTGTTGGCAAAAACCCTGATAGCTGAGGCTCACGAGGCGTGTTGACCCACAGCTCACGGTCCGGGTGCATACCGCCGCCGCGCACAGCGGGCACGGCGGATGACCGCATCCGGTGCAAAAGGCGGGTATCCGCTGTACCGCAATTTGGATGTACGCCGCCGTTTCCAGCCACCTCGGCCTCCCAGCGTGCCTTGCGTTCAGCAACAACATTTGGGTCGTCCAAAACCGGCGCGTTCAGCTCGTTCACATTCAAATCGGCAATAATCTCATCTCCGTCCTCAACCAAAGCAATCGGGCCACCCAAAGCAGCCTCAGGTCCGACATGCCCAATAACCAGCCCGACCGATCCGCCCGAAAAACGCGCGTCGGTCATCAGAGCAACTGTGACCCCCCGTTCGCGGCACAGGGTCGTGATCCGTGCCGTTGCGTCCAACATCTCGGGCATGCCTGGTGCACCTGACGGCCCTTCGTATCGAACAATGATCATATCATTGTCTTCAAATCCCATTGGGTTGGTGTCGAGCATCTCAAGCAGGCGGGCTTCGCCCTCGAACACCCTCGCTTTACCTCGGAACACGTTGTCCTCAAGTCCGCGCTCGACACCTGCAAGCTTCAAAATGGCGCTGAATTCCGGTGACAGATTACCGCCCAGAAGGCGCAGGCCGCCCGTTTCTTTAAAGGGCGCTGACACAGGATAGATCACCGTACCGTCCGGCGCGGCAGCGCCCAGACGTTGGACCTGTTCCGCCAGAGTTTCGCCAGTGCACGTCGGCGCGTCGCCATTGACCATGCCAGCGTCGATCAGTTCCTTGACGATCACCTGCACACCACCGACCCTGTCGATGTCCACCATCGAATAGCGGCCGTAGGGTCGTGCGTCTGTCAGGACCGGAACAATTTTCTGAGACCATTCATTGAACTCTTCTGGTGTGACGATGTCTTTCCAGAAATTCGCGTAACCTGCGGCACGGGCAATCTCGGGCGCGTGCAGAACCACGTTGGTCGAGCCGCCGATCGCCATCGCAACAGTCAACGCGTTGCGCAGTGAGTCGCGCCCGACGATGTCGCGCGGTCGCGTGCCGTCTTCAATCAACTTGGCAAGGTAGCCTACCAACTGCGACGGAAACTCTTCCATGCGGCGCGGGTCGTCCGAAGGCGGTGCCACCATATGCAATGGCTGCATGCCCACAACGCCAATAAAGGTCTGCATCGTATTGTAGGTGAAAATCCCACCGCACGATCCAATACCGGGGCAGGCAAGGCAAGCGATGCGTTTGCGGTATGCTGCGTCCTCGCTCCCGGCAACTTGATAGGCGGCGATGATGTCCAGCATTTCGCCGGTTTCCGGGTCTTTCGAGGGATGAATGGACCCATCGGACATCATGATCGCAGGCTGGTTGTGTTCAAGCAAAGCAGCCAGCGTACCAACCGGTGGCTTGTCACATGCCACCACAGCAATTGTGCCCCCCAGACCGGAGGCTGAGAGATGTTCGGAAAACACGTCGTTGGTCACTTCGCGCCCGATGAGTGAATAGCGCATTTCGCGCGTTCCATTGCGGATGCCGTCAGATGTTGCGATGGAGTATTCAGGCTGAACCAGACGCATGGCGATTTTGCCTGCGTCTTTGCCAATCTGGTCTCGCAGTGCTGCATGTATTGCTTCGACCTTGGGCTGCACGCCAAGATAGCACTGACTATCGCCTTTTGTGCCGACAACACCAACAGAAGGCGCGTGGATCAGATCTTCGTCCGTGCCAAGTTCGCGCGCAATTCCATAGGCCTGAGAGTTGCGTCCAGGATGGTCGTCGATCAGTACAGGATTCTTAGCCACGAGATACCTCCAAAATGGATTTCAGAACTCAATCGACCGCCATCACCTCTGAGGGAAACTGTGGGCGCAAAACCTTGCGCGCAGGCAGGTATGAGGGTTCCAGATCAGTGAAACTCAAAGACGCGGTTCCGTCAATGAAACTCAAATTGGGGTTTTTTTAAACGTATTCTCGGGGCAAAGAGCTATGGCAGCGCCACGTCGACCCAGACCAGCCGGTGCCTGCTTGCACGATGCGCATTGTCCCACAAAGGTTCACCATCTTTGGGCCATAGAACACCTGAATCCAAGACACGCAGATCGCGAGACGGTAAAACGTAATCGACGCGCATTTCACCCGTCGCTTTCCAGTCAACTGTTGCGGACGAGCCTGATGGGTCTGTCGGTACCGGATCTTGAAGGCGAGGATCGGTCAGAAGGGTGCGAATGGCCCGTTTGTGACCTTCCCCGCGCTCGGGATCGAGGTTGGCATCACCCGCAATGACGAAGGGACCATTTGGAACCGGCCCCAGATCACCGCTCAGCAGGACAGACCAAAACCTAATCTCATCCCGATTGCGCAGTCCGTTGCGATCCTCGGGCCCATCGAACACCGGTGGGGCTGCGTGAAAGGTCATCAGGTTGAGCCGCCCCAAAGGTGTTTCAATGGGCACCACCCAATGCGCTGTTGAGGACAGGCGCTGTATTTGGTGTGCTTCTTCAGACGGAAAAGGGCGGTCATCTACGAAAGGTAATGCTGCCCCCGGAAGATCTTGCCAGAGCAGCTCTGAAAAGTTCAAAATCTCTTCGGTGACGATTTCATAGCGGGACAGAATTGCCAGCCCGCCCTGTCCGGTGAAACGGCCCCAGCCCTGCGCGTCACCGGGGCCTTGTGTGCGTCCATCACCATCCAGATCCAACGGTGTTTCCAAGCCAGCATTGGGCTGAGCGGCATAAAAGTAACCATAGTCCAGACCAGCGGCGCGCAGCTTTTGAGACAGAGCGTTGACTGCGGCTCCCTCCAGATCCCAGTCGATACCCTGAAGCGCGATAATGTCGGGGCGGGCGGCTGAAACCACGTCGATGGCTGCAAGAACCTGGGCGTCATCCCGGTCTATGTCCCGCAGCAACAGCGCCGGGCCTTTTCGGCTCAGCTCGGTGTTGTAGGTGGCGATGCGCACGACTTCTGCCTGCGCCGCAATGGGCAGCAGAAGCAGGATAAGCAGGCGGATCATGCGGCCTGAGTCGTCTCGCTTGTTGAATAGGCGCGCCGTTTTTCCACGATCAGCCCGGCGATACGCAGGGTGGCCACACCGCGCATGATCATGCTGGCGGGCAGGAAGGCCCAGGCGCTCATCATCCAGATCAGTGTCTGTGGATTGTTCAGCGAAATCGGAGCGATCACACTGTTCATCAGTTTTATGACGGCCGGTATGAGGAACGGTAGCAAAATACCGATACAGATGTTCAGGCGGCCATCACGTTGCAACCGAATAACGACATCTCCGCCCTTGGTGGGGTCAAACAAAGGAAGATTGGTCCATACATTGAAGGCACCGTTTCCTGTGGGCCACCCCCGGACTTTGACGGCATAGGCAAAACTGGCGATTGTCACCAAAGCCGCGACGTAGGCTACGCTGGCTGTAACCCTAATCAGTTCGATCAGCGACTGGCTGGCATCCGCTGGCAGCATCAACACGATCAGGCGCACCGGAGAATAGGGAAAGTCCACCACGTTGGCGACGGCCAGACCAACGCCGTAAGAAAAGGTTGTCAGTTCTGTTGGAGCATAAACGTTTTTGCAGATTAGCGTCAGAAACGTGACCATCGACATAAGGCCAACAAAACGCAGGCGGTTGACCGGTGGGGCATCGCGAAATTCTATAAAGCTGGGAAAGGCCGAGTTATACTCGGCGAACGTCAGTATGAACGCGAGGATCGCGAGGAAGACCAGTATTTCGGTCCCGTTCGTCGATGATACAGGCAGGTACAACGCGGGTGTCAGCACCATCAGTGCCACAAGTACTCCGCGTATCGCCGCCCCTGTTGTGCGTGCAATCACATTCCGAACCCTTTTTCAAACCGGACCAGCCGATCTTTGCCGACTTGTATCCAACTTGTGCCCGTCCAATCTCGTCTTTGCGACGGATGCCTCGTTAGCGCCAAGATGAACGATAAGCGGCATTTCGCTCAAGACAGGGTGCAGAAAACACGTGATTTCGGGCAAAATGATGGCGCAACTGGTGCGGGATTGCATCATTTTGGGCGCAAATTCGACGTGTATCTCAATTTGAGACCAAGATGTTGTGGTTGTTGGAAAATCAACCCCAAGAATGAGAGCGGGGCCACCTAGGCGACCCCGTTAGGTTGAGTATCCACAGATTCGACCCCAGAATCAGACCCAAGGGCGGGCTTGACCGGCGTGATCTTCGAATTTGTCGATGTGGTGGTCTTTTTCCATTGTCAGGCCGATATCGTCCAAACCGTTCAGCAAGCAGTGCTTGCGGTGTGGGTCGATGTCGAATTCGATGACAACACCATCCGAGGTTGTGATCTGCTGATCTTCCAGATGAACGGTCATGCGGGCGTTCTCGCCTTTGTGCGCGTCTTCCATCAGGACTGCATGATGCTCTTCCTCGACCACGATGGGCAGGATACCGTTCTTGAAGCAGTTGTTGAAGAAGATGTCGGCAAAGCTGGTCGAGATCACAACCTTGATGCCGAAATCCTTGATCGCCCAAGGCGCGTGCTCGCGCGATGAGCCGCAGCCGAAATTGTCGCCAGCCACCAGAATCTCGGCCTCGCGATAGGCGGGTTTGTTCAGGACGAATTCCTCGTTCTCCTGCCCGTCATCGTGATAGCGCATCTCGTCAAACAGAACGACGCCCAGGCCGGACCGCTTGATAGTTTTCAGGTGCACTTTCGGAATGATCATATCGGTGTCGATATTGATCAGCGGCATTGGGGCGGCCACCCCGTGGACTTTGTCAAACTTTTCCATGTTCACACTCCTGCGGGAGAGGGCCGCGCCCATGCCCCGCGTTTAAGCTTCTTTTGTTTCGTCTTTGGGTGCGTTCTTGACGAAGAACGCCATGAAGACCAATCCGAACCCGTTGAACAGCATCTCGATGCCCAGGAAGATCCCCAGTATACTCAGCAATGCCTGTGGCTCCTGCCCGACATAGCTCCAGATGATACCGGCAAGGATGATCGACAAGATGCCCGAGATCATGGTGGGCCAGAAAAACTGTGTTCCTTTCATCTGGAACGACAGAATGACCCGCGCGATGCCGCCTGCCATGAACAGGATCAGCATCACGGTCGCCAGCGTCAGCGTACCCTGCAATGGGTGACCCAGAAAGGACCAGCCCAGAAACAGCATGACCGCACCCATGATGAGCGACAGGATCTTGTTGCCGGTGCCTTCAACGGTGAAACCGCCGACCACCTGCAACGCGCCCGAGATCAGAAGCAACGCTCCGGTCACGACCGTGACGGCCACAGACGCCACAACTGGCGCGCCCAGCACAAAGATACCGAACGCTATGGACAGAAGCCCCAGCAGGAGCCATTTGATCCAGTCACTCATGTTTTCAATCCCTCAAATATCTAGATATGAGGGAAGCTTACATCAATTCACGGACGTCTGTCAGCCGTCCTGTGATTGCCGCTGCGGCAGCCATTGCCGGGCTCAGCAAATGGGTCCGACCACCACGGCCCTGACGACCTTCGAAGTTGCGGTTCGAGGTCGCGGCACAGCGCTCGCCCGGTTGCAACTGATCCGGGTTCATCGCCAGACACATCGAACATCCGGCCAGACGCCATTCGAACCCGGCCTCTTTGAAGATGTCCGCCAGACCTTCTTCCTCGGCCTGCGCACGAACCAGACCCGAACCGGGCACGACCATGGCGCGCATTCCGTCCTTGATCTTTTTGCCCTTCAGAATTTCGGCCGCGGCGCGCAGGTCTTCGATGCGGCCATTGGTGCAGGACCCGATGAACACTGTGTCGATTTCCACATCGCTGAGCTTCTGACCGGCTTCCAGACCCATGTATTCGATCGAACGGCGGGCCGCGTCGACCTTGCCTCCTTCGAAGTCTTCAGGGTGAGGTACAGATGCGGTGATCGGCAGAACATCTTCAGGGCTGGTGCCCCAAGTCACAACCGGAGCAATATCCTCGCCACGCAGGGTGATGACCTTGTCAAAATGCGCGTTTTCGTCTGTGTAAAGCGTTTTCCACCAGTTCAAAGCGGCTTCCCACTGCGCGCCCTTGGGGGCGTGCGGGCGGCCTTTGACGTATTCAAAGGTGGTTTCATCCGGCGCGATCAGGCCAGCGCGCGCGCCGCCTTCGATGGCCATGTTACAGACGGTCATACGACCTTCCATCGACAGATCACGGATCGCTTCGCCGCAATACTCTATCACATAACCCGTGCCACCGGCTGTGCCGGTTTCACCGATCACGGCCAAAGTGATGTCTTTGGCGGTCACACCCGGCTGCAGTTTGCCGGTGATTTCCACCTTCATGTTCTTGGATTTCTTCTGGATCAGCGTTTGCGTGGCCAGAACATGCTCGACCTCAGAGGTGCCGATGCCGTGGGCCAACGCACCGAACGCGCCGTGAGTCGCCGTGTGGCTGTCGCCGCAAACAACGGTCATGCCGGGCAGGGTCCAACCCTGTTCAGGGCCAACGATGTGCACAATGCCCTGACGCACATCGTTCACGGGGTAGTAGTGAATACCGAAATCCTTGGCGTTCTTGTCCAGTGCTTCGACCTGGATGCGCGATTCCGGGTTTTCAATTCCGTTCACGCGGTCCGGTGTAGTGGGCACGTTGTGATCCGGCACAGCGATAGTTTTTTCCGGCGCGCGCACCTTGCGACCGGCCATCCGCAGCCCTTCAAAGGCTTGCGGGCTGGTCACTTCGTGCACCAGATGGCGGTCGATATAAAGCAAACAGGTGCCATCATCGGCTTCGTGCGCGACATGGGCATCCCAGATCTTGTCATAGAGTGTTTTGGGGGACATCGGTCCTCTCCCGTATGTAATGAGAAATGGCTGGCGAGTTGGCTCAGGCCGCAGATAGGCGGGCCAGAACCGTGCGGGCGGCCCCAAAGAACCGTTCACGCAGGCGCGTGCGGTCTTGCAGTTTCGGAGCAGGGGCCAAGTTGAGTCTCATGCGGTCCAGATATATCGGGCTTGACTGTCAATCAAGGTTCAATCCGGTGTCAGGCTTGCATCACCCGGCGTTGCTGTCCAAGCTGTGATCATGAACCAAGACCTGATCCCCAGCACGTTGTCGGACCTATACAACAACATGGTCGGGGCTTTTTCTGTTCAGTTTGGAAAAATGGTCGAATTGGTCGTTACACCGGGCTGGCGGCAATACCAGTTGATTATCATCCTGTTCCTGTGGGCGCTGGCCTTCCTGCTAAAAGCTCTGACGCAGTCCAGATGGGAAGCTTGGGCACGAGCGCGAAGCGGATGGCCAAAGTGGCGCCTGCGCGTGCTCGTCCAGCTGATGCGGCGGCTGACACTGGTTTATTTCGTGATTTTATCCTGGTCGCTTTATTTGATTATGCAGCACGTCACCTGGCCGTCTCGCAGCTATTTTATTGGTGTGCTTGCAACATTGGCAGCGGCTTGGCTGGCTATTGCGCTGATCGCCAGACTTGTACGAAACCGCACACTGCGGCGCATCTTCAAATGGGCCATGTGGGTCTATGCAACGCTCGTTGCATTGAACCTGACGGATGACGTGGCAGGTTTTCTGGATGGCGTGGCGATTTCCATCGGCGATCTGCACATTTCGGCGCTGGGCATTCTCAAGGCGATTCTGCTGATTGGCGTTCTGCTGACGTTGGCGCGCATCGGCACCCGGGCGGCTGAGCAGGGGTTGCAGAGCAATGATGACATCACGCCGTCAATGCAGGTGCTTTTAGCCAAGGGCATTCAGGTTCTGCTTTATGGCGCAGTCTTTTTGACCGCCATCCGCACGCTAGGGTTTGATCTGACAGGTATCGCGCTGCTGTCGGGGGCGATCGGTGTGGGCATCGGGTTTGGCCTGCAAAAAGTGGTGTCAAACCTGATTTCCGGGATCATCATTCTGATGGACCGCTCGATCAAGCCCGGCGACGTTATTTCGCTGGGCGACACGTTCGGTTGGATCAACGCATTGGGTGCGCGATACGTCTCGGTGGTCACTCGGGATGGGCGGGAATACCTGATCCCGAACGAGGATCTGATCACCAATCAAGTGGTGAACTGGTCGCATTCCGACAAGTTCGTGCGTTTGGATCTGGATTTTGGCACCAGCTATGACGATGACCCTCACAAGGTTCGTTCCACGGCGATCCGGGCGGTGAAAGCGGTGACACGGGTTCTGAGCGGAGGGTCCCATGAGCCGGTTTGCCACATCACCGGCTTTGGCGACAGCAGCGTTGACTATGTGTTGCGCTTTTGGATCAGCGATCCGACCAAAGGGCTGACCAATATTCGCGGCAATGTCTATCTGGCGCTTTGGGACGCTTTCAAGGAAGAAGGCATCTCGATCCCGTTCCCGCAGCGCGAGGTTCGGTTGCTGCCAGACGGCGTAACCGTGCAACAGATCGTTGAAGAGTGAACACGCGTACGCGACCTTTGGTTTGCATTCATTGAAATGTTGCAATCCCCTTGTTACCTTATTAGTACCCCGGCGCCGGGGTTTCACGGCGCGCAGCAAAGGAGGACTATGTCCTGTCTCTACATACTCAGGCGGGTTTGCCCGCCGATGATGGGGCCAGTGTAATGGCCCACTCTCAGTCAATCAGCGACAAGCTGCTTGAGCGTATCCTTTCCTCACTTTCCGATGACAAGGCCGAAGACGTCGTGCAGATCAACCTGCAAGGTAAGTCTTCTGTTGCAGATCACATGGTGATTGCCTCGGGTCGGTCGACCCGTCAGGTCTCGGCCATGGCGGAAAAACTGACGGATCGCATCAAGCAGGAATTCGGTTTCACCTCGAAGGTTGAAGGCAAGGATGCCGGCGACTGGGTGTTGATCGATACGGGCGACGTGATCGTCCATATCTTCCGCCCCGAAGTGCGTGAATTCTATCAGCTGGAAAAGATGTGGCTGCCTCAGGGCGGCAGCGCCTCGGCGAACTGAGGCGCCATCCTGGCCCGCATTGAGGGGCCGGAGGCGAGAGAGATATGCGTATCAGCATAGTTGCGGTCGGGCGATTGCGCGCTGGACCGGAAAAGTCCCTGCTTGATGATTACGTGAACCGATTTGACCGGACCGGCCGCGGCTTGGGCCTTGGTCCCGCCCGCGTGATCGAAGTCGAAGACAAGAAAAATGCAGGCATGGGGGCCGAGGCTGCTCTTCTGCGCAAAGCGCTGCCCAAAGGCGCGGTGATCTGTACATTGGATGAGCGCGGACGGGTCATGTCCTCACCCGATTTTGCCAAGAAGCTGGGCGGCTGGCGCGATGCCGGGCGGCAGGATTTGGCGCTGGTTATTGGCGGAGCGGACGGAATAGACCCTAATCTGCGGGCCGAGGCCGATTTTTCCATCTCATTCGGGTCAATGGTCTGGCCCCATATGCTGGTCCGTGTGATGCTGGCCGAGCAACTTTACCGGGCCGCAACCATCCTGTCGGGCGGCCCTTATCACCGGGTCTGACATGGCGCAGCTTCTGATCGTTTACCATTCGCGCACTGGTGGCGCCCGGCAAATGGCCGAAGCGGCGGCTGCGGCGGGTCACGACGAGGCAGACATTGTTCTGAAAACCGCTGATCAGGCCGGTCCTGAGGATTTGTTGGGCGCGGATGGCTATATCTTCTGTGCCCCGGAAAATCTGGCCGCAATTTCAGGTCTGATGAAAGAGTTTTTCGACCGCAGCTACTATCCGGTTCTGGGTAAGATCGAAGGTCGCCCTTATGCGCAAATGGTTTGTGCAGGATCAGATGGTGCCAACGCCGCGCGCCAAACCGCGCGCATTGCAACCGGCTGGCGGTTGAAAGAAGTGCAGCCGCCTCTGATCCTCTGCACTCATTCACAAACGTCCGAAGCGATTCTGGCCGAAAAGACCATCCCCGAAGGACAACTTGAGAAATGCCGCGAGATCGGTGCAGTGATGGCGGCAGGCTTGGCCCTTGGGGTGTTCTGAACTTCAGTACAGGTCGATCACCGTTGTGTCTTCACCCCAGCCACCGACATTGTCTCGTGCCTGAATCTGGACCTGGGTTGTGCCTTCGGGTATCGCTACACCGCTCAGCGAGCGGGTGAACGGCTGCTCATCCACATGCGGATGATGCAGGACACGCATCCCTAGTTCATTGCCATTCATGTCCAAAACGCGCCAGCCATCGGCGTAGTCATCCCATCCGGTGTCCGGGTGCCGGATCGTGACATCGAAGCGCCATGTGTCGCCGCCGCGGGTGGCCGCGACCTTCTCGATCGTTGGGGGGTCGGCAAAGGCAGGGCTGGCCAGGAAGGCGCTGAGAATCACATATCGCATGGCGCGAATGTACGGGTTATCGCGGCGCATCGGGATCACGTCTCTGTGTAAGGGGATTGGGATATCAGGATTGTTCGGGACTGCGAAGCAAACTCGCGTCGATACAAAACACCGAACGTGATTATGGTGCTCAGCATCAAAGCGATTGGCCCGAGGAACCATGCCAGCGAGGCCAATGCAAAATAGGTGGCGCGCAGGCCACGGTTAAAGCTGCGGGCGGCTGTGACGCAAATTTCGGCCGACTGAGCGGCGCGCGGGTACGCCTGCGGGTCTTCGGGATCGTTCGGGACCGAGGCCATCAACACAGCACAATAGCCAAACAAGCGATGCGCCCAGACATATTTCAGGAATGCGTTGGCCAGCAGAAGTACGACGACAAGTATCTTGATTTCCCACACCAAAGCGGGTGCGCTTCCAATGGCAAGGTCGCTGGCCACCCCGGCAAGTCGCTCGGTATTGCCCAGCAGGGCCAGCCCGCCGCCGATGGCAATCATCGTGGTGGATGCAAAGAACGTGCTGCCCTGCCGCATGGCGGCCACAACCTGCGCGTCAAACATGCGCGGTTGGCGCGTCACCATCTCGCGCATCCAGTCGCGGCGGTAATTGTCCATCATTTGCGAGACAGATCGCCTCTGTGGCGACGGATGTTCGATCTTCCACCCTATCCACAGCCATGCGCCCAGCAGCAAGCCGAGGGCGGCGTAATCCAAAGGGGCAAACAAAGCGGCACGTTCGATCCAGGTCATGGGCGTGACAGTAAAACTGAACGGAAGAACTTGCCAGATCATGAAATTGGTAATATTATTTTACCAAATTGGAGGATCAGCGATGGAAATGCCCCGGCCAAATCCCGATGTTCTGGCGCGAAAGCAAGCCGTTCTGGCGCGATTGCTGCAGGTATTGCCTGAGGATGCTGTGATTCACGATCCGGCTGAGACGCGGGCCTATGAGTGTGACGCGCTGACCGCTTATCGCTGCCCGCCGATGCTGGCAGTACTTCCGTCAACGACGCAGGACGTGTCTGATGTCCTGCGAATCTGCTATGAAGAAGGGGTTCCTGTGGTGCCACGTGGCTCCGGCACGTCACTGGCGGGTGGGGCCTTGCCGACTGCGGATTGCGTCATTCTGGGCGTGGCGCGGATGAATGAGGTGCTGGAGGTCGATTATGACAACCGCTTCATAAAGGTGCAGACCGGACGGACCAATCTGAGCGTGACAGGCGCGGTCGAGGAAGAGGATTTCTTTTATGCGCCCGATCCGTCTTCGCAATTGGCCTGTGCCATTGCGGGCAATATCGCGATGAATTCGGGTGGCGCGCATTGCCTGAAATACGGTGTGACCACGAACAACCTGCTGGGCGTGACCATGGTGATGATGGACGGCAGTGTTGTGGAAATCGGCGGCGCGCATCTGGATGCCTCTGGCCTGGACCTGCTGGGTGTTATTTGTGGCTCAGAGGGGCAGCTGGGCGTGGTGACCGAGGCCACGCTGCGCATTCTGCGTAAACCCGAAGGGGCGCGACCGGTTCTGATGGGGTTCGACGACAATGAGGTCGCGGGCCAATGTGTCTCTGACATTATCAAATCGGGCATCTTGCCGGTTGCGATCGAGTTCATGGACACCCTGTGCATTCAAGCCTGCGAGAATTTTGCGCATGCCGGGTATCCCGATTGCACCGCCTTGCTGATTGTCGAGGTCGAAGGCTCGGAGGCTGAGATCGACTATCAGTTGGCGAAGATCATAGAAATCGCCAAGCGCCACAATCCTGTTGAATTGCGTGAGAGCCAGTCTGCCGAAGAAAGCGCGAAGATTTGGCTGGGTCGCAAATCGGCTTTTGGCGCGATGGGTCAAATGAACGATTACATGTGTCTGGACGGCACCATCCCGGTATCCTCCTTACCCGAAGTCCTGCGCCGCATCGGTGAGTTGAGCGAGGAATACGGCCTGCCCGTTGGCAATGTCTTCCACGCGGGTGACGGCAACATGCACCCCTTGATCCTGTTTGACGCCAACAAACCGGGCGATCTGGAGAAATGCGAAGCATTTGGTGCTGATATTCTGAAGCTGTGTGTCGACGTAGGCGGGTGCCTGACCGGAGAACATGGTGTCGGCATCGAAAAGCGGGATCTGATGGCACACCAGTACGCGCCAGCGGATCTTGAGGCGCAGATGGCGATTAAAGATGTGTTCGATCCGCAGTGGTTGTTGAATCCCGCGAAGGTGTTCCCCTTGGACGCATCCGAGGCGAGGCGCCTTGCGGCGGAATAGGGGCTCTGCCCCAATTGCGCAGGCGCGGTTTCCCCGGAGTTTTTGTGAAAAGATGAAGCACATGAGACCTGAAACGGAAGACGAATTGGCGGATCTGGTGGCCGGGCTGACCGAGCCAGTGCGCATAGCCGGGGGCGGAACGCGTGGTGTGACCGGGCCGGAGCCTGAACTGAACGTTTCCGGGCTGAGCGGTATCACCCTTTACGAACCCGGAGCCCTAACACTTGTGGCTAAGTCAGGCACGCCGTTGGCCGAGATTGAAGCCGCGCTGGACGCGGAGGGGCAACAACTGGCGTTCGAGCCGATGGACCATCGTGGATTGCTTGGAACTTCGGGCGAACCGACCATCGGTGGTGTTGTGGCGGCAAACGTATCTGGGCCGAGGCGGATACAGGCCGGGGCGTGCCGGGATTTTCTGTTGGGCGTTCGCTTTGTCGATGGGCGCGGTCAAGTGGTCAAGAATGGCGGACGGGTGATGAAGAACGTCACCGGTTATGATCTGGTGAAGTTGATGGCTGGGTCCTGGGGCACTTTGGGCGTGTTGACCGAGGTTTCGCTGAAAGTGCTACCCAAGCCAGAGGCCGTTGCGACGCTTGTTTGGGAGGATCGCGGATGGGTCGCGACGTCCAAGTTGTTTTGTGACGCGTTGGGATCGCCATACGAAGTCAACGGTGCGGCTCGGTTGCCCGAGGGCGGCGGCAAGCCGTCCCGGACGGTGCTGCGGATTGAAGGGTTTGACCAATCGGTCGAATATCGCGTTTCCAAGTTGCAAGAGCTCTTTGCGGAAACGAATCCGGATCAGGTTGTCACTGATGCGGCCGAAAACACCGCCATTTGGCGCGAAGTGCGTGATATTGAGCCTTTTGCCGACAGACCGGGCAATGTCTGGAAAACCTCTGTCAAACCGACTGACATGATCCGTGTGGTCGGTGACGCCAACCCGAACACGGTCGTGGATTGGGGTGGGGGTCTGATCTGGACTTTAGCACCGGAAGGCACTGATCTGCGATCTGAACTAAGTGATGTTGAGGGACATTCGACCCTGGTGCGCGCGACCCCGGAAGACATACAGAATCTGGGTCGGTTTCAGCCGGAAAATGCTGCTGTTTCGGCTCTAACACAGGGGGTACGGGCAAGATTCGACCCGCGATCTGTGTTCAATCCGGGACTCATGGGGTAGAGCGATGCAGACAACATTTACGGAAAAACAGCTGGAAGATCCGGCAATTCAGCGCTCGAACGAGATTCTGCGTAGCTGTGTCCATTGTGGGTTTTGCACTGCGACATGCCCAACCTATCAGGTGTTGGGGGATGAACTCGACAGCCCGCGCGGGCGTATTTACCTGATCAAGGACATGCTGGAAAACGAACGTGTACCGGATGAAAAGACGGTCAAGCATATTGATCGCTGCCTGTCCTGTCTGGCTTGCATGACCACTTGTCCTTCGGGCGTGCATTACATGCACCTGGTCGATCATGCGCGCGAATATATCGAGGCGAATTACAAACGTCCTTTGACGGACCGTATCCTGCGTTCGATTCTTGCCCAAATCCTACCCTACCCGATGCGATTTCGCTGGGCCTTGATCGGAGCAAAGTTGGGCCGTCCGTTTCGGTTTCTGATGCCCGACGCCCGGTTGCGGGCGATGCTGGACATGGCCCCAAAGCACATCCCGCCGGTCAGTCGCAACGACGACCCTCAGAGCTTTGCGCCCAAGGGAGAACGAAGAAAGCGTGTCGCGCTGATGACCGGCTGCGCACAGAAGGCTCTAAATACCGACATTAACGATGCTACGATCCGGTTACTGACGCGTTTGGGGTGCGAGGTTGTGGTGGCCGAAGGCGCCGGATGTTGTGGAGCCTTGACGCACCACATGGGTAAAAGTCGTGAAAGCCACGCGGCTGCCGCAGCCAATATCAAGGCCTGGGCGCGCGAAATGGATGGTGACGGCTTGGACGCCATCGTCATCAATACGTCTGGTTGTGGCACGACGGTGAAAGACTATGGGCACATGTTCCGCAATGACTCTCTGGCCAAGGACGCGGCGCGTGTCGCGGGTATTGCCATGGATATCAGCGAGTTGGTCATGCAACTGGACCTTCCTGAAGGGCGCGACCAAGACCTTACGGTCGCTTATCACGCGGCCTGTTCGTTGCAGCACGGACAAAAGATTAAGACCTATCCTAAGGACTTGCTGAAACGGGCAGGGTTCCAAGTTGTTGAGCCTGCAGATAGCCATCTGTGCTGTGGCAGCGCAGGCACCTACAACCTGATGCAGCCCGAGATTTCGGGCCAATTGAAAAAGCGCAAGGTCAAAACGCTGGAGGCGAAGAAGCCGGACCTGATCTCAGCCGGAAACATCGGATGCATGATGCAGATCGGGTCGGGTACCCAAGTGCCGGTCGTGCACACGGTTGAATTGTTGGACTGGGCGACCGGCGGACCAAGGCCGCCGTCGTTGCAACACCCCAGGGACGCTGTACCGATCCTGAAGTAATTCGCTTTGGTGCCGACGCGCATCACTTGCCCGGAATTTCTTATAACCCCTGATTGCCCTATTTTCGCCCAACGTAACCCGTAGGACAAAAAGGTCAGAGTGAGTCCCGGAGAACCGCGTGCGCAACTGGATCAAGGCTATTGTGCTCTGTGTCATGCCGATGGCGGCCACAGCGCAGGATACCGGGCTGGAAAGTCTGGACACCTCGGATTCCGGGCGCGATTGGATGGCCGTGGGGCGGCTGGACATAGCAGGCAGAGGGTTTTGCACCGGAACGCTGGTGTCGCCAACACTGGTGCTGACAGCAGCGCATTGCCTGTTTGACAAGGTGTCCGGGCAACGGATCAATCCGTCGGAAATTGAGTTTCTGGCCGGGTGGCGTTTAGGCCGTGCCCTGGCCTATCGGACTGCGCGGCAAGCTGTGGTCCATCCCGACTATCAATTTGGTGCAGAATCCACGACCGATAGGGTCAGCGCAGACGTGGCTTTGATCGAGCTGTGGCAACCGATCAGAAATACCGCCGTCATTCCTTTTGAGTCTGGGAATCAACCCCGCAGAGGGGCCGAAGTTGGCGTGGTCTCTTATGCGCATGACCGGTCTGAGGCACCATCGCTGCAGCAGGTCTGCTCGGTCATGAACCGGCAGCGGGGTGTCATGATCATGTCCTGTGACGTTGATTTTGGCTCATCCGGTGCGCCGGTCTTTTCCTTTGCAGGCGCGCGCCCTCAGATCGTGTCGGTTGTGGCGGCCAAGGCCAGTCTGGACGGCCAGAACGTAGCAATAGGCACTGCGGTTGAACACTCGCTGCAACTGCTGCGCGACGAGCTTTCTGCAGGGCGAGGGTTTGGGCTGTCAGCGCCTGGGCCGGGGGCAGGGAAGAACATCGGCGCAAGGTTTATCAGACCATGATCAGAGTTTTCTTCAGCCTCATTGTCGGACTGAGTGTTTTGGCAACCACGTCCCACGCTCAATCAAACAAGCGTAAGCTGACGGATCGCGACGATCTTTACGGATGGGAGGCGGTTGGGCGTCTGGACATGGGGGACGGATCCTTTTGCACCGGTACGCTGATCGCGCAAGACATGGTGCTGACAGCTGCCCATTGTGCCGTGGACCAAAGTACCGGAACAGCGTTTGCCGGCGAGGATATCACTTTTCGTGCCGGGCTGAGCAACGGGAAAGCCCTGGCAGAACGTCAGGTCACACAGGTTGCGATCCACCCCAACTACGGCTCTAGACCGCCGCTTTCGCGCGAAAGCGTTCGGATTGACGTTGCGCTGTTGCGACTTGATAAGCCCATCCCCTATTCCGTCGCAGACCCCTTTGCGCTATACAGTGGGCGTGTTCTGGGGGATGAGGTCAGTATCGCTTCGTATGGGCGCGGCCGGTCCGAGGCGATCACACGAGAACGCTCCTGCCGGATCATTGATCGTCGTCAGGGCCTGATCCTGTTCAATTGTGACATCACGTTTGGCTCGTCCGGGTCCGCCATTCTGACGAAGAAGGGATCGCGATGGCAGATTCTGTCGGTGGTTTCGGCGGTTGGTACAAATGGCAGCCGAAAGGTTGGCTTTGGTATGGAGCTTGGTGAAATTGTCGCCGAGCTAAAGGCAATCATGCGACGCGATGCGCCGCAACCCAAAGCGTCGATCCGCAGGCTGCAGGTAGGGTCAGGCAAGTCCGCGTCTGGTGCAAAATTCATCAGCTCTGGCGGGGGTTGAACTCGGTCAAATCGCTACCCATGTGATGAATATCGGATCGCCACAACGGGGTCCGGTATGAACCACTGCCTGTCCAGTCGGAGGGCAAAATTTCGTAAATCGCTCAAGGATGAGGATACGACACATGCGTACATTTGACTTTGCACCGCTGCACCGCGCCACCATTGGCTTTGATCAGATCGCCGATATGATGGATCGCGTTCTGACCAATGATGTGGCTCAGCCGAGCTACCCACCATACAATATCGAAAAAACTAACGCCGACACCTACCGCATTTCGGTCGCTGTTGCCGGTTTTTCGGAAAATGACCTGTCCGTCGAAGTGAAAGAGAATTCGCTGATTGTCGCTGGCAAGAAAGCTGCCGAGGACAAGGATCGCAGCTATCTGCACCGCGGCATCGCCACCCGCGCGTTCGAGCGTCGTTTTGCACTGGCTGACCACGTCCGCGTCACGGGCGCAAGCCACGAAAACGGCATGCTGAACATCGACCTGAAGCGCGAAGTGCCCGAGGCGCTGAAACCACGCCGTATCGAGATCACTTCGGCCAAGGCCATCGAGAAGGACGTCGTTGACGCCAAGGCTGTCAACTAACGCGCCTTAACGTTCCGCGGCAGTCGCCTCCTCCCTGACTGCCGCAACACCCGCCCCGCGTTCCTCCAGACGCGGGGCGATGTTTTTTTGTCATCGGGACGTTCGGTAGGCGGACAACTCTGCCATTTGGCATATCGGAACGAGTGTCGGCTATTGGTCGTCGGTAAACTTGATACAGAACGCTTACAGTACCTTTTGTGCTTAGACGCAACTTTGGTACTGGGTGGGTCATTGACGTTAGCGTCAATCATGGAGTTTTCTTTATTTTGAAAGCATCTTTCCGGTTTTATAAAGTCGTCGCGCAGTGACTTCGATCAAATCCGTAAGCCTTCCGCGCTTCTCCATTTGCAAAACGCCCGCGTCCAACGATCGAAGCACTGAATCAATGTCAGTCGTTTCAATTTCGTAAACTGTTAAGTACTTTCCCTTGCCCTCACACACTTCGGCACGTTCATAGCGTGAATTCAAATCAGCTTCACAGATGTATCGGGTGGCACGCAGGATTCCTTTGATGGCGAGGACATCCGGCAGGTCGATGTCGTCATACCACTGATTGTACTCATCCTCCCGAGAAGGATCGACGCAATTGGATTCTACGACGAAAATATGCGTGACCATGGTGAAACAGTCTCCGTATTGAGGGGTCCTAATTGAGTGTTAGTGCATGATTGGCCTTGGTTCCATTAGCCCCTGAAGTTTCTATCATTCCAATTTCTCAAACCGATCGTTCGTGCCTGGCGCAGCATCGGTCAATATAGGCTCAAAGCTGACGCTAGAACCAAAATGACCCCGCACAATTTCGTGCGGGGCCCATTGACGTCTTGCAAATAAGTTAATTCCCAGCCGTGACTGACCCGATCGACCAGAACATCGTCTCGCCCGAGGCATCGTCAACGCCGTCATTGTCGGTCATCACAAACGCCTCGCCCGAGGGCAGGATGGCCAGACCTTCGATCTTGTCCAGAACATAACCACCGGTCGAGGTCAGGTCGGGCAGCAGGTCACGGACCTCTTGCTTGCTGACCACGGGCAATGCGCCGCCAAGTGGGGCCGGGGTCATTTCGGACAGCGGGATGCGGTAGACCTTTTTGGTTACGGCGCGGTGGTCATGTTGGTTGTCGCGCTCGATGACATAGACATGATCACCAAAGGCCACGATTTCCGACAGACCGACCCAGCCCTTTTCCGGGTCTGCCTTGGGGTAATGCACGGCACCCCACTCCTTAGTCTCAAGGTTGTAGGCCACCAGTTTCACGTGGTTTTCCGGATCATCCTTCCATTCGCGCTGAACTGCCATCCACAGGGTATTGCCCACCTTGGTGATGCCTTCGAAACCAAAGCGTTTCTCAACTGCCATCAGTTCCGGCGGCAGGCCGATCTCGCCCTTGCGGTCCTTGATCAGACCATCTGCCGAGACGTGATAGATCGCATGGGGGATGACGCGGTCGGTGCGGCCTTCGGAGACGACGTAGAAACCACCTTGGCCGTCCAGCGTGATGCCCTCCAGATCCAGCTTCTGCGCCGGATTACCGTCCTGACGGTGGATGCGGATCACGTCCACGATCCGTGCCGGGCTCTGGCTGGGGTCGATCTTGAAGATCGACGGCTGGAAGCCATAAAAGCTGTCATTGACCGCATAGATCATGCCGTCCTCATCCGCGACCAAGCCGGACAGAGCCCCCCATCCGATCAGTTCATCCGCACCTTCCGAGGTTAGATGCGGATAGTTGGCCGGGGCGTCCTGATATTCGAAGATCGAAACATGCGCGCGTGGGCCGCCATCTTCGATCAGGTCTTTCTCGTTGGCCGAGATCAGAAGGTTGCGTTCGGGGATTGCAACATAGCCTTCCGGTCCAACGCCTGAAGGCAGCAGTTGTTTCAGCACTGGGTTGGCTGGTTCGGTGGCGTCATAGACACCCACGACCGAGGCGCGCTCGGCCCCGACAAAGATCATTGGTGTGCCGCCAAAGGTGGCCGCGGTTACACTTTCCGGCTCAACGCCTTTGCTGTCTGAACGCTTGTCAGGGTAGTGGCCGATCTTAATGATGGCCTTCTCGAAATCGGTGCCGTTCTCGTAAACAACCGTGCCGTCTTTGTGGAAGATCGTCCAACCGCGCGACCCGCCTTCATAGTCACCTTCATTGGCGGTCGCGAAATGATTGTCGTCAATCCATTTCACCGCGTCCGGTTCGCGCAAACGACCCGGCTGGCTTTCGGTGAAGATCAGCGCGCCGCGCTCATCAGTGGCGTCGATGCTTTCCAGATCAACCGCGCCTGCCGAGAAATGGCTGACCACGTTGCCGTCCCTGTCGACCACTGCGATGTGGTTGTTTTCCTGCAATGTGACGACAATTTCACCCAGAGCGTTGATGTCAACGAACTCGGGCTCGGGGTCGGTGGGCGCGACCTCTGCCAAACCGGTTAGCGAGGCCATCGTCATACCCGCGCACTCCAGCGCGCCGTCTTTCAGTGGCACCAGTGCTAGCGATCCGGCGGGCAATTGTGGGATTATGCCATCGTTCAGGTCTTCGTCGCGTTCGTTTTCGATCGCAACGGCAACAAAGCTGCCATCCGGTGCGATGGCGACGCTGTCAGGCTGACCGCCCAGATCACAGGCACCGGTTTCGGCCTTGCTTGTGATATCGACTGAGATCAGTTTGCCGGACGGGGCGGTATAGCTTTCCGACGTGTTCACGCCGACAAAAGCCGTCGTGCCAACAATGCCCACGGAGGTCGGTTCGCCGCCCACTTCCATCGCGCCCAGCGGGGCCGGGTTCGCGGGGTTAGTGATGTCGATCATGCCGATCACGGCCAATGGGCTGTCGGTATAAACCAGCGTCATACCATCCGCGGTGGCCGCGATGATCTCGGGCGAGGTTTCTCGGGTGGTGTCGGCCCCTTCGGCTATGTTCTTGACGACTGGAAAAGACGCAATTCGGTTGAAGTTCATCTCTGCCACGGCCTGACCGGCGGTCAGGGCAAGGGCAGATGTCAGGCAGGCAAAACGCAAAGACATCGTTGAGTATCCCCTCTCAGTTGGATGAGAGGGGGATGAACGCAGGTCATTGCAGGGATGTGACGGTTTATTTGCAGTTTTATGACAAACCGAATGGCCCCGGCGCTTTGCACCGGGGCCAGGTCAGATTAAACCGACATGCAGACGTATTTCATTTCCAAATAGTCTTCCATACCGTGGTGGCTGCCCTCACGGCCCAGACCGGATTGCTTGACGCCACCGAACGGGCCCAGCTCGGTTGAGATGATGCCCGTGTTCACGCCTACGATGCCATATTCCAGCGCCTCGGCCACTTTGTAGACGCGGCTCAGGTCCTTGGCGTAGAAGTAAGAGGCCAGACCAAAGATCGTGTCATTGGCCATGGCGATGACATCGTCCTCATCTTCAAACTTGAACAAAGGCGCCAACGGGCCAAAGGTTTCGTCCTGCGCGACCAACATATCCTGGGTCACACCGGTCACAATGGTCGGCTGGAAGAACGTGCCACCCAGATCATGCGGCAGGCCACCGGTCAAAACCGCGCCGCCCTTGTCGGTGACGTCCTTGATATGCTCTTCAACTTTGGCGACAGCTTCAGCATTGATCAGCGGGCCGGTTGTGGTTCCGTCGGTCAGACCGTCACCTACCTTGAGCGCCTCGGTGGCGGCTTTCAGCTTGGCTGCGAAGGCGTCGTAAACGCCAGCCTGCACGTAGATACGATTGGCGCAGACGCAGGTCTGACCGTTGTTGCGGAACTTGCACATCATCGCGCCTTCGACCGCTGCATCCAGATCGGCGTCGTCGAACACGATAAACGGAGCATTGCCGCCCAATTCCATCGAGCATTTCATCACCTGATCGGCAGCCTGTTTCAGCAAGATGCGACCGACCTCGGTTGAACCGGTGAAGGTCAGCTTGCGCACGCCGGGGTTTTCGCAGAATTCCTTGCCGATTTCGCTGGCGCGCGACGACGGAACCACGTTGAACACACCAGCCGGAATGCCAGCCTTTTCGGCCAAAACGGCCAGAACCAGAGCGGACAAGGGTGTTTCCTTGGCCGGGCGCGCAACAAACGCACACCCAGCGGCCAGGGCAGGACCGGCTTTGCGGGTGATCATTGCGTTGGGGAAGTTCCATGGTGTGATCGACGCCGCAACACCAATCGGTTGTTTCAGCACCATGATCCGCTTGTCACGCTGATGCCCCGGGATCATCTCACCGTAGACACGCTTGGCTTCTTCGCCGAAGAATTCGATGAAGGACGCGCCATAGCCGATCTCACCAATCGCCTCGGCAAGTGGTTTGCCTTGCTCGGCCGTCAGGATTTTGCCCAGATCCTCAGCGTTTTCCATCATCAGATCGAACCAGCGGCGCAGGATCACCGCACGTTCCTTGCCGGTCAGTTTGGCCCATTCCTTTTGCGCGGCTTCAGCTTGTGCAACCGCTCCGGCAACCTGGGCACGGCTGACATCGGCCACTTCAGCGACTACGTCACCGCGTGCGGGGTTGGTCACGTCAAACGTCCCGTTATCCCCGTCCACCCATTGGCCGCCTATATAGGCTTTCGTCGCCAGCAGTTCAGGGTTCTTCAAAATCGACTTCAGGTCTGTAGTTGCGTCCAGCATGGGCCAGCCTCCGGCAGGAATAATGTTTGCGCGCACCCAATCAGCGGGTTCGAAACTGTCTATGGCCACTTCGCCCCCTAAATCAATCCAGATTTGGCTGAATAGTGTGTGATTTTCGTATACCGATCCACGTTAGGCTGCAGCCAGCCGCCTATCTTTTTTGCCCCGAGTTTGCAAAAGTCTGGTGGAAAAATTAGCGCAGGGGGATGTAAATCGGTGTAACATTCCCTATCTTATTGGTTAAACAGACAAAAAGGGACACCAGAAATGTCGAACCAGCAATTCGAAGCCCTTATAGAAGAAACTCAGGCAAAAGTGCGTGAGTCCCAGTCGCAAATCGAAGGGCTGACCTCACGGATTGAGGCTGCGCGGGCCAAGATCGGCACCGCCGAGGCGGATATCGACATTGAAAACGCAACGCTCGAGGATGTTCACACCCATACCGAGGTGATGAATGCCAATATCGCCGAGCTGATCATGGGGCTGGACGACGTTACAAACGCGTTTTCCAAAGATTTCGACGAAATGCGCTCGAAAACCGGGTGGGAGTCGTTTGTTGGCATCTTCTCGAAAGGTAAGTCCGAGTCGATGCGGCAGGAACGGATGCGCACGGCCAATATCGACGACAAGCTGCAAGACCTGATCGCTAAATCAGATGTGATCGTGCAATTGTTGCAGGGGCAGCTGTCCGTACTGGAAGAGCAGCGCGTCAAAGTTGAGGACAACTTGACCGGCACACTGGATGACCGTGAGGCGACCGTGGCCGAGCTTGAGGCGTTGCGCGCCGAGATCCAAGGCATGGATCCGACCATTATCACGCTGGAAAACAAGATCAGCGTTGAACAGGACGCCACTGCACGGACCCAGTTAGAGACTGAATTGGCCGAGCTGAACAAGCAATACAACGCCAAGGTTCAGGAAGAGCAGGTCAAGCTGGCCAAGTCTCAGACGCTGGAGCGCTATATCGAAAAGGGCAAGACCTGGGTCGACTCACTGCAGAACCAGGCGGCGACTCAGATGGTGCTGATCAACAAGCTGCAGACAGACACGCAGCAGCGCGTGGTGCTGTATGACGCGCTGACCAAATCGCTGAAAACCGCGCAGCAGCAGGACGTGGCGCACCGCATCAACGAAATCGGCGTGCAGACCGACCAAGAGGCGCAAACTGCAATGGCCGCCATCGGCACCGCGACCAACCAGAAAATGGCGGATATGCTTGAAGCGCACGAGGACCACATGGTTTTTGCCCGCGACGTGCTGGAGAAAAAGGCCAAGGCGGACGAACGCTTTGCCCGCCGGTTTGCGTCTATTGTCGAGAAGCATGATAAAAATTTGTATGGGGGTTAAACCCTGATGTGGAGCTGGAAAGTATTTTGCAGGTTTGGCCTCTTGGGCATTTTTTTCACGATTGCAGGGGGATTAGTCTCCTTTCTCTCTGGTGTCGGTGTTTCGTTGTCGAAAATTGGTGCCGTCGCTGATCAGGTTGCCAGCCAAGAGGCAGTAAACGGAATTGTGTTCGCAGCACTTTTTCTGGCAATTATTTTCATCTTGGTTGGGTGTCTTGGAAATCTAGCCCGCGCGCTGTTTTCAATGACTGCTCACACCATTCGGAGCCGCGAGCCACAATTCTTCAATGTGCGCCAATCGGAGGCCAATATGCTCTTTAGCTTCTTTGAACTTGATGCATTTGGAAGAGTGCTTTCTGTCAAGGATGAAGGGCAGTGATTTCAGAAGTTGAAATGCTGCCGAGAACCGCAAATGACTGACCCCACCCAAGACCATGTCGGCCTGACCGACACCTTCGCCTCGCGCCGCTATTTCCGCAAATTTGAGGTGATCACTGTCCACCTCCTGCGCGTGGCCGCGACGATGGAGGCGGAGGGCGCGATCAGCAAGCAAGAGGTGCGGATCGTGTCGCGGTATCTCTCGGGGTTGCTCTATACCTTCCGCGCACTGTCCATGAAATACCTGCTGGTCGGGCGCGATACTGGGCGGTTCTTTGGCAGCCTGGCCATGGACAAGCGCGACAGCGGGTTTCCGGTGGCGGCCGAATTGTTGACCATGGCCAATGACGCGCAGCAGGCGCAGGTGCATCTGGCGAATATGCCCTCGGAAGACGACCTGAAAACCGACATGGTTCGGACAATTATTGGCGACCGGGAGATCCCCACCAAGCTGCAATTCGCCCTGTCACAAAGGCTCTTTTATGAAGAATTACTGAAAGGTCAGCTGTTCTGGGCCCGCAACGATCCCGAATGCCATTGGATCGGGAATGAGGGGGATCGGCGCAAGTTCATGATCCACTGGGCGGTCTATGACAGCCAGATCAACCTGCCGGTCATCTACTTGATGCAGCTTGAGGACAGCGGCAAGACGGCCCTGCCCAAGGACCAGCGCCGCTGGCCCGAGGTGCAGGCGCATCTGATGGCGCAGTCTTTGGGCGGTTTGAAACTGGTGACCATCGCCAAGGGCTTCGACCAGGATTTTGACGACCTGCATCCCAAACACCTGCGCCGCATTCATGTGGGGCCAATGTATTCCTCGGCCTATACCGAGCAATCGGGTCCTTTGCGGCAGGTGCTGGAGGACGCACAGGCACCCGAAGGTCAAGATTGGGCACTGGCCTGGACCACCGAGGAGCTGGAAAGCGAAGAGGTCATCGAAGAACGCGCCGGATGGTTTTCAACCGTCGAGCGCGAGATTTTCGCGCTGGATCCGTTTGGCGGGCAGGGCGCTGAGACCGGGGCCACGCGGACGCAGCGGTCGATCATCCTGCCCCAACGCCCCTTTCAGGTGCTGGCCGAGCGCAACCCGCCGGGGTTTGCCGATGTGCGCAAATTCGTCGTTAGCAAGGCAGGACAGGTGTTGCGCTATTGAGTTTTTCGCCTTCGGCGACCGTATTTTGGACGAGAAGAAGATGCAGGGTTGAGCAAATGAGTTTGACGTCAGATCAGATGGAATTGCGCGAAGACGATATTCGCAAACATTACCCGGCGGCGACCGCCTTGCTGAATGGGTTCGAACACGCGCCGCGGATTGCGAAACCGGTTGAAGTGGCGGTCGAGCGATCTCCGGGTGTCACGACCGGGAGGCGGTTTCGATCCACCACACCCGGTTTGGTGACGCGGCGCACTGTACGCGCAGACGGGGTGCATCTGGTTGAACGGATTGAGGCATCCGATGACGGCGATACGCTGGTCTCGCCGCCGCAGGCCACCACGCAACAGGCCATTCGCCGCGCCATCGCAATCGCTTTGGCTGTGGCCGAGGCTTATGCGGACCAGACACCGCTGGCCGATTTGAAGCGTGCGAACCTAGCCGGGGATCTGCCTGCCGCGCGGAAGGCCGAGTTCTCGGGTTTGCTGACCGCGGAGGCGCTTATCTCATCGCATGTGCTTGGAAATGCGCTGGCGTATCTGATGTCCTCACATCTAAGTGAAACCACCGTCGATATCGGCGAGGTCGAAGAGATCCTGACCGACAACGGCCAACTCGCCCTGCATGGCGCGCTGTGGGAGCTGGACCAAATGTTGGCCAAACACGCCCCTGACGACGCCCACCTGATCGCCGCCACAAGTGCCTATGCCGAGCAGTTGATGGAAAAGGCCGCCCTGCGTGCGCAGTCGGCGGACCATCTGGCCCCGTTCCAGAACGCCGCCTGGCATATCGACGCCGATGACCTGACGATCCGAGGGTTCGAGCCGGCCTCAAAGGCCAAATCCTCCACTCTGACCATGACGTTCAAGAAACCGAACGAGGTGGTGGGCAACCATATCGCCAAGTATCAGGCGATGAAGCTGGCCAAGATGCTGATGGCCTATGACTTCGACCGCCGCCTGAACCCGTTTGCGGAACTCGGCGGGTTCATCTTTACCTTCATGGGTGACGGCAAACCGGGCACCGGCAAGACCACCCTGATCCAGATGATGGCCGGGCTGATCAATGACTATTGCCAGAACGCGGGCTATCCGTTCCGCTATCAGAACCTGAGCACCGACAATATCGACAGCTATCAGGGCAAGTCCGGCCAGAACGCCAAAGCCTTTATCAATACGATCATTGATCCCTCGGTCATCGGTTTCGGGACCATCGACGATATAGACCAACTGGCGGGAAAACGCGGCGACCGGCAGTCCAGCGCGGGCCAACTGGAAATCACCGCTGTTCTGATGGAGAGCTTTGCTGGCGCCAACACCGTCGTGCGCGGCAATTGCACCTTTGGCATGTTCTCGAACTACCCCGAGAATGTGGACGACGCCCTGCGACAGCGGGCCGGCGCGCGGTTTCTGGTGGACGGGCCGCAAACGCGCGAGGATTACATCGACATCCTGCACCTGCTGATGGGCCGCAACCACGACATCCCGCTGGGCGAACACGAGGCTTACGCCGCGCAGGAGATCAAGAAGGCCGTCGCCGCCAGTTTCGAAAGCCATGCCCGCCCGCATGAGGACGCCCTGTTGCAGGTCTATGACCGGGTTTCGGGCGAGATCGGCCAGATGGACACGATTGCCAAGCTGGGCACCTACCTCAAGGCGATCCAGGCCGCGGATGAGCGGTTCACCGGCCGTGTGATCAAGAACATCACCGACGCGGTCAAGGTCCGCGCGATGGATTTCGAATTGCCCGACGAGTGGATGGAGAACCCCGACCTGTTCCTGTTCCACGACTACGACACCAAGAAAGCGATGATCGAAGACCTGCGCCAGCCGATCACGGTTGAGATGGTGATCCAAGAGATCAACCGCTACGCCGACAGCGAGTTCCGCTATGCCGACAAGAGCGACGAGGTCGCCATCGAGAACGCTGTCCGTGAGATGGGCCGGATGGAAGAGGCCAAGCGGCGGTATTTAAAAGGAAAGAACTTTGACTAGAAGATTTGTTATTGAAGCAGAAGGCTACCCGGAAATGCCTGGCATGATGCTGGTAACCGTCGAGGCTATGAAACAGGTAGGGGGCTCCGCAAGTATTTACGAACTTGACGAGAAGGTCGCGGAACTTGAAGGCGTTTCTGAGGAAGAACAATCCTTCATGATGACCGGAACTAACCAAGGCCAACCACGATTGAACTACTATCTGGCTTGGGCTCGAACCTTTTTGAAGAAGGGTGGTGCGCTCGAGAATTCCGCTCGTGGTATTTGGGCGTTAACTGAGTTCGGAAGCACCATAGATACAATTGACGATACTCAGCGAATAATCGACCAGGTTAACGAAGAAGAAAAAGCTAGAGCTCGCGAGCGCCGGAAGAAGAAACAACAAAACGGGGATGAGCCCGAGTTGTTTTCACCTTCTGATCAGAGTGGCAATATCGAAGAGACGCCTGATACAGAGACGTGGAAATCAAGGTTACTTACCACTCTAAAACAAATGGACCCATACGCCTTTGAACGTTTAGCACAGCGCTTGCTTCGGGAAGCAGGGTTTACCAAAGTCGAAGTCCGTGGAAAATCCGGTGACGGTGGAATCGACGGTGTCGGCGTTCTTCGGGTGAACCTCGTTTCGTTCCAGGTGTTCTTTCAGTGCAAACGCTACAAAGGAAGTGTTGGGTCATCGGAAATTCGCGACTTTAAAGGGGCGATGATGGGGCGAGCAGACAAAGGATTGTTCATAACGACTGGAAATTTCACCGCGCAAGCTTCGGACGAAGCTACAAGGGATGGGGCTACCGCGATTGACCTAATTGATGGGGATCGCCTGTGTGATTTGCTCAAAGAAAACGACCTTGGGGTTGCGACAGAAATGATTGAGTCGGTCACAATAGATGAGAAGTTCTTTGCCAGCGTTTAGTGTTAAATCAAAGGAAGGAAGGTCCGCTTAGTGATCCGCCTCATCGAAAAAGGCCTGATGTTCGGTAATCTTGTCCACATCTCCAGCCCGGCTCTGGTCGAGCGGTATAACCGCGCGTTGCAGCATCTGGCGGGCAAGACCACGGCGCTGACGGATTTCCATGTCGATATCTCGGGTTATTCGCCGGAGGTGGGGATTGAGCTGGAGGACACGCTCTACCTCAATCCCAACGGGGTCAACCGGCAGTTCATCCTGCTGACGACCGAACAGAAACGCGCGCCGCTGTTGAATGTCAAATTCTCGACCTCGCGTGATATCCTGCGTGAATTCATCGAGATGAACGAGGCGCAGTTGTTCGCCCTGACCGCCACCGATGCAGTGGCCGGAGAGCTGGTGAACTCAGTCTTCAAACTGTCCACACCGCGCGACCTGCTGAACCTGCGCAAAATCGAGATTGAGGCCGACACCGCAGGCGGCACCTTGCGCAAGGCCCAGCAACTGGCGGGGATGGTCGAACGGTTCAAGACCGAAGAGGATGCGTGGTTCGACGACGTATTGATCGCCAAGATGATCGAGACGGCCAAAGAAACCGGCGACGTCACCCGCAATCCGGTCCGTCTGCGCCACACGGATTTTGAGCAGCGCAATTTCTGGACCGCGCATTTTGGCGGGCTGTATCTGTTTCCGGATGTGGATCACCCGGCGGCCATCTGTATGGGCGAAAAGCCGGATGATCTGCCGATAAAGTACACCTTCGACCCGTCACAGCGGAACCAGATTGCCAAGTTTCTGGACTACAACGATCTGGTCGAACCGATTGTCAAAGCGCGCGGCGTGGATGCCGCCGCGATCCTGCAACAAAAGATGGATTTCCTGACCGTCGATGCGGCTGCGGATGCAGATGTCGACCTGACCGGGCTGGATCGCAGCGACATGCGTCGGCTGGCGCGCAACCACTCGGATCGCCTGCCCGAGGCTTATCACGGGCTCGCTCAATTGCTGCGCTGGGCGAGCGATGGGGGGCCATGGCCGCGTATCACCTCGGACCATCCGGCCTATTTCTATACTTTGCGCGCGGCGGATACACCGAACCGCGATCTGGTGAACATGCTGCTGTCTGAGTTGGCCCCGCTGGACCCGCGCCAGATGTTCATCTGCCATAAAGAGCTGTTCTACCGCACATATTCAGGTTGGCCCGAGAGCAAGAAAGCCTATGTTGCCGACTTCCTTGCGCGTGAGTATCAGGTGGACAAGCAAGGGGCCCGCGCCGCGTTGTTTGGGCATGAGCCGGATATGAGCGGCAATGACCGGGTCAGCGATGACATAATCGCTCGGGTCGGTCCCTGGGGTTCGGTGAGGAAAGGCTGATATGATCGGATTGTTGCGCCTGTTGCTGATCTTGCTGGTGGTCCAGACGATTGCCTATGTGGCGCTGTCTTTCTATTCGCGCGGCATTCGGCGGCGTAAGCTTGAGGACTGGTGGGATAAAAAAGGCAAAACGGGCAACAAAGAAGCCTTTGTCGAACGCGGATTGCATGTGTATGACAATTCGTTCCGGCGTAAACTGATCCTGGGTGTCTATATTGTGCCGTGGGTGGCGATTGGCGCGCTGATCTACATTGTGAATTACATGTGAGGATTTAGGCATGGCCTATGTGAAATGGGCGTTCATTATTATCTTCTGGGGTACGATTGCGGCGGTCTTGCAATACTCATTGCCGCAGCATGACATTGTGCGCATCGTCAATACCTATGAAGAACGGCAGGATCTGAACGACTGGACCCGGATTTTCTGGTCTGAACCCCAGGACCAGTCCGCAAGCCTTGCCAATCGGGACGTGCAGTTCATTCAGGCCGTTCGCGAAAGCGGTAAACCCATCGTCTATCGAAACGAGGATACTGGATGGGGTTGGCCCCCCTATTTCAAGTTCGATACCGCAAACCTGTATACCGAAGCCAATGATGCGAAATCGACCAAAGAGAATCCGAAATGGGTGGTTGTTACTCACTACGGCTGGCGCAACGAGTTTCTGTCGATCTTTCCAAACGCCATCTTCATCAACCATGTAGATGGGCCGGATGCGCGGATTATCCCCTGGTTCAACATCATATTCCTGACGATTTTCGCCGCGGTGGTCTGGGCGATATGGGTGCGCTGGCGCAGGTTCCGGGAGGCCCGGATCGACCCGATGATCGAAAACGTGGAAGACGGGCTGTATGCGGCGGGTGACGCAATTGAAGAACGGCGCACCAGGTTTCGACGCTGGCTGGACAGCTGGAAGTCAAAGTAAAGCGCAAGGGGCGTGCAATCAGCACGCCCTTCCGCCGTCACCTGACTATGAACTCTGCGTGCAGCGCGCCCGCTGCTTTTATGGTTTTCAAAATGTCGATCATGTCCTGAGGCGACACGCCCAGCGCGTTCAATCCAGCAACCACTTCGGACAGAGTTGTCGCCTCGGGGATTTCGGCAAGACCGGTGCCTTCTTCCTCTTCGATGCCAGCGATGGTGCGGGGCACGACCACTGTTTCACCTCTGGCAAACGGGTTGGGTTGCACTGCAATCGGGGCCTCTTGCACTGTTAACGTCAGATTACCCTGAGAGACAGCAACGCGCGAAATGCGGACCTCTTGACCCATAACGATGGTACCCGACCGCTGATCGACGACCACGCGCGCTTTTGTTTCCGGTTCAACCAGTATGTTTTCGATTCGCCCGATGGCATGGGCCGTTGATACCGCTTGCGTCGCGGCAATGTTAAGTTCAACCGTTCCCGAATCCCGCATGATGGCCACGGCCCTGTTGAACTCGGTATTGATCGCGGATTCGATCCGTGCGGCTGTGGTGAAATCGGGTTCTCTCAGAGCAAGACGCATTTGGGTCAGGGTCGACAGGTCAAAGTCAATTTCACGCTCAACCCGCGCGCCAGATGGTATGACGCCCGACGTTGGCACCCCACGCACCACCGAAGCGGCCTCACCTTCGGCAGAAACGCCGCCCGCCAAAATTGTGCCTTGAGCGACAGCATAAATTTGACCGTCGGCTGCGTTCAAAGGTGTCATGATCAGCGTTCCGCCCAACAGGCTGCTGGAATCGCCGATGGCCGAAACAGTCACATCGATCTGACCGCCCACCCTGGAGAAGGGTGGGAGGCTGGCTGTGACCAAAACCGCTGCCACGTTTTTTGGTCGAAAATCTTCGCCGTTCACGTTGACGCCCAGACGTTCGAGGATGTTGGACATGATTTCTTCGGTGAAGGGGGCATTGCGCAATCCATCACCGGTTCCATTCAAACCTACGACTAGGCCGTAGCCAACCAGATCGTTGCCGCGCACGCCGTCAAAATCGACCAGGTCCTTAAGACGGATTGCCCCCGCCCAAGCCAGGCTGGGAAGGAAGACCAAGATAAGTATCAGCGCCCTCATCTCAGAAAATTCACCAGCGATAGGTTCGCGTTGCGAACAGTTACGGAATACAAGCTTTCCAATTGGAACTGCACAGTTTGCAGTTTTGCCGCCGTTTCATAAGGGTCCGCCGCGATCAGTTCGTTTCGGCTGTATTCAAGGCTGGTGCGAGCAGCCGAATTGCGTGTCGCTGCCTCTTCTATACGGGCCTCCGCCGTGCCGACTTCGGCCCGGAGTTGCACGGTATCATCCTGCGCGTTGGCCAGATCAACACCCAACTGCGTGAACAGCATCGTGCGTTGATCTGGGGAAAGCGCCAATGCGCTGTCTGTGGCCAATGCGGCCACTGCAACGTCCCTGAGGGCGGCTTTGAAAGCCGGGTCCGTTGCAGTGATCGGCAGAGTGACGCTTTCATTTTCTGATACCTGCATCGGGGAAAGCGTGTTGTTCGATCCTTGGTAAATTACGGCGTCAAACCCGGCCGGGTCATTGAACCATGTGTCTGCTGCCAGACGGATATCTGACACAGTCGCAAGCCCGGTCAACTGCGGCCTCAGCGCCGCCAAAAGATCGTCTGATGATTGCAAAGGCGATACGTCGGTGGCCGTGCCGGAAAACAGGCTACGTCCACCGACGCGCGTGTTCAGCGCCGAGATCATCGTGTCCAGTTCGTTTTTCGCCTGCACCGATGCTTGTTCATGGTTCGCAGGCTGATTTGCGGTTCCATAAGCCAACAAGGATGCGGTCATTTCTCCGACAGAATCGCTGAAGGTTGTCAGGCTTAACTGCATGGCATCGGCGAACAGAGCCGCCTCAGATGTTGCTATGCCAAAGGCGTCGAGCCTGGCGAGGCTGCGATCCAAGTCGAGAAGCTGCGAATAATCGCCCCCCAACCGGCCTGAGATATCCTGTACCTGTCCAGTGGACATCTCAAACGAAAGCGTTTCGATCTGTGTTTTTATGTCTGTGGCACGCGTGCGCAAGGTCATACCGCGCGCCAGATCGCCGATAGATGTCAAAGTCATCGTTACAACCTCAGCAGAGTTTCAAGCAATTCATCCACGACCGAGATAACCCGTGCATTTGCGGCATATGTCTGTTCAACCTGCATGAGACGTTGCAGTTCCTGATCTGTATCTACACCTTGCTCGGCCTCGATCTGGGCCATTTGTTGTTGGGCGCTATTGGCGAAGGCCTCGCGTTGATCTGCTGCATGCGCATGTGCACCCGCTTTAGAGAGCAAAGCCTCGGTCAACTCGGCGGGACGCATGTTTCCTGTACCGAACACTCCGCCAGGTATCGGACGCGCGTCACTCAGGATGTTTCCGAAGGCACTTAGTTGAGCGGCTTGTCCGGGATCACCTGCTGTCACAGCGCCCAGACCCGAACGCAGCTTCCAGCTGTCTCCGCCAACGTCAGGATCCACCGTAGAATTGATTGCAATCCGAGAGGCGAGCCCGACAAAAGCGGTAGGATCAAACCGGTTGCCATTGTCGGTAAACAGGCCCGGATCGCTAACCAGGGCGGTGAGGTCCAGCCCCGACGTTTCGAACCGTTCGATCAGGTCGCGGGCAACAGTGTCCAGTTGCATCTGTGCCTCAATAGCCAGTTCATCGCGGATAGTGAACTGGGCCATCAGCGCTCCGCCACGAATCTGTGCGGTGTCACCGCTTGTGCGCACAGGGTTTCCGTTCATCTCCAACCCTGACAGAAGGCCGTTTGCCACCGTCATATGCGGCATGGTCTCACCCGTTGTGGAAAAGGTGAACTCTGACGCTTTGCCCTCCAGCAGTATTAAGCCGCCATCGGAATATAGCGACACCTGATCATTTACGCGCGGCACGACGTTGACCGGAATCATCGTGTTGACTTGATCGATCAGGACATGTCGTTGATCCAACAGGGCACCAATGTCTCCACCCGAGTTTTTAATGGCAGGAATCTTGGCGTTCAGGTCTTCGATATCCTGCAAAGTCCGGTTTAGGTTTTCAACTTGAGCGCCGATCTTGCGATCTGCGTCCGAGCGCGCCTGCCGCACGCCTTCAGATGCTTTATTCAGCGCGTTGGCCAGATCACCTGCCGAGCGCGCGACCTGATCTAGTCGTTCGACCGAATCAGGCAGGCTGGCTGCAGTTATGAAGCTGTTTTCCAAGTCCGACAGGCGCGTGGACAACGAGGACCCGTTCGCTGGAGATCCGACTAGTTGTTCGAAACGCGTATGAAAATCCGAAACTGCGGATTGTAACGCAAGTTCGGCGTCCGTTGACCGTCTGTTGGCGGTTAAAACAGGGTCCTGGTGCCGAACCACTCCAACCGTGCGGACGCCGTTGCCGGAAATCTGGCTGGTTGTCAGTTCAAGGGATCGGCGCGCGTAGCCCGGCGTCAGGGCATTTGCGATGTTCCCGGACACCACAGAGGCCCCTCGGCTGGCCGCTGTCAGCCCACCCAATGCATTGTTGAGTGCCGTCGACATGTTCATGAGGCCACTCCTTTCCTGTGATCAGACACTGGTTCAGCGTTTCAGATTCGTCGTTTCCTGCAGCATCTCATCCACCGTCTGGATCACCGTGGCGCTTGATGAATAAGCGCGCTGTGTCTGGATCAGAGAGGTGAGTTCGGTGGCGACGTCCGTAGTTGATTCTTCGCGGGCGAAGGAAACAAGATCTCCGGTCGGGCCGTCGCCTGCGTTCCACAGAAAGAATGTGCCGCTTTCACGTGACGGGGCGTAGGTCTGACTGTCCAACGCCGTCAGGCCATTGGGATTGGGCACGTCCGCGAGAGGAATCTGAAACATCCGGCGGCTGACGCCAGTATCGTAGAACGCATAGACATAGCCATTTTCATCCACTTGAACGCTAGTCATTGTACCAACGGCGGAACCATCTCGTGTGATCGAAACCGGTGCAAAGGTGTCAGAGAGCTGGGTTATTCCATCGTCATCGCCGATCATGCCGATATTTATCTCCATTGGACCGCCGGCAACGTTGACCATGACGCTGCCGGTCGTTGGGTCGTATGCGCCACCTGATACTGCCGCGACACTGGCCAGAGTGCCGCCTGCGGTTCGGTTGTCGGTGAAAGTTAGTGTGTATTCCCCGATGATTGCGCCGCCAGAGGCGGAATCGCGCAGAACCATAGTCCATTCATTGCTGCTGCCGGTCGCCGGAACGGTTGGGATCAGCTGGATATCAACGCTTTCGGATTTGCCAAGGTTGTCAAAATACTCGACCGACAAAGGTTGAACGTCGCCCGGAGCGCCCGCATCGGTCGCGGTGGCGGGCAAGTTCATGCGCAGGTTCATTTCTGTTGTTGGGGCGCCTGAGAGCTGATTGACGCTCAGTTGAATGGGTTCAAGTGCAGCGGGTGTGTCGCGGGGTACAGACGGAATGATCCCATCCGGACCAGCGCGCCATCCTAGAAGAACAAGGCCGGATTCGGTTACCAGATACCCTTCTTCGTTGGTGCGGAACGATCCGGTTGTGGTCAAAAGCATTTCGTTCGAGTTATTGCCGATTTGCGAACTAGGGCGCACTGGCAACATCCCGCGCCCGCGAACCGCGAGGTCGGTGGAGTTGCTGGTTGTTACCAAGGGTCCGCGCTGATCAATCATGCGCTGGCTTGTCGTGCGCACGCCACCTGCCGAATAGCTGCCACCTTGACCCGATGTGACCATAGAATGAAAATCCGTCTCGACCCGCTTGTACCCATAGGTCGAGGAATTCGCGATGTTGTCGGAAATCGTTGCCAGCCTGTTGGCGTTGGCTTTCAGCGCTGCCACGCCGGCATTGAGCGAAGAGGAAATGGTCATGGGCGCGCCCTTCTGTTGCGTCAGTCGTTGATGCAACAGGTAACGCGCTGCCCCTTAACAGCGCGCTAACATGTAAAATGCGTTCTATCCTTTAGGGGTGACGCAGGAAGATCACTTCGACCCTGTTGTTCCGCGGGGCCATTGGGTTTTTAGCAAATAACTCACGGTCTGCATGGCCGGTGACGCGATCCATCCGCCGTGCCGTCACGCCCTTGTCCTGCAGCAACTGGCGCAGTTTTTGCGCTCGTGCAGTAGACAGATCCCAGGCGGTGTTGCGGGCCTGTACAACAGGCGAGGCGCTGACATGGCCTTCAACGGCGATCGAATTTGTCACTAAATCCGAGGATCGGGCGATGATCAGGGCCAGCGCGCGCAGGAAGCGGGTTGGCGTGTCGGATCCCGATTCGAACAATGCCTGATCCTCGGTGTCAAAGAGTTCGACGACAAGTCCTTCGTCAGTGACGCGTGTGACAATGTGCTTGAGCAGCTTGTCCGACACATCGCTTTCGCCGGTGCGGCCAAGCAGTTGGGCTTCAAGCGTCGAGAAGTCTTCCTTGTTCCCTTTGCCGCCACCCTGTGCATCCACGCCGACGGACCCACGGGCCAGGCGCGACTCGGTTGCGTACTTGGTTATAGCCCCTTGGCCGTCCCGCAGCAGCGTGTCTTCTGACAGCATACTGTCGCCACCAAAAGCGCCGTCACCGCCCCCGGATTCCGGGCTCAGCGGGATTGTCGGCGCGAAGTAATCCGCCAACCCCTTGCGTTGTTGTTCCGTTGTTGCGTTCAGCAGCCACATCAACATGAAGAAGGCCATCATGGCCGTAACAAAGTCGGCATACGCGACTTTCCACGCGCCGCCATGATGGCCATCGCCACCTGACACACGCTTCTTCTTGATGATGATTGGCGCCGCGTTTGTTTGCGCACCCATCTCCACCACCTTTTTATCACCCAACTCTGTGACTAGCAGCGGAGGACTTAAGGTGGCCTTAACACTTAAAACTGTTCAGAATTCGCTTAACGCGGTACCCCGACCGATGCGCGGCGCAGAATCAGAGACAGTCGACTAAAGCTGTTTTCGATCCCTTCGGAATCCGGTTTACCGAAAAACGAATCCAATTCGTCGTGAACGCGCACGGCCTGATCCAAAAGCGGGTCTGACCCTTCGGCATATAGCCCGGCCTTTATCATCACTTCTGACTGTTCGTAGCTTCCGACAAGTCTGCGTGTTTCCGAAATCATATGGTTTTCCGCCTCGGACGCCGCCCCCGGCAAACTGCGGGACACGGACCTGCTGAGATCGATGGCGGGGAAACGCCCACGTTCGGCGATGTCACGGCTAAGCACGATATGCCCGTCCAGCACGCCGCGCAGAATGTCTGCGACAGGTTCATCCATGTCCGATCCGGCCACCAGCACGCTGAACACGGCGGTGATATACCCCTGATCCTGCGCGCCCGGTCCTGCGCGTTCACACAGATTGGCGATCAGGGGTGTGACCGAAGGCGGATACCCGCGCAGAGACGGCGTTTCCCCCATGGCGACGGCAATTTCCCGGTGTGCTTCAGCAAAACGGGTCACTGAATCGGCCAGAAACAGGACGTTCAGGCCCTGATCGCGCAGGAATTCTGCTGTCGACATCGCTGACCAAGCGCAGCGCCTGCGGGACAAGGCCGATTGGTCCGAAGTCGCTGCCACCACGATGGTCCGCTGCATGGCCTCCGGACCGATGGCATGGGCAACAAATTCATTTACTTCGCGCCCCCGCTCACCAATCAGTGCAACTACGACTGCATCCGCCCGCATGGAGCGTGCCAGAGTTGACAGGAGCGTCGATTTCCCAACGCCCGACCCGGCAAACAACCCGACCCTCTGACCGCGCACGATCGGTAGCATTGTGTTTAGAACGGACAACCCCGTGGCCATCCGCTCTCCCAACGGTTTGCGTGTTACAGCTGGCGGCGGGGCCTGCATGATATCGCGGTCCTGCGCCCCGTTCAGCAGAGGTTTCCCGTCAAGCGGTTTGCCAAATGGATCGATAACACGCCCCAACCAGTGCAGGCCCGGTGCGAAACCCGGAGAGGGGTCAAGATACACGCGGTCCCCCAGACTGACACCATCTGGTGCGGCGCCTGGCATCATATGAACATGATCCGCATCCACATGCAGCACTTCACCTGAGACATCAGGCCCCGAGCGCCGCTGCAATGTAAGCAGGTCGCCAATTCGCGCGTGACTGTTCAGGCCGCTGATCTCGATCAGACCCTGCGCGACGCCACTGACCAGCCCCACATGACGGACCGCAGTCATCCTGTCGAATTCATGTTTCAGAAGCATCGGGTCGAGATCTGACATCGTGGGTTCTCCAACTGAGTTCTGAAAACGGTTTCTAAAGGAATCGGGGTTAAGCCTTGATTGAAATTGATCGAGGGAGAAGCCCCGATGTTCTATGACCTGAACGTCTTTAAGACCGCGTACGCAATGGCAACCCATGCCGGGCAACGGCAGGCGGTCATTGCGCGCAACATGGCCAATGCGGATACACCCGGCTACCAGCCGCGCGATATAGAATCTTTCAAGACAGCTTTCGAAATCTCACAACGTGAAACGACTATGAGCGCCACGCGTCAGGGTCATCTGCACAGAGGTTCTGATGCGAAAAGCTGGGCCGAGTTCGATGCCGTCCCTTCTGGCGATCCTAACGGCAACGGCGTTTCCCTTGAAGAAGAGATGCTGAAATCGGTCGATGTTAAGCGCCAGCATGACCGGGCTTTGGCTATTTACAAGTCATCCATGAATATCCTGCGTACCAGCCTGGGTCGTGGCTAAGAGGAAAGAAGATGAGCGATTTTTCCCACTCTCTGACCGCATCCGCCAGCGCCCTGCGTGCGCAGGCCGCCCGCTTGCGGCATGTGTCCGAGAATATTTCGAACGCCGATACGCCGGGCTACCGGCGCAAAACGGTGCCATTTGAAACTGTACAAAAAGACGGTCGCGACATGGTGCAGGCCGGCCGTGTCACGCTTGATCGGCGTGACCTAAGCAGAATCTACGACCCTGGCCATCCGATGGCTGATGAAAGCGGCCACTATCAGGGATCGAATGTCGATCTGATGATCGAAATCGCCGACGCGCGCGAAGCGCAGCGCAGCTACGAAGCCAATCTCAAGATGTTTGATCAGACGCGGCAGATGTCGTCGTCGTTGATGGAATTGCTCAGAAAATAAAGGACAGCCAGAATGGACATCCGATCCCTGACCGCCGCACAGAACTATACCGGCGCACGCCCCGCGACACAGGCCGATCCCGAACACACCGGGACGACGCAGGGGCTTCAGGCCAGTTTTCAGGACTTTGCGGCCACGTTGAAACACAGCGAGCAGATGTCTCAGGCCGCGATGGTCGGACAAGCCGATCCGCACGCATTGGTGCAGGCGCTGGCGCAAACCGAACTGGCTGTCGAGACAGCCGTGATCGTGCGCAACAAGGTGGTCGAGGCTTATCAGGAAATCCTGCGGATGCCGGTCTGACACGATGCTGAGCGAAGGTCTTTTCTATGACATTGTGCGCCAGGCCCTTTGGGTTGCGGTGATCACATCGGTCCCGATTCTGGCTGTCGCCTTGGTCTCGGGCTTGATTGTCGGCTTGTTTCAGGCGCTGACGTCGATTCAGGAAATGACACTGACTTTCGTTCCCAAGCTGATCGCCATCGTTGTCGTATTCTGGATTTCGATGGGGTTCATGACCCAGACTCTGGTGACGTTCTTCACCGGAACGCTCGTCCCTTTGATTGCAGGAGGTCGCTGATGGACACCGCTTATGTTACCTTGTCCCGCCAATCCGGTTTGATGAACGAAATGCGATTGGTGGCAAATAATATCGCCAATGCGAACACGACTGGCTATCGCCAGCAAGGTCTTGTGTTTTCCGAGTTCATTCAGGGCATGCCAAAAAGCCCGTCGCTTTCCATGAGCCGGGCCGAAGCCCGCAACACGTCGTTGCAACAGGGGGTGTTGACGGAAACCGGTGGGCAGTTTGACTTCGCGATCGAAGGCGCTGGTTTTTTTATGGTTGAAACGCCGGACGGGAATCGGTTGACGCGGGCTGGCAGTTTCTCGACCAACGCAGAGGGGGATCTGGTGGCCCTGGATGGCGCGCGCGTGTTGGACGCAAATGGCGCGCCGGTTTTCATCCCGCCCGATGTCGTCACGATAGACGTTGGCAGCGACGGAACCCTGAGTGTCGATGGGCAATTATTGGGGCAGCTGGGGGTGTTCAACATCGCCGACCCTAAAGATCTAGTCCGCGAAGGAAACACACGCTTCCGTACGGATGAGGCCATAGATCCGGTTGACGAACCGATTGTTTTGCAACGCTTTCTCGAAGGCTCAAACGTCAAAGCCATTGAGCAGGTGACGCGCTTGGTTGAAATCCAGCGCGCTTACGAACTGGGGCAAAGTTTTCTGGAAAGCGAAGACGAGCGGGTGCGCGGGGCGCTTAACGCCCTGATGCGCTGGTCTGAATAAGGAGAGTGTTAAATGCGAGCCCTAAAAATTGCCGCCACCGGCATGTCCGCGCAACAGATGCGTGTCGAGACGATTTCGAACAACCTGGCGAATATGAATACCACTGGCTACAACGCCCGACGGGCCGAGTTTGCGGATTTGCACTATCAACAGATGGCCCGGGCCGGGGCAGTGAACGCGTCGGATGGAACGGTCCTGCCCACTGGTATCCAGCTGGGTCTGGGTGTGCGGCCTGCCGCCGTGACGGTGCAATTGGAGCAGGGTGCGCTGTCGGCGACCGGCAGTGATCTGGACGTGGCGATTGAAGGGCGCGGCTACTTGGAGGTGACGCTTCCCAGCGGTCAGACCGCCTATACTCGCGATGGTAGTCTGAAACGTTCGGCTGAAGGGCTAATCGTGACCTCTGATGGATTTGCGGTTTCGCCCGAAATCACCGTCCCTGACGATGCGCGCTCTATTTCGATCAACGCGGGCGGCGAGGTTTACGCCTATTTTGACGACGCTCCCGAAGGTCAGCTGTTGGGAGAATTTGCGCTTGCCAGTTTCTCGAATGCCAAGGGGCTTGAGGCAATCGGAAGCAATTTGTTCAAGGAAACCGAAGCCTCAGGTGCGCCCGTTTTGGGCACGCCTGGTGAAGACGGGCTGGGAACAATAAGGCAGGGCTATCTGGAGGACAGCTCGGTCGACGCGGTGCGCGAGGTGACAGAACTGATCGAGGCGCAGCGTGGTTATGAAATGAATGCCAAAGTCATTTCGGCAGTCGATCAGATGATGAGCGCAACAACACAGGTGCGCTAATGCAACGTCTTATAGCGGCCCTGACGATCTTGATACCCTGTGTTGCGCAGTCTGACATCGTGGTTTCAACCCGAACGATCCGGGCAAAAGAGATCATTGTCGCAGCAGATCTTGAGATGAAGCCGACGGAGGTCGCTGGTGCAGCAAAGGATCCCGAGGCCTTGATCGGGCAGGAAGCCAGGGTGGCTCTTTACCCCGGCAGACCCATTCGTGACACGGATGTTGGTCCGCCCGCCGTTGTTGACCGCAACGATCGGGTGATTTTGGTGTTTAATAGCCAACCCTTGTCTATCACCACCGAGGGTCGAGCCCTCGGGCGCGGCGCAATCGGCGAGCGCATTCGGGTGATGAATCTTTCGTCTCGAACAACGGTAACAGGCCGAATCCGCCCAGATGGCCAAATTGAGGTGCAGTGATGTCAAGACTTCCAAAAACTCTTCTTTTGACCGTGTTTGCTTTGTCTGCGTGCGGGCGTCTGGACCATTTGGGAAAACCGCCAAGTTTCACCCCTAACGAGGACTCGCCTGAACAGGTAGCCATGCTGTGGCCGGGCCTGCCGTTACACACGCAACCCCAGCGAAATGTGGATCGTTCATCGCTCTGGAGTGGCGGTCAGCAATCTCTGTTGGGCGATCAGCGGGCGATCAAAAAGGGAGATATTCTAACCGTCGTCATCGAACTGGATGAAGAGGCCGAGATATCCAATGACACGCGACGCTCCAGATCCGGGTCGGAAGAGCTTGGGGTGGGAAGCTTCTTTGGCTTGCCGCAGCGTGTGCAAAAAAACCTGCCGGAAGGCGCGTCATTGGACGAAGCCGTCGCGATCGAATCGGATTCTTCAAGCTCTGGTCGCGGATCGGTTCGGCGGAACGAAAAGCTGACCTTGCGCGTGGCCGCAACGGTGCTGGATGTGCTGCCAAACGGGGTTTTGGCCATCTCGGGATCACAGGAGCTGCGCGTCAATTTTGAACTACGCGAGCTTTTGGTGGCTGGCTATGTCCGCCCTCAGGACATCTCACGCCAGAATGAAATCACCTATGACAAGATCGCGTCGGCGCGTGTGTCCTATGGTGGCCGTGGGCAGATTACGGATGTCCAACAACCTCGGTACGGCCAGCAAATTCTTGATTCTCTTCTTCCGTTCTGAGGTGCAGGTGTGATCGCAAAACTGATTCCAGTTCTTTTCCTGGTTGTTGGACTGGGGGCGGGTGTTGGCGCCGGGCTATACTTGGCTCCGGCGCAAAAGCCCGAGGATGCCACACCCGACAAGGATGCAGCGCTTAAGGGAAATGACAAAGGCAAAGAGCAGGGCAAGCCCAAGACGTCGAAAAAGAAAGATGGCGGCGGATCAGAGTTTCTGAAGATGATCAAGCAGTTTGTTGTTCCGGTCGTGAAAGATGATTCGATAGACGCCATGGTGACTTTGACTCTGAGCCTCGAGGCTGATCCCTCGATCACAGACAGGTTCTATGCAATTGAACCAAAACTGCGGGATCGTTTCCTTCAGGTTTTGTTTGATCATGCAAATTCAGGTGGGTTCGACGGCGTTTTCACAGAGTCCGGTAATTTGGACATCCTGCGAAAATCCTTGTTGGAAGTCGCGCGCAAAGATCTGGGCGATAACGTCACAGAAGTGCTGATCATGAGCGTAAACCGGCAAGACGTCTAAAAAAAATGCTTGGTTTTTATTCGACCAGCTTTCGGGCGGCTTTGAGGCTGTGTTTCTGATGAAATTTCTCCCCCAGAGCTTCGACGGCTTGTTTACGCCCAAACGCAAAGCGAAGCGCCTCCACCGCCGCAAGTTTTTGTGCTCGAATCTGGGCAACTTGCATATTGAGCTGGCGCCGTGTGGCGGACTCCCACCCGTTCCACAGAATGTCGGTTCCGGAAACTTGGTATCCTTCGGTTTTGTCGCTTTCCGTTCGCACTTGACTCAGCTGCAAATCCAGTTTTGCAAGCTGTTGCCGAACCCTCGCCTCAGCGTCCAGGATCGGCCGCAATTCCTGAAACTTTTTTTGAAATGTGGCCTCTGTCACTTTTTCCAAAGCCGGGATTTGGGTGTGTTTCATCGGATCTGCTCCTTGGCGCGTTTTCGCATTGCTTCGGCAAACCGGATCGCAGCCGCCACGGGCCGATAATACTCTTCGGCGATTTCCTGCCCTATCTCGACAGTTGCGTGAAGCGCGCGGGCTGTGGGTGGATCCGAGTGGATCGGAACCCCGGCTTCGCTTGCGGCGGTTCGAATGGCTGCTGCTACTTCGTCGACTCCTTTGGCGACGCAAACGGGTGCGCTGCCGATAGTTCGGGACCATTTCAACGCAACTGCAAAATGGGTGGGGTTAACGATCACGACATCTGCGCCGGGCACATCTGAAATCATCTGGTTGGTGGCAATTTCTTGCGCGCGCTGACGGCGGTGCTGTTTGACATGAGGGTCACCTTCGGCGTCTTTGGTTTCGTCTTGGATTTCCTTGCGCGACATACGGTTTTTGCGCATATGCTCGGCGTATTGCCACATAAAATCGACGACCCCGATGACCAGGGCAATGGCGATCACGATAAACAAAAAACGAAACAATAGGTTCATCATCAACAGGATGGATGACTTGGCCGGTGCCGCGCTGGCCGACAGTATTTCGGTCAGGTTTGCTTTGAGAAACAGCGCAAGACACGTGCTGTAGATCACCAGCTTGATCGCACTTTTGGCGAATTCAAAAAGCCCGCCGCGGCCAAACTTGTTCTTGGCATTCGACACAAGCGAGATGCGTGAGAGCTTTGGTTTCAGTTTGCTTGGGGCAAATATCAAGGCGCGCTGGGCGATCAGGTTCAACAACACGGCCGCTGCCGGCAGGCAAAACAGCAAGGCCACAGGCATCAAAGCCCCTTTTAAAATCCCCGCAGTCGGAGCGTTTGAAGGCCCATCTGTCAAAAGCCGCGCAATCTGGTCGGATTGTTCGATCAAAACCATGAACACGGTGCCCATTTGTTCGACAGTGTATTTCCCAGCCGTCATGAGCGCGATCAGTAACCCGGTGTACGCGGCCACGACGGACAAATCATTGGATTTGGGAACTTCACCCTTTTCGCGCGCTTTTTGCAGCTTTTGCGGTGTCGGTTCGTAAGATTTGTCACTGTCGTCGCCGCCCCCACTCATGGCTGCGGTCCGACCGGGTTCACAAAAAACGCCATCAGCGCGTCAGACCACACCGAAAGGATTAGCGGTGTACCGGCAAACAGCAGGAACAGCCCGGCAAAAGTGATTGCGGGTGCACCTACGAAAGCGACCATCAGCTGTGGCATGGCCCGGTTGATGACGCCCAGCGCCAGATTGTAGATCAATGAGGCGATGACAAAAGGCGTGGCCAGAGCAAAGGCCAACCCAAAACTATGTGTAATCTGCTGAACACCCCAGCGCGAGATATCGGCAGCCCCAGGAAGCAAGCCGGCTGGAAACAACGTGTAACTGTGGATCAAGAACTGCGCAGCCCGCACATGCAGCCCCATAATGACGGCGAGTGTCAAACCAGCCAGCGTCAAGAGATATCCCATGGCGGGAACCGGATCGACAGATGCACCGCCAAGAAGCTGGGACAGGGAGGTGGACTGAGCCGCGATGGATCCCGCCGTTTGTAAGGCTAGGACGAACAGACGCAATCCAATCCCAAGGGCGAACCCAATCAGGACCTCGGTTCCGACCAGGCGCACCACTGTCAAAAGACTGGTTTCGAAGGAGATAGCTGAAATAGCAGGCAGAATGATCAAGGTAAACGCGATGGAAATGCCAAGTTTGACCCGTGTGGGAATACTGCGCTCACCAAAGGCAGGCAGCAGCGAAACAAGCGCTGAAACGCGCAAGAACACGACAAAGGCTTGCCACAGAGTGTCGGATAGCTGCGACATCAATTCTGGCGGCAGAGCAATCACGTCGGGACGGTTCCGACCAAGGCGGGTTTGGCTTCCAGACCGATTTCTTCGAAGGACAGAACGGGGTTGGTGATGCCACGTGCGTGCATGATTGTGCGCAACAATCGCCGCCGCCGGGTCGAAGTCACAACAGCAGGGAACAGGCCGCTATCGGCGGATTTGGCGACGCTGCTGACCACGCCGTCAGCCAGTTTGTTGAACAAGTTTGGCGGCAGTGCGACATCCAGCCCGGCATTGGGCGCGTCGATCTGGTAGGTGGCAAACGTGTCCTCCCATTCAGGGTCCAACTGGATCAGTGGGATCGAGCCATCCTCGCGCTTCATGTCGGCAACCAATTGGAAGCCAAGGCGTTGACGCACCAGCTCACAGATGCCTTCAGGTTGGGTTGTGGTCAGTCGCGCTTCGGCCACGCTTTCCAGGATTAGGGCCATGTTTCGGATCGACACGCGTTCATCGAGCAACAGGCGCAGAACCGCGTGCAGGGTGTCGATGGGCACCTTGTCCGGGATCAGTTCGTCCAACAGTTTTCGGTTGGCTTCGGCGCGCACCGGGTCACTGAGCCGGGTCATTTCGGACAGCAGGCGACGCAGGGACTTCAACGTCAGCAGGCGCGAGAAATTCTGTTTGATGATCTCAAGAAGATGGGTGGCCAAAATCTCGGGAGGCGAGACGATGGTAGCGCCGCTCAGCGCCGCGTCTTCCTGATCTTTCGGAAGAATCCAGCGGGCAGGTGCGCCATAGACGGGCTCGGTCACATCGTTGCCTTCTGGAAGCAGATCAAACCCGTCCTGTACAAGGGCCAAAACAAGATCCGGATTGAGAACGCCGCGCGCCTGTTCGACACCGTGAACCTTGATCACATAGGTCCCGGTTGGCAGATCGGCGCGGTCCGTCAGACGTATTTCAGGCAGGATCAACCCAAAGGTTGACGCCACATAGGTGCGCATATTGGCGATCCGGGCATCTAGGCCAGTACCTAGGTTCAGCACCATGCTGACCAGATCGGGGGCGAACTCAAGGTGCACATCGTCCAAATCAAGGATATCTCCGATGGCCTGAGTAATTGGTGTATCCGTTTCGGTCGCGGGCAGCTGCGCCGCGGTTTCTTCCTCTTGCCGTTTGCGATGGACGGAATAGGCCGCGTATCCCAAGACACCTGCCCCAAGAATGAAGGGCAGAAACGGTAGTCCGGGCACCAACGCAAACAGGACCATCAGAACCGCCACTGTGGACAGGGCCGCCGGGTGGCGGCCCAACTGCGAGAAGATGGCGTTGTCCGTAGCCCCTTGCGTGCCGCCGCGTGCCAGCAACAAAGCGGAAGCGATAGAGATGATCACGGCCGGAATTTGCGACACCAACCCGTCGCCAACGGTCAGGATCGCATAAGTCTCGAACGCCGATGCCACGGGCATTCCGTGCACGATTACGCCCATGATCAGACCCATCACAAGGTTCAGCAAAGTGATCAGCAGACCGGCAATGGCGTCACCCTTGACGAATTTCGACGCACCGTCGAGCGAGCCGAAAAACGTTGTTTCCTGCTGTTCGCGTTCGCGTCTTTCCTTGGCCTGCTGGTGGTCAATGGCCCCGGCGGACATGTCACTGTCGATGGCAAGCTGTTTGCCCGGCATCCCGTCCAGGGCAAAACGCGCGCCGACCTCGGCCATCCGGGCCGCACCTTTGGTGATGACCATGAAGTTTACAATCAACAGGACGCCAAACACCACAAGGCCCAGAAAAATACTGCCGCCCATGACGAAATTGGCAAACCCTTCGATCACATCACCCGCCGCGTTTGGGCCGGTATGTCCTTGCCCGATGATCAGTTTTGTCGAGGACACATTCAGCGACAACCGCAGCATAAGGGATGCCAGAAGGATCGTTGGGAAGGACGAAAAATCCAGAGGTCTTTCGATGAACAGGGTCAGTGTGAAAATCAGGATGGCCAAGGCAAACGATGCGGCAAGCCCCACATCCAGCACCCAGGCTGGCATCGGAAGGATCATCATTACGATGACCGTCATCAGAGCCAGTGCCAGAAGAACTGTGGGTGAAAACAGGGATCGGGCGTCGATTTTGGGCACACGAAACTCCTAGTTGAACGCGATAAATGCGGTGGCGGCGCCCGCGGTCGGGACCAAAGAGCCCAATGCCCCACCGTGCTTCACGCTTGACCGCAGGGGGATCAAAGGTGTTCCTGTCCCGGTGAACGGATCGCGTGACATGGCTGCAAGCCGAGGCGAGGTCTCGCCGCTAAGCTGGGCCAACACGGCCTGAAACCGCCTTGTGTACGCTTTGGCCAGCGATTCCGTACGGGAATGATAGGCCCCGGCGGCAGCGGGCCACGTGCCAAGCTCGGTATACAGGTCTTTCAGGAAGCGGGCGGCGTAGCTGGCGTTCTCATCGGGGTCGAACATCGCGTCGATCGAGCGGAAGGCCTTGCCGTGCCAGCGATAGTTGATCTGGAAACAGCCGACATCAAAGCTGCGCGCACCTGCTTTGAAGATCTTGAAAACATGGGCTTTGGCTTCATCTTCGGTCGCGAACCAGTATCCCTGACCTTCGGCGTTGATGGTCCATGGCCAGGGTGCAAAATGCCCCGCAAGTGTACGGCCGGTTTCAACGCGTGAGATGGCGCGCAATACATCCACAGGTACCCCTTCAGACAAAGCCGCACGTTGCGCGGCTTGATCGCACAGATCCCGTGTATGGGCATTGGGCGCGGCAAACACTGCCTGAGCCAGCGCGCCAAGCAGGAACATGATGAAAAACGAAAGCTTTCGAATTGGCATTCTGCCGGTCCGGGATTCTGAACTGTCCCGGCCAAGCTAGCCAATAATCGGTTTACAGAGGGTTATCGCCGCTTCAGTTTCGATCGATCCTGCGCCCAAAGACAACGCTGGTATTGGTGCGCAGGACGCCGGGAATCTTGGCCAGGTCGTCGACCAGAATGTCCAGATCTTCCAACCGGGGTGCTTCAGCCGAAAGCATAAGGTCGAATTCACCGTTGATTGACAGACACAATTTGACTTCGGGGTAGGCTTCGAGCCGTTTGATGATGCGGGTCGTTTCTTTTTGCTGCACCTCCAGCATGACGATCACCTGAACCTTGGGTGTATCTTCCGTCGCCCCAAGGCGCACGGAATACCCCGTGATGATGCCGCGCTGTTCCATCCGGTTGATCCGCTCATGTACCGTCGTGCGCGCGACGCCCAGTGTGGCTGCGATCTGTGTTGTCGATGCACGCGCATTGGCTTGCAGTGCGGCGATGATGCGACGGTCTAGCTGGTCCATTGGGGCTCCGGTATTCGACGAGTCCGGGTTTAGTGCAGATCGAAGCTCTTGCTCAAGGCTCACGCGGGAAGTGCGGGTGCAGATCGTCAATGATAATTGGATGTACATGCGGGCCTGACCCGGCCAGGTGCGGGTGATCGGGCGGTAAATCCGGATGATCGTGAAGGATCGGTTCCTTATCAAGCCGCGGCCAAAGGCTGATTGCACCTACAACGCCCACCACGGACAATGTCGCCATGCTGCTGAGGGTAACGGTCGGCCCGTACACGGTCATCAGCCATCCTGCCAGTGGGTAAAGAACCAACCAGCAGCCATGCGACAGGGTGAACTGTGCGGCGAACACGGCAGGGCGGTCTTCGGGCTGCGCCGACCGGGTTAATAAGCGGCCCGAAGGTGTGAGCGTTGTGGAATATCCGAAACCTGTAAAGGCCCACAACAGGGTCAGCAGACCCAGTGACAAGGGAACAGTTGCTGCAAGAACCGCAGCGACGGCCATCGATCCTGTAGCAAAAACGGCCCCCGAGAGCATGACGCGACGGTCTTCGATCCGATCCAGAAGGCGAGGCAAAGTAAAGGCTGCCAGCATCGATCCGCCTCCGAACCCGGCCAAGGCTATGGCCACGGCGCTTTCCGACAGGCCCAGATTGGCGCGCACGACGACCACAGTGTTGACGATAACCATCGAACTCAACGCGGCTGCGCTCCAACTGAGCGAAAGCAACCCACGCAACCGGGGTGTCTTCAGATAAATGCGAATACCGCGTGTCGTGCGGTCATAAATGCCGCGGGGTTTGGTTGGCCTTGGAGAAGGCAGCCCGACTGAAATCACAAGTAAAGCAGAAGCCAAAAAACCCAATGCAGTGCCCCAGAACAGGCTGTTGAAGCTGACAAGCAGCAGCAGGGCTGCGGCAAACATGGGGCTGAGCAAGCTTTCCATGTCATAAGCTAGGCGCGACAGAGACAACGCGCGTGTGTATTCAGCCTCATCAGGTAACACGTCAGGAATCGTTGCCTGAAAGGCAGGCGTGAATCCCGCCGAGGCTGATTGTAGTACGAAAATCAATACATAGACCTGCCAGACTTCAGTTACAAAAGGCAGGCATACCGCAACAGCAGCGCGGATAAGGTCCAGAAAAACCAGCATTTTGCGACGATCCAGGCGTTCGGCAAATGCGGCCGCCAATGGGGCGACGGTGACATAGGCCACCATCTTGATCGTCAACGCGGTGCCCAGCACAAGGCCAGCGGCGTCCCCTGCCAGTTCAAAAGCAAGCAAACCCAACGCAACCGTGGCCAACCCGGTTCCGGTCAGGGCGACGATCTGGGCGAGGAACAGGTGGCGGTAGGTGCGGTTTCTAAGAATGCTCAGCATGGTTCAAAGGTATTTCGTAATCGTTTTGAAGTCTTCGATCCCGCTGCCACCGTCTTCAGAAGACAGGCAATGGTCGATATGATCATGGATCAAAGCGCGCTTGGCATTGGTGACGGCCCTTTCAACAGCGAAAAGCTGTTGTGCGACGTCTGAACAGGGGGCGTGTTCTTCCAGCATGGCAATGACCTTGGCCAAATGACCGTGGGCGCGTTTCAGCCGGGCCGTGATTTGTGGGTGCGACTCATGTTTGTGATTTGGCATGATTTATCCTTATCCCCCCCTTGAGGATAAAATCAATTGCTTGGTGATGAAATGACCGCGATTTTTGGACGGCGTTGAGTTTATGGACCAAACCGCCTATCTCGGAGGCGAAAGCGCTCAGAGGAATAGTTGCGTGGCGAACCATTTGTACAAAAACGATCTGCCGGACGGGCTGGATTTGGGGCCCATTGTGGCCATTGACTGCGAAACCATGGGGTTAAACCCGCATCGCGACCGCTTGTGCGTGATCCAGATGTCGGGTGGTGACGGCAACAGCCATATTGTTCAGGTTGAACGGGGCCAGACCGCAGCGCCGAACCTGTGCGCCATGCTGGAAAACCCCGACGTGCTTAAGCTGTTCCACTTTGGGCGTTTCGACATTGCCGCGATGTATCACACCTTTGGCGCGTTGGCTGCACCGGTTTACTGCACCAAGATCGCCAGCCGGTTGGTGCGCACTTATACGGACCGGCACGGGCTGAAAAACCTGTGCCAGGAACTGATCGGTGTCGATATCTCGAAACAACAGCAAATGAGCGATTGGGGCGCTGAAACCCTGACGGACGCTCAGTTGGACTATGCGGCATCGGACGTTCTGTACCTGCACCGCCTGCGGGACGAATTGAACAAACGGCTGGCCCGCGAGGACCGGACCGAGATGGCGCAGGCGTGTTTTGATTTCTTGCCAATGCGTGCGAAGCTGGACCTCGCCGGTTGGCCCGAAACGGATATCTTTGCGCACTCATGACCGATACCGAAGCCTTTCTAAGAACTGCCCGACAGGTTGTCACTGATGAAGCCCGCGCCCTTGACGTGCTGGCCGAAAGCCTTGATGAACACTTTGCCGAGGCTGTGCAACTGATCCTGCAAGCAACGGGTCGCATCATTGTCAGCGGGATCGGCAAATCAGGCCATATCGGTCACAAGATTGCTGCGACTCTGGCCAGCACGGGTACGCCGGCCTATTTTGTTCATCCGGCCGAGGCCAGCCATGGCGATCTGGGGATGGTATCCAAGGGCGATGTTGTCCTGGCGATCTCAAACTCGGGCGAGGCTCCGGAACTGGCCAACATGTTGGCATTTACCCGACGCTTTGGCATTCCGCTGATCGGCTTGTCCAGTAAGCCCCAGAGCACGCTTATGAAGCAGGCGGATGTACATCTGCTGATCCCGTCAATGGGTGAGGCATGTGGCTTTGGCATGGTGCCTTCGATCTCGACGACATTGACTTTGGCAATGGGCGATGCGCTGGCGATTGCTTTGATGAAGTACCGGGATTTCAAGCCCGAGAATTTCCGCGACTTCCACCCTGGCGGTAAACTCGGCGCGCAGCTCAGTAAGGTGCGCGACCTGATGCATTCGGATATGCCTGTTGTCGCATCGGGCACTCCGATGAGCGAGGCTTTGCTGGTCATGAGCCAAAAAAGCTTTGGTGTCGTTGGTGTTACCGATGACGCAGGCCGTCTGCTGGGCATTGTCACCGATGGCGATTTGCGTCGTAACATGGACGGGCTGTTGGACAAGAGCACGCAAGATGTCATGACCCGTGATCCGATGACCATTGCTCCCAACGCACTGGCCGAAGAAGCGGTCGCGATCATGAATGATCGCAAGATCACTTCGCTGTTTGTGGTCGACCCCGAGGCGGATGGACAAGCACAGGGCTTGTTGCATATCCACGATTGTTTGCGCGTCGGTCTGGGCTGAGGGGGGGGCGAAGTGGACAGATATTCCCGCATGGTGCAGTTCCTGAAGGTCCTGTTGCCGCTTGCGGCCATCGTCTTGCTGTCCACTGTCTTTCTGCTGTCCCGCAGCATCGAAACAAATGTGTCAGTGCCTTTCGCGCAAAATGACATTGATGAACGGCTGGCGCAGCAAGTCGTGACCCAGCCAAATTACCAGGGTACAACCCGCAAAGGCGAAGATGTGCAAATTGAAGCCACGCAGGCCACCCAAGGCAGCGAAGGGTCAACTCCGGCAGCGTCTGAATTCCGCGGCCGGTTTGGTTTACTGAATGGCGGAACGATCACATTGGATTCCAACTCTGGGTTAATTCGTCCGGATGAGGGCACGGCCACCTTTGTCGGCGACGTGGTGATCACCACAGCGGATGGTCTTCAGGTCACAACAGATCTGCTCAACACGTCGCTGGACGAAATTCGCGGCGACACACCGGGGCAGGTGAACGGAACCGGGCCGATCGGCAACTTTTCCGCCGGGCGCATGACCTTTGGAACTGAAAAAAAGGATGGTCCCGTCCATATTGTTTTTACAGATGGCGTGAAGCTGATATACGAGCCTGAAAAGGCAGAAAGATAACCTGTGTTCGATTTTCGTTTTGTTCCTCTGTGTCTCGCTGTAATTGTGGGTGCCGGGTCCGCGACTGCGCAAGAAGCGCAGGTGGCCTTTGGTTCTGCGAATGCCGACCCAAGTCTGCCGGTCGAGGTGACGTCTGAAACGCTGAATGTGAACCAGGAAGACGGCTCTGCCGAGTTCCTTGGAGATGTCATCGTTGTACAGGGTGAAATGCGGCTGACAGCTGAACGGGTTTTGGTGATCTACAATCAGGAACGCTCGGCCATCGAACGGATGGAGGCAAGCGAAAACGTGGTTCTGGTCAGCCCACCTGACGCTGCTGAAGGCGATTGGGCAGAATACACAATCGACTCGGGCGTGATCGTGATGAAGGGGAACGTCCTTCTGACACAGGGCCCCAGTGTTATCAGCGGCGATCAGATGAACGCCAATCTGACGACGGGTACCGCAACGATGACAGGGCGTGTCAAAACGATCTTGCAGCAGGGCAACAACTGATGGCGCGCCCCGAGCTTTCTGTGGCCGAGGGCAGTTCAGGCCTACGTATCGAGAAGCTGCGAAAGTCTTATCGGAAAAAGACGGTTATCCGAGAGGTTTCCATGACACTGGACCGGTCCGAGGTCGTGGCGCTGCTGGGACCAAACGGATCGGGTAAAACCACAACTTTCTATTCCGTGGCGGGTCTTGTGTTTCCCGAGGCGGGTAAAGTGACAATCGACGGCCAGAATGTCACGACCTTGCCGATGTATCGGCGCGCTCGAATGGGGATCGGCTATCTGCCACAGGAAATGTCGATTTTCCGCGGGATGAGCGTCGAGGACAACATCGCCGCCGTTCTGGACATCACTGTCGCACACGCCCATCGGCGCAAAGAGCGGCTGGAAGAACTGCTGTCTGATTTCTCTATCGAGCATTTGCGCCGGGCCCCGGCCTTGGCGCTTTCGGGTGGTGAGCGCCGCCGTGTCGAGATCGCGCGCTGTTTGGCAGCAGATCCGAAATATCTGCTCTTGGACGAACCCTTTGCAGGCGTCGACCCGATCAGTGTCGGGGATATTCGGCATCTGGTGGCTGACCTGAAAAAACGGGGAATCGGTGTTCTGATCACAGATCACAACGTCCGGGAAACGCTGGAAATTGTGGATCGCGCCTATATCCTGCATGATGGCCAGGTGCTGATGTCTGGCACACCTGATGAAGTTGTCGAAAACGAGAATGTGCGTCGGGTCTATTTGGGCGAAAACTTCCGTATTTCATAGGGTTGTGCTGAATGGCATCCGGTTCACGACGGAAATCGCGTATATACACGCCTGTTTTGATTGACTCTTCCTTCGTCTCTTGCCTCAATTGGTCTATGGCATTTACTCGGTTCCAGTCTGGATCTCGATGTCCCTTCTTCGAAGGGCAGGTTTTAAGGCAACCGCAGAAAATGTCGCGACCCCCCACCCGATAAAAACAAGTTCGTCGCGGACTGCGACGTCAGAATGGGTGTGAATTGTGAAGGAGATCACATGCGTTACCAAATCAGCGGAAAACAGATCGACATCGGCGCGGCCCTGCAGACACACGTGCAGACCGAGCTGGGCGAGGTTGTGGGCAAATATGCTCAGCGGCCAACAGATGCCAACGTCGTCTTTTCCCGTTCAGCGCATGAATATGTATGCGAAACAACTGTGCATCTGTCGACGGGCCTTACCGCCCAGGCCAAGGCGCACGCAACTGAGATTTATGCAGCATTCGAGGCATGCTGTGACAAGATGGAAACCCAACTGCGCCGCTATAAGCGCCGACTGAAGGATCACCACAAGGACCGTTCAGAGCCGGTTGAACTCTTTGGTGCGTCCTCTTATATCCTCGCCTCTGACGAATCGGACACGGCAAACGAACCCGAATCGCTGCAGCCCATGATTGTGGCTGAGATGGAGACGAAAATTCCGTCTCTGAGCGTTGGGGAAGCCGTGATGCAAATGGAACTTGCTGGCGCTCCGGTGCTGGTGTTCAGGAATGAGAACAAGGATGGATTGAACGTTGTCTACCGTCGCGATGACGGTAACATCGGCTGGATCGATCCGTAACAGGCAAGAAAACGGGACCGCACCCGCCAAGGCGGGTGCCGTTCCATGGAGCGTGATCATGGAGCTTTCGAGCATTCTCAAGCCCGAGGCAGTACGTGTACTCTCGGCCGCTTCCAGCAAGAAGCGGTTGTTTCAGGAAATCGGCGACGTCGCCGCCGCGACCCGGAGCCTTGATGCTCAGGCCGTCGTTGATTGCCTGCTTGAGCGCGAAAGCCTTGGCCCCACTGGCGTTGGGCATGGTGTGGCTTTGCCGCATGCGCGCCTGGCCGGGCTTGAAGCGGTTTCGGGCGTGTTTGTCATGCTGGAAAAACCCATCGATTTCGGGTCGGTTGATCGACAGCCTGTAGACATCGCTTTTGCGCTGTTTGCGCCGGAAGAGGCGGGCGTGGATCATCTCAAGGCGCTGGCATTGGTGTCGCGCACGTTGCGAGATACTTCGGTCTGCACCAAGCTGCGAGCGAACCCAGATCCGGTTAAGCTCTATGCGATATTGACCGAAGCTCAATCTATGCAAGCTGCTTAAAAGACTAAAAAAGCCCCCGTTTTCCGGGGGCTTTTTTAGGCAGATCTGGATCAGCCGCCGGATCCCATTTCCAGCGTCCACCAGATTTTTCCACCGCTTTCCTGATGCCAGGCGAACCCCATCTGGGTTGCCTTAGGGTCCATGATGACAGCGCGCGGTCCCGGTTCTTGCATCCAGGCTGCCAGTGTCTCGGTCTCGGTCTCGTAGGTTTCGGAAATGGCCTCGCCCAGAAATGTGCCGAAATACCCGACCCGCGCGGCCCGATCGATCGGCGAAGAACCATCTGACCCAAAGTGCCAGGGCCGGTTTTGTCGGGCCATATCCTTGGAATGCGTTGCTGCCGCCGCGTTAAGCTGAGAGTTCAACTGCACTGCCTGCAGACCCTGAGCCTGCCGCAGAGCGTTGACCGAATCCAACATACGGAACTGCAGCTTTTCCGGGTTGCCGCGAATCTTGTAAACCGTCGGCAAGGGGCGGCCATCTGCGCCAATGGCCGTGGTGCGGGTGTCAGTACATGCCGCAAGTGCGACAAAGCAAATCAACAGTAAAGAAACGATACGCGTCATGATCGACCTGATAATTGTGTTGTCACCCGGCATAGCGTGCCTGACTGCGCTGAGCAAACGTACATTCGTCATTACTCGCGTGATTCTGCCGGTTTGGTTTGCGACTGAAGCATTCTCGCAATAGAATAGGCCAGATTTCAGAACTCTCCAGAACACAGGACCCATTGTCATGGACAAAAAGCGTTTTCTGTCGCCCACACGCCGGGGGTTTCTGACCGGTGCTACCGCGTCGTTGGCGTCTCCGGCGCTGGCCCAGTACATTCCAGGTGATCCGCTGCGCCCCGCGCCTGAACCCGAGCCGCCCGTGCGTCGCAACGTGTCCGGTTTCCGGGCTTTGGACTGGCAGCCGTATTTCTCGAACACCAGAAACGGCGCTATTCTGGTCGATACCGTGTCTCGCGCGCTGCATTATTGGTCAGATGATCAATCCGTATACAAACTCTATCCATCTTCGGTGCCTTTGACCGAAGAGATGACCCGTCGCGGGCGCACCAGCGTGATCCGCAAAGTTGAAGGCCCCAGTTGGTCGCCGACACCGTCGATGAAGAGAAGAAATCCGGAATGGCCCGACTATATCCCGCCGGGGCCAGATAACCCTCTGGGAACGCACGCTTTATATCTGGGCTGGAAATATTATCGCATTCACGGCACCCACGATACGCGCAAAATTGGGCGACGTTCGTCGAATGGCTGTATTGGCCTCTTCAACGATGATATTGCTGAACTGTTTTCTATGGCGAAGGTCGGCACGCAAGTGTTGCTAATTTGACGACATTTTCCTTCGCGAAGCCGCTTAGCGCTCAAGTTGCAATTGCAATCCAGCGCCAATGCTGATTAGAAAAAAACACGAGGTAAGTCTTAGGTGCGCGGTTCCGGGCATTGGAACCGTGCAAATTCTGGAGGTTAATATGAAAAAACTCGTTCTCGCCGCAGCTCTGACCGCCGCAGCTTCGACCGCATACGCTGGCAACCTGGAAGAGCCGGTTGTTGAAGCACCTGTTGTTGTTGAAGAAACTCAAGGTTCGTCGCAGGGCATCATCCTGCCGCTGATCCTGCTGGTTGTTGTTGCTGCTGCTGTTGCTGCAAGCTAAGCCAACACGGAATTCTTGAAAAAGGCGGTGGAGCAATCCACCGCCTTTTTTATTTCCGACTGTTTGTCTCGGCCCTCGGGGATTCATTGTTGAACGAATCGCCCGTCCACCGTGGCGATCGCCCGAGCGAAATTATTCCAGCCAACCGCGCAGGTTATCTTCGACCACCTTCCCAAGGGCCGCTATGTGCGCATCGTCGTCGTTCAGGCATGGAATATAGGTGAAGGTCTCGCCTCCCGCCTCTTCAAAGCTTTCCTTGATCTCTTCGTTGATCTCTTCCAGCGTTTCGATGCAATCGGCTGAGAACGCGGGCGCGATGACGGCAATGTTTTTCTTACCCTGCTTTGCCAGATCCGCCACGTGATCCACGGTGTAAGGCTTCAGCCATTCCTCGGGACCGAATCGAGATTGGAAGGTCGAAACCAGTTGATCATCCGACCAGCCCAACCGCTCTTTCAGCAGACGTGATGTCTTGGCGCACTGGCAGTGATAGGGATCGCCTTGCTGAAGATAGCGATCTGGCATTCCGTGGTACGAACAGACCAGAATGTCGGGTTTTGTCTCCATTGCCGCATAGGCGCGCTCGACAGATTGCGCCAGCGCGTCGATGTAACTGGCCTGGTCGAAATAGGCGGGCACAGTGCGAGATGCTGGTTGCCAGGCCTCTTCCATCAACGCACGGAAGAACTGGTCATTGGCTGTGGCCGTCGTTGCGCCTGCGTATTGCGGGTAGAGCGGGAAGAACAGAATGCGGTCACACCCTGCCGCCACCATTTCACGTACCTTGGACTTGGTTGAAGGGTTGCCATATCGCATACAAAAATCGACCATCACCTGATCGCCATAGCGGTCATGCATCGCCGCCTTAAGCTTGGCGGTCTGATCCTTGGTGATCGTCATCAAAGGGCTTTCGCCTTTGTCGTGATTCCAGATCGATTTATAAGCTTCGCCTGAGCTAAAAGGCCGTTTGCTTAGGATTATGGCCTGCAGAATCGGCTGCCATTTCCATTTCGGATAGTCGATGACGCGCTGGTCCGACAGAAACTCGTTCAGATAACGGCGCATCGGCCAATATGTATAGTCATCCGGTGTACCCAGATTTGCCAGCAGAATGCCGACGCGGCCCATCCTGATCTTGGGATGATCCGTAGGAGCGTGTGCAGGGCGGATAGCGTCGAACATATGGGACTTCCTGAATTTCTTATGGTCCGGCCTGAGATAAGGGGATTTATCCGCACGTCAATCAGGCAGTTTGCCCTCGGTGGTGCGCAAGGCGTCAGCCAGACGGGCTTGGGCCGATCCTGGGCGCAGGGGTTTGGGTTGGCTATCGTGCGGCGACCAACCGGTCAGACAGATCAATTCGAAAGTGGCGGTCAAGCGGCCTGAGTCGGTCGAAAAGTGATCCGCATAGATACGTTGTGCGGCCTCGAACACGGTCCGTCTGGTCGGGCGTTTTAGCCGTGCAGACAAAGCGTTGGTTTCGCCCATATGGCGCAGATCGCGCATCAGATGCCAAATGTCGCGGTATTCCGCCGTCAGAGGTATCGAATCCGCCACGGGCAAGGCCAGACCTGCCCGTTGTAGCAGCCCGCCCAGATCTCTCAGCTCGGCCATTGGTGCGACACGGGGGCTCAGCCCGCCTGTACTTTCGACTTCGGCTTGCCCCAAAGCCGCGCGCAGTTCGTGAAGTGTTTCGCCGCCCAAACATAAGACCAGCAAAAGCCCGTCAGGTTGCAGCGACCTGTGGCATTGAATCAGCTGCCCAACCGGATCATTGGCGCAATGCAGGGCCATCGCGTGGATGACCAGATCATGGGCGCCGGGCTGCAGTGCCAGAACGTCGTCATCCTGGACCAAGGTAGCTCCCGAAAAAATGCCGTCCCAAAGCTGTGGAAACGGGCTCACGATCGCAGGCGCTGTAAAGGCTTTGTTAACTATAGAGAGCCGATCCTGCGCCTCGTCAATCGCGGCGCGATGCAGGAAGAAGGCGTCATCCTGTGCACGTCCGCGGTGGCGCAGGATGGTTTTGCGATCAAACAGAGAGGGTGCGTTGGACTCGGGCAACTTCATAGCTCGAAAGTATCGCATCGCGCGGCGGATTCAAACCGCACTTGCACTGATTTACCCGCCTCGTTGTATGGGATGCGGCGCGCTTACCGCGTCAGATTTTGGCCTGTGCGGGGCGTGTTGGCGCGAAACGCCCTTTATTGGCGGCACCGTATGCGACAGCTGCGGAGTGCCGCTGATGGGCACACAGGATGGGTATCGGATCGAGTGTGACGACTGCCTAAAAGCCCCGCCGCCCTGGAAGGCTGGCAGATCAGCGTTGCTTTATGATGGAAAGGCGCGTGCGCTGATCCTGGCTTTGAAACATGGCGACCGGCCCGAGCTAGCCCGCCCGGCAGCGCGTTGGATGGCGCAGGCAGCGCATGAGCTGTTGCGACCGGATATGGTGATTGCCCCTGTGCCGCTGCATTGGTCCCGTCTACTCAAACGGCGTTACAATCAATCGGCCCTGTTGGCGCAGCACCTGGGTCAGGACAGTGGGCTGGACTGTGTGCCGGACCTGCTGGTGCGAAAAAGACGGACACCGGTTCTGGATGGCAAAACGGCGCAAGAACGGGCCGAGATCCTGAAAGATGCGATTCGCATCCACCCGCGCAGGGTACAGCTTCTGAACGACCGGGACGTGTTGCTAGTGGATGACGTGATGACATCTGGCGCAACACTGGCGGCCTGCGCCCGTGTATGCCAGGATGCAAGAGCAAATCATATTTTCGTGTTGGCTCTGGCGCGCGTTGCCAAGGATGCCTAATTCGCCCAAGATTGCGCGAAACCCAAAGGGAACGGAAAATGAAGCCGGTAGAAATTTATACCTCGCCGCTATGCGGTTTTTGTCATGCGGCCAAACGTCTGCTGAAACAGAAAGGCGTTGAATTCAAAGAAGTCGACGTGCTGATGCATCCCAAACGCAAACCCGAGATGATCAAACGGGCCGGTGGCAAGCGCACGGTGCCGCAGATCTTCATCGGAACACAGCATGTAGGCGGCTGTGACGATCTGTATGAACTGGAACGTCAGGGCAAGCTCGACCGGCTGCTGGCGGCCTGATGAAGACCGCGCTGCTGCAGATCACCTCGTCGGACGATCCGGCCGAAAATCTGAACATGGTGCGCGCCATGATGGCCGAGGCGGCTGGGCAAGGCGCGCAGTTTATTTTGACGCCTGAGGTTACGAACTGTGTTTCGACCAGCACAACGCGGCAGCGCGAGGTTCTGCAGCATGAAGAAGACGACATTACCCTGGCGGGTTTGCGCGAAGAGGCCGCCAGACTGGGTGTGTGGCTTTTGATCGGTTCGCTGGGGATTAAAACCCATGACACGGATGGACGCTTTGCCAACCGGTGCTTCATGATCGACCCGCAGGGTCAGGTCGTGGCGCGCTATGACAAAATCCACATGTTTGACGTGCAGGTTTCCGAATCCGAGACCTTCCGCGAATCGAAGAACTACCGCCCGGGCGAGAAAGCCGTGATTGCCGAGACCGATTTTGGCAAGGTGGGGCTGACCATTTGTTACGATATCCGCTTCCCCCATTTGCACGCTGCTCTGGCGCAGGCGGGGGCACGCATCCTGACGGTTCCAGCGGCGTTTTCGCCTGTCACAGGGGCCGCGCATTGGGAATCGCTGTTGCGCGCCCGCGCGATCGAGACCGGGTGTTGGGTGCTGGCTCCGGCACAGACCGGAGAACATCCTAAGACGCGCGGAAAAACCCGCTACACGCACGGCCACAGCATGGTTGTCGCCCCGTGGGGGGAGGTGCTGATCGACGCAGGTACCGATCCGGGCATTCACATTTTCGATTTGGATGATAGTTCTGTGACAGAGGCGCGCCGACGTGTGCCCTCTTTGACGCATGTGCGGCCTTTCGACAGGCCCTGATCCAGAACCGGACTTATGACGGACGAAAAAAATGCCCTGGCGGTCACGCTGTTCAGCGAGATTCTGACTGCAGACCAATTGTTGCGCAACCGGCTGAGCCGGGTGCTGCCCAAGGGCATGGAAATCTCGCATTTCTCGGTGCTGAACCATCTGGTGTTTGTGGGGGATGAGCGGACCCCGGCGCAACTGGCCAGCACCTTCCACGTCACGCGTGGAGCCATGACAAACACCTTGGCCAAGCTGGAATGGGCCGGATACATCCACATCCGCCCCGACTGGGACGACGCCCGCCGCAAGATGGTGGCGATCAGCCCCGCCGGTCGGCGGGCACGGGATCAGGCGATTTCGTCGATTGCCCCGCTGATCAACCGCGTGGTCGGAGAACTGGGGCTGGAGCGCGTCCGCAGCACGCTGCCGGTGTTGAGGGATTTACGGTTGCAGTTGGAGGGAGAGTAGGGGTAGACGCTTTCCAATTTTCGACGTCCGTCAGTTTCTAGTTTTAAGCTAGAACTGGCCATGTTTGAATAACCTGCGCGACAAAACACTAAGATTAAGCGGCCGTTTTAGTTTGCACCTGTCTCTCTGGGTTCTAAACCAATTGGAATGAACCTCAATTCTTCGTCAATGTTCTCATGAAGCCGTGTTCCCATTACGGCTCGCATCGTTCCCAGCGTGTTATCAACATAAGGAAAGCCGCGAACAAGCTGACCCCACATCTTACGGCCACATACTCGAATTTCCGGAACATTTAGCGCGCGAACGCTATGAAGCCATATCATTGCACCCGCCGCATCAGATGGCTGCCCGATTTTCTGGAATTTCTTTACACCATTTACTAATTTTAACGAACACATGTCACATTGATGCATAACGTCCTCATCCCGAGGGATGCTTAGGTCGAGTGCTGCGGCTGGAATCACACCGCTATCTAACATTCTAAGCCTTAAAATATTTTCTATAACCAACATTGTTGAAATTTCTTCGGCATCAGCACCTTCTAAGCCAGCCGTGAAGCGCTCGATATCGTTTTTCATTGCATCCGCGGATGCGTTTAAAACTCGTTTTTTCAACCATCCAAACATAATTTTTCCAATCGTTTTAATACCAATCTATTGGCTTTTTTGGACGTGTTGGCAGGCAACAGCAACGGGAATGCCAACTTCGATCGCCTCGAATTATTGTTTGGTTTTTTATGCTCTTTCTTTCCACACCAGTTTTATGACCCCGGCTTCACGCTCGCCGTCACATAATTCACGCTCAAGTCCCGGTCCGAGATCGACCAGCTCCACAAGATCGGGTTGAACACAAACCCCTTGCGATCCACCGGGTCCAGCCCGGCCTGGCGCAGTAGCTCGAACAGTTCGTCAGGTGTGATGAACTTGTTCCACTCATGCGTGCCGCGCGGCAACCAGCGCATGACCACCTCGGCCCCGAAGATCGCCATCGCGTATGATTTCGGATTACGGTTTATGGTGGAACAAATCTGCAGCCCACCGGGTTTCAGCAAGTGTTGCGTGGCGGTCAGGAAGCTTTGCGGGTCGGCCACGTGTTCAACCACTTCCATGTTCAGCACGACGTCGAACTGCTCACCAGCGGCTGCCATGTCCTCGGCAGTGGTGTGGCGATAGTCAATCTCCAAGCCCGATTGTTCCGCATGGATGCGAGCGACAGGAAGATTGCGTTCGGCGGCGTCGGCACCCACGACCGCCGCGCCCAAGCGCGCCATCGGTTCACTGAGCAACCCACCACCGCAGCCGATATCCAGCAGGCGCAAACCCTCGAACGGGTTTTGCGCGGTCAGATCACGGTCAAACTCACCTGCGATCTGCTGTGTGATATAATCCAGACGGCACGGATTCAGCATGTGCAGAGGTTTGAATTTCCCGTGGGGATCCCACCATTCCGCCGCCATCGCCTCGAATTTTGCGATCTCGGACGGGTCCACAGTGCTCGGATGCGCTTGCATTCCTGTCTCCGTATGCTCTTTTACGCTTAAGGACTATATAGGGCCATAATGGACAAGTACCCGGACCAAAAGCGCGCAGTTCAATATCTGTACCCGCCGATCGACCCGTTCGATCAGCGCATGGTCGATATGGGCGATGGGCACCGTATCTATGTGGAACAATGCGGCAATCCCGATGGGATACCGGTTGTTATCCTTCACGGAGGCCCAGGGGGCGGCTGCAGCCCTGCTATGCGGCGCTATTTTGATCCGCGTGCGTACAGGGTGATTCTGTTTGATCAACGCGGATGTGGTCGGTCGCGGCCCACAGCATCGGTCGAAAACAACACGACGTGGCATCTTGTCGCTGATATCGAACGGCTACGCGAACTGTTCGAAATTGATGAGTGGATCGTTTTTGGCGGCAGCTGGGGGGCGACGCTGGCTCTGATCTATGCGCAGACGCATTCTGATCGGGTCAGCCGTCTGGTGCTGCGCGGTGTGTTTCTGGCCACGCAGGCCGAGTTGGACTGGTTCTACGGCGGTGGGGCCGGACGGTTCTGGCCCGAGCACTGGCAAAAATTCACCGCTCTGCTGCCCGAGGGTGAGCTGGACGATACAATTGCTGCTTATAATAAGCGCCTGTTCTCGGGCGATCGCGCGACCGAGATCCTGTATGCACGCGCCTGGTCGCATTGGGAAAATGCGCTGGCCTCGATCCATACCAACGGATCGGTGGGCGAAAGTCCGGGTGAATACGCCCGCACCTTTGCGCGGCTCGAGAATCACTATTTCATCAACAAGGCGTTTCTGGAGAGGGATGGGCAGATTCTGGATCAGATGGATCGGATCGCCGATATTCCCGGACATATCGTTCAGGGGCGGTACGACATGATCTGCCCGCCTCAGGCCGCATGGAATCTGGCTGAACGCTGGCCCAATGCCGAGTTGAAGATGGTGCGGCAGGCGGGCCATGCGTTGTCTGAACCCGGCATCAGCGCCGAGCTTGTGCGCATCATGGATCGCGTGGCGGAGGGTGTGGCATGACCCGGATTGACCGCCGTGCCTTGTTTGCGTCAGGTGCCGCTGCCGCGCTTTTGGCGGCGACCGGTGCGTCCTTGGCGGACACGCCGAAGAAAGGCGGCACGTTGCGTCTGGCCGTACCGCGCGACGACAGCCTTGAACAAGTTGCACGCGGGGCTGTTTTCGACTCTTTGACCGAGATCGCGCCCGACGGAACGCTGCGGGGTGAGCTTGCAACAGGGTGGCAGACCGACGCCGACGCACGGGTCTGGACCTTTGATCTGCGTGATGATGCGGTTTTCCACGATGGTACACCGTTGGAAATTACGGACGTTCTGGCCGTTCTGGCGGAAGTTGGTCGCGCCGAAGCCATGGCCCCCAATCGCGTGCACTTGGAACTGGCTCAGGCCAATCCGGGTCTGCCCTTTATGTTGGCAGACAGCCGGTTTGTCGTCAAACGATCGGGTCAAACTGTGTCGCCATTACATGCCGCCAACGGCACTGGCTGTTACCGCGTCGAACGGGCCGAAGACGGGCGACATTTCCTCGGTCGCCGTGTGGTGGGGCATTACAAGGATGGTCAGGCCGGATGGGTCGATGCCATCGAGGTTATCGTAATTCCGGACGCGGGGGTTCGGGCCGAAGCGCTGCGCGATGGTTATGTCGATGTGGCGGCTCTGCCGGATAAGGCGGAAATGCAGGGTGTCCGCGGTCTTCGGTTTCACCCGTCCGAAGCGGACATGGCCCTTGCTGTAGCTGGTGCTGTCGGAATGCCGCGCCATATTGCAGGACCTTCGGTTTTGGACGACGGCCGTATCGCAGAACGGTGGTGGATGGCGTAAATTCGGCTGCGAATCCCGCCGGGGGTTGCAGACTCGGACCATCCTGCGTATATGCAGTTTCAACAGCGGCGCGTTGGACTTCTGGTTCAAGGCTCCACCGGAAAATTCGACGGGCCGCGCGCCCGTTTTTTTGTGCCCGATTAAAGGGTAGAGCACCTGATGACAAACGACTTGATAGCCAAAGCTGCCATTGACCGGCGACTGGCCGAGATCATCGCCCCCGTGATCGAGGATCTGGGGTACGAACTCGTGCGTATCCGCCTGATGAGCGGTAAGCAGACCACGCTGCAGATCATGGCGGACAAGCCCGACGGCGGCATCGAAGTGGACGACTGTGCCGAGATTTCGAACGCGGTCAGCGCCACGCTGGATGTCGAAGACCCGATCCTTGATGCCTATACGCTGGAAGTGTCCAGTCCCGGTATCGACCGCCCTCTCACGCGCCTCAAGGATTTTGAGACGTTTGAAGGCTATGAGGCCAAGATCGAAACGGCCGAGCTGATCGACGGTCGCCGCCGCTTCAAAGGTGAATTGGCCGGGATCGAAGGGGATGAGGTTCTGATCAACATCCCCGAGGGAGATGAGACGATCACCATCGGTCTGCAATTCGACTGGTTGAGCGACGCCAAGCTGGTCCTGACCGATGATCTGATCAAGGAAATGCTGCGCCAGCGCAAGGACGCCGGCGCCCTGAACGAAAACGCTTTCGACGAGATTGAGACCGAAGGGTCCGAAGAGGAGACGAACTGATGGCAATCACCTCAGCCAACCAGCTGGAGCTGCTGCAGACCGCCGAGGCCGTGGCCCGCGAAAAGATGATCGACCCCGGTCTGGTTGTCGAAGCGATGGAGGAATCGCTCGCCCGTGCCGCCAAGAGCCGTTACGGCGCGGAAATGGACATTCGCGTGTCCATCGACCGTAAGACCGGCAAGGCGACCTTTACTCGTGTGCGCACCGTGGTCGAGGATGAAGAGCTTGAGAACTATCAGGCGGAAATGACTGTCGAACAGGCGCGCCAGTACATGGAAGCGCCCGAGGTTGGTGACGTCTTCGTCGAAGAAGTGCCCCCCGTGGAAATGGGCCGTATCGCAGCGCAGTCCGCGAAACAGGTGATCCTGCAAAAAGTCCGCGAAGCGGAACGTGATCGTCAGTACGAAGAGTTCAAGGATCGTGCGGGCACCATCATCAACGGTGCAGTCAAGCGCGAGGAATTCGGCAATGTCATCGTCGATCTGGGCGGTGCCGAGGCTGTTCTGCGCCGCAATGACAAGATCGGTCGCGAAAGCTATCGCCCAAATGACCGCGTTCGTGCGTATATCAAGGAAGTGCGTCGTGAGGTTCGTGGCCACCAGATCTTCCTGTCGCGCACCGCGCCAGAATTCATGGCGGAACTGTTCAAGATGGAAGTGCCGGAAATCTATGACGGCATCATCGAGGTCAAGGCCGTGGCCCGTGACCCCGGCTCGCGCGCGAAGATCGCCGTGATTTCGTATGACGGTTCGATTGACCCCGTCGGTGCTTGCGTCGGTATGCGCGGCAGCCGCGTACAGGCGGTTGTGAACGAATTGCAGGGCGAAAAGATCGACATCATTCCGTGGAACGAAGATCAACCGACCTTCCTGGTGAACGCGCTGCAGCCCGCCGAGGTCTCCAAGGTGGTTCTGGACGAAGAAGCCGGCAAGATCGAAGTTGTGGTCCCCGAGGAACAGCTTTCGCTGGCCATCGGCCGCCGTGGTCAAAACGTACGTCTGGCCAGCCAGCTGACGAATCTGGACATCGACATCATGACAGAAGCCGAGGAATCGGCGCGTCGTCAGAAAGAATTCGAAGCCCGCACCCAATTGTTCATGGAAACGCTGGATCTGGACGAGTTCTTCGCTCAGTTGCTGGTGTCCGAAGGCTTTACTAACCTCGAAGAGGTTGCCTATGTCGAAATCGAAGAACTGCTGGTCATTGACGGCGTTGATGAAGGCACGGCACAGGAACTGCAAACCCGTGCACGTGAATTCCTGGAAGCGCAGGCCAAGGCAGCACTGGACGCAGCCCGTGCGCTGGGCGCTGAGGACAGCCTTATTGAATTCGAAGGCCTGACACCCCAGATGGTAGAAGCGCTGGCCAAGGACGATGTGAAGACTTTGGAAGATTTCGCAACCTGCGCGGACTGGGAACTGGCCGGTGGCTGGACCACGGTTGATGGCGAACGCATCAAGGATGACGGTGTACTTGAACCTTTTGGCGTGACGCTGGAAGAGGCACAGGACATGGTCATGACCGCGCGCATCCTGTTGGGTTGGGTTGATCCGGCCGAGTTGGAGCAGGCGGAAGAGGATGTCGACGGCGACGCAGAAGACGAGGAGGTCGAGGCCTGATCTCAGGCCTCGGGTGGCGCGTATGGGTCGCGGTGGCGTCCATAAAGATCGGTCTGACGGACCCGAACGCAAGTGCATTGCCACGGGCGAGGTTCAGCCGAAATACGGTCTGATCCGCTTTGTGACGGGACCGGACGGTCAGGTTTATCCCGATGTTGCGGCAAAGCTGCCGGGGCGTGGGGTCTATGTGGCGGCAGATCGCGCCGCGCTGGACAAGGCCGTTGGCAAAAAGCTGTTTGCGCGCGGGTTCAAGGCGCAGGTTTCTGTGCCGAGCGATCTGAGCGACGAAGTTGAAAAACAGATCGCGCGCCGCGTGGTTGAGTTGCTCAGTCTGGCGCGCAAGTCCGGTGACGCGGTTGCCGGGTATGAAAAGGTCAAGACGTGGCTGGACCGAGAAGAGGCGCAGGTGCTGCTTCAGGCCATTGATGGATCGGGGCGCGGCAAGTCCAAACTCAGCACGCCGCACTTCGGAAAATACATTGGTTGGCTGACTGCGGACGAATTAGGGCAGGCATTTGGACGCCAAACGGTGATTCATGCTGCCATGGCCTCTGGCGGACTCGCCAAACGTGTTGTAGAGGAAGCGCAGCGCTTGCGTGGCTTGCGCGAAACGGATGACGGCGGCAGGGGCCGCGCGGAAGGGTAAGAAGCTTTATGAGCGATAATGACGGCAAAAAGACATTGGGTCTTCGTGGCGGGGCACGCCCCGGAAATGTGAAACAGAGTTTCAGCCACGGACGCACCAAGAATGTCGTGGTGGAAACCAAACGCAAGCGCGTGGTGGTCCCCAAGCCGGGCGCGGCAAAGCCAAGTGGCGGTGCTGCACCTTCGGGTGATCCGTCGCGTCGCCCGGCGGGTATATCCGACGCGGAAATGGCGCGCCGCATGAAGGCGCTGCAAGCAGCCAAGGCGCGCGAGGCTGAAGAGGCCGCCGCCCGTGAGGCCGCTGAAAAGGCGCGCGAAGAAGAGCGCGCCCGCCGCCGTGCGGAACAGGAAGCCAAGGAGCGCGAACAGCGCGAAGCCGAAGAGCGTGCACGCCAGAAGGCGGAAGAAGAAGAGCGCAAGCGCAAAGAGGCGGAAGAAGCTGCCAAACGTGCTGCTGCAGCGCCTGCGCCGGAAGAGCCGAAAGCGGCACGCGCTCCGGCCAGCAAACCTGCGCCTGCTGCGACACCGCGTAAACAGGATCGTGAACGCGAGCAGCGCGGTCGCGGCAAAGGTCGTGAAGATAATCGCCGTTCTGGCAAGCTGACACTGGGTCAGGCCACTGGTGGCGAAGGCAACCGCCAACGCTCGATGGCTGCGATGAAACGCAAGCAAGAGCGTGCGCGTCAGAAAGCCATGGGCGGCACGGTTGAGCGGGAAAAGGTGATCCGTGACGTGCAGCTGCCCGAGGCCATCATGGTCTCGGAACTGGCCAACCGTATGGCCGAACGTGTGGCTGACGTTGTCAAATCGCTGATGCAGATGGGCATGATGGTCACACAGAACCAGACCATCGACGCTGACACGGCTGAACTGATCATCGAAGAATTTGGCCACAAGGTCACGCGTGTTTCTGACTCGGATGTTGAAGACGTCATCAAAGAGGTCGAAGACAGCGATGAAGATCTGAAGCCGCGCCCGCCGGTCATCACCATCATGGGTCACGTTGACCACGGTAAAACCTCGCTGTTGGATGCAATCCGCGATGCGCGTGTTGTGGCGGGCGAGGCCGGTGGCATTACCCAGCATATCGGCGCCTATCAGGTGAAAACCGAGGGCGGCACCACGCTGACCTTCCTGGATACACCGGGCCACGCAGCGTTTACGTCGATGCGTTCGCGCGGTGCTCAGGTCACGGATATCGTGGTTCTGGTTGTTGCGGCTGACGACGCAGTGATGCCGCAGACGATCGAGGCGATCAACCACGCCAAAGCGGCAGAAGTGCCCATGATCGTGGCGATCAACAAGGTCGACAAGCCGGACGCAAACCCGGACAAGGTGCGCACCGATCTGCTGCAACACGAAGTGATCGTCGAGAAAATGTCGGGTGAGGTTCAGGACGTCGAAGTGTCCGCGATCACCGGTCAGGGTCTGGACGAGCTGCTGGAAGCCATTGCGCTGCAAGCCGAAATTCTGGAACTGAAAGCCAACCCCGACCGCGCCGCCCAAGGTGCTGTGATCGAGGCGCAGCTGGATGTTGGTCGTGGTCCTGTGGCCACCGTTCTGGTTCAGAACGGCACGTTGCGCCAGGGCGACATCTTCGTTGTGGGTGAGCAATACGGTAAGGTCCGCGCGCTGATCAACGACAAGGGTGACCGCGTCAAAGAAGCTGGCCCATCGGTTCCTGTCGAGGTTCTGGGCTTGAACGGCACGCCCGAAGCCGGTGACGTTTTGAACGTGACCGAGACCGAAGCACAAGCCCGCGAAATCGCCGCTTATCGCGAACAAGCTGCCAAGGACAAACGCGCCGCCGCTGGTGCCGCAACGACCCTTGAACAGCTGATGCAAAAGGCGAAAGAAGACGAGAACGTGGCCGAGCTGCCGATCCTCGTCAAAGCTGACGTGCAGGGGTCTGCCGAAGCTATCGTTCAGGCGATGGAAAAAATCGGCAACGACGAAGTGCGCGTGCGCGTGCTGCATTCGGGCGTGGGCGCGATCACCGAGACCGACGTCGGCCTGGCCGAAGCATCAGGCGCGCCAGTCATGGGCTTCAACGTTCGTGCCAACGCATCGGCCCGGAACACCGCGAACCAGAAGGGTGTTGAGATCCGCTATTACTCGGTGATCTATGACCTTGTGGACGACGTGAAAGCAGCTGCATCCGGCCTGCTGAGCGCCGAGATCCGCGAGAAGTTCATCGGCTATGCCGAGATCCGCGAAGTCTTCAAGGTCACCGGCGTCGGCAAAGTTGCCGGCTGTCTGGTCACCGAAGGTGTTGCCCGTCGTTCGGCAGGTGTCCGCCTGCTGCGCGACAACGTGGTGATCCACGAGGGCACGCTGAAGACGCTCAAACGCTTCAAGGACGAAGTGGCCGAGGTTCAGTCGGGTCAGGAATGCGGTATGGCGTTCGAGAACTACGACGATATTCGCCAAGGAGACGTTATCGAAATCTTCGAGCGCGAAGAGGTCACCCGGACACTGGATTGATCCGGTTCAAAACGAAATTAGAGAAAGCGGCCCCCTTGGGCCGCTTTTTTGTTGGTTCTTGTTGGGTTTCAACATCTGCCGCGTGGGCAAAACCAATCTTGGATTCCGCACCTTTTCTGACGCAGCATCCTGACGCATTCGCGGCAACTGCATTTCCTCTCAACACTGCGTTGGATGGTGCCTTTGTTCCAAATGTATGGACATCTTCGGGTGCAGCAGCGGCTGAATAGTACGAGTTCGCCTTTTAGTTGGTCGCGCTCTCAAACCGGGATCCCGTTTAGCCAAGTAGGGGGTTGGACTTGAGGCACTCGGCGGCAAAATCCACAAAGGCGCGCACTTTCGCAGACACGGTTCGGCCCTCTTGATGCACAAGATGGATGGGAACCTCGGGCGGTTCATAAGGCTTTAAAACAGTCTTGAGTCGCCCATCTGCTATGTAGGGTGCCACCTGATAAGACAGAAGCCGCCCGATGCCATGGCCTCGCAAGGCCAACTCGATCACAGCATCATTTGTATTCATGCTGATGCGCGGGCTCACGCGTTTGACAGTTGTCTTTCTGCCCGTTTGAAAATGCCATTGGGCCGATGGATTGAGCGCAGTTGAGTTGATTATGGCACGATTGGATAAGTCTTCGGGTGTTTCCGGTTCGCCGTGTTGGTCAAGATATGCCGGCGACGCAAATAGTACCTGCCTCACTGCGCCGCATTTGACAGCCATGAGGCTTGAATTCGCCATGTTGCCAATTCTGATCCCGACGTCGAGACCCTCATCAATCAGATTGACCACGCGGTCCACATAGAGCGTGCGCGCTGAGAGCTTTGGATACAGATCCAGAAATTCGCCCAGAAGCGGAGTGATGAACATACGACCAAACAAGACCGATGCGGTGACACTTAGTTCCCCGGTTGGTTCGGCATAGGAACCGAAAGCGGCGCGCTCGGCCTCTTCAAGATCAGCCAAAATACGTCTGGCATCCTCAAAAAACCTTTGTCCACTATCAGTCAGCATAACTGAGCGCGTTGTGCGCACAAAAAGACGTAGCCCGAGGCTTTCCTCAAGCATGGAAACCATTCGGGTCACTGTTGGCGGCGACATTCTGAGGAGACGGGCCGCAGCGGCAAAGCCTTTCAGCTCGGCCACTTTGACAAAGACGTTTAGCGCGTGAAATCTGTCCAAAATATTATTCCATATTTTGGAATAATATATTGCCAATTATCCTAATTCCGCAACACAGAAGCTCTGATTAACTTCACCTCAGTCCCAGGGCATAGCCCAGATCAAGGTGGAGAATACGATGGTACGACCCTTTGCAGAGATCAGTTTCACGCCCTCCGTACGCGAAACGCAGGCCAAGAATGGGTCAGCGACCGGTTACGCGAAGTTTCTGGCAGGTGCCCGTCAGGAGGACCTGATCAGCCCGGTTGAGGCCAGCTTCATCGCGCAAAGGGACGGCTTCTATCAAGCTACGGTCTCGGAAACCGGCTGGCCTTACGTACAATTCCGCGGTGGACCAGTTGGTTTTTTGAAGGTTTTGGATGAACGGACACTTGCCTACGCCGATTTTCGGGGCAACCGGCAGTATCTCAGTACAGGCAACCTGCTGATCAATGACCGCATCTCGCTGATCCTAATGGATTACCCCAATCAGAGACGTCTCAAGATCTGGGGTCGGGCGATGCTCATTGATGCCGAGACTGATCCGGCCCTGATGCGGCGCCTGAGTGCGCCAGGCTATCGCGCTCATCCTGAGCGGGCGATTGTGATCAAGCTTGAGGCGATGGACTGGAACTGCCCGCAGCACATCCCCCAACGCATGACCCTTGAAGAATTTGAAGATTATCTGGCCCCGTTTCGCACTGAACTGGCAGCGCTGAAAGCGCGAAACGCAAGGCTCGAAGAGGCGCTCGGCTAGCAAAACTGACCGGTGTCAAACCCCGCGCGTTAAGACGCGCGCCCTAGAATGACGAAAGGAAATACCCATGCCGCGCAATCTGAAATCCATCCTGAGCGCCAGCATTCTCGCACTTTCCATTGCTGTGCCATTTGCTCCGGCCCCTGCAATCGCCGCAGAGACCCAAGTTGAAGCTACTCAGGCCATCAGTTTCCGTACGGAACAAATCGGCGACATCAATATCGCCTATCGTGAGGCCGGAGATCCGAACAGGCCCACTGTCCTGCTGCTTCATGGCTTTCCGACTTCTTCACACATGTTCCGAAACCTTATTCCTGAACTGGCCAAGCGCTACCACGTGATTGCGCCCGATTTTCCAGGATTCGGGGCATCGGATATGCCGATGGCCGAAGACTTCGAGTATTCCTTCGCGAATATATCGAAAATGATGACGTCGCTGCTCGACCGAAAGGGCGTGGATCATTACGCGGTCTATCTGATGGATTACGGCGCTCCGGTTGGTTTTCGTATGTTTGCGGAACAGCCCGAACGAGTCACGGGTTTCATTATTCAAAACGGGAATGCCTATGAGGAAGGGCTGCGCGAGTTCTGGGATCCAATCAAAGCCTATTGGGCCGAGCCATCGCAAGAGAATGGCGATCAGCTTCGTGGATTCCTCACTCTGGATGCTACCAAATGGCAATTCACCCACGGTGTCCAGAAACCGGAACTGATTAACCCGGACAATTTCTGGCACGTCCAATACTTGCTCGACCGCGAAGGCAATCAGGAGGTACAACTTGAACTTTTCCTGGATTACGGCACCAACGTTGCCGAATACCCAAAATGGCAGGCGCTGTTTCGCAAGCATCAGCCACCGGCGCTGCTGATGTGGGGCAAGAATGATCACATCTTCCCTGCCGAAGGTGCCTTTCCCTATCAACGTGATCTGAAGGATCTTGAGTTTCACCTGCTCGATACTGGACACTTCGCGCTGGAAGAGTATGGACCCGAGATTGCCACGCAGATGACTGCCTTTCTGAATCGTATCACCAACGCCAGCAACTGACGTAGAAATGGCCGCACCATGCTCAAGGGTGCGGCCTTATGCATGGAGACGAACAATGAACACGCAGGCAAATACAGCCAGACAGGCAACGGTTGAAGTCGTACACGGCTTTGTCGACGGTGGCACCGGAGGAAATCCCGCAGGTGTCATTTTGGACGCTGATGAATTGAGTGAGCAAGACATGCAGGACATTGCAGCAAGGGTTGGATTGTCCGAAACGGCCTTTGTCTCTCGGTCCGAGACCGAAGGCTTCAAGCTGGATTTCTTCACACCGAACCGACGCATCGCTCATTGCGGTCACGCGACAATCGCAGCCTTTTCGCACCTTGATGCGTTAGGTCGGATCCCCAACCCCGATACTTCCAAGGAGACGGTTGATGGGCCGAGGCGCATCCTCATGAAAGAAGGTGCCGCCTACATGGAGCAATTGGCCCCACGCTATTCAGGAGTTGAAGAGTGGGCCAAAAAGGGCGTGAAAATCGATGATGTTCTGAACTCACTCGGGATCGACAATTCTCAAATTGATCGGAGGTTCCCACCGCTTCTGGTCAATACCGGTAATAGCTTCATCGTTGTTGGTCTTTCAAATGCCAGGGCTCTTGCCAATGTCAAACCAGATTATGCCAAAATCACTCAAATCAGTGAGCAGCTGGATTTGATCGGCTACTACGTCTTCACAAACGATCCCTTAGCGACAAGTCGAGATGCCACGACTCGCATGTTCGCGCCCAGATACGCGATTGAAGAGGAAGCAGCGACCGGGATGGCCGCGGGGCCGCTGGCATGTGTATTGCACGATTTTGGCGATTCATCTCAGCGTTCATTCCAGATCGAGCAAGGAGTGTTTATGAACCCTGCAAGCCCGAGCCTAATTAAAGTTGAATTGGAGGTTGAGGATGGCGCAATCTCGGGCCTCATGGCGGGTGGCTACGGCAAGGTCGCGCGCTCGCTTCAAATTGCTTTCTAGCGACAAAAAAGCTGATCACGTGTGACGTTCGTTGGGGCCAATTCCGCGTAGGACGAGTTTACGAAATGAGTTCATCCCATTGGCGTATGGACTGCTTTTCCATCGCAATGCGACACGAGTATTTGCGTTTCGGAACAAAAATTCGTGCTGCTCGCGGGGGCAGCACGAAATTTCAATGGCCGGGTTGCGCTTGGGGCTGGCATTTGCAGTTCCGGTACAAACCTCGGTTCGTGTTTGATTATTTGGCTCTCGGCGAAGGGGACAAATCTTTTGGGCGCCCGATGTCCTTGACTAACGCGACACCGATAAAAACGTCCCCGGATGCATGATGATGTCAAAATGGTGCATCCCACGTTTCAGATCGAAACTGACGGAATGCCCGGCTTTGCGCAGCTGTTCGGCATAGTCCCGGCTCTGGCGGATGAACTCGGGCGTATCGCGTTCGGCCACGGTCACGTGATAGCGCGGGCCGGGGCGGGGCAGGTGGCGGGTGGGGGACAGGTCGTTCACCTCAACCGGGGTCAATTGCAGGGGGTCGTTGATCGGCGTCAGGCTGATCGGTTCAAGATCATAAATTCCGCTGATCAGGATCACGTCGCGCACACGCAGCCCCGCGCGCGCCAGTTTGTTGGCTGAGCTTGCCATTACCATGCTGACCAACTGAGCCCCGGCGCTGTGCCCGGACAAGGTGATCCGCGACGGGTCAAAACCCAGATCAGATGCGTTGGTTGCTAGCCAGAGCAAAGCGTCGCGACATTCTTCGACCATCTCTCCGATCCGTGCATTCGGGGCGAGTGTGTAGTTCAGCGTCGCAAACGACTGTTCAGCCTCGATCAGGGCAGGTGCCATCATCGCCGAATCGCGCTGGCTGAGGGCTTGCCAATAGCCCCCATGAATAAAGACATGCAGCGGAGCACCAGCACCTTTTGCGGGAAAGAAATCCAGAACCTGAGCGGTTCCATCACCGTAAGAGATGTTCCCGATCACCTCCATCTGCGCGCGATGCTGTGCACTGAGCGCGGCGTAGCTGTCCAGATAGGGTGTGAGGTCTCCACCGATCATTGACGAGGGCGAATACTCCTGATCCAACTCGGCCTGTGTGAACCCCCGGTACAGCATTGCTCACTCCTGATCCGCATACATCAATTCGGTGCGTAGGTCGTAGAGATCATGGAAAAAGCGTAAATCCAAGGCCTTGCGCAAAAACGACACGCCACTGGAGCCGCCGGTGCCGGGTTGGTTGCCGATCACTCTTTCCACCGCTGTGACGTGATCGAAACGCCAGCGCTGGAATAGGGATTCCACGTCCATCAGCTTTTCCGCCAGTGCATAAAGATCCCAATACTGCGACCTATCCCGAAACACCTGCAGCCAGATTTTGACCACGCGCGGATCACCGGAATAGGGCTGTGCAAAGTCGCGGTCTAACAGGTCCTTTGGTACGTCAAAGCCCTGGCGGGACAGCATGAACAACACCTCGTCGTACAGAGATGGTTTGGTCAGCGCATGATTCAGCATCGCCATAACTTCGGGGTCATGCTGATGCACTTTTAGGGTCGCGGGGTCCTTGTTGCCCAGTATGAACTCGATCTGCCGGTACCCATAGCTTTGAAACCCTGAAGAGTTGCCCAGAGCCTGCCGAAACGTCATGTAATCGGCGGGCGTCATGGTCAGCAGGGTTTCCCACGCCGCGATCAACTGTCGCTGGATCGCCTTGACCCTGTCGAGGTTCTTCATCGCCGGGCCGAACTCGTCCTGTTGCAGGAAATGACGTACTTCCACCAGTTGGTGGTGCATCAGTTTCAACCACAACTCGCTGACCTGATGGATGATGATGAACAGCATCTCATCTGGTTGCGCAGGGTCCTGAAAGGTCTTTTGCAGGTTCAGCAGTGTCTTGAGCTGCAGGAAATCGCCATAGCTTTTGCGATGGGTCTGCGCGAAATCGGTGACCAGAGTGTCTTCGATCCCGCGTTCAAGAAATCGATCATCCTTATCGCTCATGTGCTTCTCCCTGCGCCGGCGTCCCCCCATGTGTAGGGGGTGAATCGGCGCAGGGCCAGAGTGTCAGGTCCAGTCGAGGACCACCTTTCCTGACCTACCCGATTTCATCGCGGCAAAACCCTCGGTAAACTCGTCGACTTTCATCTGGTGTGTGATCACGCGAGAAATATCCAGCCCGTTTTGCAGCATGGCAATCATCTTGTACCAGGTCTCGAACATCTCGCGCCCATACACGCCCTTGATGGTGATGGCCTTGAACACGATACGCGACCAATCGACCGGTGATTTCCCGGGCGGAATGCCCAGCAAGGCGATCTTTCCACCCATCACAAGAGCTTCGACCATTTGGTCAAGCGCGGCTTGAGACCCGGACATTTCAAGACCGACGTCGAAGCCTTCTTTCATTCCCAATTCGGTAATGACGTCTTGCAGGTCTTCTTTGGACACGTCGACGGTGCGGACAGTTGGCACCACATGTTCAGCCAGCTTCAGGCGATCTGGATTGATATCGGTAATCACAACATTCCGCGCACTGGCATGGCGCGCAACTGCGGCGGCCATGATTCCGATCGGGCCTGCGCCAGTGATCAGAACATCTTCGCCCAGCAGATCGAAGCTCAGCGCTGTATGAACAGCGTTGCCGAGGGGGTCGAGAATGGCTCCGATCTCATCCGGTATATCGTCGGGCAGTGGCACGACATTAAAAGCCGGCAATTTCAGGTACTGCGCAAAGGCCCCTTGCTCATTCACACCGATCCCGCGAGTGCCGGGGTCGAGGTGGAACTTGCCCGCGCGGCTCTGGCGGCTGTCGGTGGTGATCAGATGCCCCTCTCCGGAACACCGCTGACCGATCTCAAGCCCCGTCACGTTGCGCCCGATCTCGACGATCTCACCGGCGAATTCGTGGCCGGTGATCATCGGAACCGGCACAGTGGCAGAGGCCCATTCATCCCAGTTCCAGATATGAATATCGGTCCCGCAGATGCCGGTTTTGTTGATTTTGATCAGCACCTCTTCCGGCCCGATCTCGGGCACCGGGGCCTGCACCATCCACAGGCCCTCTTCGGGTTTGGATTTTTCCAGTGCCTTCATGGTGTTGGGGCGCATTAGATCACCCCCAGTTCTTTGCCAACCTTGCCAAAGGCGGTCAGCGCGCGATCCAATTCATCCTTGGTTAGAGCCGCATTCATTTGCGTTCTGATCCGCGCTTGTCCGCGTGGAACAACCGGGAAGAAGAAACCCGAGACATAGACGCCCTCATCAAACAGCTTTGTCGCCATGTCCTGCGCCAGCGTCGCTTCGCCCAACATCACCGGGATGATCGGGTGTTCGCCGGGCAGTAGATCAAAGCCCAGATTTTCCAGCCCCGCGCGCCAGTATTTGGCGTTGCCAAACAGCTGGGCACGCAGCATGTCGCCTTCTTCTACAAGACGGATCGCCTCAAGCCCTGCGGCGACGATGGAAGGCGGCAGCGAATTTGAGAACAGATAGGGCCGCGCCCGCTGCCGCAGCAGGTCGATCACTGGCTGCGGCCCGGCGATGTAACCGCCGATTGCCCCCCCAAGTGCCTTGCCCAAAGTTCCTGTTAGAATGTCGACATCAACACCGAAGTGGTCCGGCGTACCCGCACCGTTCGGCCCCATGAAGCCGGTGGCGTGGCAATCATCAACCATGACAATGGCGTCATACTTGTCCGCCAGTTCGCGAATCTTCGGCAGGTTAGCCAGATAGCCATCCATCGAGAACACGCCATCCGTTGCGATCATAATGTGCCGCGCCCCGTCCTCACGCGCCTGTTTCAACCAGGCTTCGAGGTCGTTCATGTCATTATTCATGTAGCGATAGCGCTTGGCCTTGCACAAGCGTACCCCGTCAATGATCGAGGCATGGTTCAGACTGTCCGATATAATCGCGTCCTCGGGTCCGAGCAGCGGTTCAAACAAACCGCCATTGGCATCGAAACAGGCTGCAAACAGGATGGCGTCGTCCTTGTTCAGGAAAGTCGCCAGCTTCTGTTCCAATTCACGATGAATATCCTGCGTCCCGCAGATGAACCGGACCGATGCCATGCCGAATCCTTTGGGCTCCATCGCGCCCTTGGCGGCGTCGATCAACGCCGGATGATCGGCCAGACCCAGATAGTTATTGGCGCACAGGTTGATGACCTGTTTGCCGCCCACCGTAATCTCACCGCCCTGAGGCGAAGTGATCATTCGTTCGCGCTTGTACAAACCTTCGGATTCGATCTGCGCGAGTGTGTCCGTGATGTGGGACAGGAATGCATCTGCCATGGCGACCTCCGTTCAACTGAGTCGCACATCTAACATAGCGGATGAATTTCCCAAATAGGGGAAATTCAATATGAAGGAAAAATTTCCGTGAAGGCGGAATTTTGCCGGATTCAGGCGTTTTTCACGATCAAAAAGACTCGTGCGGGCCCTTTGGCAACAATGGAATGCGCGATGTCTGCAGCGTAACGCGCGGTGTCTCCTTGGTTCAGGTCCGACATGGCGCTGCCGGACGTGACCCTGACCCTGCCTTCCAGCACCGTCAGCTGCTCGTGCGCTCCGCGGGCGTGGGGTTGGCTGTTCAAAGCTCCGCCTTCACCAAACTCAATTTCATAGACCTCGTGACCTCCGGCTTCTTCCGGCGGGGAAAGGATGCGAATACGGCAGTTTTGCCCCATATTGTCGATACTGGGGACCTCAGAGCTTCGCAGAACCTCGATCTGGTCACTGGCTTGTGCGCCTTCCAACAGACCTGCAAAATCCACCTGCAAAGCGCGGGTCAGGTTCCAAAGGGTCGAGATCGTAGGGCTGCTTTCGCCGCGCTCGATCTGGCTGACCATGGACCGGGAAACGCCGCTGAGTTTGGCAACCGCCTCAAGCGACAGTCCTTTTGCCCGGCGTGCCTCTTTCAGGCGTGCAGGCAGGAGGTTCAGGATATCGTCTGTGTTTTCCGTCATGACGGAATCCATGCGTGTTGCGCAACGTAATGTCAATTCCGGGCGTGACAGTGAGTCTAATTTGAAGATCATGCTGCAAGTGCATAATGCGCGCGGGTTTTGGAGGAGAAAATATGACTGACGTAGTGATTCTGGATGGTGCGCGTACCGCCATCGGCACATTTGGCGGCGCTTTGGCCTCGATGGCTCCGATTGATCTGGCAACTGTTGCCTCCGAAGCAGCCCTTGAACGTTCGGGTGTTGAAGGCGCGCAGATCGGCAGCGTTGTCTTTGGTCATGTCATCAACACCGAACCACGCGACATGTATTTATCACGCGTGGCTGCGATGCAGGCGGGTATCCCCAACGGTACGCCGGCCATGAATGTGAACCGTCTGTGCGGGTCCGGGGCTCAGGCCATTGTATCCGCCGTGCAGTCCCTGATGCTTGGCGATGCGGAATTTGCTGTGGCGGGCGGTGCCGAGAGCATGTCGCGCAGCCCTTACATCGTGCCTCAGGCGCGGTGGGGCGCTAAGATGGGTGATGTTACCTCGCTCGATATGATGCTGGGCGCACTGAATTGCCCGTTTGGCACAGGGCATATGGGTGTCACGGCCGAAAACGTGGCCGACGAACATCAGATCAGCCGTGAGCAGATGGACGAGTTTGCCATGACCAGCCAGACCCGTGCGGCTGCTGCGATTGAGGGGGGATTTTTCGAAAGCCAGATCGCTCCGGTGCAGGTCAAGGTCAAACGCGACATGGTCGATTTCCAGGTCGATGAACACCCCAAAGCGACTACAGCCGAGGCGCTGGCCGGGTTGAGGCCAGTGTTCAAGAAAGACGGGCGCGTCACGGCCGGGAATGCCTCGGGCATCAATGACGGCGCGGCTGCGATGGTTCTGGCAACGGCGGACGCGGCAGAAAAAGCCGGTTTGAAACCGAAAGCACGCGTGATCAGCTATGCCCATGCTGGTGTGCGACCCGAAGTTATGGGTATTGGCCCGGTCCCGGCGGTGCAAAACCTGTTCAAGAAGACCGGTTTGTCGGCTGATGATTTCGATGTGATCGAAAGCAACGAAGCTTTCGCCGCACAGGCATTGGCCGTCAATCAGGAGCTGGGTCTGGATGCGGCCAAGGTAAACCCCAACGGCGGTGCCATTGCGCTGGGCCATCCGGTTGGCGCGACCGGCGCGATCATCACCCTCAAGGCGCTGTACGAGTTGGAGCGTACGGGTGGGTCAAAAGCGTTGATCACCATGTGCATTGGCGGTGGTCAGGGGATTGCCCTTGCCATCGAGCGGCTCTGAACGACAACGGAGCAGGGGGGCTGTCTGCCCCCCATTGCGCTTTTGGCGCAATTCCCCCCGAAGGTATTTTTAGCCAGATGAAGCAGGCGGGTTTGAATTAGCCCAGCACCACGGCAATCAGCGTTGCGGCTATTCCAAAGAGCGCACCTATCGTGGCAGGTAGGGCATATGCACCAAAGCCGTTACTCTTTTTGTCGTCTTTTTGGGTTTGCGCGATCAGTGCGTTTTCAACAAGCGCTGGCAGGCGCGGGCCGAAACGGGCGAGCACCATTGCGGTTTTCCCCAAATCCCTCAGAGCGGCGCGAGGGCCGATAGATCGCTTGATGTAGTCTTCGACTACAGGGCGGGCGACCTCCCAGATGTTCATGTGGTCGTCGAGTGAGCGCGCGACACCTTCGACCACCACCATGGTGCGTTGCAGCAGGATCAGCTCGGTTCTTGTTTCCATGCCAAAGCGCTCGGTCACCTCGAATAGGTAATTCAGCAGGCGGCCCATCGAGATATGTGAAGCATCCATGCCGAAGATGGGTTCGCCAACTGCACGCAGGGCGCGGGCGAATTCATCTACGTCCTGGTTTGCGGGGACATATCCTGCTTCGAAATGTACCTCGGCCACGCGTTTATAATCGCGGCGGATGAAACCAAAGAGGATCTCGGCATAAACCCGGCGCGTGTATTCGTCGATATGGCCCATGATGCCATAGTCATAGGCGATGATATCGCCATTGGCGGCAACCTTCAGGTTACCCTGGTGCATGTCGGCATGGAAATACCCGTCGCGCAGGGCGTGCAGCAGGAACAGGCGCAGGACGCGTTCGGCCAGATCGCGGCGGTTGTGGCCTGCGGCGTCGAGGGCTGCGTTGTCGCCCAGCGGGATACCGTCGGCCCAGCTCAGTGTCATCACGCGACGCGCAGACAGCGACCAGACCACGGGCGGCAGCCAGAACCCGGCATCATCCTTGGTGTTGGCGGCGTATTCCGATGCAGCAGAGCTTTCCAGCCGCAGATCGAGTTCGCCACGGACAACGCCATCGAAATGTTCGATCACTTCCATCGGACGCAAACGGCGCGCGCCGGGGGCGAAAAGCTGCACGATACGGGCCGCGAAATAGAAAGCGTCTACATCCTTGCGGAACGCGCGTTCGATGCCGGGTCGCAGGACTTTTACGGCAACATCCTCGCCCGTGCTGACCAGTTTGGCTTTATGGACCTGCGCGATTGATGCGGCGGCGATTGGTTCGCTGAAATCGCTGAACATCTCGGCAACAGGCTGCCCAAGTTCTTTTTCGACCTCGGCCATGGCCTCAGACTTAGAAAACGGGGGTAGTTTGTCCTGAAGAACGCGCAGCTGTTCGGCCAGTTCATTGCCGACGACATCGGGGCGGGTGGACAGCACCTGACCAAACTTGATGTAGGCCGGACCAAGCGCTGTCAGAGCACGGGTGGCAGGCGGCATGTCAGGATCGCCTTTGTAGCCCAGCCACTGGAACGGCTTGCCCAACGCGTGGGCGATAAACCGCAGCGACCGGGGGGCCTCAAAAGCGTCCAGAACCACGTTCATGGCACCGGTGCGCTCTAAAGTGGCGCCTGTGCGGATCAGGCGGATAATATTGTGAGGACCGCGCATCAGATTTTCCAGCCGGAATGCAGCGCGGCGATGCCCATGCTCAGGTTTCGGTACTTGGCGTTCTCGAAGCCAGCAGCGCGGACCATGCCCAGAAAGGTTTCTTGATCGGGGAATTTACGGATAGATTCCACAAGGTACTGATAACTGTCATAGTCATTGGCGATCAGCTTACCCATGCGTGGGATGACGTTGAAGCTGTAGAGATCGTAAAGCTTTTGCAGCCCGTCATTGGGCAACTGGCTGAATTCCAGCACCATCAGGCGACCGCCGGGTTTCAGTACGCGGAACGCTTCGTTCAGGGCCTCTTGCGGGCGGGTGACGTTCCGGATGCCGAAAGAGATCGTGTAAACATCAAAGGTGTTGTCTTCAAACGGCAGGGCCATCGCATCCCCGACCACCCAATTCAGGCTGTCCGACATCTGGTCGGCTTCGGCGCGTTGGCGGCCTTCGACCAGCATAGGTTCGGTCAGGTCCAGAACAGTGGCGTGGCCGTGGCCTGCGCGTTTGAGGAAGCGGAAAGAGATGTCCCCTGTTCCGCCCGCCACATCCAGCAGCCGTTGGCCAGGGCGTGGGGCCAGCCAATCCATCATCGCGTCTTTCCAGACTCGGTGGATGCCCATCGACATGACATCGTTCATCACGTCATATTTCGAGGCCACCGAGTTGAATACGCCCTGCACGCGCCCGGCCTTGTCAGCCTCGCGCACGGTTTCAAACCCGAAATGAGTGGTCTTGTCGCTGTTGTCGGACATTTGCCTTGCCGTTCGTCGAATTTCGCCTCTGTTATAGGGCCATAAGAGGCGCGCACAATGCGGCCCTTTGAATTAGGAGCCGTGTAATGCCCGAATTGCCCGAGGTCGAGACAGTAAGACGCGGCCTGAGCCCTGCGATGGAAGGCGTGGTGATTGAACAGGCAGACGTAAATCGCCCTGATCTGCGCTGGCCCTTCCCCGAGCGTATGGCCGAACGGCTTACGGGTCAGCGGGTGGATCGTTTGCGGCGGCGCTCGAAATATATTCTGGCCGATCTCAGCAGTGGAGAAACGCTGCTGATTCATCTGGGCATGTCGGGCCGCATGACAGTATCAGGTGATCCTTTGGGGCGGTTTGTACATGAGCACCCGATGCCTGAGAAGCATGACCATGTCGTCTTTCACATGGCCAACGGTGCCCGCGTGACCTTCAATGACCCACGTCGGTTTGGCGCCATGGACCTGATGCCGACAGCAACGGCGGATGACCACAAGTTGCTGTCGGTTCTGGGGCCAGAGCCCTTGGGCAATGACTTCCACGAAGAGCACCTGATCGAGGCCTTCAAAGGCAAGAACACCCCGGTCAAATCCGCGCTCTTGAATCAGGGAATCGTTGCCGGATTGGGCAATATCTATGTCTGCGAGGCGCTTTATCGCGGCAAGGTGTCGCCACGTCGCAAAGCCGGGCAGATTTCTGCATCCCGTGTTGCCGCATTGGTTCCGATCATCCGGCAAGTGTTGCAGGACGCCATAGAAGCAGGCGGCTCTTCCTTGCGAGATTTCCGCCAAGCTGATGGAGAACTTGGATATTTTCAGCACAGCTTTGACGTCTATGGGCGCGAGGGAGAGCCTTGCCGGACAGAGGGCTGTGGCGCGACAATCAAGAGAATCACACAGTCCGGTCGCTCATCCTTCTATTGTGTGCAATGCCAAAGATAACTTGATCCAACGAAATCGCGTGATAAGGAATCGTATCTGAACGGAACAACCGGAAGCTTTCACCTCATGGCTTTTGAGACGATCATCGTCGAAATCGAAGACCACGTCGCTCTTATCAAACTCAACCGACCGGATGCGTTGAATGCGCTCAATACCCAGTTGCTGGGTGAGTTGTGTGCCGCGCTGGAAGATGCAGACAGCAACGACAAGGTGCGATGCATTGTGATTACCGGATCGGACAAGGCCTTTGCCGCCGGTGCGGACATCAAGGAAATGTCCGAGATGAGCTTTGTGGACGTCTACAACGTGAACCTGTTTGCCGATGCCAACGACCGGGTTTCGGCGATCCGCAAGCCTATCATCGCCGCTGTTGCGGGCTATGCGTTGGGCGGCGGATGCGAGCTGGCGATGCTGTGCGATTTCATCATCGCCGCAGACACTGCCAAGTTCGGACAGCCCGAGATCAATTTGGGTGTCATCGCGGGGCTCGGTGGAAGTCAGCGCTTGACGCGGTTCGTCGGCAAATCGAAATCGATGGATATGAACCTGACGGGCCGGTTCATGGATGCAGAAGAGGCCGAGCGCGCAGGTTTGGTAAGCCGAGTTGTGCCCGCCAAGAAGTTGATCGAAGAGGCAACTGGAGCGGCTCAAAAGATTGCTGAGAAGTCGCAGATTACCGCCATCGCAGCCAAAGAAGCCGTCAATCGCAGTTATGAACTTCCGCTAAGTGAAGGCATGTTGTTCGAGCGTCGCGTCTTCCATTCGATGTTTGCGACTGAAGACCAGAAAGAAGGCATGGCGGCGTTTCTGGAAAAGCGCGCGGCGCAATTCCGCGACAAGTAAGGCGTAGCTAGCCAAGGTTCGGGGGCGGGCTTTTGCCCGCCTTTTTTTGTCCGGTTCGCAAGCGCAGAGAATCGGCTTGGCAAACCCGAAAAACTTGGATACATACCGCCGCCATACATGCGCGTGCGGCCCGCTTGGCCCGACTCACACTCGTGATTTCTGATCCGGTGCGGATATGTCCGTGGCGCGCAACCCAAGATAACCGTACCGAACGAAGGTCAGAAACACATGGCAAATTCGCCCCAGGCAAAGAAACGCGCACGTCAGAACGAAAAGCGTTTCGCAGTCAACAAAGCGCGTCGTTCGCGCATCCGTACTTACCTGCGCAAAGTCGAAGAAGCGATTGCTTCTGGCGACAAGGACGCGGCAACCGCTGCTCTGCGTGCCGCTCAGCCTGAACTGATGCGCGGTGTTACCAAAGGTGTGTTCCACAAAAACACCGCAGCCCGCAAGATGTCGCGCCTGTCGGCCCGCGTCAAAGCACTGGGCTAAGTCCACTGATTGACCAATGGTCATGTCAGCAAGGCTGATCTAAATACAAGGCGTCGCGTGAAGCGGCGCCTTCTTTCGTGTTGCCGGAAAACCGCGCCTTCACAAAACTGAGAGATTCTTTCGGCCAAAGAACCGAGTCAATAACAGAGTTTCGTTGCCGCGCCCCGCAAGGAGTTGTTACCACTGTAATCAGCGATTCACTCGCTTGGGGGGACAGGCTGTTTCTTCGGTCGAACTGACGGGCATCAGGACGATCCGGAGAAGTTGTCGACGACTGGCTGATGTCAGGCTGCCGATTTGTCGAGAAATCCGGGACAAGCCCGGTGTGCTCGGCCCTGTCTAAAAAATTGAGAGTGCGACGTGCAACCCGGTTTTCCGGACGCTCAACTATTGCCGGGCGTTTAGCGGGGACATGTGTGCATTTGAAAGACATCCCGCCAAACCGGGTTGGTTTTGGCGCTTGGATACCTGTGTGCGAGTGAACGCTTAACCGGGCGACCGGGTTTGTATGAATAAGGCCGACAGGCCAATAAGAATGGGATGCGTGAGGCGCTGAATGACACAAGAGAAATGGGGACTACTGCGTAACAAATTGCTGAAGGCCGTCGGTCGGAACAACTACACCACCTGGATCGAGCCTTTGGAATTTAAGGAGCTGCAGAATGGTGTGGCGGTTTTTTCCGTGCCGACCAATTTTATGGGCAACTATGTCAGTCAAAATTTTGCAGACCTCATTTTGTATGAACTGAACACGGCAGGTGAAACCGTGCAGCGGCTGGATTTCCGGGTTGCCGCCAATTCGCCCGCACGTCCGAAACCAAACTTGCAAGCGGCCCCGGACGCGCCTGCAGATCCTGTTGTCGCGCCCGTGGCTGAGGTTGCCTCGGATGCGCTCGAGTCCTTGCAGGCCGCGCCTTTGGATTCCCGCTTTACCTTTGACAGCTTTGTTGTGGGCAAGCCCAACGAACTGGCGCATGCCGCCGCCCGCCGTGTCTCGGAAGGCGGACCTGTCACCTTCAACCCGCTGGTTTTGTATGGTGGTGTGGGTTTAGGTAAAACCCACCTGATGCACGCCATCGCGTGGGAGCTGAAGACAAAACATCCTGAGCTTAACGTGCTTTACCTTTCGGCCGAGCAATTCATGTATCGCTTTGTTCAGGCGCTGCGTGAACGCCGGATGATGGATTTCAAACACTTGTTCCGCTCGGTCGATGTGTTGATGGTGGATGACGTGCAATTCATCGCGGGCAAGGATTCGACGCAGGAAGAGTTCTTTCACACCTTCAATGCGCTTGTGGATCAGAACAAGCAGATCATCATTTCGGCCGACCGCGCCCCGGGTGAGATCAAGGATCTGGAAGACCGTGTGAAATCGCGCCTGCAATGCGGTCTGGTCGTCGACCTGCATCCAACTGACTACGAACTGCGCCTGGGCATCCTGCAGAACAAGGTGCAGCAGTACAGCAGCACCTATCCCGATCTATCGATTGCCGATGGTGTTCTGGAGTTTCTGGCGCATCGCATCTCGACCAATGTCCGCGTTCTGGAAGGTGCTCTGACCCGTCTGTTCGCCTTCGCATCGCTGGTGGGCCGCGAAATCGATATGGAGCTGACACAGGACTGTCTGGCTGACGTGCTGCGTGCCTCAGAACGAAAGATCAGCGTTGAGGAGATCCAGCGGAAAGTGTCCGAATATTACAATATTCGCCTTTCCGACATAATCGGGCCCAAGCGCCTGCGGTCTTATGCGCGTCCGCGCCAGGTGGCGATGTATCTGTGCAAGCAGCTCACCAGCCGCTCGTTGCCCGAGATTGGCCGCCGTTTTGGCGGGCGAGACCACACAACGGTCATGCACGGCGTGAAACGTATTGAAGAGCTGAAACTGACCGACGGTCAGATCGCCGAAGATGTAGAAATGCTGCGGCGGTCGCTGGAAGCCTGATCTGAGCATTTCATGAAGAAAACGCCCCGGTGCTTTGCGTCCGGGGCGTTTTCTTGTGCGCATTAATCCACGGTTGGACCAGAACTGAGGCTAGTTTGGCACGATGCCCTTGACGCTAAGGGCTTTCCAACCCAGAAATCCGTAAAAAATCCTTGTGCCTCAGGGTGGAACCGCTAACGTGCCAGTCCCGCCCATGTCGGTACGCAAGTCAGAGGAACTGAGGGTATGAAGATCAGCATTGAACGCGGCACCCTTCTCAAGGCCGTTTCGCAGGCTCAATCCGTTGTGGAACGGCGCAATACCATTCCCATACTTGCCAACGTGCTGATTGAGGCGGAGGGCGATCAGGCCCAGTTCCGCGCCACCGATCTGGATATCGAAGTGCTCGATAAAGCGCCCGCGCAGGTCGAGAAAGCCGGTGCGACCACTGTTGCGGCGACCACCCTGCATGAGATCGTGCGGAAACTGCCGGATGGGGCGCTGGTGACTCTGACCGCAGACAGTGCTGCAGGTCGGTTGACCGTCGAGGCAGGCCGGTCAAATTTCTCGTTGGCGACGCTGCCGAAAGAAGATTTTCCGGTCATGGCGTCCTCGGAATATCAATCGAATTTCACCGCGTCAGCGGCGCTGCTGCGTCGGCTGTTCGACAAATCGAAATTCGCCATCTCGACGGAAGAGACCCGGTACTACCTGAACGGTGTCTACATGCATGTGGCTGATGGCTCTGACGGCGGCAAAGTTCTGCGTTGTGTGGCCACCGACGGTCACCGTCTGGCGCGTATCGATGCAGATCTGCCGGATGGGGCCGCAGACATGGCGGGAGTGATCGTGCCACGCAAAACCGTGGGCGAGCTGCGCAAGCTGCTGGACGATGATGAAATGGATATCGCCGTTTCGGTCAGCGAAACCAAAGTACGTTTTGCCACGCCGGATATAACTCTGACCTCGAAGGTCATCGATGGCACATTCCCCGATTACACACGCGTCATCCCGCAAGGGAACACGCGCAAGCTTGAGGTCGATGCGGCCGAGTTTGCGCAGGCTGTAGACCGGGTGGCGACAGTGTCGTCCGAACGGTCGCGTGCGGTAAAGCTGCAACTGGACGGCGACAAGCTGGTCCTTTCGGTTAATGCACCAGACAGTGGCGCTGCTGAAGAAGAACTGGCCGTCGCCTATGGGGATGAACGGTTGGAGATCGGGTTTAACGCCAAGTATTTGCTAGAGATTGCGTCTCAGGTCGATCGTGAGAATGCAGTGTTCCTGTTTAACTCTGCGGGTGATCCGACCCTGATGCGCGAAGGCAATGACCAGAGCGCGGTTTACGTTGTCATGCCGATGCGCGTCTGATCGCGCTGGCGCGCGATGCCTTCGGCGACCGTATTTTTGACAAGAAGAAGGGAGGGGTCATGGGATTGGCCCTGACCGAGCTTACGGTCTCGCATTTTCGATCTCACAAACTGGCGCGGGTGTCTTTGGATGGGCGGCCCGTCGCGATTCATGGGCCGAACGGAGCCGGCAAGACCAACATCCTTGAAGCGGTATCTTTGTTTTCGCCTGGGCGCGGAATGAGGCGCGCGAGCGCGGCAGAGATGACGCGGCGGCCCGAGGCGTTGGGCTGGAAGGTGTCAGGGGTGTTGGGTGCGCAGGGGCAGCGATATGAGATCGAAACCTGGTCCGAGGGCGGTGCGGCGCGGCAGGTTCGGATTGACGAAAAAGCCTCGAGCCAGATCGAGCTTGGTAAACTGGCGCGGGTCGTTTGGCTGATCCCTTCGATGGACCGGCTTTGGATCGAAGGAGCCGAAGGGCGGCGGCGATTTCTGGACCGTATCGCGCTGAGTTTTGATCCGACCCATGCCGAAGCGTCTTTGTCATATGAAAAAGCTATGCGGGAACGGAACCGTCTGTTGAAAGAGCAGGTGAGGGATGCCCATTGGTATGCGGCCTTGGAGGGTCAGATGGCTGAGTCCGGACATCGCATCCATGCTGCGCGCCTTTCGGCGTTGGATTATCTGCGTGCCGCGCAGGATCGGGCGGAGACGGCTTTTCCGTCGGCTGAGCTGGAATTGATCCAGACTGAAGGCGCGATGCCTGAGACAGCAGAGGATCTGCGTGACGCCTTGAGTGAGAGTCGCTTCCGGGATCTGGCTGCGGGCCGGACTTTGGTAGGGCCGCATCGGTCAGACGTGTATGGGGTTTTTGCTGCAAAGGGCGTTCCGGCCAAGGATTGCTCGACAGGCGAGCAGAAAGCGTTGCTTGTGTCTTTGATTTTGTCGAACGCGCGTGCGCTGGCAGAGATGGTTGGGGCGCCTCCGATTGTACTGTTGGACGAAGTGGCTGCCCATCTGGACGCAGGTCGGCGCGCGGCGCTTTATGATGAGATTTGCGCTCTGGGGGCTCAGGCCTGGATGACGGGCACCGGGCCTGAGTTGTTTACTGAATTGGGGGACCGGGCCCAAACGGTGGTTGTCACCGAAGGGGATGAGGGCTCGGTCGTGACCGCTTAGGCCGGTTCGCTGACTTTACGTTCCCACAGGAAGCCGCGCATAACTTCGTCGACCGGGGTTTTGGCCATGTGGTTGACGTAGTTCGACATGGTTTTTTGTGCCAGGCCCAGCACCACATCCAGAACAGCGCGGTGTGAATAGCCCGCATCGAAGAACGCCTGCAGCTGTTCCTCGGTCGGGTTGCCACGTGTTTCCATAACTTGCAGAGTGAAGGTGCGCAGTGCCTCGAGCTTGGCCGAAGGCAGCGGAGTTTCATTGCGCAGCGCCTCGGTGATTTCGTCCGAGACTTTCATCATCTTGGCGATACCGGTGTGCGCGGGCACGCAATAGTGGCACTCGTTTTCCACGTTGATGGTCTGCCAAACAACGGTTTTCTCATCGTTGCCGAAATCGGTTTGCAAGAAGAGGCCGTGCAGAACCTGATAACCTTCCAGGTGCTGCGGGCTTTCGGCCATCACCTTGTGCAAACCGGGCAAGCGACCAAACGCGGCCTGCGATTTTTCGAGAAGAGGTTTGGACCCTTCGGGAGCGGTTTCGAGGTCGTGCGACGGAAAATTGGCCATGTCGGAACTCCTGTTTTTGGCGCGATGAATTGTATTTAGAGTTTATTGAACGATCGCTCAAGTATATACTTGAGTGAACGTTCAAGAATTGGTGATGCTGATGCCCCGGAAACCCGCATATGATCGTGATGCTCTGATTGCTAAAGCAAAGGACATCTTCTGGCGTCAGGGCTGGGCCGGGACGTCGTTGAAGGATTTGGAGCGGGAATTGAAGCTAAAGCCCGGCAGTTTTTATGCGGCATTCGGCTCGAAGGATGCGCTCTATGCGCTGACGATGGAAAGCTACACCCGGGAAGGCGTGGCACGCCTAAAGGCTTTGGCTGAAAAGTTGGGGCCCAAAGGGGCGTTGAAAGCGCAGCCCCGTTTCGTGATCGAAGCGGTCGAGAACCCGACGAAAGCCTGCATGTTGGCAAAGACATATGCGGAGTTGCAAGCGAAAGATCACGATCTTGCGGATCAAGCTGCGCGGCACATGACTGAGATGAAAGCGTGTTTTGCTGAGCTGTTCCGAAGCGCTCAGAAAGCTGGTGAAATCCGGTCCGAACACGATCCGGATCGGCTGGCGGCACGGTATCAATCGGACATTCTGGGGCTGAGATTGTCGGCAGAGCGCAAGGATGTGGACGCAGATGAAATAGCGGCGGATATTGCCGCTGACATCGACCGTTTGTGAGCCTTTTGCCGGCAGCCAAAAAACGACCCGCCAAACCACAAAATCTTGGGGGATCGCGTGACATTCCCCACCAGAAAACGTATAAGTTACCAAAATAATATAGGTACTGACTGAATGTCCGAAGACGCACAGGCTCCTCAAGAATACGGCGCAGATTCCATTAAAGTTCTCAAAGGGTTAGAGGCCGTTCGCAAGCGCCCCGGCATGTATATCGGGGACACGGATGATGGCTCGGGCCTGCACCACATGGTGTATGAGGTGGTCGACAACGGGATCGACGAAGCCTTGGCGGGGCATGCTGACCATGTCACGGTAAAAATCCACGCGGATTCCAGCGTTTCTGTCAGTGATAACGGGCGCGGAATTCCGGTCGATATTCACCCGGAAGAGGGCGTTTCAGCGGCTGAAGTCATTATGACCCAACTGCACGCGGGCGGTAAGTTCGACAGCAATTCCTACAAGGTGTCGGGCGGTCTGCACGGCGTGGGCGTTTCGGTTGTGAACGCCCTGTCCGATTGGCTGGAATTGCGCATCTGGCGTGCGGGCAAGGAACATGTCGCACGCTTTGAGGGTGGCGAGACAGCGGAACATCTGAAGGTCGTGGGTGATTGCGGCGATCGAACAGGAACCGAAGTGCGGTTTCTGGCCTCGACCAACACGTTTTCGAACCTCGAATACTCATTCGACACGCTGGAAAAGCGTCTGCGCGAGTTGGCCTTCCTGAACTCAGGCGTGCGGATCATCCTGATTGATGAACGCCCTGCCGAGCGGTTGGAGACCGAGCTGTTCTATGAGGGCGGTGTCAAGGAGTTCGTCAAGTATCTCGATCGGTCCAAGACCCCGGCCATGCCCGAGCCGATCTATATCAAGGGTGAGCGTGACGACATCGGCGTGGAAATCGCGATGTGGTGGAATGACAGCTACCATGAGACGGTTCTGCCCTTCACCAACAACATTCCGCAGCGGGATGGCGGTACGCATGTCGCCGGTTTCCGGGGCGCTTTGACTCGGACAATCAACAATTATGCGCAGTCCAGCGGGATCGCAAAGAAGGAAAAGGTCAGCTTCACAGGGGACGATGCGCGTGAGGGTCTGACCTGCGTGCTGTCGGTAAAGGTGCCAGACCCGAAATTCTCATCCCAAACCAAGGACAAGCTTGTCTCGTCCGAGGTTCGCCCGGCGGTCGAAGGTTTGATGAATGAAAAACTGGCCGAGTGGTTTGAAGAAAACCCCAATGAAGCCAAGGGTATCGTCGGCAAGATCATCGAGGCTGCTCTGGCCCGTGAGGCTGCCCGAAAGGCCCGTGAACTGACTCGCCGCAAGACGGCGATGGATGTGAACTATCTGGCCGGTAAGCTGAAGGATTGTTCCGAGAAAGACCCGTCCAAAACCGAAGTTTTCCTGGTCGAGGGGGACTCGGCAGGTGGTTCCGCGCAAACAGGTCGGGATCGTCTGACTCAGGCTGTTTTGCCCTTGCGCGGGAAAATCCTGAACGTGGAACGCGCGCGGTTTGATCGAATGCTGTCGTCGCAGGAAATCGGCAACCTAGTGATGGCGCTGGGCACTGGTATTGGCCGCGATGAGTTCAACATCGAAAAGCTGCGCTACCACAAGATCGTCATCATGACCGACGCCGACGTGGACGGTGCACATATCCGGACGCTGCTGCTGACCTTCTTCTACCGGCAGATGCCGGAACTGATCGAGGGCGGGTACCTTTATATCGCTCAGCCACCGCTTTATAAGGTTTCACGAGGTAAATCAGAGGTTTACCTGAAGGATCAGGCCGCGCTGGACGACTATCTGATCAATCAGGGCGTCGAAGGGGCCGTGTTGAAGCTTGGCTCGGGTGAAGAAATCATCGGCCAAGACCTCACGCGTGTCGTAGACGAAGCGCGCCAATTGAAGCGTGTTCTGGACGCCTTCCCGACGCATTACCCGCGTCACATTCTGGAACAGGCTGCCGTAGCCGGGGCCTTCGTGCCAGGTGCCGTTGATGCCGACCTGCAAGGCGTGGCTGACAAAGTTGCTGCCCGTCTCGACTTGATCGCGCTGGAATATGAACGCGGCTGGCAAGGCCGGATCACTCAGGATCACGGCATCCGACTGGCCCGTATCCTGCGCGGTGTGGAAGAGGTGCGCACGCTGGACGGCCCCATGCTGCGTTCGGGCGAAGCGCGAAAAACCGGCAGCTTCACTCAGAGCCTGCAAGAGGTCTACAACACCCCGGCAACGCTGGTGCGTCGCGACCGTTCCCAAGTGATCCACGGACCGCTAGACCTGCTGCGCGCTATCCTGGAAGAGGGCGAGAAGGGTCTGTCGCTGCAACGCTACAAAGGTTTGGGTGAAATGAACCCGGATCAGCTGTGGGAGACCACACTGGACCCGGACGCCCGCACGCTGCTGCAGGTGCGCGTGGACGATATGGTCGAGGCCGACGATCTGTTCACCAAGCTGATGGGTGACGTGGTCGAACCACGCCGCGAATTCATCCAGAAAAACGCGTTGAGTGTTGAGAACTTGGATTTTTGATCGTTTGTAGGTTTGCGCATAACACTTCGCGCACCCCATAAGTTTACGTAGTTCGCCCATAGTTTTGCGCTGCGCGTTTGTCTGCATTAGCGACGAATTCAATCAGTTTATGGCTTAGTCGTCGCGGTTATGGCCCTTTGCATTGCTCAACCCCGCAAAGGGCCTCCCTAAGGAAACTTGGATTCTCGCGAAGGTCTGCGATGCGCAGAAAGCTGACTTTGCAAAGTCACAGTCTCCACTTCAAGCAGCACTTCAATGCTTGGTGGGCGCCAGATTGATAATCGTATTAAGCAATTTCATTTAAGTATTACTTCATGACATTCTGTTTTATCCACAGTCTGGGCACGTAACACACTGGCTTTCATATGCTTAAGACAGGCGGTTTTTAATTCGAATTTGCTTCACGCGCAGCTTTGGCTCGAAAACTTGCCAATTTTGACGCGTCAAATTTTGCAGCCCCGGAACCTAATTTTCCAATGGCGCTTGGATCGTTGACCTCATCCGCGTCAGTGAACTTCCAACCATAAGCTGGGAGATCATCGCCAGCCTCTACATACTGAGCTTCAAATGAATACGTTGCTCTCATTGGAACGAACCCATCCACGAAATTCATCGTCCTCTCTGACGGCGAAATAGAAACTATCCCTGTAAGGCGAACTGGCTCGTGAAAGCGTTCTGGATACCAACCTTCCGGCAATCGAACACGAATAAGCTGGTTTGGGTTCGGTGGAGGCGTATGGCTGCACATACCTCTCTCCGGAACCAAGTAAGCGACGTTTGTACCATCAGGATCCGGTGGTGCGGGTATCGCATAGCCCGCCAGCTTTACGACTTTTCCGTCAATTTCTGGATTACCAGCCGTGGCGGCTTTCTTTCGTCGCTCTGCAACGACCCATCGTTGTTCAATCAACCAATCAACGTCGATCCCAGCCTTTTGCAGCGGCGTCTCATTTTCCAGAATTTTCGCTTCAAGACTTTTGCGGACATCTTCGGAATGGGCTCCACTATCCAGTCTGAGCTTTAGTCGGACGACTTCAACAAGACCACTAAGCTGGTCAGGTGTCAGTTCTTTGAAAGGATCTACGTATTCCTGAGATTCTTCATCAATCAATTGGTTCCAGTCTAACTCAGCGATTTCTGCGGACAACGACGTTGAAATCAAAGAGGCAACACAGACTATTCTCCAAATCTTCATGACTTATCCTTTTCAACCGTATGGCCACTTGGATGTTGGTCAATGCGTCATCACCTGCCAGCTTAAGACATTTATGGACACTTGGGCTCTAAGCGAAACACAGTTCAAAGCTCGTTTTTATAGATGACTCCGTCCTTCATAATCAGGTCGAAGTTTTCTTGTGGGTCCCCTACAAGCTCCAAGTTTTCAAGCGGGTTGCCGTCCACGAGGATCAGATCAGCGTATGCGCCATCTCTGATAACTCCGAGTGGACCGTCTTGGTAGGGATGACGAGGGCCACTCATTTCCATTAGGCGGGCATTTTCAGAGGTCGCTATCTTGAGCGCTTGATAAGGCGTCATCCAAGTTCCCAACCTCACAAGATATTCGCTCTGTTGATACGCCTTTGATGGATCCATGAGTTGATCGGTGCCAAAGGCGAGATTCACGCCAATTTCGACGGCCATTGGGTACAGCGCGTCTACAGCATCAGTCACCTGTTTCCACTTTTTGGCACTAACTGGGCTATCCCAAACCATATCGGCCTCAAACATCGCCTGAGGACTGAGCCAAGCGCCTTTTTCCTTCATCAATTCCAGTGTTTCTCTTGATGCGAAGAAGCCGTGCTCAATGCTCATCACGCCGTTTTCTATTGAGGTACGGATACCTCTGTCTGTCATCACATGCGCCAAAACATAGGTGTTAAAGTTCGTTGCCTCTTCGACTACCGCACGAATTTCGTCGACCGAATACTCGCTCACATCCAGCGGATCGTATTGGGAAGAGACACCACCACCAGTCGTGATTTTGACCTGAGTAGCACCAAACTTGAGGATTTCTCTGGTTCTCTTTCTGACTTCCGGTACGCCATCAGAAATCATCGCCATCATATTTTTTTCCCAATAACTCAGTTCAGAGTTGGAGTTTCTTGGGTTTTCAAGCAGCGTGTGAAAGTCGGCATGGCCTGACGTTTGGCTCATGAATGGTCCGGAGGGCAAAATGCGGTGACCGGGGTATTCACCAGCGTCAATCAGTTTCTTGATCGTAAACGGATTTCCGCCAGGGTCTCTAACGGTGGTAAATCCACGCATTAAAGTCTCTTCAGCCCCCTTCATACTGCGAATGGCCACTTCCGACATGTCGCCTTGATTCAACATTAGAACGGATGCAGGGGTGTAGGCATACGTCGTGTGCCAATGGACATCGATCAATCCTGGGATCATCGTGCGACCGCCACCGTCAATCACCACCGCGTTCTCGGCTTCGATTGGGTCGGAAGAAACAGCGGTTATGAGATTATCTTCGATCAAAACGTTAGCATTCTCGATGCGTGCTTCGTTTACCCCGTCAAAAACATGAACATTCGTTATGAGAGTTCTTGTAGAATCCTCTTGAGCGCTCGCCAGCGTTGCCAGCATGCTTGAGATTACCAAGCAGAGCGTTGACAATTGATTTTTGCGCATATCTTTCACCCTAGGAATATCAAAGCATTCGATTGTTTAATTTTAACGAAGGTAGCCAACTCTCCGAGGAAAATCGATATGAACTTTTTTAAGGAACTTGGCGAAGGCAAACCGGAGCTTTTTGCGGCAACCGTACGTGAAGCAATGACAGGAGAGGTTTTCGATGGCGATGTGATACAGTTGGGAAAGGGGGCTGACGAAGGCGCAATTTTCACAGCTCGTTTAGGGCTTTCCCGTTTGTCTAGTATCCGCTTCAAGCCCAATGCATTGGTGAGAACCGCACAAAGTGAAAGCTTCGCTAATTTCACTGTACCAATCTGCGCTTCAGAGTTATGGACGGTAAGTGGCGTTCCTTTGAAAGAAAACTCCGTTTTCTTCAATTTCACTGCATCGGAAACCGAGGTAGTCGCGCGCAATCGAACTTCGTTATGTGGTCGTGTGCCCTTGCAACGATTTCTCAAAGAGGTTCAACTTTTTTCCGGCAGAAATACATCGGATTTTCGCGGACCAACGGTTATCGTGAAACTGTCTTCTGATTTTCACGCAGCTTTGGTGCGAACACTTAGCTGCATAATGAACCAAGCCGATGGTCAATATACCCAGAGTGATTTGGAGGCGCGTCTTGCAAGGACGCTTGCGATCTTCTTTGCCTTATCTCAGAATAGTGGGAATGCACGCAAAGCGACTTGGTCTCAAAAAGTGGGTTTGGTCTCAAAAGCACGAGAGTACTATTCTTCCGCCTTGTCAAAAAGGCCATCAGTGGCAGATCTGTGTCGAGTAACCGCGGTAAGCGCGCCAACATTGATCTCAGCATTTCGCGACGTAACGGGTGAAACACCAGCACGATTTTTTGCTCTTCAAAGACTGGCCAATGTCCATGATGAACTTGTTCAGGCGTCTCAGCAAAAACCCATGGTGAAGCAAGTGGCGCTCGCTCACGGATTCACCGATTTGGGACGATTTGGGAGCCTGTACAAAAGCATATATGGAATTTTACCATCAGAGCAAATTGAGCGTACTGTACCCATTTGACCGGTTGTCTTTTTAGTTCTGCCGAAAACCGATTAATACGAATCTCGGCTCCGATGTAGCAGAGTTCCCTTGACGGATTGCAATGGCACCTCAACGATTTGCCAAACAGAACTATGGATTGGACGGCGGAATGTTTTCATTTTTTTTGAATTTCTACAGGCTCTTAAAAGCGATTGTCCGCTCGTGGAGTAGCCCTAGATTCCGCGGAGCGCTTACCCTTGCAATACTCTTGTTGCTTTCCGGAACTTTGTTTTATGTCAGCGTCGAGGGGTGGTCTTGGGTGGACGCGCTGTACTTCAGTGCAACTACTATTTCTACGGTTGGCCTCAGTGACCTAACGCCCGTAACCGACACAGGAAAACTCTTTACCGTGTTGTATATTTTCGTAGGCGTCGGGGTCTTCATCACGCTGTTTGTACAATTCACACATGCCCTTCTTAGGGACTACGATGAGAAAAAGTCGTCAGATAATTGAAGACTGAAGCAACGGTCTTTCGGTCGTTGCACCCTAGCGCTTCGCTCTGCCGTATGCGGTTAAGGTCGTTGAGAAACTGCTTGGATTAAGGCAAACAAAGCAAAGACAAGGTTCTTTATCATCTTGTCTAAGCAGCTAGTTTGAGAACATGGCCTCCGTAGCACAACTAACCGACTGGATGATTACCGAAGGACGCCGCTCAGGCGACCCTGTTAAAGTAGTTTCGCATTTCTGCTCGTCCTTAATTGAGGAAGGTGTACCGCTCTGGCGGGTCAATATCGGTCAGCGCTTCGCCAATCCGCTACTCATTGCATGGGGGGTCGTTTGGACACCTGATGGGACCGACAGCTACGACGTAACTCATGAAACGATGTTGACGGAAGGGTATGTTGGTAGCTCGTTTGAGTACATTCTGGAGCACAGAAAGCCGCTTCACAAAAGCCTGCGACAACTGGATCCAAAGACTGAGCATTTATCGTATCTAGAGTTCGCTGAGCTCGGTGGCACAGATTACTATGCAACTCTGATGTATTATGGCGACGGATCTCTGCACGGCTGCACATTTGTCACGCAGGAACCAGACGGCTTTTCACCGCAACATCTGGAATTGATTGAGGCAGCGCTGCCTGCTTTGTCTTCCGCTTTGGAACCTGTCACGATGCGCAAGTCAGCCAAGGGTCTATTGCGAACATATCTTGGCGATGGGCCCTCCGACGCCGTATGGAGCGGGCGGATCAAGCGAGGCGAACGAACGACCCTTGATGCGGTGGTCATGTTTTCTGATTTACGAGGGTTCACGGCGCTTTCAGAAGCCGCACCCGAGGCCGATGTGTTTGACGCGCTGAGCGGCTACTTTGATCTGGTTGTTCAGTCCGTGGAAGATAACGGTGGCGATGTTCTCAAGTTCATGGGTGATGGAATTCTCTCGATCTTCACCATCGCAACTCAGGCTGATCACGCCGACCGATGCCGAAAGGCTGCGCAAGCCGCACAAAGTGTATTGGCCGGTTTGACGGTCCTCAACCGTCGCCGCGCTGAAGCGAAAAAGCCGTCTTTGGACGTTGGGATCGGGATCAATGTTGGACAAGTCAGCTATGGCAACATCGGCAGCCCTGGTCGACTTGATTTCACGGTTCTCGGAGGTGCAGTGAACGTTGCGAGTCGAATTGAGGGGCTGACTAAATCTATTGGCCGGAGAGTGCTGGCAACATCTGCGATTGCCGAAGTCTCCCCTGATCTGTTTTCCCCTTGTGGGTTTCAAGAAGTTCGTGGACTTGCGCGTCCAATCGAATTGTTTTCTCTCGTCGAAGAAGAGCTTTGATTCAGCGCTGACTTAATTTTGGCAGCATCGCGAGAAGCAGGAACCAGATATTGGGCACCAAGTGTTAAGAGGCAGGTTTTTACCTCATTTGGGAGTTTGCAAAGCCCGACGATGGATGTCCGGTTTGGGCTGCTGCTCGACAGACGAGTATCTGGCCAATCTGGGCTGGCCATATCCCGAGCCTGACAGAAGGAAAGGAAAGACTTCTTCGGTTGAGAACAGATGGGCCAAGTCCGGAGGCTTACGACTTTGCAACTGGCAAAGATATGGTTGTTAAATAAGCAGCCCAGCGACCTCAAATCTGGATCGACTATCCTTAACCCGTTGCTTACTCCTGAACCACCAAGTCTTCAAAACGCCTGGCTCCAGCTTCTGGTAATGTTGCGAAACGAATTCCATCAAGACCAATCTCATCTCGGAGCTTTGCCAGATGTTTCAGGTCATAACCAGAGTCTTGAGGTACGACTAAGAGCGCCTCTGGTACAAGTCTCCTAAGGAGCCAAAGATAGCCAAGTGTATTTATTGCGAACTGTCTTTCTACTCTTGTCCTGTGCGCGTTTATTTCGACCGCTACTTTGGGCTTCCCATCAACTTCGATGACGTAGTCAGGATACAATGAACCTAGGCTCCTTCCGTCTTTGAGCACCGCGTTGTCGGATCCGAACATCTTGGGGCCATATACCCTTAGAAAAGAGAAAACAGTTTGATCAAAAATTTGCGCGCGTTGAGGAGAGGATAGTTTTGAAAGATTTGTATCCGAGTGCTTTTCTGCTCGCTCCTGTCGGAGTCGGTCGAACTCGGCCTTTAGCTCGACTTGTCTCATTTGTCCGCCGAAGACCTGGGGCGCTAGTCTTTCAGCAGTGGTCGGATCCAGTTCTTCTATTTTCATCAAAAACATGACCAGGGTCATACCCAACCAAGCTGGTCTATCTTTTTCTACGTCAGGAAATCTCTTTTTTAACCACTTGTATGCTTCGAGCGGGTTTCTCAGGGTATGAGCACGCTTCCCTCTTAGTTCCGCCACCAAATTCAGAACTTCCGAAGATGTGCGAAGGTCATATTTTATTGGGTTTTCGACCGCTTCTGCTAGGGCCTCACCAAAATCTATCCAATTATCTTTTTTTGCCACGTCTTCGAGGCCGTTGCTTTTTCGCATCGGTTAGTTCACCATTATTGTGCATCGTCAACAATTATTTGCAAAAGACGACGCCGATATTGTAGGGAATACCCTATGAAAATCGACAGTAGAGCAGAAATCCCTGCGCGCCAAGCTTGGCGAAGAGGGCAAAAAAAGAAGTCGCATTTCTTGTCTACAAGAAAAGCAAAAGGCGTGATCCAGACTGAAAGTGGGTTAGAGGCAAGTTTTGCCTTTGGTTGTGACCTGCATCCGAAGGTTAAGGCTATCCGGCCGCAACCCTGCACATTCGATCTGAAATCAGGTCGTGTTTATCCAACAAAAGCGGAGCTCATCACCAAGTTCAAGGGAACGGGATACAAACCAAAACCTTACACCCCTGATTTTGAAGTCATCTGTTTTGATGGCCGGAAGCTCTTCGTGGAAGTGCGACACTCTAGATTGTTGAAGCACAATGAGAGCACGTTGCTACTGCCAAACATCTTTAGAAGCCTCGGTTTAGAGCTTCTGATCCTCACCGATCAATTTCTTGCCAGAGATTTGGTGCACAATATCCGATCTCTGCATCCCTACATTCAGAGGTCTCCGACTGACGAGTTCCTTCGCAAACTGTCTTCAATTGAAGCACAAACGTTCCGGTTGGAATTTCTCCTGCAAGAACTGGGTTGTAGCCAGATCGATGTACTAAGTTCAATCGTATTGGGCCACATCTCAGTTGATCTTAGAGCAGGCATGCTCCGACCCAAATCTGTTGGACAGTTAGCCTACGGCCAAAAGTCTCATCTGGAGATCTTTCCACTGTGACGCAGCAAGGCCCCAACTATGTCGGATGGAATGTTCTCATCGGAACGGAAGCTTTCGTGGTCAAGGAGTTTGGTCATCAACGAGACCACGTTTTGCTTCAGGATGAACAAGGGACATACAAAGAAATTACCAATGAAGAATTCAGGACGCTTTATTCTCTCGGTGTGGTAAGCAGCCCGCATCTTCATGGTACGACTTCCAAAAGACTGGGTACACCAGAGGAAAACAACGAAACGTGCTTTCGAGAACTGATCCTTGTCAGAGCAACTGAACTACAAAGACAAGGATACTCGTGGGCTAAGATTAGAGACAAATTGGCTGGTGAGTTCGCTGCGCATCCGCTTCATGTACATCGGAAGAAACCTTTTCCGACTGTAAGGACCATTCAGAATTGGCGCACGCAGTACCTACTTTCAGGAAAAGCAGGTCTACGATCCAAGACAAGTAATTCCGGCAATCGTACTCCGAGGAATAACGCGGAGTTCCGGGAGGTCGTTTTGGATCTTTTGGAAGAACATTTTCTTAACAACGACCTAAAAACTATCACTTGGATTGCCCGGCAAGCCAAGCGGCTGTACCGAAGGCAATGCGAATCCGAAGGCAAGGTGCCCGGTCCCTGCGGAAGAAAGTGTGTTGAAGCAATTGTTTACAGCCTGCCACATGCCGGACTTTTAAAACGGCGACTGGGGGACGAAGAGGCAAACAGGCGCTATCTAATGGCGCTGGAGTACCAAAGAGTATCCACCCCGCTCGAAAGGGTAGAATTGGATTGCACCACGCTCGATGTTTGGTGCGTCGATGATGACGGAACCCCAATTGGCCGCCCCCACATTTGCGTAGCAATCGACTGCGCAACCGGTGTTATTCTTGGGATGCAACTCAGTTGGAGCCGTCCCGACACTGCATTGGTTTCTCGAACTGTAAAGGAAATCTTGGAGCCCAAAACACCAGCATTTTTCATGATGCACGGTGTCGAGAACGATTTTCAGACATTCGGGACGCCTCAGCTGTTGATTACAGACCAGGGCACCGAAAACAGCGGTGACGTCTTCCATACGATCATCGATTGTTCGAGCCTGGAATGGCGCAAGATGATCCCAGGTCGACCGGATAAAAAACCGTTCATCGAACGTTTCTTCTTGGAGCTGAGCCGGTTTGTCACTCAATTCCCTGGTGCTTCGCAAACGTCCCTCATCGGCCCGAGAGATCGGACGGACAAGGCACAAAAAGAGGCCCGCCTAACTTTGCAAGAGATTGAAACGCGACTGCAAAAATGGCGCTACGATGTGTACTTACGCATGCCCAGGCGACGCGTACAACACGTGCTCCGAAGACTGGAATCTCCGATGCAATCTTGGCGTAGGACTTCCAAAGACTGTTTTGTACCAATGCCCCCAGATCCCCACGAACTCAGAGAGATGTTTATGGTTCAGGCTGCGACGAGAACTGTGCAACGGTACGGTATCTCCTACGGAGGAGTGACATACCATAGCGCTGAACTCGCCAACTACTTGAAAATGGTCGGTGTACCCACGACAGTCGATATCCGCGTTGACCCGAATGACATTCGAGAAATTGCGGTTTTGGATCGCCTGAATAATGAGCATTTCTTCGTACCCGCAAAGTATGAAGAGTGCCCGGCTCTATCCTTCGATGAGTTGGCGAGGCTGCGAAAGCAAACCTTCACCCCGGAAGACGAAGAGCTTCAAGAAAAGGCGCTGATCGCTGCGATGGCTCTGCACCTTTACGAAGAAGAACCAAAGGCAAGGACAAAGACCGCAAAGTCTCGGGAGAAGGCCGCCAAAGAGGAGCGAAGACAGGAAATCTTCGCCCAATCCAAGAAAGTCATGGATAAGCACGGGCATTCAGAGCCCGCGTACAGGGTGGAAAAACCTGAGTTTGATCTGCCCAACAAACTGCCAAGTTTTGTCTCTAAAGGAGGGTGCCCGCAATGACAGAGCGAGTGTTTGAAGTTCTGAACCAGACAATTGAACATCCGAGCTATTTGGTTGCCAAAGACAAATTGGTTGAAGCCGTCTCCATCTCTCGCAAGTTAAACGGCGCCGCAGTTTTCTTGTCCGGACCTACACGCTGCGGAAAGACGCAACTCTTGAATGACGTTCAAGTTGAACTCGGCAAGCGACCAGATCTCAGTAGCGACCTGCTTGAATATTCTGGTTTGAGCGGAGCAAGTGATTTTGTCATCGGAAGTATTCCGACCAAACCAAACAGCAAGACACTGCTTACAGCGATGCTGGAAGCCGTTGGGGTCAAAGCCGGACCAACCCAAAGCGCGCACGATTTACAGGCCCGTCTGTGCTTCGCTGTGCGTGAAAAAGGTATTCGCACAATCGCGTTGGATGAATGTAGCCATTGCGCCGAACGAGGTGCTCATCTGTCAAAACGTGGCGCAACCGACCATTTCAAATGGCTAATCGATCAAACAGGGGTCACGTTGATCCTCGCCGGTTTGCCTAAGTTTCAGGGGCTCATTGATGAAAACGAGCAATTGAGGGACAGAACGCTGTCGACCATCGAGCTGTTTCCGTATGCTTGGTCGAATGGCGCCGATGCTACAAGCTTTGCCGCAGCGTTCTCTGAAGCTCTATGCAACATGCAAGCCGCCGGTGGCCAGTTTGACTTTGATTTTGAGGAACTGGTGGTCAGATTATACGGCGTAACGGGAGGTCGCGTTGGAATGCTCGTGCGCATCCTCCAAGTGGCTGCTCTCAAGATGAAGTCGAAGACGCTGACATCCAAGATTATCTCGGACAGCGCAATTCAGTTAACGCAACAGAGCCTAAACGCTGATTACTTTTTTGGGGAGGAAGCACCTCAGAAAATCGACCTTGTTCGATCCTACATTCAAGTCATGCAGGACGCTGGCTTGGATGTGACCCCAGAGTCACTCATTGACCTGGAGGCGTTAGAGGCCGCATGACATCGAAACGCTCCGACTTCCTGCGACCAGAAAATTCGGAAAGCTTGTTGGGCTATTTTAGGCGATTAGGGCGGGCAAAAGCACATTACTTTACGTCGGACTTCTTGACGGAACTTGGCAATCGATACGGGCGTCGATTGGTTGATGATATCGCAGCCATTGAAGAGGAGTTGGGAGTTCCACCCGGGACACTTGAACGTCTCGCACCTAGCTCGCCACCGAAAGATTCTAGTCGAGACTGGCAATACGAACGTCTTTACTCTGACCCAGTTTGCCCCCAATGCCTGGCGGAAAAGAAACCATATCAAGCGCATTGGCGGCACTCCCTGGTAACTGCGTGTCATGAACATCGATTGAGGCTGGTTGATGTTTGTCCAAACTGTTCGGAGAGATTGACACCAAAGGTAGGTGGCTATCGTTTGTGCAGTTGTGGGTTTGCCCTTGATAAACTGCCGCAATACCAAGCTTCAGAACACGAATGCGATATTGCATCCGCAATCTCAGGCACCGGGTCATTGGTCCCCCATGCAAAAACAGGAACAACGCCCCCGAGCAACATTGGTAAGTTCATTCATTTTCTAGCCTCTGGGTTTCAGGTTAGCCGTACAGGAAAGTCCGGAAAAACGAAAATTCCGAAGACCGTTGAAGACGCCGTTCGATTAATGGCACCGGTCGAGCACCTTTTGGCAAATTGGCCACATGGTTTCGAAGACTACGTGAAAAAGCTGCTCCATGAAGGTGATCCCGTTGCCACTTCTGCTCCTGAGCGGCTTGGCAACTGGTATCAGCGCCTAATGCGGTTTCGAGAACCTGAATACGATGTGTTTAAGGACGCAGTGGCTCGTGTGATCGAGAAAGAATTCAGTGGCTTCCATCCGGGTCATTTGGCGTCTACTTCATCGAGAGAGTGGTTGCCCGCAACGGAAGCGGCGCGACAACTCGGAATTTCTGCACAGCGTCTCGTTGCGGCAGTCCAGAAAAAAGAGATCGCTGGTAAGATCAGTCAACGCGGATTTGGACATAATCAAACAGTCGTTCCCAAATTCGAAGTTCTCAACATTGCAGCAGATCGTCGGCGCTTCTGGAGCGCGGCAGAAACATGTGACTATCTGGGAGTTGGACGTACACAATTCCAATTTCTCAAAGAACTTGGTGTGGTCGGCGAAGTCCCAGTTTCAGATCGGCCACCACTCGTGGATGGCCGGTTCCACTCGAATTCTGTAGAGGAACTTGTCCTCAAGATTAGAGCATCGGCCACTGAATTGACGGGAGAGGCAGTTTTGTTCAAAGAGCTTACGCTTAATCGAACAACCGACAAGACGGCGCTGAAGAAACTCATTCGTCTAATTTGTGAAGGTTCTGTCGCTGCTGCATTGGAAGATCAGGATGTCCAACTCGGTGATTTCAGGTTCCAGAAATCGGCTGTTGAAGAACTTCTCAGATCAGAAAGGCACTCGTTGGACTGGACTGCAAATGATGTCGCGAAGTTAACGGGCTGGAAGGCCCAGGCTGTAACTCACTGGTGCAAGCTGGGCCTGCTCGGATCTCGCACCGTTCCGCATGGCCCAAGCGAGTCTTTCTTGGTCAAACCGCAGCAGCTTGTGATCTTTCAAAGCGAGTACATGCCCGTTGCGACACTGGCGAGGTCAAGAGGAACTACGTCCCGAAAGCTCCTGTCTGATTTTGAGAGCAAAGGGATTGAGACCCATGGTGCGCAAATGGAAGGTAAGACGACGCGAGGACACTTGGTCAAACTGAGTGATCTGGCTTCGCTGCTGTCTGAGGCTGCCTAGTGCTCGCCTGCGCCATCCGAAAAGAACACCACTGAAATGCGTTGTCCAATTGCGGGTTCGTGGTCGCGTGAAACCTGCTCAGCTTCCTCGATGACCCGGACCATCTTTTCATGGATCTCAGTGGACGCCTGATGATCGCTTTCGAGCTTTTCCAGGATAACCTGAAGCGCGATGTACCCCTTGGGAAGATCCTCATAGGCGAAGCTATCACGCACTTCGTGTTTTGCTTGTTCCCAGAAGGGATCAAGCTCACGGCTCCACGCCTCGCACACCATTTCCACGGCCGGCAGTGAAAGATGGCCAAACCATTCTTGATCACTGAATCCGACACCACTCTTGCGTCCCATGAACTCGGCGCAGGCTTTCATGAGGCTCTCAACGCGCGCCGGGCGCAAGTCCCACTCGGTCAGCTTGCCAATCTGCTCTGAAATCGTCTCTAGCGCTTCAGAGAGATCTTCCAGTGACATGTGGGCGTGTTCCATGCCAAGGCTTCTGGTCCGTTCGTATGCAGTCTCCAGAGTTTGGACACAGGCCAGCTGGTCGCGTTCCAATATCAGGCCTGGCGCAGTATCCTTAAGAAGCAGCAGGCGAGGCGGAAAGAAGCTATTGCTCTTGCTAAATCCTTTGAGATGTAGCGCCGTGAATTTCTCACGGGCCGACAAGAGCGCCAACTCCGCGCCCCAGGTTCCCTGGATTTTGGCTTTGTCGATGAGTTTGTAGCGGTCTTCGGGGATTGTTTGCTTGGTGCGTTCCAGCACGTCGTGAAAGTTATTGTCGCGAAGCTGCCGCGGGGATCGCAGGTATTCAACGACACTCTCGAGGATCAGTTCTGCGTCTTCAGTGCTTTCTTCCAAGACGGCGTCGATTGGCGCCTCCCCAGCCAAAGTTCTATAGTTCTCTATGCGCTGGGCGATTTTTTCGTCAGATGCAAACTGACCTACTGGCACATCAATAAGGTGGTAATTGACGACCCCGAACTCACTATCGATCCTGTCGATCCTACCCAGACCTTGGATGAGCTCTTTCAGGTTCGAGGTCAGGCCAAGCAGCACCAACGTGTCTGACGACTGAAGGTTGATACCTTCAGCCATCTTGTAAGTCAGAAAAACCGATGCAGATCCTTTTGGTTCGTTCTTTCCTCCAGGTCGGAAGTAAGCCTCTACGGACTTGCCCTGTTTGATACGCTTGAAACTGTCGGGGCCATCTCCAAAGATCGCCTTCACGGCGCGATCTTCACCCTTGGTTTGGTTTCCCACGACATAGTTGGTGTGGAGGCCTCTGCGCGACAGCGCTTCTGCAAAAATCTCCAGTGTGTCCGTCCGTTCTGCGAGAAAGACGACCCTGTCTTTTTCATTTTGTATTCTCACGCACGCCTCATACCGCTTCTCATCAAGCTCCTTGAGAACACTGAGACCCAGTTTTTGGTTTAGAGCGTCGCATTTCTTTGTGGGTTCAGGCGCTTCTATTCCCAGTGCTGCGAACATGTCGGACTGGTCGCGGTGGGATACCTTTTTCTTCGATTTTCCACCACGCTCGAAGTCGCGAAGCGATTTGCCAATAGCTCCATGAGACATCTCCCAATGGGCTTGGGCGGCGCTCACGCGCAGAATGTTCAAAAGGTTGCGGATGTAGAGTTGGTCCTGGGTGCTTTGTTGCGTGCTGACATGCCCGAACCGGCTTTTCTCGACAGCGGTCACCCTACCGCCAGGCGCAAGTTCTTTACAGAGTGCCACAATCTCATCCAGGCGCGTTTGCTGAGGCTTTGTCACCTTAAGTTTCTTCGGGCGCCCGTGGTTTTCTAGTCTTGGGTAACTGTGCTTGGTCGGATCTTCGTCCTCGCCAATGCATTTCCGTTGTCTGCGTGTCAAAAACGGCGAAACCAACTGAGCGAGTTCGTTGCGAGCCTCTCGCGTGAGCGTCGTGTCAGGTTCTGACAGGACGGCCAGTTGCGCATCCTGGTTGAAGATATCCTTAGGAACTTGGGTTTCGCGCTCGAACAATTCACCCATGGCCTGAATGAAATGCGGAGTCATAAAAATGGACGCTCGCTTTTCCTGCATATGGGTCAACCAGTCGACATCGCGGTTCCCGAGCAGAGTCGCCGACAGGCAGACGTTCCAGCTTGGCGGGGCGAGCTCAATAGCTGAGGCCATTTGAGATGCTTGTTCAAAGCCCGGTGTCACAGTGTGGCTCTCATCGATTATTAGAATGCCAAACTGATCGAGCCTGAGCCCAGATTTTTCTTCATCGCCAGCGCCGCGGAGGTGTTGTTTGGCAAGTTTGCTGTTTGCGACAGGTTGGAGCGAGTTTGTCGAGTACTTGCGCCAACTGGGAATGACTTTGGGTGGGGCAATTACAGCTGCATTTTTTCGCGCAACGCCATGGACCGGGGAGCGAGGCACGACTTCTGAGAACGTTTCTGACAACGCTTCGGCCAGGTGACAGCCGATCTCTGTCTTTCCTGAACCGGTTGGCGCTTCTACAAAGGCGATCCCATGATCATAGACGATGGAACACGCCTCATAGGTCAGCTCCTGTTGATACCCAAACAGCATATGGCTCGTGATATCTTTTCGGTCTCCGGTGAGCCAAGGTTCGAACCCCTTTTGTTCGGAGATCGTACGCGCCATCGCATCTTCAGCGGTCACCGGTTTGATGAGCTTTTCGAGTATCTCCAGCGCTTCGGTATTCCAATCGACAGATACATCCCAAGCCTGCTCAGCGGCTTCTGTGCGTTCGACCTGAAGTTCATGAGTGCCCGCATCCAGGTCATCGGCATACTCGATGTTTCTGTAGAGCCCTGAGTAGGAAAAGTTTGCGGATCCGGCGACGGCACCTTTTGGCGAGCTGACGATTTTTGAGTGTAGCCGCCGGTCCCCGGTTATCCCTAACTTGCGTTTGGCAAGCTCCGGATCGAAGACACGCAAGTCAATTTTGCCGGTTTTGATGGCGTGTTTTGCCAGCACCGCGATAAGATCGTGATCCTCTTCCACTTGAAGCCCGGAGCGCTCCAGCCAGTAGAGTTTCATTTCTTCGGTGACTGGTTTGGGGTTGGTCAGCCTTTTGGTATTAGCCGTGTCGATCCCGAACGATATCCGGATCCGGATATCGCTGTCGTTTTCGGGATCCCTCAGCTCTGGCAATTCCTTCATCAAAATCGACAGTGAAGACAAGAAGTCCTGATACCCGGTGACAATCAGACAATCCCCAGAGGTGATATGGGGCCGATAAAGATTGATGACCGGCCGGTCGATATTGGTGCCGACCTTCGCAACCGGTTCGACACCAAGCTTGTCTTCGGGCTTTTGATTTGCTTCGGTGAGCTGCTTTGGTTTGGAACGCAGCCAATCAGGGAGTGAAAACAATGAACAAGACTTGGTTTTAGGACGCTTAGTCTAATATTGATACTGCGGGCATCGTCCTTCAAGACATCACAGGAAGAAACATTCGTTTTCCTGAAACTGTCGAAAACGCGCACCGGTTTTGTGGCAGAAAGCCAGGATTTCGAGATTTAACATAAGTCGCAATTATGGAGCGGTTGCAGCCCTTGCGCCTTTGTCAGCCAACCGCCGGCTAATCCGAACTTCGGACACTCGTGAACATCCCTTCAGCGGTAATCGTGAGCACAAAGTTCAAAGAGCTTCCTCGAACTCAAAGGTCAGCGATGCGCAGAATGCTGACTTTGCAAATTTACGAGAACGGCTCAAATGAAATTGCCTTTAACCAAGCAGCAACAAGTTGGGGGTGTCGTCTGGCAAACTTACCGTTCGCAGTATCCCAACAGAATCTCTGAGCGGAACCCGAAATTGCTTTAAGGTTGCGTAAACAACGTTGGTTCCTCACTTTGAGAAAACGTAATCCATAGCAAGATTGAAAGAGAATTAAATGAAACGCCTGTTTCCATCTCTGCCGGAGAACGCGACACTTGGAAGTGTCTATCAAGCCTTTCCAGATAAACTTTCTCCGCTTTGTGCGTACGAAAGCCTTGTGATGAGGGGCGAGAGCGACCTCTCGGTTGCTGAACGTGAACTCATTGCGGCCTATGTCTCGGGATTGAATGCTTGTGCGTATTGCCATGGGGCGCACATCGTTTTCGCCAAAGCCTACGGTATTGAAGTCGAGACAATCGAGGCACTGATGGAAGACCGCGATACGGCGCCCGTCGAGGATCACCTCAAACCGTTGCTGGCATACATTGAAAAGCTCACTGTCTCACCATCCCGAATGACAGAAGCCGACGCTAGAGCAGTCTACGCGGCAGGCTGGTCGGAGAGTGCGCTGTTCGATGCTATCCAAGTTTGCGGTGTCTTTAATCTCGTGAACCGCTTCATAGAAGGAACAGGTGTCCAAAGCCCTGGCACCGACCCAAGAGAAGCGGACGAAGCCACTTTAAACCGATGCCGCAGTGACAGCTTCTATACCGATTTCGGACGAGAGAACGGCCTCGACATCCCTTGAATTGATGTTGTTCTAACGTTCGAAACGCCACGAAAAGCTGGTCCGATAGAGCGGCAGATGCGTCCTTCGCTCTCGGGGTTAAATCATTCGTCGGATCAAGTCGGCGCATTCATTTATTGTTGGTGGATCCATGTTCAAGCCTCAACGATCCGTCCTGCTTTTCGTAGATAACTCAATTTCTGATAAGGTTTTGGGGGCATGTGGGCTTTGTAAGGGTGGAGAGTTGCTTAAATTTGACGCTGAAACAACGAAATTACTTGAAATCGCCTATCAAGGCGCAGAACTGACGCGGCGAAGACAGGCTTCATTCGATGCGCTGTGCCCGGCTCCTGGTGAAACTATTTTGGACATCGGTTGTGGCAACGGGATGTTGACAGTTGAGTTGGCCCGGGCAGTTGGCTCGGATGGCTATGTCATCGGGATCGACCCAAGCGCTGACATGACGGCAGCTGCTAGAGAACGGTGCAGCGACTACGCAAACGTGGAGTTTCGTGCTGGTGCCGCAAATAGCTTGCCCATTGAGGATGAGAGTGCTGACAAGGCCGTCTCGGTACAGGTCTTTGAGTACATCGAAGACGTAGACGGTGCGTTGGCTGACACGCTGCGGTGCGTCAAACCCGGCGGGCGCCTCGTCATCAGCGATCTACACTTTGGCAGCTTGATCTGGTTCAGCGATGAGCCCGACAGAATGCAAAAGATGCTGACATCCTGGAACCAGCACTTTGTGAGTGGTTCCGTCCCGGAAAGACTGCCCGCGCTGATAAAGGCTCGCGGCGACCGTGTGGAAGATGTCTTGTCGTTCACAATGACGGATCACCAGTTGAAGCCTGATGGCCTCGCAATCATGATGATGCACCTCATGAAGCAATACACTGTCGCAAATGACCATGTTGATCCCGCAGTTGCGCAATCGTGGTTTGATGAGCAGCTCAGCCTTGCAAGGACTGGACGCTTCTTCTTTTCGATGACCCAATTTGTTGTCGTGGTGCGCAAAAAGGGGTGATTGAGCTAAGTAAATCGGCCTGGGTTCTTTCGCGGGCTTCATGAAAGTCTCGTATTGGTACTTACTCAATGGCTACAACACAGGTGCGTGGCTGCCACTTCCAGCTTGCAGCTGCATTTGGCGTGATCTAATCGCCTTATTCGGCCGATTGTCACCAAGTGTCGTCAGAACCTTCCTGGATACAGACTCACCATGTTCTGCACGTCAAGCTCACTCGAAAACGCATCGGGATTACTCCAGATCACGTCATTAATATAGTCGCGTTCAGCGTGAAAATCGTCAGCTGTAGGCCGCGGCTTCCGGGCTTCGGGGAAGCCTCTCTTGGTCCTACCGAACAGTCCACCAAATACGGTCCAGATGCTGGGTGACATTGTATGGGAAGCCATCTCATGGTCCTTTCCGAGTTGCTTGCGCTGTCGCAACAACAGTAACTGTTCACCTGTTTTTCTGGTATCCGGCACAAAATTGTGCTGTTCTAAAAAAATGAAGAACGGGTTCCGAAATTGGTCGGATATTCGTGTGTTCCTCTCTGTCTTGAGAGAAGGATCGACGCTTGCGGCCTCCAGAAAGCTAAAGGTCTCCCAACCAACGGTCGCCCGACGCATTGATGTTCTCGAAAGAGAAACAGGCTTGACGCTGTTTGAGCGTGGTACGCACGGGTTCAAACCGACCCCAGAAGCCCTTCGCCTCGTTCCCCTCGCCGAAGCAATCGAGGCTTCAGTCCTCGAATTTACCGATTGCGCGAAGGAATTGACGTCGACACAACCCATCCGTATCACCGCTTATTCGGCAAACTTCTCCGCACGCATGATTGAAATCGTAAACGAGTTTTCCGCCGACAATCAGGATGTCGCATTCGAGTTTTTGTCCAGCGTTCGGGCGCTGGACCTGATGGCGGGCGAGGCCGACATTGCTTTGCGCCTTGCAAGAACCGATCCCGATCCTGACCTGATCTGTCGTAAGATCAGCACGGCCCGCTGGTCTTTGTTCGGCAGCAAAAATTACGCGGACAAATTTGGCTTACCGGGGTCAACGAATGATCTGGCCGGGCATCAGTTTGTTACCTTTCAGCGGGACGATGTGCCCAATGTATTCCACGAATGGTTGACCAATCACGTGGAGCCGGACCAGATCGTCATGTCTTTCACTGAACTGGAGCTAATGCATGCGGCGATCAGGTCAGGGCAAGGCCTTGGGATCAGCAATGTCAAGCTGGTGGAAACAGACATGTCTTTTATCCGATGTTTCGACGAAATCCCCGAACTTGCGGTGCCGCACCTAATGCTCATTTCGCCGGAAGCTTATCGCCGGCCAGAGGTTAGAGCCTTCGTTAAGTTCTTCGCACCTCGCTATGCGGCAATCTACAAGTAGTTATTTAGGCAAAAAGGATTGATAACACGCGAACAAGCTAGTTTGCATGTACGCCACGACCGCAATTGCGAATAGAAGCCTTATGTAGCAAGCCCAAGGATACTCTTGAAGATGACAATGGGAGTTCAAATTGATCGCCGCGCCCAAGTCGCTGCAAACTGCCTTAACTCCGATATGCCATCACGTGGTGCATAACCAGGTTAAGAACTTCAACATCGTTCTGGTTAAATGTCTGGTATCGGAATTTGACCGTTCCCCGGTCTGGCTTCGAACGTGACGGTGTAATCGCCTCAACCGTGACGCGCACGCTGATCGTGTCACCGGAATACACCGGAGCCAGCCACCGTACCTCGTCCATTCCATGTCCACCCAGATTGGTTCCGGTAAGTACACCAGTGTCGCGAAACAACCTGAAAGTAAGCGCTATTGTCTGAAATCCACTGGCAATGAGACCGCCGAACATCGACTCTGCGGCAGCCACTTTGTTAACGTGGAAGGGCTGCGGGTCATGAACCAGTGCGAAGTCAATAATCGCTCCCTCGGTCAGCGTGACGCCACCGGTTTCGAAGGTTTCGCCAACCGACAAATCGTCGATGTATTTTCCGCTAGCCATGGCAAAAGTATAGTTTGATGCAGACTCAACCGTCAACGCGGAGCCAGGCTCGGCCGCCACTAATGCTGCATTGTCTTTCGACCATGGCAAAGATCGTAATGGAGAACTAAGTCAGTGGTCGTTGACCTATGCCGCGGCGACAAATAGGTGCGCTTCTTGCGGTACGTGCAATACGCCTTCTTTGTCATATCTAGACAAAGCGTCTGCAACCTCTTCCACGACCTTGTTGGTGACGTCAGCACCTGCATCCTTAAGATCGGTTTCGATTGGCAGCGCCATGATTTGCGCGCGAAGATCAATAAATCTTCGCTCAAGTACCAATGGCTCGTGACGAGCTATCTTGAAGCCTGCATCGACCAACAACTTAGAAATGAGGTCCCCATCTCGAAACGAAAAAGGCGCTCTGGCCTTGATTGCGGCATCTGTTCCAACATGGCGCTCGAGAGCTTTTGCAAGCGCTCCATTGAAGGGCGACACTGCACGCCAACATGTCAAAAATAGCTGACCGTCATTGCGCAAGATCCGATGAACCTCTTGCAAAGCGGCGGATTTGTCGGGGAAGAACTGAAGCCCCTGTTGTATGAAGGCATAGTCAAACGTAGCATTTCCGAAAGGTAACTCGGTTACATCTGCTGCATACCACTCGAGCACATGACGACAATCCGGCTGATTGGACTGCGCGACATCAATCATGGTTTCGTTCAGATCTACGCCAACAACCCGGCCTTCGCCCGTCAGTTTCCTTGCAATCTCTCGCGTCAAAGCCCCGGTGCCGCATGCGATGTCGATAACACAAGTGCCGCTTCGAAGCTGAACCTTCTGCATTGTTGCTTCAGCCAATGGGCCGAACATCGCAGGCACACTATGGTTGTTGTACTTCTGCGCAGCCTCTTTGGTCAGCCGGAAATTGTCCGTCATCAAAAATATCCTCCTAGCAACGCGTCAATAATTGGACCGCCCAAAGTGACCCAAAATCGTAGTCTCACGAGGTTTCAACCGGAAGGCTCTCATCGGCGCTCCACTCAGCCCATGAACCATCGTACAGGCGGGACTTTTCGAACCCCATTTGGCGCAACGCAAGGAGCCCACAAGAAGCAGCTATGCCACGGCCGCAATAGGCGATGACCTCATCGTCAGTTTGAATTCCCTTGTCCTGATAGTGCTTGAGGAGCTTGGAATGATCCGCCAACTTGAATGAACCACGTTCCTTTAGTTTAGCTGCACGTTCGGCAATGGGTATGTGTGCCAAATCCGGATCGATGTTCGATATCGCCGGTATGTTGACGGCACTGGGAATATGTCCCGAGCGACCTCCCCATGTGTGAACTCCGTCGCCTCGGAAGAGGTTGTTTGGTAGAAAGTCCACAATTCTGACTCCGGGCTTACCCATCGCATCCAAGACATCAGCTTTGCGGGCAATCCAATTGCTCTGCACTGTTGGTTCAAAGTCACCATGCTCAACGGTTAGATCGCCAGTTTCAGTGGGTCGACCTTCGAGTTTCCATTGCTGCAAGCCGCCGTCCAAGACCTGCACGTTTTTATGGCCATAGTGCGAAAGTGCCCACCAAAGACGCGCAGACGCCAATGGAAGCCCGGAGTCATCGTAGACCACGACATGACTGTCGTTGGAAACACCCAACTCGCGCATCCTTTCCCCGAAGTCCTCTCGGCCGAGCATCATGTCGGGAGTGTTCTGAGTGCTGTCTGCAAGCTCCGTCGACATGCCAACATACACGGCGCCAGGAATGTGCTCGGCCTGGAACTCGCTCCTATCGTCATAGGCTACGCCCTTGCCGTTTTCCTCCCTAAACTTCCAGCGAACATCAATGATGCGCAGTTTCGGGTTAGTCAGGTTATCTGCCAACCAAGCCGTATCAATGAGCGGGCGAGTTTGGGTTGTCATACCTACTTTCTCCTCTAACCGGACGCGGGTCGAGCCGTATGGAATAATCCCCAAAATTGCTTTCGGAGTCCAATTTTGGAAAATCGGGATTTGATAAAGCAAATATGATTTAAACGGCATGTTGATGATTTCATGAGACTTCTGAAAGAAACGGATGCTGAAATCATGGCGCCTCGTAACGTCGATTTCCTTTGACTCGTTTATGGGTAGGCATGCTCATATAGCTCACTGACGGACAGGTTTGGTACAGAAAGTGGAAGGTTTGGATGCTTGAAGATCGGTACGGAAGCCCGCTAACGACCACATCACAAACTGCGCGAGACGCCTACGTTGAAGGCATCGACCGATTTCTGGGTGCTTTTGATGATGTTGAAGAAGCTTACCGTTCTGCAATGCAGGCAGATGATAGCTTTGCCATGCCCCATGTCGGGCTTGCTCGCTACCTTGTTACCGTCGGGCGTGGACAAGATGCAAAGCGTCAAATAGCCGTCGCAAAGGAACTGTCGCATGGTGTCAGCCCGCGCGAAGCCGCCCAGATCGACATTATCAGCGATCTCATTGAGGGGCGTGCACCGCAGGCCTACAGGCGCATCCGGGATCACGTCACAGACCATCCGCGAGATATTTTGCTTGCTCAGACATGTACCAGCGTATTTGGCTTAATAGGGTTTTCAGGTCAGGCTGGACGCGAGGCGGAGCAGCTTGCGTACACAACCATGTTGAAGCCGCACTATGGTGACGACTGGTGGTTTCTCTGCCAGCATGCATTTGCCCAGATGGAGGCCGGACAGATCGGCCCGGCCGCGGAAAACATCGAGCGCGCGCTTGAGTTGAAGCCAGACAGCGCACACAGTGCACATGTCAGGGCCCATCTCTACTATGAGAACGGGGAGACGGACGCTGGCTACGCTTATCTGCGCGAATTCTGGCAAGACTATCCCTTCACAGCGTATCTGCACTGCCATCTCAGCTGGCACGTCGCTCTGTGGGCGCTTGAGAGCGGCGATGTGGCAGGTATGTGGAAGCTGTTCGATGATTATGTTTCCCCCGACCGACCTCCTGCGCCACCACTGAACGTTTTGACTGATAGTGTGGCAATTGTTCACCGCGCCTTTTTGGCTGGCGAGCAAATTCCTCAGGAGCGTTGGCAACAACTCAGCGACTATGCTGTTCAGTTCTTTCCTTCACCAGGCTTGGCTTTTGCGGATGTTCACGCTGCTCTTGCGCATGCGATGGCTGGAAACAGAGAGCGTCTGGAAGCAACCATTGACGGCGCAAAGGGACCCGCAGGCCCCACCGTTGCTTCGGTAGCAGGCGCATTCCGTGCTTTGGCGGATGGAAACGCGGACGAAGCGATTGAGAAATTCGTAAGTGTCATGTCTGAGCACGAACGCCTTGGTGGTAGCCGGGCGCAACGCGATATTATTGAGTTTTCATTGGCGCATGCGCTGGCAATATCGGGAAAATCGAATGAAGCTCGACGTATCCTCAACATGCATCGACCGCATACCTCTCACGACCATGCAGTTGCCACGCTAGAAGAATAGGGTGCCCGTATTTTTGACGCCCGCAATGAGCGCAAATTACACGTTTTCAACGCCAGTTAGAACAGAAGCTGTCGCACGACGTTACCAGGCCCCAAAAGTGTTAGTTGGCGGAAAAGACCAACCTGACTGCCGACATCAGCTTTGTCAAAAGCCCGTCTTAGGTGTGCGAGCGGTGTTTGTGGTCTTGTCGGTGGGCTACTGTGGATGGATTGGACGACGCGTCACTCACGTAGCCGATAAGTTGGTCAGTCGCCAAGAAGAGTGCTTCGATCAAATGGGGCTCATATAAGTCGGGTCTATGCCTTGGGTCGGCTTTGATGTCGCCAGTATCGAGAAACAGCCCATTGTGGTAACCTCCTACCTTTAATTAGGGGGTTATTGTGATGGAATACTATGATCTCGGTAGCTACAGCCGAAAGATCACAACCTCGTCGGACGAAGCCCAGCTTTGGTTTGATCGTGGTTTGGCTTGGACTTACGCGTACAACCACGAAGAAGCGATTGTATGCTTTCAGAATGCCGTGGCTGCGGATCCAAATTGCGCAATGGCGCACTGGGGCATCGCGTATTGCATTGGGCCGAACTACAACAAGCCCTGGGAAACATTCGAAGAAGACGAGAAGCCTGACTGTATCGCCTTGGCAAAAGCGTCAATCCAGGCTGCTGCATCGTTAAAGGACAAACTGACGCCTGTTGAACGCGCGCTCATCGAAGCCATTCCAGCGCGTTATCCATCCTCATCGGATATCGAGGATTTCAGCCCATGGAATGATGCATTCGCTGATGCGATGCGAAAGGTTCACTCCGAATTCGATCAGGACCTGGACGTGTCCGCGATTCTGGCCGAGTCGCTCATGAACCGGACACCTTGGCAGCTTTGGGATTTGCCGTCCGGAAAGCCCGCCGAAGGGGCCGATACGCTCGAGGCAGTATCTGTGCTCGAAAATGCGTTCGATACACTTTCCGGAGCATGGGAGCACGCAGGACTATTGCACATGTATATTCACCTGATGGAAATGTCGCCCCACCCCGAACGGGCACTGCGTCACGGGGATGTGCTCGGCACGCTGGTGCCCGAGGCCGGGCATTTGTTGCACATGCCGACCCATATCGACGTGTTGTGCGGAGACTACATGAACGTGGTACTGCGAAATCACAAAGCCATATTGGCAGATCGCAAGTTTCTTAAGCGAGAAGGCCCTGACAATTTCTATTCCGTCTATCGGTGCCACAACTATCACTTTAAAATATACGGTGCGATGTTCTTGGGGCAACCATCGGCAGCAATCGAAGCCGCCGATGAGCTTGTCGAAACTTTACCTTCAGAGACACTTCGGCCAATGGCTGATTGGTTCGAGGCGTTCATTCCTATGAAACAACATGTATTGATCAGGTTTGGACGCTGGCAGGCTATCCTTGATCAGGAGTTACCTGAAGATGCGGAGCTCTACAGCGTCACTATCGCCATGATGCGGTATGCAAGGACGGTTGCCTTGGCCAACCTACACAGGGTCGCCGAAGCCGAGAGTGAAAAAGCCAAGTTCTATGATGCTCTGGCCAGAGTTCCTGAGACCCGAATGCTGTTCAACAACACATGCCGGGACATTCTGAAGGTCGCTGAGCAAATGATGCTGGGTGAGTTGGCCTATCACGCAGGAGAGCACGAAACGGCCTTTGACCACCTGCGAAAGTCAGTCGAGATCGACGACAACTTGCCGTACGACGAGCCCTGGGGCTGGATGCAACCCACCCGTCATGCGCTGGGTGCTCTTCTTCTTGAGCAGGGCCAGATGGAGGAAGCCGAAGCTGTTTACCGTGCAGACCTTGGCCTGGATGCAACGCTTAGCCGGGCCTGTCAGCATCCGGGCAACGTCTGGAGCCTGCATGGCTTGCACGAATGTCTCGTCCGGCGCGGTGAAACGGTCGAAGCCACCCACATTAAGCTACAACTGGACAAGGCCACTGCTCGCGCCGAGGTGCCGATCAAGGCATCGTGTTATTGCAGGCAGAACGCTTTGGCCGCAGAGTAGTCACTGATCAACAGCAATGGCTGGGGCATTTGCGAGGCCCGCTTCTGCCGTTGACCGGGACTTGTTTAACTTCGTTGATGGCAACCGTCTGGGCGACCACAAGACCGGCAATCATCGCTTGGATGCCGTTTTACGGTAAATCAGCCGCATGGTAGCATAGCGTAAGATTTGCAGTCGGGGGGCAACATGGTCTTAACATTCGCACAAATGGAAGCTCAAGAAATATCCAAAGCAAATCCAATTTCAGCAACTGACGCGCTGGCAGTACTGATCGAAGACCCCAACGCACTTGTGGTGGACGTAAGGGATAGCGCTGAAATGGCGGCCACAGGTATCAGCCCGAGAGCAATTCCGGCTCCTGGTCGCGCCGTCGCTTGGATGGCAGACCTTGAAAGTGAATACAGATCTCAAGAGTTACAGGATCGTGCAAGGCGAATTTTCACCACTTGTGGCGGAGCTCCGAGCTATCGAGGCGCGGCAGCGGCAAATGTATTGACTGCGATGGGTTTTCAAAACGTGCAGTTCATCGATGGAGGGATGGCGGCTCTGATCGCAGCGGGCTCCTCTACAAAGCAGCCTTAAAAAAGGCGAAACCAACGGTGATGAGCAAACACGCAGGGGTCAATAGAAGCTTCTCAGCTTGCAGAGTTGTGTCTCGATACGACTTGCGACTGAGATTTTAGCCAATTGACGAAAACCTTAGCCTCGGGGCGCTGAAATTCTGCCTGCGTCTGGATGTAATAGACGCCGAAGAGAGGCTCAGAGA
>NZ_WVRE01000008.1 GCF_013111185.1 Ruegeria sp. HKCCD7303 | reverse complement strand
GACGCGGGCTCAGGTCATGGCTGGTCAGATCAGAAGCTTCGAACTTAAGTTTCTGGGCAGACTCATAGGATACGTAAAGTTCCGGGATTGGGGCCAGATTACTTAACATCGTCATTGGAATACTCTTATCGCAGTGTTGGTTAGCCAGTGGGTAGTGGCATTTTCGGTGCATTTGCACCGACTGTTAGGCAAAGTCCACCGGCGTCAATGAAACAAAGGAGGATATGCGCTGATTTTTTCCGAATTGGAAGAGATTTCTGACATGGAAGCACGCCGTGTAACATGGTTCTATGGAATGGAATTAATTCCCTCACGCAGAGTATGACTGTTCCTGTTTTTGTACGTTTGGCTCTAGTTGCGAGGCGCGCATCACTGGCAGAGCAGGAATCGGCGCTGAGACGCCACGCAGCTCGAGAGCTCGGATATCTGCTTGCGCCACATCTACATCTGCGGCGCGCAGTAATTCGTTAGAAACCATCAGTTCAACTCCTAGAGCTTTGGTTTCGCTCTCAAGGCGGCTGGCTACATTGACCGCATCGCCGATGATTGTTTTTGCGGCATGTCCTTGTGCGCCGATTTCACCAAGAACCAGGTCGCCAAGATGCAGGCCCATTCCGATGCGAATTCCGGGGCTTCCTTCAGCCTCAAGCTGTTGGTTGAACAGATCCAGCGCCCGGCTGATCGCTATCGCCGCACTTAACCCAGCGCGAGCAGAGGCCGCAGAATCGCGTTTCTCGAAAACCGCCAACAAACCATCGCCCATATATTTGTCCACGATGCCGCCTTCGTCTGTAATGGCTGGCACCACCGCATCAAAGAATCGGTTGAGCAGAAACACGATGTCGTAGGGCAACTGCCCCGTCGTGCGGGCGGTAAAGCCGCGCATATCCAGAAACAACACCGCCAGTTGGCGTTCCTCTCCTTGGCTGGCGTGTCCACGGATGCGGCCGCCATCCGGCCGGAAAACACGAAAGACGGTGGTCGGCTCGGTTGGGCGGATCTGACAGGCCAGCCGCGTCTGGGGAGACGCGCCGACAGCGGCCAGACTGCGCGCCTCGACGTCGCTGGGTGGCGGCAGCGCGTTACCGCCATCCTCGACAATGACGCGGCATGTGGTGCAGCGTCCTTTACCGCCGCATAGGGCCGCATGGGGCACGCCGTTGGCTTGGGAAATCTCAAGCAGCGTCATTCCCTTTTCCGCGACTACATCCGGACCTAGGGCATAGGAAACGCGCACCGAATGCCTGCGTCGCCAGAGTTTGCGTCCGATGAAAACCAGACCTGTTGCGCCAAGTGCCAGCCAAAAGGCCATCAGGGCATTGTCCTTGACGCTGAACAGGGTTTGAAAAGCTTCGGGAGACGGCCAGTTGTAGTGCTCGATATACTGCTCGCGCAGAAACTCGTCGGCGAAGTCGGCCCAGATGCGACGGCCTTCGGTCAGAAGGCCAGCCAGCGCGAACAGAGGCACAAAGACGGCAACGCCGATCAGGTAAGGTGCGGTACGCGACCACCATTTTGTCAACCGCAGCCACATGTGCAGGCCGATGCAGCCATGCACCCAGACAACCAGCAGTAGCGCGCTTTGCATCCAGACCGCAATGCTGGGCCACATCAGGATGATGATGTATCCCATCTCGTCATTGACGTCATAAACCTCATGCGCGACCCGGGTGTGAATGATGTGCGAGATCAGCTGCAAGGGGATCAGCAGGCCCAACACCACCTGAAGTGCTGTGCTGAATGGCATGCGCAATGTCCTGCGCTGCGCGATAGATACCAGGGCAAGACCGGCATGAACGAACAGCGCCGCGTAGAGAAGCACGCTCATGGCGTCGTGGCGCGTCACCTCTTTCCGACCGTCTTGCATTCCGTGCAGATAATCGGTGTGAAACAGGCCAAGGCCAATGTTGATGAAGTGAAAAAACGCGAAAACAAACAGGATCAGGCCGCTGCCGATCCGAAGTCGGGTTGCCCACCCGCCGCGCCAAAGAGCGTTGTTCAAAAGCTCACCCGTGTTTCGCCCGTTCTGCAGCAATCCTGATACGGCACTGTGAAAGGGTCAAGGCGGAGGGGCGTAGTCCCCGACCCGTGCCGGGGACCAAAAATCGTTACTATTCGTTTTCTGCCAGAAAACGTTCGGCATCCAGTGCGGCCATACAGCCCATGCCAGCGCTTGTGACGGCCTGACGGTAAACATGGTCTGTCAGATCACCTGCCGCAAACACGCCGGGAACCGACGTTTCAGTTGTGCCCGGCTTGGTGACGACATAGCCGCCCATATGGGTTTCCAGCGTCTCCTTGACCAGCTCGTTCGCAGGGGCGTGGCCTATGGCGACAAAAACACCCTTGCAAGGGATTTCCGTGATCTCGCCGGTTTTAACGTGCTTGACGCGAACGCCTTCCACGCCCAAAGGCGCGTCCGTTCCGATCACTTCGTCCAATTCGTGGAACCACAACGGTTCGATCTTTTCATTTTTCATCAGCCGGTCTTGCAGGATCTTTTCGGCCCGCAACTCATCCCGGCGGTGGATCAAGGTCACCTTGCTGGCGAAGTTGGTCAGGAACAGAGCTTCTTCCACAGCAGTGTTGCCGCCACCGATGACCACGATTTCCTGTCCTCGATAGAAGAACCCGTCGCAGGTGGCACAGGCCGAGACGCCAAAGCCTTTGAATTTCTCTTCGGACGGTAGGCCAAGCCATTTCGCACGCGCACCAGTGGCCAGAATAACCGCGTCTGCGGTGTAAGTCGTGCCGCTGTCGCCCTTGGCTGTAAACGGGCGCTGGCTGAGATCTAGATCGCTGATGATGTCGCCGATCACCTCACAGCCCATTGCCTTTGCATGGTCCTGCATGCGCACCATCAGGTCCGGGCCCTGAACCTCGGTGTCGCCGGGCCAGTTCTCGACCTCCGTCGTTGTAGTCAGCTGACCGCCAGGTTCGATCCCCTGAACTAGAATGGGTTCTAGCATGGCGCGGCTGGCGTAAACCCCTGCGGTGTATCCTGCAGGTCCTGACCCGATGATCAGAACCTTAGTGTGTCGTGTGTCGGCCATGCTATCCCCGCTCGAATTGCCTGAATTGGGCGTTTAGCCCGTCGCCCCGATATAGCGATCGACTGACCCGGCTTAAACCCCCATCCTGATTGTGATCCCCTGCGCTGCACATTAAGCAATTGAGTGATTAGAAAACAAAGAAAATTGCGCATGTGCGAAACATTATTGCGCGCGCTTAGGGGGCTGATATAAGAACCGAAAAACCAGGAGCATTCTATGGTCACGACTCGGCTGGATGACATTGATCGCAAGATTCTGGCGGAATTGCAGGCAGACGGTCGCATGACTAACGTTGAACTGGCCAAACGGGTCGGCATTTCGGCGCCGCCGTGTCTGCGTCGGGTGCGCACACTTGAGGAATCCGGCTATATCACCGGGTATCACGCCGACGTCAATTCACGTGAGTTGGGCTTTGAGGTGCAAGTCTTCGCCATGGTCGGTCTGGATAGCCAGGCCGAAGCCGAGCTGCGCGCGTTCGAAGAACGCTGCCGCGAATGGCCGCTGGTCCGGGAATGCCACATGCTGAATGGCGAGGTCGACTTCATCCTGAAATGCGTGGCACCCGATCTCAGCAGTTTTCAGCAATTCTTGACCGGTGAACTGCTGACCACGCCCAACGTGGCCAGCGTCAAGACTTCGCTTGTCATCCGCGGCGCAAAAGACGAGCCAGGCGTGCCGTTCGACGTTCTGGAAGAACGCATGAACCGGATGGCGTAACGCCCACACGTTTAGGCTGTGCGGTGATTGGTGGCAGCATTGCAGCCACCGCAAGGGATAGAACCCAACTTAATACCAGCTGCATGATGCCCCCCATAATGCAGTACCCATTATCACACTCAGGCCGACATCGCGTCGATCTCGCCATCTCCGGCGCGCGGCATCAGCAGCGGACCGAAATCGTTGAGCGACTCGATGTGAGCGAACAGGTTCAGATAAATCGACCGCAACGAATGGCTGATCATGCGAACCGCGTTCACACCTGGGTGATATGTTTCGAACTGTAAACCATCTACACGAATAACGGAATGCCGTTTCAGGCAAATGTGAAACAGTTCGACAGGCGTTGGAGGCATTGTTTCAATTACACCCATCCCGTCCTGAAATTCAGAAACTGGCGTGAGAATCGGTTCCCCGCCGTGCAGGTGCCGCAAATGCGCCGGAGCGCCCACGATTCGCGCTGCGGGTCCGGCGATTACACCTGACATCGGTTTTTGCATTCCGAATGTATCTGCCATGATCCGCGTTAACGGGCGTGTGCGCCCGCGAGAATCTTCGCGCCCAGGGATCAGAGTGACTGACCCTTTCCATAGCACCGTTTGCGAGCTGCCATCTTGCGTCAGAACCGTGTCCCCCGGCATCAGGTCCTCGATCGCCATTGGCCCGTGTTCCGTTTCAACCAACGACCCACGCGAAAAAGCGCAAAAGGCGTCTTCGAACATCGGCAGAGCGGGCGCGATGTGACGGGTCTGAGCCACGTCGCCGTTTGGCAGCAGGCTGCTGACTTCGTAGCGGCGCAATTGCGCCTTGGGTTTTGCGACCGGTCGCGGTGCTTCCCGCAGCATAGCCGACGTTTCGATGGCATTTCTGGCCGCTCGGGCCAATGAATTAGGAATAGTCATAAATATTCCGTCCCCTCAAATGTCCGAACAGGCCTGGCGTACCCCCGTACAGGCCCACCTGACGAACAGGTTCTTTGTCTTGAAACGAATGGAAGACCGTTGGACGAGGACCGTTCTGGCCCCGCATGGCGACTAAATCTCGCGTTCCAATGGTCAACACATTGACCCCCCAGACAAACTCGTACTTCACGGGCGAAAATTGCCCGCACACACACAAACTCCTGAAAAAAGTCGTAAATTTTTACCTACGACTTACGCAACATCGGGCCGGAGCATGCCCGCTGCGCGCTTACCCCGTCTTCAGACCGGCAGCTTGGTCTTGGGGTGATCCTGCTTCAGCGCCGAACCGCAATGCGGCTGGCAACTCTGGCAGAATGGCTTGATACCCGTTTCCATGGCATTTCCAGCTTCTGGTCCCGAGTGGCGGCGACCATGGCTTTGAGAAAGCGGGATTTGGATTTCATAATTCTGGTCCTGCATTGCTCGGGAAGGTCATTCCCGCATCCTTCATGAACCTTTTGTGACGCCGATTTGCGGCAGGGATAAGGCTTATCCGGGATGTTTTGCAGACAAGAGATAAAGATGCACAGTCCTTTCACTCAACACGCCAGCGCTCAAAAAAGGAGCGTCAGATAGCCATCTGATGGCTGGCAAAACTCGTTACGATTCTTGGGTCCGGTAAACACAACAAATGTGGCGGAAAAGAGGCGGGGTGTCTAAATCTGGGGCTGAATCACAGTTTTATGACCGAGATAAGCCGGCCGTAATCGGCCTCTTTCGCATGTGTCGCGCGACGATAGGAATAGAACCGGTCAGAGTCCGAATATGTGCAATGCCGTGTCCACTCCGCCTGCCCAACGCCAGCCGACCGCAAGCGGTTCAGGCCAAAGGCGGGCAAGTCGAATTGCAGCCGGTCATCCTGGCCATTGGCAAAGAACCGGGCGTTATCGGGGGATTCCGCTATGAAAGCGTCCAGAAACTCGGGGCCCACTTCATAAGCGCGTTGCGAAATACTCGGGCCGATCACGGCTCTGACGTTGTTGCGTTTGGCCCCTAAAGCCTCCATGGCGGCCAGCGTAGCCTCCAGTACACCGTCCAACGCCCCGCGCCAGCCCGCATGGGCTGCACCGATTACATTCGCATCCGGGTCGGCAAACAAGACGGGCTGACAATCCGCCGTCAGAATCGTCAGGGCAAGACCAGGGGTTGCAGTGACGATGGCATCGGCTTTTGGTCTGTCGCCGATAATCGGGCCGTCTACGGTCAGAACCTCGGGCGAATGGACCTGATGCACCCCGATCATGGCTTCGGGTGCGACATCCATTGCGTCAGCCACCCGCTTGCGGTTCAGCGCCACGACCTCGGATTGATCGGATGAGCCGTAGCCGCAATTCAGCCCGTCAAATATCCCGGACGAGGCCCCGCCGCGACGGGTGAAGAACCCGTGGCGCAAAGGCGACAGCAAGTCTGAGGTTAGAATTTCCAATGTCATGGTTCTAATCCTGGCGGTGGGGCGGCATAGGCCGGGAAAAGGCCCATCACTTTGAACAGATTTCCCATTTCATCCGGGTGCGTCAACCGGCGATGCGCGGCAATCAATACATCCAGCTCAGAACCGCTCAGCGCCTTGGACAGTGCCTGCGCGCGCGCTGTGATGCCAAGCCGCTCCAGAAACACGCCCTGAGGTGTCACGCGTGTATGGCGACACCCACAGGCACGAGTTGTTTCGGCCAAAGGCTCAAAATCCACATGTGCAGTCAGATCGGCCTGACCCGGTGCCGCCAGAGGTTCAGTGCGTTCGTGGTTTTGCAGGGCCTGCAACGTGTCGCCCAGCGAATGCCAGTCGCCATAATCGACGATCAGAGCCGCACCACCATGGCTGGCGATCCGGCCAGCAATCACGGTCAAAATGGGAATCGCTGCCGCACATAGCTCGATCAGATCACCGTCTTTAGTGTCCGCAAGCCTGTCCTTCAACGCTGCTTGCGGTCCGATTGGGCCCCGCCCAAACAGTAGCGCGCTGTCCCGCTCACCCACCAAGCGTTCACTCCACCCGTCGCCATCACGCAGAAACTGACGAATAGGCAGGGCATCAAAGAATTCGTTTGCCACCAAGAACAGAGGCTGGTCCGGCAGGTCTGCGACGCTGTCTATCCAGGTCGGCGCGTAATCCTTCAGGGTCTCGGCCTGCACCTGTTTCAACGCCGGTGAGACCTCGACCAGTGTCACTCTTGCGGCATCGTGGAACCCGGGTACACCCCGCGTCGCGCGTAGAATGTCGGCCATAAGTGTGCCGCGCCCCGGACCCAGCTCGCACAAGGTAAACGGCGTAGGCTTTCCCTGATCCATCCAGCATTGCGCCAAGGACAGGCCGATCAGTTCTCCAAACATCTGGCTGATCTCGGGCGCGGTGGTGAAATCCCCCTTGGTCCCGAGTGGATCGCGGGTTGTGTAGTAGCCCAGCGTGGGGTGCAACAGGCATTCGGCCATGTAGTCTGCCACGCTCATCGGCCCATCCTGCCGGATGCGGGCGACCAGATGATCGGTTAGGGTCATGCCGCCCGCCGCGCGCGCAGCGCAAACCAAAGGCCAATCGCGATCATCGGCAATGACAGGATTTGACCCATGGTCAGGCCATAGCCGCCCACATGCCAGGCCAGCCCCAGCGGGTTGCCGGGTGACACGAACTGAGCATCCGGTTGACGGAAGAACTCGACAATAAAACGCGACGCGCCATATCCCGCCAGAAACAGGCCCATGATCATGCCCGGTTTTTTAAAGGCCCCTCTGCGATAGACCAGCCACAGCAGCAATGCGCCCAACAACACGCCTTCAAGCGCGGCTTCATACAGTTGTGACGGGTGCCTTGCGCACATTCCCGCAACCACGCCGGGGCAATCCTGTGCGGCGAAGCCGGGGAAAATCACGGCCCAAGGTAGCTCACTTGGTCGGCCCCACAGTTCCGCATTGACGAAGTTGGCCAGCCGCCCCAATAGCAGGCCGGGCGGAACGGTGTAGGCGACCAGATCGCCCAGTGACAGGGTGGGGATCTGATGTCGGCGGGCAAACATGTAGGACGCGAGGATAACGCCCAGCAGGCCGCCATGAAAGGCCATGCCGCCTTGCCAGACTTTCAGAATCTCTAAAGGGTTCGATAAGTAATAGGCCGGCTGATAAAACAGCACAAAGCCAAGCCTGCCACCCAGAATCACGCCCAGAATGATCCAGGTGACCAGATCCTCCAGCTGATCCGGTTTCATCGGAGGGGTATCCGCGGGCCATAGGGCAGGACGCCGCAGCGCCACAACGGCAAGTCGCCAGGCGATCAGAATTCCGGCAATATAGGCCAGCGCATACCACCTTAACGCGAACTCCATCCCGAACAGTGAGATCAAGAACAATTCGGGCGACAGATCGGGGAAATTCAGAACAGCCTGCATGTGCGTCTCATTGCCCGGGGTTTGCAGGGCAAGTCAACCTTGAGCCTGCGCCATTCTTTGCCCATATACAGGTAAACCGTGAGACCGGAGTGTACACATGCAGACCCGCAACAAGATCCTGGACGACGTGTCCCAACTGATGACTAACGCCATGGGCGTGGCGCAAGGCGCGCGGGAAGAGGCCGAGAACGCGATGAAGTCGATGATCGACCGCTGGCTGGCCGACCGCGATTTCGTCACCCGCGAAGAATTCGACGCTGTCCGCGCCATGGCCCAGAAAGCGCGCGAAGAAAACGCAGCGCTTGAGGCCCGCATCGCAGCGCTTGAGGCGAAACTGGACAAATAACGCCCCGACGTTTCCCGTTTCCAAATTATCAGGGCAAAGCTTAAAGCCGCGCAATCCAGCCCGGATTGTGCGGTGATGTGTATTTTGACGCATCGCAGAATTTAATCAAGACAAAGCTGGTGCGAGCGCCAATATTTTGATCGCCGTTGCCGACTGTCCACAACTTATTGCTGTTATCCCCAAGAAATAGGGTTGCCAGAACTCACGCCACATCGCACCATATTTAGTACAGGCCCACGGGGGAAGCCCGGCTTGTAGAGCAGGCAACTAGCGCTGGGGCGCTGCCAGCCCCAAATTGCTAGAGATTAGTGAGGTGGCATTATGGCCCTTTCCGAGCAGTATCTCGAAGAAGACATTCATCCGATCGACATTGTTGAACACCTGGCGGAACACCATGACTGGGATTTTGATCGTATAGGAGACGATCAGATCGCCATGGCTGTCGAAGGACAGTGGCGGACCTATTCGATCACTCTGGCCTGGTCCAACTATGACGAAACGCTGCGCATGGTGTGCTCTTTTGAGATGGAGCCGCCGACAGAGCGTGAAATGCAGCTCTATGAGTTGCTCAACAAGATGAATGACCAGTGCTGGGCAGGTGCCTTTACCTATTGGGCAAACCAGAAGCTGATGGTCTACCGCTATGGTCTGGTTCTTGCAGGGGGACAGACAGCCAGCGCGGATCAGATCAACACGATGATCACCGCCGCCGTCATGAGCGCCGAGCGGTATTATCCGGCGATCCAACTGGTGACCTGGGGTAATCGAGAGCCAGAAGAAGCCATGCAAGTGGCCATTGCAGAGGCTTACGGCCGGGCGTAAAGCTTTGCCCCAAACCGATATGTAACGCGGGAGGGGCAAATGGACATTACGCGTGTGGCCGAACAGGGGCTTGTGCTTCTGGGGTGCGGAAAGATGGGGTCCGCAATGCTGGCGGGATGGCTGGAACACGGCCTTCCGCCAGCGTCCGTTTGGGTGATCGATCCGTACCCGTCAGACTGGTTGAAAGCGCAAGGCGTCAACATCAACACCCCACTGCCCGAAGCGCCCGCCGTGGTACTTGTCGCCGTTAAACCCCAAATGATGGGTGAAGCTTTGCCAGCCATTCAGGCGCTGGGCGGTGGTAAAAGCCTGTTTGTTTCGGTAGCCGCAGGCACATCGATTGCCACATTTGAATCCGTTCTGGGCAGCGACACGCCCATCATTCGCGCGATGCCCAACACGCCTGCAGCGATCCGCCAGGGTATCACGGCACTGATCGGCAACAACCACGCTTCTGGTGATGATCTGACATTGGCTGAAAACCTGCTGTCGGCGGTGGGTGAGACCGTTCGTCTGGACAATGAGGCGCAGATGGACGCCGTGACCGGCCTCAGCGGCTCTGGCCCGGCCTATGTTTTCCACCTGATTGAAACGCTAGCCGCCGCCGGACAGGCGCAGGGCTTGCCTGCGGAACTGGCAATGAAACTGGCAAAGTCCACGGTGGCGGGGGCCGGTGCATTGGCCAAGGTCGCCGAGGATGACCCAACGCAACTGCGCATCAACGTGACCTCTCCAAACGGTACCACGCAGGCCGCGCTTGAAGTTTTGATGCATGATGAGCAGGGATTCCCCGATCTGCTGCACCGCGCCGTAAAGGCGGCAACCGACCGATCCAAGGAGCTGTCACGTGAGTGAGATTTCATTCGACGACTTTCTCAAGGTCGACATCCGTGTGGGCGAGGTGATCCGCGCCGAACCCTATCCCGAGGCCCGCAAGCCCGCGATCAAGATGTGGATCGACTTCGGTGAGGAAATTGGCGAGCGCAAAACCTCGGCTCAGATCACGGCGCATTACGATCCGTCGGCTCTGGTGGGCAAGCAGGTCATGGCGGTTGTCAATTTCCCGCCGCGCCAGATCGGTAAGTTCATGTCTGAAGTTCTGGTGCTGGGCCTGCCTGATGAAAACGGCGAGATCGTTCTGATCGGACCGGATGGCAAAGTTCCAACTGGCGGACGGATGCACTGATGAAACTGCTGATCACGCGCCCAATGACACCGGCGGTCGAGGCCCGCGCCCGTACCGAGTTCGACGTGGAGATACGTGAAAACACTCTGCCCATGTCGCAGCGGGAAATGTTGTCTGCTTTGACGGAATTCGACGTCGTTGTGCCAACGCTGGGCGATTTGTTCTCGGCTCAAGTCTTTGCAGATGCTGGTACAGTGCGCTGCAAGCTACTGGCCAATTTCGGCGTTGGTTACAATCATATCGACGTCGAGGCTGCACGCGCGGCAGGGATTGAGGTGACCAACACGCCTGGCGCGGTCACCGATGCAACCGCAGATATCGCTATGACCCTGCTGCTGACCACGGCGCGTCGCGCAGGCGAAGGCGAGCGGCTGGTCCGATCGGGCCAGTGGCAGGGTTGGCACCCGACGCAGATGTTGGGGCAGCACGTCACTGGTAAGCGTGTTGGTATCGTTGGTATGGGCCGCATCGGGCAAGCCATCGCGCGTCGTTGTCATTTCGGCTTTGGCATGCAGGTGGCCTATCAGTCCCGCAGCGTCAAAGATCTGGACTTCCCGGCAGAGTTCTCACCTGACCTGCACAAACTGGCGGCTTCCATCGATTTCCTCGTGCTCGCGGTTCCCGGCGGCGCGGAAACTCGCCATTTGATAAATGCGCAAGTTCTTAAGGCGATGAACTCTGGAGCTATTCTGGTCAACATTGCGCGGGGCGAGGTCGTGGACGAAGCGGCCCTGATCTCGGCGCTTCAATCAGGTCAGATCGCAGGAGCCGGGCTGGACGTTTACGAGTTCGAACCCAAAGTACCTCAGGCCCTCTGCAATATGGAGAATGTCACCCTGCTGCCTCATCTCGGCACAGCAACCGAAGAAGTGCGCAGCAGCATGGGCCATATGGCGCTTGATAACGTGGCGGCTCATGTGGCGGGCAGGGCACTGCCCAACCCGGTTTAGTCGCCCACGGCCTCGCGCCAATGTTTACGGCAGAGCGAGACATAGGTTTCGTTCCCGCCGATCTGCACCTGGGCACCTTCGGTAATGGCATTGCCGTTTTCGTCCTGACGAATCACCATTGTGGCTTTGCGGCCGCATTTGCAGATGGTGCGCACCTCGCGCATTTCGTCGGCTAGGGCCAGCAGAGCGGCAGATCCGGGAAAAAGTTTGCCACGAAAATCCACCCGCAGCCCGTAGGCCAATACCGGTACATCCAGATCATCCACGGCACGCGCCAATTGCCAGACCTGATCATCCGACAAAAACTGAGCTTCGTCGATGAAAACGCAAGCAACCCGGCCCTGGTTCAGGCGGTTTTCGATCATGGCAAACACATCGTCATCGGGCCGGAACATATCAGCCTGTTCAGAAATACCGATGCGCGATGCAATCCGCCCGGTGCCTGCGCGCCCATCAATGGCGGCGGTCATCAGATAGGTCTGCATTCCACGCTCGCGATAGTTGTGCGAGGCTTGTAACAACACGGTCGATTTACCCGCGTTCATGGTCGAATAGTTGAAATACAGCTTTGCCATGACCGGGGTCTAAAACGCTTGGAGATTATGAACAAGACGGCAATCGCTTTTTACGGAAGCGACGTCGCCGTTGCTTTTGCAGGGGCCGAGCTACGCTCTAGGGGATGGAACCCCCACATCTGCAACAGCGACGCCGTCGGCCAACATGTGGCCAAAACGGAGCGAGGCCCAAACAATACCACCTCGCAATCACTCATTACCGGCATGAACTGCCGCCACTCACTCACGAAATCCCTCGCATATCTGAGGGATAGCCAATGTATGACATTTCAATTATGAATCTGTTATGGGAAATTTCCCGGCGCTTTCCCCCGTTTGGACACCGGGCAGGCGATTGCAGTTAACAAAGGTAAAACAATGGCAGATATTGGGGCCTATCTGAAAAAGCATACAGAAGCATTGGTCAAAGACGTCGGAATCGAAGCCGCATGTGAAATTACGGGGAAATCCAAAGCCACATTGGGCCGGTACTATTCCGACAATGCCGAACACGCAGACAGGTTCATGCCTGTGGACGCCGTAGCCCGTCTTGAAAACGCGGCAACTTATCCGCATGTCACGTCGGCCTTGGCGGATCTGAAGAACATCACCTTGTCTTATACCGACCGCAATTCGGAAGAACCGCGCACTGGTGGTGTAAACTCGGACGTGATCGCGCTCAGCCAGCGGTTTGCGATGCTGATGACTGAATATCAGGCGGCCATAGAAGACGGTATCATTACCGTTAACGAGGCCAAGCGGCTGTTGAAAGAAACCAGTTTGTTGCAACAGGTCCTGATCGAGATGAAGCTTCACCTGGAAGAAGAAAGCGTCAGTTAAGTCACTTTTCCGCTGTCGTCGTGGCCAATTCCAGCTAATTTTCGCCGGTCGGGTCGTTTGTGTGGCGCGACACAGATCAGCGGTCAGAGCAAGGTTCCAGATCGCGCCGCCTGCCTCAATAAAGTCACGTCCGTGCGATAGGCTCACCGCGCAGACAATTCCGTTGAGGACCCAAAAGCATGCACCCATCGCAACAGCGTTACAGGAGTCATACGGACCCGGTGGTTCGTTGGGGTTTTCTATGCGCCTGTGCGGCACTTGCGATCCTGATGACGCTCAGCGGCTATTACGAAGGGTCTGATGATGTGATGCGCTTGGTCGGTGTGCGAGATTTGCTGGCCGGACAAGGCTGGTTCGACACGTATCAGCATCGCCTGGGTCCCGACGAGGGTACCTTGATGCATTGGTCCCGCCTGGTCGATGCCCCGATTGCCGGGCTATACGTCGCGCTTCGTGCGGTCCTGCCAGCTGAAACCGCCTTGCAGATCACGGCATTTGTCTGGCCCGCCTCGTTGGCTGCCCTGACCCTGTGGGCCTTCGCGGTCACTGGCGGAGTGCTAGGGCGGCGCGAGGGCGCAATCTCGGCCTTGGTTATCGGAGTGCTGACGCTCGAACATTCGCGGAAGTTCGACTATTTCTCGTTCGATCACCACAACCTACAAATTCTTCTCTTTGCTGCGGCACTAGCGTTTTTTGTCTTACGCAAAGAAAGGCGCTATGCCGCCTGGATGCTGGGTGTCTGCCTAGCCCTTTCAGTGTCCGTTGGAACCGAGTCGATTCTTCAGATCGCCCTGATCGCGGTGTTTTGCGCCATCGACTGGATTTGCAACGGTGCTTCCGCGCGCCACCGCACCATAATCTTCGGTGTTGCCTTGGTCTTTACTCTTGCGTTGACCAGCCTGGCGACGACCGGGCGCGACGGGTTTCTTTACCCAAGCTGCGACGCTCTGACCCTCAGTGTTGCCTTACCTGCAACTGCTGCTGCTCTTGGGCTTTTGGCTGCGGCCTGGATCGGCTCTGGCTGGTCAATGCCGGGCCGGTTCGGGGCCTGTCTTGGTGTTGGCATCATGACGCTGGCCGTTGCCTTTGCCTTTGCGCCCCATTGCCTCAGCAATCCAATTGACGCGTTGCCTCAGGACATGCGGGACTACTGGCTGAGCCAGGTGGCCGAAGCCCAGAATATCTCGGTTGTGTTAGAGCGGCACAGGGGTGAAGCCCTGGCTCTGATGGCCATGTCTATGCTTACGATGGGTGCAGCACTTGCTTTCGCCGTCAAATCACGTGCTGGGTTGGACTATACCTTGTTTCTGGTTTTGATTGCGGTAGGGTTCTTCGTCTTCCTTTATCAGACACGAATGATGACCTTCCTCAGTGTTTCGCTTGTGGCGGTTCAGGCGCAGATTCTTCGCGTGCTTTATTGTTCTTATGCGCAGGATCGCCGAGTGATCACAGGGTTGGCAATGGTGGCATTTGTAATCTGTGCCTCACCCAAGGCGGGTATCAGTCTGGAAAGGCAGATCGGGTCGCTTTCCGGGCCCGCTTATTCGGCCACGGCCGCAGCCGTAGGGCAGGACACATCTGATACAGGTGCGTCTTGTCGCGCACCGCAAGCCTACGCCGCCCTGCAAGATCTGCCCAGCGGCATGATTCTTGTTGATTTCGACTTTGCTGCGCATGTTCTGCGCTACACGGATCATTCGGTTCTGGGCGGAAATTATCACCGGAATCAGGCAGGGATTCTGGCGCAGATCGACCTGTTCCGATCCAATGCGTCTGAAATCGCGCCGCGATTGGGCGCGCTGGGCGTCGACTACATTATGCTTTGTGCTTCCGCGCCCCGGGCTGAGTTCTGGGCCTGGGCGTCGGGCAGCAAGGGTTTGCAAACCAGGCTGGTTGAAGGCGAGGTCCCGAACTACCTCAGCAGCATTCCGGGCGCGCCCAGCGACGCGTTCCGAATTTTCAAAGTAACTGCCGAAAAATAGGTGCTGGTCAGGCGTGGCGCTTCACGATGACCGATCCAACCGAATACCCGGCTCCAAAAGAACAGATCAGACCTAGGTCACCTTCTTGCAGGTCATCGGAATATTTTGAGAACGCGATGATCGACCCGGCGGATGAGGTGTTGGCGTAATCCTGAAGGATGTTTGGTTGCTCACCGGTCTCGGGCGTGCGGCCCAAAACCTTCTTGCCAATGAAATCGTTCATGGTCTTGTTGGCCTGATGCAACCAAAGGCGTTTCAGGTCGGTGTTTTCGATCCCTTCCGCTTCCATGTGGTCACTGATGTGCTTGCTGACCATCGGCAGAACTTCTTTGAACACTTTTCGCCCGTTCTGCATGAATTGCATGTCGCGCCGGTCGATCAGACCATCCGGGCGTGAGCGGCGCAGGAAGCCGTTGTTGTTGCGGATATTATTGGAAAACGCTGTGGCGCAACGGGTCGAGAGGATTTCGAAATGTGGGCCTTGCGCCTCTTCTATCCGTTCGATCAGGGTTGCCGTCGCCACGTCGCCAAAGATGAAGTGGCAATCGCGGTCCCTCCATTCCAGATGACCCGAGCAGATCTCGGGGTTGACCACCAGCGCCGCTCGCACCGATCCAGACCTCACCATGTCCGCCGCCGCCTGTATGCCAAAAGTGGCCGAGGAGCAGGCAACGTTCATGTCAAAGCCAAATCCGTCGATGCCCATCTCTTGCTGGATCTCGATTGCAATCGCAGGATAGGCACGCTCATGGTTCGAAGCCGCGCAGATCACCAGATCAACATCCGCCGCCGTGCGCCCCGCCTGCGCCAGCGCCTTGTTGCAGGCATCGATCGCCATCTCGGTCATGATCCCGGGCTCGTCATCACTGCGCTGACGCAGCGACGGGTGCATTATATCGGGGTCCAACACCCCGGCCTTGTCCATCACATAGCGGTTCTCGATCCCCGAGGCCTTTACGATGAACTCCTCAGACGAATGCTGCATCGGCTCGATCTGACCTGCTGCGATGGCCTCGGCGTTCTTCGCGTTCTGTTTGTCGGCATAAGCGTTGAATGCTTCGACAAGCTCGGCGTTGGTGATGATGTTTTCTGGCGTGAAGACACCGGTACCGGTGATGGCGGGGGTATACATGGCGGGCCCTGAATGTTTCGGATCTGCCCAAAATGCAGTCATGGTGTCATTTGATCAAGGTATGTTGACCCAAGGGAATGCACGGGGAAGAGCCGCTTCATATCTTGAATAGTTCATAAATTGAAGTATATCGCCCCGTAACGCGCGCGGAGATTCCTAATGACAGACGATATCAGCACCAGACTTGGCCGTCTCAGCCCCGAGATCCAGGCGATCATGGGGGTGTATGCTTTGTATTGGAAACTGGAAGAGACATTTGACTGTATCGAAACGGACCTAAGCCATCCCGAATGCCACATGCTGATCAAGCTGGATCAGCCAAAGCGCATGGGGGTGCTGGCCGCAGACATGCTGAGTGTGCCGTCAACGATCACGGCCACTGCGGATTCCCTTGAAAAAGCAGGTTATCTGACGCGCAAACGTGACCCCGAAGACCGCCGGGCGTGGTTGCTGGTGTTGACCGAGCAAGGTGAAGAGGCCCGCAACATGCTGGTGGCCGAGGCCGGAGATCTTTTTCACAGAGCCTCTGGTCTGGACAAAGAAGAAACAGCCGAATTCGCGCGACTGGCGCGCAAAATCCGTGACAACGTGTTGAAAACGGGAATTCCCGAGGGATTGAAGAAATGAAACTCCTGACCTCTATCGGCCTTGCACTGGCTGTTCTGGCAAGCCCAATTGCCGCTCAAGACACCCCGAAACCGGTGAAACTTATTGAGGTGCGCGAAACGGCTCCTGGGTTCACCCGCCAATTCTTTGGCCGCGTCGCTGCGCGTCAGACTGTTGATCTGGCCTTTCAGGTGGCAGGCCAGATCGTCGAGATGCCCATCAACGAAGGTTTTGTGATCCCCAAGGATGGCCTGATCGCGCGACTGGATCAGGAGCCATTTGAGCTGCGCCTCAACCGGGCCCGGCTGCAAAAGGAACAGGCCGACCGCACCGTCGCGCGCCTGTCGCGCCTTCGGGGGACAACCGCCAGCCAAGTGACTGTGGATGACGCCGAAACCGAAGCGCAACTAGCCGCAATCACTTTGCGCGACGCGGAATACGATCTTGAGCACGCGACACTAACCGCGCCCTTTGACGCGCTGGTTTCAAGCCGTGCGGTCGAGGCTTACACCACCGTCTCTGCAGGCACCCCCATTGTCCGTATCCATGACATGTCCGAACTACGGATCGAGGTGGATGTTCCTGAAATTCTATTCCAGCGCTCAGGCCAGAACGACGATATCACGATCACCGCCAGATTCCCTGTTAGTGACGAGGTTTTCCCACTGGAAATTCGTGAATTCGACGCTGAAACCTCAAGCGTTGGACAAACTTTCCGCATCCAGTTTGGTTTGACCCCGCCCGAGGGGCTGCAAATCCTCCCTGGCTCGTCGGTCACTGTCAACGTACAGGTTCAGGACGAGCGTACAGGCATCATCGTGCCGGCGACAGCAATAGTCGCTGATGCGACGGGTGAGCTGAGCGTTATGGTGTTTTCCCCGGCCGGCGCCGACGAAGGCACCGTTCGTCGCGTTCTTGTGACCATTGAACCCACGCAAACTGGCGATGTTCGGGTGCTAACGGGCTTGTCCGATGGTGACGAAGTGGTCGTGGCTGGCGGCGCTGTACTGACAGACGGTCAGGCCGTGCGCCGGTTCACTGGTTTCGCGAACTGAGGTGCTGACAGATGAACATCGCTCGTGCCTCGATCGATCGGCCGCTTTACACATGGCTGATCATACTCATAGCCCTCTTTGGTGGCATTTGGGGTTTTCTGTCGCTGGGCCGGTTGGAAGACCCGGCCTTCACGATCAAAAACGCTGTTATAGCCACGCAATACCCCGGTGCCACAGCGGAACAGGTGGCGCTGGAGGTCTCGGAACCGCTTGAATCCGCCATTCAGCAAATGGGTGAAGTGGACGTTATCACCTCGGTCAACCAACCCGGGCAATCGCTGATCGAGGTTGAGATCAAGTCAACATATGACGGCTCCGAACTACCAGACATCTGGACCCGCTTGCGGGCCAAGGTGCGCGACGCCGCCCGAAGTTTGCCGTCTGGCGTTGGCCAGCCTTTTGTAAATGACGGATTTGGCGATGTTTTTGGCCTTTTCTATGCCGTCACTGCAGAGGGCTTCTCGGACGCCGAAAAGCATGATCTGGCCACGTTCCTGCGGCGAGAATTGTTGGCCGTGGAAGGTGTGGCGGATGTTGAAGTACAGGGCCTGCCCAACGAAGCGATTTTTGTGGAACCTGATCTGGCGATCTCGGTAAACCAGAACGTCCCGCTTCAAGCGATCAACGAGGCCATTGCCAATGCGGATTCAGTAAATTCTTCGGGTTCCCTGCGTTCGGAAAACGGTCGGACACCTATTTTGACGGCTGAAGGGTCCGACAGCGTGTCGGCCATCGCCGGTTTGTCGGTTGGCTCACAGGGGCAGGTGATCAACCTCTTTGATATGTCCGACGTGTATCGTGCCCGCCAAAACGATCCCGATATCATGATCCGCTATAACGGGACCGAAGCCTTTACCCTTGGCATCGCCGGGCTTTCAACGGAAAACATCGTCGAAGTTGGCAAGCGGGTCGATGCCAAATTCGCCGACCTGAACACCAATATCCCCTTCGGTGTCGATATCCTGCCGATCTACCAGCAACACGTTGTGGTCGAGCAGGCCTCGAACGATTTCCTTGTGAACCTTGCCATGTCGGTGGCCATAGTGGTTGCCGTGCTGGGTATCTTCATGGGATGGCGTGCGGCCATTGTTGTGGGCTCAACCCTTTTACTGACCGTGGTGGGTACGCTCTTGTTCATGTCGCTTTTCTCGATCGAGATGGAGCGCATTTCGCTTGGGGCCTTGATAATCGCCATGGGGATGCTGGTGGACAACGCCATCGTGGTGGCTGAAGGGATGCAAATCGCGATGTTGCGCGGTAAATCCTCGCGCGATGCTGCCGAAGATGTTGCATCGAAAACCCAGATCCCGCTGCTGGGGGCCACCGTAATCGGTATCATGGCCTTTGCAGGGATCGGCCTCAGCCCGGATGCAACGGGTGAATTTCTGTTCTCGCTGTTTGCGGTGATCGGCATTTCGCTGCTGCTTAGCTGGATACTGGCTATCACCGTGACACCTTTGCTTGGGCACTACTTCTTCAAGCAAGGCAAAGAAGGTGAAATTGATGCTTACGGAGGCATTCTGTTCCGCGTCTACGGCGCGATCCTACGATTTGCGCTGCGCTTCCGCTGGCTGGTTGTCGCAGGTCTCATTGGAGTAACGGTGGTGTGTTACGCCGGGTTTGGGCTGATGAAACAGCAGTTCTTTCCCAACTCGAACACGCCTTTGTTCTTTGTCCATTACAAGCTGCCTCAGGGCACACCGATTGCGCGTACGGCAAAGGATATGGCGGTGTTCGAAGAATGGTTGGCTGAACGCGAAGACGTGGTTTCCGTCACAACTTTCGTTGGGCAGGGAGCCACACGTTTCATGCTGACCTATTCGGCGGAGAAACCGAACCCGAGTTATGGGCATATGATCATTCGCACCGAAAGCCTGAATGACATCCCGGCATTGCAAGCGGATCTGGAAGCGTTCGGGTCTGTTCAGTTCCCCGAAGGTGAGTTCGGCACAAAGCGTCTGGTCTTTGGCCCCGGTGGTGGAGACCCTATTCAGGCCCGGTTCTCGGGCAGTGACCCGGTTGTTTTGCGTCAGCTTGCCGACGAGGCGGTTCAGCGTATGGCAGCGGCGTCGCCCAACGCGTTGCTTGTTCACCACGACTGGCGTGAACAAGAGTTGGCGGTGCAGCCGATCTATGCCACGGAACGGGCGCAGACCGCAGGTGTCACGCGCGAAGATATCGCCGCCACGCTGCAATTCTCGACCGACGGCATCACGGGTGGTGTGTTGCGTGAACGAGACCGTTTGATCCCGATCATCCTGCGCCGACCGGCGGATGGGGATTATTCAATCGTCGATCAGGTGGTGTATTCGGATCAGTCCGAGAAGTTTGTGCCCATCGAACAGATGGTCGACGGCTTCGAGTACAAATCGCTCAATACACTGGTGCATCGTCGTGACCGGGTTCTGACCATCACAGTCGGCGCGGACATCCCACCCGACCTGACGGCCGCGCAGGTCCATGCCGAAATCCGCGACGCCATCGAGGCTATCGAGCTGCCCCCCGGATACAAGATGGAATGGGGCGGGGAGTTTGAAAACTCACGCGATGCGCAGGAAAGCCTGGGCAAGCAATTGCCGCTGAGCCTGCTGATCATGGTGCTGATCTCGGTCCTGCTGTTCAACGCAATCCGCCAGCCGATCATCATCTGGCTGCTGGTGCCGATGTCGGTGAATGGCGTGGTGATTGGCCTGTTGGGAACCGGCTTGCCCTTTACGTTTACCGCACTTCTTGGCCTGCTCAGCCTGTCGGGCATGCTGATCAAGAACGGCATTGTTTTGGTGGAAGAGATTGACCTTGTCCGCGCCACGGGCAAACCCCTACGCGAGTCTATCGTTGATGCGTCGGTATCCCGTTTGCGCCCCGTGATGCTGGCGGCGGTCACCACCATTCTGGGCATGGCGCCGCTGCTGACGGATGCGTTCTTTGTGTCGATGGCGGTGACGATCATGGGCGGTTTGGCCTTTGCCACCGTCCTGACCATGGTCGCCGCGCCGGTGTTCTACCTGCTTTTCTTTAAGCGGGAAGAGGCAAAATCGGAAACCGTCGTGGCCTAAATCTGCATAATCTGGTCCATGCCCAAAGCCACACGTTGGTTTTGGGCAAGGCCGCCTGAACCACGCGGGTTTGCAACTTGAAGCCGGTAGGCGACCAGCCCCGCAGATTGTCTGGGACCTGCGCATTCGGGGTAAACATGCGCTGGAAAGCGACTTTTTCGCGCGGTTGTGTTATAGTTCCCTTTTATAAGTTTATTCACATACTTTGGGGGAAGTTTTGGTATGAGCCCTTTAATCGTTTTAGCGTCCAACATCCTGCCCGAAATCCTGAAATCTGTGCTGAGTGCGAAGCACAGGCAGTCAGTTGATACCGTGTCAGACGCAGTAATCAGTGCAGTCAAGGAAACCACAAAGAAAGAAGACCCGGAAGAAGTTGCGGACATTCTGGCCAAGGATCCGCAAATTGCTGCAGACCTGCGGATGAAGCTTGCCGAGATCGCGGCAAAAGAAGAAGCTGAGCAACGCGCTTTCGAGCTTGCGCAACTGGAGAAGAACCAGACTCATGCGCTGAGCGTTATGCAAGCCAAGCTTGATGCAAACAAAGAAGATCAGCAGCAGCAATTTAACGTGTTCAAAGAGGAAATCGCAGATACGCAGGACGCGCGCGGGCGGTTCGCCCAACTTGCAGAAACCGGAAGCAAGCTGGCCTGGGCGCAACCCATAATTTCCATCGTCATAATTCTGGGCTTCTTTGTCGTGCTTGGACTTTTGCTGATGGGAAAGAACCTGCCAGCGTTCAGTAGCGGGCCCGATAACCCATTCGGGGAACGCCTGTTTCAGATAATCAACATTGTGATCGGCGCGCTCACCGCTGCTTTTGCCACGGTTGTCAGTTTCTGGCTGGGGTCGTCGCAAGGGTCCAAGCAGAAGGACATCAACAACTTCAAGGCCCAGGCTCAGCAGTTCGAAGCAGAAGAACAGCGCACCCGGATGCTGGTCAATACGGTCAAGTCAAATCAGCCCGCGGCAGTTCCAACCGTGATTGCGCCGCAGGAAGAGAAGAAGTTTGCCAATGAAAACAATTTTCCCCGCTGCGTGGATATCATCCTCAGCAAAGAAGGCGGCTATGTCGATGATCCGGACGACCCCGGCGGCGCCACGAACATGGGCATTACCTTCGATACTTTGAAATCCTGGCGGAAGGCACCGATTACCAAGAAAGACGTAAAGGATCTCAGCGTCGAAGAAGCCAAACAAATATACCGGGCAAACTACTGGAACGCACTCAGTTGCGACGATCTTCCGGCGGGCGTTGATCTGGTTGCGTTCGACTTCGGCGTGAATGCGGGAACAAGCCGATCCGGCAAACTCTTGCAGCGAATCGTAGGTGTGGCACAGGATGGCCAAGTTGGCCCAATAACGCTTGCCGCAGTCAAGGCCGTGGATCCCGCCCATATCATTCGACGCTTTAGCGAACTGCGGCTGAACTACTATCAGAGCCTGCCCCATTTCCCGAAATTCGGCAAAGGCTGGACCAACCGCACAAACTCGATCGAAGCTGACGCGCTGAAGTTTTTGAACGTGTGAGGGCTGGGTGCGCAGGGCAGTTTCAGCCCTGCAGCGACTTTACCTCTACATCCCCTTCGGCCTGCGCCTTGATCGCAAGCGCAGCGGCGTTCGCTCCGGCGGCGGTGGTGAAATAAGGGATCTTGTCATATAGCGCGATGGACCGGATGGCCTTGCTGTCTTCGACCGCCTGCGCGCCTTCGGTGGTGTTCATCACCAACTGCACCTGACCGTCTTTCAGCATGTCCACAACGTCCGGGCGGCCTTCGTAGACCTTGTTCACAACGTCACAGGCAACGCCTTGCTCGTCCAGCCAGCTTTGGGTGCCACGCGTGGCCACCAGGGTAAAGCCCTGATCCACCAGAACCTGCGCCGCTTCCTGCATGGCGTAGCCCTTGTCGGCATCCTTGATTGAAATGAACGCACGGCCCGACGACGGCAGCACCATCCCCGCGCCCATCTGCGCCTTCAGGAAAGCGCGCGGGAAGTCGCGGTCCCAGCCCATGACTTCACCGGTCGAACGCATTTCCGGACCCAAAATGGTGTCTACGCCAGGGAAGCGAGCGAAGGGCATCACAGCCTCTTTCACCGAGAACCACGGCATATCCGGGTCGGCCAGCGTCATCTGGTCGGCGATCTTGGTGTCCTGACCTTTCTTGTAGGCAGGGCGCATCGGGAAGTTGGCCAGTTTCTCACCTGCCATGACGCGCGCTGCGATCGAGGCAATCGCGCTGTCGGTCGCCTTGGCGACAAATGGCACGGTGCGTGAAGCGCGCGGGTTCACTTCGATCAGATAGATCTCATCGTCTTTGATCGCGAACTGCACATTCATCAGACCAACAACGTTCAACGCTTTGGCCAGCTTGAACGCCTGATCCTTGATCTGGTCGATAATCTCTTTGGACAGCGAATAGGGCGGCAGTGAACAGGCGGAGTCACCCGAGTGAACGCCTGCCTCTTCGATGTGCTGCATGATGCCGGCGACGTGGACGTCAGTACCGTCGCACAGCGCGTCGACATCCAGCTCCACCGCGCCAGCCAGATAACTGTCGAGCAGAACGGGGCTGTCACCCGAAACCACTACGGCCTCGTTGATGTACCGTTTCAGCTGATCCATATCGCGGACGATTTCCATCGCGCGGCCACCCAAGACGTAAGAGGGGCGAATGACCAGTGGGAAGCCGATTTCTTCAGCGATATCGAGCGCTTGTTCGTCAGTCGCCGCGATGCCGTTCTTGGGCTGCTTCAGGCCCAGTTCGTTGACCAGCGCCTGGAACCGTTCGCGGTCTTCGGCCAGGTCGATGGCGTCCGGGGTGGTGCCAAGAATCGGAATACCTTCAGCCTCAAGCGCGTTCGCCAGTTTTAGCGGGGTTTGACCACCGAACTGAACGATCACACCGTGCAGCGTGCCGTTTTCCTGCTCTTTGGTCAGGATTTCCATGACGTGCTCAAACGTCAGAGGCTCGAAATACAGACGGTCCGAGGTGTCATAGTCGGTCGAGACCGTCTCGGGGTTGCAGTTGACCATGATGGTTTCATAGCCCGCCTCGGTCAGCGCGAAACAGGCGTGACAACAGCAATAATCGAACTCGATACCCTGACCGATACGGTTCGGGCCGCCGCCGAGAATGACGACCTTTTTACGGTCGCTCGGGCGAGCTTCGCATTCGACCTCGCCCATCATCGGGGCCTCATAGGTCGAGTACATGTAAGGCGTCTGAGCTTCGAATTCGGCGGCGCAGGTGTCGATGCGTTTGAACACGGCGTTGACGCCCAGATTGCGGCGGGCGCGGCGGACGTTGTCTTCGTCACGGCCGGTCAGATTGCCCAAACGGGCATCGGTGAAGCCCAGCATTTTCAGCTTGCGGATACCGTCTTCGGTGACGGGCAGGCCGTCCCTGCGAACCTGACGCTCGGCGTCAATGATCTCGCGGATGCGGGCCAAGAACCAGGGGTCGAACTTGGTCACACCGAAAATCTCGTCGTCAGTCAGACCATGACGCATCGCTTGTGCAATGGTGCGCAGACGGTCTGGCGTTTGCTGGCTGATCGCCTTGATCACAGCGGCTTTGTCGTCGGCTTCCTCCCACACGCCCACGTTCAGGCCGGGGATTTCGATCTCGTCAAAGCCTGTCAGGCCTGATTCCATCGAAGCCAGCGCCTTTTGCATCGATTCGTGGATGGTGCGACCGATGGACATCGCTTCGCCGACCGATTTCATCGCGGTGGTCAGATAGGGCTCGGACCCCGGGAACTTCTCGAACGCGAATTTCGGGATCTTGGTAACGACATAGTCGATTGTCGGCTCGAACGACGCTGGCGTAACCTTGGTGATGTCATTGTCCAGCTCGTCCAGAGTATATCCGACGGCCAGCTTCGCGGCGATCTTGGCAATCGGGAAACCGGTTGCCTTGGACGCCAGCGCCGAAGAGCGTGACACGCGCGGGTTCATCTCGATTACGACCATGCGGCCGTCATCAGGGTTGATCGCCCATTGCACGTTCGACCCGCCGGTCTCGACCCCAATCTCGCGCAGAACGGCGATCGAGCCGTTGCGCATGATCTGGTATTCCTTGTCGGTCAGCGTCAGGGCAGGGGCCACGGTGATCGAGTCACCGGTATGCACACCCATCGGATCGACGTTTTCGATGGAGCAAACGATGATGGCGTTGTCAGCGGTGTCGCGCACCACCTCCATCTCATACTCTTTCCAGCCCAGTAGGCTTTCATCGACAAGAATTTGGTTCACCGGCGAGGCGTCCATGCCCGAACGGCAGAAATGGATGTAATCCTCGCGGTTATAGGCCACACCGCCACCTGTGCCGCCCAAGGTAAAGGCAGGGCGGATGATCGCGGGCAAGCCGATCTCTTCCAGCTCGTCCAGCGCCATTTGCACACCTGCCTCCAGATCGGCAGAACCGTCTTCTTTCTTAGGTGCGGTCACGATCGTCGCTTTGGGGTTCTCAAGACCCAGCCGGTCCATTGCCTCGCGGAACAGTTTGCGGTCTTCGGCCATTTCGATGGCGTCACGCTTGGCGCCGATCATCTCGACACCAAACTTGTCCAGCACACCCATCTCTTCCAGTGCGAGCGATGTGTTCAGGCCGGTCTGACCACCCATGGTGGGCAGCAGAGCATCAGGGCGTTCCTTTTCGATGATCTTAGCGACAACTTCGGGGGTGATCGGTTCGATATAGGTGGCATCTGCCAGACCGGGATCGGTCATGATCGTCGCAGGGTTCGAATTCACCAGAATGACCCGGTAGCCTTCCTCGCGCAGGGCTTTACACGCCTGAGCGCCGGAGTAGTCGAATTCGCAGGCCTGGCCGATAACAATGGGGCCCGCCCCGATGATCATGATCGACTGGATGTCGGTTCTTCTCGGCATTGGCCTTGTTCCTTCGATTGTCCGCGAGTCAGGGCACCGCCCCAGTGCCCAAATTGTCCTGCGTTATAGGGACCGCGCAAAAAGGTTCAAGGGGTATCGGAAACAGGGGCGAAATTGCCGCTTTCCCCTCTTTCACTTGGCGGAGTATCCTCTATACGGCCCCTTACGGCAATTGAGGATGCAAGTGCGTATTCGTTTCGATCAGGGACCGGCCGGGCGTGGCACCCGGTTTCAGCGCCCGTCTCAGATCATCCGCGCGGATGTGGCGGAAGAGGTGCCCCAGGCTCTGGCGGCGCTGGATGAGGCGCGCGTGAACGGTGCCTGGGTGGCGGGCTATGCGAGCTATGAGCTTGGTTACGCGTTGGAACCCCGGCTGCTGAACCTGTTGCCCAAGGACCGCCGTCTGCCTTTGCTGTGCTTTGGGGTGTACGACGCGCCGGATCGCGCAGCGTTGCCAATGTCCAGCGGCGAGGTCAGCGACTTTCAACCGCGCTGGGATGAGGCGCGCTATACTCAGGCATTCCGCGCCGTGCACGATGCTATCGGCGCAGGCGATATCTATCAGGCCAACCTGACCTTTCCCATTGACCTGACGGTTTCAGGCGAAAGTGAATCGCTTTATGCGGCGCTGGTCGCCGGGCAACCGGTGGGGCATGGCGCGCTGGTGCAGCAGGACGGGTTGCCGGATCTGCTCAGCCGGTCGCCCGAACTGTTCTTCCGCACGGACGAAGGTGGCAAGATTGAAACCCGTCCGATGAAGGGCACACAGCCGCGCAGCGATGACCTGGAAGAAGACGCACTGCGTCGGGCCTTTCTGACCTCGGATGAAAAGAACCGTGCCGAGAATCTGATGATCGTTGATCTGCTGCGCAACGATATCAGCCGCGTGGCGCTTCCCGGATCGGTGCATGTGCCCGAGCTGTTCAAGGTCGAGACCTACGCCACTGTGCACCAGATGGTCTCTCTGGTGCGTGCTCAGTTGCACAAATACGTGGGGCTGGGTGAGATTCTGACAGCGTTGTTCCCGTGCGGATCGATTACAGGCGCCCCCAAGATACGCGCGATGGAAATTCTGGCCGAGCTGGAACCCTGGCCGCGAGACATCTATTGTGGCACCATTGGATGGGCCGCGCCGGATGGCCGGTCCGAGTTCAACGTGGCCATCCGCACCCTGATGCTTGAGGATGATCGCGCCACGCTGAATGTGGGTGGTGGCCTCGTTTGGGACAGTACTGCCCCTTCAGAATACGAGGAGGCGCTATGGAAAGCCCGCTTTGCCCGGCAAATGAGCCTGATTTCCGCCTGATCGAAACCCTGGCCTTCCGGCCAGACGAGGGATTCGTGCGGCAGGGCCGCCATCTGGCTCGTATGGCCCGCACGGCACGGGTCTTTGGGTTTCCTTTTGACTTGGAAGAAGCCGTAGCCGCGCTGACCGCCGCAAAAGGCGAAACCGCGCTGCGCTGCCGATTGACGCTGGACTCTGCTGGTGCGTTTGACTTGACCATTGGTGCCTTGGCTGAGAATCCACCGGTTTGGCGCGTGGCCGTATCCGAGAACCGTTTGGCGTCCAACGACCTTTGGTTGCGGCACAAGACCACCCACCGTGCGCTTTACGACTCGGCACGGGCGGCTCTGCCGGCAGGTATAGATGAGTTGCTGTTCCTGAACGAACTAGGCGAGCTGTGCGAGGGGACGATCACGAACCTGTTTGCCAAGATGCCCGATGGTCGGTTCCAGACACCTACGCTGTCCTGCGGGCTGTTGCCGGGCATTTTGCGCGAAGAACTGCTGGATAAAGAAACAGTGACCGAGGCCGTGCTGACCTTGACCGACCTGAAAAACGCGCAAACTGTTTATGTAGGCAATTCATTGCGCGGGCTGATCCGGGTGGAGCTGATAGACACGTGACTATAGACAGCACGATGATCGGACCGCCGGTTGCGCTGCCGCGGCTGAGGCTGGAATTTGGCCTTTTCTATATCGGACTGCCACTGTTGATTGCCGTACTCTTTCCGCCTAACTGGATGTTTCCGGCGCTGTTCGCGCTGACCGGGCTGGGCATCGTTTTGCTGCATCAGACACCTGGCTTTCACTGGGCCGAACTGCGTTATGAATGGGCCAATTGGTCTTTGCGCGAGGTGTTGCTGTTCACCGTAGTAGTGACGGTTTTCTGCGTAGGGCTAATCCAGATGACGCGCTCGGACGCCGCGTTTTTCTTGGCAATCCATCGGCCTGATATGCTGGCCTTCATCTGGGTTGGCTATCCGCTTTTGTCGGCTTTGCCGCAAGAGCTGTTGTTCCGCCCTCTGTTCTTTCGCCGGTACCACGCGATCCTGCCAAAGGGGCGCGCGGCCTATCTGCTGAATGCGGCGATATTCTCGTTCGCGCATCTTATGTATTGGAGCTGGATTGTTGCCTTCATGACCTTAGCGGGCGGGCTTCTGTTTACATGGGCTTACCGGCAGCGCGGCTCATTCTTCTACGCAGTTCTGCTGCACGCGATTGCGGGCAATATCATCTTTGCGGTTGGGCTGGGTGTCTATTTCTACTCGGGCAACGTGCAAAGGCCGTTTTGACGAGGCGACCCGCCTTGACTTTCCGGGCCTGACAGGGTGTATCGGCGCGACGAATTCTGCGCCCGAAGGGATATGATCCATGCACGCCTATCGCAGCCACACCTGCGCCGCTCTGACCGCCGCAAATGTCGGTGAAACTGTCCGCCTGTCCGGATGGGTGCATCGGGTTCGAGATCACGGCGGCGTGTTGTTCATCGACCTGCGCGACCATTTCGGGGTAACTCAGGTTCTGTGCGACGGCGACAGCGCGGCCTTTGCCGAGCTGGAGAAGGTCCGGTCCGAGTGGTGTATTCGCATTGATGGCACCGTCAAGGCGCGCGATGTCGAATTGGTGAACCCGAAACTGCCGACCGGTGAGATCGAGGTTTACGTGCGAGAGCTAGAGGTTCTGGGTGCGGCCGACGAACTGCCGCTGATGGTGTTTGGCGATCAGGAATACCCCGAGGAAACGCGCCTGCGCTATCGCTATCTGGACCTGCGCCGCGAAGCGATGCAGCAGAACATGACTCTGCGGTCGGACGTTGTTGCATCCATGCGTAAACGCATGTGGGATCAAGACTTCCGCGAATATCAGACGCCGATCATCACGGCCTCTTCTCCCGAAGGCGCGCGTGACTTTCTGGTACCGTCGCGTCTGCATCCCGGCAAATTCTACGCTTTGCCGCAAGCGCCTCAGCAGTTCAAGCAGCTGATCATGGTGTCTGGCTTCGACAAGTATTTCCAGATCGCACCCTGCTTCCGTGACGAAGACCCGCGCGCAGACCGCTCACCCACCGATTTCTACCAGCTTGACCTTGAGATGTCCTTTGTCGAGCAGCAGGATGTGTTCGACACGATCCAGCCCGTTCTGACCGGCGTGTTTGAAGAGTTCGGAGGCGGCCGCAAAGTCGATCAGGAGTGGCCGCAGATTTCCTACAAGGACGCAGCGCTGTGGTACGGCACCGACAAGCCCGACCTGCGGAACCCCATTAAAATGCAAGTGGTCTCGGACCACTTCCGCGGGTCTGGTTTTGCAATCTTCGCAAAACTGTTGGAGCAGGACGGCACCGAAATCCGCGCCATCCCCGCGCCGACCGGCGGCAGCCGTAAATTCTGTGACCGCATGAACGCGTTCGCCCAGAAAGAGGGTCTGCCGGGGATGGGGTATATCTTCTGGCGCGATCAGGGCGAAGGCATGGAAGCCGCTGGTCCCCTGGCCAAGAACATCGGCCCCGAGCGTACAGAAGCGATCCGTCAGCAACTGGGTTTAGGCGTGGGCGATGCCGCGTTCTTCTTGGGCGGCAAGCCGAAAGCTTTCGAAAAGGTTGCTGGCAAGGCCCGCGACGTGATCGGTGAAGAACTGAACCTGACCGAGAAAGACCGCTTTGCTTTTGCCTGGATCGTGGATTTCCCGATCTACGAGCAGGACGAAGAAACCGGCGCGATCGATTTTGAACATAACCCGTTCTCGATGCCGCAGGGTGGCATGGATGCGCTGAATGGTGATCCTCTGGACGTGCGCGGATACCAGTACGATCTGGCCTGTAACGGGTACGAGCTGGTGTCCGGCGCGATCCGGAACCACAAGCCTGAAATCATGCTGAAAGCCTTTGAACTGGCGGGGTACGGCGAGGATGAGGTCAAATCCCGCTTCGGCGCTCTGTTCAACGCTTTCCACTACGGCGCACCGCCGCACGGTGGCTGTGCTGCGGGCATTGACCGGATTGTCATGCTGTTGGCGGACGAAGCCAATATCCGCGAAGTCATGATGTTCCCGATGAACCAGCGTGCCGAAGATCTGATGATGGATGCGCCCTCTGATCCTACTTCGGATCAGTTGATGGAGCTTGGTCTACGCATTATCCCTCAGGACTAAGAAAAATCGCCCGCATCAAGCGGGCGGTTTTCGTTTGGCGATTGGAAACGTTCCGTCTGTTAGTCCAGTGGGTTTTCCAGATGATCTCGGTTGACCCGAATACTGCGGGCAGCATGGCGTGTCTGTAGATATGCCCAAAGGCACACGAGCGTTGCGGTTATGAAGTAGGCCGTCACCATTTTCAGATCGCCTCTCGCTGTTCCAGGCGAGACTGAACCATCCCAGCGACTTGCGCCGCCTGTACGGTAAAGGGCGCGCCGTTTGCGCGGGACCAAGCAAGTTTACGCGCAGCTTCTGCCAGAGGGTTATCCCCGGCTTCCCGTGCGACGCCCTGCAGGAATTGGGCGGCATAATCCAGAGTGTGATGGTCGTTGGGTCCTGTCAGAACATCGGCGATATGGGCCATGTCGTCCTGATAGGCCATTGGATCAGGTTCGATAACCTCATCCCGGATCGCATGTAAGCCGCTTGGTCGCCGGTCTTCGGGTAGGCGTTCCAGAATGGATTTCTGAAAATAAGCCATTGATTTGATCGGCTTGGACAAAAACCCGTCTGCTCCGGCGGCCAGAGCGCTACTTTCGTAGGTATCGTTGCCTGACAGGCCCATAATGACACCGATACGGGGTGTTGTTTCGGCCAGCTCAGAAATCAGGTCGGCCCCGCACCCATCTGGAAGGCCCATATCGATAAGTATGACCGAGGGGCGATAGATCTGAAGGTGTCGTCGGGCCGATTTCAAACAATCCGCGCGGCGAATGCGTGCACCGCTGTGCAGGCACATCAGGCGGATCGCGTCGCAAGCGTAGCGGCTGTCTTCAACAACCAAAATGGTCTGACCCAGCAAAGGCCGCGTTGCGGTGGGCGTGACGGTGGTGGTGGCAAGTAGGCCCGAATCGTCCATGGCAGCTCTCCTATCCAGCAGATGCTTCACGCTAGGAACTTCTGGCTAACACGACGTTAACGCGCGATTTGGCGCACTTGTCCTTTCACGAAACAGCCCCCATAACCCATGAAAAGCAGGACACAGGAGTGAGACATGATTGGACGCCTGAACCACGTCGCCATCGCCGTACCGGATCTTGAGGCGGCGTCCGAGCAATACCGCAATGCACTGGGCGCCAAGGTCGGCGCACCGCAAGATGAGCCGGATCACGGTGTCACGGTTGTGTTTATCGAATTGCCCAATACCAAAATCGAGCTGCTTTACCCGCTGGGCGATGACAGCCCGATCAACGGGTTTCTGGAAAAGAACCCTGCCGGCGGCATCCATCATGTGTGTTACGAGGTCGAAGACATCATCGCAGCGCGCGACCACCTGAAAGAAACAGGTGCCCGTGTTCTGGGATCAGGCGAGCCCAAGATCGGTGCGCATGGCAAGCCCGTGCTGTTCCTGCATCCCAAGGATTTCAACGGCTGCCTGGTCGAGCTGGAGCAGGTGTAACACCCCAAACCCCGGAGGGTTTGAAATGACCATTACTGCCGCACTGGTACTTTTCGCAGTCATCTGGTTTCTGACGCTGCTGATCGTTCTGCCTGTTCGCATAAAAACACAAGGCGATCTGGGTGATATTGTCCCCGGCACCCATGCTGGCGCGCCGGAAGTGCATCACATGAAGAAAAAGATGTGGATCACAACCGGCATTTCCGTGGTTTTGTGGGCCATCATTGCGGGTATTATTTTATCGGGATTGATCTCGGTCCGGGATTTCGACTGGTTGAACCAGCTGGAGCCCCGCTGACCCAATGTCAGGCCCTTGGGCCTGACACCGCGTGATAAATGTGGGTGAACGTGGCTGCACCTATTATTGGAATCACCAGATTGACCAGCGGTACGGACAGTGGAATTGCCATCAAGGTGCCTGCCACCCAGATGGTTGTTGCATGTTTGGCACGTAGCTTGCGCGCTCCGTCGCGCCCGACCCTGCGCATAGCGGCCAGCGTGAAATACTCTCGACCCAGCAGGAACCCGTTCATCGCCCAGAAGATAAAGGGCGCGAGCGGGGTGAAAATTGCATAGAGGATCAGCGCCAGCAGGTTGGCGACAATGAGCACGCCAAGAAAGCTGAGACCGTCAAGTACCGCCTCTGACACCGGAATACGCCGTGCGGGCTGCAGGGATGGAAAATGCTTATCCTCGACCGCCTGTGCCACCTCATCCAGAAAAATCGAGGTGATCGCCGAGGCCACAGGTACCATCAGGAAAACCGGCAGAATCAGCACCAATACGATGCCGGAATAGTTCAAAACGTCGTTCAGCCAGGGCACAGCGCCGATGAAGGGCAGGGAAATTTCATTTCCTGACAACCAGTTGATCAACCAAATCGCCCCAGCGCAGGCGGCGATCAGGAGCAGGATCGTCAAACCCACGCCGCGCAGCAGAACACCCCGGAACTTCGGATCGCCGATCTGTCCGAGCGCGTTGAAAAAGGCATTCAGGATGATCATTCGGTGATCCATTCCGTCAAAGCAGCCACGTCGGGTCGGGGACGTTCGGGCGGTACCGATCCTTCGGTCGCGATATGAATCAGCCCGGCCACACGTTCATTCTCGGCAAGTCCAAAGGCTTCAGCGCAGAAGTCGCGGTCATGCGTTTGCCAGCCAGACAGCCAGTTTGCGCCCCAACCTGCCGCCAGCGCAGCATTCAGCAGGGCCAGACAGACTGCGCCAGCCGAATAGGTTTGCTCAATAGCGGGGATTTTTTCGGACGGTTTTTGCACTTCAATCACGGCCACCGCCAAGTGCCCCATATCAAACTGGCTGCGCGCCTTGGCGATGTCTTCGGTGCTTTTGCCCAGCTTTTGACCACACGCCTCGGTCATTGCCGACAGGCGTGACATGGCACCTTTTTCCAAAACGACAAAGCGCCAGGGCTCAAGTTTGCCATGATCGGGGCTGCGCGCGGCGGCGGTCAGCAGAGGCAGCAGTTCGTCCCGTGTCGGGGCCGGTGCAATCAGTGTTTTGGCGGGCCGGGACCGGCGCGCCTGTAAAAACTCCAGAGCGGCGGGGTTCTTCAGGGACATATGTTAACCTTCTTTACATCACGACGTTGTATGTTGGTCGGCAACTCGCCTGTTTCAAGGGTGCGCCGATGCGTTGCGTGGATCATTTTCATTCTGGTGCCCGTCATGCAAGACTTTGAAGAAAAAGGGATGACAATGGCGAAATCCAACCTGCGTGACTTGCCTGATCTCAAGTCGCTCGCACAGGCCGGGGCAACATTGAACGTGAAGGTGACGCCCAAGGCAGCACGGGATCGGGTGATCTGCGAAGATGATCAGATCAGGGTATTCGTGACCGCTGCGCCCGAGCACGGCAAAGCCAACCAGGCGGTTCTTCAGTTGCTTGCCAGGTGTCTTGGTGTTGCACCTTCAACGTTAACGCTGAAACAGGGGCAGACCGCGCGGAACAAGGTGTTTGTTTATGACCCCTGAGGCCCGGTTTCGCGAATCTGATAAACGCCTTCGGGAAGGTCTAGAGCGGCGGCCAGATCACGAACCTGTTCCGGTGACAGAGTGATCTTTTGAACCTGTTCGGTGCGTGGATCCAGCTGCTCCAGCGTGACACATTCAGCGAAATTGTTGATCACGACATCTTCCTGCAAAGGTTTCTCACCTTCGTCCACAAGCGTAATGACCGTCGAGTCGAATTCATGCTCAATCGAAAACATGTGACCACAGTGCAAGCCACCGGGATGCAATGCAAGCCGTTCCTTCCGCTGTGGGCTGTGGCATCGGCTGAAGGGGCATACTATGTTGAAATGACGGCTCGAATGGCCCAAAGGAAACACCATGCGCAGATGCTTTGTTTTACTGTTGTCCCTGCTGCTTGCGGCCTGTGCGCAGGATACACTGCGTGTGCAAACATCAGAAGATTGGCTGAGGGACGAGCCTGGTTCCCGTGCCGAGGTTCAGACCTTTCAGCAGGTCAGTCAGGCCATTGGCGCCGAGGCGCGTAATCAATGCCTAAAGCAACCCGGACGAAAGAATTGCGAGTTGCGGATATTTGTCGATCTTAACCCGCGCGCGCAGGCCAACGCGTTCCAAACACTCGATGAGAATGGGCAGCCGGTAATCATCTTCACTCAGTCTATGATCCGATCCGCGCAAAACGCCGATGAACTTGCCTTTGTTATGGGCCACGAAGCGGCCCATCACGTGCTGGGGCATATCGCCCGGCAAAGCGAAAACGCCAGCGCCAGCGCCGCGGAGTTTGGCAGGCGCGAGCAATTGCGCGGCGGCGATGCAGCGGCCATAGAAGCGGCGCAAAAGCAGGGGGCCAAGGTCGGCATTCAGGCTTACGTGAAGGATTTCGAGCTAGAGGCAGACCAGTTGGGTACGATCATAACGTATAATGCTGGGTATAATCCTCTGATTGGGGCAAAGTTCTTTGAACGAATTCCAGATCCCGGCGACACGTTCCTAGGAACCCACCCGCCAAATGCACAGCGCGTTCAGATTGTGATCGAAACCGCGGCAAAGTTGGGCCTGACACAATGACCGATCTTGTGCGTTTAGGGATGATTCTGACAGACCGAGGCTCGAAATATGCGGTTTCAGGGGCGCCCGTGGCGTCTCGGGCTGAAATCGATGCCGTGCTGGACTACCTTAAGTCGGACAAAAGCTATGCCAAGGCGACCCATAACACCTGGGCGGCAACTCTGCCGACCGGTGCGCTCAAGGCAGATGATGGGGAAAGCGGGGCTGGAATGGTGATCCTGCGTATGATCGAACGGGCAGGCCTGCAGAACCACGTGATCATCGTCACGCGGTGGTATGGCGGCAAGAAGCTGGGCGGGGATCGATTTCGCCGGGTTCAGGATGCCACCCGGGCCTATCTGGATCACATCGGCGTCCAATCTTGACCTGTGTCAATGTTTCAAGGTGCAATTCCACTACCCTTTTTGGCAAAGCGCGAAAGGGAAAGGAAAACACCATGCCCACTCGAAACACCTTGAGGCTGCACGCCGGTTTGGTGGACGATATGGCCAGAATGCTGGACATCGACCTTGAAGAAGCGGCCATTGGCGGTTCGGTTTCCGTGGATCAGATTTCCGAAGCAGTCCTAAGATGCACCGACTGCCCAAACCCGCAACACTGCCGGTCTCTGTTGAGCCAGGCCACAACCGCGCGGCGGGCGCCCGAATACTGCCGAAACCAGGAATTGCTCCATAAACTCATGCCTTAACCCGGAGGTCATGCCATGTCACGTCTGGGCAACATCATGACTCATTTGCGGCTTGTGCTGCGGATGGGGCAAGCCATCGGCACAGACCTGGTCGGGGCTTATCGCAAGGGCCATCTGAACCACGAAGAATGGGCTGAGATCGTACAACAATGCCGTGGCTGTGCTTGGGCGCATGATTGCCCAGAGTGGCTGGAGCAGCGGGACCAAGTCGATCAAGCGCCTAGTACCTGCCCTAACCGGGACCGATTCGCTGCACTGAAAGCGCAGCAATTGGAGGACGCATGATGGCACAGGTTCCCTTGGGTGAGATTGAAAAGCACTTTTGGCTGACGCGATCTGTCTCGCGATGCATGGGCATTTCACTGACCGAGGCAATGGCGGACGGTCGCCTGACGCCAGAAGGTTATTCGGAACTTGTCACAAGGTGCCGGGCTTCAAATTGCGAGGGCCAATGTGCATTGTGGCTGGCCGAGCAGCAGATGCTGGCCAACAGCGCCCCGGATTTTTGTGCAAATGCCAACACCTTGAATGGTTTGAAAACCTGATCACAGCTTACTGTGGCTGCCGTCGCACAAAGGTCGTTTCGCGCTGTGTTTGCAGCCGCAAAAGAAGACCTTTTTACTGGTATCCGCCGTATATTTCACGGGTTCAAACGCACTGCCCTTGTGGGATCCATCACAAAACGGTTGTCGAGAAGACTTTCCACATGAGCACCAAAAATAGGTCTTCCCTTCGACAACCTCGACCGGAATCGGCGATTTCTGGGCAATGCTTGGGGCGTCTGACATGTGGCTTCTCCGTCTTTGGCTGATGTTGTGACACACTTTAGAGCAGTGCAGTCAAAAAGGTAGGTTCGACCCAGCAAATTGCTTTTCCTAAAGGCAAAACTGGCATGGAATCGCCCTGACTCACAAAGTCGTGATCGATTCAGTTGCCAGATCGAGGTTCTACCCGTATTCTGAATACGGCCCCGAAAAGTTGGGCAATATCAGAAAAGTAATAGAGGATTGACGGACATGAAACTGAAACTCGCTGCCGTTGGCGCATTTGCTCTGATCCTGACTGCCTGCGCGCAGCAGGAAGAACCGACACCTGTATACGTCCAGCCCAGCTATGACAAAGCCGGCACCCCCAGCTGCCCAGGTGGGTATGAGCTGGCGACAACCGAAGCAGGCCAGACTGTCTGTAACCCGGTTACTCAATAAGCTATTCGCAGGCGGTCCAAGACCGGACCGCCTGCACCATTTTGCATTTGCCGCCGCCTTTCATGGCGGCTTTTTCTTGCCTGTATCTACCGATACGCCGGTTGGCGCACGTTTCGCGGTGGGTCAGTACTTCTTGAAACGGTAGGGGTATTTGAACCGATGCGGTTTAAATTTGTGCCGCTTGATCGACGTGTAGGGAATATGCCCGAACACGCGCCGCTTTGGTGTGTAGTTGCCAAGGGTTGGTCGTGATCTTTTGCGATGAACCTTGGGGCGTACCTTGGCTTTTGGGGCCAGGTAATACCGCTTGATCTTGATTTGACCGTGTTTGTGCAAGCTTGGTTGCTTGCCGCCTGCCGCGATGAAGCTCGTTGATCCGACATAAATGGCCTGCGCATAACCGGGCGTCGCCAAAAACTGCGTAGCCAACAGAAAAACCACGCTGTTTAAGCTAAGTCTAAAGGCAGAAGACATGAAAACCTCCGAATTTGGCTTTCCGTCTAAGATCGGGCGTGGCGGCGTATTAGGCCAATAAACTCACTTCACGCTTTGCCCATGTGGCGTGTGACTACTGAGGTTTCAGGGGTTACACAGGTTTCCCCCACAAATCGTATTCCCCGGCTTCGTCCACTTCGACTGTGACAATGTCCCCTGGTTTGAGGTCTTCGAAACCTTCGTCAATGAACAAGTTTCCGTCGATCTCTGGTGCGTCTGCTTTAGTGCGGCAGGTGGCGGCTTCGTCATCGACCTCATCCACGATGACCTGCAAGGTCTGGCCGACTTTTGCCGCCAGTTTGGCTGCGGAAATCGCTTGGGCCTTTTCCATGAAGCGATCCCAGCGCTCTTGCTTGATTTCTGCCGGGACGTGATCGGGCAGGTCGTTCGACCGCGCGCCCTCCACATTTTCATACTGAAAACAACCGACGCGATCCAGTTGCGCTTCGTCCATCCAGTCCAGCAGAGTCTGGAATTCAGCCTCGGTCTCACCTGGATAACCGACAATAAAGGTCGACCGCAGGGTGATGTCCGGGCAGATGTCGCGCCAAGCCCGGATTTCGTCCAGCGTTCTGGCCGCGGCAGCTGGGCGGGCCATACGTTTCAAAACGTCCGGGTGAGCGTGCTGGAAGGGAATATCCAGATAGGGCAGCACATTGCAGCCCGCGTCCGCCATCAGTGGGATCAACTCGCGCACATGCGGGTAGGGGTAAACATAATGCAGGCGCACCCACGCCTCCAACTGTCCCAACTCCCGCGCCAGATCGGTGATATGGCTGCGCACTTCGCGGTCTTTCCACGGGTTCACATCATATTTCCGGTCCAGCCCATAGGCCGATGTGTCCTGCGAGATCACCAGCAGCTCGCGCACACCGTTATCGACCAGCTTCTCCGCCTCGCGCAGAACCGCATGGGCCGGGCGGCTGGCCAGTTTCCCACGCATATCTGGGATGATGCAGAACTTGCATTTATGATTACAGCCTTCCGAGATCTTCAGATAGCTGTAGTGGCGCGGGGTCAATTGCACGCTGCTGGTTGGAAGTAGATCGACAAAAGGATCGGGCGCGGGTGGTACCGCAACATGCACCGCATCCAATACTTGTTCGTATTGATGCGGTCCGGTGACGGCCATGATGCGGGGATGATGTTCCCGGATGTATTCCGGTTCTGCCCCCAGGCATCCTGTGACGATGACTTTACCGTTTTCAACCAGGGCCTCTCCGATCGCGTCCAGCGATTCTGCCTTGGCGCTGTCCAGAAATCCGCAGGTGTTCACAATGACGGCATCAGCCCCGGCATAATCGGGTGAAATGCCGTATCCTTCGGCGCGAAGCCGGGTCAGGATGCGTTCGCTGTCCACCAACGCCTTGGGGCAACCCAGCGACACCATGCCGATGGTCGGCTGGTCGGAACGGGGTGTCTCGGTGATCCGGGCGGCTGGCGCCAGGTCGGGGCGGAGGTTTGGCGGGTTCGTTGTCATGGCGCGGCATATAGTGGGGAACGCTTCCCCTTGCAAATGTGACGTGTGATTTGAATGATCACGGCAATGATAAGCCAAAAGGCGGAGAGCAGATTATGAAATGGCTGATGCGCATCCTTTTTGTTGTGGTCGCAGTTCTGGGCCTGGTCATCGGCGCGCTTTTGCTGATGCCGGGTGAAAAACTGGGCGCGATTCTGGCCGAGCAGGTGAAGGCGCAAACCGGGCGCGACCTGACGCTGAGCGGCGACGTGCGTCTGTCCTTCTGGCCTGTGCTGGGGATGGAAACAGGTCCGGTGCAGTTCGGCAACGCAAGCTGGGCAGAGTCCGAGCCGATGCTGAGCGCCGACAGTCTTGCCGTTGGCGTGGACGCCGCCGCGTTGTGGAACGGCGATCTGCGAATCAAACGTGTTTTTGCAGACAATCCCGTGTTGCGTCTGGAAACATCTGAAGGCCAGGTGAATTGGGAGTTTGGCACCTCTGCACCTGCTTCGACCACAAATAAGACCGAGTCCGCCGGGACCAACGGGGCGACAGGTGAGGTTACTTTGGATCAGCTAGAGCTGACCAACGCGCGGCTAATTTACGTTGAGAACGGCGCCACCCAGATGGATTTTTCTGGTGTGACACTGGCCGCAAGCTGGCCCGAGGTCACATCTCCCATGATCATGCAAGCCACAATGGCCGCGCTTGGCGGAGCCGTTGAAGTAGACTTGAAAATCCCGGACCTGCCTGCCTTTTCCGATGGCGACGTTACGGCGCTGGAACTGTCTTTGACTGCGCCGGGGGGCGAGATCGGGTTTGACGGGCGCGTCAATCTGGCTGGTGAAATGGACGGAACCACCAAAGTTGTGGCCCGGGACAGCGAAAGGATGTTTGCCGCATTTGGTCAGGCCGGTGTGTATATTCCACCGGGGCTGGGCCGAAGGGCCAACATCGTTGCGCACATGACCTATACGCAAGATGGGCGGATTTCTTTGCGGGATATGACCGCACAGCTGGATTACAACCGTTTCAAAGGCGAGGCGGACATCACCATCTCGGATCCACCACAGATCGTGGCGCGACTCGATACAGGTGATTTTGATCTTTCGCGGATATCTGAATCTGAACCTACCAAGGGCGGCACGTCTAAGTCGAGTGAACCGCCAGTGGATGGGTGGTCGAAAGAGCCTATTGATGCATCCGTTCTGGCGCTGGCGAACGGTAAAATCCGTCTGACTGCAAACTCGATCGCAGTTCCGGGAATGACTTTTGGAAAAAGTGATCTGACCCTGTCTTTGGACCGATCACGCGCAGTTCTGGAAATGCATCCGGCCACATTATTTGCAGGTCAGTTGAACGGCCAGATGGTTGCCAACAATCGCAATGGCTTGTCCGTAGGCGGCAATATCACGGCCAGCGGGATTGATCTTAAACAGGCGCTCGCCACGCTTGTCGGGGTTGAACGGTTGTCCGGCTCGGCTGCGGGCAGTCTGGAGTTTCTGGGCGTTGGCCAGTCTGAGGATCAAATCATGCGCTCTCTCAGCGGTAAGGGGAATCTGGATGTCGGGTCAGGGGTGATTTCCGGATTCGATCTGGATCGGCTTATGGGGCGAGGAACCGGATCGGGCGGAACAACAGTTTTCAACAGCCTGACGGGCAGCTTCACAATGGATCAGGGTGTTCTGGCTAACAAAGACCTGCTGATGTCGCTGAAGAACTATCGCGCTGATGGGGCGGGCCAAGTTGGGCTTGGCGCGCGGGATATTGATTACCTTTTCACGCCCGTAGCGCTTCGTGCCAATTCCGGACAGGGTATCTCGGTGCCGGTTCGTATTGTTGGTCCGTGGAGCAACCCGTCGATCAAGCCGGACCTGACCAAGGTCATCGAGGCGGCGGCAGATGTGAAGGTCAAGGAACTGGAAGACGATGCCAAGCAGAAGGTATTTGAGAAGGTCGGGAGTGAGTTGGATACAACCATCACCGACAGCAATCAAATCGAAGATGCGCTTAAGAAGAAGCTGGAAGACGAGGCGAAGAAAGGTCTGCTCAAGCTGCTTGGCGGAGATTGAGCTTGCTTGGCTTGGAGCACGATGATGCTCCAAGCCGATACATTCAGATGGTCTGGTCGTAATCACCAACACCCGGCTCGGTTCGGATGACGGCATCGATATCGGCAAAGATCGCGCGCATCTCAGCTTCGCTTTCGCTGCTTTCGCAAACAACCACCAGATTGGGGGTGTTGGACGATGCCCGCACCAACCCCCAACTGCCGTTGTCCAGAATAACGCGCGCGCCGTTGACTGTAACAACCTCCTTGATAGCGCGGCCCGCAAAGGTTTCGCTCGCTTCGCCTTTGGCAACCAGCTTGTCGACCAAGCGCTGAAGGATATCGTATTTCTCGGTGTCAGAGGCATAAGGTGACATGGTCGGGGTTGACCAGGTTTTTGGCAGCGCTTTGCGCAGGTCCGACATGCTTTGATCCGGGTTGCGGTCCATTAGCTTGCAGATCTCGACCGCCACGCGCATACCGCAGTCATAGCCACGCCCAACGGGCTCGGCCAGAAAGTAGTGGCCGGACTTTTCGAACCCGGCCAATGCGCCAATTTCTTTAACGCGTCGTTTCATGTGGCTGTGGCCGGTTTTCCAGTAATCCGCTTTGACATCCAAAGCCTTCAATTCGGGGTCACTGGCAAACAAGCCGGTGGATTTCACATCCGCGACAAAAGTCGATCCCGGATACAGCTTGGCCAGATCGCGGGCCATGATCACGCCCACCTTGTCTGCGAAAATCTCTTCACCCTCGTCATCGACGACACCGCAACGGTCGCCGTCCCCGTCAAACCCAAGCGCCAGATCGGCACCGCTGGATTTCACCGTGGCGGACATGTCGTGCAACATCTCCATCGCTTCGGGGTTCGGGTTGTAATGAGGGAAGGTATAGTCCAGCCGGTTGTGGCTGGGTACGACCTCGACCCCGATCCGCTCGAAAATCTCAGGCGCAAAGGCTGAGGCGGTGCCATTGCCAGTGGCACAGACCACCTTCAGCGGGCGGGACATTTTGAAATCACCGACGAGGTCATCGATGTAAGCTTCCTTCACGCCTTCGACGAATTCGTATGATCCACCTTCGTGCTGTTGGCCTTCACCGTTCAGCACGATATCGCGCAGTTCCGACATTTCGTCCGGGCCATGGGTCAGAGGGCGATCAAAACCCATTTTCACACCGGTCCAGCCGTTTGGGTTGTGGCTGGCCGTGACCATCGCAACGGCAGGCACATCAAGATGAAACTGCGTGAAATAAGCCATCGGGCTGAGCGCGGGGCCAATATCCTTAACGCGGATACCGGCCTGCATCAGGCCAAGGATCAAAGCATTTTTGATCGCCAACGAATAATCGCGATAGTCGTTGCCAACGGCGATCACGGGCTCAATGCCGCGCCTGCGTATCTGGGTGCCCAGCCCTAAGCCCAGTGCAGTCATGCCGGGCAGGTTGATCTCTTCGGGGTATTTCCAGCGGGCATCATATTCGCGAAACCCGGTGGGTTTGATCATCGCGTCGCGCAGAAAGCTCCAGGTGTTGGGTGTCACCTCGGGGAGGGGTTTGGTCATAACAGGTCTCAATCGTTAAATCTGAATAGGATTCGCTTTGGCCAGCGCATCAAAACGCATCAATGTGTCAATAAGTTGAGGCATTTGGTCCAATGGGATCATGTTTGGGCCGTCAGACGGCGCTGTGTCAGGTTCTTGATGCGTTTCAATAAAAACTGCGCCAATTCCCAATGAAACAGCCGCCCGGGCCATCACGGGCGCGAACTCGCGCTGTCCGCCGGACGAACCGCCTTTTCCACCGGGTTGCTGGACCGAATGGGTCGCATCCATGACAACCGGATAGCCGGTTTTTGCCATTTGGGGCAGGCCGCGCATGTCTGCGACCAAGGTGTTGTATCCAAACGACGTGCCACGCTCGGTCAGCAGAATGTTCTGGTTTCCCGTGCTTTCGACCTTGTCGACGATATTCGTCATCTCCCAAGGGGCCAGGAATTGACCTTTCTTGACATTGACAGCCCTGCCGGTTTCACCAGCGGCCAGCAGCATGTCTGTCTGACGGCACAGGAAGGCTGGGATTTGCAGGACGTCCACCGCTTCGGCCGCGACAGCGCATTGTGCTTCGGTGTGAACATCTGTCAGGACCGGGATGCCCATCGTTTTGCGAATGTCATCCAGAACCTGCAGGCCCGCATCGATTCCCATGCCACGCTTGCCTGACAGTGACGTCCGGTTCGCTTTGTCATAAGACGCCTTGAACACATATTGCGCCCCAGCCGCATCACAGGCTTCTTTCATCTTGCCCGCAATCATTTGCGCGTGGTCTGCCGTTTCAAGCTGGCAGGGGCCTGCGATGATGGTCAGCGGAAGGTCATTGCCGACTGTCAGGTCGGAGATTTTTACATGTTTCATGGGTCTTATGAGGATACCTGTTCACGAAGGACCGACGCGGTAAGCGAGATCATCAGGTAGATACCAGCAAATAACAGGAATGCCAAAATCGTATTTTCGAACTTGCGCGGATAGGTGGGTTCCTGACTGGGAATAGGGTTCACCGAAACGGTCAGGTACCGAACTTGCCGGTTGGCTTCGGATCGGGTCGATTCCATTTGCTGCATTGCCGTTTGCAGCATCATGTCACGGGCGGCCAGATCAGCCTGGGCGATCTGTATGCGCACGCTCAGCCTTGCCAGCGAGTTTTCGCCGGCTGAGGCATCCAGCATTTCGGCATTCAGGTCTTCCAGCACTTTTTCCAACCGGGCGATATCGGCCTCAACCCCGTCAACTTTGGCTTTGTTTGGTCGAAGGTTGTCCAGCAGGGCGGCAAGCTCAAGCTCTTTGTCTTGAACCAATATTTCGATTTCGGTAATTCGGCTTCTCAGGCTGGCGATCACGTTTTCTGGGTCCAGAACCGCGCCCTGAAGCTGAAGCTCAATCAGTTCTTCCTGCGCTTGTTTGCGCGCCTCCTGCGCGGACTCAAAGCTCTGGATGGCGTCGCGCATCTGGTCTTCGCGCTTTTTCCCAGACAGCGCGTTCACCCGGTTTTCCGCATAGGAGATCAAACGTTCCGAAAACTCGGTAGAGGTTTGTGGATCCGGGGCGGCGACTTCCATCCGGATGACCCCTTCTGTTGGGTCATAGCCGATGGTGATCATACGTTTGAACAGTTTGTATGCGTCTTCCAACGAGGCATCGGGCGCCAGTCTCTGGATCGGGTCGATCCAATCTTGTTTGAAGACATCAGAAAATCCTGCGTCCTGATCCAGCAGCAGCAGCGCCTCTTTCGATTCAAGGAAAGACTGTACCGAAATCGAATCCTGTGTTGTGGCAAACTGGGTTCCCGCCAACAAGCCGCCGACGCTGCCTGGCCCGCCATCGGCCTGTAGGATCAAAAACTCGGAATCGCTGGCGTACATCGGAGTAGCGATGCGGTAGAAATAGAAGCCCACGACAAAGGTCGGCAGAAAAACAAAAACGGCCAGACGCGCAAATAAGGCAAACAGCTTGCGCCGACGTCTGCGGGCAATGTCTTTCTGTATTTCCCCAATCTCAAGGTTGCGGCGTTCAGTGGGGCTGAGCTCGGGTCCGGGTAGGTTGGATTTTTCCGCGCCTACGGCCTGCGGCAGTTTTATACTGACCTTGTCTTTGGCGTTCTTGTTCTCGTTCTGAGCAGAGGGCTTGGCCGCAGCAAGATCCAGAAGATTTGTGCGTTGGAAAGGGTCGATGCCTTTCTGACGCAGCAGGCGCACGGCATCGTAATCCGAGGTCGCAGCCAGCCCATGTTTCTGCGCCAGCCTGCGCGCGATGCGCAATTGTCGGCCAGTCAGGCCCTCACGTTTGATGTCGTCCAGCTGCGCGCCCGGCTGGGCTTCATCTACAGAAGGCTGGCCTTGCGTTGCATTGCGAATGCGCGAGATCGCATCGGCCCGCGCCTCAGCCGAACCTTCGCTTGGCCGGTTGCGGTGCCCGCTATACTTTCTAACCTTGGGATTCGTAGTCATATAGCTGCTTAGCCTCTTCCAAGGATTCAAACATGTACAATTGACCGTTCAGCAAAACGGCGGCTTGCTGGGCAAACTTTTCCAACACAGACGAGCTGTGCGAAACGATGACCAGCGTTGTGGTCCTTAGTTTTTCTTTCAGGATTGATCCGGCCTTTTCGTTGAATTCGACATCCGTCGACGCAGGCATCCCTTCGTCGATCAGATACATGTCGAAATCCAGCGCCAGCATCAGTGAAAAGGTGAACCGGGATCGCATCCCGGCAGAATAGGTCGCAAGCGGCTGATCGAAATACTCACCCAACCCGCAGAGCCATTTGCAATAGGCTTCGACATAGTCCGGGTCCATGCCATAGATCTTGGCGATATAGCGCGCGTTCTCCAGCGCGGACAGTTTTCCCGACACACCACCGGTGAACCCCATGGGAAACGACACACGACATTCGCGACGGATCACGCCTTCGTCAGGTTTTTCCAAACCGGCCATCATGTTGATCAGCGTGGTTTTTCCGGTGCCGTTCGGGGCCAGAATGCCCAGCGACGTACCCAGTTCGACCCGGAACGAGACCTGATCCAGAATCACCTTGCGGCGTGTTCCGGTCCAGAAGGACTTGCTGACATTGTCGAATTCTAACATTCGGGGCCTGCTGCTCGTGTTCCGTGGCGTTGCCGTTCTTTGAGACGGCTGCAAAGGGTTGTTTTTACCAATCCATGTTGGCTACATTATGTCGAATTATGAAACAAATGATCAATGCATTGCGGTAAAACCTGTGACAACTGCATTGGCGGTGTGGCTGGTGGACCCTATGTTCCCCATCGTGACACTTGGGCCGCAAGAGGTTTTGAATTCCGATGGACAGCCTTGCCGAGGAAATTCGCGCTTGCCGACTGTGTGCTGATAAGTTTGCGCAGACTGAAACAGCCCATGAACCCCGCCCGGTTGTTTGGTTCCGCGTTGGTACGCCCATTTTGATCGCAGGGCAGGCCCCAGGTGCGAAAGTGCACGAGTCGGGGCGGCCCTTTACCGATCCGTCAGGTGACAGGCTTCGGCAATGGTTGGGGATTGATGAGACGATCTTCTATGATCGTGACCGCGTGTCGATTGTACCTATGGCGTTCTGCTTTCCCGGTTACGATGCACGCAGCGCGGACCTTCCGCCGCCCGCCGTGTGCCGAAAGACCTGGCATGATCGGGTGATGAGCGTTTTGGGCCAGGTGCCGCTGACCGTTTTGGTTGGTGGTCATGCGCACAAGTATCACCTTGGTGCGCGAGGTTCGGTCACAAGCACCGTGCAAGGCTGGCAGGACCATGCGCCGCGGGTCTTTGCCTTGCCACATCCGTCCTGGCGCAATACGGCATGGTTGAAGAAAAACCCGTGGTTCGAGACCGAGCTTTTGCCGGTTCTGCGCGCGCGGGTCCAAGAGGTGTTGAATGACTGAAACCACGGCGTTGGACGCAGCACATGCCGCGATGCAGGCGGATCCGCGAAACGATGCCGCCCGGCTACGTTTCTTTGAGCGGCTTGCCGACAGCGAGCTGTTCCTGATGCTGACCGAGGAAGCGAAGGACGAGAATATCTCGCCCGAATTGTTCGACGTAGCGGATGGGCGCTATGTGCTGGCCTTTGACCGAGAGGAACGGTTGGCGCAGTTCGCAGGTCGCCCTGTACCTTACGTGGCGCTTTCAGGGCGGGTGCTTTCCGGGATGCTGGCAGGGCAGGTGATTGGGCTGGGCCTGAACCTGGAAACCGCGCCTTCATCGATGCTGGTGCCGGCAGAGGCATTGGAGTGGCTGGCCGAAACGCTGCAACACGATCCACAAGAGGTCGAGGAAAAGCTGGCTGAATTCATGCCGCCGTCTGGCTTGCCCGATACTTTGCTGACCGCCTTGGATGCCAAACTGGCAACCGCGGGCGGGCTGGCGCGCGCCGCCTATTTGGTTGCAACCAAGTCAGAGGCCGGCGCACAGGGGCATATGTTGGGCTTTGTCGATGCAGTTGACGGGGCCGAGGCCGCGTTGGCCAAGGCCGCGTCCGAGGCGCTGACCTTTTCCGGGATCGAGGCTGGTGCAATGGATGTTGGTTTTTTCGCGGCCAGTGCGCCCACTGCCGCGTTGCTGGCCAAAGTGGGGCTTCGGTTTGATCTGCCTCAGCCGCAGGTGGCTGAGCCGATGCGGGAAGCCCCCGGCAGCAACCCTGACAACCCGCCAATTCTGAAGTAACCGACAAGACGCAAACACGCGGCGCACGTTGCACCGCGTGGTGTTTCGCTTGGAATGCGGTTACTCCGCAGCCGCTTCCAACTTGTCCTGCGTACGGTTTTCGAAATCGCTGGCGTCATGGCGCTCGTGAAGCTGCGTGTGCGGCTCGCCAAAGGCGCGGTTGACCATTCGACCACGCTGAACTGCTGGACGCGCGTCAATCTCTTTGGCCCAACGCATGACGTTCTTGTATGATTCAACATCCAGGAACTCGGCAGCACTGTAGAGGCGACCCAGAACCAGCTGGCCATACCACGGCCAGATCGCCATGTCGGCAATCGTGTACTCGTCTCCAGCGATGAAGGTCTTATCCGCCAATTCCCGATCCAGAACGTCTAGCTGGCGCTTGGTCTCCATCGCGAAACGATTGATCGGGTATTCCCATTTCTCGGGTGCATAGGCGTAGAAATGGCCGAACCCGCCGCCCAGATAGGGCGCGCTGCCCATCTGCCAGAACACCCAATTCATCACTTCGGTCCGCTCAGGGCCGGACGCGGGCAGGAACGCTCCAAATTTTTCGGCCAGATGGAACAGGATCGAGGCGCTTTCGAACACGCGAACAGGCTCTTTGCCCGACCGATCCCAAAGGGCGGGGATTTTTGAGTTCGGGTTGGCATCGACAAAGCCCGAACCAAACTGATCACCCTCACCGATGTTGATCAGCCAGGCGTTGTATTCGGCCCCCTCGTGGCCTAGCGCCAAAAGCTCTTCCAGCATCACAGTGACCTTCACGCCGTTGGGCGTGGCCAGCGAATACAGCTGCAGGGGGTGGCGTCCGACAGGCAGGTCTTTGTCGTGGGTCGCACCGGCAATCGGCCGGTTGATATTGGCGAACTGGCCGCCGCTTTTACTGTCCCAGGTCCAGACCGCTGGGGGGGTGTAGGGGAATTGGTCGCTCATCTCTTGCCTTTCATGCCGATACCATGGCTGTCTTACAGCTAATATTGCAAATCGCCGAGTCCAACCCGGTGCTTCAGGCTTTTTCTGTAACAATCCGCGACCAAACTCTCACGTTTTCCCGTGCGGGGTCACAGGGGCGTTAGGAGGACTACGAACCGCGCGGGAATCGCATATTGTCTTGGCAGACCTGCCATGACGGCTCCACGGACACAGTTGATACGAAAAGGATAGACCACATGAAACGCTTTGCATTGACCTTCGCTGCAGCCATGGCCTTGGCGGTACCCGCTTTTGCCGGACCTCAATATGTTGATGGAACCGGTTTTGCGGTATCGGGCTATGATGTTGTTGCCTATCGCAGTCTGGATCAGGTTTCGATTGGGCAGTCGCAGCCAGAAGGTGTGCGCGGAAACGCTGATATAACCGCAGAATACAACGGCGCAACCTGGGCTTTCGCGACTGAAGAAAACCGTGACAAGTTCCTTGAGAACCCGGCCTATTATGCTCCGCAATATGATGGCCACTGCGCTTATGGTGTGTCCAAGGGCGGTAAAGTTCCAGCCAACCCTAACCTGTGGCGCATCGTCGATGACAAGCTTTATCTGAACATCACCGATGTGGTTGTTGGCTTCTGGGAAGAAGATGTGCCGGGCAACATCAACATCGCAGAAGGCAACTGGCCAGGCATCGAATCCTCGGACGCCTCGACCAATGTTATCCCAAAATTCACCTCGGAAGGTCCTGTTACCAACTGATCTGACAACGAGACTTTGAAAAGTTCAAAGCCCGGCTACCTTAGCCGGGCTTTTTGCGATCAACCCGCCAGCCAGAATTGATCCCGGATGTCCTGATCGGCGTCAAACCGGATCTTCACGCTCTTGGCCCCTGGGAATTTGCGTTCACGGATCGTGTCCGGGATCACCACCTCTCCGGCGCCGGTATCCTTGGACTGAAAGCTCAGGATCTCTGCCTCGGTATGTCGCGCACCGCTTAGCACCGTGGTCGGCAGAGCCACCCGATTTGCGCCATGATGCACAGGCGTGGTGACGAAGTAGGTCAAATGCCGACCGTAGCAGCCAACTGCGTCCGGTACATGGTCCGATACGCACGCTTCGGGTATGCCTGGTGTATCATCTTCGCCGTGTCGATGTGACAAAACCTGATCGGGACTTAGCATTGCCTTGCAGGCCGAAATTTCTTCCTGCGGAAGTTCAATGATCCGCTTTTTCAAACGGGGACGGCGCGGCTGAGTCGGGCCAGCATTGCCCCCACCTTTTTTTGCCAAACCCTCTTTCCGCAGAAAGTCATAGGCGGCCTTGGCGCGTGAAAACCCAGAACTGTCCCCTTCCCTGTGATCGGGATGCGAATGAAAGGCGATCTGTCGCCACGCCTCTCGGATTTCGCGGGAACTGGCAGATGGGGGTAATCCCAAATCTGCAAGGGCATCGGTGCGCGCACGCACTTTATCTACAGGTTCCATACTCAAAACACTCATTACAAACTACACGCCCCAAGTGTCGCCCTGGACATAGTTTTGTCAAATTTCGGGGTGGATTTGCGGGGGTGCGGATAACAATTGGGATCTTGAGATTCAATTGTCGCGAAAACTGTGAATTTGGTTATGAGAGTGTGAAACAGTTTGCACAAAGCAGGATGAAAATCGCCCGAGTGTGAACGTAACCCGGGCGAATCATTGAAAATTTTGGTATGTTAGGCGACGTTTTCCAGTTCAACCTGCGGCGTAATGCCGAGTGCGAAACATACATCCCGCGTCAGTTCCGGGCGGTTGAGGGTGTAGAAATGCAGCTTATCCACGCCGCCATCGATCAAATCTGAACACAGCTCGGTGCAGATCGCTGTTGCCAGCAAATCTTCACGCCCGTCGCGCACAGCTTTTTCAAAGGCGTTTTCGACCCACACAGGAATATGTGTACCGCAGCGCTTGGCGAAATTGCGGGCACCTGCCCAGTTCTCGATCGGCAGAATGCCGGGCACAATCGGCTTGTCGATGCCCGCTTTGGCGCAGGCGTCACGGAACCGAAAGAAGGTTTCAGCCTCGAAGAAAAACTGCGTCAGAGCTTCATCAGCACCAGCGTCCAGCTTGGCCTTCAGCCAATCCACATCCGCAGCCATATCTGCGGCCTCAGGGTGAGTGTCTGGATAGGCGCCGACGCGAATGCTGAACATTTCGGTTTCGGCCAGGGCTTCGATCAACTCAACCGAATTGGCAAACCCGTCGGGGTGGGGTTCGAATTTGTCCTGACCCTTCGGCGGGTCACCGCGCAGGGCGACAATGTCCTGCACACCGGCACGCGCAAACGTGTCGGCGATCTCCAATGTTTCCTGCCGTGAGGCATCGACGCAGGTCAGATGTGCGGCGACGTTCAACCCTGACGACTTATGCAAGGTCGAGACCGCGTCGCGTGTCAGTTCGCGTGTCGTGCCACCAGCGCCGTAGGTAACGGACACAAAGCGAGGGTCCAATGGAGCCAAGGTCTGAACCGTGTCCCAAAGACGAAAAGAGGCTTCCAGAGTTTTGGGCGGAAAGAACTCAAAGGAAATTTCAGGTTTGGACATAACGGCCTCGCTGGATCATCTGAGCCTCTTGTGCCATGGCGAGCAATGTGAGACAAACTCATATTATTCAACAACAACATGAATGCTGTTCGAAATGCACATTGAGTTCCGGCACCTCCGTACAATCAAAGCGATCCATGAATGCGGTGGGCTGGCCCGTGCAGCAGACCAGTTGAACATCACTCAGTCTGCGTTAAGTCATCAGATCAAAGGGTTAGAGGATCAGGCAGGGGTCGAACTGTTTCTGCGCCGCTCGAAACCCATGAAACTGTCGGCCGCCGGGTTGCGCTTGCTTCGCTTGGCTGAACAGATCCTGCCGCAGGTTGAGGCCGCTCAGCATGAATTTTCTTCGCTGAGGGACGGGCGCACCGGGCGGATGCATATCGCAATCGAATGCCATGCCTGTTTCGAATGGCTGTTTCCGGTACTCGAAGCCTTCAGAAAGTCTTGGGGCGATGTCGATGTGGACATCCGCCCAGGTCTGGCCTTTGACGCGCTTCCGGCCTTGCAAAAGGAAGAGGTAGATCTGGTGGTCTCGTCCGACCCCGAAGACCTGCCGGGTGTCGAGTTTGTGGAGCTGTTTGACTACAACGCTGTCTTTGTGGCGGCTTCAACCCATCCCCTGGCTGAAAAAGAGTATATCGAGGCCGAAGATTTTCGGGGACAAACCCTGATCACCTATCCGGTCGAGCGCACGCGTCTGGATGTGTTCAGCCAGTTGCTGATCCCTGCACGGGTTGAGCCCGCAACAATCCGCCAAGTGGAACTGACCGCCGTAATACTGCTGCTGGTCGCGTCAAACCGGGGGGTTTCGGTCCTGCCGGATTGGGTTGTGCGCGAGGTGAAATATAACTCGGATTACGTGACCCGACCCCTGACAAATGAAGGGATCACGCGACGCCTGTACGCTGCGATCCGGTCGGAGGATCTTGAGAAACCTTACGTTCAGGAACTGGTGAAACTGGCCCGAGATGAGGCGCGCAAGCTGCAATCCCAGTAACGGCGTTTTCCGGGGGTCTGTTATGCGTATCATTCCTCTTGGCAAGGGCGCATTGCAGCAGTATACGCGCGGTTTGACCGGACAGGAGCCTTTTGACAATGGTTGGCAGTGCAAATCTCAACATCATGATCAAAGCCGCGCGCAAAGCGGGGCGTTCTTTGGTCAAGGATTTCCGTGAAGTCGAGAATTTGCAGGTGTCGATGAAAGGCGCGGGAGACTTCGTCTCAAAGGCCGATATCGCAGCCGAAGCCATCCTGAAAGAAGAGTTGCTGGGCGCGCGTCCAACCTATGGCTGGCTGGCCGAAGAAGGTGGCGCGATTGACGGCGAAGATCCGACCCGCCGCTGGATTGTCGATCCGTTGGATGGCACCACCAACTTCCTGCACGGCCTGCCGCATTGGGCGATCTCAATCGCTCTTGAACACAAGGGCAAGATTGTTGCCGGTGTGATCTATGACGCTGCCAAGGATGAAATGTTCTTTGCTGAGAAGGGCGAGGGTGCATGGATGAACGACACCCGCATTCGCGTGTCGGGCCGTCACCGCATGATCGAGTCGGTCTTCGCGACTGGTCTGCCCTTTGGGGGTCGTTCGGATCTGCCCGCGACCCTGCAAGACCTGGCGCGTTTGATGCCCGCTTGCGCCGGTGTGCGCCGCTGGGGTGCTGCTGCGCTTGATATGGCGTATGTCGCCGCTGGCCGGTACGAAGGTTTCTGGGAACGCCGCCTGAACGCATGGGATCTGGCGGCTGGTATCATCATCGTGAAAGAGGCAGGCGGCTTCGTGCAGGCACTGAACCCCGAAGGCAATGTGCTGGAGGATGGTGAAGTGATTTGCTCGAACGAACCGATCTTTGATCAGTTCGCCAAAGTGATCCGGGGCTGAGCCGCTCTTAACTTTACCGGCGCGGAACACGCGGAATACGTGACCGCGAAAGCTTGTACTTCGCTTCCGGGTGGGGCGGGTGCCCGCGGGTGCGGTCCCAGAACTGCGCGCCTCCACGCCGCAGCCAAAGCGGTATGCACAGGATCAAACCCACGGCAAAGCCTCCGGTATGGGCCCAATAGGCAATACCGCCTTCGTCTGGGTTGCTGGTGATGCTGCCAAAGAACTGTATCGCCAGCCAGATCCCCAGCATGATGAAGGCCGGAATGGTGAAGACCCTGAAATAGACAATCAGGATCAGCAGGATATCCACCCGCGCTTTCGGAAACAGCAGCAGATAACCGCCCATCACACCTGCAATCGCGCCCGAGGCGCCGACGGTCGGCACCTGAGAGTCCGGCCCAGTGATGATGTGAATGAGGCCAGCGCCAATCCCAGCTGCCAGATAGAACAGAAGGAAGGGCAGGTGGCCCATCTCGTCTTCCAGGTTGTCTCCGAAGATCCATAAGAACAGCATGTTTCCCGCCAGATGCATCCAGCCGCCGTGCAGGAACATGGATGTCACAAGGGTTTCCAACCCAAACCCATCGCTGACGTGCGCCGGGATGATGGCATAGTCATAAAACAGCCTGTTGATCTTCGGCCCATCACCCAAGATCCCCGCATAGCTGAGGAAGATCAGGATGTTGGCCGCCATAAGGGCGTATACAACATAAGGCGTGCGCCCCGAAGGGTTATGGTCACGGATCGGAAACATGATGAGACGCTGGGCTTTTGCGCGCCCAGCGTCAATGCAAGCTTATGCCGCACCTCCCAACAACGCAGCGTTTCCGCCCGCAGCTGTCGTGTCGACGCAGACATGACGTTCGCCCAGAACCCGCGCACGGTCGGGCTTGCCGGGGATCAGCGGCAGAATTGGGCCGTCGCGGCGCGCCAGATGCTGCTCGATCTGCCGGGCGGTTTCGTCATCCCCCCACCACAACACGCCCGAGATGCCGGTCAGGTTTTCCAACCGGTGCAGGTCCAGCATCCCGATCGCTTGAATGACCGTACCGCCAAGCGCCTGAACAGCCTCGGCCTGCGCGCGCGCTGCGGCCTCTCCAGGGCCCATACACAGCAAGGGTGAGCGTGGGTATTCGCTCAGGCGGTTTGATTCACCTGTGGGACCGGGCAAGGATTGAGTTTTGACCGGCACAGGCAGCCCTTGAGGGGCGGGCAAGTCGGCTACAGCACCCCAGGTATCCGCCGTATTTTGACGATCCGGCGCACAGAAGCGGGCCATGTAGTTCGGCCCACCCGCCTTGGGGCCGGTGCCCGAAAGCCCTTCGCCCCCAAAGGGTTGAGAGCCAACGATGGCGCCGATCTGGTTGCGGTTCACATAGATGTTGCCCGCATGGATCGCCTCGGTCACATGCTGCACCCGGTCGTCGATGCGCGTGTGCAGTCCAAAGGTCAGCCCGTATCCAGTGGCGTTTATTTCGGCGATGACCTTGTCGATCTCCTGCGCCTTGAATCGGGCCACGTGCAGCACAGGACCGAAAATCTCGCGTTCCAGCGCGGCAATACCAGAAACCTCGATCAGGGTAGGGGCAACAAAAGTGCCTTCGGGCGGCAGCGGAAGCTCTTTCAGAACCCGCCCTTTGCTGCGCGCTTTGGCCACGTGATCAGCTATGCCTTGCCGGGCCTGCTCGTCGATCACCGGGCCGCAATCGGTTGAGATCAGCCAAGGATCTCCAATGCTCAGCGCGTCCATTGCCCCTTTGAGCATTGTCAGCACGTCTTCGGCGATGTCTTCCTGCAGATACAGACACCGCAGGGCTGAACAACGCTGACCCGCCGACTGAAAGGCGCTTTCGATGATTGATTGTACTGCTTGTTCGGGCAGGGCCGTGCTGTCGATGATCATGGCGTTCAAGCCGCCAGTTTCCGCGATCAGCGGCGTACCGGGGCGCATGTTCTCGGCCATCGCGGCCCTGATTTTGAGCGCGGTGGCTGTCGACCCGGTAAAGGCCACACCTGAAATGCGTTCATCCGACGTCATCGCCGTGCCCACGGCAGGTCCACCGGGCAGCAATTGCAGTGCGTCGCGTGGTACGCCCGCCTCGTGCATCAATTGAATGGCGCGATGTCCAACCAAAGGCGTCTGAGGCGCAGGTTTGGCCAACACTGCATTTCCGGTGGCCAGCGCCGCTGCGATCTGCCCTGAGAAAATGGCCAGAGGGAAGTTCCACGGGCTGATACAGGTGAAAATACCCGCAGGCTTGGCCGCAGGAATGTTGGCCGCGTAATACCGTAGGAAGTCCACCGCCTCGCGCAGTTCCGCCACAGCGTCAGGCAGGGATTTCCCGGCTTCGCGAGCAAGAAGGGCGAAAAGCTCGCCATAGTTCGCTTCATAAAGATCGGCAGCAGCGTTAAGAACGCGCGAACGCTCAGCAGCCGGTGCGTCCCAGGGGTTGGCCGAGGCCAGGGCCAACTCTGCATCCGCAGCGCTGGCTGGCGCAACGGAACCGGGCCGGTCCTGCGGGTTGGCCGGGTTGGTAACAGGTTCTTCGGCCTCTGGTTTGGCCTTGTCGGCCAATAGAGGTTGAGCAAACCAGTGATAGGCCCGGAACCCATCCCGCGCCGCCTCGATCCGATCCAGAGTGGGCGTGTGGTGCAGATCAAACCCTTTGGAATTAGGGCGTTCTGGTTGAAACAGCTCGGGTCCTGTCGGCAGGGCGGGCGGCGGCGTCTGTACAGTGACAAACGGATCTGCGGCGACCTCTTCCGGGGGCACGTTTTCATCGACGATCTGGTTGACGAAAGACGAGTTTGCTCCGTTTTCCAACAGGCGTCGCACTAGATATGCCAGCAGGTCACGATGCGCCCCGACCGGCGCATAAATCCGGCACCGGGTGTTCTGTTTGTTCATCACGATCTGATGCAAAGTTTCGCCCATGCCATGCAGGCGCTGGAACTCATAAGGTTGATCGTCGGCCATATGCAGGATGGCGCTGACCGTATGGGCGTTGTGGGTGGCAAATTGCGGGTAGATCCGGTCGGTCATGTTCAGCAGTTTGCGGGCATTGGCGATGTACGAGACATCGGTTGCTGCCTTGTGGGTGAACACTGGAAACCCATCCACGCCTTCGACTTGCGCGCGTTTGATCTCGGTGTCCCAATAGGCCCCTTTGACCAGGCGCACCATCAGCTTGCGGTCGTGGCGCTGCGCCATGTCGTACAGCGTATCCAGAACCAGCCCGGCGCGCGGTCCGTAAGCCTGCACCACGATACCGAACCCGTGCCACCCGGCGAGGGCAGGATCAGACATGACCGCTTCGATAACCTGCAGCGATAGCGACAGGCGGTCTGCCTCTTCTGCATCGACGTTCAGACCCATGCCGGCGGCTTTGGCCAGCAGTGCCAGAGCCCGCAGTCGCGGGACCAACTCGTCCATGACCCTCTGTTCCTGCGCCAGCTCATAGCGAGGATGCAGGGCGGACAGCTTGACCGAGATACCTGGATTGGCACGGATGTCGTCATGGGTGCAAGCATCGGCAATGGCCGAAATAGCGCGGGAGTATGACAGGTGATAGCGCGCTGCGTCCGCCTCGGTCCGCGCGGCTTCGCCCAGCATGTCGTAGGAATAGGTATAGCCCTTTCCCTCCATTCCACGGGCGCGATCCATCGCGGATTGAATGGATTCACCCAGAACGAATTGCCGTCCCATTTCCTTCATCGCTCGGGCCACGGCGGTTCGGATCACTGGCTCACCCAGTCGTTTTATGGCCCCTCGCAATGCCCCGACCGGAGAGGCTTTGCCCTCGTCCAGAACTTTACCGGTCAGCATCAGCGCCCACGTGGACGCGTTCACCAGCGATGACGAGGATTTTCCCAGATGTTTGCCCCAGTCGGACGGAGCGATCTTGTCATCTATCAACGCGTCGATAGTGTCAGCATCCGGCACGCGCAGCAACGCTTCGGCCAAACACATCAATGCGATGCCTTCATCAGTAGACAGGCCGTATTCGGCCAGAAACACTTCCATCAACCCCGGCGAAGTGCTGGAGCGGATGTCGCGAACCAACTGCGCCGCGGCGGCGCAGATTATGACACGATCTGCATCCGTCAGGTCTGCTTGAGTGATCAGGGTATCAAGGACAGCCGATTGATCGGCATAGGTTGGCGTGTCGATAAGTGTGCGCAGGCTGTGTGACATGAGTCCTCCGGTCTTTGCGCTAATATAGGGTGGAAAATACAGGACAATGGCCCAAAATTTATGTATCCGAAGGCAAGTGTTCTGATTTTGTGGAAATAGGCAGTGTAAATGGACTTTCCTGATCTGGATCGGTTCGATCGGTCGATTCTGAAAATTTTGGCTGAAGACGGTCGTGCTTCGGTCGCCGATCTGGCGCGCGAGATCGGCTTGTCGAAATCCCCGACACAGGCGCGGCTCAAGCGGTTGGAGGCGAGCGGAGTGATTAAGGGGTATCGGGCAATGCTGGATCCGATCCGCCTTGGGCTGGATCACGTGGCTTTTGTCGAAGTGCGCATGACGGACACGCGCGAAAAGGCGCTGGCCGAGTTCAATGCCGCTGTCCGTAAGATCGCCGAAGTCGAGCAGGCGCATATGATTGCATCGAATTTCGATTATCTTCTAAAAGTTCGCACCGCCACGATGTTCGAGTACCGTCGTGTCTTGGCCGAGAAAATCTCATCCCTGCCGCATGTTGCCAGCACGTCAACTTTTGTGGCGATGGAGGCTGTTAAAGAAACCGGTATGCTTGGCGGGTTTGAACAACAGGCTTGACGGAACAGGATTTCAACCCACCCTAGGGGCATGAAACGAGTATTCGCTGCCACGAGTCTTATGATCGCCTTTCCGCTTTTGGCGCTCGCTGAAACATGCCCTATGTCTCCGGATCATACGGAAGGGGTTGAGGCGCTCATTAAGCAGGTTCAAAAGGCAGAGTCGCAAAGCGACGCGCGGGCCATCTCGGATCAGATGTGGGTGCTTTGGACGGATGCACCGGATTCTCGATCACAAACCTGGTTGGATCGGGGGATGGCACGACGAGAAGCTTGGGATTTGCTGGGCGCCTTGGACGACTTCAACCAACTTGTCGACTATTGTCCGACCTACGCTGAAGGTTACAATCAGCGAGCTTTTGTAAACTACCTCAGGCAGGATTTTGGTGCGGCTTTGCAAGACTTGAACGTCGCAATTGAATTGTCGCCAAACCACATTGGGGCACTCAGCGGGCGTGCTTTGTCTTTGCTGGGTTTGAAGCGCCTGGAGGATGCGCGAGCGGCACTGTCTGAGGCTCTTGATCTCAATCCCTGGCTGTCAGAGCGGGCGTTGATAGAGCCGGGTGGTCTGTTGGAACCGCCTGGAAAGGACATCTGACAATAGGGCCTTGGTATCCGAATAGCCGGGGGGCACGCATTAACGTGATAGTATTCGCCGCTTTTCAGCCATGGCCTCACGTCGTCTCTGTTCAATTCCCAGTTTGAAAGACTTTTCGACAAAGTCGATGTGTTCGGTTGCCGCTTTTTCGGCTCGTTCTTCATCACCGTCGATCACCGCGCGACCCAATTCTAGATGCTGCTGCAGCAGCTTTTCCCCCGTTCCGTCAATCGTGCGCAGGAAATCACGATTGTAGAAAACGCCTTTACGGGTGAGTTCGTAGATCGACGCCATCATATGGATGAGGGTTGCGTTCTGACTGGCATCGACAATCGCTGAGTGAAGCGCAAAGTCTGCCTCTTGCGAGGCTTTGGCGTCTTGCTCCTGCCACGCACGCTCATTTTCGTCTAGGATTTCGGCGATCCGCTCCTTGTCCGCCTTGGTTGCCCGACGTGCAGCAAGGCGGGCCGCGAAGCCTTCCTGCTCGCGGCGGTATTCCAGATAATCAAAAAAAGCAGGCTCGTGCCGTTCATACAGTGCAAGAAGAGCAGGCATCATGGCCTGTCCGGTCAGGGCTGCCACGAACGTGCCTTCGCCGTGCTGCGTGGCAACCAGACCGCGTTCTTCCAGCACCTGAAGCGCCTCGCGTAGCTTTGGGCGCGATACGCGCAACATTTCGGCAAGATCGCGTTCCGAAGGCAGTTTCCGGCCCTGTTTCAGGATGCCCGAGGCGATCAGATCTTCGACTTGTGCAACCACAGCCTCGGCCAACGATTCGTGTCCAACCGGTTCAAAAATTGCCTTGGTGTTCATGATGCACTGCCCTGTTTGAAGCTGGAAATCCGTAGCAACTGGTAAACAAACATAACCGTATCCGCGCGAAACTCAAGCTTCTGAGCGTTCTTACAAGTAGCTAGGTACTTTGTTGTTCGTGAAAGGTTTTTGGGATTTGTCCTATTTTTTAGCAGATCTCAAAAGTTGTTCTTTAGGCCGCGTCTAACGTCGCAGGGATTTTTGGGAATCAACCAATGGTAAATAAAATTGTTGACTGGCTAAGTCTGGTAAAGTTAGTTTACCACCGGAGCGGCGCTGGAAGAGCCTGCGCCAATGATCGGGCTGAAACCCCGACCAACCCTGGAGGAGAATTCATGAAGAAGACCCTGACGAGCTTGGCCGTGGCGGCCAGCATTATGGCCGCGCCTGCGGTTGCCGCAGACAAACTGCTGTTGAAAACGCCGATTGCGTTCTCGACCGAATTGCCGGGCTTGGGCTCGCCGATCCCGCGTGTTGCCGAACAGCTTGACGTGATGTCGGGCGGCACGCTGAAGATGAAAGTGTACGAGCCGGGCAAGCTGGTTCCGCCGTTCGAAATTTTGGACGCGGTATCCACTGGAAAGATCAACTCGGGCTACACTACAGCCGGATATTGGGCCGGTAAAATCCCGGCTGCGCCGCTGTTTTCGGCTGTGCCTTTTGGCCCCGAAGCGGGTGAATACATGGCGTGGCTCTACTACGGCAACGGCATGACTCTGTATCAGGAAATGTATGATCAGGCCGGTTACAACGTAAAAGTTCTGCCTTGCGCAATCATCGCACCCGAAACCTCGGGTTGGTTCGCAACCGAGATCAACTCGCCCGAAGACCTGAACGGTCTGAAGATGCGTTTCTTTGGTCTGGGCGGCAAAGTTATGCAGAAGTTGGGTGTTGCAACGTCGCTGCTGCCGGGTGGTGAGATATTCCCCGCGCTGGAAAAAGGCGCGATTGACGCGACTGAATTTTCGATGCCCGCCATTGATGCGCGCCTGGGCTTCCATAAACTGGTCAAGTTCAACTATTTCCCCGGCTGGCACCAGCAGGCGACTGTGTTCGAACTGCTGATCAACAAAGACGTCTGGAATGAAACCAGCGACCAGCACAAGGCAATCATTGAAAGCGCCTGTAAGGCGTCGATGGCGGACAGCTTTGCCGAAGGTGAAGCGATCCAGCATGCCGCGCTGATCGACAACGTTGAAAACAACGGTGTCACCATCAAGCAGTGGTCGCCCGAGATGCTGGATACCTTCCGCGCCACCTGGGACGAAGTTGCCGCTGAAGAAGCCGCAAACGATGCCTTTTTTGCACAAGTCCTGGCCGACATGAACGAATTCCGCGACGGCTACAACCTGTGGAAGACCAACGCGTTCCTCCCACGTCAGTAAACTCTCCCTAACTGACGTTACCGGGGCGGCGGAATCCGCCGCTCCGAACTCTCCCAAAAACGGAATTTCTAACCTTTCACTGCCCCGCGCGCCGGGGTGCTGAGCGAGGAATGACCATGGCCAACGAACTATATACAAATGATCCGGTCGAAGCCTATGAAGGCATTCTGGAGCATCCCGAAACAGACCGCCAGAAAATTGCCGTCGCTATCGACACGGGCGTCAAAGCGGTAGGCCATGTGGTCATGTGGGCGAATATCCTGCTGATGGCTGCGATCTTCAGCCAGGTTTCGCTGCGCTACCTGTTCAGCCAGAACTATCCCAAGCTGGACGAGATCCAGTGGCATTTCTACGGCATTGTCACGATGATCGGCATTTCCTATGCCTTGATCACAGACAGCCATGTCCGCGTTGACGTCCTGCATATGCAGCTGTCACGCCGCGCGCAGCGGATCATCGAAGTGATCGGTATCCTGACCCTGCTGACACCGTTCATCTATTTGATGGTCGACCAGGGGTACGACTATTTCTACGAAAGCTTCCGCGTCAATGAACGCTCGGACAGCCCAACTGGTCTGCCTGCGCGCTGGGCGTTTAAGGCCGTCATTCCGATCAGTTTCATCCTGCTCGCCCTGGCTGCACTCGCACGGTTGATCCACGATGGGCACGCGCTGCTTTATGGACCGGCCTCGGAACGGGAAGGCGCGCCGCTGCGTCGTATCCTGCTGGTTCTGGCCGTGTTTGCTGCCGTCTGCGTGGGCCTGACCTTCCTTGTCGAAACGACCGAGGAAAAGCTGGTCATCGCCATGTTCCTGACCTTCATCGCGCTGCTGTTCACGGGCTACCCGGTGGCGTGGGTGCTGGCCGGTGTCGGCGTGGCCTATTGCGGTCTGGCTTACCTGTTCGACAACGATCTGATGCTGTGGACGGGGCTGGAGAGCACCTTTACAGGGCTTGATTATCTGACCCTTGGTGCTGTGGTGAACCGCGTTTATGCCACCATGTCCAACGCGGTTCTGGTCGCCCTGCCGATGTTCATCTTCATGGGCCTGATGCTGGACGAATCCGGTGTGGCCGAGCGTCTGATGTCGTCGATGCAGCGCCTGTTCGGTACCGTGCGCGGAGGTTTGGCGATCACCGTGACTCTGATTGGGATCATTCTGGCAGCCTCGACCGGCATCATCGGAGCCTCGGTTGTGCTGCTGGGCGTACTGTCGCTGCCCTCTATGATGCAGCAGAAATATCAGCCGACGCTGGCTGCTGGCGTGGTTTCAGCGTCCGGTACGCTGGGTATCCTGATCCCGCCCTCGATCATGCTGGTAATTATGGCCGACCAGATGGCCTTGTCTGTCGGAGACCTGTTCATGGCGGCTGTTTTCCCCGGCGTGATCATCGGTGGCCTGTACCTGACCTACATCTTCATTCTCGCGCTGGTGAAGCGTGATGCGGCCCCTGTGCCCGAGGGCGCAAAAGCTCCCGATTGGGCCGCTGTCAAGGACGTTCTGATTGCCGTCATCCCAACGCTGATGCTGATCCTCGCCGTGCTAGGTTCGATCTTTGCAGGTCTGACCACGCCGACCGAAGCCTCGGGCATCGGTGCGCTGGGTGCGACGCTGCTGGCACTGGGCTATCGCAAGCTGACCTTTGCGAAACTGTGGAACGTGCTGGTGTCGACCTTCAACACCACTGCGTACATCTTCGCGATCTTCCTTGGGGCGACCGTATTCTCTTACGTCTTGCGTGAATTGGGCGGGGACGAGCTGATCGAGCATGTGGTGCAATCCACCGGTTTCGGAGCCAACGGCACAATCCTTTTCATCCTGTTCATCGTCTTCTTGCTGGGCTTCGTTTTGGACTGGATCGAGATCACGCTGATCGTGTTGCCTCTGATGCGGCCCATCGTGAACGGGTTGGGCATCGACATCCCCGGCTTTGGCGTTCTGGATGAACCCGCGCTGGTGTGGTTCGTGATCCTGGTGGCGGTGACGCTGCAAACCAGCTTCCTGACGCCGCCTGTGGGCTTCGCCCTGTTCTATCTGAAAGGCGTTTGCCCGCCCGAGATCAAGCTGACCCACATTTACAAAGGCATCATCCCCTTCGTGTTGTTGCAGTTGACCGGCCTGGCGTTAGTCTTCCTATGGCCGACACTAGCCACCTGGCTGCCCTCGGTCGCCTACTAAGGAGCCTGCCTGATGCGTCTGAGCCAATGTCATAACTTCCACGACTTCCGGCGGCTGGCCCAACAGCGGCTGCCGGGGCCCATCTTCAACTATATCGACGGTGGAGCGGATGATGAGGTGACGTATCGGGAAAACACCAGCGCGTTTGACCGGTGTGATCTGTTGCCGTCGGTCCTGCGTGGGGTGTCCGATGTGGACATGTCGGTCACCGTGATGGGGCAAAAGCTGGATATGCCCATCTATTGCTCACCCACCGCCTTGCAGCGCCTGTTCCACCATCAAGGCGAGCGCGCGGTTGCGGCGGCGGCTGAGAAATACGGGACGATGTTCGGCGTATCCTCGCTGGGGACCGTGTCGTTGGAGGAGCTTCGGCAAAAACACAAGAACCCGCAGGTCTATCAGTTCTATTTCCACAAGGATCGCGGCCTGAACGCCGCCATGATGCAGCGCGCGAAAGAGGCGGGTGTCGAGGTCATGATGCTGACCGTCGACAGCATCACCGGCGGCAACCGTGAGCGTGATCTGCGCACCGGCTTCTCGATCCCATTCCGTCTGACGCTGGGCGGCATGATCCAGTTTGCAATCAAGCCGATGTGGGGGATCAACTATGTCACGCACGAGAAATTCCGCCTGCCGCAGCTGGAAGAACATGTCGATATGGGTGGAGGGGCCAGCTCGATCGGCGGCTACTTTACCGACATGCTCGATCCGTCGATGAACTGGGATGACGTGGCACAGATGGTGCGAGACTGGGACGGTCAGTTCTGCCTGAAGGGGATCATGACCGTCGAGGATGCCAAACGCGCGGCTGAAATCGGCTGCACCGGGATCATCTTGTCGAACCACGGGGGCCGCCAACTGGACGGCTCGCGTACGCCCTTCGACCAACTGGCCGAGATCGTCGATGCCGTTGGTGACAAGCTGGACGTGATGATGGACAGTGGTATCCAACGCGGCACCCATGTGCTCAAAGCGTTGTCGATTGGGGCCAAAGCCGTGGGTGTTGGTCGTCACTACCTGTACCCGTTGGCTGCCGCAGGGCAGGCGGGGGTTGAGCGCGCCCTTGGCCTGATGCGGGCCGAGATCGAACGCGACATGAAACTCATGGGCGTCACCAGCGTTGACCAGTTGAGCCGCGAGAATATCCGTTTCCGCAACGCCTGAACCCAAGATGGGGGCCGAGATGACCAATGAAGAATTGATCAAGCACTTCCGCTCCGTCGTTGGATCGCGCCACGTCCTGACAGGCGAGCGCGCGACCGAGCGGTTTCGGCGTGGGTTCCGCTCGGGCGAGGGGGAGGCGCTGTGTGTCATTCAGCCTGGTACGCTGTCGGAACAGTGGAAGGTTCTGCAAGCTTGTGTTGCATCGGACAAGATCGTCATCATGCAGGCCGCCAACACCGGCCTGACAGAAGGATCGACACCGTCGGGCAGCTATGACCGCGATGTCGTTCTGATCAACACCCGCCGGATGGATACACTGGTCCCGTTGAACAATGGCGAGCAAATCGTCAGCTTTCCCGGTGCCACCCTGTTTGCTTTGGAAAAACTTCTGGCCCCGCTGGGGCGCGAGCCGCATTCGGTGATCGGTTCCTCGTGCATCGGTGCATCGATTGTGGGTGGGGTCTGCAATAACTCGGGCGGGTCTTTGGTCGAGCGTGGGCCCGTTTACACCGAACTGTCCGTGTACGCCCGGATATCCGAGCAGGGCGAGCTGGAACTGGTCAACCATCTGGGCATTGATCTGGGCGACACGCCCGAGGAAATCCTGGCAAGCCTTGACGCCGGCACTTTCGACCGCAACCCGGGGGCCACGAACAAACGGGCGTCAGCAAGTGACTACGCACAGATCGTGCGGGATGTGGACGCAGAAACGCCTGCACGTTTCAACGCAGACAAGGCCAAACTGTTCGAATCCGCTGGTTCTGCCGGAAAACTGGCGGTTTTTGCTGTTCGCCTTGATACCTTCCGGAAAAACGACGCGGAAAAAGTGTTCTATATTGGAACGAACAGCCCCGAGGATCTGGCCGCTTTGCGCCGCCATATCCTGTCCAGGTTCAAGTCACTGCCCGTCTCGGCCGAATATATGCAGCGTGAAGTGTTCGACATCACCGCCAAATACGGCAAGGACACGGTTGTGATGATCGACAAACTGGGGACGGATCGCTTGCCGTTCTTCTTCGCGATGAAAGGTGCGGTTGATGCGCGGCTTCGGCGTATACCGCTCCTCGGCAATTTTACTGATCGTTTCATGCAAATGGCCGTAGCGCTTTGGCCGCGTGTTCTGCCCAAGCGGATGGTCGAGTTCCGCGACAAATACGAACACCACCTGATCCTGAAGATGAAAGATGACGGGATCGCAGAGGCTGCTGCGTGGTTGCCGGATTTTCTGAAAGACCGTGAAGCTGGGTTCTTTGAATGCGATATGCGCGAGGCCAAGATTGCCGGCCTGCATCGTTTCGCAGCCGCCGGAGCCGCCGTGCGTTACATGGCGCTGCATAACTCGGATGTAGAAGATATTATTGCACTGGATGTCGCGCTGCGCCGCAACGATTACGACTGGCTGGAAAAACTTCCACCTGAGATCGAGGATAAGCTGGTGCACAAACTCTATTACGGCCACTTCATGTGCCACGTCATGCATCAGGATTACATCGTCAAAAAGGGCGCGGACCCCAAGGTGTTGAAGGCAGCGATGCTCAAACTGTTTGACGAACGGGGGGCAGAATACCCGGCTGAACACAACGTGGGTCACCTGTACAAGGCCAAGCCGGACCTGGCAGCGCATTACAAGTGCTGCGACCCGACCAATTCGTTCAACCCTGGTATCGGTAAGATGTCGAAGGCGAAATACTACAACTAAGCGGGCTTCACGACGCGGCCGAACGTTTGTCGAAGGCATCCAACAAACGGTTGCCCGTGTCAAAGAACGCGTCTTCGCCGATCAGATCGGTCACGCCATAGCGATCAAGCTCTGCTTTTACATCTGGTTCAACCAGCGTGAACACGAGGCGAATGCCGTTTTCATGCAGAAACTCGACCAAGCTGCGCAGGGCATACCCGGCGGTAAAATCGATCTCATCTATGGCCGATGCGTCGATGCAGAACCATTCAGGTTTCGCGTCCGAGCCTTGCACAATGGCCGTGGCTTCATTCGTAAAACGCTGTGTGTTTGCGTAATACATGCCGTGCGAGAACCGATAGATCACAAGGCCGGGTTCAAATTGATTGGGTGGTGTCAGGGCTTTTGAATGCCAGCCACCGTTTTCGGTTTTGACGATCGCGGCGTTCTTTGGGCGATACCCCCGGCGGGTGTGATCGATCAGAGAAAAGACCACGGCAAAGACAATGCCTTGTTCGACGCCCACAAGCACGACCACGGCGGCCGTTGCGGCGGCCACCCAGAACTCTGAGCGGGCTTGTTTGTAGATCGTGGTAAGACCACGCAGATCAATCAGCTTCAAACCAATCAGGAAGACAATGGCCGACAAGGCGGCACTTGGCAGATAAGCAAGCGGTTTGGTGAGAAACAGGATCACCACAAGGACAATGGCCACAGTAGTCAATTGGGCCACCTGACTGCGCCCACCGGCGCTGGCGACCATTTCGGTTTTGGTGGGGCTACCGTTGACCACAAAAGTGCCGGAAAATGCCGCGCCGAAATTTGCAAGGCCCAACCCGATCAGGTCTGTGTCCTCGCTGAACTTCTCATCGTACCGGGCAGCGTAGGCTCGTGAGGTCGCTGCGCTCTGTGCCAGAATAACCACGAAGATGGACAGTGCCGTGGGCAGGAGTTGTTTGAACAAAGTCCAACTCCAATCCACATTCGGTATCGAGAGTGACGGCAAGCCGCTTGGAACTGTCCCCAGAACAGCAATGCCGATTGTTTCGAAGGAAAAGGCCCAGCTGCAATAGATCACTCCTACGATTGCGATCAGGGGGCCGGGTATTCTTCGCGACAGCATTGTGGAGGCGACAACAACGCCAAGCACGGCGGCAGAGACAAACACAGTTGGCCAGCTGATATGAGCCAAGTTCAGGTATACGTCGTTCAGCCGCGCAAGCGTACCGTGTCCGCTGGCTTCGATCCCCAATAAACCGGGTATTTCGCCAGTGGCAACCTGAACGCCAACGCCGGTCAGAAAACCGACCAAAACGGTGCGCGACAGGAAGTCGGCCAGAAATCCAAGCCCGATGATCCGCGCAGCGATCAAAAGCACGGCCGCCATCAGCGCCAACAGGGACGCCAAAGCGAGGTATTCCGACGAACCCGAGACCGCCATGCCCGCCAGCGCCGAGGCTGTTATGGCCGCCGTTGCCGAATCGGCCCCGACCACAAGATTTCGCGACGACCCGAACAGGGCGAACAGCGCCATGGGAATCAGAATCGTATAGAGCCCCGTAATGACCGGCGTACCCGCGATTTTGGTATAGCCCATGACTTCGGGGATCGCGAGGCAGGCAAAGGTAAGCCCGGCAAGCATCTCGGTCGGAAGACGCGACCGGTCAAAAGGCAGCACGCCCTGCAGCACCGGTGACGGTGATGATTTGGGATTTCTGCCCGGGTTTTCCATGGGTTACCTTTTTACCCGATTTGTTCTGCGTGTGATCTTGGTTACCAACAGAGCGTCGGGGCAAAATTTAAGCAAGGCATGATGGGCAAATCGAAAGGCTCCTGCTGGGATTTTCAAAAGGTTTTCAGGGAAAATAGCGCGACTACGGGAAACCCCCAATTTTGCGCGGCAGCGATCAGGGGTAAACATGACCTACCGTACTTACCACACAAACACACGGTAATTACTTTCCCCGATGAGGGGCTGGTCACACCCCCTCGGCCGGCCCCTCTTAACTTTTTGGGAATGTGAAACAGATCTTGCCGCCCGCAGAATTGGTGGGCGAGTTCAGGACACGTGTTCGTTTTGGGCCAGCGTCGCCACATGAATGGGAAGGTCTGCAGCAGCCTCATAGGCGATGTCATGTGGAATGTTCTGCACGCGGGACTTTCGGTATCCTTCCGTGAACAGCAGAAACGGGATTTTCGCTCTGACGGCGGTTTCCGAGTCTACCTCGCTGTCTCCAACAAATACGCGGGGACCTTTTGCCTCAAGGGCATCGAAGCTTGCAAAAAGATGCTTGGGGTCCGGCTTTCTGGTCGGCAGACTGTCGCCACCAATCACCACATCGAAGAACCGCGACAGGTTCAGCGCTTCTAACACGTGGCGGGCAGGGGCTTCGGGCTTGTTTGTGCAGATGCCCAGAGCGCAACCCATCTGTCGTAACGCATCCAGCGATTCGGGGATGCCGGGGTAAGGAATGGTCGTTTCGCTGGCCGCTGCGTTGTAGTGCTTCAGGGTCAGTTGTGTCAGTTCCGCATGACGGTCCAGCGGCAGTTCGCAATGGTGGATCATGCGTTCGACTAGTTTGGGCAGGCCATTGCCAACGAATCCCTTGATGATGTCGATCGACAGCGGGTCATGCCCAACGTCATTCAATGTTCGATTGGCCGCTGCGGCCAGATCGCCAAGGCTGTCCACCAGCGTTCCATCGAGATCAAAAATAACTGTTGCGGTCATGCCCAGCGCGTCCTTTTCGTCTGACCGCAGACGTAACCCGCCCTCTTCAGGGGTGCAATCGCTTGTGTTAAAACGACACTTGACAATCCTTACTAAAATAATCAGATTAAGCTGCAGGAACAGAAAGCCAGCCCAGTCGGGGTCAGCCAGACTATATGAAACGCAACAGGTATGGCGCTAAGCCGACACGCTCTGGAGATGTCCTGATGAACATACAGAACCCGACCCCCACCCAAGGTTATCCTGTCTCGATGCTTCCCGCGCACAAGGCCGAGGAGCTGACAAAGGGCGGAAATCTTGCCCATATCGAACTTGGCGATCAGCTTTACACTTTGCGGATCACCCGCGCAGGCAAACTGATCCTGACGAAATGAGCATGCAATCCACACGCGGTGGCGCCACGGTTGGCCACCTTGCGGATCTTGGTCCGGTTGAAGCAGGTGCGGTGATGTATCTGCGGATGTGGAGCGAGGGTGAGGGCGGTCGAACCGACGCAGCCAGTGATTTCCAGATCGCCTTGGGCGCAGATTGCGGAGAGGCCGCGATGCAGACGCTGGAAAGTGTGTGTTCCCTTTGTGCCGCCTATGGACGCCGCCCCCTAATCCGCCATGGGCTGAAATGCGCGTGCCTGGGTGCTGATGAGAATTGCTTCGCCCAGATGATCGCCGCAGCATCCGAGGGTGCGCGTGAAGATGCGATGATGTTGGCGTCTCTGATCGTGCGCCCGGATTTTGCGCCTGCGCTCGCATCGTTGTCAGAAGAGTTGGGTCTTGCCCTCAAGCGCATCACGGCTCGGTTCAGGATTCCGACAACCGGACACCATACCCCCTCGGCCGTTCTCCACTGATCCCCGGTTCAGGGCGGCTTAACCCCGGCATTGCGCCGGGGTTATCTTGTTCAGCAGCATCCACATCCTGCGTGGTGATGATCATGATCGCAAACCGGCGCAGGGGTGTAGTCGCCCACCTCAGACAGCACGTCCCGCAAGGCCCACAGGATCATGTCCACATCCTCGGCCTCGATGGTCAGCGGCGGGCGGATTTTCAGGATGTTGTCTTTGGGACCTTCGCTGCCGATCAGAATGCGATGATCGCGCATCCGGTTTTTGACATAGCTGCAAATCTCGGTTCCTTCTGACCCGTCAGTGTTGATCAGCTCAACACCCAGAAACAACCCCATGCCCCGCACGTCGCCAACACAGCCAAAGTCGTTTTCGATCTGACGCAGCCCGGTCATCAGACGGTCTCCCATGAGGCGGGCATTGTCTTGCAGACCTTCGTCGTCAACGATGTCCAGCACCTCCTTGCCGATCCGGCAGGACAGGGTCGAGCCGCCGAAGGTGGAAAAGAATTCAATCCCATTGTTGAAGCTGTCCGCAATTTCCCTGGTCGTCACCAACACGCCCAGAGGGTGCCCGTTGCCGATCGGTTTGCCCATGACAACAATGTCAGGCAGCGCGCCCTGGTGTTCAAAGCCAAAGTAGTACTCGCCCAGACGACCAAGACCTGTCTGCACCTCATCTGCGATGCAGACACCACCGGCGGCACGGATTTTCTCATAAACCGCAGGCAGATAGCCCTTGGGAGGAATGATCTGTCCTCCGACCGAAGGGAAGGTTTCCGCAATAAACCCTGCTACGCCTTGCCCGCGCGCGTTCAAGGCTGTGATTGCCGGGTCTAAAAGATCGGCAAATTTCTGGGCCCGATCCGCATCGTCTCGCTTGAACGAACCGCGGTAGTCATCCGCGACTTCGACCAGCTCAACCCAGTCGGCTTTGCCGATGCCACCAGGCTTGTTGAACTTATAAGCCGAGATCGCCACAGCCGCGTTTGTATTCCCGTGATAGCCGTGATCCGGCGTCACGATCCCTTTCGCTCCGGTATGGGCACGGGCCAGTCGCAGAGCCAGCTCATTGGCCTCGGTCCCGGAATTGACGAAGAAGCAGACCTCGAAATGATCTGGCAGTTTGGACAGGATCTTGTCGGCAAAAGCGGTTTGGGCCGGATGCAGATAACGGGTGTTCGAATTCATCCGCCTCAACTGATCCGCTGCCACGGCCTGAATACGCGGATGCGCATGGCCGACATGAGGAACGTTGTTATAGGCGTCCAGATAGGGGCGGCCCCATTCGTCGAACAGGTGGTGTTTCCACCCACGCACCAGCATGACCGGATCGTCATAGGTCAGAGACAGGTTACCGCCAAAATGATCGCGTCGCCCTTGCTGGATCGCCTGCTTGTCAGTGGGTTGGTAAAACACCTTGTCATCCGGCAGGTTCAGCAAGGCGGCGGGGTTCGGACAGACCGCGTGCCACAGCTCCATCTCGTCAGGATCGCCAACACCGGGCCAGTCCGCCTCCATACCATCGGTGGTCAGGGCCAGTTGGAAATGCACATGAGGGGCCCATCCGCCATTCTGGCTGGCATCGCCCAGCCGGGCAAACGCCGCCCCCTGTGCTACCGGATCGCCGGGTTTCAGCCTGTCACAGCATTCTGGATCCAGATGACCATAGAGCGTATAGAACGGATCACCTTCGGGCGTTTCGTGATGCAGGATTATCACCCCGCCATAGTCGAGGTGGCTGTCGCGTTTCTCGACGACCTCAACCCGCCCGCTCATGGGCGCGTGCAGCACCGTCCCGGCAGGCGCAAACACATCCACGGCCAAATGCACTGTCCGCCGGTCCGAGGCTTTCCACGGGCCCTTGCGGAACCCCGGTTCGGCATAGATCAGGCGGGGCTCGTTGTAATAGCCCAGCCACAGATCTTGCCCATATTCCTCGCCGACCCGCGCGGCTTCGGCCAAAGGCATGTGGAACGGGTTCTGAGGCCAGACACAGTTCTCAACCGACAGCGAGCCCATGGGCGCATCGCTCAGATCCTGACCGAACATATCGGCAAACTGGCCACGATGATCCTTCAGATAGGCTTGGATGCGCTCAGCTCCGTCGACAACAGGCAGGCCGCACGCCGCCCGCAAGCGCGCCTTCATCAACCCACCATTGACCGAGGCATTCTCAAGGAACCGCCATGCGGGTGCCTGCGAGATGGTTACATAAGGGTCATCCGGGTTCTCGGCTGCCATCAGGGTCGAGTTGACGACCGACACGGCAAGCCGCATCCGCAGCAGCGGCCAGATCAAGTCTACTTCGTCGACGCTCAGCCGGTTGGCCGCGTGATAACCTTTCACCAACGCAGACAGCGCCCGTTCTGGTTTGGGATGGTCCAACACTATGTAAGCCCCGGCAATCGCCAGATCGCAGACTCGCGGCGCCGCGCACATGTCACCCAGATCGATCAGGCCCGAGATCCGCCGCCGTTCACTCAATTCCCCTTCGACCAGAATGTTATAGTCATTGGCATCATTGTGGATGGCTTGTTTTGGCAGATCCGCAAGGGTGCCGGAGATCGCAGCAAACCCGCCGCAGATTTCCTTTAGCAAGGCTTGTCGCGAAGGACCAGAAATCGCGTCCAGCTTACCCGCAATCCAATCCGCCTGCATCAAGTCCCATTTGAAATCGGCCCGATGCAGCCCCTCATGCTGGAAACCTTCCAGGGCCCGATCGGTTGCTCCCAGCACGCGCCCAAGTTTCAGGATCAATTCTTCGGATTTTGGTGCCGCCTTTGCGTAGCATCGCCCGGGCTGGCATTCCAGCAACCATGCCAGCCTAGGCTGAGCCTCAGAGTCTGTAATCTCGGGTAACACATCGCCGTTCAAATCGGGGAACACTTTGGGAAAAGGCAAACCCGGTGCTTCCGATGCAATATGGGCCAGTGCCTGTATCTGCAGGTCCACCAAACCGGCTTCGCAACCTGCTCGCATGACCTTCAGAACATAGTCCTGCCCATTGGTGGCCTGCACCAGAAAGTTTAGGTCGTATTCGCCATCCAACCGCTTCAAACGCGCGTCCAGCCCCCAGTGCTGCCGCAATGCATCCGCCCAGAACTTCACCAATTCGCTCATGTCGCTCTCCGCCCCGGTGCACCCGGGATCCTCTTCATCTGGCTAAAAATACCTTCGGGGGTGAATTGGCCCAACGGGCCAAGAGGGGGCAGACAGCCCCCTGAACCCTCAGTCCAACGCGCGCAAGCGCTTGAACAGAGACGACGTATCCCACCGCCCACCGCCGAGTTTCTGAACGTCCTTGTAAAACTGGTCGACCAATGCGGTCACGGGCAGTGATGCACCATTGACGTTGGCTTCATCCATACAAATACCCAAATCCTTGCGCATCCAATCCACGGCAAACCCGTGTTCGAAATGATCGTCCAACATCGTCTCGTGACGGTTCACCATCTGCCAGCTTCCAGCCGCGCCCTGGCTGATTACCTCTACCACGGATCGCCCGTCCAACCCTGCTTTCTCGGCAAAATGCAGCGCCTCGCTGAGGGCCTGAACCAAACCGGCAATCGCGATCTGGTTACACATCTTGGTCAATTGGCCCGCGCCGCTGTCGCCAATGCGGCGGCAAATCTTGGAATAGACCTCCATCAGCGGTTCGGCCGCATCGTATGCGGCCTGATCACCACCGCACATGATGGACAGAACACCGTTTTCAGCCCCGGCCTGACCGCCCGAGATCGGCGCGTCGACAAAGGCGACCCCCTGCGCGGCGCCGGCCTTGCAAAGCTCACGCGTGACATCTGCCGAGACCGTTGTGTGATCGACGAAGATGGCTCCGTCGGACATGCCGTGAAACGCACCGTCCTCGCCTGAGCAGACCATGCGCAGATCGTTATCATTGCCCACGCAGGCCATGACAAATTCCGCGCCCAGGATGGCGTCTTTCGGAGTAGCCGCCATGGCCCCGCCATACTGGGCCACCCAGGCTTCGGCCTTGGCTGTGGTGCGGTTGTAGACGGTAACGTCATGACCTGCGGCTTTCAGATGTCCGGCCATGGGATAGCCCATGACACCAAGGCCAAGGAACGCGACTTTTGCCATTTTGTGATCCTCTCCACTGTTCGACCATGGTCTCAGGCCGAAATCTTTGGCGAAGACAAAGCAAAGCTGCGCCCAAAGGGCAACCCCGTGTCAGCCTTTCCCTCCCAGATCTTTCAGGATCGGGCAATCAGGGCGGTCATCTCCGGCGCACGCATCGATGAGATGGCTAAGCGTATCGCGCATCGCGTTCAGGTCCGCGATCTTGGCCTCGATCTGCGCCAGATGATCCCGCGCGACCCGTTTCACATCGGCGCTTGCGCGGGTTTCATCCTCATACAACGCCAACAGGGTACGGCAATCTTCGATGGTGAACCCAAGCGCACGGGCGCGGCCCAGAAAGTTCAGCTTGTGCACGTCCTGATCGCGAAAACGGCGATACCCGTTGTCGTCGCGCAGAGGCTTGATCAAGTCGATATCCTCATAATAGCGGATCGTCTTGGCGGGCAGACCTGTGCGTGCAGATACGTCTCCGATATTCATGGGTGCACCTCGTTGGCGGCCAAGGTCGGGGTTTCCGACACGCTGGTGCGAACGCGACGCAGACGCAAAGCATTTGAGACCACAAAAACACTCGACAAAGCCATCGCGCCTGCTGCCAAAGCAGGCGACAACAGATGACCGCCAAACGGATACAGTGCGCCAGCCGCCACCGGGATCAGCAGGACATTGTAACCAAACGCCCATCCGAGGTTCTGGCGAATGTTTCGCATTGTGCGACGGCTGATCTCGGTCGCGTTTGCAACGCCACGCAAATCACCCGACATCAGCACAACGTCCGCCGTTTCGATCGCCACATCCGTACCTGTCCCAATGGCGATGCCGATATCCGCAGATGCAAGCGCCGGGGCATCGTTGATCCCATCGCCAACAAAAGCCAGCGTTCCGAAACTACCCCGCAAAGCCGTGATCGCATCTACTTTACCGTCCGGCAACACCTCGGCAGTGACGTGATCGATCCCCAACCGATCAGCCAACGCCTGTGCCGTCCGCGCGTTGTCTCCGGTGACCATGGCCACAGTCAGCCCCATCTGGTGCAACCTCTGCAGCGCTTCTTCGGTGCCGGACTTAATCGGGTCGGACACAGAAATCGTCGCAGCGGCCTGCCCATCTAAGGCAACGAATAGCGGCGTTGCCCCTTCAGAGGCGCGCTCTTCGGCCTCGTCCGCCAAGCGGCCAAGTTCAATCCCCCGGTTTTTCATCAGCCTGTACGACCCGACCAAAACTTCCTGACCTTCAACGAGGCCCTGTACGCCCAGCCCGGTAATTGATTGGACATTCGACGCCTCGGGTAGAGCAGAGAGGCCCGCCCGGGTGATAGCCGATGCAATTGGATGCTCTGACTGTGCTTCGAGGGACGCAGCGAGTCGCACAACCTCATCCCTGTCAAACCCGTTCGCCGTCATCACGCTATCCAACTCGGGACGGCCGAGCGTCAGTGTCCCGGTTTTGTCCAGCGCGATAATGCGTGCTTGTTGAAGCTGCTGCAATGCATCGCCTTTGCGGAACAATACCCCCAGTTCTGCTGCGCGCCCCGTGCCCACCATGATAGAAGTAGGCGTCGCCAGCCCCATCGCACAGGGGCAGGCAATGATCAGCACCGAAACACCTGCCACAAGCGCGAGCGGCAAGGCGGGGCTGGGACCGAAAATCAGCCAGATTAGGACGGTGATTACAGCAACGAGAATGACGGCGGGGACGAAGCGATAGGTGATCTGGTCGACCAGCCCTTGAATGGGCAATTTGGCCCCCTGTGCCTGCTGCACCATGCGGATGACCTGAGCCAGAACCGTGTCGTCCCCAACGCGCGCGGCGCGTACCCGCAAGGCTCCGGTCCCGTTCACCGTGCCGCCAACAACAGCGGCCCCTTGCGATTTTCCGACCGGCACAGGCTCGCCAGTGATCATGCTTTCGTCGACGTAAGATGTGCCCTCAAGCACTTCGGCATCTACTGGCAGGCGCTCGCCCGGACGAACGCGCAAAATGTCTCCGACAACTATTTCAGCAATCGGACGGTCCTCTGTTCGGCCATCCACTTCGACCCTTGCGGTTTTGGGCTGCAAGCCTACCAGCTTCCTGATTGCGGCCCCGGTTCTGCCTTTGGCGCGCGCCTCCATAAGCCGACCCAGAAGGATCAGAACAACGATGACTGCTGCAGCTTCGAAATAGACATTGGCGGTGCCTTGCGGCAGCACATTTGGGGTGAATGTGGCCACCACGGAATAGAGATAGGCCGCCCCGGTCCCCAACGCGACAAGCGCGTTCATATCCGGCGTGCCGTGTAGCAGGGATGGGATGCCCTTGCGGTAAAACACTCGTCCCGGACCGATCAACAGGGCCGAGGTCAGAGCAAACTGGATAAGCTGACTGGTCTGCACACCGACGGTGGCGTGTACCCAATGATGGAACGCGGGGATCATGTGCCCACCCATCTCAAGAACAAACACGGGCAGCGCGAGGACGGCGGCAAGCATCGTGGTGCGGCTCAGATTGCGAATTTCGTCATCTTCGCGGCTTTCAGGTTCCTGGGTGTTTTGAAAGCGCGCCGGGTATCCGATTCCGGTGACTACCTGTGCTAACTGCTCTGGCGTGGTTGTCCCCGCCGCGTATGTCACTTTGGCGGTTTGAGTTGCGAGATTTACCTGAGCGTCTATTACACCCGGGTTGGCTACTAGCGCGCGTTCGATCTTGGCCACGCACGAGGCGCAATTCATCCCGTCGACACTCAGATCTACGCAATTGGTTTCAGCAGGATACCCTGCCGCATCCAGCGCCGTAGTCAGAGCCGTAACCGGCCCGTCAAACGCCACTTGCGCTGATTTGGTTGCAAAGTTGACCGAAGCCGCATCGACACCTGGCACATCGCGCAGGGTCGCTTCGACACGGCCCACACAGGACGCGCAGCCCATGCCGGTGATTTTGAGCTCTTTGAGTGTTTCATGTGCCATGCGACTCGTTCCGCAGCTTACCTTGCCCTTCAAATGGGGGTTCCAGTCACGGGAAGGTCAAGGGGTCATGGCAAAAATCTATTCTGCTGGCCCGCGTATATTGCGCTCCATCATGCGTTGATACAGGCGCGGTGAGAGGCTGTTCAGCCACCAAGACAAACGCGCCACACGTCCAACCGGAATCATCGGCTGCGATTTGTCTAATCCTCGCAGGATTGCTTTGGCGGCGGCCTCAGGGCTCATCTCATCCATACCATCCTTTGCCGATCCGGGTCTTGCCGTTCCATCGGCCTGCTCTTGTGCGTTGCCCGGGTTGGTGGCCACGAAAGACGGTGCCGCGATCTGAATCCGAACACCATGAGGTGCTTCTTCGGAGCGGAGCGATTTGAAAAACCCCTCAAGCGCGTGTTTCGATGCAGCATAGGCCGTCCGGTGATAGAGCGGTGCAAACCCTGCCACGGACGAAATCGCCAAATGCGATCCCTTTGATGTCCGGACTGGTTGCAGAAACGCGCGGGCCATTTCAACGGCTGCAAAGTAGTTAATGTCGAACACCATTCGGTGGCTGGCGGCGTCGGACTGATCAAACCCCCGAATTTGCGTGACCCCGGCGTTGTAGATGACCAGATCAGTACTTTCGCTGGATTCGATCACCCTTTGGGTTGCGTCAGCAAGCTGCTCGGGGTCTGTCAGATCGCAAGCGATTGGCAACTGGTTTGGCCTGGTGTCCAAGCCTGAGACGTCAAGGTCCAGCAACACGACCCGCCAACCGCGGGCTTGCAGGGCATGGCTCAGGGCTTGCCCCAAACCACCTGCTCCACCTGATATGACAGCTGTCTTCATAGCCCGGCCTGCTTTTGCCAGAACGCGAACACCTCGGCGCTGGTTTTTTCGGGTGTATAGCCGAATTCTGATTTGAGGGCGGAATTGTCCAAAACAGGTCGATATTGCAGAAACCGTACCTGTTCCGGCCCATAGCGAGACAAGCCAAGCGGGCGTGCCACGGATAAAGCCGCCTTCAGTGCCCAAGCAGGAAGACGCAGAACCGATTTCCCCATGGCATCGGCCAGATCGGTGACACCCATCGCTCCGTCCCCGGCGACGTTATAAACGCCGGGTGGCCCGTCTGTCGCTGCGCGCCGCAGGATACGGGCCAGATCGTGCGTCCAGATAAACACAAACGGGCTTTCGCTGCCGGCCACAGCCAGCAGGCGCGGCTTGTGAAACAGGGCGGTGATCTGGTTTTCAGTGCCAGCCCCCAGCACCGTCCCCACGCGCAGAACGACCTGTTCAAGATCAGGGGCAGCGCTTCGGGCTTCCGCCAACAATTCCTCGACCTGTCTCTTGTGGTCGGAATAAGGGAATTCCGGATTGCCCCGCAGCGGGTCACGCTCGCGCAGTGGAATGCGGTTGTCTGCGTGATACCCATACGCAGCCCCCGATGATGTGACCACCAGTCTGCGTACGCCGTTGGCAATCGCCGCATTCACCACCTTGCGTGTTCCTTCGACGTCAACAGCGTATGCTGCGGCGCGTCCCATCTTGGGCGTGGGCGTCACGATTGAGGCCAGATGCACGATGACATCCGGCTTCACCTTGGTGATCACGCGGGCAGGGGCGTCGCTTGTCACGTCCATGGGCAGGAAGGCGACGTATTCCGGCAAAGACTCCGGGCGTCTTAGGTCGGTGGCAAAGACCTCATGCCCCTCAAGCTCCGGCAACAGTGCTTGCCCGACCATACCGGCTGCGCCTGTGATCAGAATACGGGTCATCGCGCGGCCTCGGTTCGGGCCATGACCGACGCAAGCGCAATGCCCGATATCGCGTGCCAGATGCCCCAGAACGCGGCCACAACCGCCATGCCGCCCAGCCCGTGGAAAAAAGCGAAGATCAAGACCAGTCCAAGCCCTGAATTCTGAATGCCGGTCTCTATGGTGATTGCGCGACGATCAAAGGGGGATAGCCGGGTCAGAGTGGCCACGACCCAACCGCCCCCCAGCGCCAGGGCGTTGTGAAGGATCACAAGCCCGGCAACCGCCCCGGCAAAGCTGAGGAAGAATCCCCAGTTGGCGGCCAGGGCAAGCAGGATGAAGGCCGCGAAGATACCCATCGACAGGTATTGCAACGGCGCCCGCAGACGGGCGGTCAGGGCTGGTCGACGCTGATTCAACGCAATACCCAGAACCAGGGGCAGGATCAGCATCAAGCCGACGAGAATGGCGATTTGCACCGGATCGATCTGGGTCTGCTGCAGGATCGCTCGGGTTGGTGGATACAGCCCGCCCCAAAGCGCGATGTTGAAAGGCGTCATGAAGATTGCGCCAATAGTGGCAAACGCTGTCATCGACACAGACAGAGCTGCATTGCCGCCCGCGCGATGCGTGATGAAGTTCGAGATGTTGCCTCCGGGACAAGCCGCAACAAGGATCAGTCCTAACGCGATGGATGCACGTGGCTCTGTGATCCACACCAGCGCAAAGGTCAGTGCGGGCAGGACCACGAACTGAGACAACAGCCCGACAATCACCGGTTTCGGCGCGCGTCTCAGGCGATCAAAATCCCGCGGCGTCAGGTCGATCGCGATCGAGAACATCACAATCGCCAGAATGGCGTTCAGCAACGTCAGCGACGCCGGGCTGAAATTCAGCGTGACTTCGTCAATACCACTCATGCGGCGGCTTTCCGCAGCCGGTCGATCCAGCCAGTGACGGCCTTTCTATATGTGGCCTTGTCCACGTAATAAGCCATGCGGGGCAGATCGATATAGTTCATGCCTCCGGTGGCGCGCGTGTAGTCTTTTTGTTTTTCGGTTTTCAGATCGGCCGCCGCCGGGCAACCGCTTTGAAGACCCTTGATATAGCGCGCCACCATCTCGGCCTGTTCATGCCGGCCTTGCCAGCCAAGACCCGTGGCCTCGACCATGCCCAGCACAAACAGATCGTCGCGTTCGGGATGGATGGTGTTCAGGTACAGATGCGGTGCATCGCCCTGCCAGTTCAGCAGGTCCTTGTCGACAAACGGATAGTGCAGCTTGTATCCGGTGGCAGCGAGGATCATGTCATAGTCTTCGCTGGAACCGTCTTTGAAGTGAACGGTGTGACCCTCAAGCCGGTCGATATCGGGGCGAATGCGCAGATCGCCGTGGCCTGCGTGATACAGGACCAGTGAATTTACCACCGGATGGCTTTCGTAAAGTTGATAATCGGGTTTGGGAAAGCCGTATTTCTGCGGATTTCCGACGAAGCAGCTGAGGATCAGACTGTCGACCTTTCGCTTTAACCACATGGGCAGGCGGATCTTGCCACCCATCGTGTCAGCAGGTTTGCCAAAGACATATTTCGGGACGAAATAGTATCCGCGCCGCATCGACAGGTCGCAGCGTTTTGCATGATGGATCGCGTCCACTGCAATGTCGCAACCGGAGTTGCCTGCACCCACAACCAATACGCGCTTGCCGTCGAATTGACTGGGATACCGGTATTGAGAGGCATGGATCAATTCGCCGTCGAAGGTTCCGGGGAATTCTGGCATGTTCGGTTCCGACAGGGTGCCGTTTGCTATCATAACCCCTGCGAAGTCGGCCTGATGGTCACCTTCGGCATCCCTCCAAGACACGCGCCAACCGTCTCCCGAGTTGCCCAGCGGCGTGATCTGGGTGACTTCGGCATTGAACCTATAGTTCTCACGCAACCCGAAATGATCTGCAAAAGCACGGAAATAGTCGCGCATCGCCCAGTGAGAAGGGTACTCGGCCACAGCCTCATCCATCGGGAAGTCTTCGAACTCGGTCATGCGCTTGGACGAGATCAGATGCGCTGTCTCATACATGGTTGATCTGGGGGCATCGATGTCCCACAGACCGCCCACATCCGAATGCAGCTCGAACCCTTGAAATGCGATGCCTTGTTCTTTCAGCACCTTGGCCGCGGCCAATCCCATCGGTCCCGCCCCGATCAGGGCGAATGCGTCGCGCGTTTCTTCCATGAACCCTCCCAAAGTTCGTGAGGCTTAACTTGAACGAACGACCAAAATAAGGCAAGGTGAAAATCATGAGTCTAAAAAACATAGAAAAACCAAGGCAAAGAGCACCGTCCAAGCGGTCTTTGGAGACGCGGGCGCGGATCATGGATGCAGCGGAATTGGTCTTTGCCGAACGGGGATTCGAAGGCGCCTCGATCCGCGATATTGCCGCTTTGGCGGGTGTGCAGATCGGCCTGGTGCACCATCACGGCGGTGGAAAAGAAGAGCTTTTCTATCGCACCGTCGCCCGCCGCGCGGATGAGTTGGCGCAGTTGCGGGTCGAGACGCTGAACAAAGCCAGGGCCGAGGGGTCGCTGACATTGCACAGCATTCTGGACAGCTTTATCCGCCCTTATGTAGAGCTGGCTGAAACAGGTGGTCCGGGCTGGATGGCCTATGGCCGGCTAGTGGCGCATGTGTCCGTCGATCCAAGGTGGAGCGACATTGCGGCTGAGTGTTTCGATCCGACGGCCCAGCATTTTATCGCAGAGATTGCTGCGCTTTATCCTGATGTTGATCCGGCAGTGTTGGCCAGTGGTCAGGTGTATACGGTTTCAGCCATGTTGGCGCATCTCAACAGCGGCTGGCGCGTTAGGGCGCTGTCGCAAGGTGGTGATCAGCCTGACATAGAGCCCTTGGTCGAGTTTTGCGCCGCAGGTATTGCAGCAATGGTCAAAGCCAGTCGAGGCTGATCGCCTTTCACTCCTGCTGCAGGTGATCAAATAGCATTGTGCTGAACACGGAAGGAGACGTGCGCACAGCGCTGGGTGAGGCGAAAAACCCAAGCATCAGGATCAGCAATATCAGGGCTGCCGCTGCAAGACACGCCGCCGAGAGTTGAAAGACTGAACGAACCATTGCGCAAATTCCTTTCCTGAATATCGAATTTCTTTGACAGTCCGGCGGGTTAGTCTGACTTGGCCAGTTGTTGCTTCAGCCGTTCATTCTGTGCCTGCAACTGGGCCAGCTGTTGTCCAAGCGTGTTCAGATGGGGGCGCAGCTCGGCTTCGGTGAAGCGAGGGGTGATGTGACGCGGGCAGTTCCAGTCCAGCGCCTCGACGCGGATGATCACGGCCCGTTCCGCCGGGGTCTCGGCCTCTTCGGGATACAAACTGGCTGCGGCCGCTTCGCCTTCGGTAAACTCGACACGCCCCAGGACCTTCAGGCGGCGTTGGTTGGCGTAATCCATCAGGATCATCGCGATACGATCATTCCCATCTAGGTTCCCGCGCGAGATATATTGCTTGTTGCCGGAAAAATCCGCATAGCCGATGGTCTGCGGCCCCAGCACTTTCAAAAACCCCACAGGACCACCGCGATACTGCACATAGGGCCAGCCGGTTTCGGACACAGTGGATTGATAGAACCCATCCCGTGTCTGAATGAACTCTTTTTCGGGCTCGCCGATAAAGTGGCCCTGCTGTGGTCCACTTTCGATGAACTTGGCATAGGTTTTTGCCGATCCCATCCGCTCTTGATGGGCGCGGACGGCAGGGGTGAAGGCACGTTGGGAAAAGGCACGGGGCATGGTAAGTCCTTTCAAAGACCCAAATCTGACAGTCCGGGATGATCTTCGGGGCGTTCGCCTTGCGGCCAGTGAAACAGACGGTCCTCTTCGGTGATCGGCAGATCGTTCAATGAGGCGTGGCGATGCGACATGCGCCCGTCTTCGGCAAATTCCCAGTTCTCGTTACCATAAGAGCGGAACCACTGGCCGCTGTCGTCTCGCCATTCATAAGCATAGCGCACTGCAATGCGATTTCCGGAAAAGGCCCAGAGTTCCTTGATCAGGCGATAGTCCAGTTCCTTCCGCCATTTGCGCGTCAGGAAGGCGTGGATGTCGGCATGGCCAGTCAAAAACTCGGCCCGGTTTCGCCAATGACTGTCCTCGGTGTAGGCGGGCGTCACCCGGTCGGGGTCGCGACTGTTCCAGGCGTTTTCCGCCATCCGCACTTTCTGAGTCGCGGTTTCAAGCGTGAAAGGGGGCAGAGGGGGGCGAGACATAAGGCAAGAGCTTTCAGGCAAGTGATGCGGCCAGAAGGGCCATGGTCAGAAGGAACGGAACGTACTGAGATGGAAAAATGCTGGCACGACGTTTCATCGGTCAAATCCTCTGGTGTACTGATCTGTTAACTTTCGACCTCAAAGTGTACCGATCTGTTAACTTTTGCAAGGGCAATCTTCAAAAAATTTCAATTTGAGACTGTTGAAGTCAATAAAGTTACATAAAATCAGGGACTTGATTTGATGTTATTGTACTTTGCGTTTTGGGCTAATATGTACAGAACGGTACACTATGGAGCCGAATCATGCGCCCAAACAAACGGGACGAACTGGTGAGCAAGGCCCTGAAGGTCTTTTACCGCGATGGGTTTCACGCGACTGGCATGGACAAGCTGGTGGTGGAAACGGGCGTGTCCAAAACATCGATGTACAAGCACTTCCGCACCAAGGAAGAACTGATCCTTGCGGCACTACGTCTGCGGGACGAAAACTTTCGCGATTGGTTCTTGAAACGCATCGATGAGATGGCAGAGACTCCGGTCGAGCAAATCCTTGTCAGTTTTGACGCTTTGAAAGAATGGTTCGAAGAAGATGAGTTCCGGGGGTGCATGTTCATCAAGGCAGGCGCTGAATTCCAGGACCCGGATCACCCGATCCATGTACAGGCTGCCGAGCACAAGCAATTCCTGCTGGACCATTTCACTTCGGTTGCTGAACAGGCCGGTGCTCAGGATCCGCATAAACTGGCCTGCCAGATTGTACTTTTGCAAGAGGGAGCAATTGTCTCTGCCGTTCTGCTTCAACACTGTGATCCTGCGCGGGACGCCAAGGATGCGGCGAAAAAACTGCTGGCCTCGGCACTGAACTAAACCTGCTCAGCTAAACTGTTTCTGCTTGGATTGTCGGGCAATGAACGTTGCGTTGTTCCACTTCAGGACGCGGCGTCACACGCATTGGCGTGAATCGGACAGAGCGCTAGGCTTTAACAAAAGACTTTCTGGAGAGCGTTCGATGCCACTTTTCACTTCAACCGCAGCTTGGGTCACCGATGAACACCGCATGTTTGCCGACATGGCGGGCCGGTTCATGGATGACGAACTGACGCCGAATATCGAAACCTGGGTCGAAAACGGTGTGGTGGATCGCGACTTTTGGCGTAAGGCGGGTGAAACCGGACTTATGGCGGGAGCAATCCCCGAAGAGTATGGTGGTGTCGGCGGCGGCATGGGGTTCGATGCAATCACCGCCTACGAACAGGGCGCGCGTGGCGATGCCGGTTGGGGCTATGGCATTCAGTCGATTGTGACGCATTACCTCACCGCCTATGGCAACGAAGATCAAAAACAGAAATGGCTGCCTAAACTTGCCTCGGGCGAGATGGTTGGCGCGTTGGCGATGACGGAACCTAGCACCGGGTCAGACGTGCAGGCGGTGCGGACGACGGCTGAAAAAGACGGAAACTCTTATCGTTTGAACGGCTCGAAAATCTTCATCACGAATGGGCAGTCAGCTGACCTGATTATTGTGGCGACCAAGACAGACAAATCCGAAGGCGCGCGTGGTGTGTCTTTGATCGTGGTTGAAACCGAAGGGGCCGATGGCTTCCGCCGGGGGCGCAACCTTAAAAAACTGGGAATGAAGGGCAACGACACGGCCGAGTTGTTCTTTGAAGATGTCAAAGTGCCAATGACGAACCTGCTGGGAGCTGAGGAAGGGCAGGGCTTCTACCAGCTTATGAAACAACTGCCGTGGGAACGGTTGAACATCGCGATCATGGCGCTGGGCGCGATTGATTTCGCCATCGCTGAAACGGTCAAATACGTTCAGGAACGCAAGGCTTTTGGGCAACGGGTGATGGACTTCCAAAACACCCGGTTCAAGCTGGCCGAATGCAAGACCAAAGCCGAGGTTCTGCGCAGCTTCATCAACGACTGTATCGGAAAGCTGGAAGCTGGAGAGCTGGACGCGGCCACCGCTTCGATGGCCAAATATTGGGGTTCAGAGGTGCAGAACGAGATCATGCACGAATGTCTGCAGCTGTTCGGCGGCTATGGCTTCATGATGGAATATCCGATTGCACGTCTTTATGCGGATGCGCGCGTGCAGATGATCTACGGCGGCACCAATGAGGTGATGAAAGAGTTGATCGCACGCTCGATCGACGTTTGACGGTTTCCAAGGGGCTTACCTCCGTCGTCATCATTCCTGCCGGAATACCTTCTCCGGTTGGGCCTGCCAGGCGCGGGAAAAGCCCGCGACTGCGGGGTCTTTTTCGTCGCAGGCACGCTTTGACGTGCCCGCTTGCCAAGGGGGGAAAACGATATGATGATCCGGGCCAAAGACTTCAGAGGCCCGACGTGAACGATCCCGAAAATGCTCTGTGGCGCAGCACCTGTGCCGAGACTGTTTCAGCACCTCGCCTGACCGCTGATACTTCTGTTGATTTGGCGGTCATTGGCGGTGGATACACCGGATGTTCAGCGGCTTTGGAAGCTGCCCAGGCCGGTGCTTCGGTCTGTCTGCTTGAGGCGCAGGAGATCGGCTTTGGCGGATCGGGCCGTAATGTCGGTTTGGCCAATGCAGGGCTTTGGTTGCCGCCGGACGAAATCCGCGCGCATATCGGACAGGTGGCCGGAGATCGCCTGATTGATCTGCTGGCGCGGGCCCCGTCTGATGTGTTTGCATTGATCGAAAAACACAGCATCGCATGTGAGCCTGTGCGTAACGGAACCTTGCATTGCGCGCATTCCGCAGCTGGTTTGAAAAACCTTCAAACGCGCCACGCGCAGTTGAGCGCAGCAGGTGCACCGGTGGAATTGCTTTCGATGGATCAGGCGCGGGAAAGAACCGGTAGCGATGCCTTCCATGGGGCGTTGTTCGATCCTCGCGCCGGAACCATACAGCCGATGGCTTATGTGGTCGGATTGGCGCGAGCGGCGGCGCAGACCGGGGCGCAGATACACGGGCAAAGCCCGGTGCAGACCATGCGCCATGAAAACGGCCAATGGGTGCTGACCACACCGGGCGGGGTGGTGCGAGCCAAGTCCGTCATTCAGGCGACCAACGCCTATCACCTTGGCTTGCCAGATACCGCGCCCGCCTATGTGCCGGTTTATTATTTTCAATACGCGACCGCTCCGCTATCGCATAACTTGCGCGCCAGCATTCTGCCGCAAGAAGAAGGGTGCTGGGATACCGGTTTGATCATGACGTCGTTTCGATTGGATCAGGCAGGTCGCATGATTATTGGCGGCATGGGCGACCTTGGTAATGCAGGTCAGAGCGCACACACCGCCTGGGTCCGACGCAAACTGGCAGAGCTTTACCCTCAACTCGCCGACCAGCCGTTTGAGCAGGGTTGGCACGGGCGGATCGCCATGACCTCGGACCATATCCCGAAGATCACGCAGATCGGTCCGAACGCTTTAGCCGCCCACGGGTATTCCGGTCGCGGCATCGGACCCGGCACGGCGTTTGGTCGCATGATGGCCGAGAGCCTTCTTGCCGAAGACCCGTCACGTTTACCTGTGCCCGCCGTGCCTGAGCATCGCGAAAGCTGGACACGCGTGCGCCGCGCCTTTTTTGAATCCGGCGCAGCGTTGACACATCTGATAAAGGCACGGTTCTGAGGTCAGACAGACCGGGTGATGCCGCCATCCACCCGGATATTCTGCCCGGTGATGTAGCCGCCCCCTTCGGATGCCAGCAGGGCCACGACCGAAGCGATCTCGTCGTAGCTGCGTCCATAGCGACCCATTGGAATGCGACTGCGGAACTCCTCTTTCTCGGGCAGGCTGTCAATGAAGCCCGGAAGAACGTTGTTCATGCGGATGTTCTCAGAGGCATATTTGTCCGAGAACAGCTTGGTGAAAGCGGCCAGACCAGCTCGGAACACACCAGATGTCGGAAATACCGGATCAGGTTCGAATGCGGCAAAGGTCGAGATATTGATGATCGACCCACCACCCAGCGCCTGCATGATCGGCGTCACCAGTCGCGTCGGACGGACGGCGTTCAGGAAGTAAACATCCATGCCTGTGTGCCAATCGTTGTCCGTCAGCTCAAGGATCGGCGCGCGGGGGCCGTGACCTGCAGAATTGACCAGAACGTCGATGCGACCCCAATGGGCCATCGCCGCATCGACAAGCTTTTGCAAATCTTCAGTGGACTGGTTCGAGCCGGTCACACCGACGCCGCCCAACTCATGCGCCAGGGCTTCGCCTTTGCCCGAGGCGGACAGAATACCCACCTTGTATCCGTCTGCAGCTAGTCTGCATGCGGAATCTGCACCCATGCCGCTGCCGCCGGCTGTGATAAGAGCTACTTTTTCCATCTGATATCTCCGTTTTCATTTGATTCCAAGATGGCGATCAAGGCCCGGTTTGACCAATCAGTTATGCTGGCTCTATGCTGTAGAAAATCTACAGGATCATGCCATGGCCGCCCTTCCCCCTCTGAACGCCTTGCGGGCTTTTGAAGCTTCTGCGCGGCATCTGAACTTTCGACTGGCCGCCGAAGAACTGGGCGTGACGCAAGGCGCCGTTGCGCAGCAGGTACGGGGGCTCGAGGCGCGATTGGGCGAGGTTCTGTTCGACCGTCTGCCACGTGGCTTGCGGTTGACGGAAGCCGGGCGCCGGTTTCATTCACCTTTACGCCGGGCTTTCAGGTTGATCGAAGAAGCCGTTGAAGATTTGTCTCCTGACCGCCGGGTCACATTGTCCGTCACGCCCAGCTTTGCATCAAAATGGCTGGTACCGCGATTGTCGGGGTTCACAGACCTGCATCCGGATATCTCGGTTCAAGTGGATGCACGCGAGCGCCTGGCAGATTTCAAATCGGATGGCGTGGATCTGGCGGTCAGGCAGGGCAGGGCGCCGTTTGGATCTGACCTGGTTGCCGAGCCATTGTTCTCAACCGAATTCGTCCCAGTGTGTAGCCCCGCCATTGCCGGACAAGTCACCCATCCCTCTGACCTGCTGGGCCAAGTGCTGCTCAATGACACCCATGGGCTGTGGCCCTTGTTTCTTGAGAGGGTGGGCGTAAACGGCAAGCCCCGAATGATGAGTTTCAGCCAGACCAGTCTTGCGATTGATGCCGCGCTCTCAGGGCAGGGGGTCGCGCTGGCCAATGCGCCGCTGGTCGCGCCCGAGGTTGCCTCGGGCCGTCTTGTCCGGCCGCTTGAGGATGTTTTGATCGAAGATTTTGGATTTTACATCGTCGCGCCGCGCCAGCCGCGCCAGCCGCAACTGGTTGAGATCATGCGCAGCTGGCTGTTGTCTCAGGTCTGAAGCGTGGTTGCGATTGCCTCGATCCGGGCACGCAACCAGCGGTGGGCAGGGTCATTTGCGGATCGCTGATGCCAGACCATGTAGATGGACACAGGCGGGCACTCGAAAGGCAGCGGGGCACAATCCAGAGTGGCGAGTGGCCCCTGTTTCATCAGCGCAGTATCGGTCGAGATCAGATTGCTGCCCCGCACAAACGCGGGGATTGCATTGAAATGCGGCAAGGTCACAACAGAGGGTCTGATCTGGCTTTGATCCACGCCACGCATGACCGCACGGGCGCTTCGGCCATCAGCAAAGCGCACCTCGACATGATCGCTGTTGCAATAGGCTTGCCAGGTGTCCGGCGGATTGCGTTGCGCGGCGTCGTAGAACACCATCAGAGGGCTGTTAATCAGCCGTTTCTGAAAGATGTCCGGCCCGTCGGGTGGAAGCGGGGTAAGCATCAACTGGCATCGGTCACTGCGCAGCAGGTCAGGGTCTGGTACTCCTGAGGGGATGAATTCCAATTGCAGACGCGCACCCTCGGCTCGGAATTCGCGCAGCAACCGTGGAAAGATCAACTCGCGCGGCATGTCATTGGTTGCGATGCGAATTTCCATCCGTTCAGACAACGGATCGAACGGCCGCTCGTCGGTCAGCGCGCGCATCCCGTCCAGCACGCTCTGCACCGGGTCTTTCAGGGACAAGGCGCGCTCGGTCGGGGTCAGGCCCTGACCCGAACGGACAAACAGCGGATCACCCAACACTTGCCGCAGCTTGGCCAAGGTATGACTGATCGCGGATTGTGTGACGCCCAGTCGGTCCGCAGCTTTCGAGACCGAGCTTTCCTCGAGTATGGTCAGAAATGTGCGCAGGACTTTGCCGTCGAGGTCAGTGAAATCGATTTTACTCATACCGTTTATGATTATGCATGAATGGTTTTGCTGTCCATGTCGGGATAGGAGATGGTAAGCAACAGGAGGCGCATAATGGGAATCCGCTTTTTCTCGGATAAAAACCGGCCCGTTCACATGGGGCGTTACCCGCTGGAGCGTTTGGCCCGGACGGACGAAGGGTCGGACCTGTCGCTTGTGCCTTCGATGGCTGAACTGAGTTTTCATCGACCGGAACATCCAGGCAGCATCGTCAACGCGATGGGCGAATTTCAGGCGATGATGGACGCCATTCGCGACGGGCTGGTGAACCCGGTCGCGTCAGAGATACCGTCAGACCCGCAGGAACGTGCCGACCATCTGAAAGCGTTTGGGTATTTCAACGATGCGTCAATGATGGGCTGCGGGCCTTTGCCGTCGGCTGCTTTGCTGGCGCAGCCGCGCCGCAACCCGGATATCGACCGGCTTGCCCATGCGTTGCGCACACGCCAGACCAAGACTCTGGCCTCGGGGATCGACGTCATCATGGCCGATCTGAAAGACAGTATGGAGGCTTCGCCCGGGCCGATTGACAGCCACAAGCATAGCATCGTGTTTCTGTACGAACACAACCGCGACCCAGACCCGTCAGAACCCGGCGCAGACTGGATAACCGATGCGCAGGATCATCGCGCCTGTCTGCTGGCCACCGAGAATGCCGTGGTCATCGCCAACTATATCCGTCTGCTGGGTTATGACGCGCGCGCGCATAGCGTGATGTCCTCTGAGGTTGATTTGGGCAAGTTGGCCGTGGCCGCCGGGCTGGTCACAGTCGAAGACGGTGAATTGATTGCGCCGTGGCTGGGCACGCGATTTGGTCTGGCTGCCGTCACGACTGAGATGCCGATTGCCCATGACCGACCGCTCCGACCCATGGCGCAACAGCCGTGGTTCCGGACGCAAGGGCCAGCATGGTGGTTGGGAACGGGCTTTGCCAAGAATGCCCTGAACCGTGATCCGTATTCCAAACGACGGTACGTGGACGGGGCGCATCCATTCGAGAAACTCAAACGGGTCGAGACACCAACCACGTATATCGACGAAGAAAACGTCGCCCGCGTTCCCAAACGCGCTGACATGTTTGCCCGTGCGCAATTCGGGGATATGGGCAAATCGCTGCAGGATGCGGCAAAGGGCGGTTACTATGTCCGCAAGGCCGCGCCCAGCTTTGCCCAACGGCGTGCCTTGGGGGCCTTCGTGCTGTTGCAGGATGGCGAAAGCGCTGAGGCTATAAAACCAACTGACGCCCAAAGGAATGCGGCAAATGTAAAAGCGGCGACCTATTTCCTCGGAGTCGATGCGGTGGGCCTTAGCCGCTGCCCAGAATGGGCGTGGTATTCTCATGATGCGACGGGTGAAGAAATCGTACCGCCCCATGATCAGGCGATCAGCATGATCATCGATCAGGGCTATGAAACGATGGAAGGCGCCAGCGGTGACGACTGGATCAGCGTTGCCCAATCCATGCGCGCCTATCTGCGCTTTTCGCTGCTGGGCGGCGTGATTGCGCAACAAATCCGCAACCTCGGCTACAAGGCCAAGGCGCATACGGTGATGGATGGTGAGGTGCTGCAACCGCCGCTTCTGTTGCTGTCCGGTCTGGGTGAGGTCAGTCGGATCGGAGAAGTGATCCTGAACCCATATCTGGGCCCTCGTTTGAAATCCGGGGCTGTGACCACCGATATGCCGATGGAGCATGACAAGCCGGTTGACTTCGGCTTGCAGAGCTTTTGCGAGTCTTGCAACAAATGCGCGCGCGAATGTCCGTCGGGTGCGATCACGGCCGGGCCGAAGCTGATGTTCAACGGCTATGAAATCTGGAAATCCGACAGCCAGAAATGTGCGACCTATCGTGTGACAACACCGGGAGGGGCGATGTGTGGGCGGTGCATGAAAACCTGCCCGTGGAACCTTGAAGGCATCTTCAAGGAACGGCCGTTCCGCTGGGCCGCGATGAACATCCCCTCTGCCGCGCCTGCATTGGCCAAGCTGGACGATGCGGTCGGCAATGGCGGTCTGAACGACATCAAGAAATGGTGGTGGGATATCGAGCTGCAGCCGGACGGTTCCTATCGCCCCACAACGCACCCGTTGAACCGGCGTGACCTGCAAACGGATCTGGACCTGAAATACGAAGATCAGACGCTGGCTGTCTATCCCGCTTATCTGGCCCCGCACCCGTGGCCCTATCCCTTTGCCATGGATCGAGAGGCCGGGATTGCGGCCTATGAGGCCATGGTGACAACCGATGAATACAAGTCGCGCAAGGCCAGCGGGGATATGTCGGTCATCCACCGCTATCAGATCAGCGGTGATGCACCGGTGATGCGGGTTGCCGTGACCAAGGTCGATAAGATGACTGCTGATGTAACGAAGTATGAATTCTCAACGCTGGACGGTGCGCCCCTGCCGGGATGGACAGCGGGCGCACATCTGGACGTATTGGTCGCACCGGAATACCTGCGGCAATATTCGATGTCCGGCGATCCGTCAGACAGGTCGACCTATCAGATCGGCGTGCTGCGCGAGGATGAGGGGCGCGGTGGTTCGGCGTTGCTGCACCGTATCTTCTCTGAGGGGCGCAAGGTTTTCATTTCAAAACCCATTAACCATTTCGAACTGGACGAAACAGCAACCAAGAGTTTCCTGATGGGTGGCGGTATCGGCATCACCCCGATGATCGCCTTTGCCCATCGTCTACACGCGCTAGGACACGACTTCGAGTTGCACTATTCAGCCAGCACCCGGAGCGGGGCAGGGTACCTAGAGGATCTGGCCGCGATGCCGTGGGCAGACCAAGTGCACTACCATTTCTCAGATGAAGGTACCCGCGCCGATTTGGATGCGGTCCTGTCTGGGTACAAGGAGGGTTGGCATGTCTACACCTGCGGGCCAGATCGCTACATGGATGGGGTAATGCAAGCGGCAGAACAGCAAGGCTTCCCCGAAGAGGCCCGGCATCTAGAATACTTTTCGGTTCCCGAACAACCCGAATATGAGAACCATCCGTTTGAGCTCAGACTGGCACGATCCGGGAAGACGCTGACCGTACCAGCAGACAAGGATGCGGCGCAGGTTTTGAACGAGGCGGGTTTTCATGTGGATGTGAAATGCGCAGACGGCATCTGCGGCGTCTGTAAATGCGATGTTATCTCGGGTGAGGTCGAACACCGAGATTTCGTTTTATCAAAGAAACAGCGCGAAGGGGCCATGATCCTGTGCCAAAGCCGCGCAGCAGAAGCCGATGGGGTGATCGAAATCGATCTGTGAACCCTAACCTTACGTGACATTTGGAGCGCTAATTTTAGTCGCTCGGCCCATAGACGCCGGGCGAGGGGTGAATTAACGTCGCCCGGAACCCAGATATCCCTGATCAACAGGTACGAGGTAGCTTCATGGATTATCACAGCCCCGCCAGCTTTGCCGAAGCCTCGGCTCTGGCCGCGAATGCGACGGGTATCACTCGGTTTCTGGCGGGTGGCACCGATGTTTTGGTGCAGTTGCGCTCGGAACTGGTGACACCCGATACGCTGATCGACATCAAGAAAATCAACGGTGTACACGACATCACCCGCAATGCCGATGGCAGTTGGACGCTGGGTGTGGCCACTACAGGCGCCGAGATGAGCGAGCATCCTGATCTGGGCAAGGACTGGCCTGGTGTGGTCGAGGCGATGGACCTGATCGGATCCACCCAGGTGCAGGGGCGTGCAACTTTGACCGGCAACTTGTGCAACGGGTCTCCGGCGGCTGATTCCGTGCCAGCGATGGTTGCAGCGGGTGTAACTGTCACGGTCACTGGTCCGGATGGCACCCGTGAGATTGCAGTCGAGGATATCCCAACCGGCCCCGGCAAGATCTCACTGGCGAAGGGTGAAGTTGTTTCCGCCGTCAACATTCCCGCGCGCGGTGAGAATGCAGGCGACGCATATCTGCGGTTTATCCCGCGTACGGAAATGGACATTGCCGTGGTTGGTGTAGGTGTCAGCTTGCGTCTGGACGGGGATACCATCACCGAGGCTCGGGTGTCGCTGGGGGCGATCGCTCCCACGGTTCTGCTGGTCGAGGATTGCGCGAAAGCCCTTGTCGGCAGCAAGCTGGACGATGCCGCGCTGGATGCGCTGGCCGCTGCGGCCTCGGCCGCTTGCAACCCAATCGATGACAAACGCGGCACCATAGCATTCCGCACCGAGGTCGCTGGCGTTCTGGCCAAGCGCGCTGCGAAAATTGCCTATGCCCGTGCAAAGGGGGAAAACGCATGAGCAAGCTCCACGTATCCACCACCGTGAACGGGGACGCCGTTGAATACCTCTGCGACCCGCGCGAAACCTTGCTGGATTGTCTGCGCGACAAGCTGAACCTGACCGGCGCGAAAGAGGGCTGCGGTACCGGGGATTGCGGTGCGTGTTCCGTCACCGTTGATGGCCGTCTGGTCTGTTCCTGTCTGATGCTGGGCGTCGAGGCCGAGGGTAAGCAAATCGAAACCGTCGAAGGCATTGCAGAGGGCGACGTTCTGCATCCGCTGCAAAAGAAGATGATCGAATACGCTGCTTTGCAGTGTGGTATCTGTACTCCGGGTATTCTGGTGGCGGCCAAGTCGCTGCTGGAGAAAAACCCGAACCCCACCGAAGAGGAAACCCGGTACTGGCTGGCAGGCAATCTCTGCCGCTGCACCGGGTACGACAAGATCATTCGCGCCGTGATGGATACGGCGGCTGAGATGCGGGAGGCGTCGTAATGGCTCTGGACGATCGGAAATCAGACTTCACATTTGTGGGCACCCGCCCCAATCGTCCTGACGGTCTGGACAAGGTGACAGGCCGCGCCAAATTCGGCGCGGATATTTCGGCACCCGGAATGTTGCACGGTGCTGTTCTGCGCTCTCCTCACGCCCATGCACGGATTGTGAAGATCGATGCGTCAAGGGCCGAGGCGCATAATGATGTCAAAGCCGTTGTAACCCGAGCGGATTTTGCCGACGTGCCGTTCAAGCCGGGGCTGGAAGGCGAGTTCTGGAATGTTCTGGAAAACGTCATGGCGGGTGAGAAAGCTCTGTATGACGGTCACGCGGTGGCGGCCGTGGCGGCGACGTCTGCGCTGGCGGCCCGTGATGCGCTTAAGTTGATCGAGGTCGAATACGAAGTGCTGCCCCATGTCACCGACGTGGACAAGGCAATGGCTTCGGACGCACCTATCATCCGCGAAGGCGCGGCAGACTATTCCGTACCCGAAGGGATGCACCCCAACGTGGTCCGCTACCATGAAAGCGGTCACGGCGATGTCGAGGCCGGATTTGCCGAGGCCGATCTGGTGATCGAAGACAGCTTTGTGACCGAGGCGACCCACCAGGGTTATATCGAACCGCACGCCTGTCTGGGCATGCTGGGCAATGACGGTAAAGGCGAGCTGTGGTGCACAACGCAAGGCCACTGGATTGCGCAGAAAACCTGTGCAGCTTTGCTGGGCATCGAAACCTCGCAATTGCGGGTGACTGCGTCCGAGATCGGCGGCGGGTTCGGCGGTAAGACCACCGTTTTCATCGAGCCTGTTGCGCTGGCGCTGAGCCGCAAAGCCAATCGTCCGGTCAAGATCGTCATGACGCGTTCAGAAGTATTCCGTGCAACCGGCCCAACCTCTTCTGCATCGATGGATGTAAAGATCGGGATGAAGACGGACGGTACAATTTCGGCAGCACAAGGCGTGTTCCGCCTGCAAGGTGGGGCGTTCCCCGGCGCACCGGGCGACATGACCGCTATGTGTGCCTTTGCGCCCTACAATCTGACCAACGTTAAGCAAATTGGCTATGACGTGATGTCGAACCGGCCCAAGCAGGCGGCCTACAGGGCACCGGGCGCGCCGATGGGGGCGTTTGCGGTTGAATCGGTCATCGATGAGCTGTGCAACAAGCTGGGTCTCGACCCCGTCGACGTGCGCCTGAAAAACGCCGCCCATGAGGGTACCAAGGCCAGCTATGGCCCGACCTATGAACGCATCGGTCTGGTCGAAACGCTTGAGGCTGCCAAGGCGCATCCGCATTACGCAGCACCGCTGAAACCGGGGCAGGGGCGGGGGATTTCCTGCGGGTTCTGGTTCAACCATGGTGGTGAGACCAGCGTATCTTTGGCCTTGTCCGAAGATGGCTCGGCCCAGCTGATGGTCGGAACGCCTGACATTGGCGGGTCGCGCGCGTCGATGGCGCTGATGGCGGCCGAGGTTCTGGGCATTGCCTATGAGAACATCCGTGTCACCGTCGCCGACACCGCGACACTGGGTTACAACGACGTGAGCCACGGCTCGCGCGTGACCTATGCCTCGGGTCTGGCCACGATCAAAGCCGCAAAACATGCGGTCGAGAAACTATGCGAACGCGCGGCGGCCAAGTGGGGCATCCCGGTTGATGCGGTGAAATGGGAAGACGGATGCGCGGTGCCTTCGGGCCCCAATGCAGGCGATTTCGATCCGATGCCGCTGGCCGACATCACTGCGGATATGGGTTCAACCGGCGGCCCGATCTCGGGCCACTTTGAAGCCACCCCGGAAGGTGCGGGCGTGTCTTTTGGCACTCATATTGTCGATGCCGAAGTCGATCCTGAAACCGGCAAGACCTCGATCACCCGTTACACGGTCATTCAGGACGCCGGTAAAGCGATCCACCCGACCTATGTTGAGGGTCAATTCCAGGGTGGAGCCGCACAAGGCATCGGTTGGGCTCTGAACGAGGAGTACATCTATGGCGAGGACGGGCGCTTGCAGAACTCGATCTTCCTCGACTATCGCATTCCCGTTGCCAGCGACCTGCCGATGATTGACACGGTGATTGTCGAAGTACCCAACCCCGGCCACCCGTTTGGGGTTCGTGGTGTCGGCGAAACGGGCATTGTCCCGCCGCTGGCGGCCATCGCCAATGCGGTGTCCAACGCCGCTGGCGTTCGGATGAAGCAACTGCCAATGTCCCCGCCGCGCATTCTGGCCGCGCTAAAGGACAATGGTTGAGGTCCACCTTTGGTCTAGCCTCCGGTCATTGACCGGGGGCCAACAGGTGGTGGAGGTCGAGGCCAAAACCACCGGCGAACTTTTACGTGCGTTGGTTCAGGCCCACCCGCAATTGCAAGCCCCCATCGATGCGGGGGTCTCTATCGCGATTGACGGGCGCGTCATTGCCACCGGGCTCACTGAACCAATCCCTGAGGGCAGCGAAGTCTATCTGATGCAACGCCTCAGGGGCGGTTAGGCATCAGGCGACCAAGGCTCGCGCCCGACCATCCGGTCGGCTTCGGCTGTGATGTCGTTCATGTGCTGCTCAAGGCTCAGGCGCAGGGCCTCAAACTCTTCTTCGCTGGCTTTGCGAGGCACCGTTTCGGTCCATTCGCGGCACAAAAACACTCCTTCATTGCGCCAGGGGCGTGGCATCAGCAAGCGGTCCCATGTACCGGCCTCGCGCCCGTGTTTCGCAGAAAAGGTGATGCCAAATACCCGTTTGCCCGATGTACGCGCCCAGACCAGAGGCACAGTTGAAAGCACCCGTTCTGGTCCGCGTGGCCCATCCGCAGCAATGCCGATGGAAATGCCCTGCTTCATCTTACCAAGCACTTCACGCGACAGGGCCACGTGTCGCTTGTGGCTGGACATGGCGATTGTGTCCATGCCGAACTGTTCCTGCACCCGGCCCACCATGCTGCCGGCGCGGGCTGCGGACGTGATCGAACAGATCCTGCCCTTGTCCAGCGGAAAGAAATACGGGGACTGCGCCAGCCGCTGGTGCCACAGCACAACGATGACCGGCTCTCCCTGTTCAGCCAGTTGGTCCAGTTCTTCATACCCGATGCGTTGCCAGCGCGTGTTGCGGTTGACCCATCGAATATAGCTGGCGATCCGACGTGCCACCCAGTTCAGCACAACTTCGCTGTCTGCGATCTTCTTGCGGAGGTTCACTCGGGCTTCCTTTAGTTGACCGGACCTTGTCTTAGCGCACTGCACATTTTGCGCAACTTGTTTGTCGGATCAGATAGTGGAGCGGAATTTGAAAAAGCCTCTTGAGTCCGCTGCGCGGCTGGCATATCTGGGTGCTCACCACAGGGGTATAGCTCAGTTGGTAGAGCGACGGTCTCCAAAACCGTAGGTCGCGGGTTCGAACCCTGCTGCCCCTGCCATTAAAAACCACAGCAAGAACTTGGTTTGGTAATGTGCAGAGCACGCCCAATGGTTCGCACGTTTTTTAGGTGTAAACACTGCTGACAACCTGAAGCGCGCCGGGACGCGTCTTGCGATGTGGTTCAAGTCATTCTGAATTTTCAGGAAGAGAGATTGGCTTCGGTTTCTGTGCCCAAATTTGCCGATAATCCTGAAACAGTTCGGAATTCTTTGGGTGAAGAGTTGCCAAGGAGCAAGCGGCCCAAGTGGCGATGCCGTATTCGGCGTCGCTTTTTTTGGTATTTGAGCGTGCCGTGCAGCGGCTTCCAGTGTTGACGACTTGTGCGTTGGCGCCAAATCCCCGCGTCAGTCGAAACCGTTTCAATAAAGGCGTGGCGCGTGAATTGGCCACTTTTTCATGGTCCGTTATGCAGCTGCCACATGAACGTGTGGCCAACGGGGCGTCCACGGACTGTTAACCATTAGCGAAAACAGTTTGCTTCGACGGATAAAAGCTAGGCGACCGAGGGGTCAGACCAGCAGTGCTTGGTCTCCGATGTTTGTCTTCCGCCGAGTAGGCATCGTTTTTGCAGGATGCCCGCCGATCGTCAGCGCAAGGTCCTGATAAAACCCGTCGCTGTCGAACCACCAGCGATGGGATTTCATCATTTTGCGCTGCGCCTTTGGTACGTCGCGCTTGTATTGCTCGTTGCAATAAATGTCCCAATGACCTTTCGAGGTCAGCTTTGGCATTCCAACGCGACCCACGCGTTGCCGCCCGCCATGCACAAGTCCGCCAGACAGGGCCAAAACCTTGTCCCTGCTGCTGTAATAGTTGGTGAATCGCTTGCTACGCTTTTTGAGAACCAGATCTCCCCAAGCGCCTTTTTCAAGCCACTCTGCGTCGACATCGCCAGACGCAAACATGATCTGACCCGCGGACCAAATCTTGTTTCCCGGTCCAGCCGAATCCCCGAAATCCGAGAAACCGCGCAGAACGACCAAAGCCCCCATGGAATGTGCAATCAGGTGAACCCTTGGGCGAGAAGGCATCCCCAACAGCGGTAAAATTCCATCCCCCACGAGGTGTGGGGCAACTGCCTTGGCGTCGGAGCGGTCTGAGTCATACGCATGAATCGACCCATCACTTGGCCAGTCAAAGGCCACAACGGCCCCCTGATACCCGTTGGCCCTTACCCCGTTTTCAATCTTTTCAAGCCGGTCCAGCATACTCTTCTGGCTGGTGTTGAAACCATGGACATAGATCAGGACGTCCGAATCTCCGCCCTCTTGGCGGACAAGATCAAGCCATTTGGCCTTTTTGACGATGCCGCCTTTGCGAATTTTACCGCTCGGGCTTTTTTGCGTGATGTGAACGTATCTGGTTTTTGCAGCGGGCTTGAAAGTGAATTTCTTTTTTTGCGCGTTATAGGTGCGGCGGGAAAAAAACAGGGCCATGTGTCAAACTCCATTCCAAGTAATCCAAGAAATGTGCCACGAAGCGCCCTTTTCACAAAGCTCAATGTTCTGATCAATGCTTTGGACTTCTTCAGCCAAAGCGCAAACAGGGTTCCTCTGGCCAACCAATCCCTGTTTCCTCTGACCGCCGAATGCCCTAGTGTCCGGTGCAAACGAACACACGCACGAGGACCCATGTCGCGCTTTGATGGATATTTCCTGCGGCAATTGCTGATTCTGTTTGGCTTTTTCACCCTTGTGCTAGTCGGCGTGTTCTGGATCACCCGGTCGGTCAGCCTGTTTGACCGCGTGATCAGCGGTGGTCAGTCCGCGATGGTTTTTCTGGAATTCACTGCCCTGACCCTGCCAACTTTGATCCGCACGGTCATGCCCATGGCCGTGTTTGCTGCGGCTGTTTACGCCACCAATCGTCTGAGCCGGGAAAGTGAGTTGACGGTAATGCTGGCCACGGGCTCCAGCCCTCGCAGGTTAGCCCGTGCCGTCGTTCTGTTTGGGGCGATTACCGGCCTGATGATGGCGGCAATCAGTGTTTTTCTGCGCCCCGCTTCGGTCGAGCAATTGGAGATTCGGCAAGCAGAGGTCGCTGGCGATGTGACGGCGCAGTTGCTGAACGAAGGCGAGTTCCTGCACCCGGCCGAAGATGTTACTGTATATATCGGCCAGATCGATCTGGACGGGACACTGCGTGAGGTATTTGTCTCGGACCGGCGCGATCCTGAAAACGCGGTCAGCTACTCCAGTGCCACTGCCTATCTGGTCAACAATGACATCGGCATTCACCTTGTTATGGTTGACGGCGTGGCGCTGCGCCTGACCAAAGAAGGCAGACGGTTATCTTCGACCCTGTTTCAGGACGCGTCATACGACATCTCCGAATTGACCAGTACAAGCCCGATGGCCAAACGTAGTCTTGAGGCTATCCCAACCGTTGAGCTGATTCAGAACCGCAGTGAGATTTCTGCCGCCGAAGGGTATAGCGAGGGCAAGCTGGTCGAAGAATTGCATCAGCGGTTTTCCTGGATCGCCATTTGTGTCGCTGTTGCCCTGGCAGGGTATTCGACACTTATGCTGGGCAGCTTTTCGCGGTTTGGACTCTGGCCCCAAATTCTGGGTGCGTTCACGATTCTGGTGCTGCTCGAAGGTGTGCGCGGGTTTGTATCTCCTGTTGTTATCGACGACCCCAAGCTTTGGATCCTACTTTATCTTCCGGCTATCATGGGGGTGCTGATTTCCGGTGTCTTCCTGTTGATCGCGGGGCGTCCGATCCTGCGCAAGCGACTGCGTTCGGACAAGACGTTGGTCACGCCCGCCTAGGCGCGCAGGTCGGTGAGGCAACTCAGAAGTTCGTCAAATTCCGGCTGGTCGCTGCGTGTGACTAAATACACTGGCAACCGCAATGGAACGCTTTCTGCAACACGTTCCAGATCGCCAGATTTCAAATGGTCTGAAATGACGTAATCGGGGAAATAGCCGCGTCCGCCGCGTTTTAGGACATAACGCAGCGCCATTATGCAATTGCCCAGAAACAGGGTCTGACCAGACGCCTGTCGCGCGGCGGATCTGACATGGTCCTGATAGACTTCGCCCAGCTCAAGATTGACGAAAACCAGATCCTCTTCGGCGGTGTGCTTCTGTGGCGTCTGCACCAATGACAAAGCCTCAGGTTCCAATTCGCACCAAGTCACCCGCCGGTCCGCAGGCTTTTCATGCGTGATGGCTGCATCCAGCACATGAGTTGCCACTGCCTCGATCATGTTCAGATCGTGGTCGTAGTTGAGCGTCAGTAGAAGCTTGTCAAAGCGCTGTTCAAAGCGTACGGCAAGGTCCACCAGCAATGGGTCCCATATGCTGAGTTGCCCACCCAGGCGCAGCGCAGGGCGGCTTTGGGTCTGATCAGGTAATTCGCGCGAGGCAAACGCCCATAGCGACAGCATCTGCTCAGCATAAGGCTTGAATTGCTGCCCGAATCCGGTCAGCGCCGTGCCGCCGGCACCACGTGTGAAAAGCGGTCTGCCGGTTTCCTCCTCGATCAGGCGAATGCGGGCACTAACGGCTGTCTGGGTCACGTTCAGCTTTCGGGCCGCCGCGTGGAACCCACCCGTTTCAGCAACACAGAGGAATGTCTCAAGAGCTTTGGTTTGCATATTGAAAGTATTTTTTCATTAAAGCGATAAAATCAATTCATTTTTTTGAGTATCAAAGTTGCGATATTCCTTGGGTCAGGAAACACGCCGGAGGATCAGCAATGCTGGACAAGAGCCACAAACCCACCTGGACCAGTTTTGAAGAAGCGACCAAGGCCGACTGGGACGCCGTATTGGAATATGAGGAAGCGTATAATGCAGCTTTGCCGGACCGAATCCTCGACGCCATTCGGTCATTGGACGAGGAATGGACACCCTATCCCGTGAACCGCTATCAACACAGCCTGCAGGCCGCGACGCGCGCGTATGAAGACGGGGCAGATGAAGAGTTGGTGGTCGCGGCCCTGATCCATGACACTGGCGATATTCTGTCACCCTACAACCATGGTGAGCTGTCAGCGGCGATGATGAAGCCCTATGTCAGCGAGAAAACCTATTGGATTCTCAAACATCACTGTGTGTTTCAGGGCTATTATTACAACCACCACTTGGGCGGTGATCGCAACGCGCGCGACAAGTACCGCGACAGCCCCTATTGGGAGGACTGCCGCTATTTCTGTCACGAATACGATCAGAAAGCGTTCGACCCGGATTATCCGACCAAACCGTTGGAGTTTTTCGAGCCCATGCTGCGCCGTGTCCTGAACAAAGGCGAGGGGCATATGGAGTTGAACGAAACCTCTGACGCTTAGCAGGCCGCCATCAGGCGATAAACGATCTGCGCGGCAGTGAAGTCCCAGGCGGCATTGCCGTCCGGGGCCAGTTCGACCACGTCGAAACCTACGCATGTGCGGCCCTTCAGTGCGTGTTCGACCAGACGCAAGGCCTGATAGTAGCCCAAACCTCCTGGCACGGGCGTTCCTGTTGCGGGCATCTGGGAGGGGTCCAGGCCGTCGACATCAAAACTGACATAGACCAGCTCGGGGAAATCTTCGGGCAGGTCGACTGCGTGGATGTTTCCGGTGACCAGTTCCTCTGCGTCCAAATGAAAAACACGGTTTTTCAGACGGCTTTTGGCTTCTTCGGTGGAAAAGGCGCGGACGCCGAATTGGGCCAAACGGATGCCTTCCTCGGCCAGCAGATGCATGACCGAGGCGTGGCTGTGTTTTTCGCCCTGATAGGCGTTGCGTAGGTCAGCATGAGCGTCGATTTGAACGATACCGATGGGTTGGTTCAGCGCGCGCGCCACGCCCATCACTGCGCCGTAGCTGAGGGAATGCTCGCCTCCCAATGTTACGGGCACTTTGCCTGCTCGGACGGCAGCTTCGGTGCGTTGGGCGAGGCGTTCCATGATGTTGGGCAGGGCAGCGTCGCAATCCAGCGGCTCTTCGGTGAAGATACCTTCGACACAGGGTTCCGCGTGGCCGGTGATACGTTCCAGTTCGTTGCTGGCTTCGATAATCGCTTCGGGGCCTCTGGCTGTGCCTGACCCGTAAGACACGGTGCGCTCCAGCGGGACCGGGATCACGCGAAAACGGGCGTCCTCGGTACGCTCGGCTTCGGTCAGTTCACTATCGAGGAAAATGCTCATGAGAGGCGGTCCTTAAAGTCGTTATAGCCGAACTTTTTGATGATTTTCAGTTCGTCCGTTTCGCTGTTCCACAAGGCGATGGTTGGCAGGGGAACGCCGTTGAAGGTGTTGGTTTTGACCATTGAATAATGGGCCTGATCAAGAAAGGCGAACCGCTGACCGATCTGCAATGGCTTGTCCCAAGTGTAGTCGCCGATCACGTCGCCGGCCAGACAGGAGGGACCACCCAAGCGGTAGGTATGGCCCGCCTCGGCCTCATCCATCAGGGCGGGGCGATAGGGGGCTTCGATCACGTCGGGCATGTGACATGTGGCTGAGATATCAGTAATAGCGAGGTTCATGCCGTTTTTCGGCAGGTCGAGGATTTCCCCAACCAGAATTCCAGCATCCAACGCGACGGCTTCACCGGGCTCGAGGTAGACGTCGACGCCATGGGACTCGCGGATGGCTTTGATGAAGGCAACCAGCCCTTCGCGGTCGTAATCGTCACGGGTGATATGATGGCCACCGCCGAAGTTCAGCCATTTGAACTGGCCCATAAAGGGGGCGATTTTGGGTTGAACGGCCTCCCAGGTGCGTTGAAGCGGTTCGAACCCTTGTTCGCAGAGCGTGTGCATATGCAGGCCATCGACACCGGCCAAAGCCTCGGTGGTCAATTGACTCACTGGGGTTCCAAGCCGCGAACAGGGGGCGCAGGGATCGTATTTTGGAATTTCGCCTTCGGAATGTTCCGGGTTGATGCGCAGACCGACTTGCACCTTGGCAGCCTGAGCCCTGGCAAGAAACCGGTCCTTTTGTGCCGGAGAGTTAAAGATGATGTGGTTCGAAAGCGATAGGATTTCATCTATGTCGGCGTCTTTGTATCCCGCGCAGAAGGTGGCAACCTCTCCACCATATTCCTCGCGACCCAGGCGGGCCTCATAGATGCCGGACGCGCAAGTGCCGCCGAGGTGTTGGCGCACCAACGGAGCCAGCGAGAACATCGAAAACGCCTTTAGCGCGCTTATGACATGTGCACCGGACCCTGTGCCGACATCCGCGAGGATACGCAGATTGCGTTCTACAGCGTTCTCATCGACGACAAAGCAAGGCGTGGGTACACGGCTGAGATCGAAATTGCGGAAGGCGCCGGCGTCTCCGGCCTGCGTGGTCATCATGTCGGGCATGTCCGGCGTCTCTGGGTTGTGGAGAGGCCGGGGGCTCTGCCCCCGGACCCCCGCCGTATTTGTGAACAAGAAGAAGGGGAGCGGTATCCCCACTGGTTAGTCAGAATTCGACCGGGCGGTCGAGTTCGTGGACCTGCCATGGCAGACCGTGTGTGTTCAGCATATCCATGAAGTCATCAGGGTCGAGTTGTTCCATGTTCCACACGCCCGGCTCACGCCAGTTGCCTTTTAGTACCTGGGCGGCACCGATCATCGCAGGGACGCCGGTTGTGTAGCTGACGGCTTGTGATCCTACCTCGGCATAGCATTCTTCGTGGTCGCAGATGTTGTAGATGTAGAAGGTCTTCTCGCCCGAGCCGTCCTTGGCCTGACCCGTGGCGATATCGCCGATGCAGGCCTTGCCTTTGGTTTCCGCGCCCAGATCGCCGGGGTCGGGCAGCAGGGTTTTCAGGAACTGGATCGGGATGATTTCCTTGCCGTCATGCATCACCGGGTCAATGCGGGTCATGCCGACGTTTTCCAGCACTTTTGCGTGGGTGATATAGGCGTCGCCAAAGGTCATCCAGAAGCGGGCACGCTCGATCTCGGGGAAGTGGGTCGAAAGCGATTCCAGTTCCTCGTGATACATCAGGTACATGTTCTTGGGGCCAATGGCGGGAAAGTCGAACTCGACCTTGTGGGTCATCGCCGGGGAGTGTTTCCACTCGCCACCTTCCCAGTGGCGCACCTCGGCCAGCACTTCGCGGAGGTTGATTTCCGGGTTGAAGTTGGTGGCGAATTCCTGATCGTTCGAGCCGCCGTTGGCGTCCAGTACGTCGATCTGGCGGATCGTGTCCAGTTTGTGTTTTTTCAGCCATTTGGCGAACACGCTGGTCACGCCCGGATCGAAGCCCGAACCGAGGATGGCGGTCAGGCCGGCCTCTTTGAACCGTTCCTGATAGGCCCATTGCCAATGGTATTCGAACTTGGCCTCATCCTCGGGCTCGTAATTTGCGGTGTCGAGGTAGTGAATACCGGCCTCAAGGCAGGCGTCCATCAGGACCAGATCCTGATAGGGCAGGGCGAGGTTTACGAGGATTTCCGCGCCGGTGTCCTTGATCAGCTTGACTGTGTCTTCGACCTTGTAGGCGTCCAGTTCGGCGGTTGCGATTTCAACGCCCACACGCTCTTTCACCGCTTTGGCGATGGCGTCGCATTTCGATTTGGTCCTGCTGGCCAGGGTGATTTCGGTGAAGATGTCCGAGTTCATCGCCATCTTGTGCACGGCTGCGTGGGATACGCCGCCTGCACCGACAACCAGTGTTTTTCCCATTGGGTCGTCTCCTTATTATTCGTAATAGGTGTAGCCGTTGATCGAGTCGCGATAGGCGCTCATCAGGGTTTTGCGGTCCTTGGCTTTCAAAGTACCGGTCGAGATCGCCTCGTCCACCATTTTGCGGAAGGCGGCGACGCAATCCTGCGGATCAAACTCGACATAAGACAAGACTTCGGAAATCGTGTCGCCTTCTTGTTCGTGCAGCAGGTCAAAGCCGCCATCGGCGCGCAGGTCGATGGTGACGACGTTTGTGTCGCCGAACAGGTTGTGCAGGTCGCCCAGCGTTTCCTGATAGGCGCCGACGAAGAAGACACCCATCAAGTATTCCTGATCTTCGGGCAGAGAATGCACCGGCAGGCTGGGCGAGACGCCGTCGGACAAAATGAACCGATCAATCTTGCCATCGCTGTCGCAGGTAATGTCGGACAGCACCGCGCGGCGGTCGGGTGTCCGGTTAAGACTCTGCAGCGGCACGATGGGATGGAGCTGGTCGATGGCCCAGACGTCGGGCAGGGATTGGAACAGCGAAAAATTGCAGTGGTAGATATCGGCCACTTTCTCAAGCTGATCATCCACATCCGTTTCCAGATCGTCGCTGGCAGCAAGCGCCTTGAGACGCGCCATCAGGGACAGGTAGATACGTTCGGCACGCGCCATCTGCCGCAAGTCGACATAGCCACGGCGGAACAGGGCGCGCAACTCGTTGCGATAGAAGGTGGCGTCGTTCCAGCATTCCTGCAGGCGATCTTTGCTGAGATATCCACGCACTGCAGCAAGGTCCGAGACCATGTGGTGATCATCGGGCTCAACCTCGGGGCCGTTTGGCGCATCATACAATGTGCTTTCCAGCACGTTGAACACCAGCATTGAGGACGTCGCCACCACTGCGCGCCCGCTTTCGGTGACCAACGTGGGGTGGTCGATTTCGGCCTCATCCATTGCATAGGCCACGGTTTCAACGACGTTGGCGCAGTATTCTTCGACCGTGTAGTTGATCGAGTTTTCGGCGGCCTTCTTCTCGCCGGTATAGTCCACTCCCATGCCGCCGCCGAGGTCGAGATGGGTCAGCGGCACGCCTTCACGGGTCAACTCGGTGTAGTACCGGCAGGCTTCGCCCACAGCACGGCGCACATCGTTGACGTCCTGAACTTGGCTGCCCAGATGCGAGTGTTGCAGCTTTAGGCAATGCAACAGCCCTGCGTCGCGCAGCTTGTCCACCGTAGCGACCAGTTGATCCGTGTTCATGCCAAAGGCCGAGCGGTCGCCCGAGCTTTCTTCCCATTTGCCGCTGATCTGGTTGGTCAGTTTGACCCGGACACCGATCAGAGGTTCGATGCCCAGTTCGTTGTAGACCTTGATCACCGTGTCGGCCTCTTTCGGGCTTTCCAAAACGATGACTGTGTTGAAACCAATCTTACGAGACAGGATCGCCAGCTGGATGAACTCGGCATCTTTGACACCGTTGCAGACGATCAGCGCCTCAGACGCCAGTCGATGCGCAAGGGCTACCACCAGTTCAGGCTTGGACCCGGCCTCGAGGCCATAGTTGTACTTCTTACCGAACTCGACGATCCGGTCGACGACCTGTGCCTGCTGGTTCACCTTGATCGGGAAAACGCCGCGATAGGATCCCTTGTACCCAACACGCGCGATGGCCTCGCGGAAGCTATCGTTCAGATGCGCGATTTCATGTTCCAAATAAGAGGTCACGCGCAGAACCATGGGGGCTTTGATGCCACGGTCATCTAAATCGCTGATAATACCCAGCAGGCTGATCGCTGCTGTCTCTGGCGACATGGGGTTGCGCAGACCGATCTCGCCCTGATCCGTCACCTCGATGAGGCCTTTGCCCCATTTCTCAATCCCGTAGATGGAATGCGGTGCATCGGGCGTCTGTTTCAATCAAGTTGATCCTTAACGTAAGGGTGCCAGTTTCGCGCCCGCCAATACGGCAGCAGTTTGATTCTTCCAAGTGTAAACTAAGTGACGAAGAAAACCGAGTTTTACTCAGGGTGGCGGATCGGTATCAGGTGATTGTCCCACTGACAGTGTGCGTGGGCGCGGATCATAGGGGACAAACCGGTCAAAGTACCAAACAAGCCAGTTCCGGTGGTAAAGACCAACCCGTCTGACCCTGCACCCAAGCCGCAGACATCCTCTAATGCATGGGCATTCGCAAAGGTCCCGTTGGTGACGTCAAACTGATGTAGTACATTGCCGCGCGGGCAAGTGATGGCAATGGCCGTACCGTCCGCCGAAAACGCGACACTCCCCGCATAGCCTTGGAGCATGCTTTGATCCTTGTCGGGGGCCGACAGCAGGCGCGGGGCTTCGCCGAGACGGTGCAGGCCCAGCAGCGGCGGGTGTTCAGACGTGCTGCCCTGCCACTGCATCGCAAAGCCCACCAGCCCGTCTTGTCGAACGGCCAGATGCCGGATCGAGTTCTTGTGTAGATATCGGGGCAAGGAAATCTGCTCAAGAAAAGTGCCGGAAAGGCTCAGATAGGTCAGATTGGGGTCCATCACCGGCAGGTTCAGTTTGGTGCGCCCGGTTTCGGGATGTGTCTGGATCCCGCCATTGGCAATCACCAGCGTTTGCCTATCGGGCATCAAGCGCATGTCATGCGGTCCGACGCCACCCGAGGGAAACTCTGCTATCCGTACAAAGCTGTCCGCGTTCCAGACACTTATGACTCCTATTCCGGCCTCATAGTTGTTCTCGGTCGCGAAGAAAGTTGTACCATCGGGTGAAAAGGTGCCATGGCCATAGAAATGGCGGCCCTCAGGAGCGGTGAGTTGCGCAATCTGCGCGCCGGTGGCGCAGTCGACCACCACGGCAAATGTTCCGGGGCGACGGGCAAAAGCTACGGCCTGTGCTTTGAACGGATGCGCTGCGGCGGCATGCCCACGCGCAGGCAAGGGCACCGAGAACAGGGTTTCGCCCTGCTCATTCAGACCCGCCAGCCTATGTGAACCATCGGGAAACAGCCCTGCAGCCAGAAAGTCGGGCGCCCCAACCGAAGCCCAGCCGCGGATCGGCGAGAGAGTGGCTGCGGTCAGACCGGCCAGGAAGTGACGGCGTGACGGCACTGATCAATCTCCGTCCAGCGAATTGAAACCTGCGCTGATCCCCAGTGTCGGGCCAAGTTCTGTGAAGGCAATGGCGCGGATGTCGCGAATGGATTGTTGCAGGGCCTCGATGCGGAACCGCGCTTGCGGATCAGCGACACCCGCCAACGCGGGATCATCAATGGATTGGGCTTTCTCGATGGCGCGCGCAAACGCAGCGTCCAGATTGGTTGCAATTTCGGGGTAATCGAAGGACAGCCGGGCGGCCAGATCGCGCAGGGCGATCAGCGAGAGCTCTATGTGGTGCAGGGACCGCTCGGACCGGCGTGCTTCTGCGCGGTTGGGGTGGGGGCGGTCGAATGTGCCCAATGGACGACCCAGCCGGGTTTCGGCGGTGAACTCAAGACCTGTAGACAGGGCTTTGAATAACTCCTGCATCGCCTCATCCTGCGTCCGATAGCGACTGTCCTCTCCGGGTCGGGTTAGGTTTGGGGCATAGCTCAGCCAGTCTTCGGCCATTGCTTGTGCGTTGGCACTGATATCCGCCGTGATAGCCTGAATCAGAGCACAGCGGTATTCTGCATCGCCCTGATCAGCAAAGGCGGGGTCGTAAAGCATCTGTTCCAGCGCAAAGAAACCGCGCCCTGCGACGGACGTCTCGGCATAAGCTTCGGGGCTTTGGACCGCTTCATCCTTACTGGCGATATGTTGCGACAGCGCCTTGGAGGTGAAACCTTTCGTGTCGGGCCAAAAAGCCATTGCGAAAGCGCGGTCATCTACCTCGGTTGGGCCAAATCGCAGATGGCTGGCGGAAATCCAGCTGTCAAAGGCGTCATCATATGCGGCACGCAGCCCGGGTGAGGTCGGGGTGCAATCCACCAACGCGGCACTGACCAGAGCACCTGTTGTCTCGGGCAGCTTGTCGAACCGAGGCAGGATATGCGTTTCGGTCACATCCATGAGGATCGGTGCGCGATCTTGTGCCAGTGACACGACGGGCATTATCAACGCAGCGAGAAGAGGAAGGTAACGCATGTTTAAAGGCTCTCCAGGAAACGGATCAGGGCATCGCGGTCCGGTTTGGGCATCGACACCACGCTGTCGCGTGCAGCTTGTGCTTCGCCGCCATGCCATAGGATCGCCTCTAACAGATTGCGCGCCCGCCCGTCATGCAGGAACTGAGTGTGGCCCGAGACGCGTTCAGTCAGGCCGACACCCCACAAGGGCGGTGTGCGCCATTCGCGGCCCGTTGCGCGGGCCTCGGGGCGATTGTCTGCCAGACCGTCGCCCATGTCATGCAGCAGCAGATCGGTATAGGGCCAGATCAGCTGAAAACTATGTTCGGGCCGGTCGTCCATGCGGTGGGTGACATGCGACGGCGTGTGGCAGGAAGCGCAACCGGTGGCGTGAAATACTTCCTTGCCGCGCAGCACTTCGGGGCTGTCTACATCCCGGCGACCGGGCACCCCCAGATTGCGACTGTAGAAGGCCACCAGGTCCATGCCCAACTGATCAATCTCGAACCCGCGCAAATCATTGTCGCCATGAGGTGCTTCAACGCAATTCACCTGCAATTCGGTGCAATCGCCTTGCGGGGCAGGATAAAGTGGGCTGGAAATTCCAATATCCCCGGCAAATGCCGCAGCCGATTGTTCCATGATTGTCGGCATTCCCGCTTTATGCCCGAACCGACCCATCATCGGTGCGCCATATTCCAAGGACCAGACGATGTTGGGACGACCCGAAATGCCATCCCCATCCGCATCTTCAGGATCAGCGTTGACCAATAGATCTTCGACTGGGATCCCCTCAAGCAGGCCAAGCCCGATCATCTGAGGGGCGACCCGTGGGCTTAGCATCGCCTCGGGGTGCAGGGGCCCGTAGCCAAGGTCGGCTGCCCGGTAGGTTGGGCGGCGCAGTGACGCGGTTTCACCCCCTGACAACGCGATCGGGATTTCCTCGTACGAGATATCCAGCCGGTACTCCGCCGGATGCCCTGCTAGTGCAAAATCCTGCATCTGTCCGCCATAGGTGGGCTCGGGAAGGGTGGCGACATAGTCTGCGATCTCGGCATAGCCATCTTCTGGCGCTCCGGGGATCGAGATCCGAAGGAACATGGAAATCGCCTTGTCTTCAAGCCCGTTCGGGGTATGCCCGCGTCCATCCTTGATATGGCAGCGTTGGCAGGATCGTGCGTTAAACAGCGGCCCCAACCCGTCAGAGGCCAGCGTGGAGGAAGGCGACGAGACCCAGATTTTTTTGAACAACCCATTGCCGACCTTGAAGTCCAGCTCTTGATCGAAGCTCAGATTGCCAGAGGGCTGTGAAAACGCATCTGCGTTATTGCGCACTCGTACAGTCGCGGCCCCGGCAGAGAGCTCTTCAAACGGCTGCGGTGCGCTGAAGTCCTGCGGTGGGGCTGTGACGCCGGCGATGCGGGCGCGTTCATCCGTGGTTCGAGGGGTGATGTTCAGATGCAGATCCTTCAGATCGGCAGACAGGGCAGGGGCAGCCGCAAAAGCGGCCACCATCAAGGCAAAAAGGCTACTCACCTTCGTCCATTTTTGACGCGTTGAGTTGTGCATAATTGGCTTCGCCGATCCTCTCGTACAGGTCGAGCTGCGTTTTGAGGAAGTCGATATGACCTTCTTCATCCGCTATCAATCCTTCGAAAAGCGACATTGAGACATAGTCGCCCACTTTGCGGCAATGATCGCGTGCTTCGGCATAAAGAGCACGCGCGTCCAACTCGGCAGCAAGGTCACATTCCAGTGTTTTCTTGGGCGTTTGTCCAATGCGCAACGGGTCCAGTTTCTGCAGGTTGGGGTGGCCTTCCAAAAAGATGATCCGCTCGATCGGTTTGTCCGCGTGCTGCATCTCTTCGATGCTTTCCTCGCGGCTTTTCTTGGCCATATGTCCAAGACCCCAATCCTCTTGCAGCCAATAATGCAGCTAATACTGGCTTACGGCGGTCAGCTCATTCCGCAGAGACTTGTTGAGGTATTCGATGACCTTTGGATCGCCTTTCATCTGCTTTCTCCTGTGTTACTCCGGCACGCAAAGCGCGGAGCTGCATCGGTAATTCCAGACTATCGTTTGACCGCATCGTGGCTAGGAAAAGGGGCATGCACCCGCCTCAATCCGCCGACTTTCCAAGGGCATGATAGATTTTACCGGGGGTGATTACTGTCTACGGGTCCGCCGATCGCATCCAGTCAATGGTCGCGCGGATATCATGATCGGAGATGTTGGTGCAGTGGCAGACAATCATTGTCGTTGGCTCGGTTTTTTCAGGCGATCAGGTGGGGATATGGGCCGGGAAACAGATCTTCCCGGCCCGCTCGGGGGTTATTGGAAAACGGCGTTGGGGTTATCCAGGCTGTCGGACCCTTCAAACGCGATCCCGTCCAGTTCAAGTGCTGTCACGATGCGTTCTATGGTTTTGGTTTGATCGACCAGACCGTTGACGCCACCCATGATCAGGGCTTCGCCACCTTCGTTGCCGCGTTCCAGCATCTGATCATAGGCAAACCCCGCTTCGGCGGTCGACTTGATCTTGCCCAATGCTTGCATGGTTCTGGCCAGTTTCGCCTTCATCTCGGTATCCAGCGCCGGGTCGGTTGCGACAACCAGATCCGACAGGGACGCGCCCGAAACCGGGGTGCCGTCGATGCGTGTGTAGCTGCCCAGATAGACGTTCTGGACACCCAGGCCATCGTAGTAATGGCTGTTATGGGTGTTGTCCGAAAAGCAGTCATGCTCTTCTTCTGGATCGTTCAGCATAAGCCCCAGACGCATCCTTTCACCGGCCTGCTCACCGTAAGACAGTGACCCCATGCCTGTCAGGATCGCACTGATGCCTGCGGCTTCGTTCTCCATCAGGGCGGCGCGGGCTGCTCCGCCTTCCTTCCACTGATCTGCCATCCAGGCAAGATCAGTGACCAACAGATTGGTAGCAGCACTCAGATATTGGGCGCGACGGTCACAATTGCGGCCGGTGCAGTCATCGCCTTTCGCATAGTCGGTGGCCGGGCGGTTGCCTGCACCTGCGCCGTGGCCATTCATATCCTGCCCCCATAGCAGGAACTCGATCGCATGATAGCCTGTTGCCACGTTGGCTTCGATTCCATCGGCCTCGTGCAGCGTTTCGCTCAGCAGTTCGGGGGTAATTTCGCTCGCGTCAATGGGCATGCCCGACAACTCGAAGCTAGGGTTGGCGATGACGTTCAAAACGGCGAATTCGTTCTCGTCGGTGGCGCCGCCATAGGCCGCATCCACATAATCGATCAGACCTTCGTCCAGAGGCCACGCATTCACTTTGCCTTCCCAGTCATCAACGATGGCGTTGCCAAAGCGATAAACCTCGGTTTGCTGATAGGGTACGCGCGCCGCGATCCATGCCGCACGGGCTGTGTTCAGCGTGTCATCCGACGGATCGGCAATCAGGGCATCGACCGATAATTGCAAACTCTGCGCGGCAATGAGGCTGTCTTCAAATTTCGCTTCGGCAATATTGGCGTAGTTTTCAAGCACATCCGTTTTCACGGGCGCGTCAGCGGCAAATGCAGCGGTCGCTGCACAAAGTGTCAGAGAGCTGGCTGCAGCAAACAATTTTGTCATGGAAGTGGTGCTTTCTTATCTACTCGTGCGGGAATGCCCCGCTGATATTGCCTTGGAGTAACTGAGTGAAATAGTCAACAATGTCAACCTGAGTTTTATTGTCAGGTTTAGAATCTATGTTTAAGTGACGCTACCCTCCCCATATCTGGTAGGGCCGGAGCGGGCGGTTGCGATTGCGCGGCGGGTGCTTCCCGTTAGAATTAACTCGGTGATTCTGTTTGTGGTGGTTTGGTTGATGAAGTGTGCTGTTTTGGCCATGTCCCTGCTCCCCGCAGCTCTTGCGGCGCAAGCGACGCAAGTTACAACGCCTGATCACCGTGATGCTGGTCGACTGGATGTTGTCTTGTCCCAGACCGGGTTTTCCCTGAAACTCAATGTGCCAACCGTGGATGTCGTGGGGTTCGAAGCTCCGATCTCCAACGACGATGAGCGCACGAAAGTTGCAATCGCGATGTCCGAGCTGTCCAAGCCGCTTGACCTGTTTGTTGTCCCGCTCGAAGCAGGATGCTTCACGACTTCTGCCAATGTGATCCTAATGCACCAGATTGTGGATCAGAACGATACGGGCCGCGCGTCCAGCGGATCGCCGACCGACGAAAGTCATGCGGAATTTCAGGCGGACTATGTCGTTCAATGTCAGGACATGAGCGCGCTGGACAGGTTCGATTTTGCTTATTTCGACCGTTTCAGCGGATCGGAAACGCTGACTGTCCGCATTAAAGCTGATGGGACGGAACAAACCCGTGAAGCTACGCGCGCCGTGCCGCAAGTGACGCTTCCGTAGAAGTTTCGATAACCTCGGTCGACGCGATGACCAAAGACATCGACAGCATTCCGCCACACCATCTTTTTTGGTAACTGTATTTACCGATGGCTGTTCAAAACTGGATAATCAAGATTGTATGCCCGATGCTGCGAAAGCATCTTGCAATTCTGATATGCATTCTCGGGCTGGTTGCGCCTCGGGCTTCATATGCCTGTGTAGTTTGTACAGACCTGCCGGACGCATCCATCGCGGATCACATACTATCGGCGGAAGTCATTGTGCTGGCTGGCCCGACAACAGAAAATCCATTCAGATTTACAGCGCGCAAAATCCTTAAAGGAAGTCCCGAACGTCTTAGTGCTGTGCCGGAAATCCCTTTTTTGATTGATAGTGTTACGCGCAGAGCATTCCGTGCCGATCCGACGCGAACCGTTCTGCTCACGTATGGGCCGACTTACAGGGATAACGCTGGCCGCGGACTTTCAAGGGCGTGGCAGCGCATATTCATAATGAACCCGGACCGAACTGCGTTTTTTGAGAAACTTCAAACCACGGGTCGGCTGTGGGCCTATGGAGAAAGAGACAGCGCAGAGCGAGTTTTGTTCTTTGCTGAATACCTGTGGCACCCGGATCAAGCGCTGCATAACATGGCATTGGTCGAAATCGGCCTTGCGCCGTATGCACGCGTGCGTCCCTTGGGTGGCAGGTATTCGACAGAGCAGATTGTTAGCGAGTTGAATGACTTGAACCGCTTTGCCTACAGGTCGGCTGCAATTCGTTTGCTGGGGTTACAAACTGATCCTCACGCGCGTTCAGTCGTACGCTCCGGCTTCGCCAAGTCCTTGAAGTCCGGTGGTTTCAACGGCTACGAATGGGCCCTAGCTGGGATAGAGGCTGAAAATACATCTGCAATCAGAGCGATTGGCCTTGCGCTTCAGAATCCACAAAGGGCGTCAGAAGACAAGAAATTGCTGATCCGCGCGTTGACCGAGGCCGGTTCAACGCAGCCAAGGTTAAGACCAGAAGCCTTACGAACCCTGTCTGAGACGTTAACCGGGAATAGTGACTTGGCTGTCCAAATTGCTGTTGGAACGCGGGATTGGGGGCGAACGGTTTTACATCAACAGTTTGAGGCTTTGGCTGCTGAGGAAGAAACAGACCCTGCAACTCAGTTTATGATCAACTTCGTTTTGGGAACTGAATTGTCAACTGAGTAGGTTGGTTTTGGAATTGCCGATCAGTATCGGGAGGGAACTTTGTTTGTCCAATCCCTCCGCTGGCAGACCCAAGCCCGGAACGGACTGCCTGATTGCACTTCTGGGGCTTCTGACCAGCGTTGGATCTACGCCCTCCGACCTTGATGGCCGGCACCGGAAATGACCTTACGAACAAATCAATTAACACGGGTTGGCCAGGTATGTTATAAACAAAATCGAATATAAAAAGAGCTACTGAAAGCTCTGCGATTTCGCCATGAATTATTGCATTAGGGGGGCACTATGAATCGAATTTCCATCTGTATTCTATCGTTGCTTGTGGCACCAACAAACGGTCTGGCTGACGCCGTTCCGAGCGAACAGGCAGCTGAAGGCCTGTTTTCTGATCAACCGTATTCCCCTTATGCGCAGCGTACCTTTCCGGAACGTCCCCTCTGGGGCGACACACACTTGCACACCGGATTGTCACTTGATGCCGGTGCCTTTGGAAACACCTTGTTGCCTGACGAAGCGTGGCGGTTCGCAAAAGGCGAACAGGTCATTTCCTCGACAGGCCAAGCTGTACGGCTGGCCCGACCATTGGATTGGATGGTTCTGACTGACCACACGGACCTGATGGGGTTTGCCCCGGATCTACAAGCCGGCAAGCCCGGTGTTCTTGCTGACCCAAAAGGTCTGGAATGGTACGAAGGTTACAAAGCGGGCGGCGAAGAGGCGGGGAAAACTGCCTTTGATATCATCACAAACTTTTCGCAAATGACCCTGCCGGAAGTTCTTCTTGAGTCGTACAGCCCGGGCGCCGACGCTTTTGCCTTCACTTGGGAGCATATCGTTTTGGCGGCCGAGCGTCATAATGATCCGGGTAATTTTACGGCGTTCATCGGGTTCGAGTGGACCTCGGTCCCCAAGGGATTCAACCTGCACCGAAACGTCATGCTGCGTGACGGGCCGATCCGGGCCTTGCAAATGGTGCCTCCGGTCACGCAACCACCCTACGGCGACACAGACCCAAAGTCGCTTTATGCTTGGCTTGAAGAGTATCAGGAGAAAACAGGGGGACGCGCAGTTGCCTTTGCCCATAACGGTAACTTGTCGAACGGATGGATGTTCCCTACCGAAGACACGTATCACGGCGGCAAGGTTGACGAAGAATACGTTGCGGCCCGCGCAAAATGGGAACCCCACTATGAGGTCACTCAAATCAAAGGTGATGGCGAAGCGCACCCATTCCTGAGCCCGGATGACGAATTTGCAGACTATGAAAACTGGGACGTTGGCAATCTCGATATTACCGAGTTGAAGACCGATGATATGCTAGCCGGAGAATACGCCCGCGAAGCCCTGAAGCGCGGTTTGATGCTGGAAGAAAAGTTCGGAGTGAACCCCTATAAGTTCGGTATGGGCGGGGCGACGGACAGTCATACGTCTTTGGCCACTGCCGAGGAAGACAACTTTTTTGGAAAGTCCGTCAGTGTCGAGCCTTCTGCATCTCGGATCAAACATCCTTTCATTGCAAATGATCTAGGCGAAATTCCCGGCGACCTTCTTGTGGCGTCCGGATATACGGCTGTTTGGGCGACCGAGAATACGCGTTCCGCGATCTTCGATGCGTTCAAGCGACGCGAGACTTACGCAACCACGGGACCGCGGATTGGCCTGCGGTTCTTTGGTGGTTGGGACTTCAGCGATGCCGATGTTGAAACCCGCTTCCTTGCGAATGTGGGCTACACCAAAGGTGTGCCAATGGGTTCGGACTTGCGCCCGCGAGAGGGCGATGGTGCACCCAGCTTCCTGATCGCCGCATTGCGCGACCCGGTTGGTGCCAATCTGGATCGCGTGCAGGTGATCAAAGGGTGGCTGGATTCCGAAGGCACGCTGCAAGAGAAGGTTTATGACGTTGCCTGGTCGGATAACCGCGAAGCTGACGAAAACGGCAAAATCCCCGCCGTTGGAAACACCGTGGATGTAGACACCGCCAGTTGGACCAACACAATCGGAACCGCCGAACTTGTCACCGTTTGGTCAGACCCGGATTTCGATCCGAATGCCCGGGCATTTTATTACGTTCGCGCTCTGGAAATCCCAACCCCGCGTTGGATCCTGTATGACAAGCTGAGATATGGCATCGACCTGCCCGAAGATGCGGTTCTTACGCATCAAGAACGCGCTTATTCCTCGCCGATTTGGTATACGCCGTCCGAGTGAATTGCATGCTTCACGGATTTCGAAGCCGAGGTAGCCGCCGCTACCTCGGTGGTCGTTTGAAACTTCTGCAATGCTCATAGCATTCATTTTCTTGCAAGACCCGATCAGCTGATGCCAGCATCAGTACGTAGAACCAGAGCACGTTTTACGCAGGAGACTTCATGCGATTTTTGAAAGAACCCCTGTTCCACTTTTTCTTGATTGGGGCAGCAATTTTCATTTGGTTCCATATCGTTGCGCCGAACGACCAGACTGTCGAAAACCTTGAAACGATAACATTCGACCAAGACGATATCGCGCTTTTGTCTACTCAGTTTGAAGCGCGGTGGAAACGCCCGCCCGACAATGCTGAGCTGCAAGCCTTGGTCAACGCGTCAATTCGCGAAGAGGTACTTGTGCGGGAGGCACGAAAACTTGGCCTTGATCGTGGGGATAGCGTGATCAGGTCTCGTCTAAGTCAGAAGATGGATTTTCTTACAGAAGCGATCGCCACATCAGTGGTTCCAGAAGATGAGGATCTAGAGGCGTTTCTTCAAGAAAGTCCTGAACGCTATGCTACCCCCGACAAGGTGGCGTTCAATCAGGTCTTTTTGGGCGAACGGCCAAGTGATGCAGAACTTGAGGCGGCCCTGGTTGCGCTAGACGAGGGGCAAGACATGTCTGCATACGGGGCTTCGACACTCTTGCCGACCTCAATGCCCCTGACCGTGACCAGAGTGGTGGACTCGGTCTTTGGAGGTGGATTTTCCGACGCTCTGTTAGAGCTCGAAGCTGGCCAGTGGGTCGGTCCGATCCGGTCAGGTTACGGGGTTCACCTTGTTCAGGTGACCGCCATTGAGCCCAGCCAAACGCCGGCTTTGTCAGACATTCACGATGCGGTTTTACGGGATTGGCGTCGCGCCATGAGTGAAGATCTGGCGCAAGCGCAGTATGAAGCTCTTGCGGGTACGTACAAGATTGTGGTGCCCGACCTGTCAGGCGCGACCGAATGAGGGCTTTGATCTGCATAGTGCTTGCGCTTCTGTTCGCTTGGCCCGTAGGTAACGTGGCAGCGCATGCGCTTGATCCGGGATACCTGGACATGCGTCAAATCGGGCCAGGTACGTGGAGCGTTCATTGGCGGAAGCCAGATGTGAGTGGTCAGCCAATGGCGATTGATGCTGTTTTGCCGGATGGATGCGCTCCTGCACGTGGGCCTGACCCGGCTTTCGACGGGCGAGCATGGGTTTCATCCTGGGTTGCCGAGTGCGACGCAACGATCACGGGCCAACCCATCGCCATCGAGGGCCTTGAGGCTCAGCAAAACGATGTTTTGGTCCGTTTGCACCCACTAGAATCCGAGCCCGCGACGCTTCGTTTCACGCCAGATGCCGCGGTTCAGGACATTCCATCTGAACAGACGACATCGTCAGTATTTGTCGCCTATTTCCAGTTGGGGTTCGAGCACATACTGGAAGGCTGGGACCATTTGCTTTTTGTCTTAGCGCTGTTCATTTTGGTTCGCGATCCGTGGAGGTTGGTCGGAGCTGTAACAGCATTCACGCTTGCGCATTCGATAACATTGGCGCTTGCAACCTTTGGCGTTCTGAACGTTCCCGGCCCACCAGTTGAGGCCGTCATCGCCTTGTCGATCGTTTTTCTGGCGATGGAGATTGTCAAAGGCGGTGAAGGACGGTTCCGGCTTTCAAGTCAAAAACCCTGGATCGTCTGTTTCGGATTCGGGCTTTTACACGGTCTTGGTTTTGCTGGGGCATTGGCCGATATTGGTCTGCCGCCAAACGACATCCCCGCAGCATTGCTTGCGTTCAATCTGGGCGTTGAAGCCGGTCAGCTGTTTTTCATCACAGCCTTGGCGCTTTCTTTGATGATCTGGCGTGTGATTGCGTTTCCGATCAGCCAAAGGGCAACAGTTGTCGCCGCCTACGGCATCGGTTCCGTGTCGATGTATTGGCTTATCGAGCGTATTAGCGGTTTCTAGCCTCACAAACTCAAAGCGGCGGCTTTCGAAATCTCGGCGGGCTTCCCAGTCACGGCTGCTAACTGACGAGCTCAGATTTGATCGTCGTCCAAAGACAGATTTGAAAGAGGTTTATTCTAGGCCAAGGTCCAGTTCGCCCACGAAGGGTTCATTCAAAAAAAATTTTCTGGATGATGGTAGCGGAGGTCCGTCTTGGACACAAACCCCACACATTAACACTCTGTAAAATATGCGTGCAGTGACCTTCAAGGGGTAAGCCGAAAGGTCAATTGTCGTAGCGGTGCCCTGACTGGCGAATTCGATCAAAAGATATTGGACATCACCGCGTTGCTCCGAGTTGGAGGCCGCCGCAATTGCGGCACGGCGGAATGGCCTACATAGCCTCCAACGTGTGGGCGAGGCCGTTTCGGATGTGATCTTCCAACAGTTTCTTGGCCATATTCGCGTCTCTGGCCAATGCGGCATCGAACATGTGTTTGTGTTCTTTGGCTGCTACCTCACCTCGATAGGTCAGTACGAGCATCTGGTAGCGAAGATATTTGTCATAGATGATTGAGTGAAGGGATAGAAGATTCTTGGAGTTGCAGGCTGCTATCATTGCTTGATGAAACTCCGAGTCGTACCTCTTCCAGGTTTCTTTCTCAGAGTCATCTCCTTTGAGAAGCCGTTGCTCCATCAAATGCAGCTTATGATGCGCGGCGACGAGGTTCCCCTCCCAATCCGTGTCACCATTCTCGATGGATAACTCCAACGCGTGGCATTCCAACAGGACACGCAGCTCTGATATCTCGATCAGGTCTTCACGGGAGACCGGTGTAACCAGGAACCCCCGTTGCTCAGGAGCTTCGACAAATCCGTCGCTGGCGAGCCTGTTCAGCGTTTCACGAAGTGTCGAAAGGCTTGCAGAGTAGCGTTCCTTCAAGGCGTCCAGCTTCAGTTTGGAGCCGGGCTGCAACTCCCCGAAGATGATGTCCCGCTTGATGCGCTGATAGGTGCTTGCACCTATCGTAGACGGCTGTTTCGCCATGCGTTTCACCCGATATTATCAGTTTCCTCGTTCAATTAGCATTTTTCAGAGACATCAGCAATCCAAACTGATGTATGGTAAAAATAAAAATATCATACATTATTGCGGAATCGCGAAAACCCCAATACGGTCGTGGCCAAGTTGGGCAAAGCAGCCCGATCGCAATCATCGGTTTCGGGATTTTCCGGACCCTCCGGAAGGAAGCAAAGTGTCTAAGAACTTTCGCATTGCCATTGTCGGCATCGGCCTTGTTGGACGCCGCCACGCAGATGCTATCCGAGCGTTGCGCCATGTTGATCTCGTCGCGGTGGTCGACCCCAGCGATGAAGGCCGTGCTTACGCCGTTGAGCATGCGGTTGCATGTTACGAAACCCTCGAGGAAATGTTTGCAAATCAGACGCCAGACGGAGCTGTTCTGGCGACCCCGACCACGCTTCATGTCGAACAAGGCCTCACGTGTGTTCGACATGGTTGTCCCGTTCTTGTCGAAAAGCCGATCGCCGTGGAAGCCACCGCTGCACTTGAGCTTGTTCAAGCAGCGGAGAAGGCCAATGTGCCACTGATGGTCGGACATCATCGTCGACACAATCCTCTGATCCGGTCGGCTAAGGAAGCCATTGTCGATGGGAAGATTGGAGATGTGCGCGCTGTCCATGCGAATTGCTGGTTCTATAAGCCAGACGAGTATTTTGATGCTGCGCCTTGGAGAAAGAAACCCGGTGCAGGGCCCATCTCGGTCAATCTTGTCCACGATGTTGATCTGCTGCGGTACTTGGCCGGAGAAGTTATGACTGTACAGGCTCAGTCGGCTGCTTCGCAGCGGGGTTACGACAACGAAGATGTTGCCGGTGCTCTGTTGACGTTCGAAAGCGGGGCGATAGGAACCATAAGTGTGTCCGACAGCATCGTTGCCCCATGGAGCTGGGAGATGACGTCTCAGGAATATCCAATCTATCCTTCAACCACTGAGAGTAGCTACATGATAGGTGGTTCTCATGGTTCGTTGTCCGTTCCCGATCTTCGCCTGTGGAGTTACCAGAGAGAGCAAAGGGATTGGTGGACGCCAATCTCATCAACCGCGCTGAAGAAGGGTGCGTCTGACCCTCTGGTCAATCAACTCAGGCACTTTGTTGAAGTAGCTCGGAACGGAGCAGAGCCGATTGTGTCTGGATGGGAAGGTTTCAGAACGCTTCAAGTTATTGAAGCTATTCAGAATTCTTGCAGAACTGGCGAGACTGTCAGGATAAGAACCCTTCAGGAAACGCAGCAACAGAGATTGCAAGTAATGAAAAATATCTGATATTTTGTAAAACATCTTGCAAAAACTCCAAAATAGGTCAAAACTCTGAATCGCAAAAAAGAAGCATCATGATGTCTCAGGGAGGAGCAAAGTGATTACCAAACTTACCCGCCGGGCTGCTGTATCAGCCCTGGTCGCAACCGGTGTTCTGTTTAGCGCAACAAGTGGTGCGCTGGCGGAAGACAAAGTGCAACTTCGCCTCGCAACATCAGGATCGGAGACCGATCAGCGCTCGGTCGCAATGGCCGAGGTTTTCGCACCCATGGTCGCTGAATTTGCGACGTATGAGCCCAGCTATAACGGCACAATCTTCGCCCAAGGTACGGAGTTGGACGCCATCAGCCGAGGCAACCTGGAAATGTCGATCACCTCGGCGCAGGAACTGGCACAGTTCTTCCCCGAGTTTTCGATCTTTACAGCAGGCTATGTCCACCAGGACGCCGCGCATCAGGTGGCTGTCTTCAACGATCCCTTGATGGATGCCTTTAAGCAAAAGGCCGAAGAAGAACTGGGCGTCAAACTGCTGTCGGTCATGTATCTGGGCCGTCGTCAGGTGAACCTGCGCCAACCCAAGGATGAACTGACCGTCAGCACCCCGGCTGATTTGGAGGGTGTGAACCTGCGGATGCCGGGCACAGATGCGTGGCAATTCCTTGGCAAAGCGCTGGGTGCTGCCCCGACACCAATGGCGTTCTCAGAGGTTTACACAGCTCTGTCGACCGGTGCCGTTGACGGTCAGGACAACCCATTGCCAACCGTTGTTGATGCCAAATTCTACGAAGTGACCAATCAGATCATACTGACATCGCACTTGGTCGACTTGAACTATATCGCTATCGGCAAAGAGGTTTGGGACGGGCTGACACCGGAACAGCAAGCCAAGGTTCAGGAAGCTGCGGACGCAGCAGCTGAATCAGGCCGTCAGAAGCAGCTTCAGAAAGAAGAAGATCTTGTCAGCTTCCTGAAAGAGCAAGGCATGGAAATCTATGAACCCGATCTCGCGGCGTTCCGCGATCAGGTACAGTCTATGTATCTGGACAGCGAGTTCGCAGGTTCATGGCCCGAAGGCGTTCTGGATCAGATAAACGCTCTGGGCAACTGAGCCCAGCAAGACAAGGGAGGGAGAACCATAATGAAAGCCTTTATGAAGGGGTTCTCCCGACTGACCGAAGCGATTGCCGGCGGGATGCTGGCGGCAATCTTCCTGATCTTCCTATTGCAAATACTCTTGCGCTACTTCTTTACCCCCGCCGGATGGACGCTTGAACTCATCGGCATTCTGTGGGTCTGGGTGATCTTCTTCAGTTGCGCTTTCATAGTGCGAGAACGGGATCACGTGAAGTTCGACATCATCTACCTTTCCGTACCGATGCGCGTGCGGCAGGTCTTTGCGATGCTGGCGGCCGCAGCGATCGTGGTCGGTATGCTCTACAGCTTCCTTCCGACGTGGGACTACATCGATTGGATGAAAATCCGCAAGACATCGACTGTCCGCAATCCGTTTTCCGGCGAGAAGATACCTTTGCGCACAGTATTCTCGATTTACGCGGTATTCATGCTGGTCGTCGCAGCGCGCTACGCGTGGCTATTCTTCGACGTCATGCGCAATGGCCCCCCAAAGACAGAGTTGGAACTGGTTGTTGGATACAACGTGGTTGACGACCATCCCCGTGTCGACGTCGAAGAAGACGAGGAAGTTAAGAAATGAGTTTTGAACTTCTTTCCTGCCTGCTCGCTCTCTTTCTTCTGGCAGGCATCGGGACACCTATCGGCTATTCCATCCTCTTGGCCTCATTGGTGTATCTGGGCACAGCCGGACTGGACGTAGCACTCGCAGGCGAGAAGATCCTGCAAGGCTTCTACAAAAGCACGATCCTGCTTGCCGTGCCTTTGTTCATCGTCGCCGCGAATATCATGAACGCTGGTTCGATCACGGACCGTCTGCTGAACTTCTGCGTTGCAGCTGTCGGTCGTTTCAAGGGCGGCCTCGGGCACGTAAACGTGGTAGCGTCTCTGATCTTTTCCGGTATGTCCGGCTCGGCTGTCGCGGATGCCGCGGGGATCGGCAAGATTATCATTGAAATGATGACTAAAGATGGCCGCTACAGCCGAGGTTACGCAGCCGCGATCACGGCGGCGTCGGCGACGATTGGCCCGATCATTCCGCCCTCGATCCCGATGGTTTTGTACGCGCTCGTTTCCAAGGCCTCTATCGGGTCGCTGTTCCTGGCCGGTATTCTTCCGGGCCTGATCATGGGCGTCGTCCTCATGGCGATGAACTATTATCTGGCCGGAAAGCGGAACTTTGCATTGGAAGAACCTGTTCCACTGCGCGAATTGCCGGCTAAAACCGCAAACGCGTTTCCGGCACTGCTGATGCCCGCAATCCTGCTATACGGCATATATGGCGGCGTCACCACTCCAACCGAGGCCGCAGCAGTGGCTGCATTCTACGCCCTGCTTCTGGCAGCGTTGTTCTACCGCGCGCTGACCTTCCGTGGCCTTTATCAAGTGTTCGTCGACAGCGCGCGCTCTTCCGCAGCCGTCGGGGTGGTCATTGGGGGCGCGTTCATTCTGAACTTCATCGTTATTCAGGAGCAAATACCGCAGTCTATCTCGGCGCTGCTGGAGGGTTCTGATGTCAGCCCGATTGTGTTCCTGATCCTCGTAAACCTGCTGATCCTCGCGCTGGGATGCGTTTTAGACGCAACAACGATAATCCTGGTGATTGTTCCCCTTTTCATTCCGACCTGCGAAGCGCTCGGGATTGATCTTGTGCATTTCGGAGTTCTGGTCGTCGTGAACTCGATGATCGGTCTGATCACGCCTCCCTATGGCATTCTACTCTTTGTGATCAACGCTGTGACGGACATTCCGCTGCGTGAAATCATCTCCGAAATCTGGGCTTTCCTCGCGGTTCTCATCTTCGCCTTGGTGATCATGATGCTGATGCCGGATCTGGTCCTGTGGTTGCCGCGTATGTTTGGATATCAGGGATAATGTGCCTCTCGGTTTCGACAACGTCGATCCCCGGTGATCTGGCTGAAAAGCTGAGTGCTATCGCTGACGCGGGATTCGGGGGTGTCGAATTACACGAACCGGATTTGACCGCTTTTGACGGGCCGCCATCGCAAATTCGGAACATTGCATCAGATCTCGGCCTGAAGATTTGCCTGCTACAACCCTTCCATAACCTTGAAGGCCAGTCTGACAGCGGACGGGCGCGCGCCTTTGATCGACTGAAGCGCAAACTCGAACTGATGAGCGAGTTGGGAACGGAATTGCTGCTGATCGGGTCTGCCTTCGAGGTTGATGTCGCAGCGACCGAAGAACAGGTAATCGCAGATCTTGGCGAGGCGACCAAAATCGCGAAAGAGATGGGTCTTCGTCTGGCCTTTATGGGCTTGCCATGGTCGAATCTTATTCACTCGGATGAGCAGGCGTTAGGCGTCGTTGAAGCAATCGACAGCCCTCATTTGGGGTTGGCCTTGAATTCCTTCTTCTCGCTTGCCGACGGGTCCAAACCAGCCCGCCTTCGGGACATTCCCGGAGAGCGGCTGTTCCATGTGCAACTGTCCGATGCACCCCGGCTTGAGATGGATATTCGCAGGCTCAAACGGCACTTTGGGCTTCTGCCGGGGCTTGGGTCGCTGAACCTTGCGGGCTTCGTTCGCGTTTTGTCTCGCGCCGGATACAAAGGGCCTTGGTCGGTTGCACGCGTCAACGAAGCAGCTCCTCAACCCGGTGGCCGAACACTGGCCCGAGACAGCTACAGGTCGCTGGTGAACCTCCTGGATGAGGTATCCCGGACCGAGCCGGGAACCGATTTCGGCATCCCGGACCTGCCGGAACGCGTCTATGCGTCAGGCTTCGAATTCGTCGAATTTACAGCCGACGAAACAAGCGGTGCGCAGCTGGCAGATATGCTGTCAGCAATGTGTTTTCGAATGGAGCGAAAACACGTCACCAAGTCCGTCGAACTGTGGCGGCAGGGCGCGATAAACATCGTTGTTAATACCGAAAAGGAAGGTTTTGCGCATTCGGCGTTCCTGGGTCACGGCCCCTCCGTTTGTGACATGGGGTTGCGTGTCAAAGATGCGGATCAGACGGTTCAGCGGGCGACCGCGTTGGGCGCACCGAATTTCTCACAACCGGTGGGGACCGGGGAACTGAACATCCCAGCCATCCGAGGTGTTGGTGGCAATGTTGTCCATTTCATCGATGAGAAATCCGATCTGCATCGGGTTTGGGACATCGAGTTTGAGCCAGTCGCCAAGACCAAAGCGACCCAGCCCGCCGGTCTGCGCCGCATCGACCATCTGGCACAGACGATGCGTCACGATGAGATGCAGAGCTGGCTGCTCTACTACATTTCTACTTTCGAGATGGCAAAATCCCCTATCGTGAACGTCGCCGACCCGTCTGGTGTCGTGCAAAGCCAGGCTATCGAAAGTCCCGAAGGCGAAGTGCGCTTAAACCTAAATGGGGCAGTTGGGCGTCGAACACTGGCGGCGTCATTCCTTGAAGATGGCTTTGGGGCTGGTGTTCAGCACATCGCCTTCCAGTCGGACGACATATTTGAAACCTCAGCCCAATTGCGGAAGTCCGGTTTTCCCAGCCTGCCCATCCCAGAAAATTACTACGCTGATCTGCAAGCGACATTCGGGTTAAGTGAAGACCTAATCGCCCAAATGCGCAGGGATAACATACTCTACGACCAGGCGGCGGGTGCCGAGTATTTTCAGATCTACAGTCGCCCCATCTTTAACGGCTTTTTCTTTGAAATTGTTGAGCGCCGAACTGGTTACGCCGGCTATGGCGCGCGTAACGCTGCGTTTCGATTAGCGGCGCAAACGCGACACCACGTGGCGGAAGGAACAACCTAATATGAAGGCCGCACTAATCGGACAAGGGATTTCTGGCTCCATGACGCCTGAGATGCACGAGGCGGAGGGCCGGGCGCAGGGTATCGATCTGAGCTACGGTAGGATCGACACGGCAAAAGAGCCATTTCGTGGAATGTCGGTCGCTGATTTATTGCATTATTCAGTTGAATTAGGCTGTGCGGCGGTCAACGTAACACACCCCTACAAAGCATCAGTCATTGATCATCTCGATGAGCTTTCCAAAACCGCTGAGGAGCTTCAAGCTGTAAACGCGGTGGTTTTTTGTAACGACCGAATGGTTGGCCACAACACCGACTACATAGGTTTCCACAGTGCCTTCGGAGATTTTTTGGGATCATCGAAGACTGAAACGGTTCTCATGTTTGGTGCTGGAGGCGCGGGCAGTGCAGTCTCTTTGGCTTTGCTTGATTCAGGTGTTCGAAACCTGGAGATCATCGATCCTGACTTCCACCGAGCGCAGGCGCTGGTCAGTCGACTAAAGGTCTTGCGCCCTTGTGCAAAGCTTCAGGGTTCCCCCTCGATTTCGTTGGAACGGGTCAAATTTGTGGACGGAGTGGTCAATGCAACACCGCTCGGGATGGATAAGTACCCCGGGTCGGTGATTGATCCATCATTGTTGCGGCCGGATGCTTGGGTGGCAGATATAGTATATTTCCCGCTCGAGACACACCTTCTGAGAAGCGCCCGCACAACTGGGTTAAAAGTGATGAATGGTGCTGGAATGGCAGTTCATCAGGCTGCAGCGTCTTTTGAAATCTTCACCGGCTGCACCGCCTCAATCAGTCGTCTTCAAAGCGTTTTCGATTCACTTCGTCAGCAGCGCATGCGCGAGTTTAGAGGTGCAACGGTATGACAAACGACGAGCAAGCTATCCGCCAATGGTGGCGTACCTCCATCATCGACATGAAGCCCGGTCAGATCGCTTTTCGTGGCAACGCCATAGAGGACCTGATCGGGAACGTATCTTTCCCGCAGATGATCTGGCTGATGGTGCGGGGCGATCTGCCGAGCGACGCACAGGCGCGCCTGTTCGAGGCTGCTTTGGTCGCAGGCGTGGATCACGGTCCGCAGGCCCCCTCGATCGCGGCTGCGCGTATGGCTGCCACCTGCGGGGTAGGTCTCAATAATGCAATGGCGACTGCGGTGAACATGCTGGGCGACGTGCATGGAGGTGCAGGAGAGCAATGTGCTGAGCTGTATTATGATATCGCCGCCCGCATGAATGCGGGAGGTTCGCTGAATGACGCTGTTCGGGATGGCTTGGACAGTTGGCGCGAGACCTACGGCAAGATCGTATCGGGCTTTGGTCACAGGTTTCACAAGCCTGTCGACCCACGCGCACCACGATTGATGCAACTTGTTCGTGATGCGGCGGCAGAAGGCACAGTTTCTGGCCGGTTTGCCGATATCGGAGAAGAGGTTCAAGCCGAACTCGGTCGTCAACGAGGCGGTCGGCCAATTGCCATGAATATTGACGGAGCGACGGCCGTGATCTTCTGCGAACTTGGCTTTCCTGCGCCCTTGTCGCGAGGGCTTTTCTGCCTGTCCCGCTCGGTCGGAATACTCGCCCACGCTTGGGAACAGATGAACCAGGGTGGCCGAAATAAAGGGCCGATGCCCCCAAATTACTTACCCCTCTACGAAGACAGGAATGATGACACGTGAGACATCGAAATCCTTCCGGGTCGGCCTTATTGGCTGTGGTCGTATCAGCGATATCTATCTAAAAACACTATCCAAATTCTCGAACATAGAGGTCGTGGCTTGCGCAAGCCTCGATCCTTTGGAAAGCCGCGCGAAGGCGGATAAATACGGCATCGCCAAGGCTTACACACCAGATGAAGTGTTTGACGATCCGACAATTGACTGCGTTTTGAATCTGACAATTCCGGCGGCCCATGCCGAAATCAGCCTGCGCGCTCTGGAGGCGGGCAAACACGTCTATTCAGAAAAGCCGCTGGTTATGGATCGAACGGATGGAAAGGCGATCCTGCACATGGCCTCTGAAAAGGGGTTACTGGTCGGTTGCGCGCCCGACACATTTCTGGGCGGTCGCTGGCAGACCGTTCGGCGCTTGATCGACGAGGGTGCCATTGGCAAACCGACAGGGGTTTTTGCCCATGTCGGGACCCACGGGACGGAGCGCCACCATCCCAATCCGGATTTCTACTATAAGGCGGGTGGTGGGCCATTGCTGGACCTTGGGCCGTACTACCTGACCGCCATGATTTTTTGCCTTGGGCAAATTGACCGCGTCGCCGGAATGGCTCGGCGCACGTTCGACAAAAGGATGATCGAAAATGGCCCTCGCAACGGAGAATGGATGGATGTCGAGGTCGACACGCATTCCCTAAGCCTGCTGCAGTTCTCTTCCGGAGCTATAGGGTCGATGACCATGAGCTTCGACGTCTGGGACAGCGAAACGCCGCGGTTCGAGATCTACGGTGAAAACGGCACCATTAGCATCCCAGACCCTGACCCGGTTCATGGTGCCAATATCTTTCAAGGGGATGTCTGGCTGAAAACGCGGGAGACCTCGCGCTGGTCTCATCAGCCGCGCCCAACCAGTCGCGAAGGCTGGCAGGTGGTCGACAACAAACATGGGTTCAATGAGGACAGCCGTGGTCTCGGCCTTATGGATCTGGCCCTGGCGGCGCAAGAAGGACGCCAACCCCGTGCAAGTGGAGCGCTCGCCTACCACGTTTTCGAGGTCATGGACGCGATCGAACGGGCACCAAAATTTGGCGCCTATCAGACGATAGAAAGCCGTTGCGCGGCTCCGGAGCCTTTGCCGGTCGATTTCCTTAACGATGAGAGGAAGGAATTGGTTCATGCCGATTGAGACACTCGACTTTGCTCAACCATTCTTTCGCGTCCAGCACACAACTGACGAGCGCAGGATTTCTATCGAGGGTCGCGCCATCGTTCTTAACCTTGGGGGGCGAAATCTCTCTGTCGAGGATCAGGCCATTGCACCGCTTTCCTCTGTGATCGTGCAAGACAGCACGCTTAGCGGCGTGGAACGTGCAGTCATTGTCCACGATTTCGACGCCCATGCCGATGACAACGAGTTGTTCGCATGGGTGAAAGATACATGGCCATCTGCTTTTGATGTTCGCCAAGAGGAGCGTTTACGCGGTGTCAGCCACTACATGTCGCCAAAGGTCTTTGTGGGTAACGTTGGGCTGACCATGTACCATTCCGGCTCGGTGCCGCTGAATGTCGGATTGCACAAGGATCATCCGTTCTGCCCGGTACCGGGGTTTCGCGAAGTGCATACACAAATCGTAGGCTTTGGGAAAATGCAGCAATGCCGTGAGCGGGATGTTGAATCCCTTTACCTCGAAGAATTCATGGCCCCCGGCACGACGCACAAACCGATGTATGACGCCGAAGGCAACTATCCCTGGCATCAGTACGAGACGATTACCCCCAGCATTTTCATGGCGGTGGAAATGCTGCCGGAAGGCGTACGGGTCCCGGAAATGGAGATTTAGAATGGCTGCGAGACTTTTCTCCGAAGACCTGAACTTTGACGGACCTTTCCCCCGATTGTCTCGCCGTTTGCGGCTGGGTGTTGTGGGCGGCGGACGTATCTCTGTCACGCAGGCAACGGCCGCGCGGATGACCGACCGGTGGGAGGTCGTCGCAGGAGCGCTCAGTTCTGACGCCATGCGAAGCAAGGTGCGCGGGGCCGAGTGGTTCCTGCCGGCCGACCGGTGCTATGCGTCCTTCGACGAGATGGCAAAGGCCGAGGCGGCACGCCCGGATGGCGTAGATGCCGTCATGATCACCACCCCGAACCACGTTCATTTCGAAGCGGCCAAAGCCTTTCTGGAGGCGGGCATTGACGTGCTGTGCGATAAGCCCTTGACCAACGAAGTCGCGGAGGCCGAAGGGATTGAGGAGATTACCGCGCGCACGGGACACATCTTTGCTGTCGGCTATGCGATGTCATGTTTTCCAGTAATCCGTCAGGCCAAACAAATCGTGGCGGAAGGCGGCATCGGTAAAATCAACCAAATCCACGTCGAGTTCATGCAAGACTGGATGACGCCCGATGATGTGGCTGATGCGCCCCACGTCAAATGGCGGCTGGACCCAAAGATTTCTGGTCCGACCAGCTGTGTCGGCGATATCGGCACCCATGCCGCGCATCTCGCCAGTTTTGTCTCGGGCCTGCCCTTGACCGACCTACGGGCTGAATTTCATGTCTGCGGCGCGCCAAAGCCTTTGGAAGACACAGCATTCATGTTCACCCGCTATCAAAACGAGGTTCCGGGAACCCTGATGGCGACACGCCTTGCCCCCGGAAATCGGGGAGGGTTGCGGTTGCGCATATTCGGGAACGAAGGAGGTCTCGAGTGGGACCTGGAGAATTCGGAACAGCTGAAGTTCAATCGGTTCGGTGAGCCGGATCGCATCATCAGCCGAGGTCACGGGCATGGCATCGGCCCCGGCGCAGAACGTCTAATCCGGACCGCGCGCGGCTTCCCAGAAGGGATTATCGAAGCCTGGGCCAACCTCTATACGGAATTTGCTATGGCCGTAGCTGCGCGTCGGGATGGCGTTACCGTTCCGGATGATTGGCTTACTTATCCCAGTGTCGAACAAGGTGCAGATGGCGTCCGGTTTATTGAAGCCTCCGTGCGCTCTCACCAGTCCGGAGGTGACTGGGTCACTCTCTAAGGTTCTGCCAACAAGAATGTAAAACACGCCCGGGCAGTTGCCCGGGCGCTTTCATTTCCTGCTCAGTATTAAAAGTTGATATTTTAAAAAATATCAGATATTTTTTACTACGTGTGATGAATTTGAGATTCGCAGACACGTGGAGCTGTCGTTCATGGTGAAACCCAAAGAGGCTGGCGCAAGCCCCTCTCTCTATTCCTTGGCGCATCTGACGCTGATTGGCTGTACGCCGCCCGAGCTGGTCTATATCGCCGCGCGGGCCGGTTACGATGCCGTCAGCCCCAGATTCATTCCGATGCATGTGCCCGGTGAATTCACTCAATCTCCAATCGACAAGGCACAGGTGCATGCCATCAAAACTGCTCTCTCTACCACTGGCTTGAAAGTCCTCGATGTCGAGCTTGCGCGCATTACCGAAGATGTCGATCCGCGCAGTTTCGAGCCGTCGCTGGAGATCGGCGGGGAACTGGGCGCCAAGCGTATGATCATGAGCGCGTGGACCAACACCCGCGATGATCGTGACTTCCTGATCGACGTCTATTCTGAGACCTGCGAACTGGCGGCACCCTACGGGCTAACAGTGGACCTGGAGTTCCCAAGCTTTTCCCGCCTTCGTACTCTGGATGAGGCGCTTGACATTGTCCGCGCCTCCGATCAGCCGAATGGCGGTATTCTGGTTGATACGCTTTATCTGCATCTCAGCCGCGTGGATTTGGGAGAGTTGCTACACGTCCCCTCGGACCTGTTTCACTTCCTGCATATCTCTGATTGCCTGCCCGGCATCGCCGATACGCGTGAGGGCATGATCCAACTGGCCCGCGATGCGCGGCTATATCCCGGTGAGGGATGGATCGATTTCACCGGCATCATCGAACGGATGCCGCCCGTCGACTATTCCATCGAACTGCCCAACCAAAGCCGCGTTGCCGAGTTGGGATATGAAGAACACGCGCGTCGCTGTCTCAGCCACGCCAAGCGAACATTCGGCGAGGCGCGGTCACAGCGTCGTGTGCCCGATGCTGCAATTCTAAAACACCAAGAGGATCATCATGGGCAAAGAGCTCACTGAAAACGACCGCAACATGGCGGCCGATATGCTGGCACGCGCCCGCGCTGCCATGGCCGAGATCGAGGATTGGGATCAGGACAGGCTGGACCGCCTGTCTCAGGCCATTGCGTGGTATGCGGGTAATGAGAAAACCTTCACGCGTCTGGCTCAACAAGGCGTGGATGAGAGTGGTATCGGAGATCGCGAAGGCCGCCCAGCGAAGCGCTTCAAGATTCACATGGTGCTGCGAGATGTCTTGCGTACGCCCTCGACGGGGATCGTCGAAGTCGACGAAGAAAAGGGGCTCGTGAAATACGCCAAACCTGCCGGTGTGATCGCATCGCTGATCCCGATGACCAACCCGGCGATGACGCCACCGGTGACCGGCGTTTCCGCCGCGAACGCCCGGAATGCGGTTATCTTCAGTCCGCACCCACGAACCGCCCATACCACCTATGAAATGGTCGAAGTCATGCGTGCAGCTTGTCGTGCTGCCGGTGCCCCTGAGGACTTGTTTCAGTCCATTCGCAAACCGTCGATCCCATTGACGCAACATCTGATGGAGATTTGTGACCTGACTCTGGCAACGGGTGGCAAGCCGATGGTCAAAGCGGCGTACAGTTCCGGGCGCCCGGCCTATGGCGTCGGCGCGGGGAATTCCTCCATCGTCATCGACGAGACAGCCGATCTGGATATCGCCGCGCAGAATACCCGTATTTCAAAGACCTCCGACTTTGGGTCGGGCTGCTCGGCCGACGGCAACATCATCATCCAGCGCTCAGTTTACGACGATATGGTCAAGGCGCTTCAAGCCGAGGGAGGCTACCTGTGTTCGGATGAAGAGAAGGCCATGCTCGAAGCGGCCATGTGGGATGAAAAGGGAAACCGTACGTTTCCGACCATTGCCTGTCCGCCGCAGCAAACGGCCAAGGTCGCCGGTTTTAGCATCCCCGAAGATCGCAAGTTTCTGATGGTTGAAAATCAGGGGCAAATCGGGCCGCAGCACAAGTTCTCCAAGGAAAAACTGACCACGCTGATGGCGCTTTATCACTTCGAAACGTTCGATTATGCGCTGGAAACGGTCAGCCAGATCTACAACACCGGGGGAAAGGGCCATTCCTGCGGCATCTACAGCCACAATGACGATCACATCGACCGGTTGGCGCGTCTGGCTCCGGTCAGCCGTATGATGGTGCGACAGCCTCAATCCAAGGCCAATGCGGGTGCCTGGACAAATGGCATGCCTATGACCAGCAGCCTGGGCTGCGGCATCTGGGGCGGCAACATCACCAACGAAAACGTCACCATGAAACACATGATGAACTACACCTGGGTCAGCCGTCCGATCCCTGAGGATCGCCCCTCGGAGCCGGATCTGTTCGGTGAGTTCTACGGACAGGAGGTCGCGTGATGGACGGAGCGAAACTGGACGGCAAAACCGTTGCCGAACATATCGTTGACTTTCTCGAACGCCGTGAGGTCAAGCACGTTTTCGGCCTGTGCGGGCACACGAACATTGCGGTTCTGGCTGCGCTGGCGGAAAGTCCCATCGATTTCGTCACAGTACGACACGAACAAATCGCCAGCCACGCGGCGGATGCATATGCCCGCGTGACGGGCAAGGCCTCGGTGGTGCTGTCCCATCTCTCCCCGGGGCTGACCAATTGCGCCACCGGGGTCGCCAACGCCGCACTGGACTGTATCCCGATGGTCGTGATCGCGGGTGACATTCCCACGCACTACTACGGTAAACATCCGCATCAGGAAGTGAACCTGCATGCAGACGCAGCCCAATGGGAGATTTACCGACCCTTCGTGAAGCGCGCTTGGCGCGTGGATCGCGCCGACCTGATGGCCGAAATCTTGGAAAAGGCGTTCCATCTGGCTGAAAGCGGTCAGCCCGGGCCGGTGCTGGTCAATGTGCCGATGGACATCTTCTCCGAGGTGATCCCCTCGGACAGCTTCGACCGTATCCGCGATAACACGCGCGCGCTCAAGAAACCGTCGATTGAGGATGAAACAGCGCGAGAGATTGCCGAAGCGCTGGCGAAGGCCGAAAACCCGGTTGCCTATGTCGGCGGCGGTATCCTGTTGGCGCAGGCCTGTGAGGAGTTGCGCGAGTTTGTTGAACATATGGGTCTGCCCGTCGCGCATTCCCTGATGGGCAAGGGCGCGCTGCGGGACGACCATCCGCTCGTGCTGGGAATGACCGGGTTTTGGGGCACCGAGCTGGTCAACCAGTCTTGCCTGAACGCGGACTACATCTTTGCCGTGGGCACACGGTTCAAAGAGGCCGATTGCTCCAGCTGGTACCCTGGCTACACGTTCAACATTCCCGGCTCAAAAGTCATTCATATCGACATCGAACCGCAGGAGATCGGCCGGAATTATCCCACCGAGATCGGTGTGGTCGCGGACGCCAAGGCCGCCTTGCGCGTCCTCAACCGGGTCGCCCGCGAGATGTATCCGGACGGCTTCAAACGCCCCGCGCTGGAACAGAAGATCGCCGACTTCCGAACGGATTTCAAAGCGCGCAACGTGGAAATGGCGACCTCATCGGCCTTTCCGATGATGCCCGAGCGCATTCTGGCAGATACCCGCAAGGCACTGCCTGAGGATGCCATCATCACTACGGACGTTGGCTGGAACAAGAACGGTGTTGGGCAACAGTTCGATATCCTGACACCCGGTTCGATCCTGACTCCGGGCGGGTTCGCGACTATGGGGTTTGGCCCTCCGGGCGCGATCGGTGCGAAACTGGCGGCACCTGATCGCGTTGTCCTCAGTCTGGTCGGTGATGGTGGCTTTGGTCAAAATCCGTCGATGCTCGCGACGGCCGTCGAACTTGATCTGGGCATCATCTGGCTGGTCATGAACAACAACGCCTTCGGAACTATAGCGGGTTTGCAAAAGGCGCATTACGGCCTGACCTATGGAACAACGTTCCCCGGATCAGCCGCAGCTCCCGCGAACGGGCCGGGTTATGCTGACATTGCAAGAGCTTATGGCGCGGAAGGGCACAGGCTCAGCGCTGCTGACGAGTTGTTGCCCGCATTAGAAGCTGCAATTGCCAGCGGCAAACCTACTGTCCTTGATGTCCCAATGATCAACAACCCGACGCCAACGACCGGTCATTGGAACATCCTGGACATTTATTCGCCGGACAAGGATGTTTCTCACGTCGCCACCTGACGACACTGAGCGCGGTAACCCGCGCCAGTTTTTTTTCTTTCAATAGGCCCAAGTCAGCCAAACCTTCTGAGAGCGTGCAGTGCCTCAAGAAGATCTAACTGGGTTTACAGCCCTAACAGCTCTCGATCTGAGTCGCGTGAGATACGTTCGTGCAGAAGCTTGAGCAACCGATCAGCTTTGTCTCTCTCAATTTCCTCGAGAAGCTTCAAAACAGCAGCGCCATAGATAATCTTTTTGCGCGTTTCATCGCGACGCCGTTGTTTGCTCGCCCGGGCCTGAAGGTCTCTGAGCCTCACGCGCGCCTGCTCGATTTGTTGATCCAGATCCGCCATTTCGTCCTCCCTTACTTGAAGTGGTCGAACAGGAAATGCGGCCCGGATCCCGGCTTCGCCACTCGGGCGCGAAAATGTGGCTCCGCCAAGCCGCCGTGTGAGCGGTCGTCCGCATGCCCGCTGGGCAATGCGCGCAGTTACGCAAACTTGGGGTTTGCCTGCGCGCCTGCAGCGGACTTTTTTGTGCGGAGATCGGGTTGGTGCCCGATGTCCTTTACATGATACACCCCGCCAGCAGACTCGAAGTCATCCTGCATTCTCGTGCCGACGGTCGCTCCGCCGTCAAATCCGCCGCTTACACCGCGCGCACCACCTTCCGGGATGCGCGGGTTGGACGACGGTTTTCGCCGGGCAGAAAGGGTGGCCTCCTGTCGCATGAATTGATCAACTGGACAGGAAACGCCGAGGAGCTCTGGAACGCAGCCGAGCATTCTGAGCGCCGAAGGAATGCAAGAGTCATCCGCGAACTGCGCCCATCCTTGCCACGCGAGCTACCGCTTCTCGAGCAGGTTGGGCTTGTCCGCGGCTTTTGCCTCTGGCTTCGCGATGAATACGGCGTTGCCGTTCAAGCCGACATTCACGCGCCGCGTTTCTTGTGCCCTGAGGAAGAGAAACGGCACAGCGCGGGCAAACTCGAACTGACGCGAGAAGACTACGAGCAGAGGCTCTTCAATCCATCGAAGACCAACCTGAATTTCCACGCCCACATCCTGATGACGACGCGGAAGGTTGATAGGATCACTGGCGATTTTGGTGAGAAAACGCGTGTTCTTGACGACAGAACCTCAGGCCCCGGAGAAATCAAGCGTATCCGCGGAGAATGGGAAAAGCGGACCAACGCGGCCCTGCGCAAGATTGGCTCCCACGCGCGGGTTGATCTTCGTTCGTATGCCGAGATGGTCGAGACAGGCGATGCACCGCAAGGCCTGGCAAGACAAGATCATGTCGGGCCACGCAGATCCGCCAGGTCGCGCCGCAGACTGCAAGAAAGCGGAAACGACGACACAGTTGCCGGAGTGCGGCGCCAGGCTGTCCAAGAACACAATTCAACACTCTGGCACTCGTGGTTGCAGCTGCGCGCCCTGGAGCGTCAGAGAGACGACCTCGAAGCGGAGCGTATCGCGCGGGTGAGAGAGGCTGCCCGCAAGAAAACGGCCAGCGATGAGAAACGTCGAATGCTGGAGGCGAGATCCGAGCGCGAAGTGAAAGCAGCGCTGGAAGCTTCGTCGCAAATAGAATGTCTCAGAACTGAGACAGCATACCAGCAAGCGGTGCGATGGGCGACAGAAGGCATAGACGCCGATCCATCAGATATCCTCGATGAGGAATTCTCCTCTGCTGTCGACCTTGAGGCGTATCACCCACCTCAGCTCCAGCAGAATGATCGGATCTCCAACATACGGCGTGTAAGAACACGCAAGCCGCGTCAGCGTACGCGATGACACCGATGCCAGTTTTTGCAGGGCGCAACACTTGATGCGATCTACAATGTTTGGACTCGAGCCGTTGATCGGTTGACGGGCATGGGGCGTCACCCGGGGCCTTGCCTTTCTTTGCTTGGATTTTTCTGTGCCAACAACCGTAGAGCCAATTCCCGCGGATGAAGCACACCGATCCGCGCGACCTTGTCCCGCATTCAGATGACATCCATACCGTTTCGCCTGAGGAGTATGTTCAACTCCTCCATCCCTTCGATGCAGTGGGTAAGCCGGCCGTTCTGATCAAGAATTCCGCGGAGGCAAGTCAACAATTCACACGCTCTCCGGATGGGATTGTAGCGTGCCTTCATGCGCTGCTGGATCGGACATCGTTTATCTCGCTGAACCGGTTTAAGGGCACACGCTGCAATTCAGGATTGGTCAGCCTGAATGCGCTCTATGTCGATCTGGATTATCACAATGACCCCGGCTGGTGCGCTGAGGGTGAAGAGGACGTTCAGGCAGCCGTTGGGGGCCATCTTCTGATGCGCGGTGTCTCTGAGCCATCATTCTTTTTGCGAACGGGACGAGGACTGGCCGCAATCTGGTTGATCCATTCGATGCCACCTGCTGCACTATCCCGCTGGCAGGCGGCAATCCGGGCATTGATGGACCTGCTTACTCCGTTTGGTTCGGATCGTGCTTGCAACGACCCAGCTCGCGTCTTTCGCATTCCCGGCACTCGAAACGAGAAATCGGGTCGGGTCGTTCGGGTGTCTGGTGGGAATTGCCAACGCCAGGATTTTGATGTCCTTGCCGATCAGATTTTTGCCTCCGTCGGGCGGCCCACCCGTTCCGAGTTTACGGAGCGCCGCAAGCAGCCTCAGGATCGGGAGCCAGGTAGTCAGACAATGCCGCGGGGATTGAGCCAAGCTGAGCGATTTGAACAGATCCTGAAAGATCTCGAGGCTTACCGGATTTACCACGGTGGGGTGATCCCGGTGGGGCACCGAAACACCTGGCTGCACTTCTATGCCACCTGCCTGACCCATCAGTCAGACACCCAGGGCATCGAAGGTCACATTCAACGAGCGGCAGACATGGCAACGCCCGGGCTATGCCAGAACGAAACGAACGCCATTATCAAGCAGGCTCTTGCGAAGTCAAAGCTGCAAGCTTGCGACAATGCACGCGAGAGCGAGAGATATTGTTACCGCGGCTCGACTGTTGCGGAGCGTCTCGACGTATCAGCGGATATGGCGCGTCAGTTGAGCATGCGTCAGGTGATGCCAGCGGAAGAGCGCCACCGCAGAAAAGCTGAACGGGAACGAGCACGGCGTGCTGTTCAGGGGAGTACTTCGCGAGATCAGTACCTGCTGCAAAACAGCGCATCGAGAAACAAGCCTTGGACGAACTATGGCCTGGGTAGGTCCCAGTATTACGCGCGTAAAAAGGCAGGAACACTCCCAGAGCTGCCCGTTGCTACGGACCGGACAGGTCCATGCCCACTACAGGGGAACCATTCTGGACACAGAGAACTCTGTGGCCCTCCAACAGAGGCACAGCAGTCGGAAACACCCGTCAACCGACCCATTGGAAACACTTCGAACACGCTGGCGACAAATCGGAAAGCTGCAACAGACCAGACAACAGCGCACGGACGAGAACCGAAACAGCGGAAAAGGCAGGTTGCCCACCTTCGACTGCGCAGTCCGGATGTCGCGCAGCCGAAAGTGGGAACCAGCCCAAACACGGTGGAAGACGCGGCTCTTTTCAACTTCGATGAAGGATGTCTCATGACACTTCAAACTGAAATCGCGCTGCCCTCCGAGAACTGGAAATCCCGTTTGAAAGTTGGCGATGTCGTCGCGTTTCGCTTCCCCCATGAAACGATGGGAGAGGATGATCCCAAAGTTCGGCCGTCGCTGGTTATTGATGTCGAGGAAATGGCCGGTGAGCGCTTTGCGGTTCTGGCCTACGGCACGACGAACCCGTGTCCACGTAAGCAGGCTTATTGCGTCGATGTGCGTTCGGAAGAGGAGCGGGAACAGGCTTCTTTGAGGGCGCCAACACGCTTCAATGCGGCTCGACGTGTTTCCGTATCTGTAGACAACAGCGGCTTCGACAGAAACTCCGATGGAACGCCCGTATTGGGTGAACTCGCCGACGCAGCGCTGGATCGACTTCATCGCGTTCGCGCACGAATACATGCAGAACGCGATATCCGGCGCTCCCGTAGGTTCGGCAGCAGAGGCTCGGGTCGAAAGATACGCGCCGTCACGGTGGAAACGCGTCGCAAGGGACGGCCGGATACGCGGGAGGTGCGCTATGTATGATAGCATCGCACAGCAGCTATTGCCGATCGAGGCCGCGATCCTCGAAGCGCTCAACATGGTGCCCTCGGCGTCGAAGGCACTCGACATGCTGATAGACAATCTGGAGCCCAGTGGCGCGCGCATAGCCTATCGATTTGGCTCACGCCTCCGTGCGGGTGAAATGTTCGGTGATCGCGATCTCGAAGACCTCGAATCTCTGCTCCAGCCTGTTCTGGTTGAGATAGAAGCCGGATGGGTGAGCGAGGTGATTGCACACGAGCATTGCCCTGGCGGTGCCTGGATCAACAAGCGGCTGACAAATCGGGCAGCCGAATTGAACCGTACGGTTGAACCTCTGGTAACGCTTCGCAGGCGTCTTCAACTCATCCAGAATCTGCGCCGGGCCGACCGAATAACACGCCGAGTGATCGCTGAAGCGCAGACTTAGCCTGCAGCTTTCGGAGAGCGTTTCTCGCTCTCCGAACCGTTCGGATAAAACTGCGTTTCTAAATTTTCTAAAAGAGACCGATCTCACGCTCGTTGAAACATAAAGCGAGCACTATGACAGTTCAAAAAACGATCCAAACCGATTTTTCGATTTGTGAAGAGATCACCAAGTCCCCAGCAGCAAAGCAAAACCCGACGCCAGATGTTGGTTTGCTTGAGCTCGTCCGGGAATTGGCCCGGGCGGCAGCACAACAAGACGCGAGGAACTCGAGAGAATGCAACGCCGCGCTGCGATCTACGCCCGCTATTCGACCACGCTCCAATCGGAGCGCTCCATTGAAGATCAGGTGGAGCTTTGCCGAAGCTACCTGAGACGCGAGAAATACCGATTAGTCCAAGTTTTTGAAGACAAGGCCATGTCATCCGCGACCCTGGTCGGGCGAGTTGGCCTTGCCAATCTTCTCGAAGCAGCGAGAGCTGGCGAAATTGATGCATTGGTTGTCGAATGCGTCGACCGAATTAGCCGAGATATCGGAGATCTTCAGTATGTGCAAAAGCAGCTTAGCTTCGCAGGCGTCGATATCATCTCTGCCAGTGAAGGGGTTCAGTCCGAGCTTCAAATCGGTTTCCGCGGCCTTTATGGTACGATGTTCCTTAAGGACCTCCGTGAAAAAAGTTCATCGCGGAATGTCAGGCAACATTGCCAAGGGTTTGAGTGCCGGCGGCAAGGCTTATGGCTACTCACCCATATCGGGGAAACCCGGTGAGCTTCAGATCGAAGCACACGAAGCGAAAGTTATACGCCGAATTTTTTTGGCCTACTCTAAAGGAGCCTCCCCGCGAGATATTGCTCATGATCTCAACGCTCAGGGTGAGTTGCCGCCACGTGGGTCAAAGTGGAACGCTTCCACGCTGAACGGCAATAAGAAGCGCGCTTATGGAATCCTCCGCAACTCACTCTACGCGGGCATCCTCGTCTGGGATCGCGTCAAGATGGTGCGCGATCCGACAACAGGAAAAAGAGTCAGCCGCGAAAAGCCGGCCGAAGACTGGAAGTATGCAGAGGTTCCGCATCTACGTTTAATCGATGAGGAACTGTGGGATGCGGTTCAGAAACGGTTGGCCAAGCAGTCCGAAAATAAGCGCTCCGGAAAGTCGACTCGCAAACCCTTGCGTCCTTTCTCGGGCCTGCTTAGGTGCGGTTGCTGCGGTGGTGGCATGTCTATTCATGACCGAAAGGGCAGTGCTATCCGGATTCGTTGCTCTGCGGCTAAAGAGAGTGGCTCATGCAACAATAATGGGAAGGTTCGCCTCGACAAGATCGAAAGCGCCCTGCTGGCCGAACTAAGAAAAGAGCTGTCGACGCCAACCTACATCAATGAATTCATCCGTGCCTACAATGAAGAACGTCGCGAACTCAACGCAGCCGGCAAACCAGACAGGAAGAAACTTGAACGCACGGTAGCAGAAGCCAACAAGCTGCTATCGCGTCGTATCGAACTTTTCGAGATGGGTATTCTTGAAGGAGTCGAAGGAGAGGCAAAGTTGACTGAGGCCAAAGAACGCGCTTCGGTTGCCATGGATGTGTTGGCCAGCTTTGACGAGAAGGAGCGGGCGTTCGAGTTCAATCCAGCGACAGCTTCCAAGTATGTCACGGCACTGGATGAAATGATCTCTTCTATGCAGGCGCATAACGGCAATCCGAATCCAAAAGCACGTGATGCGGTGCGCGGCTTGATTTCGGAGATCGTTGTGTCTCCGACCGAGGAAGACGGCGTGCCTGTCGAGGTGAAGGGCCGCCTTAGCGCCTTGGTTTCAAACCGTTCCAAAAAGGTGGGGGGTTTGGTGGTAGCGGAGGAGGGACTTGAACCCCCGACACGCGGATTATGATTCCGCTGCTCTAACCAACTGAGCTACTCCGCCTTGAGTGAGAGGCGATGTAAGCGAGGGGCCGGGGAGGGTCAAGAGGGAAATCAACCTAACCAGGGATTTCTTTCACAGGCGCGGCGGTTGGTTCCTTCAGGGGTGTCTGCGGTGATTTGGTTTCCGCCACCATCCGGCGAATAAACGCGGCACAGATTTCCGGCTCGGTGATCAGGATCATGTGTCCCAACCCGTCCAGCTCTTCATAGCTTAGACCAAATTTGATCATCGGAGGGCCGTGAAGGGCAGGGGACAAGAGTGCGTCCTGGCGGCCATACAAGATACCGCCCGGCACGGATAGCTCGGGGTATCTGGACACCTGCGCGTCGCAACTTGCGTCCAACCCGGCAACGTCTTGCGAGGCCGTAACAAACGCCGAGGGGCGCAACCCAAGCGCGCCGCCCGCACGATCCAGAAAGTCATCTGGTGCGGTTTCAGGGCCAAACGCTACGCCCAGGCTGTAGGGTGCAGTTTTCGCGGCCATAGGCACCGCAATCGTATTTGCAATCAGGCTGCGCAGCCATCCGGATCGGATATCGAGCGGCTTAAAGATCACCGGCGTTTCAGGCAGCCTGTGCGTCAGAGGCGCCAGCAATGCAAGACCTGATACGCGTTCGGGGTGGTCCAGTGCCAGCGCCAGTGACACTGCGCCGCCCAGTGAATGCCCGACCAGAACCGCTTGATCTACGCCTTTTATCTCCAGAAACTCGGCAATCATTGCGGCTTGTTGCGGCAATTGCCCCAGTTCTGCCGTGTCACGGGTAGAATATCCGCAGCCTGGCCGATCCAGCGCAATGACATGGTATTCTTCGGCCAGTTGATCGGCCAAGGCGTAGGTAAAATGCTGTAATTGCCCCGCCAGACCATGTACAAGGACCAGCGTTTGCGCGTCAGGATCACCCTTTTCAACATAATGGATACTGCCGCCCTGCACGGGCACGATCTGGCCCATTTGTGGTACGGTGCTCAGCCCCTGACGGGTCAACCGCCGGGTCCAAACGGCCATGGCCAGAAGAAAGACGATACAGGCTGCAATCAGGCTTAGAATAAGTGTCATCTAGCTGTCTCCTGTCCGACGGTAGTGTATTGTTCCAATCCCGACTGTGCCATACGCGCTTGATATTCACCAACAGTCCCGGGCCATAACGTCGTGTTCCTGCCGTCTTCGTCAATGTACCAGGATGTACACCCCCCCGTCTGCCAGACACTGTCGGCGTGACGGTCCTGCATCTCTTGGGTGAAACCCGCTTGTTTCTTTGCATCAGGTGTGATCGCGGCAATCCCTTTGCGCTGCATCTCGCTTAGGACGCGACCGATATGTCCAACCTGCGCCTCGATCATCAGCACGACCGAGTTGTGGCCAAGACCGGTATGCGGGCCCAGAAGAATAAAGAAATTTGGAAAGCCCGCAATCGCTGTGCCCAGATTTGCATTCATGCCGTCAGCCCAGGCCGTTCGCAGTGTCAGGCCACCGGAACCTGTGATGTCCAATCGCTCGACAACATTGGTCACATGAAATCCGGTGCCCCAGATCAGGGCATCAGCTTGGACTTTGGTGCCGTCTGACGTGATGAGCGTATCCCTATCGATACGGGCAACGCCCTGTGGCACGACACTGACATTGTCGCGGGCCAGGGTTGGGTACCAGTCGTTCGAGCTAAGGATACGTTTGCAACCAATCTGATAGTCGGGTGTCAGAATGCGCCGTTCTTCGGGGTCGATTATCGCCCCTTCCAGCGATTTACGCCACATCTTAAGGGCAAAGTTCATCGCCCGTTCCTCGCCCCTGAACACCCGGTGTCGGAACTCGAAAAACATGAAAATCAGTTTGCGCCGGATACGCGGCAGTAAGGGAAGGTGGGCATATAGCTTGCGCACCCAGGGCGCAATTGGGCCGTCCGGGCGCGGCATGACATAAGGCGCACTGCGCTGAAAGATAGTCACGTGGCGGGCAAGTTTGGCAATCTCTGGCACGAACTGAACCGCCGACGCCCCGGTGCCCACAACGGCCACTCGTTTGCCGGTCAGATCAACGTCGTGATCCCATTGAGCCGAATGGAAGCATGGCCCAGGAAAACCGTCCGCGCCGGGAAGATCGGGAATGCTGGGGTGATGCAACGCCCCAATGGCCGAGACCAGAAACCGCGCCGACCAACTTTGCCCGTCCATGGTTTCCACTTGCCAGCGCGCGCCGTCCCACTTGGCCGCTTTCAGTTCCTGGCCGAAATGGCAGAGGTCATACAATCCCTCGTGCTGCGCGACGCCCTTCAGGTAAGCCTGAATTTCAGCGCCTCCGGCATAAGCGCGGCTCCAATGGGGATTAGGGTGGGTCGCCATAGAATATAGATGTGAAGGCACATCGCAGGCCACGCCGGGATATGTGTTTTCGCGCCACGTGCCGCCGATATCATCTGCCTTTTCCAGAATCGCAAGATCGGAGAGCCCACGTTTGCGCGCCTCAAGCGCCATGGTCAGCCCTGAAAACCCGGCGCCAATGATGAGCATCTCTGTTTTGTGGTGCATTTCTGCGCCCCTCCTGAAACAACCATACGGGTACGTGTTGCAGATGTATGCACCTGATTGACAGTGAAGCAGGTTACTTAACGAAAGGTAACCAAGGGTTCATTTGCGCAGTGCAAGCGCGAAAATCCCGCGATGTGGCCCGTGTCGCTTCCTGCAAGCACATATCGCAATCAGAGAGGTGATCGCTCCGCGAATCCGCCAGTATGATTGAAAATTGGAGGATTGCCCTTTGACTACTCGCACTGCCGCGCGGTCCGGTGGACGCTCTGCCCGTCGCGCCCAACGTACTGCTCCAAACTTTGCCATGCTGCCGGGTTTGACCCGAGGCATTCCCGTTTGCGAAGTCATGGACGAAAGCCAGGTCGAACGTATCGACAACGCGGCAATGGATATTCTGGAAAATGTCGGTGTTCAATTCCGCGACCCCATCGCGCTGGAAGACTGGAAGACAGCCGGAGCCAAGGTTGTCGGAGAGTTGGTCTATCTGGACCGCAACATGGTACGCGAGCTGATCTCGACCATTCCATCGCAGTTCACCTATCATGCGCGTGACCCGCAAAAGAACCTTGCACTGGGCGGCAAACATTCGATCTTTGTGCCAATGACCGGCGCGCCTTTCCTGCGCGATCTGGATGACGTGCGGCGGAATCCGACGCTGGATGATCTGGCGATGTTCCACAAGCTGTCGCACATGATGCCTGCACTACACAGCTCGGCCCACCATATTGTCGAGCCTTATGATCACCCGATCAGCCAGCGGCACCTGCGCATCACATATTCTTCGATGAAATACTCGGACAAGACTTTCATGGGCATGACGACATCGCCTAAGAACGCCGAGGATGTGATGGATATGTGCGATATCCTGTTCGGCGAAGGCTTTATCGACGACCATCCTGTCACCACCGGCAACTGCAACGGCAACAGCCCTTTGGTGTGGGATGAAACCATGCTGGGCGCGATGCGCGCCTTTAGCCGACGCAACCAGCCAGTTTTGTGCTCGCCCTTCGTTTTGGGTGGCGCGAACACACCCGCTTCGGTCCCCGCGACCGTAGCGCAGCTGACAGCCGAGGCGTTGTCGGCGCTGGCCTACACACAGGTGATCCGCAAGGGCGCACCTGCGATCTGGGGGCACTACCTGTCGACCGTGTCGATGAAATCCGGTGCGCCCATGGCGGGCACGCCTGAAATCAGCCTGATGAATTTCATGATCGGCCAGATGGCGCGGTATTACGACGTGCCATGGCGCACTTCGAACACGCTGGGCGGCGCCAAAACGTTTGACGCGCAAGCGGGATACGAATCCGCCACAACGCTCAGCGCGGTGATCCATGCCGGAGCCAACTATATCTGGCATTCGGCAGGCTGGAATGAGGCGGGCATGCACTGTTCAGTTGCCAAGTTCGTGGTGGATGCCGAACAATGCGCGATGGCTTACCGCATGGCGGAAGGCCCGAAGTGGCACGATTTCGATCAGGCGCTTGCCGCGGTTCCGGATGTAGGCCCTGGTGGTCACTACCTTGGCCACCCGCACACGCAGGACAATTTCCAGACGGCGTTCTTTATGCCTGAACTCTTTGACAACAACTCGATCGAACAATGGGTGGCTGAGGGCGAAGTGGAAATCACAGAACGCGCCTTGAAGCACGCGCGAAAACTACTGGCCGAGTACCAAGAGCCAAAACTGGACGAAGCCAAAAACGAAGCGCTTCTGGACTATATCGCGCGCCGCGAAAGGGAAATCCCGGCGGCGGATGAGTTGAACCAGACCTACTGATACAATCTCCCCGTACTGGCCCGCCCGCAATCCGGGTGGGCCCTTTTTTCGTTCAGGACAAGCAGAGCAGCATGAAGATCGCCGAACTCCATATCTACAGCCACGACCTGCCGGTCAAAAACGGACCCTACACCATGGCCAATGCACAGGTCTGGTCGCTTGATACCACTCTGGTCAAAGTCGTTGCCGATAACGGATTGATCGGCTGGGGCGAGACCTGCCCAGTTGGCCCGACATATGCTGAGGCGCACGCAAAAGGCGCCCGTGCAGCTTTGATCGAAATGGCCCCGGGCTTGATCGGCACCGAAGCACTGCCGCTGACACTGCATCGCCGGATGGATGGGCTGCTGAACGGGCACACATATGCCAAAGCGGCTGTCGATATTGCGGTTCACGATGTGCTGGGTAAACACTTGGGCGTGCCTGTCAGCGACCTGCTGGGTGGTGCAACAACTGACAAAGTCCCATCCTACTATGCCACTGGCGTTGGTGCGCCTGACGATATTGCCCGACTGGCAGCCGAGAAAATGGCCGAAGGCTACCCGCGATTGCAGATCAAGGTCGGGGGCCGCCCGGTCGAGATCGACATCGAAACCATCCGCAAGGTCTGGGAGGTTGTCAAAGGGTCGGGTACGCGTCTGGCCGTGGACGGCAATCGGGGCTGGACCACGCGCGACGCTTTGCGCGTCAGCCGCGAATGCCCTGAAATTCCGTTCATCATGGAACAGCCCTGCAACACCATTGAGGATTTGCAGAAGATCCGACCTCAGGTCACGCACGGCATTTACATGGACGAAAACAGCACCAGTCTGAACACTGTGATCTCAGCAGCAGGGACCGGTCTGGTCGATGGGTTCGGGATGAAAGTCACTCGGATCGGCGGGTTGAACCCCATGCGCGCTTTCCGCGACATTTGCGAAGCCCGAAACCTTCCGCACACCTGCGATGACAGCTGGGGTGGGGACATCATCGCCGCTGCCTGTACTCATGTCGGTGCAACGGTTCGGCCCGATCTGCTGGAAGGCGTCTGGCTTGCCGCACCTTATATCGAAGGCAACTATGATCCCGAAAATGGTATCCAGATCAAAGGCGGGCATATTGCGTTGCCAACCGGGCCGGGGCTGGGCGTGGTGCCTGATGAAAGCCAATTTGGCACCCCTGTTGCGTCGTTTTAACCGTGGATGATCTCATGACCCTGAATGGAAAATCGGCTTTGGTCACTGGCGCAGCCGGAGGTATCGGGGCGTCAATCGTTGAGCGTTTGCGCCAAGCTGGGGCGCGGGTCGCGGTTGCGGACCGGTCGGTCGATGGCATTGAGGCCGAGGCGTATCTGCCGGGCGATCTGCTTGATCCAGACTATGCCGACCAATTGCCCAGGGCGGCGGCGTCTGCGCTGGGCAGGCTCGATATCGTGATCAACAATGCAGGTGTCATCACACGCGGGTCTGTCACCGACACGTCGGATGCGGATTGGTCTTTGTCACTGGGCGTCAATGTCGAAGCCCCGTTTCGTATCTGTCGCGCGGCGATCCCGATCATGGCTGAAACGGGAGGGGGCGCTATCGTCAACACCGCGTCTTGTTGGGGGCTGCGCCCCGGCCCCAATCACGCCGTTTATTGTATGACAAAAGCGGCCATTGCGTCCCTGACCCAATGTATGGGTATGGACCATGCCCATCAGGGTATCCGCGTCAACGCTGTATGCCCGAATGAGGTGAATACGCCTATGCTGCGCTCGGGTTTTGAAAAGCGCGGTTTTGATCCCGATACGGCCGTGGCCGAGCTGGGCCAAAGCGTGCCGCTGGGCCGCATCGCCGAGCCCGAGGATATTGCAGACGTCATCATGTTCCTCGTCTCGGATGCGTCGCGTTATGTTTGCGGTACGCTGGTCGAGGTCAACGGAGGGAAGCCCGTTTCATGAAGCGGTTCGAGGGAAAGGTGGCATTGGTCACAGGCGGGCGCAGCGGCATCGGTCAGGCCATTGCCCGTCGGTTGCGGGACGAGGGCGCGCAGGTCTTTACCGCGCAACGTGGAGAAGACAGCGAGTTTCAAGGCATTGCAGCGGATTTCACCGATCCCGACAGCCCGGCACAGGCGGTCAGCGAAGTGGTATCTGATGCTGGGCGCCTGGATGTGTTGGTCAACAACGCGGGTATGATGCAGGAAGTTTTGGTCGAAGACATGAGCCTTGAGGATTGGCACCGCAATCTGACGGTCAATCTGACCGCTCCGTTCCTGATGATCAAAGCCGCGCTGCCGCATCTGCGTCAAACCCGCGGTAATATCGTCAATACCGGATCCATTGAAGGTTTGAGCAGCAATCCCGGTCACGCGGCTTATTGCGCGTCCAAGGCAGGGCTGCATGGTCTGACCCGCGCCGTTGCCGTGGATCACGGGGTTGAAGGTGTCCGTTGCAACGCCGTGGCACCCGGATGGATCGATACCGAACTGAACGAAGATTTCATCGATTCCATGCCTGACCCTGCTGCATTCCGTGATGATATAGCCAAAATCCACCCTGTTGCACGGACCGGTCGGCCGGAAGAGGTTGCAGCCCTCGTCGCGTTTCTGGCGTCAGAGGAGGCGGGCTTTATCACCGGGCAGGTCTACACCGTAGATGGTGGGCGCATGGCCAAGCTTAGCCTTCCCTGACGCCAACGCATCACTCCTTACCGGATCGCCATTCTTTCCAAATCAAATAGCTGTTTGCCCCAAGCGAGGCGAATGGCTCGGGCGGCAATCGCGGAAGATCCGGCTGTTCCAGAAAGTGAGTGGCGATCTCTGATCCGCCTTGCATCACCAATTCTGCGATGCCCATGCCTTGCAAGGTTCCTCGGGCGATGCCCAGGCCATTCTGACAGCAGGCCGAGAACACACCGTCCTCAAGTTCACCAAAGGCCGCAGACCCATTGCGGCTTAGGCAAAGCATCCCGGCCCAGCGGTGCTCCATCGTTACGTCTGACAGGTGCGGGAAACGTTCCATGAACTTGCGGTCCTGAACCCAGCCGACATTGCGCAGCCGCATTGGGCTGGTCTCGATTGTCGGGTGAAAGCTGGTACCGTTGCGGATCAGGATGCGATCGCCGTAGCTGCCGGAAATGCGCCGCACCGATGTGCCCATCGGATCGGCAGGTGTCACCGACCAGCGCGATTGCCCGCCAAGCGTTTTGATCTGTGCCTCAGTCAAAGGTGCTGAGATCGACGCGTAGAGGCAGATATGCATCAATTGTCTTTGGTAGAACCCAAAGCTTTCGAGATGGCCGTTATTGGCGAGGATAATCCGCCCGGTCTTGACCTTGGCTTTGGTGGTTTTGACCACCCAGCTTGTGCCTTGCTTTTCGAAACTGGTGACTGATGAGTTTTCGAACACGTCAATCTGATCAGCCAATTGGGCCGAAAGCGCCCGCACATAGGCTGCGGGTTGGATCATCACTGTTCCTGGCGCGTAAAGTCCCGAGGTGTAATGTGGGCTGCCCGTGATTTCGTGCATCTGTTGCTGGTCATAGAGCGTGTGAGGCTCACCCAGTTTCCTCAGGTGTTCCGCAAACGCGCGGTTGTGCGCGTCGCCCGCCTTGGTGGCGGCGGCATTGTACTTGCCGCAGGGGTCGAACATTTCCTGATTTAACTCGCATTCCCCGGCCACGTCGCTCGCAAAAGCAATGGCCTTGCGATTCAGTGCAATTGCGGCGCGATCCTCTTCCAATCCTTCGCCTGCATAATTGTCCGAGGCCAAATCATGAGGCAGGTCGATCATAAATCCCGAGTTCCGCCCCGCAGAACCATCGGCAAATCGGCCTGCTTCCAGCAGAACAACCTTCAGTGATGGATCCAGTTGATGCAGCCGCCGCGCCGTGCTGAGCCCAGCAAACCCACCGCCAACGATAGTGATGTCGGCAATCAGGTCCTTGTCCAGTTCCGGCAGGGGCGTCTGGGGTGGCAGGATGGCATTCCATCCGGCCGGGCCCGTCTGCCGGGGCAGTCTTTTGGCCTCGAACCGCGTCAATCCACCGCCTCGTCTGCGTCATCGGCCAGATCGATCCAGATGGTTTTCAACTGGGTGTACTGATCGTGGGCGTGGACCGAATTGTCGCGACCGCCAAAGCCAGACTGCTTGTAGCCGCCAAATGGCGTGGTGATGTCGCCTTCGCCAAAGCTGTTGACTGTCACGGTGCCCGCCCGGATCGCCCGAGCCCCGCGAATGGCGCGCTTGGCGTTGGCAGTGAAGATCGAGGCACATAGGCCATAGTCGGTGTCATTGGCGATCTTGATGGCTTCGTCAAAGCCTGACACTTCGATCACCGACAGAACCGGGCCAAAGATCTCTTCCCGCGCCAGGGTGGCGTCATTGCCGGGTACTTCGACCACCGTAGCCTCGACAAAGCCTTTGTCAGCTTTGCCGCCGATCACTACGTTCTCGGCTTGATCCAGATAACCGCAGACCTTGTTATAATGCCCTTCGCTCACCAGCGCGCCCATACGGGTTTCCGGGTTCAGAGGGTCACCGATATTCCACTGTTTGGCGTGATGTGCAATGCGCTCCAGCAACTCTGCCTTTACATCCTTGTGCACGATCAGGCGCGACGAGGCCGAGCAGTTCTCGCCCATGTTCCAGAACGCGCCGTTCACCACATGCGCGGCCACACGGTCAAGGTTTTCAGCGTCATCCATGACGATGGCCGGGTTTTTGCCGCCCATCTCCAGCACCACTTCTTTGGCGTTACTTTCGGCGGAATAGGTCAGGAACCGTTTGCCGGTTACGGTCGAGCCGGTGAAAGAGACCATGTCAATATCCATATGCCGCCCGATGGGTTCACCGACCTCTGCGCCGCCGCCCGGAACGATGTTCAGAACGCCGCGGGGCAGGCCAGCCTCCATCGCCAGCTCAGCCATACGCAGAGCGGTCAGCGTGGTCTCAGTCGCGGGTTTCACCACGACCGAACAGCCCGCCGCCAAAGCAGGCCCGATTTTCCACGCCAGCATCAGCAGCGGGAAGTTCCAGGGCAGCACCAGGCCGACGACGCCAATCGGTTCGCGCACCACCATGGCGATGTGATCGTCGCTGGCGGGCGAGACTTGATCGTAAATCTTGTCAATCGCCTCGGCGTGCCATTTCAGGCAGTGGATCGTCTCGGGCACATCCACGGATTCGCAATCAAGGATGGTCTTGCCGCTGTCGATGCTTTCCATCACCGCCAGTTCGCGCGTATTGCGGGTCAGTAACTTGCACAACCGGATCAGCACATCCTTGCGTTCGCTCGGATGCAGCTTGGACCAACGGCCATCGTCAAACGCCTCACGCGCCTTTTCGACGGCAAAGTCCACATCCGCTGCGCCGCAAGACGCGATGTCCGCCAGTTTGTCGCCAGTGGCTGGGTTCACTGTCTCAAAGGTCTCACCCGAAATCGCGGGGCGGAAGGCGCCGTCGATGAAAGCGCCTGTAGGCAGCGTCAGGCCTGCGGCGATGGATTTGTATTCGTCCTGTGTCAGCAGATCCATGTCTCTTACCCCTCAGCCACAATGTCAGCGATTGTCTTCTTGAGCACACGCGTCACCTGTTCCAACGCGCGCTTGTCGTCTTTGTTCAGACCCTTCAGCGGAGGCCGCATCGCGCCCGCATCGATCCCGTTCATGGTCACGCCATGCTTGATGGTCTGGATGAACTTGCCACCCTGTTCCAACACCCGCATCAGCGGCATCATGGCCGACATGATCCGCCGACCTTTGGAGAAATTCCCCTCGATCACGCAGGCATCGTAAAGCGCCACATGCTCGGTGGGCAGAAAGTTCGACCCGCCACAGACCCAGAACGGCGCACCCCAGGCGAAGAATTCCAACGCCTGGTCGTCCATACCGCAGCCAAGCTGGATGTGTGGATAGTCCCGCGCCAGCAGGTGCACCCTGTTGATATCGCCCGAGCTTTCCTTGATGCCGCAGAAGTTCCGGCTGCGGCCTACACGGTCAAGAAATTCCTCACCCATCATCGTGCCGGTGCGGTGCGGGTAGTTGTACAGCATTACGGGCAGGTCCGCGGCCTTGTCGATAGCCAGCGCGTTCAGTGCGTTTTCGCGGTCGGTCGGCACCGAATAGGGCGGGCTGGCCAGCAGGATCGCATCTGCACCAATTTCGCGCGCGCCCGAGGCCAGCGCAATGGAATCCGGCGTCAGCATGGCCCCGGTCCCTACGAGCAGAGGCAGACGGCCTTTCAATTGCTGATGTGTGAATTTGGCCAGTTCCAGCCGTTCTTCCACAGTCTGGGCATAGTTTTCACCTGTCGATCCGCCCGAAATCAGACCATGCACGCCACTCTGGATCAGGTATTCGATCACATTGGACAAGGCGTCCCAATTAACGCTTCCATCGTTGTGATAGGGCGTGACCACAGGGGTATAAATCCCCTCAAACTTGAAAATCGGGTTCATTCCGTCCTCATGCAGGTTTCGAAAGGAGTGGGACGCCCATCGGGACATCCAGCGCGTCTGGCATCACGAACATCTCAATCTGATCGCGTGACAGGTTCCAGTGATCTTCGGCTAGCTTTGCCGCTGCTGCTTCGTCCCGCGCCTCGATGGCTGCGATGATGGCATCGTGCTGTTCGCTGGCGCGTGACAGGTTTTCCGACATTTCATCGGACTGTGGGCGATAGAACGTCATGCCGATCCTCGCGTGATCGATCAGCAGCCGGTTGAACGAGGGCAGCAGATAGACATTGCCCGACATCTCGCCAGTCACATCGTGAAAGCGATTGTTGGCCAGCGCCCGATCCTCGGCCGAACCTGTACGTAACGCGGCTTTGAACGCTTGCTGCGCGTCTTTTAGGGCGTCGATCTGCGCAGGGCGCGCGTTTCCCGCAGCCAGACGCAGGATCGCGCCATACACCATTGGTGCGGCAAGGAAGAAATCGCGCAGGGTCGTGTAAGACATCTCGGACACCCGCGCGCTGCGGTTTGTACGCAGGTCGAGATAGCCTTCCCCCGCCAGTTGCCGGAATACCTCGCGCAGCGGTGTGCGTGACAGGCCGAATTCATCTGACAAATGCGCCTCGTCCAGATCTGTGCCTGGTTGCAAGCGCAGAGTCAGAATGGATGTTTTCAGGTGCTCTTGTAACGCGCCTTTTCGCGACTTGGCTTCGTCTTTCATCCCTTAGCTCATCCATCTTTCATAAAGCGGTCGAATCGTGCTGTCACGGTTATGTATGCTAAGAAAATACAACTTGTATACAAAAAAATTTCGTGCAGCATAGGCTCCTGCAAAATAGACTCACTTTCGGGCGCTGTCCCAAGTTCAAACGGATCAACTCATGCCTAAGACGCGGCGCATCACATTTCTTCTGGTCGAGGAATTCTCGCACCTTGCGTTCTCTTGCGCGGTGGAACCGCTGAGGATTGCGAACCTTGTGAGCGGGGAAGAACTTTATAGCTGGAACTTCGTGTCTGAGCATGGCGAACAGGCGGTGTGCTCAAATGGGTCAGTTACGCTGGTTCACTCCGGGCTGGAAAACCTGGCCAAATGCGACCAGCTTTTTGTGCTGTCGGGCATTCATATGCGTAAGCACGTCACCCGCCGCCTGTTGGCCACCCTGCGGCGAGCGCGCGCCCGCGGCACCCCAATCGGTGCCCTATGTTCGGGTGCCTGGGTGTTGGCCGAAGCCGGCTTTCTGGACGGGATGCAGGCGGCGATCCATTGGGAATACCATGATGCCTTCATGGAGGCGTTTCCCGAGGTTAATCTGGTTCGCAGTGTTTTTGTTGCTGACGAAAAACACATCACCGCGTCGGGCGGAACCGCGACGGCAGATTTGATGCTGCATCTGATCGAGCGCGACCATGGCGAAGAGTTGGCAATCGATGTGGCAGATCAAATGGTTTACAACGCGGTGCGCAATGCAACGGCGAAACAGCGGGTTTCGCTGCAGTCACGCAACGGGATGCGCAATGCGCACCTGGCCAAGGCCATCAACATCATGCAGGACAGCATCGAGACCCCAATCTCGCCGTCCTTTATTGCCGAAGAACTTGGCATTTCCACCCGGCAGCTAGAGCGGCTGTTCGGCAAGTATCTGAACACATCGCCCAAGAAGTACTTTATGGAACTGCGCCTGGAACGTGCCCAAAAGTTGCTGCTGCAAACCGAGGCTTCAGTCACCGAGATCGCAATTGCTTGTGGTTTCGAAAACCCGGGCCATTTCTCGCGCGTGTTCCGATCCAGCTTTGGTGTCACACCGCACGCACAGCGTAACAAGATCGACTGAGAAGCGTCTGAGCGGGAAAGAGAGCTATTAAAACGGCAGGGGATGCCGTGCTTCATCGGTCCAAATCGGACCTGAGCGGGCATCCCCCTAACCCTGCCGAGATACCCCCTCATTAAAACCGGACTAGTCAACAGATCGGCAGGATTATTTACCAATAGATTGCGATGTAGGCATAACTATTGCGAGAACTTGTCATCCATGAGATTCTTGTGCCTACATTTCTTAACCTTTGCCTTAATTGTGGGCATCGGTTTCGTCGGACAATCGACGGTTTCCAAAGAGTAGTCGTTTTCGATAGGGCGAGTCGAACAACTTGCTCTTGTGTTCCTCATCCGAGGCAATTTTCGCAAGATGAACCAGGTTGTCAAGCTTTGTAGCCAGGCGCTGACGTTGTTGAAAAAGCCGGATGTGTTAGAATTTCCCCTGATTGATGCGGTGTTGTGGAGACCAAAAATTCAAGGGAGAAAGGTATGTCTGACCCATATTCAAATCTGGCCAACGAAGACGATGCGTTGCAGGCGCGTATTGCCGATGCAATGGATGCACGTTGTTTGGAGCCTGCTCAGGTTGAGATCAGAAGGGCCTATCTCGGTGACCTTGAACTGCCTGAGGGAGCGTATGCGGTTGAGTTCGGTTCTGGCACTGGGCACGTTACCAACGACTTGATCGAGATGGCCGGTGCGACCAAGGCGCTGGGCATCGAGCCATCACCAATAATGGTTGAAAGAGCGCGGCAACGTTTTGACGGAAAACCATCTTTGAGGTTTGAGGTTGGTGATGCAAGGAATACAGGGCTTCTATCCTCATCTGTTGACCTGGTGTTGATGCACACGCTGTTGTGCCATGTTCCCGATCCGCAAGACGCCGTTCGCGAGGCACACAGGATACTCAAACCGGGCGGTTTGGTTGCCGTCTGCGATGGCGACTATGATACGGCGACGGCCCAGATTGCAGATTTCGACCCGTTGGATCAGCTTGTCCGCTTTATGATCAACCAGAATGTCACCAATCTTTGGGTCATGCGTCAGATCGGAGAGTTGCTGGGTACCGCAGGGTTCGAACTTGGCCGACGCTGTGGACATGGCTATGTGGCCGAAGGCGAAGCCGGGTATTTCATGACAGTGATAGATCGCGGGGCGGACCGAATGGTCGAAACAGGTGTCCTTTTCCCTCAGACAGCAGAAGCGCTGAAAGCAGAAGCACGCAGTCGCGTTTCAAGTAACACGTTTTTTGGTTTCATGTCCTATGTCAGTCAGATTGCCAGAAAGCCAATCGGGTGATCAAACTAACTGCATTTTTCAGCGACAAGGTCGTTTTGAGAACGGCGGATTAACACTTGAATATATCCGGTCCGAGTGTCCGCCGGGCAGGTCGCAGCTCCATAGTTTCAGGTTTGGCGGCCCCATGAGATGGCAAGGAGTTTGTTCTATACGCGCTTCTATCCAATGCTTCCCTGCTTAGAACTCGGCGGAGCGAAGTCATAGAAACAAGGGTGGTCACGATATTGGAGATGTATGGATGGTGCTGCTGGAGAGAATTGAACTCTCGACCTCTCCCTTACCAAGGGAGTGCTCTACCTCTGAGCTACAGCAGCGCTGTGGGCGGGTGATTAGACTCAAACGAAACGCGGCGCAAGGGTGTCTGGACGGTTTTTTTCGCCTCCTGTAGAGAAAGAGCATGACAGATAAAAATTCACCCAAAAAACAAGGCAAATCCGGGGGCGCAAGAGAAGAGCGTTTGAAGGCGGCGCTGAAGGCGAACATGGCGCGGCGCAAGGCGCAGGCCAAGGCGCGGGCGGCCTCGGGGGACAAAGCCGATAAGGACGAGGGATAAGAGCAGATGGATTCGATTCTTGTAACGGGCAATGGCCCGCTGACCGGGCAAATTCCGATTGCGGGGGCCAAGAATGCGTGCCTGACGTTGATGCCCGCGACGCTTCTGAGCGAAGAACCGCTGACACTGACCAACGCTCCACGGCTGAGCGACATCAAAACGATGACTGCCCTGCTGCAATCGCTTGGGGCCGAGGTGTCGGCGCTGCAGGACGGGCAGGTGATCGCAATGTCGAGTCATAACCTGACCAGTCAGACTGCAGATTATGACATCGTGCGTAAGATGCGTGCATCTAATCTGGTGCTTGGGCCATTGCTGGCGCGGTTTGGTCAGGCCGTTGTGTCACTGCCTGGTGGTTGCGCGATCGGCGCGCGTCCGATGGATTTGCATGTCGAGGGGCTGGAAGCGCTGGGTGCAGAGATCGAACTGAAAGACGGGTATCTGCACGCCAAGGCACAGGGCGGGCTGAAAGGCGCGGTGCATGAGATGCGCTTTGCCTCGGTTGGGGCAACTGAAAACATCGTCATGGCTGCGACGCTGGCCAAGGGAACCACTGTTCTGAAGAATGCCGCGCGCGAGCCTGAGATTGTCGATCTGGTCGAATGCTTGCGCAAGATGGGAGCCCAGATTTCGGGCGAGGGGACCTCGACCATTGAAATCCAGGGTGTCGATCGGTTGCATGGTGCCACGCATCAGGTCGTTACGGACCGGATCGAACTGGGTACCTATATGCTGGCTCCGGCGATTTGCGGCGGTGAAGTTGAATTGCTGGGCGGGCGCATGTCGCTGGTCGAATCCTTTGCCGAGAAGCTGGACGCAGCAGGAGTCAGCGTTACGGAAACCGAAAAGGGACTGAAAGTCGCGCGAAAGAATGGCCGCGTTCAGGCCGTGGATGTTGTGACCGAACCTTTCCCGGGATTCCCGACGGACCTTCAGGCGCAGATGATGGCGCTGATGTGCACCGCCGAAGGAACCTCGGTGCTGGAAGAACGCATTTTCGAAAACCGATTCATGCACGCGCCCGAACTGGTGCGCATGGGCGCGAATATCGAGGTGCATGGCGGTACGGCCACTGTCACCGGTGTTGAAAGCCTGAAAGGTGCGCCTGTGATGGCAACGGACCTGCGCGCCTCGGTCTCGCTGATTCTGGCGGGGCTGGCGGCAGAAGGTGAAACAACGGTAAGCAGGGTCTATCATCTGGACCGCGGATATGAGCATGTGGTGCGCAAGCTGGAAGGCGTGGGTGCAAAAATCGAACGGATCAAGGGCCAATGACAGACGCAAGTTTTGAAGACGGGCGCGAGGCCCCGCTGAATCTGGGTGCTGAGGACAGTGACGACCTTCAGGTGATCTCGACCTTGGCGCAGGACGCGGTTTTCCCGGTGACCGAGATGAAATGGCAGCCGTCGCAGCGCCGTTTTGGTCTGCTGCTGAACCGCTTTCGCTGGGAATACAAAGATGCGGCCACCCGTCGTGAACGCCCGTTTGAACGGGTGCAATCGGTGTTGGTTTTCGATTCAGTACTGTCCGTGGCCAGCCAGGGTATCGATCGCAGCGACAAGGACATGATCATGTCCCTTCTGTCCGTCGATTTTGAAGCGGGCGAGGATGGCGCAGGCCATATCTTGCTGACTTTGGCAGGGGATGGTGTGATCCGCCTGCGGGTTGAAGCCGTCGACGTGACCCTCAAGGATGTAACCCGCCCGTATCAGGCCCCGTCGGGTCAGGCCCCGCATCACCCCGAATAGATGCAGAATAAGCGCGGTATCTCTCAGGCGTTCTCTAGACTGCCAGGAGGCATCGCGCTGCGTCCGGCCACCGTGTTCGACGTGTTCGACATCAGCCGGGTGCTGATCCGGTCGATCACGCAGCTTTGTGTGGCCGACCACAATAATGATCCTGACCATTTGAAAGAGTGGACTGCAAACAAAGATCCAGAAACCATCAGGGGTTGGTTCAAATCAGGGTCGCAGATCTGGGTGGCCGAGCATGAAGGGCGGGTGGCTGCCGTCGGCGGTTTGTTCGAGACCGGGAAGATCACCTTGCTCTACGTTGATCCCGGTCATGTGGGCAGCGGGGTTGGGGCCGCTCTGCTCAATCGGTTGGAACAGCAACTGGCTGCGTGCGGTTGCACCGAGGCGCATCTGGATGCGACCCGGACGGCGCGGAAGTTTTATCTACGCCATGGGTGGGAAGATACCGGGCGGTGCAGTGACCGCCAGGATTTGTCCTGCTTGGCGATGCGCAAATCGCTGCACCCCGGCGACTGAGGGTTGAGGCCGCGCCCAGCGGGCGATATGTCCCATGGCGCAACGCCCGGAGTGCCTGATCATGCCCGTTTTCCTCGACACCACATCGCCCGATTTTGAGGGTGCCTTTCAAACGCTGCTGTCAGCCAAGCGCGAAGACAGCCCAGATGTGGATTCGGTTGTGGCTCAGATCATTGATGATGTTCGCAACCGCGGTGACGCGGCGGTCATCGAGTTGACTGCTAAGTTTGACCGTCTGGAGCTAACACAGGAAACTTTGGCCTTCAGCGCGCAGGAAATTGTGGATGCGGTGGCGCAAGTCTCGACCGAGGATCGCGAGGCGCTTGAACTGGCTGCAGCCCGCATCCGGGCCTATCACGAAAAACAGATGCCCACCGATCATAGCTGGACGGATGAGGCCGGGGCGACGCTGGGTTGGCGCTGGTCGGCAGTCTTCGCCGCAGGGCTGTACGTGCCGGGCGGTCTGGCATCCTATCCGTCGTCGGTGTTGATGAACGCCATTCCGGCTAAAGTGGCGGGCGTAGAGCGGTTGGCCATCGTGGTTCCCACACCAGACGGGCAGGTGAACCCGCTGGTGTTGCTGGCCGCGCAATTGGCGGGCGTGGACGAGATCTATCGAATCGGTGGCGCGCAGGCTGTGGCCGCACTGGCCTATGGCACCGACACTATCGCGCCGGTCGACAAGATCACCGGCCCGGGCAATGCCTTTGTTGCAGCCGCCAAACGCCGTGTCTTTGGAAAGGTCGGCATTGATATGATCGCGGGCCCGTCGGAGATTTTGGTGATTGCCGACAAGGATAACGACCCCGACTGGATCGCGCTGGATTTGCTCAGTCAGGCCGAACATGACGAAAGCGCGCAATCCATCCTAATCACCGATGACGCTGCTTTCGGGCAACGCGTCGCGGACGCGGTGGAAAAGCGCCTTGAGACCCTACAACGCCGCGCAATCGCCGGGGCCAGTTGGCGTGACTTCGGTTCTATCATCACCGCACGCGACCTGGACGAGGCGGCAATCCTGTCCAACCGCATTGCGCCAGAACATCTGGAACTGTGCGTTTCTGATCCGCTGGCGTTGAGCGAAAAGACGATCCACGCTGGCGCCATTTTTCTGGGCCAATATACGCCCGAAGCCATCGGTGACTACGTTGGCGGCCCGAACCACGTTCTGCCGACCGCCCGGTCTGCGCGGTTCTCATCGGGGCTCAGCGTGATGGACTTCCTCAAGCGCACCACACTGAGCCACATGACCCCCGAAGCGTTGCGTGCCATAGGTCCAGCCGCCGAACAACTGGCCCAATCGGAAAGCCTTGAGGCGCATGGGCTGTCGGTAGCAGCGCGATTGAACCGCCTAAATGGATGAGATGGCGCAAAGACTTGGCCGATGTGGCGTTTCTGCGCGTTGCCCCGCCAATTTCGTTGTTATAGGTCTGTGCTGACACAAGGATTATAGCTGTAAAGATGACCCGCATCTCGCATATCGAACTGGATGACCGAAACCTGCCTCCGCCGACGCCAGAGATCGAGCAGGAGCGCAAGGTCGCCATCTATGATTTGCTGGAAGAGAACAGTTTCTCTCTGCCCAAACGCGATGACCGCGTTGTGCCCGACGGGCCCTATCGCCTGCAATTGTCGATCCGCGACAAGCGGTTGGTCTTTGACGTTGCAACCGAGGAAGAACAGAAAGCGGCTGAGTTCCATTTGTCGCTTGGTCCGTTTCGGCAAGTGGTCAAAGATTATTTTCAGATCTGCGAAAGCTATTTCGACGCGGTGAAGTCTCTGCCGCCCAGCCAGATCGAAACCATCGACATGGCCCGGCGTGGCATCCACAACGAAGGCAGCCGCGTCTTGCAGGAAAGGTTAGAGGGCAAGGCCGACGTAGACACCGACACCGCCCGCCGCCTTTTCACGCTGATCTGCGTGCTGCATTTCGGAGGCTAACGGGTGACGCCTCTGCCGCAGTCGATCCTGTTTTGTTGTGACCACAACTCGGTTCGATCCCCGATGGCCGAGGGCATCATGAAGAAATTCTACGGCACCGGCACCTATGTGCAGTCTGCCGGAGTCCACAACGATCTGGATATTGACGGCTTCTGTATTTCCGTCTGTCACGAAATCGGGGTCGAGCTATCCCGCCACCGCACCCGATCCTTCGACGAGATGGAAGAGTGGGGTGATGACCTCAGTTCGTTCGACCTGATTGTCGCCTTGTCCCCCGCCAGCCAACGCAAGGCGTTGGAACTGACCCGGATTTTTCACCTCGATGTCGATTATTGGCCAATAATGGACCCTACTGGAATGGGTGAGACACGGGAAACAAAGCTACACCACTACCGACAGACCCGCGATCAGATCATCAAGCATCTGAAAGACCGCTGGGGCGAACCAACGGAGTGAACCATGAACCAGACCGTTCAAACCTATTTCGAGGCATTCAACGCCGGTGATGTTGATGGCATGTTGGCCTGTTTGTCCGACGACGTGGCCCATCACGTAAACGAGGGCCAAATCCGTGTGGGCAAGGAAAAGTTTGCTGCCTTCTGCGCCCATATGAATCGCTGCTACAAAGAGAACCTGACAGATATCGTCGTGTTCGATGCCCAGGGTGGCACCCGCGCTGCGGCCGAATTCATCGTGAACGGCACCTATCTGGAGACCGACGAGGGCCTGCCCGAAGCACGCGGCCAGACCTATCGCCTGCCTGCCGGATCATTCTTTGATCTGAAAGACGGCAAAATCACCCGCGTCACCACTTTTTATAACCTTACGGACTGGACCAAACAGGTCTCGAATGGCTGAGGTCAACGCTGTCCGCCCCCTGACCGGAGCGGCGCTTGAGGCTGCTCTGGGCGATGTCGCCCGTCTGCGGATCAAGGTCTTTCACGACTGGCCTTACCTGTATGATGGCGATCTCGATTACGAGCGGAAATACCTTCAGTCCTACCGCGACAGCGAACAGGCAATCGTGGTTGGTGCATTTGACGGCGACCGCCTGATCGGCGCGTCTACTGGTGCCCCCTTGATCGACCATGCCGAAGATTTCGCCGCTGCTTTCGAAGGTACGGGCCTTGATTTGGGCGACATCTTCTATTGCGCGGAATCGGTGCTTTTACCCCAGTACAGGGGGCAGGGTGTCGGCCACAAATTCTTTGACCAACGTGAAGCCCATGCCTGCCGGCTGGGGTTTGCAAAAACCGCTTTTTGCGGCGTACAACGCCCGGCGGATCACCCCATGCGGCCCGCGCAATACCGCTCGCTTGACACCTTTTGGCGCGCTCGAGGCTACGCGCCTCTGCCGGGCGTGATCGCGAAGTTTTCGTGGAAAGATCTGGGTGAAGAGGGTGAGACGCTCAAGCCGTTGCAGTTTTGGATCAGGGACCTGTAAGAGCTTTTGCCAGCACGCGCGCGCTGCCTGGTCAGGGCGCGCGTCTGCGGCTTAGAAAGCCGTACTTGACAGCCCAGGCTCGCAGCGACAGGCGTTTGCGTTTTTCCAGTTTCACAGCCGTTTTGGATTGCTGGCCGCCCTTGCGGTTGAACTCATAGACGTCAATGACACGCTCGGCGCATCCGCAGGCTTCGCCCATCCCTACCTTGGCATAGTAGAACTTCTCGAACTCTTCTTGTTTTTGCATCACCAGCCTCCCTCGTACATTCAAGCACGTCAGACGGCGGATGCCAATTCACGTTCCCGTCTGTGCAGGGCTTAGAGCAGGTCCAGGGCAGAGCATGCCCTGGCAATTGGTTCTCAGTGCGCTAAGATCGGGTCAAACTCACTGTCTGGGTCAAAGACCGGATCCAGAACAAGTACCAACCGCGTCTCGCCCGTGCCTTCAATCGGAGGCGAGCGGTGCAGAAAACCGGAGTCTGGTTGTGCGGGCCAGAGCGTGCCACATAACAGAATTGGTGCGCCGGTTGGGGTCGTGAAAACGCGCGATGGGTCTGCGCCACCTGTCGAGACCCCATATTGCGTTCCCGTTCCCTTATAGGTGCATACGAGGCGCGCGGTCACGGCATCGACGTGGAACCTGCGGCATGCATTGGTCGTTATCACGTCCAACCGCAGCCGCAGCCATTTCGCGTTCATCAGACCGGCAAAGATATCAGACAGCGCTGCAATGTCGTCCACCAGCCGGTCGCGCTCTGCACCCGGTGGGGTGCCGCGCGCGTCGCATACTTCAGAAACAGCCTCGCGCACCAACTCGGGGCGCAGGATCACGCGGGTCTTGGGCAGTTGTTCGGGCGCGATCCCGTTTAGCCAGGATTGAAAACCCTGCAGCGGTTGCCGGTTCCAAATTGCCGCAGCACATCCGGGTTGATGAATGGCTGAAAGGTCGTTGGGCGTGGTGCAAATCTCGACCCCTATGGCGGCGTCTTGGATGATGTTTTGAACAATACTCATGCTGCAGCCTCTGCCCGTCGCCAGATCGGGAAGGGGTCTGCCAGATTGGGTAGATCCTCCAGACGAGTTGCTGCGACAGCGGGCAGCAGCGCAGCATCCAACCGGGCTTTCAATCTGGGCCAATCAATACCGCTGCCGATGAACACTATCTCTTGCCGCCGATCGCCCCACGGCTCTTGCCAATGGGCCTTCATGTAAGCTCGTGCGCTTTCGTGATCTGGGCGGCGGTCTTCGGGCACGGTGGCCCACCAAGTGCCCAGCGGCTGTACCGAGGACAGGGCACCCGCCAGCGAAAACTCGGCCACCCAATCCGGGCGCGTGGCGATCCAGAAATGGCCTTTGGCCCGGATCACACCGGGCAGATCGCCGTTCAGGATTTCAAGGATCTTTTCAGGGATAAAGGGCTGCCGCGCACGGTAGACATAGCTGGTGACGCCATATTCCTCGGTCTCTGGCACGTGATCCGCAAAACCATAAAGTTCTTTGGCCCACATCGGGTGCTCATGCGCCTTTTCGAAGTCGAACAGCCCGGTATCCAGAATTTCATCTGCGGCCACGTCCGAGTGGTTGGTCTCGATGATCCGGGCGTCCGCGTTCAAGCTTCGGATGATCTTGCGCGCAGCATCCACGCGATCTGGTCCGGCGTCAGAAACTTTGTTCAGAATGACCACATCTGCAAATTCGATCTGATCGGTCAGCAAATGTACCAACGTGCGCTCATCTTCTTCGCCCATCGTCTCGCCACGGTCGCGTAGGAAATCATGGCTGGAGAAATCCTTGAGCAGGTTCACCGCATCTACAACCGTCACCATCGTGTCCAGGCGTGAAACGTCCGAGAGGCTTTCGCCAAGCTCATCGCGGAAGTCAAAAGTGGCCGCTACGGGTAGAGGCTCGGAAATGCCGGTGGATTCGATCAACAGGTAATCAAACCTCCCTTCAGATGCCAGTCTGCGTACCTCGTCCAGCAGGTCGTCGCGCAGCGTACAGCAGATGCAGCCGTTCGACATTTCGACCAGTGTCTCGTCTGTGCAGGAAAGCTCGGTATCGGCGCGTATGAGATCAGCGTCGATATTCACTTCGGACATGTCGTTGACAATCACGGCCACCCGGCGGCCATCGCGATTGTTGAGTACGCGGTTCAAGAGGGTTGTTTTGCCCGCGCCCAGAAAGCCGGACAGTACTGTGACCGGAAGTCGGGTGTCACTCATGGAATGTGCTCCTGTGTATATGGCTCGTTTCGGGGTACAGGCGGTTGCCTATCCTCTCCCGCTATAAATTGCCGATCATGTAATGTTATTACATTGTTGATGGCAAGCTGGTTTTTGGCGGGTTATCGTTTGATCGTTGGGTCAGCGTCTCGTAAAACCTCCACAGCGCTTGGGTGCGGGTCAGAAGGACGGTGCGGAAACAAATGCCCTGTACATACCACGCCGTCCTCTTCTAGTGTCGCGCCGACTGAGTTCCTTTGGATACGAAATCATGAAAGTCGCCACCGCTGCTTACGATCTCAGCTGGCTCGACAGTTGGGCACAGTACGAAGACAAGTTGGACCGATGGGTTGCCGAGGCCGCAGGTCAGGGGGCCGAGCTGTTGGTCTTTCCTGAATACGGGGCTATGGAGCTTTCGACCCTCGACGGGGTCGCCGTGGCAGGCGATCTGGAACGTTCGATCCATGCCGTGTCTGACCGGATGGGGGATGTGCAAACCCTGCACAGCCGCCTTGCGAAGACATACAACACATATATTCTGAGCGCTTCCGCCCCGGTTGTGGATGGCCACGGTCGTCCAGTGAACCGCGCCGCGTTCTATTCGCCGGACGGCGCTTGCGACCATCAGGACAAGCAGATCATGACCCGGTTCGAGCGTGAAGATTGGGACATTGCCCCCGGTGGTCCGCTGAAGCTGTTCAACACCGCGCTGGGCAAGATCGGGGTGCTCATCTGCTATGACAGCGAATTCCCTTTGCTGGGCCGCGCGCTGAGCGAGGCGGATCTGATATTGGTCCCGTCTTGCACCGAAGCTCTTTCGGGTTATTGGCGGGTTCGTATCGGAGCGATGTCAAGATCCTTGGAAAACCAATGTGTTACAGTTATGGCGTCGCTGGTAGGTGACAATGATTGGTCCGAGGCCGTGGACAAAAACACTGGTACGGGCGGCATATTCGGCCCGCCTGACAAGGGCTTTCCAGCCACTGGTGTGCTGGCCGAGGGCACGCTTAATCAGCCCGGCTGGACCTATGCCGAGATCGATCTGTCAGCCATTGCCGAAGTCCGTGCGGATGGTCATGTGTTGAACCGAACGCATTGGGAAGAACAAGCCCTCCGAGTCGAATCGGTCACAATATCCGACCTTTAGGTGATTCCGCCCTTGAAATAAGGGCAAAATAGGCTCATTTAAGCGCTCATCCCCGCAGATTCTGCGGGTTCAACGTAATGATGGAGACAACATGGCCAAGGAAGATACGCTCGAATTTCCCGGTGTCGTGAAGGAACTCCTGCCTAATGCGACGTTTCGGGTCGAGCTGGAAAACGGCCATGAGATCATCGCACATACGGCAGGCAAGATGCGCAAGAACCGCATCCGTGTTCTGGCCGGCGACAAAGTTCAGGTCGAAATGACCCCGTATGATCTGACCAAGGGTCGGATCAACTACCGCTTCAAGTAACGCCTGCCGCAATGGCGTTTATCCTAGGATCGGGCAGCCCGAGACGGCTGGACCTGTTGGCCCAGCTTGGTGTGCAGCCCGATGCCATCCGCCCCCCTGACATCGACGAAACGCCTCGGAAAGCTGAGCTTCCGGTTCCTTATTGCAGTCGGATAACGCGCGAGAAAGTGCTGGCGGTGCAGGCGGATAGCGGTGACATCACGCTTTGCGCAGATACCACGGTCGCATTGGGGCGGCGCATTCTGGGAAAGCCCAAAGATGCGGGCCAGGCCGCCGAATTTCTGCACGCATTGTCCGGTCGCCGTCACCGGGTCATAACCTCGGTAGCTGTACGGTCTGGGGATCGAATACTACAGCGTGACGTGGTCTCGCAGGTGAGGGTCAAACGCCTGTCCGATGTCGAAATCAATGCTTATCTGGCGACAGGGGACTGGCAGGGCAAAGCTGGAGCTTACGCCATTCAAGGCCCCGCAGGTGCGTTCATACCCTGGATTTCGGGATCGTTCACCGGCATTGTCGGACTGCCCCTGTCCGAAACCGCCGCCCTGTTGCAGGGTATCGGCTATCCACTTTATCGCGAGGCACCATGAAGGGCCGCACTATCGTTCTGGACCACATCGAGGATCGCGAAGCCGCGGCCCTTATGGTTGACGGAAAGCTTGATGACTTCCTGATTGCAGCTGACGCGCCCACGCCCGGCACGATCTACCGCGCCCGCGCAGACCGCCCAGTCAAAGGGCAGGGCGGTATGTTTCTGACAACGCCAGATGGGCCCGCTTTCTTGCGTCAAGTTAAAGGCTTGGCGCCGGGGGCTTTACTTTTGGTACAGGTGAGTGGCTATGCCGAACAAGGAAAAGCGATCCCTGTCAGCAACCGGATCCTATTCAAAAGCCGTTATGCCATTGTCACGCCCGAAGCGCCGGGTCTGAATATTTCGCGCAGCATCAGGGATGACGATACCCGCGACCAGTTGTTGGAAATTGCACACGAACAGATGGGCGACAGCCCTTATGGTCTGATCCTTCGTTCCTGCTGTGCAGGTGCGGATGCCGATGACATTGCCGAGGATATTTCAGCCATGTTGGCCCAGGCGGATCAGGTGATGAATGACGATGGCACAGAGACAGAGGTGCTGAGCGAAGGGGATGGCCCTCATATCCTCGCCTGGCGCGACTGGACCGACCCGGCTGAGGTTGTCACGCAGGCCGGGGGATTCGAAAGTCACGGTGTTTTGGATGCGCTCGATATGGCGCGCGGAACGTCCGAGCCTTTGCCGGGCGGTGGGCATCTTTATGTCGAACCCACGCGTGCCTTGGTTGCAGTGGATGTGAATACCGGTTCAGATACGTCTCTCGCTGCGGGCACCAAAGCCAATTTTGCTTGCGCCAAGTTGTTGCCGCGGGCTCTGCGTGTGCGTGGGTTGGCGGGGCAGATCACGTTGGACCTGGCACCGATGCCTAAGAAGGACCGACGCGGTTTTGAATCCGCTCTACGTGCTGCTTTCAAATCGGACCCGGACGAGACCATCCTGGCAGGCTGGACCCCGCTGGGGCATTTCGAATTGCAACGCAAACGCAGCCGCTTGCCGCTGGCGGAGATCCTGAAATGAGCTGTCCGATCTGCGGTGAAGACACGGTGCAAAAGTTCCGCCCTTTCTGCTCAAAACGCTGCGCGGACATTGATCTGGCCAAGTGGCTGAACGGCTCATATGCTGTCCCATCGCAACGCGAAGAGGACCTTGAAGCCGAAGCTGAAGCCTAAGACCTTATGCCAAAACGACCGCATTGAAAAAATGTAAAAAAGCCTCTGGACACTGCCGGTAGCAAGTCATAGAAGGCCCCCACCCAACGATGTACATCGTTCCCGTGCCCGGGTAGCTCAGGGGTAGAGCAGTGGATTGAAAATCCTCGTGTCGGTGGTTCGATTCCGCCCCCGGGCACCATTCAAGCGATTGATTGTTCTCAATATTCAATTTTGGGCCTTTCATGGTTTGACAGTTTTCTTGAAGGGTTTGACAACTCTCGATCTGCGTTCGTTCTCCTTTTCTAATGCTTCCATCGTGATCCGGTTGCGGTCCGCGAGGTTGGCGGACCGGGAATAGTGACGGGCCATAGATGGGGTCTTTTGCCCCAGCAGGTCCGCAATCTGGCGTTCCTCAAGCCCTGCCTCGCGCAGTGTCGTGGCCACGGTATGCCGCAGCCCCTTGAGTGTCAGGCCAGGTTGTACAACGCCCTCAGCTTCCAGCTTTTTCTTGAAGCGGTACCAGACCGTCGAAAAGCCGTTGTAGGTCCAAGGCTTTCTGTTTGATGAGGCAAGGATGGTCACGGCGTCGTGCTTGGGCGCAGCATCCAGAGCCGCCTGCAGCGTCGGACCGATTGGAACGGCAACTTCCTGGCCCGTCTTGCCCCTGACGCCCCAAATCGTGTCGTCGTCTATCTGGCGACGGGTCAGCTTGAGCGCATCGGACGGATCAAGGCCGGTATTCATAATCAGCGCCACCGCCACTCGAACGTGCGGGGCGGCTCGATCCAGCACAACTGCGCGTTCCTCCACCGTCCAAGGCCGGTTGGCATAGGGCCGATTTTTCGGGCGCGGCTTGGGAATGACACCTGCCGCATAATCCCGGTCGATCAGACCGCGCGGAATGGCGTAGCGAAAAACTTGACTCAGGAAGGTGCGGACCATGTTTGCTCGCCGCCAGCCAATCTTGTCCGCCGCTTTGTCATGGATGCCCGAAACGAGGGGCGTCGTGATTGCGGAAACAGGCGTGTCCCGGATTGGGTGCAGGAAGTCAGCGCACTTGCGATAGTCGCGCTTGGTGGCGTCCGACAGATTGCCATAGTGTTCAGTCTGGAAATAGGCATTGACCAGCCCGCCAAGGGTTCCTGGCTTAGGAGCTTGCGCCTTCCTCGCCTCGGCAATGGCAGCAATGCGGGCGCATTCCGCAAAAAACTCAGCCGATCCTAATGGAGTCTTTTCCAGGTCGATCTTGTGACCCGTGGCGCGATGATAGCAGCGCGGTTTCCCGTGCCGATCATCGAATATCTTGAAACCTCTAACCCTGACACGTGTCATTACAACTTGCCAAGAATGACGTCCTGCGTTGCCATCTCGGCTCCTTCCTTCATTGCATCAATCCAATTGTCCAGATCGCGCTTGTCCCAAAGAACTGTGCCGGGCCGCATTTCAATTGGCTGGACGGGGCACGTTGTTTTAAAGAGCTTTGGAGGTAGCCCAGTATAAACCGCTGCCTCAGACTGTTTCAGCATGCGTTTTTCATTAACGTTGATAGTGAGACTAGCGTTAGCCACTGCTAGTGCCTCCCAAGACGCTCGTTGGTCCATGACGTTGACCAGGAGGTCCGTTTGGGGTCAATTTACCCCGAGGATCAATTGACGCTGTTATTTCCGGTTGGTTTTTTTTATTGCGTGAGGCATCACTCAGTCCCAAACTCTGATGCAATAGCCTCTATCTCTCCAAGCGAGATCTGGCGCATGACATGCATGCCTTCCATTTCAAACAATCCGGCAGGCCCTGAATTTGACCACATGGTCGGGTCGTCTTCGAATTCGTTTATTTTCATTTCGGAAAGATGTACCGCTGTAAAATATATTTCTAATCCGGCGTTTTTGAAAATCACATAAGCTGGTTTCTCATGGACGTTAAATTCTAATCCATTGAGTAATATGTCAGATTCAGAATTGGACCGATGCGACAACACAAAATCAAATAAGTAGACAAGGAAGTCTTCCGCAGTGTTTTCTCGCTTGAAATCGAGACGCTGAATGACCTTTGCAGATTCTATATGCTCGAACTCATCATTCCGGAATTGTCGGTAAATCTCAAAAGTATCGACTATACGGTTTGGCGGAGCGCCTGTCATTAGCGCAAGCGTAAGCCTCGCTGCATCACGCGTTGTCATATCCGGTGCGTTCACGCCACGAGCTCCTGTCGTCAGAAAGCCTGCTTCACGGAGCTTCCTTGCAACAAAGTGAACTGTCGCTTGATCGATACCAAGCGCATTCGATATGACTTTTATCAGATGACCAGACTTCATAGTCTAAATGTGCATTGCGCACTTAGGCTATGTCAATACACCTTTTGCCCGTCGTCAGAGTATTTTGGAGAACACAGGCTGTATCGTAGCGGAGGCTCTAGTTCGGTTTCTGTTGAAGTTTAGGTGGCAGCGGCTTGGCTCTGCAACTGCCGTTATCGGATTGTCTGCGTCTTGATCTCCTCTCTCACCTTCAGGATTTTCGCACCGCGGCCATGATAGACGTCCACTGGTGTCAGAATCACGAGGCTCTCGTGGTAGCGATGGTTGTTGAGTGAGCGACGAAGGCACCGATCTGTCATTCGGGGCCGCCGGGTTTGTAATAGTTTTCCAATAGCACTGGGTTTTCATGGTCTTCTATACGACTGCTTTGGGGTCAAAGCAGTCTTTCGGCGCGTGGGGCATCAATGACCGCTGTGCGGACATTGCAGTCATTGACCTAAAGTTACATGATCACCACCTGACGGGATCAAGTGGAGACACCATGGCAGACGAGAGAGTGAGCCACTGGGAGGAGGTCTACCGCGAGAAAGACGATACCCAGCTGAGTTGGCATCAGGATGATCCCTCGATCTCGTTGGAGCTCTGCGACGTGGTCGGCGTCGATAATGCCTCTTCTGTGATAGACATAGGCGGAGGCACTTCACGCTTCGCAGAACGCCTGATCGAAAGAGGACTGAGCGACGTTTCTGTGCTCGATGTATCCAAAGCTGCGCTTGATCGATCTCGTGGACAACTTGGCGCCGTAGGCGAGCAGATTGAATGGATCGCAGCCGATGTCACAACCTGGAGCCCGGAGAGAAGCTATGATCTATGGCACGATCGCGCCGTATTTCATTTCCTTGTCGATGAGGACGACCGTTCCGCCTACCGGGACCAGTTGTACCGCTGCCTTCTCCCAGGTAGCCATGCGATTATCGCAACGTTTGCACTCGATGGTCCGAAGAAGTGCAGCGGTTTGCCAATCGTTCGCTATGATCCAGAGGGGCTATGCGAGGTATTAGGCGATCGTATTTCCCTGGTCACGCATCGGAAGCACACACACCATACTCCTTGGGGAAGCTCTCAGTCCTTCCAATTCAGCTTGTTACGCGTGGGCCAGTAGCGCTGCTGTTGCGCTGCTAATGCGCTTCGGCACGACTGTGACATCCAATGGCCTTGCTCATGCCTTCGCTGCAACTTTACTCATCCGGCGGCCGTCTTGCGGGCGAAGTCGCCCTTCGGTTTCTTTCCAAGCCTGCGCATGATAATCTTTGATAATTACACTTTGCTCGGAGGAGGATGACCTCTGAAACGCAGGCTGACCGCCATACTAGCAGCCGATCTGGTTGGGTATTCCCGCCTTATGAACTCGGATCAAAGCGGAACGCTCAGCGCGTTGCGAGAGTTTCGATCTGGGCTTTTTGACCCTTCTGTAGTCGCGCATCGCGGCAATTTAGTGAAATGCATGGGGGATGGTTGGATAGTCGAGTTTCCATCAGTCTCTGACGCTGTGACCTGTGCTGTCGCCATTCAGAACTCTTTGGCCAGCCAGAATACACTGAAGTTGAGAATTGGGATACACACAGGTGAAGTCGTTTTCGAGGAGGATGATGTATTTGGTAACGGCGTTAACGTCGCCGCTCGTTTGGAAGCGCTTGCCGAAGCCGGGCAGGTTCTCATCTCCGGCTCCGCCTATGAATGCCTGGACAGCAAAACGGCTTGCGCGTTCCAAGGCGGAGAAAACCGTGAGCTTAAGAACATTGATCGACCGGTGCCAGTCTGGTGGTGGGGGGACGCCGAGTCTGTAGATCCGCTTTTTGATTCTGAACCGCCCGGGTCCCCTGACGGAACTGCGATCGCCGTATTACCATTTGACAACATTTCAGGCGACCCTGAACAGGAATATTTTTCGGACGGGTTGTCCGAAGACATAATTACGGCTCTGTCGAAACACCACTGGCTCGAGGTCGTCGCGCGCAACACGACCTTTGCCTACAAGGGAAAATCCCCGAATGTTCGGCAGCTCGCCGATGACTTGGACGCCGACTACGTTGTCGAAGGCTCGGTCAGAAAAGCAGGTGCGCGCATTCGAGTCACGGTTCAGCTGATTGACGCATCGACTGGCAACCACGTGTGGGCGGAAAAATATGACCGTCAGTTGGAAGACATCTTCGATGTTCAGGACGAGATCACGGAAACAATTGTTGGCAGACTGGAGCCCGAGGTCGGAAATGCGATCCGGCGCAAGTTAGAAGATACGCCGCGCCGAAACCCCCATGCCTGGGACTGCTATCATCTTGGGCTTGCGCACTTTTACAAGTTTACTGCCGTAAGCAACCGTGAAGCTCAGAGGTTGTTTCTCCAAAGCCGCGAACTGGACCCCAGTTTTCCCGAGGCACACGCCTGGTGGGCCTATGCCACGATTCTCGGGATGGTGTATTGGGACACGGAACCGGATTCTGCCCTTATGGACGAAGCGCTGGCTGCCGCACGCACCGCCGTTTCAATGGATAACCAGAATGCGCTGCTCTACATGCTGATGGGCAGAGTCCAACTGGCCCGCCGGGAATACCGCAGCGCGCTGGCTGAGAATGAAACTGCAATCAAATTGAACCCGACGCTGGCTCCAGCATATTGCGGATTGGGAGACTCACTTTCCTATGAGGGACGATACGAAGAGGCGATTGCCAATTTCGAGAAAGCCGTGGAGATGAGCCCTAACCATCCACAGCTTTGGGCCTTTCTGAGCTATGGCGCGCTGACTCTGCTTTTCGATCACCAGTTCGAGAAAGCTCTGGACTGGGCAGAGCGGGCTCGCGATGTGCCAAATTGCCAATACTGGGCCACCGCGCATGCAGTCGTGGCGCTTGCCAATCTCGGGCGGGACAAAGATCTGGCGAAGATGGTGCATAACCTAATGGTGGAAGAGCCGAAATTCTCGCGGTCATTCGCAAAAAATAAGCTGTTCTATCTGAAGCGGGACGATCAAATGGAACTTTACCTTGCAGGGCTTGCAAAGGCAGGTATCCCGGCCTGATTTTTCCTGTGATCGGCCCTTGCTTTGCCGCTTGTCTTGAATGCTTGCGTCAGGTCAAGCCGAATGACCGCAAAGGGCTCGAAGCGGTCATTCGTTGCCCTCGTCTTGAGTGACTGCTTTGCGGACAAAGCTGCCGTTTCTTCAAAGCGGCGTATGAAAGTGATGTGTACTACCGTTTTACGAGCAAAGTTACATGACTTACTTCGATGCCACGCTCGTGCGTGAGGTTTTTTACATTTCGAAGCGAAGAGAGAACCACACATTCAGCTTCACAGCCGGACGAATGATCACGGGTCTTGTTTTTCAAGTACTTGGATGGCTACTTTGTTTTGTTGATTGGAAGCTACGACTGCCTCCTGCCCGCCTCGACCAAAGTTTTTCCGACAAGACCAACAAAAACACCCGCCGAACAACGTCGGCGGGCTAAGAACGATAGTTTGTTCCGGTGAGTGAGTACCGTTCTTTTGTTTTTTCTCTCCGAATTATCTGCTACCGATAAATTTTATCAACCTACCAATTAGAATAGATCGGCAAGACAATACTCGCCAAAAGTAGGCAAAAAACTAGCTAATGTACCGGCGCGAAGTGTCAGTTTTCTTAGTGAAGTCTAGTTTTTCCATTCTCCGGCGAGTCTCTTCGGTCTCTTGCTTTAAGCGGCTTAAATCGAATTCTAGTGAGTTTATATCTGCCTCGACAGCTTGCTTACGGGTGTGCTCAATAACTTTCGTCAATGAGCGAAAACCGAACAAAGCGGCTGCTCCGCTTAGTTTATGAAGGTGAGATGCCAGTTCCCCTCTCTCATTCAAATCAGAAAGCATCTCATGTTCCACACAGAAATTGAACATCTCTTCGAAGAATTCCCGTAGAGCATTCTCCATTTGCGCTTGACCTAGTGTGTCACCAAGTTCTTGCAGTATTTTTGTATCAATTAAAGATGCATCTCCCCGCACAGGGTCCGAAACCAGCGGCTCTCCCAGCAATACCTTTTGGAGATCTCGGAGGCGAATTGGTTTGGTTGAAAAACCGTCCATGCCAGATTTCAAAGCATTTTTAAGATATTCCCCTTCATCGTAAGCAGAAAGACCGTGAATCCGACTGGTTTTGTTCGGGCCACCCGACATTCTGATCCTCTCTGTCAGTTTGCAACCATCAGTGTCAGGTAAACCAATGTCCATAAGAATGACATCATGCTTTGTGCTTATTGCCAATTCGTATCCTTCGTCCCCTGAGAGCGCACTTTGAACGTTGTGACCCAAGCTTGATAGCATTTCACAAAGAACCGAATTGTTGACAGCGTTGTCTTCAACGACGAGGACAGAAAGTTTCTGCACACTCGGGGCGGATCTTACTAAATTTAAGCGATCGACCTTAGGTCCATTTCGCGGAGATTCGGACGCTTTTTTCATGGGTATAGTCAGGGTAAAATGACTTCCGCGTCCCAACTGTGAGCAAACAGTAATGTCTCCCCCCATCATCCTCGCAATTTTTCTTGAAATTGGTAGTCCAAGCCCATCTCCCCTAGGCAGTCTACCTTTGTCTAGTGCAAGCGTCACATAGTCTTCGAAAACTTTTTCAAATTGGTTTTCTGGAATCCCGTCTCCCGTATCTGAGACGGTCAAAATTAAGTCAGTTATCTGCTGCGAAATGTTGCCGCGCAACTGGACATTGACACTTCCGACAGAAGTAAACTTGATAGCGTTTCCAACCAGGTTCGTGACGATTTGGCCGACACGCAATTCGTCAGCAATGAAGTAGCCGAACAAGTCAGGATCAAGGTCGGTTTTCAGTTTCAATCCTTTTGCCATCGCCAATGGTTCAAGAACTGCAATGGCTTGTGATATTTTATTGTGTGGGTTGAATTTAGCAGGTGACAGAACCAGAGATCCAGACTCTATTCGCGTAATATCAAGGGCTTCGTTTACCTGCTTCAGCAGAATTTCTCCAGACGCGATGGCCACCTCCAAAAAGTGGCTTTGTTTCTCCGTAAGGTCTGTGGTCTTGAGGAGGTCCAAAACTCCTAGAATGCCAGTGATAGGAGTTCGCATTTCATGGCTCATTATCTCCAAGAACCGCGATTTTGCCCTATCAGTTCGCTCTGCATTCTCCTTGGCCTCCAATAGCGCTCGCTCATTGCGCTTTCTTTCACTTATGTCCCTCAGGTAAACGGCAACCAAAGCGTTACCGGCCTTTGAAACCCTTATGACATTGACTTCAGCCGGGAATTCCTCCCCGTTTCGCCTAGTTCCTATAATCTCAACTCGCTTATTTTCTGCAAAACCAGAAAAAAGATTGGGAAGTTCGGTATTATCGGCCTCATTGCTTTCTTTGGAAGGTACAGCGGGCAGAATCGTGCCTTCAATTTTCTTACCTAAAACTTCCTTCTTCTTCGAGCCAAAAACATGCTCAGCAGCTTGATTAAATTCTACAATTTCTCCCTTCTCATTTCCAATCACTATAGCATCAAGCGAAGCTGAAACTGTCGACTCTAACCGGGCTGTCGTTTCGCGAAGTGCGAGGTCGCGCTTCCTTGATATCCGCAACATTCGGTACAAAAACAGAAGCACGGCGGCCAATAAAATGACGACTGAAGTTGCGATCACGCCAGCATTTCTAAGAGCTGATGAAAACACTTGTCGGCGAGCTTCAGTTCTTTTGGCTCCGATAGACACTCCCAGCAACGACAATTCTCTTGCCACTGGCTTGTAAAGTGTCGTCAAGTTGAAAAGTTCATCAACAACAGCGGGTAGGCTGTCGCTTTGAGTAAGTTTGGTAGCTTCTTCGGCGAAATGATGGAGTTGTTGCAACAGCTCCGTAGCACGGTTATCGCTCTCGATTATTTCTCGCGCAACTCCCTCACTAACGAGGTCAATTCGGCTCAAGGCGATCTGGGTCTGTATTTCGATCCTTGCACTGTGGGGGCTGAGACTTGAAGATTCCTCAAGCAAGACAGAACGCAAATTAGCAAACTCAGTGTCCAGCTGCAAAATTGTCCACTGGGCATTTTCGTTACCAGCAGTGGACAAAGCGCGCTGTTCAAGCCAAAGATTCCGCCCCAAGGCAACCACGAGCGCAACAAGAAATAACACGGATGCCGGAATAAGGATCCTAGCCAGTTTATCTTGCATCACAACTCCCTGAGACTCTGCCTTTTAGACTAGAGTCGCTTACAACTCATTCGTGAAGAACAATTCGTTGCAACTGCCAGATTGAGCGGGCGAAAGTCGTCTCTGTTTGATAGTCAGGACTGTCGTCAAACGGAAACATTATCCAGTAAGGTCCTTTTTCACGAACCGATATTGTGGCGCCGTCAATCCGGGTCGCGATTATCGGCACTTCCGACTCCAACTCTGCAACGGGCATTTCTATTGAATAGTCGTTCAAAGCGAATAATTTAAGAAGACTACCTTCGGCGTTGAGGTTTCCAAGCAGGCCGGAAACCGGCACGCCGCTGAATTTTCGGACTCCGTCAGTCCAAATTGTAGAAGTAGAAAAGGAAACCTGTTCCAACGAATCCAAGTCCTCCAATGAGAGTTCTATTTGCTCTCCACCAACAAGCACAACCGTCAATGGGATTGAATTTTGTGCGTTAGCTGATGAAAAACACATCGCGACAAGTGCTAAAACGATGCTCAGAACACTTTTTGATATCATAGAGTTGGCCTCCCCAAACGCATGGTGTTACATTGATGTTATCATTTAATTGGGCAGCGAACATACTGTAAGGAAAGCCGAGCCAATCGCCGCTTGGTGGACAATAGTTCTTATTCGGAGGCAACCTAGTTGTCGATGCGTACTATTTTACTAGCCGATGATCACCAACTGGTTCGCGATACCTTGGCCGCCTATCTGTCTGAAAAAGCTGGGTTTGAAGTAAAAGTAGCTTCAAGCGCTGAGGAAGCATACGTATCGCTTTCAGCTTTCAGAAATATCGATCTCGCCATTATTGACTATCAGATGCCAGGAATGGACGGGTTAGAGGGTCTAGTGAGACTCAGATCGCGGTTTCCAAACCAAAAAACAGTGATAATTTCCGGAGTAGCCTCTCCTGAAGTTGCGGATAAAGCCATTGAACTTGGGGCGCTCGCCTATTTTCCAAAGTCTATGCCTGTGGATTTGATGCTAGCTAGTATCAACGAACTGATTGCGAATAGTCCTGTTGATCACTCAAGTGACAATTCTCTGAAACAATCTGAAGATAGACTGAAAATCTATGGCTTAACAGCTCGAGAGAGGCAGATCCTCCAGATGCTGGCATCAGGTCAATCCAACAAATCGATAGCGCAAGATTTAAGTTTAAAGGAAGTGACCGTGAAGTTTCATATAACGAATATTCTCGGAAAACTGCGGGTGAGTAATAGAACGCAAGCTGCTTTGCTAGCAAATTCGAACTCTCCGGTATAGTTAGGACCTTTTGCACGTTCGCCCGATCGATGTGAAGTATCCGTTTTGCTCAGTTCACGTTGCATTTGTGGATCCGCCCCCACCCTAGACTTTAGTCTTGGCCGCGAACTCTATAACGGTCAGGAGCAAACTCTGCGTTATGCTCGCGCCCAGCAATAAACTCAGTGAACTTGGAAAGCGGCAGTATTTACCGAACTTACTTTAGCGGAAAATAAATCAATCAATCGGATCAAGAAGCTGGTTAGAACGCTTTTCGTCAAGCATGTCAAAAAATTTGTCGCTCCGACCGCAAATGGGAGGAGCGACCAGAATCGATTAAATGAAACAACCACTCACTGATTGCCACTTTAGTATAGGAAATCTGCATGCTGGAATCGAGAAAAAACATCGGCGTGATGTGATTTATTTAAACTCGTAGCTGTTCAGCCTTTCGTCAAAATCTTTTCAGAGACAGTTTTGATGCAATGCAAACCTTATACACAAAAAGCCTTTGAGCTATCAGAAATTGCCCGCTTAGGGCTCGGAACAGTCGTTCGCTGCGCAGTGCATCAGTGACCGCAGTGCGGACTCAGTAGCCGTTCGCTGCTGTGCGGCGCTGGGGTATGTTCCGAACGACCATTTCGCGGACGAAGCAGCCGCTTGTTCACTCGGTTGGCCGCCACCAACGCCCGCGTCGCGATTTTCCACATCATGAGCTCGAACTGGAAGAGTGTCCGCCAGATCATGTCCCGCGTAGATAGCGGGAGCAGTGAGTACGGGACTGTTCATAGCAAGCCTGAAAAAAAATGAGATCCCGACGCGCATTCTTGCTTCGGGATCATCACTGAATTTATTCGTCGCCCGGATATGGGAAGGTCTGACCGAGTTTCTCTTCTGCTTCCTTGTATACACCGCGAAGCGCGTCTTCGACACCATCCCAGCTCCCCCCAAGAATAAAGTCAGAATAGATCATGTCCTCTACGGCTACGCCGGAACTGTCGCTAAAGGCTTCCCGATCAGCGTCGCCACCTGGCGGTTGCGCTTCTCCAGTGAGTGGCGGGGCCCACGTGGCCTCTTCGACGACCGCCAAACGGACCCGGATTTCGTCCTCAGTGATATTCCAAACCATAAAGTCTTCAGCGAGGCTTAGTGGTCCTTCGTAGGTCGTTCGGATGCGGCTGTATACCTCCGCCGTCGTGTCGAAATCCTTGAAGAAGTGATAGGCGACGGCCATCCGCGGTTCGATTTCGCTCATAACCTTGCCGAAAGCCTCGGGGGCTGTATGGATTTGCGTCCCTACCAACAGGGCCTGTTCCGGAGTAAACCCCATCTTCGCAACCAGAGACGGCACAGCTACGAAACACTCGTGGATGGCAAGATCCGCGTCCTTGGCATACTCGTTGAACCAATTGTTCGGATAGGTATCTGAACTGAAGACGAACTTCAGGCCGTTCCATTCCAGACCAAAACTCACAGGTCCATCGAGCGAGTGGATTGCAGGCCAGGAGCGGATTGTAACCCCGTCTTCCTCATAGACCACTGCATTCTCACCCTTGTAGTCGAACTCGTTAACCTGAAGATCGTAGCCTCTAAAATCCACAAGTCCGACGCGCCCTGCGAGGTCCCAACGATATACCATCTTCAGCGCCTCGATTGCGGCGGCGGTGCCCAGTTCCTCGGATGGACCGCTTGGCCCCCAGACACGCAAGGGTTTCTGCCTCCCCATAAGTGCGCCGCCAATCCATAACTCGGCAAGCGAGCCGAAGTGGTCCGCGTGAAGATGGCCGATGAACACTTTGTCGAGATAGTCGTATGGGATTTGAAGCGAAGAAATTCGCTCTGCCGATCCTGACCCGATATCGAAGATGAATTTGTCGCCGTTGCCCAACTCGACAAGAAAACACGCCGCAGCTTGCGCAGCCCGGGTTGTCGGCATCCCCGTTCCGCAGGCAATTACCCGCATCTCGTCCTTACCCAAAGCCTCAGTGTTCGGATAGTAGGTGTCGCGCTCTCCGAAGGGTTCCGTTGGAGACACTTCCTGTGCGAAGGCAGGTTCAGACAGCGAGCTAATCGCCAGGACAGCAATCATATTCATCCATCGTAGCGTTCTGGATCGATTTAGGACAATATGCATAGTCACTGTTTCCTCCATTGATGCTAGCCAGATGAATAAAAAGGTAACAAATACTGTACAGCCGAGTCTAGTTGATAGATCGGTACGGGAATTAGAGCCGAAAGGGCGGCCTACGGGCCGTGTGTCTAAACGCGACTGGCTGAACAAGGCGCTGGAGATCCTTGTTGCAGGTGGGATCGATGCTGTTCGTGTGGTCGATCTGGCACGAAAGCTGAATGTCGCAAAAAGCGGGTTCTACTGGCACTTTCGCGACCGAAACGATCTGCTTGATGCGATGAAGTTCTATTGGATCGAAGAGTTCAGTCAGGAATTCATGGAAGACGCACGCGCGTTTGAGGGATCTGTTCGGGAGAAGACTCTGCACCTTATTCGGGTGATCCGGGAAAAGGAAAGCGGCAAACTGGATCTTGCTTTTGCCTCGTGGGCGCAAACCGACGCCAGTGTACGCGACCTTGTCGATCGCGTGCGGGACATGCGGATAGAATTCGCAAAAGGTCTGCTCAACCAAGCCGGCACCAATGAAAGCGAGTTGGAAATGCGCGCGCGGCTCTTCGTGGTCTATTTTATGTGGTCAGAGGTGGTCTTCGAGACTGGTCCGCGAGATCCTTTGGGCGAGGACCTGAACGCAATTCTGAATATCATTGTCGGTGAGCGCTGAGCTGTATCATTTTCGACTCGGCATCTGAAAATGCGGCGGATCCGACTGCCCGCTTTGGGCTCAAAGCAGACGTTCGCTGCGCAGTGCATCAATGACCGCTGTGCGGACTTAGCAGTCTTTCGCTGCATGCCGTGATGATGTTCTGAGGTAGCATCCTCCGCTTTCAAAAGATGACAAAACTTTAATGTTGTCCTAACTTCGCTGCATGAGAGCTCGCCTTGCTGTGATCTTGATGGCCGACCTGGTCGGCTATACGTCCGCAATGGAGGCGGATCAGTCGCTCGCAATCGAGTTGGTTCGCGAACTTCGTGATAAACGTCTAGAGCCCGAGGCCATTCGAAGAGGCGGCGATATACTGAAACGGATGGGTGACGGATGGATCATTGCCTTTCCTTCGGTTTCAGCGGCAATCGAAACCGCTCAAATTGTGCAATTGGCATTGGTCAACCACGAGAAAATCAGGCTGAGGATGGCCGCGCATCTCGGGGAGATCGTTCAAGACGAGACTGACATTTATGGCGCCGGCATCAACATCACCGCGCGCCTGTAAACCGAGGCGCCACCCGGCGGAGTGATGATCTCCGAAGACCTTAAGCGGCAGTTGGACGAAAAGCTGTCAGTGGGTTTCAGCGATGCGGGTACGTTCGATTTAAAGAACCTTGCTAATCCGGTGAACGGGTTTCAATGGCGGCCCGCAATGCAGCGTGAAATTGAGCACACCGATTTGCCGTCCATTGCAGTGGAGCCGGTCACAAGTGCTCCCGAAACGAGAGAAACGCTTGAGGTTTGTGCTGATCTGCAGGAGCAATTAGTTCACAGTCTTTCGCGCCGTACTGGTGTACGTGTGATCGCAACAGATTTAACGTTCGAGACCGAAGCAACGTATAGCCTAAGGTGCAGATTGCGCTGCCGAGAGACCGAAGCAAGGATCTCGTCCAGCCTTACCCGCTTAGGAGATGGGCAGGTGATTTGGTCTCGCTTATTAAACGGAGATGCTGAGAACCTGTTTGAATTGACTGACCGGGCTGCAGAGCAGCTCTCGGACGAATTGCGGCTGCAGATCAACGCATTTGACGGTGACCGACTTAGCGACATTCCAGACGATCAATTGAGCCCCAGTGAGTTGAGATCCCGAGCGGCTATGCTCTTTTATCGTGCCACCGTCGAGGACTATAATCATGCGAGTAAATTGCTGGAGCGAGCGCTTCGACTTGATCCTGAGAATGGGTCCGGGCTTGCGATGTGGTGTGAAGCCAAACTGTACCCTTTGGAAGCATGCTATCGCGAGGCTGGTCCTGATCTGCGCACGCGGATCATCGAGTCGTCGAACAAGGCTGTTCAGGCTGCGCCTCGCTCCGACTATTGCTGGTACACGCGGGCACAGGTGCGATCACGCCTCGCGGGCGATCTGCATGGTGCGCGGAAAGACATTGATAGAATTTTCCGACTGAATCCCAGCTACGTTTTGGGCATGGAGGCGAGCGGCTACACAGAGCTTATTGCTGGCAACTGGGAGGCTGCTCGGAAGAGTTTAGCAAAGGCCGTGTGTCGTTCCACCGAGGATCCGTTTCTTCCGTACCGGCTTTATCCCCTTTCAATTGCCCACATGATGGCAGGTGATAAGCAACTCGCGATCGAAGCAATTTCAGACGCGACTGAAATGCGTCCCTACTGCAGACACTTTTGGTTAGTGAAGGCTTGGATACTTAGGGAGTCGGGAATGCACTCCAAAGCGGAAACTGCTGCAGAACGTGCTGAAGCGCTGTCAGAAAAAGCGGATATCCTCGCACAAAATCTTCATCTGCCTGACCCCATTAGAGAGGCTATTGGTTTGCCAGGTGATCCGATCCAAGCATAGAGCCCTAGATGGGTCACGAGAGCCTAGGCTGATAGCCGAGCGGCAGACATGTACCTCGTTCTCTCCTTTCGATATTCTACCGCCACCCAACCCAAAGCGCGCGCCTACATTCACCACGGGCGATGTGCTGCGTCATTTCTCAGGGCCGCTTTGAGCCCAAAGCAGTTATTCGCAGCCGGTCGCTTGGATGACGTTCTGGGAGATCCTCGTCCATTACTCCACGACGCGAAAAACCTCCCAATATGTCGAGCCGGAAACTATCATTTCCCCCATCTTTTTTCCCCAGTTGGCGTGCATCTTGATCGAAGCGATTTTGTCAAAAAACGCATCCAGTTCGGCAAGATTTTCGATCTCGAATTCGTCTTGAATGATTGCTTCCTTGGCGCCAACCGAACCGGTAACGATCCGGCTTTTCGACATATCGATATCCGTCTGCGAGCCGATCTGCTCGGCCCATTCCTTGTGAAGCGCCAACGCCTCTGATTTCATTCCGAACTTCGCCTCACAGGTCCAGCGTGCGATCATCATGTGGTGTCCCTTCCTGTAAATAAAAATGTTCTGACCTGCCCCGTCGGCAACAGCCAGGATGACAAGGCAGGCCTTTTCTAGTTCAGTGTCTTCGATCTAAGGAGCAATGTTCTGGTTTATGCGGAAAAGGTTGTCCGGATCGTACTGACGCTTCAGTTTGAGAAGCCGCTCATAGTTGCCGCCGAAATTCTCCTGCGCGCGCCCGGCATCATCGTCATCCATGAAATTGATGTACCCGCCGGGCTCGGAGTGCGGCGCTATCGCATCTGAGTAGTCCCGCACCCACTTGGTATGCGCCGCATCGTTGGCCGGGTCGTCAGATGCGGCCAGGACAACCATCGAAAAATTGGAGTCCCGGTGCCCGAATGCCGTTGCGTCCGGGTTCACGTCGTGACAGGCGCCGTCGATCGGGTAGAGATGCATGGTGGAACTGACCGTCGGCGCGTTGGGCCCGTGCTGGACGTGGGCGGCAATTGCCTCATCGGTAAGCTCCTTGACGAAATTGCCCTTCCAATACTGCCGTATGCCCTTTGGAAATAGGCCGTCGAAGGCTGCGTTGATAGCCGGATAAGGCACAGGGCCGACATGTTCAGCCTTGACCTCGGCGACTTCGTGGAAGGCCTTAAACTGTTTTTCTCCTTCTGCCGGATCACCCGACCAGCAGGCGACGATAGCGCAAAACATGTCGCCGTGGCGATCTTCAGGGATGAAAGGCAGCGGCGGAGCTATCTGGAAGGCTGGAAAGGCTCCCATCTCGCGCGGCGCCGTCTTTATGTAATCTCGGTAGAACTTGAAGATCGTTTCTGTCTCTTCTATCTCGAAGAACATCGGGCCCCAGTAAACTGTGTCCACCGGCTGAAGCTTGTACTCGAGTGAGGTGCAGACACCAAAGTTGCCGCCGCCGCCACGGAGCGCCCAAAAGAGATCGGCATTTTCGACTTCGCTTGCCATCAGCATCTTGCCGTCCGCTGTCACCACGTCCGCTGAAATCAGGTTGTCGAGAGAGAGACCATGCCCGCGCGACAGATAACCAATCCCGCCACCAAGCGTGAGTCCTGCGATACCCGTCGTTGATATCACGCCGCCTGTGGTGGCAAGGCCGAAGGCATGTGTGGCAGAGTTGAAATCGCCCCAAGTCGCACCTCCTTCGGCGCGAACAGTCTGTGCGCCGGGATCGACACGAACGCTACGCATGTGCGATAGGTCGATAACGACTCCTCCATTATTCGTGCCAAATCCTGGCCCGCTATGCCCGCCGCCACGAACCGAAAGGTCGTGGCCGTTATCGCGCGCGAAGTTGACGGTCGTCATCACGTCCCCTGCATTGGCGGTCCGCACAATAACGGCGGGACGTTTGTCGATCATCCCGTTGTGGACATTGCGCGCCTCTTCGTAGCTGGCGTCGTCCTCAGTTATGACATCCCCGCGCAATAAGTCGCGGAGTTCACTTGGTGTCTTGGCTGTCATATTCTTCCCCCGTCGTTTCAAGTTTTCCCGCCTAATAGACGGGTATCCAATGAGCCGATCAGTGGACTTGGGTGCGCAATAGAAAGGCCGATCGCAAAGAAAGCACTGGCCGGCTTATGAACTGCGATCACTTAACAGGCTAACATGACTCGAAAAATTAACCTAATCTGGCGTGCACACGGCACAGATCACAGTTCACTCAATGCGCGACGGAAACGGGCTCGGTGCCCTCGTTCGCTGCATCTGGCGTGAACGACTGCTATGCGGACAAAGCTGACATACAGGATCACTGTGTTTAAACTATCAGCACCGATTAGGGGGCTTCCAAATGACCAATCCCAATGAAGTCGCGCGCCATTACCATTCCGGACACTTGCTCAAACGGATTTCTGACGGTTGCGCAGCTATGGACTTAACCCCGCCATTTTTTCATGACGCGTTGGCTCCGGTTGACGAATTTCACATTGGCGGGCGTCTTGCGACCGAACCCTTTGTGAATGCTCTAGACCTCACGCCCGAAAGCCAGGTTGTCGATTTGGGATGTGGCCTCGGCGGTCCAGCACGCTATATCGCGGCGACCACCGGAGCGAACGTAACCGGCATTGATTTGACCGCAGAGTTTGTGGAGACCGGACGCGCCCTTACCGAATGGACCGGATTGTCGGATAGGGTTCAGCTTATCAAAGGCAACGTGCTCGATTTGCCGCTAGAAGCTGAATCCTTTGACGCCGCATATATGATCCACGTAGGTATGAACATTGAGGACAAAGTGGGCGTAGCGCAGGAGGCGAAACGGGTTCTCAAGCCAGGTGGCATCTTTGCAATTTACGATGTGATGCAGGTCGGAGAAGGACACATGGACTATCCGGCTCCTTGGGCTTCTTCTTCAGAACAGAGTGCGCTAGCACGACCGGAGACATATGAGGCGGCGTTGAAATCCGTTGGTTTCGAGGTTAGCAACCGGATCGACCGCACTGCATTTGCCAAACAGTTCTTTGCTGATTTGGCGGCGGCGCAACGCCGCGCGGATGGTCCTCCACCCCTTGGTCTGCATCTGATCATGGGCGATGACACAGCGCTAAAGATTCAACACATGGTTCGAAACATAGAAGGCGGATTGATTGCCCCGATTGAGATCCACGCACGTTTACCCGTCTAACTTTGTACCCACTCTGGGCTCGAAACGGTCATACGCTGCGCTGCTCACGAACGTCGGGTAAGCTGATGACACCTGCCATTTTGCTCCTTGATAGAGTCAGTTGGTCGACATGGTGTCGGTGCCTGGAGAGGGAGGGAAGGATGGAGGACAATCGATGTCCATTATTCAACTTCCTGCCATCACACCGAAGCGCCCGCCGTGGAACAAAGGTCGCCTTATAGGCCAGAAACGCCCGCTTCTCGCGAAGCAGGTCTGGGCCATCCGCGCCCGGCTTGAACTCTCGGACAATCTCAGGGATTTGGCACTCTTCAATCTTGCGATCGATAGCAAGCTGCGAGGCTGCGATCTCGTTCGATTGAACGTAGCCGATCTTGTTACTGGTGATCGTGTCCGCGAACGCGTGACAGTTGTCCAGAGCAAAACAAAACGGCCGGTCCAATTCGAGGTCTCGGAAAACACCCGCCAGTCCGTCTGTACCTGGATATGTCGCCCGGAGATGCTTGGGCGCACTTTCCTTTTCCCAAGCCGCTTCCACGAAAGGCCGCATATATCGACACGACAGTACGCGCGTCTGGTCCTCGATTGGGTGTCGGCGATTGGTTTGGAGCCGAGCGGTTACGGCACGCATTCGCTGAGACGCACAAAAGCGGCACTGATCTACCGGAAAACAGGCAATCTACGCGCGGTGCAGCTTTTGCTTGGCCACACCAAGGTTGACAGCACAGTTCGATATCTTGGCGTTGAATTAGAAGACGCGCTGAGTATCGCAGAAAAGATCGACGTGTGAAGATTGAGCGGGCGGCAAGAGTCGCCCGCTTTTCGTGACTGGCGATTGTCGCATGAGTGTTGACCATCCACTGGGCTTCTGAGCCGAGACGAGCGTCACCATCGTTGTCGATTGAGTTGAAGCTCCCGCCCGGATCGCCGGGCTCAGGTCAGTAGCTGGGGCGTCATCACTCCCATGTGACTGCTTGTGCGAAGTAAGCAGTCACTCCTGTAAAGTGCGGCGAACGTCCTCTTCGAGCCCAAAGCGGACAAGCACCAAATCTCATAATTTTCTCGTACCGGTGGTAGTTTCAAACGTCGGTCAATTTTACCATAGTAGCAGGCTTGCTTTTTGCGCCTCGAAACCTTTTGGCGTCGGAAAAAGCGAGCGCATCCTAGCAACAAGTTCGATCTCTCCATCCAGCATCTTTCGGACAGTGTTTAACCAGTTATTGAAGGTTTCAGATTCCCAATGATCCTGGACTGCGGCTTCGTTCCGGAACACTTCGTAGAAATAGAAACGATTTGGGTTTGTTTCATCCACCATAATATGAAACTGGAAAACTTCGGGTTCTTCACTGACAACATTTTGCGCTTGGAAGATGCTGGCGTCCAAAAAGGGCTGCCGATACTCAGGTTTTACGTTGATCACGAAGAACCCACCAAACATTGCATCGTCCATATTTGTCTCCCTCATTGACCTGAAAGCGGCGAAGGTCGCAAAACACACCTGTCCTGCTGGATGGTATAAACCTAAAGCACTGCGATACCCATGAACCTAAGCGGATATCCTTTCTTCATCTGCTTCACCCCATCCTAGCGCGCGAGCAAGTTCGTGTGACATTGTGGTAAGTGTATGGCCAATCTTTTCTCGCTCGGAAGGTGTAAACACCCGAAGAGACGCCGTAGCGCCGATTGAAAGCGTCGCACCAACACCTGTCTTGGTCAGCGTTGTAGCGACAGAACTGATTCCGCGCTCGAGCTCTTCAACACATTCGGCATACCCTTTGGCTCGAATGACATCGAGTTCCGCGGCCAGATCCTTGGGGTCTGTAATCGTGCGATCTGTGTACTGCTTAAGCTGCCCATCCAATCGGTCTTGAGACAGCAGTTCAGGCGAAACGGCGGCGATTGCCTTGGCGCAAGAGCACGCGTGCATTGGTCGTTTGCCCATACCTGGATGAAGAAAAGACACGCCCGTCTGCGGTGTCTCCACATGAATAATCTCGACCCAATGGCCCCGTAGCCGAGACAAGAAAAATGCAGCGCCATAGTCATTCGCGGCGCCAGATAGGACAGGCGCAATCACTTGCAAAAGAGCGGGATCAGAGTGATCGCTCAACGTGATACGCTTTAGCCTATTCCCAATCGCGAACTCTCCGCGGGTTGGTGATTCAAGGAGGCCGGACGAAACAAGGTCTTGAACCAGCCTGTAGGCCGTCGGTTTAGGTATATCGGACTGAGCACATATATCCGCTACGGACGCACGTCCTTTTTGACCCACGATTTCCAAAACCAGCGCTAATCGTTCGAGATGCATTTTTCTCACTTTATGATAATTGATTTTTCGATATACGATACAATTTGGGGAATCAAGGGAGGAGCATACGATGTATGGACAATGCTGTGGACCGGGCTTCAAGAGTCCGCAAGAAGCCATCAAAGCCCCCCGAGAAAAGCTACTCTACACGATCGCCATCTACACCGGGACAGGGATCCAGAAACCTGATTATCTTGCTACAGTGGATGTCGACCCTGACAGCCCGACCTATTCTCAGGTAATCCATAGGCTGGAAATGCCGGGGATTGGGGACGAGCTTCACCACATGGGGTGGAACGCCTGTTCGTCCTGTCACGACGACGGCTCGATGTCCCGCAAATACCTGATCCTGCCGGGCGTACGCTCTAACAACCTTCACATCGTTGATACAGCCACTGACCCGCGTGCGCCGCGGTTGCATAAGGTCATCGACGGGGCCGAAATCAAGGCCAAGGCAGATTTATCGGGCCCGCATACGGTGCATTGTTTGGGCTCGGAAATTATCATTTCCTTCCTTGGAAATGCCAAGGGTGAGGCTCCTGGAGGCTATCTGCATCTCGACAAAGAGTTCAACATCGTCGGTCGCTGGGAAACCTCGATGGGAGATATTAAATTCGGCTATGACTTCTGGTACCAACCACGCCACAACGTGATGGTCAGTTCCGAATGGGCTGCGCCCAATACCTTCATGCCGGGCTTCGATCTGGAAGAAGTGGGCCATCTGAAATATGGGCGGGAGCTGCATTTTTGGAATTTCGAAAAGCGCGAACCGGTCGAAAGTTTCTATTTGGGTGAAGACGGGCTGTTGCCACTGGAAGTCAAGTTCCACCATGACCCCAACAGCACGCATGGGTTCTGTGGCGCAGCTCTTTCGACCAATGTGATCCATTGGTGGCAAGACGATGCCAAAAAGTGGCAGTGGGAAAAGATCATCGACGTGGAAAACGAGATGCACCCCGAATGGCCGATCCCGTTGCCGGGGGTAATGTCGGCGATCCTGATCTCGATGGACGACAAATACTTGTACCTGAACAATTGGCTGCATGGAGATATGCGCCAGTATGACATCACCGACCCGCATAATCCCAAGCTAACCGGCCAAGTGTTTATGGGAGGGCTTTTGGGTAAAGCTCCGATAGTTAATGGGGTTGAGGTCGCGGGTGGTCCGCAAATGTTCCAGCTCTCTCTCGACGGACGAAGGCTTTATGTCACGACCTCGCTGTTCTCGACTTGGGATAACCAGTTCTATCCCGAGATCCGCGAAAAGGGCGGGGTTATGGTGATGATCGATTGCGACCCTGAAAACGGTGGCATGAAGATCAACGAGGATTTCATTGTGGACTTTGGCAAAGAACCGAATGGGCCATCGCGCTGTCACGAGAGCCGATATCCGGGCGGTGATTGCACAAGCGACATCTGGCTATGACTGTGTATACCGTGACGATCGCGAACAGAGATGGCGCGCAATACTGTGTGGATGCGCGGCGTCCACTTCTGGAAACGCTGAGAGAACAGGGCGTCGACTTGCCTTTTGGGTGCAAGTATGGCGGCTGCATTACCTGCGCGGCAAAACTACAGACTGGCGCGATCGATCAACGCCGACAGGTTGCGCTGAATAATCGGCAAATCGCGAACGGCTATGTGATCCTTTGCGTGGCACGTCCGACATCCGACATCACGCTTGAGATCGGGGTCGAGAGCCATGACAAGCTGTACCGCAATCCGTTTCTCGACCCTCTCAAACCCCACGAACTCAAGGCTGACATTGCGACGCCGAAGGAAGGTTAACCGATGCCCGAAGCAGATATCGACCGCATCTACGATTACGACCCCAAATACCTCGCCGACATCCTGCAGTCGGTTAAAACCATTGCAATGGTGGGGGCTAGCGCGGACAAAACGAAATTCAGCTATGGCGTTCTGCGACAGCTGAGTGAAATCGGCTATGATATTCTACCGGTGAATCCTAACCCGAATGTTTCGGAAATTAGAGGGCTCAAGGTCTACCACTCGCTGGAAGAGATCGACAAACATGTTGATATGGTAGACGTTTTTCGCCCGAAGGAAGAGTTTTATGCCTTTGCCGAGAAGGCTATCGCAATCGGGGCAAAAGTTCTTTGGGGTCAAATCGGTGTGTACGACGACAAAGCAGCGCAACTCGCCGAAGCGGCGGGCCTTAAAGTCGTGATGAACCGATGCCCCAAGATTGAACTCTTCCGCCCGTTTTGGAAGCCGCGCCTGGACCTAAAGATATGATGGAAATTCGATTGGTAGCTGCCTCCTCAACATCCAATAAGGGTGCCAATTGAGATATTGTGCTTACGGAAGAGAAGACACATAATCCTGCCCGCTTTACGAAATCCGCATACTCTAAACCCAAGAATGGCCTTTTTGTATATAGAACCAACGGCCACCTTGTCCACGAACCAGATATTCAGGTTACATCCCAGCGCCGCGCAGCGGCGAACAGCAGCTTTGTGCGCTCTTCGGACCTCCGTCCCTCTTCCAGCCTCACTCGTGCAACGAGTATCTCCTTTGACGGGCCGCACCGCGGCGACAGAGGTCAAGGTCAAGCGGCCGCTTTTGGTCGTCCTCGAAGGGCAGGGCGCCTTGTGATCACACATGCTGCACGGGCTCCCGTGTCTGTTGAGAGCCCAAAGCGATCGCGCTTTCTTGATGGGACCACTTTGCTCTAAATACCGGGCTGACAGTGCTCTCTCTGCAGGCTAGCTTCCAACAAGCGGGGAGAGAAACATGGAAAAGAGGCTTGCGGCTGTGCTGGCGGCTGATGTCGCTGGTTACTCGGCGTTGATGGATCAGGATAGGGACGGAACACTCAAAGCGCTTAAGGCTTTCCGTGAGGATCATCTAATGCCCGCTTTGGCTATTCATGAAGGACGATTGATCAAAAGCATGGGTGACGGCTGGATTGCTGAGTTTCGCTCCGCATCGGCTGCGACAGAATGCGCGATTGCTGTTCAGACGGCTGACCGACCACAGGAGATTCAAGTCCGCATCGGCATACATACAGGGGAAGTAGTTTCGGAAGGCGATGACATATTCGGTGACGGTATCAACATAGCTGCACGTCTCGAGGCATTAGCGGAACCGGGGCAGATATTGCTTTCAGACACAGCACACAACAGCCTAGACCGGAAAGCCGCCGCCTCGTTCTCTGGCGGTCGGAAGACTGAGTTGAAGAACATTGCACGCCCAGTTGGCGTGTGGCAGTGGCCTGTCGGTTCGACGGCTACAAGTGCAACTGTCAAATCTGAGAAACCCGGTATTGCTGTGCTGCCGTTTGACAATATGTCAGGCGACCCGGAACAAGAGTTTTTCGCTGATGGAATTACCGAGGACATCATAACAGAGTTGTCTCGTTTTCGTTGGTTGATGGTCGTAGCGCGAAACTCATCTTTTACTTTTAAAGGTAAGAGCACCGACATTCGCGAAGTTGGGCAGGCGCTCGGCGTGAGGTATGTGCTTGAGGGTTCGGTAAGGCGCGCAGGCCAGCGTCTTCGGATAACAGGACAGCTAATTGATGCAGAGAATGGCAGTCATCTTTGGGCCGATCGTTTCGATGGGATGCTGGACGATGTTTTTGACCTTCAAGATCAGGTCACGCAGGAAGTTGTTACGGCGATCGAACCGTCCGTTCGCCGTGCCGAGACAGTTCGCGCTCGGGCGAAACCGACAGAAGATCTCGACGCTTATGAACTTTATCTTAGGGCCCAGTCACATTTTCACCTGCTGACGGACGAAGACAACCGTGAGGCCATTCGCCTTACGCGTCTGGCGTTGGAGCGCGATCCTGATTATTCGTCGGCAGCTGGATTACTTGCGTGGTTGCATATCCAAAGAATGGTGCAGGGACTGAAACCGATTGACGAAGGGCCGAAGGCAGCTGTTGCTGCAGCAGAACGTGTATTGTTGAGCGATCGCGCAGATGGAATTGCGTTGGCCTACGCCGCACACTCGATCTCTATGCTTGCACAAGACTTGCCGCGAGCTCGCGCAGTTTTCAAACAAGCATTGGCCGAAAATCCAAACGCTGCGACCGTTCACATGCTCGCTAGCATCAATCTGAGTTTTCTCGACAGACCCGAAGAAGCCCTGGAACACGCGACACACTCAATCAATCTCAGTCCGAAAGATCCGATGCGGCACGCAGCCTATGTCGGGCAGGCCTCCGCATTTTTCCAACTTGGCCGCTATGCTGAAGCCGTTGAGGCCAATCGAAACGCCTTGGCCATTAGGGCGAAATTCGTGATTACGCATCTCATGCTCATCGCATCATTGGCTCAAAACGGAGACCTAGAGTCAGCGAGGGCTGCGGTATCTGAACTGAAGGAGCTTCGTCCGGATCTAGACATTAAAGAACAAACGAGACTCCCCATTTTCAGCGTTCCCGAATGCTCGGAGCAATGGAGGGATGGATGGCTAAGAGCAGGCCTTCCAATCTGAGAAAACAAAATCAAGCAGGCTATGCAGTCCGGCGGCTTCGTCCGCGGAGCAGTCAATTAGGCCTGGTGCAGCGAATGTCTGCTCCGAGCCCTGAGCGGACATTGATACGTTGAAGCAACTAGCTGTCGCCGATAGAGTTCCATAGAGAGGTTTGCTGCTATGTACACCCTGATTGACACTGTGGTTGTGGGCGGAGGTCAAGCTGGTCTTTCTGTTAGCTGGCACTTAAAACAGGCTGGTCATGATCACGTTGTTTTGGACCGCGGGCAGATTGGCGATACATGGCGTAACCGTTGGGACTCGTTCTGCCTTGTCTCTCCTAACAAACTCTGCCGACTTCCTGGTTTCCATTACGATGGGGATGATCCCGATGGTTTCATGCTCCGCGATGAGATCGTCAAGTACATTGAAGACTATGCGAGCAGTTTTGGTCCGCCCTATCGAGGGGGCGTCGAGGTGGCTAGAATCGAGGCAAGTGCAGGACCGGGTCGGTTCAAACTAACCACATCAGATGGCGAAATCAGAGCGCAGAACTTGATCGTCACCGTCGGCACGCATCAACACCCGAATATACCAAGTTGGCATTACGATCTGCCTGAAAGGGTTACTGGCATACATACTTGTGACTATCGCAACTCAGCGAGCCTACCGGATGGTGCGGTATTCATTATTGGAAGTGGTCAGTCAGGGTGTCAGGTCGCTGAGGACCTGCACTTATCCGGGCGCGACATACATCTCGCAGTGGGCAGTGCTGGCCGCATCCCACGTCGCTATAGGGGGCGCGACATTTTTGAATGGGACTTGGCGACTGGGTACATGAACATGGCGGTGAAAGACCATCCCAAAGGGACAACTATCCGGTTCAAAGCCCATCCACATCTCTCTGGGCGAGAGAGCGGTCGTACAATTGATCTGCGCCAGATGGCGCTCGACGGGGTCAAGCTACACAGCAAGGTTGAGGGTGTTCAAGACGGGTGTCTGATTTTGGCGGGCGGCCTTGAAGAGACGCTCAAGGCAGTGGACGATGTGTGTCGCGCGGAAATGGAGAGCATCGACACGTTTGTTGCAGAGAATGGACTCGATGATCCCAAGGAAATTGTTGTCCCGATCAACTGGCAGCCCAAACCTGAACCACCGTTCTTCGACTTGGCTGCAGCAAATGTTTCAACCGTCATATACGCAACTGGGTTTCACCGCGATTTTGGATGGATCGACTTGCCAGTCTTCGATGAGACTGGCTATCCGCTATATGAGCGAGGTACTACGGATATAGCAGGCCTGTACTTCTGCGGACTGCATTGGATGCATACACAAGGGTCTGGCCTGTTTTATGGCGTGGGCGAGGACGCGGAGTACGTAGTTGATCACTTGATTTGCACTTCGAACAAATGAGGTGCGCGACAGCCTCGAGCCTAGCTTGGTTCGAAAGTTTCCAACTGCAACTGGATCAGTTTTCGGACGTGTTTGCCGATACGACTTGCGACTGAGATATAAGCCAGTTGACGAACACCTTAGCCTCGGGACGCTGAAATTCTGCCTGCGTCTGGATGTAATAGACGCCGAAGAGAGGCTCAGAGAACAATTCAATCATCCGACCAGATGACAGATCGTCCTCGAAAAAAGCTCTGGCAGAATACGTGATACCGTCACCCCGGCGAACCGCAGTCATGATCAGGTTCCCCGGCATGTGATTTATCGTCAATGGCTCGAGAGGTACGACCCCATGATAGGTGAACCAGTCGGCCGCTTCGTTGGTGCCCAGTTCCTGCAACCAAGGCAGTTTTGTCAGAGAGGCCGGGTCACGCAGATCTTGGCCTTCCACCAGTGAAGGTGTCCCGATCACGACCATGTCGGAAACAAGGACAGTATCCTCTTCTTTTCTCGGCATGCGTCTGTCGTGATACCGAATGGCGACATCGATACCACCTGGTCTTATCTGAACCAGTTCCGAGGTTGGGTTCAGCATCAAAGTGATCTCTGGATGTTCACGTTGAAACTCTGCCATTCTCGGCAATAGCCACTCCACCGCGAATGCTGGTGACATGGTCACTTGAACGGGGCGCTGCGCTGTGTGTTCTGCCAGTCGTTCGACACCCCTTCCGATAATTTCAAAGCCGATACCCAGTTCACGTGAAAGAATGATGCCTGGCTCTGTCAATTCGATGCTGCGCCCACGTCTGGCAACGAGAGCTACACCCAAATGCCTTTCCAACGATTTCACCTGCTGGCTGACAGCCGCTTGGGTCACGTTCAAGCGTTCAGCTGCCACGGTGTAACTCCCTGCTTCCGCAACCGCTGAGAAGGCACGCAAAGCGTTCATCGGAGGAAGGTGTAACCAATCCATACTGTAGATTTTCTAATGTTTGGTTAGACTATTTGAGTCGCATGATATCGACATTGTTGGCATTATTCACAGTGAAATCTGCGCTGCCATTATAGCATATTGGAGCGGATGCTTTAGCACCGATGTAAACCTAGCCGCATGCCAGGAGATCTTGATACGATGGAAAAACTTCAAGGTGGATG
>NZ_WVRE01000007.1 GCF_013111185.1 Ruegeria sp. HKCCD7303 | reverse complement strand
CTGAACTGAGCGTCGAAACCGAAAATGTCGAAGTCGACAACTGCGCTCATCAGGTTCTGTTGAAACTGGAAAGCATGGGCCTGATTGCCGCAAGCTGATGCCAACAAACAAAGATTTTTCGGCCTCCGGTTTTCGGGGGCCGTTTTTGTTTGCCCGATTGACAAGCGCTGGCCGGATTGGTGCGGTGCACACAGAAACAGGGTGAATTTCAGACATGCCACGCAGCTTGCCCATCATTTCCAGTTTCTGGTTCGGATCCGATCTGAGCTGGCTCGAGCAGCTGTGCATACAGTCATTTCTGGATCGGGGGCACGCGTTTATTCTGTATCTGCCAAACGAGGTGCAGGGCGTCCCCGCAGGTGCTCAAACGCGCCCTGCCAGCGAAATTTTCTGGCCTCCGTCCTATTCATTGCACCCAGATGACCGGCAGGGCGTGGCCGTGTTCTCTGATATCTTTCGATTGCACCTGATGCGAAAAAGCAAGGCCATCTGGGTCGATCTTGACGCCTATTGTGTAAAAGCCTTCGACTTTCCGTCCGATTGGGTGTTTGCGCATTCCAAAGCTTGTGACTTCCCTACCGGAGTTCTGCGCCTACCGAAGACCGCGCAGACACTTGCGTTGATGCTGGATTTCGTAATGTCAGCGAACCCTACCCAACCCTGGCGCGGACGACATGTCAGACGGCGCAGCCGGGAAAGGATTGCAAAGGGTGAAAGCTGGGGCATCGAAACTCTGCCCTGGGGCAGTTCAGGGCCCAAAGCCTTTACGCATTTCCTGCGCCAGACCGGCGAAGACCGTAACGCGATGGGGGCTGACTCTCTGTATCCTCTTGCCCCTGAGGAATTATGGAAACTGCACGATCCACGCATCACACCAAACGACATCGAAACGGAAGCCGTTCATTCGGTTCATATTTATGGACATCAGAAAAAACTGATAGCCAACAGGATGGCCGGGTTGCCTGCATCGGGGTCATATCTGGACAGGCTATGTGATCGACATGGAATTGACGCACAGGCCGCTCCGATCCTGCGGCTGGGATGGATGTAGCTTGCTGTGCAAGGAAACGGGGTTCCGGACAGGTGTCGATTAACGCTTGTTCATTTATTGCGCATCTGCCGGCAGATCGACCTGCCCGCGCATCAGGATATGTCCCTGACCAGCGACCCTTATCCCGGTCATCGCATCCGCCGGGCCGACGCGAGTAACGCGGGCTTGGCCAGGGCGGCCCATGTCGTGCCCCTGCTCCGCGACGAAACTGTCTTTGGCCATTAGTCCGTATTTCCACAAGTAAGCCGCCATGGCACCGGTTGCGGACCCGGTAAACGGGTCTTCGGGTGGGCTTGGAGGGGCCAGCAAAAGGCGCGAGAATGTATCCCCCGCATCGGTGGCTCCATCGAGCGTGACCAAGAAGGGTTCAGCCATGTCCGAGCCTGAAAACCCAGCGGCCTCAGCCACTTTTCTCAAGGGACCTTCAACCAGTTGAGCCGCGCGCAATGCCTTATGGTCGCGCAGGACGGTGATGCAAAAAGGCAATCCGGTCGACACCAGCTGCGGCGGAGAAATAATGGCATCGGCAGGCAGATTTACGGCAGAGGCCACCAGATCAGCAGGCACATGCGGGCCGAACTGCGGGGCGACCTGTGTCATCTCAATCTGCGCACCTTGCAGCCGGATGGAAACGATCCCTGCACCGGTTTCCAATGTCAGGCTATCGCCCTCGATCATCCCACGAGACCGCATGGCAGCGACGGTTGCGATGGTGGGGTGCCCCGCAAAGGGGATTTCCCGGCTGGCCAGAAAATACCGCACACGGATATCGGCCACGTCAGATGGCCCGGTAAACGTGCACTCGACCAGAGAGGTTTCGCGCACGTATGCCATGCAAACATGTTCAGAAAGATGCGCGCCGCCATGGACCACGGCGCATCCGTTGCCTCCAAAGGCGCGATCACTGAAGGCGTCGACCCAATCGAATTCGAACCAGCTCATGCGATAAATTCCTGACAACACGTTCCGGCGGATTTCGCCGGTGCCTATGTGTCGCGCGTGTCGCTGGGAATGTCACGCCCAAATCAGGCGTTGGGGCCGTTCAGTGAACGGCCACCGGGGACAGGTCGTGTTGACGGGCCAAGACAAAGGCCAGCTTGCGGTCGGCCACAAGCGCCAATTGCTGCCCATCGGAATCATGCACAGCGTAAAGCTGATCCAGATCCCCTGCCTGATCGCGCAAATCACGCGGCAGATCGGCAACCTCGACCGTTTTGACATAAACGATACGGTCGCCTTCGGTGTTGATTTCAATCGGTGTATTCATTGCTCTTACCCCTTCCGTATGTTGATGGTCTGAACCACGGTTTCCGGCACGGCGCGGGTCAGATCCACATGCAGCAGACCGTTTTCCATGATCGCTTCGCCCACTTCGACACCGTCAGCCAACACAAACATGCGCTGAAACTGGCGCGCCGCAATGCCGCGGTGCAGGAAGATACGCCCCTCGCTGTCGTCGCGTTGACGGCCCCGGATCACCAGTTGGCGATCCTCGATGGTGATCGACAGATCCTCTTCGGCGAACCCAGCAACCGCAAGAGTGATGCGATAGGAAAAGTCCGAGGTTTGTTCGATATTATAGGGCGGGTATCCTTCGTTGCCAGCCTTTGCAGACCGTTCCAGAAGGCGTTCCAGTTGCTCGAACCCCAAAAGATGCGGGTATGAGCCAAGAGTAAGTTTCGACACGTATTTTCGTCCTTTATTGTCAAAGCGACGTGGTGTGCGGCCCCTTTCCGGCAACCGCCTGTAATAGAATATGGGAAGAAACCAGGATGTCCACAAGGTCTGGCGCGATAACGTCTGACACACTATCTTGTTGGGCAAGCACCACAACAACCCCGAGTCGCCAATGAACGCGCCCACTGACCTTTCCATGAAAACTGATGAAGTTCTGCGGGTTGAGCTGGAAGTTTTCCGCCGTCAGCACCGCGATCTGGACGAAGCGATTGAAGCGCTGCATGACCGGGGAACTGCGGATCAGTTGACGTTACGACGGCTGAAAAAAGAGAAACTGCGTCTGAAAGACATCATCCGCATCATCGAAGACCGCCTGACCCCCGATATCATTGCCTGAACGCCCTGTAGCGCATTGCCAGAGAACCGGATTTGGCTATAGTGCGCGCTCTTTCTGAGCGCGGGGACTAATCGGATGAGCGATGTGAAAGTGGGGATCATCATGGGCAGCCAGTCGGATTGGCCCACGATGAAGGAAGCCGCAAATATTCTGGATGAACTCGGCGTCGCTTACGAAGCGCGCATCGTATCAGCCCATCGCACTCCAGACCGGCTGTGGGAGTACGGCAGGACCGCCGTGTCGCGTGGATTGCACGTGATCATCGCGGGCGCTGGCGGCGCTGCGCACCTGCCCGGCATGATGGCATCGAAAACGCGGGTGCCTGTGATCGGAGTTCCCGTACAGACACGTGCCCTGTCAGGCGTGGATTCGCTGTATTCCATCGTGCAAATGCCCAAGGGTTTTCCCGTTGCGACCATGGCAATCGGGTCCGCTGGAGGAGCCAACGCCGGTTTGATGGCAGCCGGCATTCTGGCTCTGCAAGACGAGGCTTTGGCAGAACGGCTGGACAGCTGGCGCGAGGCGTTGTCGGCTTCAATCCCTGAGGAACCGCAGGGATGAGCCGCATCGGTCTTATCGGCACGGGCCATATCGCCGCCCCAATCGCGCGGCTGATGGCTGCCAAAAGGCACGACATTTGCGTGACTGAGCGCAATACCGAAGTATCAGCCGCTTTGAAGGCCGAGTTGGGCGTGACGATTGCTGAACCCCAGGCAGTGCTCGACGCCTCGGACATCGTGTTCCTGTGCCTGCGCCCGCATATCGCGGCTGAGGTTCTGACCCCTCTAACCTTTCGCGCGGACCAGCAGATCGTTTCAGTCATGGCTGCGGTTTCCGCCGAGCAACTTGCTCGGCTTTGCGCACCGGCGGCAGATTTCGTGCAGACCATTCCTCTGGGCTTTCTGGAAACCGGAGGCTGCCCAATGGCTGCTTTTGGCAACGATCGGTTGTTGGCCGACCTTTTTGAGCCCGAGAACCCTGTGGTCAAGGTTGCGGACGAATCCGCGCTGAACGCACATTTCGCAATTTGCGCCATGGTTCCCGGCATTTTGGATCTGATGGCCACTGGTGCCAAGTGGCTAGGCGATGTAACTGGTGAAGCCGATAAGGCCGAGTTCTATACGACCCAGTTGATGTCAGGCTTCCTGGCAACGATGGAAAAAGGCAACGCAGGTCGGCTAGCGCAAGAGCGTGACGCTCTGGCGACAGAAGGCACATTGAGCTTGCAGATGACAGAAACCCTGAAGGATCAGGGCGCGCATGACGCGCTGCATTCGGCGTTGAGTGCAATTGGCAAACGTTTGGAGAGTTGAAGATGGCAGAAATGCTTGCCCAAGGCGCGGTGATCGGAATTCTGGGGGGCGGTCAACTGGGCCGGATGCTGTCAGTGGCGGCGTCAAGGCTGGGCTTTGTCACACATATCTATGAACCGGGCGCAAACCCACCCGCCGGGCAAGTCGCGGATCGTGTCACGACGGCAGCCTACGACGACATCGATGCCTTGAAAGCATTTGCCGACGCGGTGGATGTGATCACCTATGAGTTCGAAAACATCCCGACCGAGGCGCTGGACATTCTGGAAGCCCACCGGCCGATCCGTCCGGGGCGCGAAGCCCTGCGGGTCAGCCAGGATCGTTTGACCGAGAAGAATTTCCTGCAAGACCTGGGCCTGAAAACGGCCCCGTTTGCGGATGTTTCCAATCTGGACAGCCTGAGTACGGCAATTGAACAAATCGGGACACCGGCCATCCTGAAAACCCGCCGCTTTGGCTATGACGGAAAGGGGCAGGCGCGGTTGCGCAGCCCCGAGGACGCCGAGGCTGCTTTGGCCGACATGGCGGGCGCGCCTGCTATTCTGGAAGGGTTCGTAGACTTCTCACACGAGGTGTCGATCATTGCAGCACGAGGGTTGGACGGCCAGGTGGCCTGTTTCGATCCGGGCGAAAACGTACACCGCGACGGTATCCTGCACACCACCACGATCCCTGCCCGCCTGTCTCCAGCTCAGCGCACAGATGCAATCCTGCTGGCGGCCAACATCCTGAATGCGTTGGAGTATGTGGGTGTCATGGGGGTAGAACTGTTCGTCACGCCCGCTGGTTTGATAGTGAACGAGATTGCACCGCGCGTGCACAACTCGGGCCACTGGACGCAGAACGGCTGTGCTGTTGATCAGTTCGAGCAGCATATTCGCGCCGTGGCAGGCTGGCCTTTGGGCGACGGGCAGCGCCATTCGGATGTGGTGATGGAGAATCTGATCGGCAACGACATGGATCGTGTGCCCGAATTGGCCCGTGAACGGGATGTCGCGCTTCATCTATACGGCAAAGCCGAGGTCAAAGCAGGACGCAAGATGGGGCATTTCAACAGGATCAAGCGATAAAGCAGTACTTTATTTACGGCCTCGTTCCGTTCAAAAAGCGTGCCGCAATGTCCCCTGACATATGGCTGACACGCCCACCTGCCATGGTCGCTGCGACCCGGTGGGTGGCTGCATCGAGAATGACCAAATCGGCGCGTTTTCCGGGGGCAAGTGTGCCCCGGTCTGTCAGATTCAGCACTTTTGCGGGCCCACAAGAAATCCGGTTCCAAGCGCCTTCGAAATCAAGCAGGCCGGTATTGGCCAGCATCAGCGCCGCCCGGCGCGGGCTGGGGTAGTGGTAGTCCGACGCCAACGCATCGCAGAGCCCCATAGCGATCAACTCAACCGCACTGGCGTTTCCTTTATGCGATCCACCCCGCACCACGTTGGGTGAACCAAGGATGATGTGATCCCCGGCAGAACGCGCTGCCTCGGCAGCCTCCAGCGTTTCCGGGAACTCGGCAATGCCGACGCCTCGGGCGCGCCACCATGCCCTTGCTTCAGCGGTTGCGTCATCATGGCTGCCCAGACGTATCCCCATATCTATAAGGTCAGCACACAGTGCTTCGACCGCAGCGGGCACTTCGTTCCTGCGGGCGTGCATGTTGAGCAACATTTCAAAATGTGCATCCGGATTGCGCCCAGCCTTCAACGCCTGCCCCGTTAGTCGCGGCGGCTTCTTGCCCTGCGCCAATCGATCATGCGGCAGGTGATCGTTGAACACCACATAAGGCACCTGCCATTCGGCGATGCGACCGGCAAGGCCCGCATAGTCGTCAAGCATATTGGTTTCGAACCGCAATTGCGGGATCAGATCGGTGACTGTGCTGTCTTTCACGGCGGAAATGGCCTTAAACACCTGCGCGGCAAAGTCCGGACCTCGCACACCGCCTTCCCAGCTGTAGAATTGAGCCAGCACTGCGGTGGTGATGCCGTTTGCCGCAAGCTCGGCTTCGACCGACAGAATACCTTCATTCATCTGCTTCATCGCACCGCGACGCGGGGCGATATGGCGTTCGAAACCGTCCCCATGCAGGTCGATGATGCCAGGCAAGACAAGATAGCCGGACAGATCAACACTGCGTCCGGCCGGTTCCACCTGCACCACACCGTCAGCAATGGTCAGGTCAGCGCGAGACACGCCCCGGCCCGGCAACAGAACATCTGCGCCGGTTAAAGTCAGCTCCAATGCGGTCATCGTGTGGACTCCGAATCCGGGTCTTGGCAGTCCTGCCCAATGCAGATCTCGTCAATTATGTCCATCACACCATCGAGCCAAGTGATCTGCGGATCGAACCGGCCGAATTCGATAAAATGTAGCGCCTGCGCCATGACCTGAGGGTTGTTCATCATGAAGGTATGGGTGACGGGCAGGACCAGATGATCGGCCATACCCTCCACCTTGGTGCTTTCAACCGAAACCTTGCCATCATCGGGCCCGTCGATCAGCGAGGAAAAAACCAGGTTGAGGGACTCATCCCCCGCAATGACCCCCAGCTCGAAATCTACCGGAGGCAGACGGCGCGGAATACCTTCAGGGCCTGTACTCAACTGCAGACCGGCTGGACCGTTCAGATATCCGAATACCTCCCACGCGCTGAGCTCGTCGACCAGCTGACTGCCCTGGTTCGGCGGGCCGAGCATGACGGCGCGACCCATGTTGGCGGGATGATGATCCTTTAGCCAATACCGCAGCAGGATGCCGCCCATGGAGTGCGCCACGACATTGACCTTGTCCTCCCCGCACGAGGCAAAAGCACCCGGCAGAGTCTGTTCAGCCAATTCCGGAATGCCAATCTCGGTCGAGGGGTATCCGGGGCGCACAACGGTGTAGCCGTGTGCCTCGAACAACTCCTCCATCACCGCAAACGAGGCTTCGGTCCGGGCAAGTCCGTGCAGTAGGACCACGCATTTCGCGCTGACGGAAAACGGGAAAAGGCATAAAAGTAAAGCGGTCAGAAGTCTCATGTCCGCCAGATAAAGCCTATGAGCCGCTGATGAAAGCCCTAGCTCTGTTGACGTCGCAGCACAGCCAGCGCGATACCGCCCAGAACCAGCGAGGCACCAACGATCAGTCGGGCGTTTGCACTTTCGCCCAAAAGCACAACACCTCCCAGGATCGCAATGACAGGCACGCTGAGTTGAACAACCGCCGCAACTGTTGGCGCAAGGTTTGGTAGCACGCGATACCATAGGGCATATCCCAAACCAGACGTGATGCCCCCCGAGACAGCCGCCAGCAGATAGCCCAATCCAGTCATCTGCCATTCTGCCCCCGTGACCAGCAGGGCCAAAGTGGTGACAGGCAAGGCGATGACGAAATTCGCAGCCGTGCCCTGCAGGGCGTCAGGCTCGGATCGCCCGGCCAAGGAGTAAGCGGCCCAGCCGATACCGGCCGCGACCATCAAAGCAGTGCCCACCGGATCAACCCGCACGGTTCCCGAAGGCCAAAGCACACAGGCCAGCCCCCCTAAAGCGATGGCCGCCCCTGCCAGTTGCTGACGGGTGGGAAGCGTTCCCGAGGCAGCGGTAAACGCAAACATTGTGATCTGCACAACTGCAAACAGCACCAAAGCCCCCAGCCCTGCATCAAGTGTCAGATAGGCAATGGAAAACCCTATCATATACACCGAGAGCGACCCCGCACCAATGAGCCGCCGGCGGTTGCGCAAAGGCACATCTCCGCCGCGCGCCAACACCAGCGCAGTCAAGACCAGCGCCCCCGCAAGCACCCGCACAATCGCAAACCCGGCTGGATCACTGGCACCACTGTCGATTGCCATCCTGTTCAGAATGGAATTCGCTGCAAAGGCGCACATGGTCAGGGCAGTCAGAAAAATAAGTCGCATGGAACCCGCATATCCGGTTGCAAGCTATATGGACACTCACAATCCTTGGACATGCGGCCCGATCTTCATGTTTTTGCAAATACTCCGGCCAGAGGCATAGCCGCAAAGCGGCTGTCGGCAAAAAAACGGGGCCGCCCGAAGGCGACCCCAAAAACAAGCGCTATGGCTTAAGCAGCTTACATCATGCCGCCCATGCCGCCCATGTCGGGCATGCCGCCTGCAGCAGGTGCGTCTTTCTGAGGCTTGTCAGCAACCATAGCTTCGGTGGTGACCAGCAGGCCAGCAACCGATGCCGCATCTTCCAGAGCGGTACGAACAACTTTGGCCGGGTCGATGACACCGAACGAGAACATGTCGCCATATTCTTCGGTCTGCGCGTTGAAGCCGAATGCTGCATCCGAAGATTCACGGACTTTGCCTGCAACAACCGCACCGTCAACACCTGCGTTCTCGGCGATCTGGCGCAGCGGAGCTTCGATCGCTTTGCGAACGATGTTGATGCCCGCGCTCTGATCAGCGTTTCCGCCTTCCAGCGATTCCAGTGCTTTACCGGCCTGAACCAGAGCAACACCACCGCCTACAACAACGCCTTCCTGCACAGCAGCACGGGTCGCGTTCAGAGCGTCGTCCACACGGTCCTTACGCTCTTTCACTTCAACCTCGGTCATGCCGCCGACGCGGATAACAGCAACACCGCCTGCCAGTTTGGCAACGCGCTCTTGCAGCTTCTCACGGTCGTAATCCGACGAAGTTTCTTCGATCTGAGTACGGATCTGGCCAACGCGGGCTTCGATCTCGGCTTTCTCGCCAGCACCGTCGACGATGGTAGTTTCGTCTTTGGTGATTTCGATCTTCTTCGCGGTGCCCAGCATGTCCATGGTAACGGACTCGAGCTTCATGCCCAGATCTTCGCTGATGACCTGACCGCCGGTCAGGATCGCGATGTCCTGCAGCATGGCCTTGCGGCGATCGCCGAAGCCCGGTGCTTTGACAGCAGCAATTTTCAGGCCGCCGCGCAGTTTGTTGACAACCAGAGTTGCCAGCGCTTCGCCTTCAACGTCTTCCGCGATGATCAGCAGCGGCTTCTGCGATTGGATCACCTGCTCGAGCAGCGGAACCATCGGCTGCAGCGAAGACAGTTTCTTTTCGTGCAGCAGGATCATGCAGTCATCGAGTTCTGCAATCATCTTGTCTGCGTTGGTGACGAAGTAAGGCGACAGGTAGCCACGGTCGAACTGCATACCTTCGACAACATCGGTCTCGGTTTCCAGACCTTTGTTTTCTTCGACGGTGATAACGCCTTCGTTGCCAACCTTCTGCATCGCATCTGCGATCTGCTGGCCAATCTCGGCTTCGCCGTTGGCCGAGATGGTGCCAACCTGAGCAACTTCGGCTGAGTCTTTGACTTCACGCGAAGCCGACTTGATGCCTTCAACAACCTTGGCAGTTGCCAGGTCGATGCCGCGCTTCAGGTCCATCGGGTTCAGGCCCGCTGCAACCTGCTTCAGACCTTCGCGAACGATTGCCTGCGCCAGAACGGTTGCGGTGGTGGTGCCGTCACCGGCTTCGTCGTTGGTGCGGCTGGCGACTTCTTTCACCATCTGCGCACCCATGTTTTCGAACTTGTCTTCCAGTTCGATTTCCTTGGCAACCGAAACACCGTCTTTGGTGATGCGCGGCGCGCCGAAGGATTTGTCCAGAACCACGTTGCGGCCTTTGGGGCCGAGGGTCACTTTAACAGCATCGGCCAGGATGTTTACGCCTGCCAGCATGCGGTTACGGGCATCGGTGTCGAATTTGACGTCCTTTGCAGCCATGTCGTTTCTCCTTGAGAAATAAGTTTGTAATGAAGATCAGAGGAAGCTTGTCGCTTACTCGATGATCCCCATGATGTCGCTTTCTTTCATCATCAGCAGTTCTTCGCCGTCGACCTGAACCTCGGTGCCCGACCATTTGCCGAACAGGATCTTGTCGCCAGCTTTGACCGCCATCGCGATCAGTTCGCCGCTGTCCTTGCGCGCGCCTTCGCCGGTTGCGACAACTTCGCCTTCGCTGGGCTTTTCTTTTGCGCTGTCAGGAATGATCAGGCCGCCTGCGGTTTTCTCTTCGCTTTCGGTACGGCGAACCAGCACACGGTCATGAAGCGGTTTCAATGCCATCTTTGTAGCTCCTTGGGCTCAAAGTTTATCTATCCTCCCCTCGCCCTCAGGCGAGGCGTTAGCACTCGGAGTGTGTGAGTGATAACGACGCATAGCTAGGGAGTCTAAAACCCCGAGTCAACAAGTTGTGAGGGATTTTTTCGCAGCTCGGATCAGTTTGTCTGTTCCCAGCTGTAGGCCCAGTGCTTCAATCCTTCAGACCCCTGAGCCGTAAGCCCGTAGACACCTTTTTCAACCTTCTCGAACCACCCGTAGTGGTTTTCGCGCATGAGCCGCGTGGCCACCGACACACCAACCGATTTGGCAACCTCTGCCCCCTTTGTAGGTCCATATTCGGCCAAATAGGCCGCACATTTCAGGGCATCCTGCCGATAGGCAGTCACAATCCCATGCCGCGTGGCCCCGCCCGCGTTCGGGTCCCCTTCCAGCCGGTCGAATTCCCGCAGCAGCCGTGTGGCTTTGGATTTGTTCTTTCGCGGCGCATAGGGGCCGGGATCGCATTGCACTTCGACCGTTTCATCAGCCCGTACTGTGATAAGACCCAGGCCCAAGCGACGGCACAGCGCCAGATTATCTTTAAGCGCCCGTCGCGCGCTTCGACCCGTGGGCTTGCTGACCGCGATATAGACCTGATCGGTCAGTTTCAGCCGTGTAATAGCCTGGTGGAACAGCGACAGAGTGAACCGTAGTTTAAGTTCGACAATAACGGGATCTTCACCCTCGCGCACCGCAACGACATCAGCCGCCCCGACCTCGCCCTTGACGGTATATCCCTGACGCTCCAACAGCGCTTTGATCGGAGGATAGAGGTCCTGTTCGCGGGTCATGGGTTTATGCTACGCAAACTGCCGTGGAATGCCAGCCCATACCTCAGCCGATGCGATGGAACTTGAAACATCCCGCCCACCGGTACACTGTTTCCGAAACACTGATTTCAAAGGAATTCCACCTATGCGCCTGCTTTTTTTCATCGTTGGCCTTTTGTTACCTGCCGTGGCGCAGGCAGGCTGCGAAGGGCGCGACCTGAGAGGGGACTTGTCGCCTGAGGTTCAAGCCAAGGCGCAAGACGAACTGGCAGGTATTCTGTATCCAGAAGGCAATCATTGGGTTGCGACCAAAGATGACGCCGTTCTGCACCTCGTGGGCACAATGCACCTGAATTACCCGCAGATGGATGCGATCGTCGAGCGCCTGACGCCCAAGCTAATTCAGGCCGACGCGTTTTATTTTGAAATCCGACAGGATGAGATGGAAGCTTGGGAAAAGAAACTGGCCGCTGACCCAAGCCCGGTCCTGATAACTTCGGGCCCCACACTTGTCGATCTGATCCCAGAAAAAGACTGGAACACTCTTACTGCGGCGATGGCCGAACGCGGGATTCCCAGTTGGATGGGCGCCAAGATGCGCCCCTGGTTTCTGAGTATGACTTTGGCTCTGCCGACCTGCATTGTTCAGAACCCTGACGGAACCAATGGGCTGGACGCACGTCTGGCGAAGTTGGCTACGGACCACGGTATCCCGCAATATTCATTGGAAAGTGTCGAAGACCTTATGGCCATGTTCGACGCTTACCCGATCGAAGAACAGGCGCAATCGCTCGCGCGGATGGCCGGAACCTTTCAAAACACCGAAGACCAGATCGCCACCATGGCCAGCTCATACTTTGATGAAAAACACGCCGAGGTTTTTGTCCTTGGCCGTATTCTGGGGCAAGAGCTGTCGGGCCTGTCTGCCGCAGAGTTCGAGGCCGAGTGGGCAGACTTCGAACAGCAGCTCTTGATCGAACGAAATGCCAATTGGATGGCACAAATTCTCGAAATCCAGGATCAGACAGCTGTCATTGCGGTTGGGGCTGGTCACTTCAGCGATGACCACGGCCTGCTGAACCAGTTAGAGCAGTCTGGGTACACTCTGAAGCGGGCGGAATTCTGAGCAGGTAGGCATATTGCAGACTAAGCGTCGCAGACAGTGTACTGCGGCGTGACAACCGGGTTTGCCCGACCTATAAGGCCCGCAAATTTTCATTCCGCAGGACGCTGACATGACAACACTCGTATTTGGCCACAAATCCCCTGATACTGACTCCACAGGCTCGCCGATCCTGTGGTCGTGGTACCTGAACGAGATTAAGGGTGAACAGACCGAGCCGGTGCTGCTGGGTGAGCCCAACACTGAGGCAGCCTTTATGCTGGAGAACTGGGACCTGCCCAAACCACGCATCATCGAAGATGTAACTGCAGACACCCCGGTGGTCATCGTCGACACCAACAACCCGGCGGAACTGCCTGCCAGCATCAACGACGCAGATATCCGCGCGATCATCGACCACCACAAACTGGTCGGCGGTCTGGAAACCAAAGGTCCGATTGACATCACCGTACGCCCGCTGGCCTGCACTGCAACCATCATGGTCGACCTGATGGGTGACGATGCTGCCAAAATGCCCGACGCCATCAAAGGTGCCGCCCTGACCTGCATCCTGTCGGACACGCTGGAATTCCGCTCGCCCACTACCACAGCGCATGACCGCGCGGTGGCGGAAAAGCTGGCCGCTGAGCTGGAACTGGATATATCGGCCTATGCAGCGGACATGTTCGCCGCAAAGTCTGACGTCTCGTCCTTCTCAGACGCAGAGCTGATCCGCATGGACAGCAAGGAATACGAAGTGGACGGCACCAAGTTCCGCGTCTCGGTTCTGGAAACCACTGCCCCCGGCGTCGTTCTGGACCGCAAGGCCAGCCTGGCGACGTCGATGGTGGACGTGGCCGCAGAAGACGGCGTCGATCAGGTTCTGTTGTTCGTGGTTGATATCCTGAATGAAGAAGCCACGCTGCTGGTGCCCAACGATCTGGTCAAATCCGTTGCCGAGAAAAGCTTTGGCGCAGCCGTCGACGGGGATGCCGTTGTCCTGCCGGGCATCATGAGCCGGAAAAAGCAGATCATTCCAAACCTCAAGGTCTGATCTGCGCGCAACCCAGACGAAAGGCGTCCGTTCGGGCGCCTTTTTCTTTTACATTCGCCATTTGCGGGACCGGAATCGGTTGTTAGTCTGGCCTTGGGTACGAAACTCAAACCAGATCAGGCAAACACCATCGTTATTCGCAGCCTCAGTACGACCAAAGGCATCCTTCGATTTGAAGGTACGGACAAAGCCGCTTATTGGCGACGCTTTGCAATGTTGCTGACCCTGTCAGTTGTGATTGCCACCATGGGACTGCTGCGCAACTCCGGGGCCGTCGTGATTGCAGCCATGCTTGTCGCGCCACTAATGACTCCAATCCTGGGGGTGGCTGCCGCGATGGTCATGGGTTGGCTAAAGCGTGCCGTTGCTCTTGCTCTTACGGTGTGCTTGGCGGCTTGTGCCTGCGTGCTGATGGCCTGGTTCATGGTCTATGTCGCGGACGTCCCACGAGGGATACTGATCCCCGATCAGGTCCTTGCGCGCACGGATCCCGGCACCGAGGATCTGATCGTCGCACTGGCTGCCGGTGTCGCCGGCGCCTATGTGCAGATCAACAAGTCCGAACTGAGCCTTCTGCCCGGCGCAGCGATTGGTGTTTCGCTCGTTCCGCCGCTCTCGGCAGCAGGTATTTTGTTGTATTTTGGCGAACCAGCCGAAGCGTATGAAGCGGGACTTCTATTCGCAACAAACCTAGGCGCGATCATTCTGTCCGCCTGTGCGGTCTATCTGGTTTATGCCGCGCGGTCTGTGGTTTTCAGCAAGGGCAAGCGCAAACTGAACTTTACAGCCAGCGTATTCGTCGCGCTCGCCTTTTTGGTCGTCGTCGTGCTGCAGCTCGGGAAATCCACCTATAATCGCTATCTGGAGACACGGACCGAGGCACAGGTGGCCGAAGCCATTCGGGAGTGGGCCGATCCGATTTCAGTGGAAATCATACGAATTGATGTCAACGCCCAGCGCAAACAGACTGAGGTTTGGCTGATCGTCGATCTTCCTGTCGAGGCACAGTTCAAAGTCTCTTCTATTGCCGCGTTGCTGCCGGAAAGGCTCCGTGAAACATCCCTTGTTGACGTATTGCAGGAAGAACTTGGCCCCGGCTATCTGGCCATCATCCGGTATCAGACCCGCATTGGAGCTCAGGTCATTTTGGGAACAGATAACGTAAAGCAAGCCCCGGACGTGACCGACGTGACCGAAGACGAATAGAGGATTCTCCAATTCCTCAGCACAAAATGGAAAGCGGGATGGTGTTCGACCCCAAGCTTTGCCATAGCTGTCGCAACCGCGAACAAATTCATAGAGGCCCCCATGACCCAGATCGTTTCCTCGCTTGCCGAGATCTCTGACCGCTATAAGGCGCTGTTTGTCGACCTTTGGGGCTGTGTTCACAACGGTATCACCGCTTATCCCGAAGCTGTTGCGGCATTGCAGACTTATCGCGCAAATGGCGGGGTTGTTGTGCTGGTCACGAACTCTCCGAAACCCCGAGCAGGCGTGGCAGAGCAATTGGGTCAGTTCAACGTGCCCTCAGACGCCTATGACACCATTGCGACCAGCGGGGATTCCGCGCGGTCGTCGATGTTCCGGGGAGCCGTTGGGCAAAAGGTGTATTTCATGGGTGAATGGCAGCGCGATGCAGGCTTTTTCGAACCTCTAAAGCTGCTGGATCACCCGATCCACATCGAACGCGTGTCGCTGAAGGAGGCCGAAGGCATTGTTTGCTGTGGGCCATTCGATCCGATGGCTGATCCTGATGTGAACCGGCCCGATTTTCTTTACGCCAAGCAGATGGGTATGAAACTGCTCTGTGCAAACCCTGACATTGTTGTGGACAGAGGGGAAGTGCGCGAGTGGTGTGCCGGTGCTTTGGCGAAGCTGTATACCGAAATGGGTGGCGAGAGTCTGTATTTCGGCAAACCGCATCCACCGATCTATGATCTGGCCCGTCGCAGGCTGCAAGAACTGGGTCATGATGTCCCTGACGGCGACATTCTGGTGATCGGCGACGGACCCCATACGGATATTCTGGGCGGCATGGGAGAGGGCATTGATTCTCTGTTTATCTCAGGCGGTCTGGCCGCAGCCGAAACAAAAACGTCGCACCACCCGCATCACGAATCCTTAAACGATTATATCAAAAGGGAAAAAATAAATCCGACCTACACAATTGGTCGCTTGCGGTAGTAAGAAAAGACTTGATTTTCTGCAGCTGCGAAGTAATAAAGTTGCCAACCTTGGCCTAAAGATGGTTTTTTCTTTCACGGCCGATCTCGAGTGAGGGCAACATGTTGGATAATCTTCCACGCGGAACGATCTGTATCGAAGACATCGAAATGGGTATGTCCCGCCACCTGCGCAAAGTGGTGACGGATGAAGACATCGAGATGTTCGCGCAGGTTTCGACTGACCGAAATCCTGTGCATCTGGACGACGATTATGCCCGCGATACCATCTTTGAAGGCCGTATCGCACACGGGATGCTGACGGCGGGTCTGATCTCGGCAGTGATTGGCGAACAGCTTCCCGGTCACGGCACTGTCTACATGGGGCAGTCGCTCAAATTTCTGGCACCCGTGCGCCCCGGCGACATGGTTTATGCCGAAGTGAAGGTGATCGACATCGATTTTTCCAAGCGCCGGGTCAAACTGGATTGCCATTGCTCGGTCGACGGCAAGAAAGTGCTGATCGGAGAGGCCATGGTTTTGGCTCCATCGCGCAAGTTCGACTGATCGGCAAACCAACCTATGTCAGGAAAGGCACCCGACGGGTGCCTTTTTGCTTTTTTACGTCCCAATTCATGCATTCTGAGTGCACCCTCAGGACGAACGCGCACGCCTGCGCCCTTTCAAGGCACCAGATTCCAGAATGATCTCTGACACTACGTGCTCACGCCTGTAAGCCATCACATGGACCCCAGAGACCCCGGCGATGTCACGAATTTGCTGGATCAATTCGATACAGATCTTCTTGCCTTCTTCGGCCGGCTTTTCGGCCTTCTCCATTCGATCAATAACCTGATCAGGGATATGAATCCCGGGCACATTACTGCGCATCCAACGTGCAGCACGAGCCGAGGCAATGGGGCCAACACCAGCAATAATAAAAACTCTCTTGTCCAAACCGGCATCCCGCACCCGTGCCATGAACTTCTCAAACAACGGGATGTCGTAGATATAATTGGTCTGAATGTACTCAGCACCAGCTTCGACCTTTTTAGCCAGACGATCCGGACGCCACTCATAGGGCGGTATGCAGGGGTTTTCTGCAGCCCCCAGGAACAACTGGGGTGGACGCGTAATTTTTCGGCCCGAGAGGAATTTTCCCTGATCGCGCATCGTTCGAATCGTTCGCAGCAATGTCAGGGAATCAAAGTCGAACACCGGTTTCGCCCCCGGCTGATCCCCAACGCCAACGCCGTCACCCGTTAAGCATAGGACATTGCTCACACCCAGCGCCGCGGCCCCCAGAACATCACCCTGAATGGCAATGCGGTTCCGGTCTCGGCAAGAAATCTGATACACTGGCGAATAGCCAGCGCGTGTCAACAACGCGCAAATCCCAATCGAAGACATATGGCAATTCGCGCCCGAAGCATCGGTTGCGTTGATTGCATCCGCGACCTCACCCAAAGGCTGAGCCGCTTGAAACACATCCTCAGGGTCGGCGCTGTCTGGCGGGTTCAATTCAGCCGTTACGGCAAAACGGCCCGAACGCAAAACCCTCTCTAACCGGCTGTGCGACACGTACCCTTCGGGAACGGGAACATAGCCGATCGGCTCTACATCGCTGCGATGTGGGTCGTTCATTTCTTCAGTTCCCGGTTCATTGCGTTGGGCGGTTCGGTGGCCAGCGGCGCTGAGGAAGGTTCGTTTTCGCGTGCCTCCGGGAAGGCTTCGGCAAGGGTTACACGCGCGGCATCGCGGGCCTCACGTTCTTGCGCTGCAATCTCGCGGCTGACCCGCAACCACGATGACGATCCCTTCAAAGTGTGTTCCACTGGCGGCAGAACTTCCTTTATCTTTTCGCCCCCGTGTCGCATGCGGCTGGCACCGTCCCAGGCCAAGGCCCACACGCATTTCATGTCAGGCTTCACTTCGCAGAACTCGCCTGGACGCACGCCACCACACGGACCATTTCGCAACTGCTTTGGGCAGTTCATCGGGCAGGACATGCCGGTCGATGACAACACGCATTGACCGCACATCTTGCAGTCGAACAACAGGGTTTTGACGCCCTTTTCGACCAGCGCTATGGGGCGTTCGACGCGGTTGTAGCCGATCTTTGCAAAAAGCGGATCCATCGCGACCATGCCGCGTTCGACGCACTTATAAATCCACTCGAATGTGCGGGCATGGCGAATCGCGAGCAGTCGCAATCGATACATGGTCTGCCTCCTGTGCTGGGTTCTATTGAACCTGGCCGGGCCTGAACCGGGTCGCAGCGCATCCTGAGATCCGGATGTTCAGTCTACACGCAGGTATTTTTTTGAATCAAGCAGTTGGCTTTGTGCATAATGACATGTGGTGGATGCTTTGGCGTTGTTGTTGGGCGTTTTGTTGGGTTCGGGGGAATTCAGACCGAGGCATTTGCAGAATTCAAACTGCCGCTTGAACTCATCGCGACGCGACGCTACGCAATCGCTTATGCACATCATCCGGGATTTCCAGTTTGTCGAGCCAGAAGATCGCGGCGCCAGCGTAGCGATCGGCAACTTTGACGGCGTACATGTGGGGCATCGGTCGGTCATCGAAATGGCCCGCCAAGCAGCTCCTGACGCGCCGCTGGGTGTCATGACCTTTGAACCGCATCCGCGCGAATACTTTGCGCCGGATTCGCCTCCGTTCCGCCTGATGCGCGGTAATGCACGAGCGCACCGGCTGGAAAAACTGGGTGTAGAAAAGCTCTACGAGCTGCCCTTCAATGCAGCGCTGGCCGGGCTTTCACCGGAAGAGTTCGCGCGTACAGTGATTTGTGACGGGCTGGGCCTGTCGCATGTGGTGGTGGGGGCTGATTTCTGCTTTGGCAAAGGCCGCAGCGGTTCAGCTGATGATCTGGTCCGATTTGGGAAAGAGATGGGGTTTGGGGTGACGATCGCCCCACTGATGGAGCGGTCCGAGAATGTGGTCTCGTCAACTGCAATTCGGACCGCGTTAAGCGAAGGCCGCCCGCGTGATGCAGCCGCAATGCTGGGTCATTGGCACAGGATCGAAGGCGAAGTTGTCGGCGGTGAACAGCGTGGGCGCGAGCTGGGGTTTCCCACTGCTAACATGTCCATCGAAGGTCTTCACCTGCCGAAATTTGGTGTCTACGCCGTTCTGGTCGACGTACTGGATGGCCCGCATCAGGGCAGTTACCACGGTGCGGCCTCGATTGGAGTTCGACCAATGTTTCAAGGTGAAGTGCCCAATATCGAAACCTTTCTTTTCGACTTTTCCGGCGATCTTTATGGCGCCACCCTGTCTGTCGGCCTGATCGATTTCCTGCGTCCTGAACTTACATTCGACGGATTGGACGGGCTGATTGCCCAGATGGATGCAGATTGCGAAAAAGCCCGTGGCATTCTGGCCGCCTTATGAGCAGGGATCCGATCGAACGCACCGGCCTGCCCGCCCGTTTTTGGGAACGCAAACCTCTGCGGAAGATGAACCAGCGCGAATGGGAAGCATTGTGTGACGGCTGCGGCAAGTGCTGCCTGAACAAGCTGGAAGACGAAGACACTGGCGAGGTTGCACTGACCTGTGTCGCCTGCCGACTGCTGGACGACGAAAGCTGCCGCTGTACGCAATACGATATCCGGCACCAGTTTGTGCCTGAATGCATTGTCATGACACCCGACAACATAGATGAACACGCCTATTGGTTGCCGCAAACCTGTGCCTATCGACTGCTTTGGGAGGGTAAGCCTCTTTACGATTGGCATCCTCTGATATCAGGTACGCCTGACAGCGTTCATGCGGCGGGCGTCTCGGTTCAGGGGCGCACGGTGTCTGAGTTCGAAACCCCCATGGAAGAGTGGGAAGACTACATTATCGAGGAGCCAAGCTGATGTATTTTGCCTCTGACAATTCCGGGCCGGTTCATCCTCAGGTCATGGCCAAACTGGCCGAGGCCAACCAAGGCTATCAGATGGCTTATGGTGCTGACGCGCTGATGAACGAGGTGCGAGACCGCATTCGCAGCATTTTCGAGGCTCCGGGGGCTGCCGTGTATCTTGTGGCAACCGGGACAGCGGCGAACTCTCTGGCTCTTGCGACACTGTCCAACCCATGGGAAACGGTATTTTGCTCTCCGGTTGCCCATATCCACGAGGATGAGTGCAACGCGCCTGAATTTTACAGCGGCGCCAAGCTGACCCTTGTGCCTGGCGGTGACAAGATGACGCCCGAAGCATTGCGCGGTTCGATCCTGGGTGAAGAAACACGAGGCGTGCATGGACCGCAACGCGGGCCAGTGTCGATCACTCAAGTTACCGAACGCGGATCGGTATACTCCTTGGAAGAATTGCAGGCGCTGTGCAGTGTCGCGAAGGAATACAACCTGCCTGTGCATCTGGACGGTGCGCGCTTTACCAATGCGTTGGTTTCGCTGAATTGCTCGCCAGCTGAAATGACGTGGAAAGCAGGCGTGGATGCCGTCAGCTTTGGCGGCACCAAGAACGGGTTGATGGGCGTCGAAGCGGTGGTGTTTTTTGACGAGAGCAAAGCGTGGGAATTTGAACTCCGCCGCAAACGCGGGGCGCATCTGTTCTCGAAACACCGCTATCTGTCCGCACAGATGGCCGCGTATCTCGAAGATGACCTTTGGCTGAAACTGGCCCGGAAGGCCAACGCCAACTGTGCGCACTTGGCCGACGGATTGCGCGCCAAGGGGGCGACATTCCTGCATGAACCGCAGGCCAACATGGTTTTTGCTTCTTTCTCGCGTGCCAAGCACAAGCAACTGCATGACGCCGGTGCCGTCTATCACCTATGGGGGGATGAACTGGACGGCGCGGATGATGGTGAAAGCCTGGCATGCCGCTTAGTGTGCGACTGGTCTATTGGAACGTCCCAGATCGATCAGTTTCTCAACTTGCTATAGGGATCGGCTTCCAGAACACCTTCAGCAGAGCCGCTGTGTCTTGAGGGTGCGAAATGGGCAGCATGTGCCCCGCGCCCTGAACCACCGCATGGCGCGCATAGGGCAAGCGGTGAACCAAACCGGCGCAGATGGCGGGGATTACAGGATGGGTTTCTGATCCGCTTAGGATCAGGGTCGGCATGACGGCACGTTCCAGCATCTCGGCCTTGAGCAACCCGGCTTGATCGTCATAAAGCACCGGGTGTACAGCTGGCACGGCATGTATCCCACGCACCATTTTAGCGCGCGTCCGTTCGGGCAAGTCAGGCCATTTCGGGCTGATGCCAGTGCTCCACATCCGGTTGAACAGTCGCGCGGCCAGAGCGTTTTCGCCCGCATTAAAGGCGCTGTTTATCGGCTCAATATCTTTCTCATGCTGATCGAACAAATCCGGCGCGTCCCGGTGTGCTATGGCAAAAAAGACGGGTTCAATCAGAATCAGACTGCGCACGCGCTCGGGATGTTCCAAGGCCAGTCTCAGTGCAATAATCGCCCCAAAGGAATGGCCAACGACGTCCATCTGCCCCGCCAGTTCAGCCGCAGCGTTATTGGTGACGTGATCAAAGAAGTCCCCCTGCCCGTCCCAATCCGGGCTACGCCCGTGTGACAACATATCCGGCGCGACCAGAGAGGCATTCCCGTCCATCGCCTTGGCCAATCCCGACCACACGCCGGAATGCGCAATCGTGCAATGGAGGGCGAGCGTTTTTCGCGCGCCCTCTCCCAACCGCCGAACGAAGACGGAATGCGCCGAGGCAGCCGAAGCTGTCATCCCTTCATCTCGGCTAGATGGTTGTCCAGATCATCCAGACTGTCCTGACCCCAGAACCGCTGACCGTCCGGTGTGATGTAAAATGGGGCACCAAAGGCCCCCTGGTCCACGGCCTCTTCCAGATTGGTGGCATATGTCTCTGCCCCAACCAGCAAACCGCTATTGGCGAGGTCAGGATCAAACCCGGAATTTGCCAGACACTCACGTATCACATCATCTTGTGACACGTCCTTTTCTTCGGCCCAGCAAGCGCGCAGGATCAGTTGGCACAGCTTGCCGACATCCCCCGAACCATCTTTGGCCGCAGCGATCACTGCATAAGAAGACGGGGCCATATTGGTGGGCCAATGCGCGGGTTTCAGGTTGAACTCCACGCCCAGACGTTTGGCTTGACGCAGCAAGTCCTGCGCGCGGTATTCGATGCGCGAGATATGGCGGTCTTTTGGTGCTGTGCCCCCGGTGCGCGCAAACAAGGCCATGATGTCCAGTGGTTTGTAGTTGATGGTCGCATCATGTTTCGCCGCAACCTCTTCCAGTCGGTTTCCGGCCAGATAGGTGTAGGGCGAAATTGTCGCAAAATAGTAGTCAATCTGGGTCATGTTCACTTTCTCCGCTGCGTTGCCTTTGCGGGACGTTAGACCCGTGCTAAGCGGTGTCAACATCACGAATCTGTCACATTGCCAAAGCTGCCCGGGGACCTCAGCCGATGCCGACACTCCACGAACCCAAGCTCATCGCTGGGAACGCCAATCTTCCGCTTGCCGAATCCATCGCTCGCCGCATGAGCTTGTATCGCGGCGTTGACCAGGGTCTGGTCGATGCGCGGGTCGAGCGGTTCAATGACGGCGAGATCTTTGTCGAAGTGTTCGAAAACGTCCGGGGCGAGGACATGTTCATCGTCCAGCCGACGTCGAACCCGGCAAATGATAACCTGATGGAACTGCTGATCATTGCCGATGCGTTGCGCCGCTCTTCCGCACAAAGGATCACAGCCGTGATCCCTTATTTCGGCTATGCCCGTCAGGATCGTCGCACCAAGGCCCGGACACCAATCAGCGCCAAGCTTGTTGCCAACATGCTGACAGGTGCTGGGATCGAACGCGTCCTGACAATGGACCTGCACGCAGCACAAATTCAGGGGTTCTTTGATATCCCGGTGGACAACCTCTATGCCTCGCCAATCTTCGCGCTGGATGTGAAACATCAGTTCAAGGACAATTTGGACGAGATCATGGTTGTTTCGCCAGACGTGGGCGGCGTGGCCCGCGCACGCGAACTGGCCAAGCGGATCAGTGCACCGCTGTCTATTGTCGACAAGCGCCGCGAAAAGGCAGGCGAAGTGGCCGAGATGACCGTGATCGGCGACGTGAAGGACAAGATCTGCCTGATTGTGGACGACATGTGTGATACCGCTGGCACACTCTGCAAGGCGGCACAGGTCCTACTGGATAACGGCGCGAAAGAGGTTCACTCCTACATCACGCATGGTGTCATGAGCGGCCCTGCGGTTGAACGCGTCACCAATTCAGTGATGAAATCGCTGGTTCTAACGGACACGATTCAACCGACCAAAGAAGTTGCCAAAGCCAAGAACATTCGCATCGTACCAACCGCGCCGATCTTCACCCAGGCAATCCTGAACATCTGGAACGGCACCAGCGTGTCTTCGCTATTCGAAGACAAGACACTTACGCCGATCTACGAATCCATGTACCAGATGGATTGAGTTCCCAGGGGCGGCCAAACAAGCCGCCCTTTTGCTTTTTGAAACACTGATCCGTTCTGCTTGCCCCTCGTTGGCATGAGCTTGGATCCGCGAAAGAGGAAAGTGACCTCCGATGTCCGCAAACAAACGTATTGTTCTGTCCAGTGACCACGCCGCGATCGATTTGCGCCAGGCTGTGGCGAAACACATCGCGCAACAAGGCTGGGACGTGGTCGATATCGGCCCGACAACACCTGAAAGCACCCACTACCCCAAGCATGGCAAAGCCGCAGCCGAGGCTGTTGCATCCGGTGATTGCAGTTTGGGCATCATCCTCTGCGGCACCGGTCAGGGCATCATGATGGCCGCAAACAAAGTGCCAGGCATTCGCTGTGGCGTTTGTTCAGACGCCTTTTCGGCCCGAATGATCCGCCAGCACAACAACGCCAATATGCTGTCAATCGGCGCGCGCGTTGTGGGCGAAGGTCAGGCGCTGGACATCGTTGATGCGTTTCTGAGTGCCGAGTTCGAAGGCGGTCGCCACGCCACGCGGGTGGACATGATCGAAGCGCAGGGAAACTGACACCTGCGCGTCCTTAAAGCGCGATGGTCTGAACCCGGATCAGGAGATATTCCAGTCATCCGGGTGCGCGACCTCTCCTATCGCGGTCCAGCTTGCTCGGATGCGAGCGATACGAGTGTCGGACCATGTGCGAAACACCGCTTCGAACCCTTCGGTGGTGATGTTTTCAGCCTGCACCTCGGCCCGCAGCGCCGAAGACGTATCTACATCCCATAGCGATATTCCAATCTGCACAGTTGGCGGGGTCCGAAACGGTTCTTTGAACTGAATAGGTGTGCGACGTTCCCTGGGACCCTGCCCTGTCCACATCTCACCGCCTTCGGCAAATTCCGAAAACAGCACATCTTCACCCTGATCAATGCCAATGGGATGGGTAAGGAACTTTTTCATTCTGTCATCATTATTCTTGAATTCCCGAAAGTTATCCCGGCAATTCGGCAAAAGCACGACAAAAAAACGGCCCCGCAAAGCGAGGCCGTTCAAATTTTTCACGGACAAGCCGGTTATAGGCTCATATGTGTCCCAAGCGCTTCCATGTCGGCCAGCAGCTTGGCGGCATCGTCGACAATGGTCTGATCATCGCCACCCTTTGCTGCCTCGTGCGAGGCGCGAGCGTCTTCGATCAGCTCGTCCAGATGCGCGCGGGTTACTTCGGCCACCGGAATGGCCTTTTCGGCCAGAACCGAAAGGCTGTCGCCGTTGATCTGGGCAAACCCGCCGGTGACCAGGTATTCGCTGGACCCTTCAGGTGCCTCAACCTTCAGCAGACCGGGGCGCAACGTGGTGATGGTGGGGGCATGGTCGGGCATAGCCGTCATGTCCCCGTCCGCGCCGGGAATCTGGACCGCGGTGGCCGCGAGCGAAGCAAGGCTCCGCTCGGGGCTGACGAGGTCGAATTGCATCGTGTTTGCCATCAGGGATACTCCTTAGGCGGCTTCTGCTGCCATCTTCTCGGCTTTGGCGATCACTTCTTCGATACCGCCAACCATCAGGAAGGCTGCTTCGGGCAGGTGATCGTATTCGCCAGCGACAACCGCTTTGAACGACGCGATGGTCACATCAAGAGGAACCTGAACGCCGGGCGAACCGGTGAAGACTTCGGCCACGTCGAACGGCTGCGACAGGAAGCGTTCGATCTTACGGGCACGGGCCACGGTCAGTTTGTCCTCTTCCGACAGTTCGTCCATGCCGAGGATGGCGATGATGTCCTGCAGCGACTTGTAGCGCTGGAGGATCTGCTGAACGTCGGTCGCAACCTTGTAGTGCTCTTCACCAACGATAGCTGGGTCGAGCAGACGCGAGGTCGAGTCGAGCGGGTCAACCGCAGGGTAAATACCCTTTTCCGAGATCGCACGGTTAAGAACGGTGGTCGCGTCCAGGTGCGCAAACGAGGTTGCCGGCGCAGGGTCGGTAAGGTCGTCCGCAGGCACGTAGATCGCCTGCACCGAGGTGATCGAGCCCGACTTGGTCGAGGTGATGCGTTCCTGCAGGGCGCCCATGTCGGTGGCCAGTGTCGGCTGGTAGCCCACCGCCGAAGGAATACGGCCCAGCAGAGCCGAAACCTCGGAACCCGCCTGCGTAAAGCGGAAGATGTTGTCGACGAAGAACAGAACGTCGGTACCGGACTGGTCACGGAACTGCTCGGCCAGGGTCAGACCGGTCAGAGCAACACGCGCACGCGCACCCGGAGGTTCGTTCATCTGACCGTAAACCAGGGCCACTTGGCTTTCCGACAGGTTGTCCGGCTTGATAACGTTCGATTCGATCATCTCGTGGTACAGGTCGTTCCCTTCACGGGTCCGTTCACCAACACCCGCGAACACCGAGAAGCCCGAGTGCACTTTTGCGATGTTGTTGATCAGTTCCATGATCAGAACGGTTTTACCAACGCCGGCACCGCCGAACAGGCCGATCTTACCGCCTTTGGCGTAAGGGGCCAGCAGGTCAACAACCTTGATGCCGGTAACCAGAACTTCCGATTCAGTCGACTGTTCGTCGAAGGTCGGTGCAGGCTGGTGGATCGCGCGGGCCTCAGACGCTTCAACCGGGCCCTTCTCGTCGATCGGCTCGCCAACTACGTTCAGGATACGACCCAGGGTGGCGTTACCAACCGGCACCGAGATCGGCGCGCCTGTGTCGGTTACTTCCTCGCCACGGACCAGACCTTCGGTCGCGTCCATCGCGATGGTACGTACGGTGTTTTCACCCAGGTGCTGAGCAACTTCCAACACCAGACGCTTGCCGTTGTTGGTGGTTTCCAGCGCGTTCAGAATTTCAGGCAGCGCGTCATCGAACTGCACGTCAACGACGGCCCCGATGATCTGTGTGACTTTGCCTTTTGCATTCGCCATGTTTCGTCTCCGGTTTTCTTACAGCGCTTCGGCGCCGGAAATAATTTCAATCAGCTCGTTGGTGATCACGGCCTGACGCGAGCGGTTGAACTGGATCGTCAGCTTGTCGATCATTTCACCCGCGTTACGTGTCGCGTTGTCCATCGCGGACATCCGTGCACCCTGTTCAGACGCTCCGTTTTCGAGCAGAGCCGAGAAGATCGCGGTCGCAACCCCCTTGGGCAGCAGATCGGCCAAAATGGCCTCTTCGCTGGGCTCGTAATCGAAGATGGCACCGCTGTCGTCACCTGCCGCTTCGTCCTCGAACGAGGCGGGGATGACCTGCTGTGCCGTCGGGATCTGGGTCACAACGTTGACGAACTTCGAATAGAAGATCGTGGCAACGTCGAACTCACCCCCGTCGAAACGAGACAGGATGTCCTTTGCGATGTCCTGCGCGTTGGAATACCCCAGACGCTTGACCTCGCTCAGGTCCACATGTCCGACGAACAGATCGCCCAAATCACGCTTAAGCGCGTCGCGGCCTTTTTTGCCGACGGTCAGAACTTTGACCGTCTTGCCTTTGCCGCGCAGCTCTTCCGCTTTGGCGCGGGCAAGCTTGGCGATGTTCGCGTTGAAGCCGCCACACAGGCCGCGTTCAGCTGTCATCACAACCAGCAGATGGACATCATCACTGCCCGTACCACGGAGCAGCTTGGGGGCGCTGTCGCTGCCCCCGACCGAAGCCGCCAGCCCCGCCATCACGGCATTGAACCGTTCGGCATAGGGGCGCGAGGCTTCGGCAGATTCCTGGGCGCGACGCAGTTTTGCGGCCGCGACCATCTGCATGGCCTTGGTGATCTTGCGGGTCGATTTGACCGACTCGATCCTGTTTTTAAGGTCCTTCAGACTAGGCATCGGAACCTCCTATCAAGCGAAGGTTGCGGCGTATTCGTCGATCGCTGCCTTGATCTTTTCGGACGCGTCACCCTTGATCTTCGGATCTTCGTCGGTGAGCCACTTCAGCAGGTCCGCATGTTTGCCACGCAGGTGTGCCAGAAGACCGGCTTCGTAGCGGCCAACATCCGAGACTTCGATCTTGTCGAGGTAACCGTTGGTACCTGCGAAGATGACGCAGACGATTTCCGCGTTGGTCAGCGGCGAGTACTGCGGCTGTTTCATCAGCTCGGTCAGACGCGCACCACGGTTCAGCAGCTGCTGAGTTGCGGCGTCGAGGTCCGAACCAAACTGGGCAAAGGCCGCCATTTCACGGTACTGAGCCAGTTCCAGCTTAACCGGGCCAGCAACCGATTTCATCGCGTTGGTCTGGGCCGACGAGCCCACACGCGAAACCGACAGACCGGTGTTCACAGCGGGACGAATGCCCTGATAGAACAGTTCGGTTTCCAGGAAGATCTGACCGTCGGTGATCGAGATCACGTTGGTCGGAATAAACGCCGAAACGTCACCACCCTGAGTTTCGATAACCGGCAGAGCGGTCAGCGAACCTGCACCAAAGTCTTCGTTCAGCTTCGCCGAACGTTCCAGCAGGCGCGAGTGGAGGTAGAAAACGTCACCCGGGTAAGCTTCACGTCCGGGCGGACGACGCAGCAACAGGGACATCTGACGATAGGACACAGCCTGCTTCGACAAGTCATCATAGATGATCAGAGCGTGGCGGCCGTTGTCACGGAAGTATTCAGCCATCGCGGTCGCGGCGTAAGGTGCAAGGAACTGCATCGGTGCCGGGTCGGACGCGGTCGCGGCCACAACGATCGAGTATTCAATCGCGCCGGACTCTTCCAGTTTCTTCACCAGCTGCGCAACGGTCGAACGCTTTTGACCAACCGCGACGTAAACACAGTACAGTTTCTTCGACTCGTCGTCGCCTGCTGCGTCGTTGTAAACCTTCTGGTTCAGGATGGTGTCCAGAGCCACAGCGGTTTTACCGGTCTGACGGTCACCAATGATCAGTTCCCGCTGGCCACGGCCAATCGGGATCATCGCGTCAACCGATTTCAGGCCGGTTGCCATCGGCTCGTGCACCGATTTACGCGGGATGATGCCGGGCGCTTTGACGTCGGCAACACCACGCTTGGAAGCATTGATCGGGCCTTTGCCGTCCAGCGGGTTGCCCAGACCGTCAACGACACGGCCCAGCAGCTCGTCACCAATCGGAACGTCCACGATCGAGTTGGTGCGCTTAACAGTGTCACCTTCTTTGATGTCACGGTCGGAACCGAAGATAACGACACCAACGTTGTCGCTTTCCAGGTTCAGGGCCATACCCATGATGCCACCGGGAAATTCGACCATCTCACCGGCTTGCACATTGTCCAGGCCGTATACACGGGCAATCCCGTCACCGACGCTCAGCACGCGGCCGATCTCGGCCACTTCGGCTTCCTGACCAAAATTCTTGATCTGGTCCTTCAGGATTGCAGAAATCTCTGCAGCTTGGATTCCCATTTATCCGACCTCTTTCATTGCATTCTGTAGGGAGTTCAGCTTCGAACGGATCGAACTGTCGATCATCTTCGAGCCCACTTTAACGACTAGACCGCCGATGAGGCTTTCATCCACGGTCGCATTGATAGTCACGGTCTTGCCCACGCGCTCGGACAGCGTCTTGGACAGTTTTTCCATTTGCGTCTTGGTCAGCGCTTTGGCCGAGGCAACATCTGCGGTCACTTCGCCACGCTCGTCTGCCAGCATGTCGCGCAGAACCTGCACCAGCTGCGGTACGACGAACAAACGGCGCTTCTGCGCCATCAGACCCAACGTGTTGCGCAGAATCGCGTTCAGGCCCATCTTATCTGCAATCGCGGTGATCGCACCTTCCTGTTCGGCGCGGGAAACCAGCGGCGAGGCAATCAGGTCGTGCAACTCGGCACTGTCGCCCAGTGCTGCTGCCAGATCATTGATGCCGGTTTCCAGACCTGCGAGGTCTTTGTTCTCTTTTGCGATCTCGAAGATCGCGGTGGCATAGCGCTCGGCGATGCCTGTGGAAATCGAAGCTGGTTCGGACACGTCCACCCTTCCGATATTTTGGGCCCCGAATTCGCGTTGCGGCAGCTACCCCGGGGGCGTGAAGAAACCCCGTCCAGAAGGCCGGGGATCAAAATCACCGGGGATGTAGCAGAGGTGTTCCAACCAAGCAATACGCTATAGCGGTAACAGAATTATCCACAAAGTGTTGATTTTCATGCACTTAGCTCAAGTGCGACGGTTTGAACCCATCAGCTCAGTTGAAAAATGTTACGAATATGCAGGTTTTTGCGATTCCTGTGACTTTTTTCGCGCAATTTTATCGCTTCGGAAGGCCAGCGATTGTCACGCAGGTTTCAACAAACCGTCCAGCGCCTTGATCGGTTTTTTAACCGCATCTTTAGTCACGCTGCCGCTGGGCGGGCGAATGTGTTTGCTGACCTCAACCATCAGCACACCCCCAGCCATGACGGTCGGAATACGTTGCCCGGTTTTTTCAATCAGGCCGCCGGATTTCAGCCAGAAACGGCGAAACGAGGGCGGTCGATACAGAGCCGAACAATGCGTTTCGGGCAGAAAGTGATGCGCCTTGAGCTGGTTTTCCAACTGTGTGGCGGAATAGGGTCGCCCAAAGCCAAATGGCGTTTTGTCCGTCCGTGACCACAGACCGCCTCTGTTGGGAACAATAAATACAGCCCGCCCGCCGGGCCCCAGAACGCGCCAGCATTCATCCAACAGCTGGTTTGGCCTCTCTGACGTTTCCAGCCCATGCATCACAACAAGCTTGTCCACGTGACCGGTTTCAATCGGCCAAAGCGTTTCTTCGGTCAGAACAGACACATTGGGCATTCCCGCAGGCCAGGGCATGACGCCCTGCGGGCCAGGCATCAGCCCGATGACGCGGCGCGCATCTGCCAGGTACGGGCGCAACAACGGCACAGCAAAGCCGAATCCGGCCACTGTCTGCCCCTTGGCCTCGGGCCAAAGCTCTATCAAACGCCCGCGAATGGCCGCCTGCGCCGCACGCCCCAACGTGCTTCGATAGTAAAAGTTCCTCAGATCCTGCACATCAAGATGCATTGCGGACATCCGGTCAATCGGCTTAGCTGGGCGCAGTCTAGCAATGAAAGGGCAAAAAGCCATGCCTCTTGAGATCGTTACAATCCCATGCCTGAGCGACAATTACGCCTTTCTGGCCCACGACGCCACGAGCGGCCAGACCGCGCTGATCGACGCCCCCGAAGCTGCACCGATTCTGCAGGCGCTGGATGAAAAAGGATGGACGCTTTCACATGTGCTTTTGACCCATCACCACTGGGATCACGTCGACGGGCTATCAGGCATTCTGGAAAAACACCCTGCACAGGTTGTCGGAGCCGCGGCGGATGCCCATCGCTTGCCGTCGCTGGATCTACAGGTGGTCGAGGGCGACAGCTTTGAAATCGGAGGGGAACAAGTTCAGGTTCTGGATGTATCCGGCCACACTGTGGGGCATGTCGCATACTACATGCCTCAAAGTGCTGCGGTATTTACCGCCGACAGTCTCATGGCGCTGGGCTGTGGTCGTCTTTTCGAGGGCACACCGGACCAGATGTGGGCATCTTTAAGTAAACTGGCCGCCCTGCCCGATGACACTTTGGTCTGCTCTGGACATGAATATACACAATCCAACGCTAAATTTGCCATTACCGTTGATCCGGACAACCCTGACCTGAAGGCGCGCATCGCGGATATTGAACGGGCGCGTGCCGCCGGAGAAGCCACTGTCCCGTCGATTCTGGCGCTGGAAAAGGCAACAAATCCGTTTCTGAGGGCTGCTGACCCGGCGATTCAAGCCCATTTAGGCATGACAGGCGCGCGTCCCGAGGCCGTTTTTGCGGAAATCCGGGGTAGAAAAGACCGGTTCTGATGCCTATTTGACCCTCTTCACGGTCACGGTCACAACAAATGTGACTGTCAAGTGAAAGAAAACCCTTGAAGCCGGACGCCGATCAACCAAACTCTAATAGTATGAGGACATGGTTGGATTGGGGTTCCGGCCGCAAGCCCGCCCCCTTCTGACCCAAGACAGAGGAGCACCCGCGTGCCTTCATTCTCGAGCACACTGGAACAAGCCATCCACGCGGCCTTGGCGGCTGCGAATGAACGGCGTCATGAATTTGCAACGCTAGAGCATCTGCTGCTGGCGCTTCTGGAAGAACCCGATGCGGTGCGCGTCATGAAAGCGTGTAGCGTCGATCTGGACGAGCTGCGCAGCACCTTGGTGGAATTCATTGACGAGGATCTTTCGAATCTGGTCACGGATATCGACGGGTCAGAAGCTGTTCCAACGGCTGCGTTCCAGCGCGTAATTCAGCGCGCCGCGATTCATGTACAAAGCTCGGGCCGGACCGAAGTGACCGGCGCCAACGTACTGGTTGCCATTTTCGCAGAACGCGAAAGCAATGCCGCCTATTTCCTGCAAGAACAGGACATGACCCGTTACGACGCGGTCAATTTCATCGCCCATGGCGTGGCCAAGGATCCCGCTTTTGGCGAAAGCCGCTCGGTTTCGGGTGCGGATCAGGTGGAAGAAGACGCACATACCACATCCGGCGAAACCGAACAAAAAGAAAGCGCGCTGGGGAAATACTGCGTCGATCTGAACGCGAAGTCGCGTGCTGGAGACGTCGATCCGCTCATCGGGCGCTCGGATGAGGTGGAACGCTGCATCCAGGTGCTGTGCCGCCGCCGCAAGAACAACCCGCTGCTGGTGGGTGATCCGGGCGTTGGCAAAACCGCCATCGCAGAAGGTCTGGCCCACAAAATCGTGGCCGGAGAAGCGCCTGATGTGCTAGCCAATACCACTATCTATTCGCTGGACATGGGCGCGCTGCTGGCCGGAACCCGCTATCGCGGTGACTTCGAAGAGCGCTTGAAAGCGGTTGTCACCGAGTTGGAGGATCATCCCGACGCCGTACTGTTTATTGACGAGATTCATACCGTGATCGGTGCCGGAGCTACTTCGGGCGGGGCGATGGATGCCTCGAACCTGCTGAAGCCCGCGCTTCAGGGCGGCAAACTGCGCACCATGGGTTCGACCACTTACAAGGAGTTTCGTCAGCATTTCGAAAAAGACCGCGCACTGAGCCGCCGGTTCCAGAAGATCGACGTGAATGAACCTTCGGTCGAGGACAGCGTCAAGATTTTGCGCGGCCTGAAACCCTATTTCGAAGAGCATCACGAGATCAAGTATACCGCCGACGCGATCAAAACCGCCGTCGAGCTTTCGGCACGTTATATCAACGATCGCAAGCTGCCCGACAAAGCCATCGACGTGATAGATGAGGCGGGCGCGGCGCAGCATCTGGTAGCCGAAAGCAAACGCCGCAAAACCATCGGGGTTAAAGAGATTGAGGCAGTTGTTGCCAAGATCGCCCGCATCCCACCCAAGAATGTCACCAAGGACGATGCCGAGGTTCTGAAGGACCTCGAAACCTCGCTCAAACGTGTAGTCTTTGGTCAGGATGATGCCATTGTGGCGCTGTCCAGTGCAATCAAGCTGGCCCGTGCGGGTCTGCGTGAGCCTGAAAAGCCCATCGGCAACTACCTGTTCGCGGGTCCAACAGGTGTGGGTAAAACCGAAGTTGCGAAACAACTGGCGGACACGCTGGGCGTAGAACTGCTGCGCTTCGACATGTCGGAATACATGGAGAAACACGCAGTCAGCCGCCTGATCGGTGCACCTCCGGGTTATGTTGGGTTTGATCAGGGCGGTCTGCTGACTGACGGTGTCGACCAGCATCCACATTGTGTGCTGCTGCTTGATGAGATCGAGAAAGCCCACCCTGATGTGTTCAACATCCTGTTGCAGGTTATGGACCACGGTGAGCTGACGGATCACAATGGACGCACGGTGAACTTCCGGAACGTGGTTCTGATCATGACCTCGAACGCGGGCGCACAGGAACAGGCCAAAGCGGCCATCGGTTTCGGACGCGACCGTCGCGAGGGCGAAGATACCGCCGCGATCGAGCGTACGTTTACACCGGAATTCCGTAACCGTCTGGATGCAGTGATCTCTTTCGCGCCGCTTCCGAAAGAGGTCATCTTGCAAGTGGTCGAGAAGTTCGTCCTACAGCTTGAAGCACAGCTGTTGGATCGCGGCGTGACCATCGATCTGACGCCCAAAGCCGCTGAATGGCTGGCTGACAAGGGCTATGACGATAAGATGGGTGCGCGTCCGCTTGGCCGCGTCATTCAGGAACACATCAAGAAGCCTCTGGCCGAAGAACTGCTGTTCGGTAAGCTGGCTAAGGGTGGTGTGGTTCGTGTCTCGGTCAAAAAGGGCGAACTGGATCTTGAGATTCTGGGCCCGGATCAGCGACGCATTCCGGGTGACAAACCTCCGTTGTTGACGGCGGATTGACCTGAAAACTGATCTTAATTTCGAAACCCGGCGACATAAATCGCCGGGTTTTTTCTGGTGTTTCAAAGCAACTTCGACGGAACCGGGGTTTTGCAGCGTGTAATCCTCTACGATCAAAATCAGAGGTGGATACATGAGCAAGACTTCAGTTGTGTGGGCCACTGCCTTTGCCGTTTCGGTAATCGCTGCCATTGCGACGGCTCAGCACAGGTTTCGCTACCACGATGAAACGAGCGCTGAGCCTCTCAGATTAGTGCCGGCCACTGTGGACCCCGGGGAAAACAGCGCATCGGTGAGGGAGACAGGTAGCAAGATCAAAGTGACGGGTAACGGAATTCCCGATCATCTGGTCGGACAGTTTCCGAACAGCGGCAACCCGCATCAGATCGAAACGCAGAAGGTCAGGCTCAGGCTTACAGCCCCCCCATGACCAAGGGCACGGTCACGCCTCTGCGCACGGGGTGGAACTTTGGCGTATCCCTTAACGGGATCGCGTTTGACCCGCTGGCGGCCGAGTTCTGGCATGGCGACCCAAACTCCGGATGGTCCTACAATGCTTTGGTTGGCTCCATTTTCCTGGGACTGGATGCCAATTATGCCCATGTGCAGCCGAACGGAAAGTATCACTATCACGGCGTACCAACCGGGCTGATCGAGCTTTTGGAATGGTCAGCTTCAGAGCATTCACCATTGGTTGGATACGCCGCTGATGGTTTTCCGATCTATGCGATGACCGGTGCAGTCGATGGGAAAGAGACTGAAATGAAATCGTCCTATCGCCTGAAGCCCGGAAACAGTCCGGGTGGCCGCGAACCGAACGGGCGATATGACGGCACTTTCAACGAAGATTACGAATATGTTGAGGGCCAAGGACATTTGGACCAATGCAACGGAACCGTCACAGTTTCAGCAGAGTATCCAAACGGGACCTACGCCTATTTCCTGACCCAGGATTACCCCTTTGTGCCTCGGTGCTTCATGGGCACACCGGATCAAAGCTTTAAGTTTGGTAGAGGTTAGGCACATTGCACCTGTCAGGTGCTTGCGCGGAAAAGGTTCCGTTTTCTGTCTCTAGCGAAGGCGGGATTGACCGCTTCGCACCGGCACCGGGAATAGCACTGGCAAAGACTTTGGCTTCCTGCCCCAAGCCTCATAGTAAGCGGCAAGGATGCAAAAGGCATAACGTGGCGCGGTGCGGCCTTGGGTCAGGGCGGACAGGACCGCAATGCCCAAATCGCGGGCCTTGCGCAATCGTCCGGCCTTCGTGGGCACAAAATACTCAAAATCGATGAATCGCATCTGCCGCCCATCCCAGCACATATCCCGAAATGCCGGGCGTCCATGGGCGAAACCCATCGCGTGAAGCCGCGCAAGCGCTTGGCCAGCGGCCCGGCACGCCCTGAGTTTTTCTGCCATGGTGATGGACATATCTGCGCAAAGCCTGGTCAGGCTGGCCCCGGCGTCTTCGACGGCGATGTACTCTTTGCTCTCAGCCACAATTCTGGGGACAGGCGCGCCGAAGTTCCACAAAAACCGATGAGATGACCGGTCTCGATCAAACGCGTTTTCAGGCTTTCCCTTCACCAGCCAGAGATGGGGTGCGAAACGTTCGACACGCTTTAGCCAAAAACTGCGTCCCTGTGGGGTTTGGCACAGGGTCACACGCTGATAGGGCGCTCGCAAAGCGTGATCAATTGCAATGTGTACATCCGTTGCCTTGTCTCTCACAAACCGCTCCAATCAACCTATGGTTATGACATAGGTTGCATCGGCTGAATTTCATCTGGCTGACGATTAAAATCCGTTCATAAAGGCCCGTCACAGACAGTGACCGAAAAGATCAACGCTCGGTCAGTTTTAATTCGATCCGGCGATTCTGCGCACGGGCTTCGGGCGTGTCAGCCGGATTGACCGGCTGGAACTCACCAAACCCGTTGGCGGCCAGACGGTTCGGCGGGATGCCCAGCGCATCAACCATGTAACGCACAACCGACAACGCACGGCCCTGGCTGAGTTCCCAGTTGTCGCGGTATCGGCCACTTCCGGCCAGCGGGACGTTGTCGGTGTGACCGTCAACGCGGATCACCCAGTTTAGACCGGTCGGAATCTCAGCGGCAACGCTACGCAGGATGTTGGCGACCTTGGCTACCTCCTGCCGCCCTTCAGCGGACAGCACGGCCGACCCTGTCGGGAACAGAACTTCGGACGAGAACACAAACCGGTCACCTTCGATCCGCACACCTTCCTGATCGCCAAGAACATCCCGCAAGCGGCCAAAGAACTCCGAGCGATAACGTTGCAGGTCTTCCGCTTGCGCCGCCAATTCCTCGTTCTGACCGGCCAACGCCTCGGCCTCGGCCTCAAGGCGCAGGCGTTCGGCTTCTTCCAACAGGCGGCGGCGGCGTTCTTCAGATGCGGCACGGGCCAGCGCCGCGTTCAGATCCTGCCCCAAAGTTTGAATCTGAATCTCTGCGGCCTCATTCCGCTCTTCAAAATCGTCGAGCAATGCCTGTAACGACCCCAACTGCCCGCGCAGGGCGGCGATTTGTTGGTTCAGCAATACCGCTTCGCGCTGCGCCTCGGCCGAGATTTCTTTCTCATCCGAAAGCGTCGATTCCGCCAAAGCCAGCAACGCCTGACGCTGTTCAGCCAGCGTTCGTTGTTCATCGGCATCTGCCTGTGCTTGCGTCTGTGCCTGCAAAGCGGCTTCAAGCTGGGCCCTTAACTCATCAGGATTCACGTCACCGAACCGGCTTTCCAGTTCGGCCTGCGCGGCTTGTGCGGCGGCCAGCAGGGTCAACGTGTCTTCGGCCTCTTGGCGTTGCGCTTCCAATGCCAACGTCATGGCGGTTAGTTCCGCATCGGCATCTTGCAGGCGATTGCGCAACGCCTCAGCGGCGGCGGCTTCGGCCAGGCGGGCGGCTTCTTCATCGCTCAGTTGCTGTTCAAGGGACGTGATTTGCGCGGCACGTTCCTCACCACTTTGCTCAAGATCGGCAACCAGTGCTTCCAGCGCCTCACGGCGGGCGGCCGCCAGCCGGGCGGCTTCGGTTTGCGCATCAATTTCTTCACGGCTTTGGGCCAGAGCGAGGTTCAGGGCCTCTTGCTCGGTCAGCAATTGCTCACGCTGCGTCTCCAGCGCCGCGATATCGCCCAGTGCCTGTTCCTGTTCGGCCAATAGGGCGGCAACCTGTGCTTCGAAATTTGTGATCCTCGTCTGCGCCTGATCCAAAGCCGCGGCCTGTCGGTCACGCTCGGTGGTCAGCGAGGCGATCAGAGATTGTGCCTGGGCCAGATCGTCTTCGGCCTGCGATAAGGTTGTGTTCAACGCCCCAAGTCGCGCCTGCAAGCGGCTGTTCTCACGCTCCTCCAGACCCAAAGCACCTGCAAGCGCCGCAACTTCATCCGCCAACGAGGTCAGTTCATCTTCTTGCCCCGAGATGGTTTCGCGCAATACGAACTGGATCACCATGAAGATGGTCAGGACAAAAGTCAGCACCATCAACAGACCCGTCATCGCATCCACGAATCCAGGCCAGACCGAGCCCTGGAACCGTTGACCGGTGCGGCGGGACAGCGCCATGGGTTACTCTCCTTCCGGCGTGGTGCGTACTGCGCCGCGCGGCAGAGTCAGTGCCTTGACCAGAAGTTCGATATCCTTACGGAATTCGTTCATGCTTTCCTGTCGACCCGCCGAAATCTCTTCGAGAATACGCAGCAACTGAACGTCCATTGAACGAAGCCGCATTCGGCTTTCCGCGTCGATACCCTCACCTGCGCCGTGTTCACGCATGTGATCCAGCAGCGCATCCTGCCCAAGCGCAACACGCTCCAAAGCCGAGGTGACACTTTCGCTATTGGCCTGACGATTGTTCATCTCACCGATCACATCGACCAGTTGACCTAGCTTAGCCGAAACCTCTGCCCGATCACTTTCCTGGGCTGAGAACAAATCCTGCAGGGCGTCCATCTGTTCGGACATGGCATCTAAGACCGGCGCGAGCACAGCGATCTCGGCTCCGCCTTCCTCACCGCCTGCAAAGCCAACGCGCGTAATCGAAGACAGCCATTCTTCGAGTTCACGATAAAACCTGTTCTGCCCGTGTCCGGCAAACACTTCGAGCAGACCGACGATCAGAGACCCGGCCAAGCCCAGCAAGGACGAACCAAACGCAACACCCATACCCTGCAACTGTGCCTCAAGCCCGGTCATCAGACGGTTGAAGACGGCCAGACCTTCTTCGCCCTCCTGCGGGTTCAGGCTTCGGATGGTGTCAACGATGGCCGGAACGGTTGTCGCCAAACCAAAGAATGTGCCCAAAAGACCCAAATAGATCAGGACGTTGGTGATATAGCGGGTAATTTCTCGCTCTTCCTCGACCCGCTCCGCCACGGAATCCAGAATGGATCTGGTCGAGGTAGAACTGATCTGAGACCGGGCACCGCGCTCGCGCAATAGTGATGCCAAAGGGGCCAACAGCTGCGGTGTACGGGCGTCTTCTCGAACAACACCCCCCACAAAGGCTTCGATCCAGCGCACAGACCCAATCAGCTGTGTCACCTGATAGAAACACGCAAAAACGCCGATCAGGAATACCAGCAGGATAAAGCCATTCAGATACGGATTGGCGAAGAATACCGGCAGCACGTAGGGCAGCGCCAGAAACACACCCAGCCCGGACAGGCCGATTGCCATCAACATCAACAGGATTTGTCGTGTTGGATGCGAGAAATGGGGTCTCGCGCCCTGATGTGCCTGCGCCATGCGCGTGGTTCCCGGTCTTTGCCTGCTCTGCGATGAATCTAGCGAAATTCCGCGGGTTACGCCAAGAGTTTATGCGGTGATGCTGCGCACCCGTTGCGCCAACCACTCAAGATCGGAGTCGCGCAGACCGATCTCGGCCAAATGTTCGGCGGTATTGTACAGGTATTCGTCGTTGGGACCGCGCCCACCAATCGCGTTGGCGATGATCTGGGCCTGATCCTCTAATGGCATCCCACCGCAATACTGGACGTGGTCTGCATCGATCACATAGGTGACGGCATTGACGATGTCTCCGGTTTCCAGATGCACATCCAGCATCCGCTCGACATAGGCCGACGAAATCAGTTCGCGTTCGCGCAATTCGTGCAGGGTACGCTCTTCGTGGCCAGCCTCAACCGCCAGGGCCAAACCCGTGCAATTTGCGTTTACCTGCTCGTCCAGCGCCAGCACCAGACCCGGTTTTTCCTCGGTCCCGCGGTGGTGGATCGAGCTCATGCAGAAGGATCGGGCAAACCCGTGCAACGTTGCGCGTTCGCTGCGCGCCACCGGAAAGCCCGGATTCCACAGCAGCGATCCATATCCGAATACCCACATCGTCATTGCACTGGTCCTTGCCTGTTTCGGCCTATAAACATCAAATCCGAGGCAGGAAAAAGGGCCAAAGCTCATGCGCCGTCTATTACGAGTGTTCATCTTTATAGCCGCTCTGTGGAGCATCTATTGGTTCATCGCCGGATTTGGGCTGCGCAATGCCATCACCGGCTGGTTCGACCAACAGCAGGAGCTGGGCTGGCAAGCGGAGTTCTCGGAGGTTGAGACAGCGGGCTACCCGACCCATCACATGACACGGCTGAACAATCCCGCCCTAGCGGATCCGGTAACGGGTACCGCATGGAGCGCGGACTGGATTGAGTTCGAAAGCCCTGCGATCTGGCCCGGACGTCAGATCCTGCGCTTTGCCGATACACCGCAGCGCCTGTCATATTTCGATCAGACCGCAACGATCGAAGCAGATGCGTTGCAAGCGCAATTGCAGTTGCGGCCGGGCGTAGCGTTGGTTCTGGAAAAAATGGCACTGACCGCAGGCCCATGGTCCATTACCGAGAACGCGCAGGCTTTGGCCGCGGGTGGAACCCTGGAACTGCTGATGGAGCAAACCGCCACACCCGAAGCCTATAACATGGCTGTGCGCGTGGATGGATTTGCCCCTGGCGATGAGCTGCGTGATCTGATGAAGTCCGCCGCCTCGCTGCCGCAAGCTTTTGACACACTTGAACTGGACATGGTCGCGACCTTCAGCAAACCCTGGGACCGGTCCGCGCTGGAACAGGGTCGACCTCAGCCGGTCAGGATCGACCTTAAGCTCGCCGAGGCCAAGTGGGGTGGGCTCAGGTTATTCGCCACCGGCGCATTGGATGTGGATGAGCAAGGAATTCCAACAGGAGAGATAGCGGTCAAGGCAGAAAACTGGCGGGACATGATCGCCATGGCAAATGCGGCGGGTGCCCTACCCGATCAGGCCGTAGATCCGGTTACGCGCGCGCTCAACTTTATGGCTGGGTTGGGGGGGAACCCTAATGCACTGGACTTGCAGCTGAATTTCCGCGACGGATTTGTAGCACTTGGACCATTGCCCTTGGGGCCTGCCCCTCGCCTGATCTTGCGCTAGCGGCAGTAAGTGCCACTGCGATAGCGGGCTGTGTCCAGATGGAAATGATCCTTGTGATAGCGGTCTGAATTCGGCCCCAGAACGGTGCCAAACGGGCCGCACGCGCCGCGCCAGATCTTCTTGAGTTGCTTTTGCGAGGGGTTCTTGCGCCAGCCTTTCAGTACTGTCACCACCTCGCCATCGGCCATCGTGAACCCCGAGATGTCAATTGCCCGACCCTTGCCATGCTCGGAAATCCGAGCACCCTTGCGGTTGTTGCGGGTTCGGCACGCGTAATGGGCAGCCACTTGTAGCTCAACCACAGGGCCACGGCGCTTAAAAGTGGGTTTGACTGTTTTATCAACCCATTTGTTCAGTGCGATCGCGGTGCCACAGTCCATGGTCGAAGGACGGCTGAGCGCCACACCCGAGACAGAAGTGATCTGCACTGCGTCTTTGACGCCACAAGCTGAATTCTTACTTCCGACCCGACCCACTGGCTTGCCCTGAATGGCAATATCACCGCAGACCGAGCTTTTGCGCAGCTTGCGCTTCTTGAACAGCACCTCTTGTTCCAGCCATTCGGGGCGCATCAAGGGTCTAAGCGGCACCTCCGACGGACGCACCACCGCAGCTGTAACCTGTGGCGAAACCGGGCGTGATACAGGTCGCAATGTTGGTTGAGCACCGTCGGTTTTCGCGACCTGCCCCAACGCCGGACGCGTCAAAGGCACCAAGGACCGATCCAGAGGCGCAGCCTGCGATGTCATGGCCGTTAAGGCCAGGACTCCGATCAGAACGTGCCCCCAGCTTAGCTTCATGTACTTGACTTCCCGCGCCCAAAATCCGGAGCATCCGTATCCTGCCCCGCATCGATAATGCCGCGACGAATAGCACGCGTCCGGGTAAAGTAGTCAAACAAATGTTCTCCGTCACCGGTTCGGATGGCGCGTTGCAGGGCAAACAGCTCTTCGGTGAAGCGGCCCAGAATTTCCAGCGTGGCATCCTTGTTGGACAGGAAAACATCCCGCCACATGGTCGGGTCGGATGCTGCGATGCGGGTGAAGTCCCGGAAACCGGCGGCCGAATATTTTATGACCTCACTGTCGGTTACGCGTCGCAGATCGTCTGCCACGCCAACCATTGTATAGGCAATCAGGTGCGGCGCATGAGAGGTCACGGCCAACACCAGATCATGGTGATCTGCATCCATCTCATCGACGTTTGACCCCATGCCTTCCCACAACGCACGTAGGCGGGCAATCGCCTCGGGGTCCGAGTTCTCGACCGGGACCAACAGGCACCAGCGGTTGTCAAACAGTTCTGCAAAACCAGATTCCGGGCCGGAATGTTCGGTACCTGCCAACGGGTGTGCCGGGATAAAATGCACGGTTTCGGGGATGTGCGGCTGCACAGCGTCGATCACGTTGCGCTTGACCGAACCGACATCCGACACCGTCGCGCCGGATTTCAAAACGGGTGCAATCTCTTCTGCGACAGCCCCCATCGCCCCGACCGGGACACAGAGGACAACCAGATCGGCGCCCTCAACGGCTTCTTGCGCGGTATCGCAAACGCGGTCGCACAGCCCTATTCTGCGCGCGGTGTCCCGAGTGGCCTCGGACCGGGCATAACCCGTGACTTCCCCGGCCAGCCCTGCCCGTTTGATCGCCCAGAACATGGACGAAGCAATCAGGCCCAGCCCGATAAGCGCAACACGGTCGTATATCTGGCTCATGCTGCGCCCTTCTTAAATGCAGTAATCGCCGCAACGACACGGCGGCAGGCTTCTTCGTCGCCCACGGTAATCCGCAGGGCGTTTGGCAGGTTGTAGCCTGCAACACGACGGACAATCAAACCCTGCGATTTGAGGTAGTCGTCGCAGGCTTCGGCCTCGGCCCTGTCTGCGAAACGTGCGAGGATGAAGTTGGTACAGGACGGGTCCGAGGGCACATCGACCTTGTCCAGCTCATCCGCCAGAAACACACGCAGACGCGCGTTTTCAGATTGGCAAAAGGACAGAAACTCGACATCGTTCACCGCAGCCTCAGCCGCAGCCAAGGCAGTCAGTGAAAGGTTGAACGGTTGGCGTACCCGGTTCAGCACGTCGATGATCGATTGATGCGCATAGCCCCAGCCAACCCGCATTCCACCCAGCCCGTACACTTTTGAAAAGGTACGGGTCATGATGACATTCTCATGGGCATCGACCAGCGACGCACCGCCGTCGAACCCGTCCACAAACTCGGCATAGGCCCCGTCCAGAACTATCAAGCAGGTGTCAGGCAGACCCTGTGCAAGCCGTTCCAGTTCGTCATTCGAGATCATGGTTGAGGTCGGGTTGCCCGGGTTGGTGACAAACACGATCCGCGTTTGCCCCGTCACTGCAGACAGAATGGCATCCACATCCACCTTGCGGTCACGCTCGGCTACCATGACCGGCGTCGCACCCGCCATGCGGGCGATGATTGGGTACATCGAGAACCCGTGCTCGGTGTAAATCACCTCATCCCCCGGGCCCGCATAAGCCTGAGCGATGAATTGCAGCACCTCGTCACTGCCGACACCGCAGATGATCCGCGCCGGGTCCAGCCCGTGGCGCGCGCCGATTGCTGCGCGCAGGCTTGCGTGGTCAGTGCTGGGATAACGATGCAAAGTTGCCGCGCTGTCGCGTACCGCCTCAATCGCCTTGGGGCTTGGCCCAAACGGGTTTTCGTTCGAGCTCAGCTTGATCACGTGTTCCACCCCGGCCACATGCGACTGGCCGCCCTGATAGAGCGCGATGTCCATAATGCCGGGTTGAGGGGTGATCTTGGTCATTGAGAGGCTCCGTTGAATGGGCCTCTCATACCTGTCTCAACGGGTTGAGAAAAGCGGCAAATCCATCATGCGGCTTTGAAGCGCGCGGTTGCCGGGTCGGCGTTGTAAAAGGGCGCGAACTCTTCGGTTCGGCGGGACAAGTCATTGACGCTGTCGATAATGAACTGAACCGTTTCCTCGTCCATCAGATACGAGAAATTCAAGCGCACCCAACCGGGCTTCTTCATCTCTTCTCCGGCCGACAAATCCGCATGCAACTCCTCGGACATGGCGCGATCTATCCCCAACAAACGATGCGCATATGGTCCCGCGCAGGCACAGCCACCGCGCGCCTGAATACCATAGATGTCGCTGAGCATCCGGGTGAACAGCTGCTGATGCACCGGTTGTCCAGCATTGTCGCGAACAAGAAACGAGAAGATTGGCAAGCGATGCGGGTTATCGACCCCAAGCAAAGTCAGGTGCGGGTTGTCCTGCCAACCTTCCAGAGCCATCTGGTTGAATTGCGCTTCGCGCCCGGCAATTTCCTCTGTTCCGACGACATCCTTCACGATGAACGCCAGTGCCGCGCGTATGTCTCCGATCACGTTGGGCGTTCCGGCCTCTTCGCGAGTTGACAGATCGGCGCTGTAATCGTGGCGCCATGGCGATACAAAACTGACCGTGCCACCGCCGGGCCAGCTGGGGCAATTTCTTTGAACGGCCGATTGATTCACGATCAAAATGCCTGACGCGCCCGGACCACCGGGGAACTTATGCGGAGAAACCACGATGGCGTCTTTGCGCGCATCCGCCGGACCCATATCCATCGGCAGATACGGCCCGCCGCCGGCATAGTCCCACACGGCCAAAGCCCCATGCGCCTTGAGCAATCGCGTCACCGGATCTGGGTCAGTAATAATGCCCGTCACATTAGATGCGGCAGAAAACGACCCGATCAACAGGTCAGCGTCCGCATGTGATTGCAACGCATTTTGCAATGCGTTCAGATCAACACCCCCACCCCGTGCCTCGGGGATTTCGATCACCTGCGCCTTGCTCTCGCGCCAGGGCAAGATGTTTGAATGATGCTCGTATGGCCCGATCAAAACAACCGGCTGGTCAGCCTCTTCCACTCCCATCAAACTGACCAACCGGTTGAGCCCCGCCGTGGCACCGGACCCGGTAAAGATCACCGTGTCCTCTCCCCTCGCGCCAACAAGGCGGGCTATCTCATCGCGTGCTTCGCGACGCAGACGTGTCATGTAGGAACCGCAGTAGGAGGCCTCGGTATGGCTGTTCGCGTAGAACGGCAACACATGCTGCGCGACATAGTCTTCGACCTGCCGCAATGCACGGCCCGAAGCGACGTAATCCGCATAGACAAGCGGTACGTCCCCAAGCAGGCCCGGGATCAGAACATTTTCTCCGATAAGTCCGTCGCGCAGGTTGGAATTGTGAGTGGTCGAACAAAGATCCGCACGAAATTTGGACAGGGTCATGGCATGGGCTCCTAAGTGCCCAACCAATGTGATTTATTCGCACCGGGGAAACTTCACCTATCTTTGCGTAGATTTCGAATATTTTGTGTCATATGATCAAGTATGACTTCAAAATTAGATCAAATTGACACGCGCATTCTGAAAGAACTGCAAAAGGACGCCACCCTATCCCAACGGGAATTGGCAGATCGCGTTGGTCTTTCTCAAAATGCCTGCTGGCGGCGATTGAAGGCCCTCAACGAAGATGGCGTCCTGATTGGATCCACCGCTCGTATCGCGCGCGAGAAACTAGGGCTGAGCTTAGCGGTCTTTGTCATGCTGCGCACGCGGCATCATTCGGCCGAATGGCTTCAGGCGTTTCGCAGCCATGTTCTGACCATCCCAGAAGTCGTGGATTTTCATCGCATCGGCGGCGATTACGATTACCAACTGAAAGTCGTCACCGAAGATATGGCGTCTTACGACAAGGTCTACCAACGCCTGATCGAAAAGGTCGAACTGGACAGTGTGACCTCGTATTTCGCGATGGAAGCGATCGCCGAAGGGCGACCGCTGCCGATTTAGACCTCAGGCCAGCCCGAGCATCGTTTTCATTCCACCGATGAAGGTGGCATCGTCCAGTGCCTTGCGGTTGTCGAGGTATTCGACCGCATCCTCGCCCGCGCGATACCGCAATGTGTCAGTCCCCTCGGTCACTGCATCCCAGATCACGTCGGCCACAACGCTGGGCGGTGAGGTGCGCGATGCCATCTCTTCTGAACCCCAGGCGCCGAACAAGGCCTGGACCACCGGCTGGTATTCCGTCATGGATTCATCATTGACGAAGTCGAACGAGCGGCCGCCGAAATCTGTGGCGATCAGCCCGGGCTCGACAATCTTGACCTTGATGCCAGCCGCAGCGAGTTCGTAATGCAGCGACTCTGACAGACCTTCGACTGCGAACTTCGTGCCGTGATACAGCGCCCCAAGCGGGAAGGTGATCTGTCCACCGATGGATGAGATGTTGACGATGCAGCCAGAGCCGTTCGCCCGCATGTGCGGCAATACCGCTTTGGTTACGGCCAGCAGACCGATGACGTTGGTGTCAAATTGCCGACGAATGCGGTCCATCGGGAACGCCTCCAACGGCCCGTAGGCCCCATACCCTGCATTGTTCAGCAGAACATCGATCTGGCCGAACCGCGCGATCCCGTTTGCAACGGCCGTTGTGATCGAAGCTTCGTCGGTTACGTCCAGACGGGTGACCAGAACGTTTTCCAACTGCGATAGCTCGGTTTCCTTTTCCGGGCTGCGCATGGTGGCGATGACGTTCCAACCTTGTTTCTGAAACAGTTCTGCCGTGACTTTGCCGATACCAGACGACGCGCCGGTGATGAGGATGGTCTGTGCCATGGTCTTTCTCCGCAATGATAAGCCTGAGAGACAAATAACTTTGCGCACCGCGAAATACCTGCCGGATCCTCCTCAACTTCTGCCTGATTCTCCAAAGCTTCGGATTTTCAATGGTGCGAACACGCCCCACAAACTATGCTGGGCATAACCAAAAGGCGCTACAGCATGACGTTTGATCTGATCACCGATATTTGCAAAGCCGTACACGAACAGTCAGAAAGTGAACCGTTCTACACGACCAAACTGGATGGGTTCGGCCTGTTACATGACATCAGAACTAAACCCATTGAGGCGCAGGTTTATGAACCCATCGTCTGCCTAGTTCTACAAGGTAAGAAGGAAACACACATCGGAGATCGGCTTGTCCAATTCGGAGCAGGCGACTCTTTGATCGTCAGTCATTCCATCCCGGTATTGGCCGCTGTTACCGAAGCGAGCCGGCAGAAACCGTATGTCGGGCTTGTCTTCTCACTCAACTTGTCCATCCTTCGTGGATTGTATGATGAAGTCGGCTCTGCACCGGCAGCGCCCGAAATGGCACAAAGCCTTGCTGCGTCCAAAGCCACACCTGATCTAATCGATGCCATGACCCGCCTGTTTCGCGCCAGTCAGAACGCGATGGACACGCAGATTTTAGCCCCGATGATCAGCCGCGAAGTTCATTACAGACTGCTACAAGCGGATCACGGTGGAATGCTGCGGCAAATGCTATGGCGCGACAGCCCCGCCAGTCGAATCGCGCGGGTGATTGACGTTATCCGCTCAGGTTTTCGAACCTCACTACCGGTGTCTGACCTTGCGCAAACCGCTGGGATGAGCGTTTCAGCCTTTCACGCGCATTTTAAATCGGTGACGGCCAAATCTCCGCTGCAATATCAAAAAGACCTCAAGTTGCTCGAAGCACGGCGGATTTTATCACACGGCGCGGTAAGCGTATCGCAAGCGGCGTTTGACGTGGGATATGAAAGCCCCACTCAATTCAGCCGGGAGTATTCCCGCAAGTTTGGTGTTTCCCCAAGGCAAGACATTGGAACGCAAAACGCTGCATAAAAAAGGCCGCGCAACTTGCGCGGCCTTGGAAATCTGTATGTCGGCGAAGATTAGTTCTTCGCGTAGAATTCGACGACCAGGTTCGGCTCCATAACAACCGGGTAAGGCACATCGCCCAGACCAGGTGCGCGCACGAAAGTGGCGGTCATTTTCGAGTGATCCGCGTCGATGTAATCCGGAACATCACGCTCTGCCAGTGCGGCCGCTTCCAGAACAACGGCCAGTTGCTTGGATTTGTCACGCACTTCGATCACGTCACCTTCTTTGACACGGTAGGACGGGATGTTGACCCGCTTGCCGTTTACTTTGACGTGACCGTGGTTGACGAACTGACGAGCAGCAAAGACGGTCGCAACAAACTTGGCACGATAAACGACAGCGTCCAGGCGGCGCTCCAGCAGACCGATCAGGTTTTCACCGGTGTCGCCGTTCACACGTACGGCTTCGGCATAGATGCGGCGGAACTGCTTCTCGGTCAGGTCGCCATAGTAGCCTTTGAGCTTTTGCTTGGCGCGCAGCTGCAGACCGAAGTCCGACAGTTTGCCCTTGCGGCGCTGTCCGTGCTGGCCGGGGCCGTATTCGCGACGGTTGACCGGGGATTTCGGACGACCCCAGATGTTTTCGCCCATCCGGCGGTCAATTTTGTACTTGGCAGACGTGCGTTTGGTCACGGCTGATCTCCTTCGTTCAGGTCGAGGCCCAAAGGGCCACTATGAAGGGCGTTGTCCTCTTGAGGTTTCCCCCATGACAGGCTTCCCCTTGCGGGGGCCACCAACACCAATGAAGCCGCGCTTATATCCGCAGGATTGGCAGAGTCAATAAGCGAATTGAATCACGAAAAGGAGCGGCACTAAAACACGCCGACGCGGACCCGTCAGGAAAAGACGACAGGAAGTTGGTTCGCGCTTGGGATCAGCTGTGCCGCGACAGGGCCTGACGGGGAAAGCTTACAACCGTAGTGTCAGGCTCGGGCTGCACAAAGGCCGAGGCGACGAACTCGCTCACTTCGCTCACCCAAAAGGCCTGGTCCCGTGGGGGGCATCCATTCGTGAAGACAAATGTCGGATCAATATCACCCTCCTGAACGACCAGATCCGCACTGAACCTTTGCGCGCCATTGGTCAACACGACAGTGCCACACATGTCCCCAGTGATATCCCGAATGACTGCAAAGCGATCCTTCGTCGAAGAAGCGGTTCTTCCGACACTTCCAGATCGTTCAACAATCTGCTCGATACTCTCGCTCAGAAAAACGGCCTGACCACGCCAGGACCATGCTGCCCCGACGACCAAAAAAGCCAAAGGCGGTGCCTCAAGCTCATCAAGCTCTGTCTGGTTCCAAGAAATGGCTATTTGACCGTTTGCTCCGGCTCTCATCTGCCCACTCGCACTTTTTACCGCCCCAACATTTAGATAAACGCTTATCAGCACAGATTTCGGCGGAAAAGAGACGGAATTGCAGCATTCACGCGATTGTTGCAGATGTGAATCACAACTCAGTGAAGCAAACCCGAAGTTTTGCAACACCAACAAGAGGTTCAATGAAGATGCACCCTTGTGCTGTGTTTTATGAAAAACGCCCCGTAAATATCATATTGAAACCAACTGTACCGTCAGCGAACTCAGCGCAGTGCACTGTAAGTGTCGCGACAAAGTTCAAAGTGAACTGCAAGACCGGTTGCGATTAACCCTGGGTCCGAACCCTAGGCCTTGCCGCATGGCAATCTGGCATTAAACGAAGCCTTAGGAATCCTTTCCGAGCAGCAGACCATTGAAAGACGGGTTTACCCTGAACCGCCAGCAGAACACCGCCTGGTGAATCGGTTCTTTTGATCCACAAAAAAGAGCTAAGACAGGGCCCAAGCGGACCCCGCCTGATACGCTTTGGATCACTTCAAGGGCAGGCAGATCTCGGTCAGCAAATCATCCGGCGCTTTTTCGCGAGGGTCATTGAGGTAGATCTCGTAACACGGCTCGTCTGCAGGTTCTTCACCTGAGTCTGGAAGCCAGTTGCCAAACAGGCTGTGATAGGCAGCCGCAATTCCGGAGTATGGCCCCTTGTAAGTCAACACAGCCGTTTTGCCACCGGCGATCGACATCTCCTCCATCCCTTCAGGGGTTGTTGCACCCCGGAATTCAGCCCCGGCGTAACTACGCAATTGATCCTCGGGAACATCATCGGGACTATCGAAGTATAACGCCAGAACTGGCCCAACCTGCGGCCAAAGCTGGCGAGACTCGCACAAAGCTCCGAAAGCTTCAAAGCTTTTGCCGATCTCTGAATAAGCCCCTTTGTGCGGCAAGGCGACGACACGACGGGCAGGTTCTGTTCGGGTTGTGACAGGATGCATCGGATATCCTCCGGTTTTAAAATCAGGTTGCGCGGGGTGAAATTGACCCGCTTTACGAAAGGCGGCAGGGCTGCCGCCATAGGCATCAGAAAATGCCCGCGCAAAAGAACTTGGATTGGGATATCCCACAGACGCTGCAATATCCGTGATCGGCCGATCCGTGCACACAAGCCAAGTGGCCGCTCGGTGCAGACGAACGCGACGCACCGCCTGCGCACAGGTTTCACCGGTCAGAGCGCGAAACACCCGGTGCCAGTGAAACCTGGACATCGCTGCCACGTCGGCCAGCGCATCCAGCGACAAGTCCCCGGCAGGGTTGTCGTGGATATAAGCCAAAACGCGCAGCACGCGATCTTCATAGCTAGTGGCCATCGTCATCCTTCCTTCTTCTTGCCCAACCGTGGTCGCATAGTGCGAAGCCACAAATCTTGCTGAGTTGCATCCCGGGCAACGTCAGGCCATATAGCAGGGAACTTCCGCGTTGAGAGGCGTCATGACCCAGTATCTGGATTTCGAAAAACCGCTGGCCGAGATTGAAGGCAAAGCTGAAGAGCTGCGTGCGCTGGCCCGCACCAACGAAGAAATGGATGTGTCCGAAGAAGCCGCCGCGCTGGATGCAAAAGCCGCAAAGCTGCTGGAAGAGCTGTACGCCGATTTGACCCCCTGGCGGAAATGTCAGGTGGCGCGTCACCCGGAACGCCCGCACTGCAATGATTACGTGGACGCTCTGTTCACCGAGTTTACGCCGCTGGCAGGCGATCGCAACTTTGCCGACGATCTGGCCGTGATCGGTGGCCTTGCACGATTCAACGATCAGCCGGTTATGGTGATTGGGCACGAAAAAGGTTCTGACACCAAATCGCGGATTGAGCGCAATTTCGGCATGGCCCGCCCCGAAGGTTATCGTAAGGCCGTTCGCCTTATGGAGATGGCCGGGCGTTTCGGCCTGCCGGTTATTACACTGATCGATACAGCCGGGGCCTATCCCGGCAAAGGAGCCGAAGAACGCGGCCAATCAGAAGCCATCGCGCGGTCAACCGAGATGTGCCTGAAAATCGGCGTGCCTTTGGTCTCGGTTATTATAGGTGAAGGTGGGTCCGGCGGCGCTGTGGCGTTTGCCACGGCAAACCGCGTCGCAATGCTGGAACACTCGGTCTATTCGGTGATCTCGCCCGAAGGCTGCGCGTCGATCTTGTGGAAAGACGCAGAAAAGATGCGTGAGGCCGCCGAAGCGCTGCGCTTGACTGCCCAGGACCTTTATAAGCTGGGCGTCTGCGACCGTATTATCACCGAGCCCAAGGGCGGTGCGCATCGCGATCGTCCGGCAGCCGTTGAAGCCGTACGCTCTGCCATCGCCGCCATGCTGCAAGAGCTGGACGGAAAAGATGCAGCGGCCCTGATTCAGGACCGCCGTCAGAAATTCCTGGATATCGGTTCAAAAGGGCTGGCGGCGTAACCGTCAGCCGCCCAAGCGGCGCAGCAAACCAATCGAAGGTTCACCCGTGACAGGCAAGCCATTTGCGGTTTGATAAGCGCTGATGGCGGATGTGGTGTTCTTGCCAATCACCCCATCCGCGCCTTTGGTGTCATGCCCGGCGGATGTCAGACGGCGTTGCAACTCTTTACGGTCCTCCAACGTCAGACCATTTGCGTCCGGTCCGAACGAGGCCTGAAACGGCGCACCACCTGCGATCCTGTCTGCCAGATGGCCCACACCAATCGCGTAGCTATCTGAATTGTTATATCGCTTGATGACCTGAAAGTTACGGAACACGGCAATGCGCGGCCCCGGTGTCTGCGGTTGCAACACGGCGACGGGTGTACCCGAAACCGTTCCGACCTCTCCTCCCCAGGGTTGGCCCCGAACCCAACCGGCGCGCGCGAGATACGACGCCGTAGAGGCCAGCGAATCCGTCGGATCCTCGGACCAGATATCGCGCCGTCCATCCCCTGTGAAATCGACCGCATAGGCGAGGTAAGAGGTCGGGATGAACTGCGTATGCCCCATCGCCCCGGCCCAGCTGCCGGTCATGTTGGCGGGTGTGGTATCGCCTTCCTGCAAGATACGCAGAGCCGCGACCAATTGCTTTTCGAAAAACGCACCGCGTCGCCCGTCATAGGCCAGCGTCGAAGTGGCCGAGATCACAGGCACATCGCCGCGACGCGCGCCATAACGGCTTTCCAGACCCCACACGGCCACGACAACTTCCTTGTCCACGCCATATTGTGCCTCGATCTGCGCCAGGGTGCCGTTGTATTTGCGAAGCATCTGCTGACCGGTTTCGATCCGCTCGTCCGAGGCGGCGATGGCCAGATAATCCTCGAGCGAGCGCTTGAACTCGACCTGATTGCGGTCGCGTTCGATCACGTCGGGCAAATACCCTGCCCCGCGAAACGCTTGATCGAGTGTAGTCTGGGAGATTCCCTGCGATGTGGCGCGGGTCTTGAACCCGGCAACCCAGGCATCCCAACCCGCGTTCGGAACTGCCCGCATCCGGGATGCAGGGGCTCGAGTCGGAGCACTGCCGCCCGTGCAGGCAGCCAATAATGTTGATCCAAGACAAATAGAAAAGGCGCGGCGCGAAATCATGATGGGGTCTGCTCTTGTTTGTGATTTGACTCAAGAGTACCCCAGCAGAACCTCTCAGGCCAGTAGAGTGGCGCAAAGGAAGGGCATCAATGCAATGTCGGCGGGAAGCCGCTCAGCTCACCAGCAAACGCAACCCCTGCGTCACATCCGAGCGTACCGCCAGCCGCAAACCCGGCTCGTCCCCGGCCTTTAGCGCAGCAATGATCAGCTTGTGATAATGCGGGGGCTCAGTGCGCCGCAGACGCCCATACAACGCCCGCATTGTTGGTCCCAATTGCAACCAGACGGTTTCGGCAATGGCAAGCATCGCAGGCGCTTGCGCGCGCAGATACAAAGTGCGGTGAAACTCCAGATTTGACCGAATATAGCCAACCGCGTCTCGCTTGGTCACCATCTCGGCAACGGTCATGTTGATGCTCTGCAACCGATCGATCAGCGCGATATGCGCGCGCGGCAAAGCCCGGCTTGCCAGCTCGACCTCTAACAATGCCCGCAACGCTGCCAACTCCTCGATCCGGTCATTTGTCAGCTCCGGCGTCGATACACGGCCCGATGTAGAAAGGAAAAGCGCCCCTTCAGCAGCCAGACGGCGCACCGCCTCACGTGCAGGGGTCATTGAAACACCGAATTCCTTGCCGATGCCGCGCAGGGTCAGTGCCTGACCCGGCGCCATCTCTCCATGCATGATTCGAGATCGCAGGACCCGATACACCCGGTCATGCGTGGCTGTTTGGGTCTCGGAGGTGCGCGCGTTCATCATGCGCTTATGTGATCACAAAATCACGCGAGGTCAACTCGGCTTATCATCAAATCTAAAGCGATGCAGCTCCGCCCCGTTGTCGCGCAACCAGCGGCGAGGGTGTTGATAGGGACCAAAGATCTTCTCGACCTGCGCCCAGAACGCAGGCGAATGGTTCATTTCGGCAAGATGCGCCACCTCATGAGCCGCCACATAGTGCAATACCTCAGGTGGCGCCAGGATCAGTCGCCACGAGAACATCAGCCCACCATGCGAGCTGCACGAACCCCAACGAGACCGCGTATCTCGCAGACTCAGCGTCGAATAAGGCCGTCCCAGCATAGCCGCATAGTCGTCGCACGCCCCGGTTAGCCGGTCCCGCGCCAATTCCTTAAGAAATCGCGCCAACCGCCGCGCCTCTGCGCCCTCTGGAACCGCGACCTCGTTTGCTTGCAGCAAAACCCGCCGGCCAACAGCAGGCACGATTCGCCGATCAACGCCTTCAATTGGAATCGTTTGCCCAAACTGAACCTTGGCCATATCCGGCCGGTCCTCAAGATGCTGCCGAATCCATTCTTCTTTCGTGCGCGCAAAGTTCAGGGCCTCGGTCTCTGGCACGCCAATTGGGTACGTCAACGTAACCCGCCCATCCAACTGAGAAATTCGCAAACTGATACGCCGTGCCCGGGCTGATTTGCGCAGCCTCAGCGGCACCGGCGGCGTCCCTGGCAATGCGTGCTCTCCCATATCGCGACCTCTCTTGCGCAAAGACTTTGACAGTGCCCTCTGCCTGTGGCAGGTGAGCTGAATCATTTAGACGACTCACCTGATATCAAGGGGATTTGACATGCCCAAGGAAGAATGGGGCGTAAAGCGCGTTTGCCCGACAACCGGTAAGCGGTTCTACGACCTGAACAAGGACCCGATCATCAGCCCCTACACCGGCGAGATCGTGGAGCTTGAAACATCCAAAAGCCGCATGATCGCGGCGGATGCGGAAGATGCAGCTTCGGTCAAGGCGCGTGAAAAGGCGTCAGAAGAGGATCTGGTTCTGGACGATGACGATAATGTTGACGTCGAATTGGATGACGATCTGCTGGACGACGATGACGACAACAATGATGACGTTTCTTTGGACGACATTACCGACATGTCCTCGGAAGACGACAACTGATCAAGCAGAAGGCGGCCCCAAGGGTCGCCTTTTTCATTTGACCTGAAGGCGGGGCGGAAATTCACGCTCAAATCCAATTTTGGACTTGCACTTGCCGTCACTGTCTCCTAAACGTCCGCTCACCGCATCGACGGTACCATGATGGGGCCTTAGCTCAGTTGGGAGAGCGCTTGCATGGCATGCAAGAGGTCAGGGGTTCGACTCCCCTAGGCTCCACCAAAACCTAACAATACAACTAGATAGCAAGCATTAGAGCGGTGTGACACACAGGTGTGACACAAAATGAAGCTGCATGCGTATCTCTCACTGTACAGACACTGCATTTATAACTTCCGTCGGCCACTGTCCTATACGACACCACCCCCCCCCGCACGAGACCAAGCACCACACCTAGAACCGTTAGGATGAAGTGTATGGCGTTGTCATGGACGCTCCTGTGCAGTAGCGTCCAGCACCATGGTCATCCGGCGATACCCATTTGTGCTTTTGGTTAGCTTTCTGGTCATCCTGACCGGCATAGCTGGCGTTGCTCACGCGGTATCAAATGGTTGCATTGGCATTCATTGTGAAGAACATGCGCAAACTGCGAAACACTCTGTATCAGCAATGAGCAGCGGTGACATCTCGGTTCCAAGTCATCATCATGACCCAGAGAGTTCTGGAACCGGAGAATGTAATCCCTTTATCTGCCAAGTAGTGGTATTGCTCGTCGAGAACGGTGAACCCGCTCAAGGTCAACGTGATATTGACCTAGAGCTCCAGGATAGTGCCCAAGCCAAGCTGAATGAACCAGATAGCCCATACAGGCCCCCTGACCTTTGAAGCAGCGTAAATCCTTGCGGACGCAAGCGACAAGCCCGTGCGGCTGTTCGCGATGTTTCGCAGCACTAACAGCTTCCAAAATGTCAGGACCAATCTATGAAAAAAAGATACTTAACAATAGGCCTATGCACCGTCGCTGCTGTCGCCGCTTTCACAACTGTTCGGCCCGGTTCAATCGAAGAGGCCGCACCACAGGAACCACTTGAAGGCGATGCTATGGTCGCAATTCAGATGCCGCCCATCGAGGGTAACGCTGAAATCGGCCAGCGTGTCTTTGAGGTCTCCTGCGCCTCTTGCCATGGTGTCAATGCGGTCGGTGTGGAAGGCGCAGGACCGCCTCTGATCCACAAGATCTACGAACCCAGCCACCACGCGGATGAAGCCTTTCAGAGGGCAGTTTCACAAGGTGTGAGAAGCCACCATTGGCAGTTTGGCGACATGCCGCCCGTGGAAGGTCTGACGCGAGGTGACGTTGCCATGGTGATCGCGTACATTCGTGAAATTCAACGTGCCAACGGGATAAATTGAGGACAGGACCATGAAAAAGTTCATAACACTCGCACTCATGGCTGCCCTTCCCAGCGGCGTACTCGCGCATTCCAAGATCGAAGAAACAACTCCTGCCGACGGAGCCACAATAACCACTGTGCCCGCTGAAATTGGCCTCAACTTCTCTAAGGATATCCGGTTGACACGGATACAGATGGCCCATGAAGAACACTCGGCCGTAAGCCTGGATTTGGGCGACCAGACAAATTTTGGTCAGGAGTTCACGATCCCACTGCCGAGCAATGGAACGGGCACCTATGTCATCGAATGGCGTGGTTTAGGTGAAGACGGCCATGCGATGCAGGGCAAGTTTTCCTTTACCGTGGAATGAGCATGCCAGACATTTGGGGTATTGCCTCGATCCTCGCAAAGCTAGGGCTCTACATCGGCTTTGCGGGGTCCACCGGGCTTGTGATTGTTAGTTACCTCTATTCCGGCTTTGTCGCACCGATAAGCCTCGGGATAAAACGCCAAGCTAGAGCCTTAGCGTGGCTTGCTCTCGCCGCAACGGTTGTTGGTTTCCTGCTTCGTGGAGCCGCCTTAACAGGCGGAGTTGACGGCATGGTCGATCCAGAAATGCTTGGTCTGCTTTGGCAGACATCCGTGGGAGACGCCTTTGTCTACCGCCTTATCGGCGCAGTGTTGATCCTTGTGGGGCTGTCTGTTCCTCGCTTTGGTCAATGGATCGCACTGTTGGGTGGCACAGTGGCTTTGTGGTCCTTTGCACAGATCGGGCACGTACCCGAGCTAGAGAGTGTCGGCATCCAGCTCTTGCTGCTATTGCACCTGCTATGTGTAGCCTTCTGGGTGGGCATATTTAGCCCGCTGCGGAGTTTGGCTCTCATGCCTGAACATCTGACAGATGCTGCTGGACTGGGGCACAGGTTTGGACAAGCTGCTGCATTGATTGTTCCGACTTTGATCGTGGCAGGTCTCTGGATGGCTTGGTTGCTTGTTGGCAATCTCCAAGGGCTCTTGTTCACTGGCTACGGGCAGGCACTGTTGTTCAAAGTGTTGCTGGTGGGGCTTTTGTTGATACTCGCCGCAGCGAACAAGCTCCGATTTGTTCCGTCCATGCAAAGCGGAGATGCTAAAGCAGCGCGACACCTCGCCCGATCTATCGAGGTGGAGGCAATAGTCGTATTAGTGGTTTTGGCGACAACAGCCACACTCACGAGCGTACTAACGCTTCCGAGTTAAGGTAGGCAGAGATGAAAAAACACCTTTCCGCACTTGCTATATGCTGCATTGGTACCAGCGTCGCTGCAGACCATGAGTTGTTAGATAGAGACCTTGCGAATGGGCAGGAACTCTATGCAGAGCACTGCGCCTCATGCCATGGAGTTAATCTGGAAGGCCAACCCAACTGGCAGACACCCGACGATGACGGAGTGTTGCCTGCTCCACCACATGACGTGACAGGGCACACATGGCACCATGATAATCAGCTGCTGTTCGAGTATACCAAACTAGGTGGGGCAGACGCGTTGGCAGCACGCGGTGTTAAAGACTTTAACAGTGGCATGCCCGGCTTTGAAAGCACCCTGACTGACGAAGACATATGGGACGTGCTGGCCTACATACGTTCCACTTGGCCTGACGATGTTCAACAGATGCAGGCTAGTCGCAACCTGCCGCACCAATAGAAGACATTATTCCAGAGTGGGTTTGGGTACTGGCCGCAGAAGGCGTCTCGGGTAGTGAACTAATCGGCATACACCAATTACTTGAGAACTCGAACTGGAGTTTTGATGCCGCGCACCACTGTTTTGATGCGCGGCTTGCGACATTACTCGCTCCGAACGATGTCCGAGTAAGCACCATTTAGGTTGAGTGTGACGGTTACCGCCTCATCGTCCCTGTTTCGCCAGAACCAGCCGTGATCACCGGCGAAGGGGGTTTCAAAACTGCCCTCGCCTTCGTTTTGACCGCGCCCCTTCTCGTAGGTCACGTTTTGGTCGCCCGCATGCGCGTGGAGGTCGAAGTTGATACGACCACCTTCAGCCGCCCACGCGTAAAAGAGGGTCGCGCCCTCTTCCATAGTTGCCTTAATCTCGGTGAACTCGCCAGGTTCGAGCGTGAACGTGATTGTATCCTGCCACGCCTCCTGAGCAAGTGCTCTGCCAACGAACAGACCGAATACGTTATCCCATAAGCTTGACGACTGATCGGCCCCATGAAGCTGTTGGTCTTGTTCGGCTTCATCCGCCAGGTCCTGTTTGATTTCACCCATCTCGGTCAGGCCAAGCACGCGCCCTGCACCCGTTGGGTCGATCCCGTATTCCGCAGGCAGCACAACAGCGACCAGTATTGCCACGGCGCTGACAGCCGCGATGATGGTGGACCGAAGGAGTTGGGCTGAGCTTGGTAACTCTTCGAGGCTCGGTTTCTTTGCGTTAAACATTTGTGGGGTTCCTTATGCGGCCACAAAATAGCCGGTGAGTTGGTATCCCATCAGCACAAAGCCGATGGTCATCATGACGACATTGACGGTGTAGGCTTGTTCGAAAAACTTGGCGCTCTTTCGCCAGTACCCCATGACGATGAGGATGGCAGCCAATGCCAGAAGTTGCCCGATCTCGACGCCAACGTTGAACGCCAGGAGGTTGGGCAGAAGCCCGTCGGGTGCGATCTGGTAGTCGAGTATCTTCGTGGCCAAGCCGGTGCCGTGAAACAGGCCGAAGATGAAAGTCGCCGCCTTGGTGTTGGGCTGAAAGCCGAACCAACGTTGATAGGCCCCTAGGTTGTCGAGTGCCTTGTAGACAACGGACAACCCAATGATGGCATCCACAATGTATGAACTGATGCCCCAGCCAAACCAGACGCCTGCAAGCATCGTGATGGAATGCCCCACTGCAAAGAGGCTCACGTAGACTGCAACGTCTTTCGACCGATAGAGGAAGAAGACGACGCCAAGGAGGAACAGGATATGGTCGTAGCCCGTCACCATATGTTTGGCGCCGAGGTACATGAAGGGGATGATGTGCACGCCCCAGATTTCTTGGATGTAGCCAGCATCGCCGGGCGTAACATCATGCGCCAAAGCTGCGCTGGTCGATAGCAGCAACATGGATAGGACGAAGAACGCGAGACGCTTAGAATTGCGTCTGACGCCTTCAATGAAGGTTCTCATGGAGTAACTCCGCTTAGTATTTAGATTGATCGGTGATGCGCATGAACTGCGCAGTGCCGATCAAGCGCGCGGAGGTCGGTCTATTCTGAACTTACGGGTGGGGCCGTTGGCCGAAGCTAGCCGCCGCCACGCCTCGCCTATGTGCAATTCAGGAGCAGTGCTGGGACCACTGGAGAGAAACGCCTGGTTGTGGTCATGATCGGCCACATCGTGGCTATGACCGTGCATCGCCCAAAAGAGGTCTTCTTCAAACCCATGTGAGTGGCCATGATCCTCGACCATTTCCAGATGATCTTGGATTGTCTCAAAAATCGCCGGTGCGTGCGAGAATGATGGCGTTACGGACCAAACGACCAACGCGAGACAGAGGACAGCTAGGCCAGCCCTCAAAAAGTGTTGGTATGCCCGTTTCATTGCATGTGCCCGCCTGTCAGTCGCGACTTTCTCGCCGCCGTCGAAGTTATGTTTTGTCTACAATAGTGCTCGCCTCATGGTCAATTGCGTCTAACTACCCTGCGCAATGTGCAGCAGGGGTAACTGCGATACTGCGCGACTATAGTTTCGATAGCATCAACTTCTCCGCGATAAACAGAACACAATAAATCACTGTTGGAAGAAATAAACGACCACATGGTGCATACTACTGTGGAAGGGAACAGGGTGTTGACCAACTGATAGAGCAAACAAAAAACCAGACCCATAGATGCACTGACAAACAAACATTTGTACACACTTCGGTGTGACACACTGCAAACCAACACACTACAATAGTGTTTACTATCAGCGCATTAGGCGTTCGGCGACATTTCCCCTAGGCTCCATCAAGACTTTCACGTGACCACACACCCCACGCCGAGGCCATCAGGTTTCATTGCCACTGCTGAAGTGCGCAACTTTAGCGCGAGTGGCTTGGTCGCCAATTGGCCTGCCTCATAGCGTCACCAAGGTCTTTCCCATATTTTGGGTCCGCGAACAGCTTTTGAAACAGCGCGTCCACGCGACTGTCGGGCCACTCACGTGACAGTTTTTCTGACAGGGCCTGCGCTTTGCTTTCGTTGCCTAACATCTGATAAGACGCCATCAGGTAAGCAACAGACACAGGTCCGACAGGGCCGCCATTTTCGGTTGCTTGTTCAAAGGCTGATACAGCGCCTTCGTAGTCCTTCAAATGAAACTTGGCCGACCCCATTGCGTTTTGAAACACATATCCACGCTCGAGGTCGAATTTCGACCGCGCGTCCTCACTGATCACAATGACTTCTTCAAACGAACCCGAGTACAGCATTATCAGTGACACAAACTCCAATACATGAACGTCATTGGGCGCCAAACGCTGTGCTCTTTGGGCAGCCTCCATGGCCTCTGGCCAGTTATTTTTGGCGAATTCGACCCAAGCTTTTGCGGATTGGCTCCAACCCGTTTCCGGGGCCAACTCGACGGCCCTATTGGCTCGCGTGTCTGCGTAGCTCAACATGCTACTGGCCAGATCGGGATCCGGTGTCAGCACAGCAATCGTCGCCGCAACCTGCGCGGCGCCCGCAAGGCCGCCAAAATAGCTTTCGTCGTTCTCGATCGCCCCTTTGAATATGGTCAAGGCCGCGTCAAGTCGCGCGGGTTCCAGGGCCGGAAAGATCAGGTCCCGACCAGTATTGGCCAGATTTACAGCCTGAAGGCGCATTGGAGAGGCATCAAAAATGGCGCTGCGCTCATCTCGGCTCAGGCCGTCGACTGGCAAATCGGTTGCGCTGTCCTGCCATGTCGAAGCCAACCAAAAAGCAATCACACAACAGCCCAGTAAGAAAACCCCAGCGATCCCTGCACCTGGCTTTACCCATGCAGTCGCCTTGGTTTCGAACTTTGGGGTCTCAGGCAGGGCCGCCTCACCCAACCTTTTCGAGATCAGCGGGGCGTATCCGCCTTTTGGCAGGTCGAACACCGTTTTCTCGTCGCGCCCATCTGTGGCGTAGTATTCGGCAAGCTTGCGGCGCAAGCGACCAGCATCCACCCGCACCACGTTTTCGCGGCGCGGCATCTCGGACATTGATCCGCCATAGACATCCATCGCAATCGTTTTGGCCCGAATGTCGTCGGCCCGACCGCTCAGAGATTCCTCGACCACATACACAAGAAAGTCCTGCAATCTCTGTGATCCCTCGAAGGTCGAAGACCTCACAAGCCGCTGAAGCGCGGCCTGAACATCCTCGGCACTAGGGTTTATTCCCTCATTCACCACTGCTGATGATCCTCGGATAACACAATTTTTTCAAAAAGTTACACCTTTCGTTATACCGTATTATGCCCCGATAAACCTATTAAAAGAAGTGAATTTGTTGTTCGATCGAGAAAACGTCTTACCCATCAAACGTGCCGCCCAAATGAAAAGCAACGCCATTGAGACATTGTTTCCCAAGAACAAGGCCGCAATCGCGGACTTACGCCGTAGGGATCCTGTATTCGACGAGATTTGCAGGGACTACCAGCTTCTGAGTGAAGAATACCTCTCGATAAACGCTGAGCCGGGAAGTGAATCCGACCGGTTCGCCTGCGATATCCGTGAAACCCTGAATGGGCTTCGAGATGAAATTGCCCAATCGCTGCGGCGCGCGGGGAAGATGTAATTCAAACACGGGGAAGGGATACCAATGAGGTCAGTATTGATACACACCGCGGCCATGGTGCTGACGGCAGGCACGAGCTTTGCTCAGGATGCGCCTATCATTCGTGACGGAGAATTTGAATATCTTCGCGCACAGTTTGGAGAGCAATGGGATGCTCAGGATACAGAAATTGAAGCAAAGCTTGCCGAGATCCGAGACGCCAATGGCGGCAAGCCACCCAATATCCTCTACATTCTGATAGACGATGTCAGCTTTGGTCAGATGGGCAACCGGACGATGAACTACGTCACCGGCTTCGACACGCCCAACATCAACGACTTTGCCACGCAAGGCATGTCTTTGATGAGAATGTATACCGAGCCCTCCTGCACACCGACACGAACGGCCATGCTGACCGGTCGCCATCCGGTACGTGCCGGCGTGGAGGAGGTCAAAGTAGCGTTGGTTGGCGAAGGTCTTTCAGCCGAGGAGGTCACGATTGCCGAAATCCTGAAGGAAGAAGGCTATAACACAGCGCATGTCGGGAAGTGGCATCAGGGCGATATAGAACAGGCCTACCCGCACAATCAGGGTTTTGATTGGGCGGCCTTCCCCTTGCATCAACAGGTTCAGCTCAGCCTGATGACACGGGACGCCATGGTTGCTAACAACATGCTTGGCTTCCATCCGTCGGGTCAGTCGAACCAATTCCAGCTGGACGAGCGGTTCAAACCCTACGGCCTAGTAACCGGCGTTGAAGCGGAAGCTGGCGGTCTGGCGCGCGAAGTCGACATGGCGCCGGGCGAAGAGTGGACTCAGGCTAAATACGAGGAAATGAACCTGCGCTATCAGCGGCAAGCACTGGAGCAGCTTGAGCGGCTCGCAGCACAGGACAACCCGTTTTTCATGCAGTATTGGCCGCTCTATCCACTGAACTTTGCCTATCCCGATCAAGCCGTATCCCGCAATGGAGGCTTCCATGCCGACAAGTTGCAAGTTCTGGACGGCTGGATCGGGGATGTGCTGACCAAACTTGATGAAACCGGCAAAGCAGACAACACCATTGTCGTGATCATGGCTGACAATGGCTTGATGTATCACTACGAAGGAGCGTCCGGCCTGAACCAACTGATTTATCGCGGCGGCAAGACACAGCATCTTGAAGGCGGCGTGCGCACAGATACGTTCATCCGGTGGCCCGCCGCGATTGAGCCGGGCAGCGCAGCAGGTGACATCGTGCATGTCTCGGATCTGTTTACAACCTTTGCCCGTATCGCAGGCGCAACGGACCACATTCCGCGCGACCGCGTGATTGACGGTATTGACCAGACGGCGCTGTTGCTTGAGGGCGAAGGCAATTCGCGCCGCGACTTTGTTTATGTTTACGAAGGGCCCGTCTTACGCTCGGTGGTCAAGCAAGAGTTCAAGATGCATCTTCCAGCCCCTGGACAGCCCGGCGCTGCGGCACCCGTTTTCAATGTCTATCGCGACCCACGTGAAGAACATCCGCTTGTCGGGTACTCGCTTTGGTCCGGGGCGTCCTTCCAGGACATGGTCAAGCGCCACCAGAAAACCATCGCAAAGCACCCCCATCTGCCACTCGGAAAAGGTGTGCCTTATGAAGGCATAGAAAACCTTCGCCCTGAAAGCGAACTGACCCGAGACGTTTTCTCTAGCTGGCAATGACGAATTCAGACGGCGGTACCAAACCGCCGCCGTCTAATTACCCGCACCCATTCCGTCAGGTGAACTATGTCACGAATTTCCCTTTGCTCTGCTTTCCTGACCTCAGCGCAGCTTATGGTGGGTGCTGCCGCCGAAGCCGAAGAAAATGCTTCAAATCCACTGGCTGCAGTGAACAACACCGACATTCGCTATCAGTATTTCGATCTCGAAGGGGATGTCGACCGTCAGGATGCTTTCATCGACGGTGCATACATGTTGCGCCCCAATCTGAAACTGAAATATGAGCTTCACTACAACTCGACGAACGCGACCGGCACGCGGTTCAGTGGATTTGAAAAGACCAATTTCAAGCTGATCTATTTCCCCTCACAGCAGCCCCTGAATGACACCTGGAGCGTCAAATCCGCGCTTGGTTTGGAGTGGATACTTGATTTTGGCGAGCCGAACGAAGGCATCGGAACCGGATCGGATCAGATTGCACCATTTGGCGGGTTCGCCTTCGCAAATGCGAACACCGGATTGACTTTGATCCCTTTGGTCCAACACTTCGCTTCCTATAACGGTCCGACCGATATCAGCCAAACAGCGATGCGCCTGATTGCGCTTCAGCCGTTTGGTGATGGGTATTGGATCAAAGCGGATATCAAAGCGCCATACGATTGGGAGAATGACGCCTGGCCCGCCACTGCAGAATTCCAGATCGGTAAGAACTTCAGCCCCAGAGTTGCTCTCTATGCTGATATTCTGATCGGCATCGGTGCAGACCGCCCCTATGACCAAGGTGCCGGAATTGGGCTGAGATTCAACTACTAGCCTTCGCGACTGAAATGGGTCGCCCCAATACTCCATTCCCGGTCAACTTTCGCCGTAGGAATTGCCACGGTTTTGTAACGCCTGCGGAGTCTTACCTGCGCTCACATTCAAATATTGTTACTTTAGCGTCGACCATGACTATACCCAGAGCGCCGGAGCATTTGCCCGTGACCTAGCCCATCGTGGCCCTGTTTTAGCATCAAGAGTTTTCTAAAGTGAGTTTGTGAAGCCCGCGCCCCGCCCAAACAAAGATGTGGAAATTGTCTGGCTATTGATTTTCTTGGCGCGCGCAAAGAATATGTAAAAACATGATAAGATTAAGGCGGCTGAGTTCCGCAGGCAGACTGGCATGACCAAAATTAAGAACATGGAAGAATTCGCGGCCCTAAGCGGGATATCGCGGCCTACAGTTTCAAAGTATTTCCATGATCCCGATAGCGTTCGCCCAACAACACGGGCGCGCATAGAGGAGGCGCTGGAACGGTTTGACTACCGCCCGAACATCTATGCAGTGAACCAAAACCGGAAGCTTACAAAGAATATTGGCATCGTCGTGCCCTATCTGGCCGATCCGTTCTTTGCCGAAATCGCGCGCTATCTGGAACAATCCTGCATTGCAGCCGGCTATCGCCCATCCCTGTTCAGCTCACATGGCGAACAAAAGCTCGAGAACGAGATCCTGGATGGGCTGCAATCCTTGAAACCCGCAGGAGTGCTTTTGGCACCTTTGGGGCGTACCTCGGACAGATCTACTATCGAAAAGTTCTGTGCCAATGTGCCGACAATCCTGTTCGACAGTAACCTTGATGGCCTGGGGGCAGCCTTTGTCGGTTCGGATAACTTTAGCTTTGTGTCGCAGACCGTGGAGTACATGACAAGGACAGGTGAGCCACCTTCCTTTTTTGAAATGCGCACGCCCGCAAACCCAAACGCGAATAAACGACGTAAGGCCTATGTCGACGTGATGGAGCGGTTGGGCTTCGAGCCACATATCATTAAAGTCGATGGCACAGGCTGGGCCTTTGAAGAGATCGGCCACCGAGGCGCATTGAAAGTCCTGCAAGAGCGCGGGCTGAAGACAGATTCTGTTTTGTGCAGCAACGACCGGTTGGCCATCGGCTTTCTGGCAGCCTGTTTCGAACAAGGGATTCGGGTTGGTCGGAAAGAAGATTGTTCGCTTCGTGTCGCCTCAAACGATGACCACCCATTCGCAAAGTTTACCTGTCCCTCTTTGACGACAGCTGCGCATGACTACGATAATGTAGCCGGCCGAAGCGTCGAAACTTTGTTCGAACTCATTGAAAGTGGTGGGAAATTCTCAACGCGCACTGAAACCTTGTTCCCCGCGCGACTTGTCTTGAGGGATTCTGCATAATTTAACTTTTTAACGCGCGTAAAGTTTTTATTGACGGCGCGACAACTTACACTCTAGGCTCTCTGTACGACATCCAAGCTCAGGGAGGACAGGGATGTATCTGAAGAACGCACTTCGTGCGGCGACTGCACTGACTTTCGTCGCAACGGCAGCGGCTCATGCACAATCCATCACGATCGCCACTGTGAACAACGGCGACATGATCCGGATGCAGGGCTATACCGACAAATTCACCGAAGCGACCGGCATTGATGTGGAATGGGTGACGCTGGAAGAAAACGTACTGCGCCAGCGCGTGACCACCGACATCACCACCAAAGGCGGTCAGTTCGATATCATGACCATCGGCATGTATGAGACGCCGATCTGGGGCGCAAATGGCTGGCTGGTGCCGCTGGACGGCATGTCAGACGAGTATGACGTTGACGACATCCTGCCTGCTATGGCTGGCGGTCTGAGCCACGATGGAACGCTTTACGCGGCACCTTTCTACGGCGAAAGTTCGATGATCATGTACCGAACCGATCTGATGGAGAAGGCCGGCATGGAAATGCCCGAGGCACCGACCTGGCAGTTTATCCGGGAAGCCGCGGCTGCGATGACGGACCGCGACAACGACATCAACGGCATTTGCCTGCGCGGCAAGGCCGGATGGGGTGAAGGTGGTGCCTTCATTACCGTCACCGGAAACTCATTTGGTGCGCGTTGGTTCGACGAGGACTGGAAACCCCAGTTCGATCAACCCGAATGGAAAGAAGCGCTTACATTCTTTGTCGATATGATGAGTGAATCGGGTCCGGCAGGCTATGCCACCAACGGGTTCAATGAAAACTTGTCCCTGTTCCAGCAAGGCAAGTGCGGGATGTGGATTGATGCCACTGTTGCGGCGTCTTTTGTGACCAACCCGGATGACTCGACCGTTGCAGACAAGGTCGGCTTCGCTCTGGCTCCTAACTCGGAAGGCGTAGACAAGCGCGCCAATTGGCTCTGGGCCTGGGCGTTGGCAATTCCGGCCGGCACACAGCAAGAGGATGCGGCGAAACAGTTCATCGAATGGGCAACTTCGAAAGACTACATCGAATTGGTGGCCGAAAACGAAGGCTGGGCCAATGTACCACCCGGTGCGCGGACCTCGCTCTATGAGAACCCGAACTACAAGGAAGTTCCCTTTGCGAACATGACCTTGGAGTCGATCCTGATGGCCGACCCGCAAAACTGCTGCGCACAACCAACGCCTTACACAGGCATTCAGTTCGTCGCGATCCCAGAATTTGCAGGCATCGCCACGCAGGTGAGCCAGGAGTTCTCGGCGGTCTATGCCGGACAGCAAACGGTGGAAGAAGCGCTTGAAAAAGCTCAGGCCTTTACTGCCGAAGAAATGGAAGCCGCAGGCTACTGAGGCCCCAGCTGAAGCGGGCGGGCAGCCCCCTGCCCCCCGCCACACCAGACCCTTCCCTAACCCGCGTTTATCTCGCAGGCTAAGCTACGCCTGAACAGAGAGGTCTTGCGTCATGGCTACCGAACATTCCCGATCCGTTGCTCGCCTTATGATGGCACCCGCAGTGGTCCTGCTGCTTGGCTGGATGCTCGTGCCGCTGACGATGACGCTGTACTTTTCTTTTAAAAAATACCTGCCCCTGCGTGGTGGTGACTTGGGCTGGGTTGGCTTCGACAACTATGTCCGATTTGTCTCCTCAAGCTCTTTCTGGCCAGCGGTGCAGGCGACATTGATGATCGTTGGCGGCGTTCTAGTCATAACGGTCGTGCTGGGTATCCTTCTGGCGATGCTCCTGGACCAGCCGATGTGGGGTCAGGGCGTTGTCCGCATCCTCGTGATCGCGCCCTTCTTCGTAATGCCGACCGTATCCGCGCTGGTCTGGAAGAACATGTTCATGGACCCGGTCAACGGCCTGCTGGCGCATCTGTGGCGTTTTTTCGGGGCCGAGCCGATCTCGTGGCTGTCCGAGGCGTCGATGACCTCGATCATCATGATCGTTTCGTGGCAATGGCTGCCTTTTGCAACGCTCATCCTGCTGACAGCGATCCAGTCGCTGGACAGTGAGCAGCTTGAAGCAGCGGAAATGGACGGCGCGCCGGTGCTGAAGCGCTTCTACCACATCATCCTGCCGCATCTGAGCCGCGCGATAACGATCGTGATCCTGATCCAGACTATCTTTCTTCTGTCAATCTTCGCCGAGATCTTCGTGACCACCGGCGGCGCATTCGGCACCCGTACACTCACCTACCTGATCTTCCAGCGCGTGCTGGAAAGCCAAAATGTCGGCCTTGGATCAGCCGGAGGTGTCTATGCCATCATCCTTGCCAATATCGTTGCGATCTTCCTGATGCGCATCGTCGGCAAGAACCTGGACGCGTGAGGAGGTAAGACCATGGCCCGCGCCGTCACAACCCGCCGCAAATCGCTGAACACTGCCCTTGCCTGGGCCGTCGGACTGCTGATCTTCTTCCCGATCCTCTGGACCATCCTGACCAGCTTCAAGACCGAGGCGCAGGCCATTGCCAGCCCACCGCTGTTTTTGAACTTCGACTGGACACTTGAGAACTATGCCATCGTGCAAGAACGATCGGACTATATGCGGTTCCTTTGGAATTCGGTCATCATTGCTGGTGGCTCGACCATTCTGGGTGTGATCATTGCCGTCCCCGCTGCATGGGCAATGGCCTTTGTGCCTTCAAAGCGTACCAAGGACATCCTGCTTTGGATGCTGTCCACCAAGATGCTGCCTGCGGTTGGGGTACTCTATCCCATCTACCTACTGTTCATCAGACTTGGCTTGCTGGACACGCGTGGAGGGTTGGTCGTGGTCCTGATGCTGATCAACCTGCCGATCATCGTCTGGATGCTGTATACCTATTTCCGCGAAATTCCCGGTGAGATTCTGGAAGCCGCACGGATGGACGGGGCGACGCTGAAAGAGGAAATCCTCTACGTCCTCACCCCAATGGCCATTCCCGGCATCGCCTCGACCGTGTTGTTGAACTTCATCCTGGCTTGGAACGAAGCGTTCTGGACGCTCAACCTGACGGCCGTCGACGCCGCCCCCCTGACCGCCTTCATCGCCAGTTATTCCAGCCCCGAGGGCTTGTTCTTTGCCAAGCTCAGCGCGGCCTCGACCATGGCGATTGCACCAATCCTGATCCTTGGCTGGTTCAGCCAGAAACAACTTGTACGCGGCCTGACCTTCGGCGCTGTGAAATAAGGAACACGACACATGGGACGTATTCAACTCAAGTCCGTGACCAAAAGCTTCGGCGACGTGCAGGTCATTCCACCGCTTGACCTGACCATTGAGGATGGTGAGTTCACCGTTTTCGTCGGCCCCTCGGGTTGCGGTAAGTCCACGCTATTGCGTCTGATCGCAGGGCTGGAGGATATCACCTCGGGCTCCATCGACATCGACGGCGCGGACGCCACTGATGTCCCACCCGCAAAACGAGGGTTGGCAATGGTGTTCCAGTCCTACGCTTTGTACCCACACATGACGGTGCGCAAGAACATCGCCTTTCCTCTGCGTATGGCGAAACTGGATCAAGCCGAGATCGACAAGCGTGTCGAAGGCGCAGCCAGCGTCTTGAACCTGACCGACTACTTGGATCGACGCCCCGGGCAATTGTCCGGCGGTCAGCGGCAGCGTGTCGCCATCGGGCGTGCGATTGTCCGCGAGCCGGCCGCGTTTCTGTTCGATGAACCGCTTTCAAACCTCGACGCCGCGCTACGGGTTGGCATGCGGTTGGAGATCAGCGAGCTGCACGAGCGACTTGCGACCACCATGATCTACGTGACCCACGACCAAGTCGAGGCGATGACAATGGCCGACAAGATCGTCGTTCTACAAGCAGGTGTCATCGAGCAAGTTGGAAGCCCGCTAGAGCTGTACCGATCGCCCCGCAACCTGTTCGTGGCAGGTTTCATTGGCTCACCGAAGATGAACTTCATTGAAGGGCCCGAGGCCGCAAAACACGGCGCTCAAACCATCGGGATCAGACCAGAACATATTGGGGTTTCTGAAACCGAAGGGGACTGGTCCGGCGTTGTGAGCGTCTCGGAGCATCTCGGATCGGATACCTTTTTCCACGTGCACGAAACCGGTCTGGCAGAAACAATCACCGTCCGTGCAGATGGCGAGGTTGGATTTCGTCACGGAGATCGCATTCACCTGACCCCACGGACGGATGTAATCCACCGGTTTGACGCGCAAGGTCTGCGTATCGAATGACACGTCTGGCAGGCAAAACCGCCCTGATCACCGGGGCCGCAAGGGGCATCGGGCTGGCCTTTGCCAAGGCCTATGTGGCCGAGGGCGCACGTGTTGCCATCGCTGACATCGATTTTCAACGCGCGCAGGTCGCAGCCGCCGAATTTGGCGAGGATGCAATTGCAATCGAGATGGACGTGACCAAACAGCAGAGCATAGACGCGGCCGTCGCCAAAACAGCCTCCTGCCTTGGCCCCATCGACATCCTCATCAACAACGCGGCCATCTTCACGGCCGCACCAATCGTTGAGATCGAGCGCGCCGACTACACCCGTGTTTTCGACATCAACGTCGCTGGTGCATTGTTCACAATGCAATCGGTCGCGCGCCATATGATCGAACACGGCACCAAGGGCCGGATCATCAACATGGCGTCGCAGGCCGGGCGCAGAGGCGAGCCCTTGGTCGCGGTATACTGCGCCAGCAAAGCCGCAATCATATCTCTGACCCAATCTGCGGGGCTGAACCTGATCACTCATGGGATCAATGTGAACGCAATAGCTCCAGGCGTGGTTGACGGCGAGCACTGGGACGGAGTGGATGCTTTCTTTGCGAAATACGAAGGCAAAGCCCCCGGTCAAAAGAAACGCGAAGTGGCAGCATCTGTGCCGTATGGCCGAATGGGTTGCGCCGAAGACCTGACCGGCATGGCGGTGTTTTTGGCGTCGGACGATGCGAAATACATTGTCGCCCAAACCTACAACGTCGATGGTGGGAACTGGATGAGCTGATGGACCCCGTGGCGAACGCAAAAACTCCGGTACGGTTGCGGCGTGACAGGCTTGAAGACCTGCCCGTAACTGTCAGGACACCTGCATATGCTCCCTCGGATCTGACGCCGGGCATAGTGCATATCGGGTTGGGAAATTTTCACCGCGCGCATCAGGCCTGGTACATTCACCAGCTTATGCAGCAAGGTCAGGCCCGCGATTGGGCGATCATCGGCGCAGGTGTTCGAAGCTACGACGCCGAAATGCGAAGTAAGCTGCTGGAGCAGGATTGCCTGACAACGCTGATCGAGCTGAATCCGAACGGCGTATCAGCCGAGGTGATTGGTCCGATGATCGACTACCTGCCGATTGAGACGGGCAACACAGCGCTGACCGTCAAGATGGCAGACCCTTCCATCCGTATTGTGTCCTTAACCGTTACCGAAGGCGGGTACTATCTGGACGCCAATACCGGCGCTTTCGATACACATCACGAAGACATTCGTCATGACGCGGCCAACCCAAACCAACCACGCACAGTTTTCGGAGCCATGGTTGCAGCCCTCAGACAACGACGAGTGAAAGGCATCACCCCCTTCACGGCGCTGAGCTGCGATAACCTTCAGGGCAACGGGACAATCCTGCGAAACTGCGTTGTAGGTTTGGCGCGGATGTCCGATCCTGATCTGGCCGACTGGATCGACCAAAACGGCGCGTTCCCAAACTCGATGGTCGACAGCATCGTGCCGGCGACGACGGAACAAGTAGTATCTCAATGCAGGGCACTTGGCATCGATGACCGCGCTCCGGTCTCGCACGAAAACTTTCGCCAATGGGTGATCGAGGATGACTTTTGCGCAGGTCGGCCGCCATTGGAACAGGTCGGGGTGACGCTGACTCACAATGTTCACAGCTATGAGACGATGAAGCTGCGGATTTTGAACGGAGGACACCAACTGCTTGCAAATGTCGGGGAAATCTTGAACGTCCCGACGATTTCCGACTGTATGCAGGATTCGGACATCCTGGCTTTTTTCGGAAAGGTTCAATCCGAAGAAATTCTTCCTCATGTCGACGCCGTTCCCGGAACCACCGCGAAAGAGTATCTTGAGCTGGTCGAGACGCGATTTGCGAACACCGCGATTCACGATACGACGCGCAGGGTTGCGTTTGACGGATCGGCACGACACCCAGGGTTCCTGCTGCCATCGCTGCGCGACGCATTGGCGTCTGGATCTTCTGTGAACGGGCTGGCGCTGGCCGAAGCGTTTTGGTGCCGAATGTGTGCCGGTGTTCGGGAAGACGGCTCTGAAATCGTGCCCAATGACCCGCAATGGCAGAACTTGCAAAAAACCGCATTAGCGTCCCGATCTGACCCAGAGTGTTGGCTGCAACAAGCCCAGTACTATGGTGAGATTGGGCGCAATACACGTTTTGCCGATGCCTTTACGTCCACGGTGTCTGAGATATGGCAAAACGGTAGCCGAGCAGTCCTATCAGAATACGTCGCTGAAACCTCAATACCGTGAGGATCGCAAATTGAAAAAACGGTCAGCTCTGTAGGCAACTTGCTGCTTTTACAGCAGGAACCGAGGCATTGGTTCAGGTTTGGGTATCTTCCCAGGCAAATACTGTCGCAAGTATTTCTTTCATCATACTGCGGCCAAAGCGAAGCAGCCATCAATCCTCCGCGCAAATGAGGCCTAGTGAAAGCCCACCAAGTACTTTGGGACTTGTTTCCGCGTGCATTCGCGTCAGTAGTTCTGAGCGTCGGCATGACACTGAACGCAGCAGTGCGACCGCTCACCTAGCCACTGGTGATTCACGCAAAACTCGCGACCACGCTCTGGCAACCTAATTGTTGTCAGTCGGTCAGAACTCTCATCGGCTATTAATTCAACAGGTTTTCGTCGTAAGGATAGCTGTCGAGCTGTTCGAGACCTGTCGCGGTAACCAGAAACTGATGCTCGATCTTGACGCCGCTGCCGCCTCGATCTGATCCAACATACCCCTCAACGCAGATCATCATGTTTTCCTCTATGATCCCGTCATAGCCAATGTCGTCCCAGTCCTGCGGGTAGGGAACATAGGGGTATTCATCGCACATCCCCACACCGTGCATGATGCACGGATAGCGGTGCGCGTGGAATTCTTCAGGGTGGCGGAAGCTCTTGTCCACCAGTTCTTTGAACGACACACCGGGTCGCACATTGGCCTTGTTGTGTTCGATTTCGTCCAGAGCGCGTTTGTAGAGGTCTCGGAATGCGTTTGGCGCCTTCCCTTCGCCGCAGTACCAAGTGCGCGAAATGTCGGACATATAGCCAAAAGGGCCGACCATATCGGTGTCAAAGCCCATCAGCTCTCCTTTTTGAACGCGGCGTTCGCCTGCCTCTTGCAGCCAGGGGTTTGTCCGCTCGCCCGAGGCCAACATGCGGGCTTCGGACCACAGGCCGCCATGGGCGATGTTGACCTGGCTCAGGATGCTCCACAGCTCGTTTTCCGAAATGTCGGGCTGGAAGGCTTCGCGCATCCGGGCGATACCCAGCTGCGCCACTTCGATTGCATAGCGGCACAGCGTAATTTCTTCCTCTGATTTGATCGAGCGGGCCTTTTCCAGAAAACCGGGCGCGTCGACGACCTCGAACCCGGCCTGCATCAAGCCCTGAACAGCAGAGGCGTCCAAACGGTCAAGCGCCACACGGCAACGCCCTTTGCCGGCCAAACGGCCGCGGACGAAGTCTACGAATTTGCGCGTATTCTCCACCTGATCAAAGCCCGCAAGGAATGGCGCAAGCCCGAACATTGGGATGTATTCCGTGACATGGTCCAGATCCTTGATGAACGCGCCGCTGAAGACCACCGGGCCGTCGGCAAAGACAAACAGCATCATCAGCGGGATACGCGCCTGGAACTGCATGTATTCATGGTAATTCACCGCATAGCGCATGGTCAGCGGGTTGGTAATGACAGCCAGTTCCACGTCCCGTTCGGCCATGGCCTCGCGGATGCGGCCCATGCGGTAATCGTTCAGTTTGGTCCAATCGATTTCGGGCGCTGGCAGTATCGCTTTGCCAAAGTCAGTAGGAGTGTTCATACCTTCAACCTTTCGTTTTTCGGATCGAACACCGCATCGGCCAGCACTTTGGCTTTGCACATCTGGCCAAATACGATCACCTCCAGCGCCGTACCGGGGTTCGCTGCCTTTGGTTTGACAAAGGCAAAGGCCAGATTGCGACCAGTTACCGGGCCGAACCCGCCTGAGGAAACCGACCCTACTTTCTCGCCATCCAAATAAACCGCCTCGCCGCCCAGCACGTCTGTGTCCACCAGCTCAATGTCGAGATACGCAATAACCGAACTGCTGCCGGTTTCGGCGAGGTTGCGCAGCGCGTCTTTGCCTATGAACTCTTTGTCGAATTTCACAAAGCGCATCTGGTCGGTGTGCACGGGACTGGTGTCATTGGCCAGTTCATGCCCACCGCGATAGGCCTTTTCCATGCGCATCATTTCCACCGCCTTCGATCCAAACGGGACCATGCCATGGGGTTTGCCCGCGTCCCAAACCGCATCCCAAAGCTCGCCAAGTTGGTCCAAGTTTGCGTGCAGTTCCCACGCCAGTTCGCCCGAGAATGACAGGCGCATCGCGATCAGCGGGATGCCCGCCACAGCGATTTCGCGCGCCTTGAGCCACCTGAAATCGGAGTTTTCCAGAAACGCATCGCTGAGCTGACCCAGCACCGCGCGCGCCTTGGGTCCGGCCACGGTCAGGATACCCCAGTCATCGGACAGGTTCCTGACCGTCACGTCTTCGGACCCGCGCTGATGAACCGTGATCCAGTCCCAGACCCGGCGCTCTGAGGGGCCGCCGGTGACGAACCAGAACCGATCTTCGGCCAGCCGGGCAATCGTTGCCTCGCCCTCAATCGTGCCTCGTTCATTCAGCAAAAGGGTCAGGCACGTGCCGCCCACCTTTTTCGGCATTCTGTTCGCACAAAGGCGGTTCAGATAGGCCTCGGCCTCGGGTCCGGTGATTTCGAACTTGGAAAAGGCCGAGAAGTCGCCAATGCCGACGCTTTCATGCACCGCAAGCGCCTCGGCCAGCGCAGCCTCCCACGACGGGCCACGCTTCCATGATTGCGGTTCTTTGCCATCCCATTCCGGTTTGCCATAGACCCGCGGGCGTTCCCATCCGCCCGCTTCCTCAAACACCGCGTTCAGCGCCTTGGTTCTGTCATGCACGCCAGAGGTTCGGATCTCGCGGCAGGTTTCATATTGCAACTGTGGATAAGGCAACGACAGGCGCGTCATGTAATTTTCGCGGCAGCGCTGATAGGTGTAATCTTTATCAACGCGCGAATGGAACCGACGCGGATCAAACCCGCGCATCGAGATATCGGCCGTGCCATGCACCATCCATTGCGCCAGCGCCCGGCCCAGTCCCGGCCCCCAGGCAATGCCCACGGTCGCACCGCAGGCCAGCCAATGATTGCGCAAGCCCGGCGCAGGCCCGACCAACGGGTGCCCGTCAGGTGTATATGTGATTGCGCCATTGACGATGCGTTTGATGCCGCGCTCCATCAGGCAGGGATAGCGTTCAAAGCATTTTTCCAACCACGGCATAATACGGTCATAGTCGGGTTCAAACAGTTCGTTCTCGCTGTCCCAGGGGCAGCCATCGCGCCATTTGGCCAGCGCATCATGGGTGTCATAAAGCCCGATCAGCGCCCCACCCTGTTCGCGGCGCAGATAGCCGGTGAAGTAATCATCGCGGGTGACGGGGATTTCATGACCCATCGCCTCGAACTCGGGCACCGCATCGGTGACCACATAGTGGTGCTGCATCGGGACAATCGGCAGGTCGAGCCCGCTGAAGGCCCCGATCTGGCGCGCATGGTATCCACCGGCATTGACCACATGCTCACAGATGATGTCGCCCTGCTCGGTCACCACCTTCCATTCGCCCGAGGGCATCTGCTGCACATCCGTCACCCGGTTGCGGCGCAGCACTTTGACCCCCCGCATCCGCGCGCCCTTGGCCATCGCCTGACAGGTGCCCGACGGATCAACATGGCCGTCATCGGGCGTATAAATCCCGCCGATGATATGCGACGTGTCATAGATCGGGTTCAGCTTGGCGATTTCTTCGGGAGTAACCCAGCGACACTCCTGCCCGCGGGCCAGTACCGCGTCACGCGTGTGCATCAGCCAGGCACGATGATCCTCGGTCGCGGCCACGCGCAAGGACCCGCAATTGTGCCAGCTGACGCCCTGCTCGGTCTCATCCTCAATGGTTTTATACAGATCCACCGCATAATCGTGACAGATCCCCAACGCATGGCCCGCCGTCATTCGGCTGACCAGCCCCGCCGCATGCCAAGTGGCCCCCGATGTCAGCTCGGCCTTTTCAACAAGAACAACGTCTGTCCATCCTTCTTTTGCCAGATGGTACAGGACGCTCGCCCCCATATTGCCGCCACCGATTACAACAACACGCGTGTGTTCAGTCATCTATTGTCTTTTCATGGTAACGGGAGTGTTGGCCCAGACGACCTGGGCCTCGACTTTGCCGGGATTGTGGTAACGGTGTGGGATGTCAGCGGAAAAGCTAAAGCTATCACCAGCCTGAAGGCGAAAGACCTGGCTATCCAAGGTCAGTTCGATTTCACCCTTCAGCACCATCCCGGCCTCTTCCCCTTCATGGGTATAGAGGTCGTCGCCGGTGCTGCCTCCGGGCTCATAGGTGGAAATGCCCATCGCCAGCTGCCGGTCAAGGCTGGCGGACAGCAAGTGATCTTCGAACCCCATATAGTCTGTCCCTGAAAGCCCGGAATAGGTCAGCTTGCGACGCCTGTCGGCGCGCACGACAAAGGGGCGTTCTTCGGCGGGAGCTGGGCCATCGGTCTCAAAGAACCATCCGACAGGTACTCCAAGTGCTTCGGCGACCTCCTGCAGCGCCGTGACTGAGGGTCGGGCCAGACCGCGTTCAATCTTTGACAGAAACGAAACCGAGCGCCCCGAAGTTTCAGACAGGTCGTTCAGGGTCATGTTCTGTGCTTTGCGCAGGGCGCGTAAGTCTTCACCCAACTTATTGAGCGACTCTTGATTGCGTGTTTGAAGTTTTTTCTTGACGATCATGAAAATTTACCGTGCATAATTTTCCCAGTTGCGCAAGAATTATCCGAATGGAGGCCTCATGAGTGGCCAGTTCCCCGATACACCGATCCTCAAAAAGGTTAAGGCATTGCTGGGTGAAGAAGGGTTAGTCCAGACATTTGCCCCGATTGAGGAAGCCAGCGGCCTTCCAAATGCAGCCTATTGGTCCAAAGAATGGTTGGCATTGGAGCAGGAGCATTGCTTTCGCAGGTCGTGGGTATTTGCGGGGGCTGACGCGGAATTGCCCGAGCGCGGCGACATGAAACCGGTCGACATTGGTGGTGCGCCACTGATCATCCTACGCGACCAGGACGGAGCCATTCGCGCACTGCACAATGTGTGCCGGCATCGTGGCGCAAAACTTGTCACTGAACCCTGCAAGAGATCAACCCTGACTTGCCCATATCATGCCTGGGTTTATGGTCTGAACGGCAAGCTGCGAGCACGGCCCCATTTCAACGGACCGGATATAACGGACCACTTCAAAGACGGAGGTGGCGACAAGCTCGATCTACAAGAGGTCCGGTGCGAGGTCTGGAACGGCTGTGTTTTCGTCAATATCTCAGGGGATGCAGAGCCGCTGGAGGACTGGTTGAAACCGATGCTTGCACGTACGCCGGGTTATGATTTCACATCGATCCGCTGGGCCGGGAAAATCGATTTCGAAGTCAATGCCAATTGGAAGTTGGTCTACGAGAATTACATGGAGGGCTATCATGTCTTTGCCGTGCATCCCAAACTTTTGAAGTTTGCACCGATGAACGTGCGGTGGTCGGGTGAATGGGACCAACACGTATTCTACAACGACTACATCTTTCCTGAATTGGGTGAAGGGCGCGGTGATCGTCTGCCGCACTATCCCGATCTGTCACAAGAAGATGCCAAACGCGGTCTTTGGTTCTTATGCTTCCCACATTTCGCCGCCGAAGTCTTCCCAGACCAATTTACAGTTCTAGTAAGTTATCCAATTGCACCGAACAAAACGCGTGAAGAGCTGCATGTTTTCCTGATCGGAGATGCTGCGACGTCAGAGGACCATGCCAACGCAAGGGCCGAACTCATGCAAATGTGGGATGATCTCAACCGAGAGGATCTTGGTATGCTCGAACTGCTGCAGCAGGGGCGCCTGTCGCCTGCCTATGACGGCGGTCGCCTCAGTCCGTATTGGGAAGGACCGACACATGAATTCGGGCGGCGCGTGGTTGAACGTATACTTTCTTGAAATTTCGCGCCGTGTTTTACCGATTTGACGAAGATCTCGTCAGCAATCGGTTTTGACGCCAAGGCTGCTCATCATCGGATTTTGCGCAGCGTCTGAGACGCGGGCAAAAATTGTTAACAAAGTGTGAATCAATTGGCGCTTCGGATCAAATTCATGCTTTGACAACCAACTTCATTTTGTCGTTCGATTGCGCAAAAGTGTCTTTTTGCAAGATACGCGACGCACCCTCTTTAGCTTTCCAAAACCACCATCGCGACAGCCTTAATTGGTTGATCGACTTGACGACTTCGTCGCAATTCGCCTTCAGAAGTTCTTTAAACTCCGCAAAGGAGCACCTTCGAGGATCATTGCCCTCATGTCCGTTTCTTCTCTGAAACCGATATGGGTGTAGTAGGCAAGAGCAGAAGGGTTGGTGCGATGGACCGCCAGTTTAAGGAAGCACGCGCCTGAAGATTTGTCCGCATCGAAAACCGCACGAGACAACAGTTTGTTTCCAATACCTCGCCCTCGCGCCGAAGAGGAAACCCAAAGATCACTTACAAACAAGCCGCCACCCCCCTTGGTCGTTGAAAACACTGGCGTCCAAACAATTGCGCCGACGACCTCGGCTTCATTGTAGGCGAGCAAAGCATTGAAGGCCGGATGGTTACCAACAAATGCAGCTTTCAAAACGTCAACATTCGCGACGTGCCTGTCGTTCATTTCAGCCGACAACGCCCTTAGCGCAAAATCCAGATCGTTTATTTTGTCGAGCGTCACCGGAGAGATGGCAACCTGTGTCATTCGAAACCTAACCTATGTTTCGCAACCGCCAACAAAAGACTGTCTGACCCTTCACAGTGCATCATAATCCGCCAGTCGGTCCTTGAGGAATGTATAGTCTTTTCTTGCTTGTAAGAGCTGGCCCTTGTTGATGGTCACGTGACGGAAATCTTCAGCTGTTTCGGCAAACCGCACAGGCAGAATATTTTCATCCATCCAAGGCCAACAGAAGATCGAATTGCCCCAGGTTTCTCCGGCCCGGTTAAGGGACAAGAAAAAGATCTGATTTTCCATCGCGCGCGCCATGGCGAAATTGTGCCAGGTTTCGAAGGACTCGTCGCGATAATATGCCCCGCAATGCAGGATGAGATCGACGTCGTGCCTTAGTGTCAGGGTGCGTGCCAGTTCGGGAATTCGGATATCGTAGCAAATGATTGGAGAGATAGTTATTCCATTGATTTTGAATGTGAATATGTGATCCCCAGCGTCAAAATATTCCTTCTCCATCGAAGCGCCATATTGGCAAAGGTGAAGCTTGTCGTAATAGCCGGTCAGCGCACCGTCCGGGTTGACGACCGCAATTGAAATATGCGTCCCCAATGCCCCCCGGCGCGCAAAACTGTAAGTGACATGGACACCGAATTCTTTGGCGACCTCGCGCCATTTTTCAAAAGAAGCGCCTTCCAGGGGTTCCGCGATCTCATTGAGCCGGTCGAAGGCCGAGCGGGCATAATCGATACTGGATAGCTCAGGCAAAACCACGAGGTCCACGTTCCGGCGGCTGAGCTGATCTCGCACTTTCGCGGCGCTTTCCGCAAGATGTCTGTCTCTCGCGGCGGCGCTCTTGGTGGCGGGGATTTCGATCTGACAAGCCAGCAGAGACAGGGTGTCACTTGATGTCATTGTTTGGCTTACCCCTCTTGGATCCTTGGCTCGATTGTTTCGGTTGGATTGTAGCTGCGCTGTTCAAGCGGCACCGATGCAAGCCGGTTTCGAAACATGTCAAGCAGTGCTTTTTCCGCGCGATTCAGGCGGGCGCTTTTGTGGTGCACCAGATGAATATCAATTGCCAACGCATTTTCATAAGGTGGCAAACGCCACAGTTCGCCGCGATTGACGAAGCGTTCGGCGATGTGAACAGGCAGAGGGCCAAACCCGAGCCCCGCGCCGATCATCCGCTGTGCCTCGCCCAGGTCAGAAGTGTAACCGATCACTTTGTTGTCGAGCTTGTGCTGCGCGCGCAGCAACGCCACCGGACGTAACGCATCCCAAAGCTGGTCTGTCCGGAATGAAACCGACGAATGGTCTCGCAAGTCGTCGAGTTTCAGATCGCGTTGCCCGAACAATGGGTGGCTGGGACCACAGTAGAACCCAAAGTAGGACCGATAAAGAACCTCATGCTGCAGACTTGGATGGGTGTCATGCACCAAGCAGACGCCAAGTGTCGCGGATTTTTCAAGAACCGCCTGCCTGACGGCTTTGCTGGACATAACCTCAATATCAAAGCTGACTTCGGGGAATTGGCGATGAAAGTCCGCCAGTATCGCATCAAAAAAATCGCTTTCAATCCTACTGAGAAGCGCGAGTTTGACGGTACCCGTCACGATGTCTTCCGTTCCCTGTGCGCTTTGGATAGCCCGCGCCAGGCTTCCAAACATGTCCAGACATTCCTGGTACAGTGTCTGCCCGGCTGGTGTGATGCGGAAATGCGATGGGCTGCGATCAATCAGCGGCATTCCAAGCCGTGTCTCAAGACGTTTCAGGGCTTGGCTGACGGAAGGTTGTCGCCGCATCAGGCGCTGGGCCGCCAGGGTGATGCTGCCTTCCTGAACAATGACCATAAAGGTGCGAAGCAGATTCCAATCCAGCTCGCGGATCAATTTGTCCTGTTCAGCGGCGTTATCCATTGATTCAATCAATATGCTTAATTCTCATTATCTATTTGCCCTATAAAAGAATCCAACACAAGGTTGGGTATCGCTCCTGCATCGCCACACCTGTCAAAGAAGAAAAACCGTGAAGGCATCGAACCTTTTCTATCAAAGTCGCGCGCGCCGCCCCGAGGTCGATCGCGCAGAAGGAATCTATATTTGGGGCAAGAACGGCCAGCGTTATATTGATGGTTCGTCCGGGGCGATGGTCAGCAATATTGGCCATTCAAATCCCAATGTTCTGGCTGCAATGAAGGCGCAGATGGACAGCGCAACCTTTGCCTATCGTCTACACTTTGAGAACGCCCCAGCAGAAGACCTGGCCACAGCCATCGCAGATCGCACACCGGCAGGCCTGGACAAGGTCTTTTTTGTTTCTGGCGGGTCCGAGGCCGTGGAGTCTTGCGTGAAATTCGCGCGGCAATGGGCGGTTGCTGATGGGCAAGCCAGTCGGTGGAAAGTCATCTCGCGCTTTCCATCTTATCACGGTTCTACCTTGGGCGCGCTGGCGATTACCGGATACGGGCCGCTGACGAACGCGTTTGCGCCGCTTTTCAAGGAAATGCCGAAAATTCCTGCGCCCACTTGCTATTTGGACCGCGACAACCTGTCCGACCACGATCGTGGTCTGAAATATGCCGAGATGCTAAGGGATGAGATCATTGCACAAGGGCCCGACACGGTTCTGGCTTTTGCCATGGAACCGGTGGGCGGTGCATCTATCGGGGCGCTGGTTGCGCCCGACAGCTACTATGGGCGGGTGCGCGAGATCTGCGACGAATTTGGCGTCCTGCTGATCATGGACGAGGTCATGTCTGGTGTCGGACGCACTGGTACGTTTCTGGCTTCGGAGCACTGGAACATCCGCCCCGATCTTGTGGCCCTGTCCAAGGGATTTGGCGCAGGCTATGCCCCGTTGGGGGCCATGATCGCCGACAAAGCGATGGTTGAAACCGTGCTGGACAGCGGCGGATTTGCCCACGGCCACACTTATGCCGGTAACCCGCTCGCATGCAGCGCTGGGTTGGCTGTTCTGAACGAAATCGACCGGCTGGACCTGATGACCAATGCGCGGATCATGGGCGAAATCCTGATGGCGGGGCTCATGGACCTCATGGCGCGTCACCCGTTCATCGGTGATGTGCGGGGAAAAGGCCTGCTAACCGCCTTTGAAATGGTCTCGGATCGGGACACCATGTCACCATTGCCCAAGGACCTGAACGCCTATGAACGGTTCGTGGAAATCTGCTACGAGCGCAACCTGATCACTTATTCGCGCCGCACTCGCGGCGGTGTTGAGGGCGATCATTTCCTGATTTGCCCGCCTTTGATCGCGACCGAAGCGCAGATCAACGAAATCCTGAACATACTCGACGACAGTCTCCGGGACTTTGCCCGTGAATGTGCATTGGAGGTTTGACCCATGGCGCAAAAAATTATCCTGACTTGCGCCGTGACAGGCTCGATCCACACGCCGACCATGAGCCCACACCTGCCGGTTTCGCCTGACGAAATAGCCAAGTCTGCAATTGAGGCGGCAGAAGCTGGTGCATCTGTTTTACACCTGCATGCGCGCGAACCCGACACCGGCCGCCCAAGCGCGGATATCAATGTCTTTCGCCAGTTCCTGCCAAGGATCAGGGACGCGAGTGACGCGGTTATAAACTTGACCACGGGCGGCAGCTCACAGATGAGTGTGGAACAGCGGCTTTCGGCCCCCGTGGAACTGGCGCCCGAGATGTGTTCGCTCAACATGGGCTCCATAAATTTCGGCCTCTTCCCGATGAAGGATCGCTATTCCGATTGGACCCATGATTGGGAAGAGACCTTTTTGGAGAACACACGCGACACTGTGTTCAAGAATACATTCCATGACATAGAAACCGTGTTTCGAATGCTGGGCGATGCTGGTGGCGCGCGGTTTGAATGTGAATGTTACGATGTGGGGCACATTCAGACGCTGGCGTTCTATCTGAAGCAAAAGAGCATTGTGCCACCGGTCTTTCTGCAATTTGTGATGGGTGTACTGGGCGGGATCGACGCCAGCCCGCACAGCCTGATGTATTTGAAGGAAACGGCTGACCGATTGTTGGGCGACGCCTACGAGTTTTCGGCGCTTGCCGCAGGGCGACAGCAGATGCCACTGGGCACTATGAGCGCCATCCTGGGTGGGCATGTGCGTGTTGGTCTTGAAGACAGCCTGATGATCGGACGCGGGCAACTTGCTACCAGCAACGCTCAACAGGTCACTAAAATCCGGTCGGTTCTGGAGAAGCTGGGATACGAGATCGCAACACCTGACGAGACGCGCGCGATGCTCGGTCTTAAAGGGGCAGACAAGGTAGGGTTCTGACACATGAAAGTCTTTTCTGACCAGGAACGGCAGGGCCAGCATAATCCCAGCGGGTTTCTGGTAAACGGAGTTATGCAACCCAACCCCGAAAAACCTGAGCGGTTGGAGCGCCTACTTGCAGGCGTCGCGGCGGGCGGTCACGCTGTGCACGCCCCGACTGATCATGGCCTAGCTCCAATCGCGGCAGTACACACTCCGGCCTACCTGAAGTTCCTGTCGACGGTTTATGAACGGTGGGCGCGCATTCCCGACGCCACGCCCGAGATATTCCCGAATATCCACCCGGATCGCCGCACGGCCAGCTATCCCTTGTCGGCAGTCGGTCAGGCAGGATTTCACGTCACCGACATGTCCTGCCCTATCGGTGCACACACCTGGGAAGCAGCGCGCTGGTCCGCAAACTGCGCCGTGAGCGCAACCCAGGCAGTATTGGACGGGGACAACGTGGCCTATGCGCTCTGCCGGCCGCCGGGGCATCATTGCTTTAGCGATCTAGCTGGCGGATTCTGTTATCTCAACAACAGCGCTATTGCTGCACAATACCTACGGCAAACTCATGACCGCGTGGCGATCATCGATGTTGACCTGCACCACGGCAACGGAACGCAAGGCATCTTTTACGAACGTAACGACGTATTCACCCTGTCTATCCACGCGGACCCGGCGCGGTTCTATCCATTCTTCTGGGGTCACGCTCATGAGGTCGGTGAAGGCGCGGGGCACGGATACAATTTGAACATACCGCTCTTACGTGGCACCGGGGATGACGGGTTTATGAAGGGTCTGAACGAAGGTTTGAACGTCGTCAGGAACTTCGCGCCCGGTGCAATCGTCATAGCCCTTGGACTTGATGCCTTCGAAGGCGACCCCTTTGGTGGTCTGGCGGTTTCGACACCTGGATTTGCCAAGATGGCAAGGATGCTGGCAGCGCTCAACCTGCCTACCGTGATCGTGCAGGAAGGCGGGTATCTCTGCAATGAATTGGGCGCAAACCTGCAGTCTTTCCTCGACGGCTTCGAGGGCAGGTCCGCATGAGTCAAGGGGATACATTGCAGGCCGGACACGTGGACCGACTACAGCGACTACATGAGACATGATGGCCTTTAACGATACACTGGATGCCACCCTGGCCGCGAAGCACAGGCATATCGCCCTTGCGGCCAAGCCCGGCCAAACAATCGCGCTTTCCCGACAATGATGAAGCAAAGCCTTGTTGCCACGAGCTGCGAAACCAAGAGTTACTCAAAAAAATCAACTGAAGGAGGGGCTAAAATCAAAAAAACCAGCAGACGTGAATCAAATTGCACTGTGCAATTTGTTTGCTTAGGCTGGCCGGACAGATTGACCAGCTAAGGTCAGCAAAAATATCTGAACGAACAAACGTCAACAGGGAGAGTATTCCATGAACTTTGCGAAATTAACCACGGGCATCGTGGTTGGTGCAATGAGCGCGCTGATGTCGACTGCCGCAATTGCTGACGATGTCAAGCTGCGCTTTGCCGGCGTGTTTCCAATTGATCACCAAGGTACCAAGATGATGGAGCAGGTCGCCGCAGATGTTGCAGCGGCAGATGTCGGCCTGACAATCGAGGTGTTCCCAGCCAACCAGCTTGGTTCGGGCGAAGCGCTGTTCGAAGATGTTGCGCGGGGCAATATCGATCTGGCTGCGGCCTTTATCTATGCCGATACCGACCCGCGCCTGGAGTTCCTGTCGATGCCGTTCCTTGTAGGGGGCTGGGACGACATGGACAACATCATGCGCAACATGGATTCTGAGTATAATCAGATCTTGCAGGAAATCACCGACGAGTACGGCGTGAGGGTCATGGCCCAAAATCCCGAAGGGTTTGTGGGTATCGTGGCCACGCAGGAACCGACCAACTGGAACAACTTCGACGACAAAGGCATGAACATTCGTGTTTGGTCGTCGCCCGCCGTGAAAGCCATGGTGGAAGCGCTTGGTTACCAGGCCACGACCATGGCGTGGGGTGATATCTTCCCCGCGATCCAGTCAGGTATCGTTGATGGCGCAATCTGCTGCACCAAGACGGCAACCTACTCGATCTTCGCCCAGTCGGATGTTGGTACGCACTTTGTCGAGTACAACTCGATCTCGGAACTGACCACATTCTACGCGTCACAGCGCACGCTGGATAAGCTGAACGATGAGCAGCGTGCAGCGCTTCAGGCCGCGATGACCAAGGCCTCGGATGACTTCTTCCAGTATAACCGCGACAATGACGCGGCCTTTGGACAGAAGCTTATCGACAAGGGCTACACAATCCTGAGCCTGAGCGACGAAGAGCAGGCTGCCATGGCCGCTCATATCCAGGAAAACATCTGGCCTATGATGGCCCAAAGCGTCGGCCAGGACGTGATCGATCGCTTGCTGGCGGCGAAGAACTGATAACCTGACCACGGAAGGGCCGGCATATTTGCCGGCCCTTTTTTGCTAATTCCTCAAAAAAATGTCAAAATGGGGGGGACAGATATGCCGAATGACGAAGACGGCTTGCCGCGGTTCGTCGGCGATGAAGACGAGGGCAAACCACAAAAAATCACAGACGAACTTCCGCCAATCATTGGGTATCCTATGAAGGTGATCGCGTTCGTTTGTAGACAGCTCGTAATGTTCTGCGGGTTCTTGATGGCATTCACCTTTGGCGCTGTTGTCGTGATCAGATACGGCTTTGGAGGCGACCTTTTTGCCTATGAGGAATGGCTTTTGGCCTTCTCCATTGTCGGTTTTTTTGCCGGTGCCGTTCTGGCTTCTGCCCGCAATCTGCACATCAACGCTGATATCCTCAGCATTGTAATACATAATCAACGGTTGATTTGGTGGCGCAGCTTCGTGGTGTTGCTGGTTGAACTCGTGGTTATCTTGTTTCTCTTTTACGCCTGCTATGTTTCGCTGCTGGACGACTTCTCGTTCCCGCGACTACGGTCCACCCCGGTGTTGCGCATTCCGTTTGTCACCTGGCGCATTGCGATCATGTGTGCCTTCGGCTTCATGGCGATGTTCACCGCTGCGTATCTCTACGTGCACATCCGAAAAGGCCTTGGGTTGCCCCTTCGGTCTGAGACGATGAAAGGAGCCGCCAAATGATTATCACCGGAAGCCTGATTATCGTCTGCCTAATGCTGCTGCTCGGTGTCAGCGTCTACGTGGCCTTTGGATCGGTTCTGATCTTTATTGCCATTGTTGGGGATCAGTCCATTACCGGCTATCTGCCGACCGGTGCGACTGGAATCCGTTCGCTGGTGCTGTTGGCAATCCCACTCTTCATGATCGCTGGCGGCATCATGGAAAAAGGTAAAATCGCAGCCCCCCTTGTGGCGCTGGCCGAGATGTTCATCGGCCACATAAAGGGCGGCCTGAATGCGGCCTCCGTACTGGCCTGTGGGGTCTTCGGCTCGATCTCGGGGAGTGCGAATGCGACACTGACCTGCATTGGCGGTATCATGATGCCGCATCTGAAAAAGGCGAATTATCCTGGCGGGCAATCGGCGGCGCTTATCGTCAGTGCAGCACCCTTGGGCCTTTTGATCCCGCCCAGCTCGTCGCACATTCTTTATGGCTGGGTGGCGCAACAGCACGTGCTCAAGTGTTTTCTGTCAACCGTGATTCCGGCGATCATCCTGATAACTCTTCTGATTGTCACCAACCAGTTCATGTTGCGGAAGTATGACGACATTCAACTGAAGGAGCGTCCAGATCCGTTCATGCCCGCGCTCTTGGGTCAGGGCCGTCTGGCGGGTCCAGCGCTCTTGATGCCCATCATTATCTTGGGTGGAATCTATGGCGGGGTCATGACCCCGACCGAGGCCGCAGGCATTGCGGTATGCTATGCTATCCCGGTTGCGATCTATTTCTATCGTGGGCTAACCTGGAAAACGCTTGCTCAGACCATCCAGACTTCGGGTGTGACGATCGGTGTGGTCATGGTCATGATCTTTATGGTGCTGATCGTTTCGGACAACCTGATCTCGCAGGGTGCGCCTCAGTTGGCCAAGGATATGGTTTACTCGGTATCGGACAATCCGATCGTGATCCTTTTGATGATCAACGTGGTCATGATCCTGATCGGCATGCTGATGGACGATATCTCGGGCTTGCTCTTGGCCACGCCAATCCTGTTGCCGATTGCCCAAAGTGTAGGTGTCGATCCAATCCACTTCGCTGCGATCATCGGTGTCAATCTTGGTATGGCCAACATCACGCCTCCGACGGCGCCGTTGCTCTATCTCGGTGCGCAGATTTGCGACACGTCCGTGTCCAAGATGCTGTGGCCAACGTTGATCTTCATCGTGTTCGCCTGGTTGCCGACGCTGATGCTGACCACCTTTGTCCCGTCATTGTCGCTCTGGCTTCCGGAACTGCTGCTCAGCCGGTAATGGATTCAACTAGAAACAAAGAAAGGAGCCCGGGCTTCGGGCTCCTTTTTCATTCGCAAACGGCCATGCAGCCAACCTGTTCCAATCAAATCAATCTGCATTCATCAGATCAATCGTGGTTAGGTTTGAATTACTGAACATAAATCCAGGCATGCACACCAATCAGCAGGGCGGTTGCAGCGATCAGGCTCAAGAGGCTGAACGCATCTTTGATTTCTTTTGCCATCGTCTTGGTCCTCATCAGGAGTTTCATTTACCGGACGCATATATGAGAGCATCGCGATTCCGACTACCAAGATTTCTCGAATACTCGCTTTGCAATTTTTGCATAGCAGTCGAGGCCTTTCACCAAGCCAATTTCACGTTTGGATCGCTAGATGAAAGCCAAACGTTAGAAACCAAAACGCAGGCACGGGCGGCTCGAGAGGTAACCAGATTTCTTGCCCTAGTAGATTGGCGGCAACGCCCGATGCGACAGCAAAGGAACCTGTCATCAAAGCATTGGGGTTTTGAGCACAGCAGAACATCGAAGCCGAGGTGGCACTGGCATGCGCATTGGCATCCAAGATGGTGTGGAAATGCCAAAGCGTCCTTCAAGTCGGTGCCTTGCCCGACAAGCGATCCGTGATCCGGTTTCACTTTCGCGATGAGCCGACGGTTTACGACACATTCTGGTTTCCGTCGCAGCGATGCGCGCCACCTTAGCTTTGTGCGCACAATCCAGAGCTGGAGGCTGACCTTTACGTAGAAAACACTGTGATCGCGGTGGGTGGCATCGCTATGGGACGAACAACCTTGGCGAAAGAGACCGAGCTTGGGCCGTTTTTTTTGAGCGGCGATCATCGACTTGCGAGGGCGCTTCAGAATTGGCTTCCGACAGCGCCCTATTCAAAGGCCCCCGATATTTTTGCTCGAGATCTCAACAAAATATTGGGTGTTCGTTGTCTGCGCAAATCCCGTCGAGGTTGGATATTAGTTGCCACAGCTCGTCATTCAAAAGATGGCGGCTGCTGCACTACAACCAGACTGAGCCTGCCTCAGAGACCGGTAGAAGGCTCAAAGCTGTGAAGTTCGAAAGTCCTTTTCCCGTCGGCATTGAATTTTTGTATCGAGCCCCCGACACGCAGCACAATCATACAGCGGTAGCGCCCTTTGTCGGCAACCATTGAAACGCAAACCTTGTCTGTGTCTGTGATGGCAAAGGCACCCGCTCCGCTCCAACCACCGTTCGTCAGCTCTCCGCTCACGATGTTATTCGGGTCATAGAAGAAGCGAAACGTCTTCTCTCCGGACGTGGCTGTGACGGTTTTGCCGATCAAAAGTTCCGCGATCTGTTCAGCATCGAGACGCTCGGCTCCATTGTTCAATGCCGTTTCAAGATCAGATTGAGCGAATGCAGGGCTTCCCGCCAGGGCTACAGCAGCCGCTACGCAAAGTGTTTTTAAGTGTACCATATCCTATCTCCATAAAGTGTTGGGCAAAGCAAAAGAGCGTTAGCCAAGTAAACGCTAGTTGCAGCAGGCACGTCGGGCTTGATCAGAAGCTGATTTTTTCTGACATTCTTCTGACAATCCCCAAACTTCGTTGAGCCAAGGATAAAGCGGGGTGTAGGTTGCAGTATGTACCGTTTCTTGGAGTTCCGACTTGATCCAACGCAGGGTTTGAACCGCCTTGGCCAACCTGTTCCTTTGGAACCACAGGCCCTGCAATTGCTTGAGTTTTTGGTCAGGAACCGAGACAGGATCGTCAGCAAACACGAGATTATTGACGAGATTTGGGGTGGGGCCGCAATCACAGACGCTGCCTTGAACACGCGCATCCGGTCCGTACGCAAGGCTTTGGGAGACACCGCGGCAAATTCGGATTATATCAAAACCTACCCCAAGCGCGGGTTTCAATTTGTGGCCCCGGTTGAATCGGATGACGCCCTGCCCGAGCGTGATGCCAACACGCCGAAAACCGGCCTTCTCATCGCGGGTGCTCTGCTGGGTCTGGCCATAGCACTGTTCTCAATTTCCTTTTTTGCCGACCGACAGAGATTGCCGGACAATGGAAAGCCCTCTTTGGCTATCGTGCGGTTTGACAACATTGGGGGCGAAAGAACAGGGCAGTATTTCGTCGATGGTCTCACCGACGACCTGAGCGCGCATCTTTCGCGCAATCGCGAACTGTTCGTCGTGTCCAGTGCAACCATGTTCTCTTACGCGAAGGATCAAGCAACCCCGCTCGAAATCGCACGCGATCTTGGCGTTGAGTATGTGGTCCGCGGTAGCGTTCGCCGCGTGGGTGGTCAGATGCGCGTGAGCGGAGAGCTTATCGATGTCGACAGTGCCGAAACCATCTGGGCCGAGGTTTTCGATCGCCAGGTGACAGATATCTTTGACGTACAGGACGAGATTAGCCAGGCCATCGCCGGCCAATTGCTACCCAAAATCTATGAGTCTGGCGAAACGAGATCGCTGGGAAAACCAACCCAGGATATGGGGGCATGGGATCTGTATCTGCGTGGTCGGGCCCGGCAGGCGATCTTTTCGCACGAGGCGCAACAGGACGCGGTGGCATTTGCGCAGGAAGCCATCGACACTGATCCTGGGTTCGCTGCGGCACACAGTCTGTTGGCCCGCGCGTTGGGCACGATTTTCTTCTTTCAGTGGTCAGACACTCCTCAGGATACGCTGATAGCCGCAACCGAAGCGGCCAAACGGGCGATTGAGTTGGATGATCAGGACGCGCAGGCGCATGCAGCCCTTGGCTATATCTACCGCTTTACCGGTGAAGCAGATCCTGCCATCGCTAACCTTGAACGCGCCGTCGCACTTAACCCTAATGACGCACGCATTAGACTGGAACTGGCGCATACCTATGATTGGTTCAGAATGCAGGATCGCGCCCTGCCCGAGATAGAGATGGCGATCAGACTCAGTCCGCGCGATCCAATGTTGCAAAACATGTATTTTTATAAAGGGCACATCCTGTTTCACCTTGGACGCTACGAAGAAGCGCTGGACGCCGCCCGTAAGTTGGGCGCAATGGCGACGAGCAATACGTGGCGGCTGTTTCATCATCTGCTGAGCGCCGCCACTCTTGCCGAAATGAACAAACCAGAAGAGGCACAAAAAGCCGTCGACGCTGCGCTGAAAATTAACCCAAAACTGTCGATTTCAGCGATGCGTAGGCAATTCGTAGGGTCCAAAAACCATCCTGAAAACCGCCGAGTCTGGTTGGCGAGCCTGCAAAGAGCGGGCGTGCCTGAATAGTGCTTAGTTCTTTGTGAGCAGTCGGATGCAATAAACGCTCTGAACCGGCGGCTAGACGCGTTAACCTCCGTTTTCCACTTCCAAAGGGGCGTACTGTCCTTCGGGTAATCCCACAGCTCTATATGCTTCAACAAATGGACGAATAAGTTCATCCGGTCGCGCAAAACGCCGGTACATCCAAACGATATCGGCGATTTTAATATTTGGGCGGATTCTGTTGAGCCTGTCTCTCGCCGCCAATGCGGCGCTATGTGGACCAAGCTCGGCCAAAATCGCGACCTCAATCGAAACCGACCACCACAGATCAGGCTGCGCACCTTTGCCGTACGTTTCCAATGCTGTTTCATAATCCTCATTTAGGAAGTGATACTCGGCAAGCGCCTGGAACCAGTTCGGGTCTGCTGCATTTGGGTCAAGGGCAATTGCGTTATCAACAAGAGCAGCGCCCAATTCCAGACGCCCGGACCAAATGAACTCGTAACCGATCTGGCCCTGCAGATAACGGTCTGTCCCTAACGCGAGTGCGGTCTCGGCAGATGAGAAAAACCCATCAAGATCGCGCTGAATCTGCAAAACAAGAGCCAACAGGTAATGACTACGCGCCGAATACGGATTCAACGAAACGGCCCTGCGGGCGGCATCTTCGGCCCGAGCGATTTTTTCGTCCTGTGTGCCGTCATACAAACCGGTAAAGAACTTGACGTCCGTCAGAAGCGCCTCGGATAACTGCGCCCAGCCGCGCCAATAATCGGGTTCGTCCTCGACGACACGTTCTATACAACCACGGACGCGCTCTTGAATGTCTCGCCTGTTCATAAACCCGACACGCATCAGAGAACATTCATAAGACGACAAGTGTTCAGGAGATTTCGCGCGCGCGTGCCCGGCATGAATGCGTTTAATCGCGCCACCGGCGTCCCCGACTGCAGAGGCAACTTTTTCAGTAATTTGTAATTGAACGTCGAGAATATTCGATGTTGTGAGACTTTCGTCATACGCATCCGACCAGACCTGAAGGCCTGATGTTGTGTCGATCAGCCGTGCCGTCACGCGAAGGCGTTCTGAAACCTGCCGGACCGAGCCTTCCAGCACATAGTCCGCTCCGAATTTCTGCCTGATACTGCGCGGATCACTTTCTTTCGGATCAACAGTATGGGTGGACTGGCGGGACAATACATTGAGGTCCTGATAACTTCCTAGTTCAACGATGATGTCTTCGCCAATGCCTATCGCCAACAAATCGCGAGCATCAGTGTTGCTAAGGTTTTGAAATGGCAAAACAGCAACCGTCGGGCCAGTTGGTTCCGCCAAAATTACCCTGTCATCGAAAGTCGTGACGTTGGACTGCTCGCGACCAATTCCGATCCACCACGCCAAGAAACCCACCGCGCACAGGCAAATCAGCGCCGATGTGATTGCCATCAATAGGCGTTTGTTTGATAGCCGCCGAGGGGTAGAAGCTCCGTCGTACAAGACCCGGAAAACGCGAACTGGTTCTGCAATGTTCTTAAGTTTTTGCAGGCCAAGATCTTCAAATGCGGCTTCGACCTTGCCCATTGCCTGACCCACGACACTCTCGGAGACCGCGACACCACCAGGGTCGGCCAAACCTTCAAGACGCGAAGCAATATTCACCCCATCACCAAAAAGATCCCCGTCAGCAATCAGGACATCGCCGAGGTTAATACCGATCCGAAGCTGCAGCCGGGATCCATTGGCAAGTGTCGGCGCGGTCCTGGCCACAGCACGCTGAATATCGACACCACAGTTTACGGCATCTACGACCGAAGAAAATTCGACAAGGGCACCGTCTCCCATCAACTTGACGATGCGCCCATTATATCTGTCGATCGTAGGATCAAAAATCTCCGAACGCAGCAATTTGAGAGCGGACAATACCCCCGCTTCATCGTCTCCCATCAACGACGAATACCCAACGACATCTGCAGCCATGATTGCGGCAAGTCGGCGCTGCATAGGACCCTCCTAATCGCAGTCTAACTGATGTCGTAAATTCACGACAGTGCATGCCATGCCGGCTCGCTGCATTCGCGATGAATGACGGCTTTGCCCCCATCCTCTGTCGCCACGCGGCAAATCAGCCAGAACAGGCACCTTTATCGTCTGACCTGCACATCAGCCCAGTTTTTTCCCAAAAGGAAGTCAGGATCAAACAGATCGATTTAGATGCCGGATGAACGGTGTAAGGCGAAAATGGCAAGGTTATGCCACTGATGGAAGAACTATCCATCGCCCAAAATCTACTGTGAAACGACATTAACCTTTGACTCCATTGGCAGCCAAAACGTCGTCGAAGAATTCGTTCTCAGGCTTTTTTCAGGGCCGACCGCTCAGAGCTATCCTGACGCGCTGCAGATCAACCGATCAAGCGTTTCGAACTTCTGCTTGATGAAATCGAGCACACGGTTTGACGAGGCTGACGTGCTACGAGCATTTAGTGTGACGCAGCCCAAGTGACGATCGGGATCACCGATTTTTATCGGAAGTGCCGTCAGAGTTTTTTGCCTTTGCATCATGAAGACCACTGAAAACGGCAGAACAGTCAGGGAATCCGAGCCTGTTAGAACGTTCACAACTGCACTCAGCGACCCGCCGGTAAAACTTATTTTGAAGTCTCGCATACCGATACCATCAAGCGTGTTTCGCAAATCACGAAACAGCGGACTGTTGGCGGGTGGCGCAATCCAGGAATACTCGGTGATATCTTCCAGCTTCACCTCTTTCTTGCGCGCCAATGGGTGCCCAACGCGGCAAGCAATGACGTTTCGACCCGGTAGGATTTGACGAAACTCGTACTCATCTGACACGTCTGCCGGGCGCATAGGGAGAATGGCCAAATCCAGAGTTTCGGCGGACAACTGGGACAAAAGCTCGGTAGGGTATCCATAAGATTGGTCGATCCGAATATTGGGGTACTCGGCTTGAAACTCTGCAATAACGTTCGAGATGACACCGTCCATGAAGATCGGCGTGCCAGCAACCCGTACTGCACCGGCAAGACCTTGACGGTGTTCGTCGACAAGACGGCTTGCATGGCGACCAGCGCTCAGAATTCTTTGACCTTCCTGGGCCAAAGCAAGTCCCAGCTCAGTGGGTTGCAATGGCCTTCGGGTTGGCAGGAATAGAGGCTCCCCCACCCTATCCTCCAACAGAGAGACGCTTCTGGAGACACTGGGTTGCGATTTCCCAAGTAAAGCAGCGCCTTCGGTCAATCCACCGGCTTCGACAATAGCGGCAAGAATCTCGAGATGTCTTGGATCAAGCTTCATAACCCAAAGTTATATTGAGCGTCGATAATTCGATCAAGAGTGCTGTCTTTGCCTGCTAGCGTTTCCTTCAGATCTGCAATCCAGCGCTTGTCAGGAATTCGCCCAGTGGCTCTCAGTACCATCAGTATCAATGGCCAGAAAGTCCGGTTCGGCGTAGGTTTGCGTGACGACATCTGCACGGAACTAACAGCGCTGAGATCGAACAAAGCGCTCATCCTTTCGACACCTCAGCAAGTCGATATGGCCATGGAGCTTGCGACAACTGTTGGGGATCGTGCTGCGGGTGTCTTTACGCGAGCAACGATGCACACCCCGGTCGACGTGACGGAAGAAGCGGTTGAACACGCCCTGTCTGTAAATGCGGATAGCATCGTGTCTATCGGAGGAGGCTCAACGATTGGCTTAGGCAAGGCGATTGCCCTTCGGACCGATTTGCCGCAAGTCGCCATCCCGACCACATATGCCGGCAGCGAGGCTACTCCGATCCTGGGTCAGACTGAGGATGGCATCAAAACTACCCTGACAGACCAGAAGGTTCTGCCGCGGGTCATTCTGTACGATCCGGAACTTGTTGCCTCATTGCCGCCCGCAATGACCGTGACCAGCGCCTTGAACGCGATGGCTCATGCCGCCGAGGCGCTTTATGCCAAGGACCGAACTGATGAGACCACGGAATTGGCTATCGACGGTCTGAAGGCGTTTGCAGAGGGACTGCCAACCGTTGTCGGAAACCCCAACGACCTGAAAGCCAGAGAAGAAACGCAGCGTGGTGCATGGGCCTGCGGTACGGTGCTTGGTCTGGTCGGAATGGCGTTGCATCACAAGCTTTGCCATACGCTGGGCGGGTCATTCAATCTGCCACACGCGGAAACCCATGCGATCATTTTGCCCCATGCCATCGCCTACAACGCGGTGGGTGTGCCAGAGCTGCTGGAACCCGTGTCAAATATTCTCGGTGGCTCTAAGCCAGGCCAGGCGCTTTGGAATTTTGCCAAAAGCATGGGCGCGCCGATGGCTTTAAAGGACCTTGGACTTTCCAAGGCCGATCTGGATCGCGCCACCGAAATCGCACTCAACAACCCGTATTGGAACCCGCAACCGGTCACTGCTGATGGGCTGCGGGCGCTTCTTCAAAACGCGTGGGCAGGCACTGCCCCAAGCGTTTGACTTCACCGTGTCAAGGGAGGGACACATGATCACACGACGCAAATTGCTGCAATCCAGCGCTGCAACCGGCCTGGGATTGGCCGCCGGCACGCTCGCTGCGCCCGCTATCGCTCAGGGCGCCAAGATCAAGTTGGGCTATGTCAGCCCGCAATCAGGTCCTCTGGCCGCCTTCTCCGAGGCAGACAAGTTTATTCTGGAGAATTTCGCCGCATCCGAAGCCGGTGCGAATTTCGAAGTCATCGTCAAAGACAGCCAGTCGAACCCGAACCGAGCGGCAGACGTCGCGGGCGAACTGATCGTGGATGATGAGATCGACCTGATGCTGGTCGCTTCGACACCCGAAACGACCAACCCGGTTGCCTCGACCTGTGAGGCCGAGGAAGTGCCGTGTATTTCCACCGTTGCGCCCTGGCAGCCATGGTTCATCGGCCAGCAGGGCAATCCCGGTGATCCAGCCAGCTGGGAGCCGTTCTATTACGCTTATCACTTCTTCTGGGGCCTTGAGGACGTAATCTCGGTTTTCACGGCAATGTGGAACCAGTTGGAGACCAACAAGCAGGTCGGTGCGCTGTTCCCGAATGACGGCGATGGCAACGCTTGGGGCGACCCAAATGTAGGTTTCCCGCCTGTTCTCTCAGAGTTGGGTTACACATTGACGGATCCCGGGCGGTACCAGAACCTTACCGATGATTTCTCGGCCCAGATCAACGCGTTCCGGCAGGCGAATGTTGAAATCGTAACCGGCGTTCCGATCCCGCCTGACTTCACCACTTTTTGGAGCCAGGCCAAACAGCAAGGCTTCACCCCGAAAGCCGCGAGCATTGGCAAGGCCATCTTGTTCCCGCAAGCCGTCGAAGCTTTGGGCAACGCAGGCAACAACCTGAGCTCTGAAGTTTGGTGGTCCCCCACCCATCCGTTCTCGTCATCGCTGACCGGCGCAAGCTCGGCTGAACTGGCGCAAGGGTACATGGCCGCCACCAACCGTCAGTGGACCCAACCCATCGGCTTTGTGCATGCGCTGTTCGAAATGGCAGCAAACGTCATGGGCCGGGTTGATGACGCGGGTGATGGGGATGCAGTGGCCGAAGCCATCGCAGCTACGCAGCTTGACTCCATTGTTGGCCGGATCGCGTTTGATGGTGCGGGCCTGCCGCCCTTCGCTGCGCAGAACGTTGCCAAAACGCCCTTGGTCGGGGGGCAATGGAGGCTGCTCGACAATGGCAGCTATGACCTTGTGATCGTCGACAACTCTTCCGCGCCCGAAATTCCGACCGCGGGTGTGATGGAAGAAATCTCCTGATCGCAATGAAATCAACGCCCCGGATTTATTCCGGGGCAGGAACACCGGTATGACCATTCTTTCGCTTAAAAACGTCTCGAAAAGCTTCGGTGCTCTGACCGTCACCGACGATGTCAGCTTCGACGTCGAGCAAGGCCAAGCCCTTGGGATCATTGGCCCAAACGGGGCCGGGAAGTCGACGCTGTTCAACCTGATCACGGGCAACCTGACCTCTGATGCGGGATCGATCCATTTCGATGGTGCTGACGTTACTCGGGTGCCACCTATGCAACGATGCTTGTCGGGCATAGGGCGATCGTTCCAGATCCCTCAGCCGTTTGATCATCTGACTGTATTCGAGAACCTGCTGGTGGCTGCGACGCATGGACAGAACAAGTCCGAACACGAGGTCGAACAGAACTGCGCCCGCATTCTTGAGCAAACGGAATTGCTGGAAGTGGCCAATGACACAGCTGGTGGATTGCGGCTGCTGCAACGCAAACGGCTAGAGCTGGCGCGCGCCATGGCAACAAACCCAAAGCTGTTGCTGCTGGATGAAATCGCCGGAGGGCTGACCGATGCGGAATGCACCGCGCTGATCAACACGATCAAGGGGCTGCACAGCAGTGGCGTCACGATCATCTGGATCGAACATGTCCTGCATGCGCTCACATCGGTCGTTGAACGGCTGCTGGTTCTGGATTTCGGGAAGGTGATCGGTCTGGGCGATCCGGACGAGATCATGAACAGCCGGGAAGTCAAAGAAATCTATCTAGGGATCGAAGTCTGATGAGCCTGCTACAGACCCATTCGCTGACCGCCCACTACGGAGATTTCCAAGCCCTGTTTGGCGTGGATGTGCATCTGGATGAAGGCGAAACAGTTGCCATCATCGGTGCAAACGGGGCGGGCAAATCGACCCTCATGCGCTCGATCTCGGGTGTTCTGACCAACGGGACAGACCAAGTGCGCTTTGACGGACAGCCCATCGGAGACCTCGGTGCGGACGAGATCATGGCGCGCGGAGTGGCCATGGTACCCGAGGGGCGTCGGCTGTTTCCTTCCCTAAGTGTCGAGGAAAACCTACTGATCGGAACCTATGGCCGAAAGGTATCGGGCCATTGGTCCCTGCAAACAATCTACGACCTGTTCCCAATCCTGAAAGAGCGCCGGAACCATCCCGGTACAGCCCTGTCTGGCGGGCAACAGCAGATGGTTGCAATCGGTCGCGCGCTGATGAGCAATCCCCGTGTTCTGCTCTGTGACGAGATCAGCCTTGGCCTCGCGCCGGTAGTCATCAAAGACATCTACGATGCCGTCCCTCGCATTCAGGAGGCCGGCGCCAGCCTCATCGTTGTGGAACAGGATATTGGCCAGGCAATGAAGGTCTCCGACCGCGTCTATTGCATGATTGAAGGCCGCGTCACGCTGGAAGGCACAGCAGACACGCTCAGTCGCGAGGCCATACACGACGCCTATTTCGGAGGAGCCGCCGCATGATCTGGATCGATACCATCATTCAGGGTGTTTTGCTGGGCGGGCTTTATGCGCTGTTTGCAGCAGGCCTTAGCCTTGTGTTCGGGATCATGCGCTTGGTTAATCTGGCCCATGGTGATCTGATCGTCTTTGCCGCCTATCTGATCCTTCTGTTGGTCTCGCTGCTAGGGCTCTCTCCGTTTCTGGCAGCCATCCTTGCCGCGCCGATCATGTTTGGCGTGGGTTGGGCTTTGCAGAGACATGTGCTGAACCGCGTGCTGGGGCCTGATATCCTGCCGCCCTTACTTGTGACGTTCGGTTTGTCGGTCGTCTTGCAGAACGCATTACTCGAAGGCTTCTCGGCGGATAGCCAGCGGCTCCCTGCGGGCGAAATCGCAACGGCGTCCGTTCAGATGGGCGGGCTGAACCTCGGCGTTCTGCCGTTGCTGACCTTTGCCTCGGCGATCCTTGTGATTGTCGGTCTGAACCAGCTTTTCTATCGGACGGAACTGGGCCGTGCGTTCCGCGCGACCTCGGATGATGCGGTGACGGCGGGTTTGATGGGCATCCGCCCAGAACGTATTTTCGCGACCGCGACAGCCATCGCAATGCTCGTGGTGACCTTGGCAGCGCTTTATCTGGGAATGCGGGCGAATTTTGACCCCAATATCGGCCCAGCGCGCCTGATCTATGCCTTTGAGGCTGTGATCATTGGTGGCCTCGGCAGCCTATGGGGCACGCTTGTCGGAGGCATCATTATCGGTGTCGCTCAGACTGTCGGCGCGGCGATCAATCCCGAATGGCAAATCCTGGCCGGTCATCTGGCCTTTCTCATCGTGCTTCTGATCAAGCCCAGAGGCCTGTTTCCAAGGGCGGTGGACTGATGACTGATACTGCAATGTACCGCGTCCAGACACAGACCCGCGCGTCCTACAGCGCAGGAGCGGTCTGTATCGCTTTGATCATCCTGTTCATCCTGCTGCCGACCTTCGCTAGCCGGGGATTGATCCAGGACCTGTTCTTTATCTTCACGATGCTGGTGTTGGCACAGTTCTGGAATTTGCTGGCTGGTTACGGCGGTTTGGTTTCAGTCGGGCAGCAAGCCTTCGTGGGCATGGGCGCTTACGCCATGTTTGGCGGCGTGATCCTGTGGGGCTTGGACCCGGTTCCGGCAATCCTTTTGGGCGGCGTCGCAGCCCTGATCGTCGCTATCCCTACGGCCTTTTTCACCTTCCGACTGCAAGGGGCCTATTTCGCCATTGGCACCTGGGTCATCGCAGAGGTCATGCGCCTGCTGGTGGCCCAATGGAAAATGCTCGGCGGCGGCACCGGAACCTCTCTGCCAAGAACCGCAACGCGTGAGATGTGGGCGACCGAGTGGATTCAGACCACCTTCGACGTTCGCGGTGCTGCAGCGCGCGATATCTTGACCTACTGGCTGGCTTTGGCGCTTGTGATCGCAACGATTGCGGGCATCTACTGGCTGCTCAGAACAAAGCGCGGGCTGGCGCTGGCTGCAGTACGTGACAATATTGAAGCCGCGAAATCCGTTGGCGTCGATGCGGCGCGGATGAAATGGCTGGTCTACTTGGTCTCCGCCGCGGGAACCGGGCTGACCGGCGCTCTGATCTATGTGCAAAAGCTGCGGATTTCGCCGGATGCGGCGTTCTCGGTCACCGACTGGACTGCCTATGTGATCTTCATCGTCGTGATCGGTGGAATTGGCACCATCGAAGGCCCGATCCTGGGCGTGCTGATCTTCTTCATCTTGCAAAGCCTGCTGGCCGACTACGGCTCCTGGTACCTCATGGTGCTTGGTCTAATCGGGATCGCCGTCATGCTCTTCGCCCCCCGCGGTCTGTGGGGGCTGATCTCAGAAAAGACTGGGCTGCAGATTTTCCCTGTGCGCCGTCGCCTTGTGCTGACGAACCCAAAGGACGGCCTCAACTCAATTCAATCTGACAAACAGAGGGAGGCGTAACATGGCCACCATCACAACGGATGTCCTGATCATCGGGACCGGCCCAGCGGGGTCTGCAACGGCGGCTTTGCTGTCCAGCTACGGCGTCGAGAATATGGTCATCAACCGCTATCGCTGGCTGGCCAATACGCCGCGGGCACATATCACCAATCAGCGCACGATGGAGGTGCTGCGCGACCTTGGTCACGAGGTTGAAGCAGAGGCCTACATGCACGCAGCGCATCAGGACTTGATGGGTGAAAATGTGTTCTGCGAAAGCCTCGCGGGCGAGGAAATCGGACGGATGAAAAGCTGGGGTAATCATCCTCTGTCCAAGGCCGAACACCTGCTGTCCAGCCCGACGATGATGAACGATCTGCCACAAACATTCATGGAGCCGATCTTATTTGGCACGGCCTGCCGCCGAGGCACGCAAGCGCGGATGAGCACCGAATACTTGCGACATGAGCAAGATGCAGATGGTGTGACAACGACGTGTTTAGATCGTTTGTCCGGCAAAGAAATCACCATCCGGTCGAAATACCTGGTCGGCGCGGATGGGGGCAATTCTCTGGTCGCCGAACATGCCGGTCTGCCTTTCGAAGGACAGATGGGCGTCGGCGGGTCCATGAACATCCTGTTCCGCGCAGATCTCAGTAAATATGTCGCGCATCGGCCGTCGGTCCTCTACTGGGTGATGCAACCAGGCGCGAATGTCGGTGGCATCGGCATGGGTCTGGTCCGCATGGTCCGCCCATGGAACGAATGGCTCATCGTCTGGGGCTATGACATCAACCAACCAGCGCCCGAAGTTGACGAGGCCATGGCTACGCAGGTTGCGCGCCAGCTTGTTGGCGACCCCGAGCTTGAGATCGAATTGATCAGCGCCAACACCTGGACCGTCAACAACATGTACGCGACCCATATGCAGAAGGATCGCGTGTTCATCATGGGTGATGCGGCACACCGACACCCACCGTCGAACGGGCTGGGGTCGAACACGTCGATTCAGGATAGCTTCAACCTCGCCTGGAAACTGGCGGCTGTCCTGAAAGGTCATGCAGGAGAAAACCTGCTGGACAGCTACAGCGAAGAACGTGCGCCAGTGGCAAAGCAGATCGTCACACGGGCCAATCAATCCATCGGTGAATTCGGACCGATCTTTGAATCGCTCGGAATGGCCGAAGGCGTCGACCCAGAGGTCATGCAAAGCAACCTTGAGGCACGCTCAGGATCAACGCCTGAAGCCGCAGCACAAAGACAAGCCATCCGCGAGGCGATTGCCTTCAAGAAGTATGAGTTCGATGCACATGGCGTGGAAATGAACCAACGCTACGACTCCTGTGCGATTGAAACGGATGGTCAACCCAATCCCGGTTTTGATCAGGATGCCGAGCTGCACTACCAGCCGACGACATGGCCCGGTGCGCGCATTCCGCATGTCTGGGTGTTCGATCATGACACCGGGAACAAGCATTCAACGCTGGATCTGTGCGGTCGTGGAGAATTCACTGTGCTGACCGGGATTGGTGGCGAGGCATGGGTAAAAGCAGCCGAGATGATCGCGAAAGAGCTGGGCATGCCCATTCGCTGTCACGTTATCGGCCCGCGCCAGACCTATGTTGACCACACCGGGGATTGGGCGCGCGCGTCCGAGATTTCGGATACAGGCTGTTTGTTGGTCCGTCCTGATCAACATGTGGCGTGGCGCTCAGCCGATATGGTTGCGGATGCCGAAGCCGAACTGCGTCGCGCGCTGACAACAGTACTTTCGCGATGAGCCAATCTGGAGCAAACTTACACAAGTCAGGAGGCCAAAATGGACTCGCATGAGATGGGATACTTTACCGAAGAAAACTCGGCCGAGGTCGTCACCGCACGGAACAAAAACGCAGAAAGCGAACGGCTGAAGCAGGTGATGGAGGTCATCACGCGAAAGCTCCATGAAGCCGTGAAGGAAATTGAACCAACGCAGCAGGAGTGGTTTGAGGCGATCATGTTCCTGACCAAGGTCGGGCACATGTGCGATGACTGGCGGCAAGAATACATTCTCCTGTCCGATGTTCTGGGCGTGTCGATGCTGGTGGATGCCGTGAATTCTCGTCGTCCAACCGGTGCCTCCGAGAACACCGTGCTGGGTCCTTTCCATGTGGGCGGCGCGCCGGAATATGAGATGGGGCACAACATTTGTCTCGACCAAAAGGGTGAGGACATGGTGGTGCGGGGTCGTGTCACCGATGTGGAAGGCAGCCCGTTGGAAGGCGTCAAGATTGATGTCTGGCAAGCCAATGATGACGGGTTTTACGACGTACAACAGAAAGGCATTCAGCCCGATTTCAACCTGCGCGGCGTCTTCACAACCGGTGTTGATGGGACCTATTGGTTCCGTGCGGTGCGGCCAAAGAACTATCCAATCCCGGATGACGGGCCGGTTGGCGATCTGTTGAAGCGTCTGGGACGGCACCCGTTTCGGCCAGCGCATCTGCACTATATCGTGTCGAAAGACGGGTATGACGACCTGACAACCCATATCTTTGATCCCGATGACAAATACATCAACTCGGACGCAGTATTTGGGGTCAAAGAGAGTCTGATCGCAGAGTTCAATCGCGTCGATGACCCGGCACGATCTACAGAAGTTGGCTTTGAGGGCCCGTATTGGGACGTTGAATTCGATTTCGTTCTTGCCCCCAAAGAGGCGTGACATGGCAGAGCCTTGTATAATTTGCGTCGCGATCACCGGGTCATTGCCGACCAAGGCCAACAACCCGGCGGTGCCGATAAAGGTCGAGGAACAAATCGAAAGCACACACGCGGCATTCGAGGCAGGAGCGACGATCTGCCATGCTCATGTTCGCAACGATGATCAAACACCGTCGAGCGACCCTGAGAAGTTCGCAAGGTTGAAAGAGGGGCTGGAGAAACACTGCCCCGGTATGATCATTCAGTTTTCAACCGGAGGACGGTCCGGAGCGGGCAAGACGCGTGGTGGCATGTTGCCGTTGCGACCGGACATGGCCTCTTTGTCGGTAGGATCGAACAACTTCCCCACACGCGTCTACGAAAACCCGCCCGATCTGGTCGACTGGTTGGCGGCTGAGATGGTGACGTATGACATCAAGCCTGAGATCGAAGCCTTCGATCTCAGCCATATTCTGAAAGCGGCTGAGATGCACACGAAAGGGCAGATAAAAAACACGCCCTATGTGCAGTTCGTCATGGGTGTCAAAAACGCAATGCCTGCTGATCGGGACGTCTTTGATTTCTACGTGAAAACTGTCAACCGGCTGTTTCCGGGGGCACCTTGGTGTGCGGCCGGCATCGGTGCGCAACAAGAGGTTCTGAACCACTGGGCGATTTCCTCAGGTGGTCATGCGCGAACAGGGTTAGAAGATAACGTGCGCCTGGATCGCAATACGCTGGCACCATCAAACGCAGCGCTCGTGATGCGGACTGCTGAAATCTGCGCCCAGTATAATCGTCCGGTTGCCACAGTTGATCAGGCACGAGACATTCTGGGGCTGTAAATCGGGATTACGGACTATCAAGAAATGACTACCCCGGGCCAAAACGACAGGTCTAAGGCTCGAATTTACTTTGCGGCGGTGTTCGCTCAAGTTCTTGCGTGATCGGGATATGGTCGGCAACATCACCCGGCGGTAGCTGGAATTGACCTTTGAACCAATCCGCCGCCTTCCATGCCTTTTTGACTTGCTCAATCATGTCTCTGGACAATGAAACGAAGTTCCACCAGCCACAACGCACCTCCCTCAGCGATGCGCGTAAGGTTGCGATAAGACGCATACCCTATTCACCTGTGCGAACGCTTGTTTTGCCACCAGGTCCAAGGATCATCATTTGCCCCAGCAACTGAAAATGCACATCTGGCGAAAGTATGAAACCGACGCAGAATGTCTCAGACTGCATCGTAATGGGGCTGGATTTTCCACAAGCCGCTCTTGGCTGTGTTCTGACACACAGTAATCTCTGGGTATTTGTCTTCCGGCGCAGCTTCTCCAATTTCAAAAAAACAGCCTTCTGCACGATCGATAAGACAAACGGCAGCATCAAGACGACGTCGTGTTGCGAAGTTGTCAGCCTAAAATTTTGGTCGCCTGAATAGGTTTTCTCAGAATTCTCTTCTTCGCAGTAAATAAATTCGGATTTTTGACTTTGTTAAATAAGCGCGTACAATTTCAACAGCTTTAGACGCAAAATCCGCAAGTTGAGCCACCTTCACAGAGACGAAGAGAGAAATGCGGGTCGTACGGGAGGGGGATATGAGGAAACTATCTGTTTGGCTTTTTGCTTTCGTGTTGCTTACCGGCTGCTGGGAGAAGGAAGAAGAAGCGACCGAAACAACAATCCGACCTGTCAGAGCAACTGAGATTTCTGACCTTTCGAGTTTGCATGATCGTTACTTTGTGGGAACGGCCAGAGCTGCACGCGAAGTATCATTGGCCTTTCGCGTGCCGGGCAATGTTGTTGGCGTCGACGTTCAGGTTGGTGACCTTGTGACGAAAGGTGCTGTTGTCGCGGCCTTGGATCCGGCCCCCTACCAGGCTGAAGTCGATCGGCTTACTGCTGAGCTTGAGAGCGCGCAGGCGACGTTCGAAAACGCCAAATTGCAAACAGATCGGCAGCGATCGTTGGTTGAAAAAGATGTTGCCGCTCAGGCGACACTCGACCGGTTTGTTGCAGGCGAAACGTCGGCTCAGGCAGCAATCAATTCTGTTCAAGGCGCACTGGACAGAGCGACTTTGGATTTAACCTATACGAGCTTGGCCGCACCGTTCGATGGTCGTGTTGTCGCCAAATACATTGAAGATTTTGAAGAAGTCGCAGCACAAACTCCAGTGCTGCGCATTCTGGATGCCGAGCACATCGAAGTGGTGATCGATATCCCCGAACGATACATTGCCCTTATCCCGCACATTGAAGACATAACCGTCACTTTTGACGCTTTGGGGGACGTTGTTCTACCCGCAGAAATTAGTGAGATTGGATCAGAGGCTTCGGCGACGACACGAACATTCCCTGTCACATTGATAATGGAGCAGCCCGAAGACGCACTTGTTCTTCCGGGTATGGCAGGACGCGTTCGCGGAAAACCAAAGGAAGGGCACGAACCATTCGATGCGATCATGGTTCCTGCCAGCGCGGTTTTCGTGCCTGAAGGGGAAACCGATCCGCATGTCTGGGTATTTGATACCGGCTCAGAAACTGTAACGGCAAGGAAGGTTTCGCTTGGCACTCCACGGTCGCAAGGGGTGGCCGTTAGCGAGGGGCTGGAATTTGGTGACGTGGTTGTCACTGCCGGGGCAAACTCTCTGCGAGAAGGTCAGAAAGTTTCGCTGCTTTCTGAGGACACGGACTAATGGGTTTGGCGGCTTTTTCGATCCGCAACGCCAAATTTGTTTGGTTCACTGTCGTCATGCTCACGTTGGGCGGCATTTCAGCATTCTTTAGCCTTGGGCAGTTGGAAGACCCCGAATTCACAATCAAGACTGCTGTTGTGACCACCCTCTATCCCGGTGCCAGCCCGGCCGAAGTTGAGCAGGAGGTTACCGAACGGATCGAACTAAAACTCCAAGAGATCAAAGAGATTGACTACATCTCGAGCGAAAGCAGAGCGGGTGTGTCGACAATCATAGTCGAGATCCGCCCGAACTATTGGTCGGATCAACTACCGCAGATCTGGGACACGTTGCGTCGCAAAGTCAGAGACGTTGAAACAGACCTTCCACCAGGCGCTGGTCGTCCTGCGATCAATGATGATTTCGGTGATGTTTTCGGTCTACTTCTGGCGATGACGTCTGATGGCTTCTCCGCCCGCGAGCTTGACGATTTTGCCGAAGACTTCAAACGAGAGCTTTCGTTGATCGACGGCGTCGGCCGAGTCGATCTTTGGGGGGATCGCGATAGGGTCATCTATTTGGAGACACGGGAAGAAGCCTTGGCAGCATTGGGTGTTTCGGCTCAGACCATCCTCAATACCTTGCAAACCCAAAACGCGATTGTGGATGCAGGCCGCGTAAATATCGGCGACTATCGCATGCGCATTGCGCCAAGCGGCACATTCACCAGCCCGAAAGACATCGCTGATTTGGTTGTTCGGCCAAGCGGTCTGGACCAAGCTCAAAGCGGCCAGCGCCGTGGACCAGAGTTACTAAGGCTTGGTGAAATCGTTGAGGTCCAGGAAGGCTATGCTGATCCACCGACGACCATGATGCGTTATAACGGCCTTCCGTCTATTGGTTTGGCGATATCCTTCCAGTCTGGTGTCAACGTTGTCAGCGTTGGTGAGGCCGTAGACGCCAGAGTAACGGAACTGATCGCAGGCCTGCCGGTAGGCATCGAGGTCGAACGGGTTCATTGGCAATCTGACGACGTGAATCTGGCAGTCAGCAGCTTCTTAGTCAGCCTTGGACAAGCTGTCGCGATTGTTCTGGTCGTTTTGACCCTGGCGATGGGTGTTCGCATGGGGATCATAATAGGTAGCGGATTGATCCTGACGATACTTGCCACCTTTATCCCGCTCGCGATGCTAGGAATAGATCTTCAACGCATGTCCTTGGGCGCGTTGATCATTGCGCTTGGTATGATGGTCGATAACTCGATCGTGGTTGCAGATGGCGCCATGGTTCGAATGTCACAGGGAATGGACCGGGCGAAAGCCGCTATCGATGCTGCCACGCGCCCCGCTATGTCTCTGCTTGGGGCAACATTCGTTGCAGTTATGGCGTTCTACCCGATCTTTGCGTCAGTTGAGAGCGCAGGAGAATACTGCCGGACGCTGTTTTCGGTTGTCGGAATCGCGCTGTTGGTCAGTTGGTTGTTGTCGATGACAGTCACGCCTTTACAGTGTGTTGCCATGCTGCCGGACCCAAAGGGTGGAGCCAAAGAGACCTTTGACACCGGTCTATACGCCGTTTACCGCCGCTTTCTGGCCGCTGCGATCCGGGTTCGCTATCTGACGATCGGAGTGGCCGTCGCTGCACTGGTTATTGCCGGGATCGGTTTTGGAACCGTTACACAGTTGTTCTTCCCGACCTCTTCGATGACCAAGTACATGATCGACTATTACGCCCCAGAAGGAACTCGGATCGAAGCAGTATCCGAGGCCATCACGCGGATCGAAGCGCAGGTGGAAATGGATGATCGCGTAACCGGTATCGCAAGCTTTATCGGCGCTGGCCCGCCGCGTTTCTACTTGCCGGTCGACCCTGAAGGAACAAACCCGTCCTACGCGCAAGTCATCGTGAACGTCGAGGATTATCGCGACATTCCAGAGATGACCAAAGAGATCTCGCTTTGGATTGCAGCCAATATGCCCGAGGCGACCTCCTTCACACGTCAATTCGGTGTGGGACCCAGCAATACTTGGGCTTTCGAAAACCGCATCATCGGCCCAGCGGATGCCGATCCCGAGACTTTACGCGAAATTGGCGACAGAGCCGTCGCGATATTGGATCAACATCAATGGACGAAGGTGGCGCGCACCGATTGGCGCAACCGTGTCCTGAAAACAGTCCCCGACTATGATCAGGACCGGGCACGATGGACCGGTATCACCTATGAAGATCTTGGGAATACGACAAAGCGTGCATTCGACGGACGCTCAGTCGGCCTCTACCGCGAAGGTGACGAGTTGCTGCCCATCATTGTTCGACCGGGCGCGGACGACGTGGCTGCCGTGGATAACTTTGAACTGCTGCAACTGCAGTCACCGTTTTCTGTTGAGCCTGTCCCATTGGCGCAGGTCGTACGCGGCGTGAATATCCAGCCCGAAGACCCGACGATCAATCGTCGCGACCGGCGCCGTGTTCTGACGGTGCAAGCCAATCCGATCGACAGTGTCACTCTGCCCAGCTATCGCGCTGCGGTTCTCGCTGATTTTGACGCTTTGGAGGCTGAGTTGCCGCCGGGCTATAGCATGGAATGGGGCGGGGAATACGAAGACACTGTGTCTGCACAAGCGTCCTTGATTCCGGGAATGATACCCGCATTTTCGATCATGGCGCTTATCGTCGTCGGGCTGTTCAACTCATACCGCAGACCGCTGGTCATTTTCCTGACCGTGCCTTTTGTGCTGATAGGCATTGTTCCGAGCTTGCTCCTCACGAATACACCATTTGGGTTCGTGGCACTGCTGGGGGGCATGAGCCTTGCGGGCATGATGATCAAAAACGCAATCGTTCTGATCGACCAGATCAACGATAACTTGGCCGAAGGTCAGCCGGGCTATGACGCGGTTTTGAATGCAGGGGCCTCACGGCTTCGCCCCGTGGTACTGGCCGCGGCCACGACAGTTCTGGGTGTGATACCGCTGCTGCCAGACGTGTTCTGGGTGGGTCTTGCCGTTACGATCATGGGCGGGCTAACGGTGGGCACGATGCTCACAATGATATTGGTCCCGGTTTTGTTCGCCACGCTGAGTGGCATTCGACATTCACCGAAAGCCGTTTGATATCGCCTTTCAAACGGTCTTTAGATCGCCTTTGCAAAGCAGGCGGCTTTTGAGTTTAGGTATTAATTTCTGGGGGGAGTAAATTGGACAATACGGTACTGTACTTCTTAGTTGGCATCTTCGTGGTTGGTCTAATCTCGTTGGGATACTTCGCCAGAGGTAGCGGAGCGCTTTGGGTGATTGTGGTGTTGTTGAGTGTGTTGGTGGTAATGATTGCATTTTTTGGAGGTTACTTCGGCGAAACTCCCAAGTGAGGCTGGTTGCGGGAAGCACCAGTTGAACCGAGCACAAGGCTCTTTGCTCCAAGCTTTTGCTTTTCGATCGAATAGATGGATTGCCTGTTTTAACTCACCACTTCTTTCATGGTGGCCGGGGTTGCAGCATGGCACCTGCTAAGTGGTAATCGCGCGGCCGAGGTCACCCGCATGTTCTCGATGGCAAAGTGGATGGCCGTTCTGGTCACCCCTCTGCAGATCGTTGCTGGCGATCTTCATGGTTTAAACACACTGGAGCATCAGCCGCAGAAAGTGATGGCGATGGAAGGTCCGTATTGAGGCCCAGATCAACCGCTACCACCCTCAACGGTGCCAAACTGTGCCGGGTAATGGCTGAAAAGTGCCCGTTTGAACGTTTCAGGTCGGACAGACTTCAAGATGCGTCCAAGTTTTGGCCGATCGTTCAACCAGATTGGGGTCTTCGATGGATCGAACACCATGACCGATCCTCTGCGGGTTCAGCTTTTCAATTGTCTCTACGACGCTGTCTGCTCCTGCCAACTCGCCCGCATGGGCAATACAATTCAGACCGGCTTATCTGACAAGTTTGAATGCTGGAATATGCGGATCAATCGGAAAATTGGCTTCATCGCCTGCACATCTCGACACGCCAACATGCAAGGTTCGTCCGCGACTCGGTGACATCGTTCAGTCTCGAGGCGAGCGCCTACGGCGCCCATCCAATGAGGAGAACCAAAGTCACTCAGATTTACACGAAGGCCGGAAACCGTCGAACTGTTCGGCTCCTTCTTGGCTACACCAAGATGGACAGCACCGTCCGATACCTTGGTGTGGAACTTGAGAATGCCCTGGCTATCACCGAAGCCATTGAAATCTAGGACGTGGGGCCGTCTGAGAGGGGCGGCCCAAAAGAGATATTCCCCGTCCCTACGCGTTGCTGTGTTTGCCGCCCGTGTTGCCGACAATCGCTACGAGCGCAAGATTGGACACCAGAGAACTCAGTAAAGGCAGGTATTGCTGACGACGGTCGGATTGAGTGGTTCAGTTACTGGTGGTCGTATAGCCTCGCAAAAGGTATTCAGTAGATGGGAGGGAAAACGTGGAGAGAAAGCTGGCGGTTATACTGGTGGCCGATATGGTCGGCTATGCAGCCCGAATGGAGCGGGACGAAACCGGCACGCTTGAAACTCTGTCAGCCCACATGACTGAATTTGTCATCCCGCTTGTTGAACGGAATCGCGGCAAAGTCATAAAATTGCTTGGGGATGGCCTTTTGGCTCAATTCGAAAGCGCCTCAGATGCCGTTTCTTGCGCGCTTGATTGGCAAAAAGCATCGCCAGACGGCAGTGATCCACTTTGCTTCCGCATAGGCATCAATCTAGGTGATATAATTTTGCGCGATGGAGACGTGTTCGGCTCAGGTGTGAATTTGGCTTCACGTCTGGAACAACTCGCTCCACCCGGTGGCGTGCTTGTGTCTGACGCAGTGTATCGCGCCGCAGGCAATCGTCTGACAATCTCTTGGGAAGACGCGGGGACTTTCAATGTCAAGAACGTTGCCGAGCCCGTACACGCATGGCGATTTGGCGGATCGGATAGGTACCACAACCAACGGCCGCATTCGGAGGCAAAACTAAAACCGACAATCGCTGTTTTGCCGTTCCACAATATGAGCAACGATCCAGAACAGATTTTTTTTAGCGATGGCATAGCAGAAGACATCATCACCGGCTTGTCGCGTTTTCGCACTCTCCAGTTGGTCTCAAGAAACGCCTCCTTTCGTTTTAGAAGCCAAGAGGCCAATCCGGCTGAAACCGCGGAAGCTTTGGGTGCGGATTATCTTGTGCAGGGCAGTGTACGGAAGGCAGGGAGCCGCGTCAGGATTTCGGTACAGCTTTCCGACGCTAATTCCGGATCACAATTATGGTCGGATCGATATGATCATGAATTGGAGGACGTTCTGGAGGTTCAAGACGATGTGACACGAAGCATCGTGGCGGTCCTTCCCGGGCGCGTCCAGCACGATGTAGCCGATCGTTCAACCAGAAAACCGGAAAATGAAATGAAGGCTTACGAGCTGATGCTGAAGGGCAAAGCCCTTCGCGACGGCCTGAATGCACGCGATACTGCAAAAGCTCGGGCCCTGCTGGAACGGGCCGTCGCTCTCGATCCGTCAATCGCGAGGTCATTCATGTACCTCTCAGATACATATGTCATAGATCTTTGGCTGGGATTGGCGGACTCTGACGCGGCAGACCATGCATTGCATATCGCTCGAAAGGGAGCGGCGTTGGATAACCAGGATGTCTACATCCAGGACCAACTCGGTTTCGCCTATTTGTGCGCCGGCCTTTGGACGGAGGCTGAAACCCAATTTGAAAAAACGCTGTCTTTGATCGAAACCGAGGCGGAGTCCATGGCTTGGTGCGGATACGCGTTTCTTTTGCTTGGAAGGCATGAGAAGGCGCGAGACGTCGTTTCTGAGGCAATGCAGATGGATCCTCTGCACCCCCCGGCTATCGACTGGATAATGGGACAGATACAATTCTTCTGTGAAGACTTTGAAGCAGCTCTCGGGTTACTGATGGGAGAGGCCCGGCTCAATTCCTTGGCGACGGCTTTCGTGGCTGCCTCCTTCGCGAAGCTTGGTCGCCAGGTCGAAGCCGAGGCAGCCCTACTTGACTTCACAACCGAACGTCGCGACGAACTCATGAGCCGAGACATCCAAGTAAATGAAGAAACCGTTTCTGCCCTCGCTCGTGGATTCCAGACCATGTGGCGGCGACCAGATGATTTCGGACGCCTTGCTGCTGGTCTGCATGCGGCCGGTTTGCCCAGCTGAACTCAAGTGTAAAAAACACGTTGCAACTCAGTCGGGCTCGAAGCAGACCCTGGACACATTATAACCTTTGGGGCTCAGACATATTCCGCTTGGACGAGGACGGCCCAACCCGGGCATTCAATCGAGCATTGTAATGCTGCACTTGCATTAGGCATCGCGGACATTGTTTTGAGGCATTGGCTTATGGGTTTCGCAGATTGGCGCATGTTACAGGGGCTGTTTTTTGGCGTGATGTACTCCAAAAACGGCTCGTTGCAGGTTCTAGCCGCGGACCAGATGACCACCGTCTATGTCCAGGACGGTGCCGGTCAGGAAGCCATTTGTCATCGCCAGGATAACGGCTTGCGCAACCTCTTCCGCCACTCCGACGCGTCCGACGGGCAAGCTGGCGCCGACTTTAGCATACATATCGTCTCGTGCCTCGTCCGGCATCACAGCATAGGCTTCCGTGGCGACCATGCCGGGACTGATGCAGTTCACACGCGCCCGTCCAGACAGTTCAAGCGCCAGCCCCTTGGCCAGTGCCTCGACCGCGGCATTTACAGCACCAAGACCTGTCGCGCCGGTAGACGGGCGGCGGCTGAGCACACCGGAAAAGAACGTAACGGACCCACCTTTGACCAACGCGGGTAACACTTCGCGCGCAGCCATATAGGGGCCGATAAACTTGGCCTCGAACATGGTGCGCAGATCGTCTGTGGGCAGCTCGGTGAACGCCCCATGCGCAGCACTTGAAGCAGAGATCACCAAATGATCCACCGGCCCCAGCCCTCTGGCCCAGGAGGTGACGCCCGCCTCGTCGGTCGTATCAACTGGCGCGATCTGCGCTCCGTTCCCGATTTCGACTGCGGCGGCCTGCAACTTGGCAACGCTTCGGCTGGCAATCGTAACCTTCGCGCCAAGGGCCGCAGCCATCTTTGCGGTAGCCTTCCCGATGCCGCTGCTACCACCGACGATGACGATATGCTTGCTTTTCAGCTCGGTTTCGAAAACCGTACTCATTGCTATGTCTCCTCTCATTGTTGGGTCGGTCAGTCGATGCTCAGCACCAATTTGCCCGTGGTTTCGCCGGCTTCCAGACGACGATGCGCCTCGGCAGCTTGATCAATGGACAGGGTCGCGACCTGCGGACGCAGAACACCCGTTTCAAGCAGATCAAATACTGTGGCCATGTCCGCGTTGAACTGATCGGGTCGGTTACCGAAATATGTGTATATGTCGCTGACCCGAACCGAGACGGATTTCTGAAAGTGCTTCGCCAAGTCCTCGGCAAAACTGCCTGCGGGCGGACCGGCAAGGAACCCAAACAGAACTGCGGTGCCCAGAGGTGCCAGAACGTCGAGGTCTGATTTCAGGGTTCCACCGGAAATCGGGTTCAACGTCAGGTCCACGCCGCATCCTTCGGTAATTTCCATCACCCGCTGGGTGACATCTTCGGTGCGATAGTCGATAACGTGATCAGCGCCTTGCTCTTTGGCATATCCAGCCTTGTTGGTGCTGGTCGAGGCAATCACCGTCATGCCCAGGTGTTTCGCGATATGCAGCGCCATGGTGCCGACACCTCCGGCTGCCGCATGAACAAGAACGGAATTACCAGCCGTCGCGCCTCCCAGATTGACCAGCATGTGATAAGCAGTCATCCCGTTGACGGGGATTGCGGCTGCGGTTTCGAAATCCACGGCGTCGGCCAACCGTGTGATGCAGGGCGCAGCGATCACCGAATGCGTCCCATATCCACCGGCTCCAATCGGTCCCATCCATGCCACTCGGTCCCCAACAGAGAAGCCTTGCACCGCCTCACCCAGCGCCTCTACAACTCCGGCCCCTTCGACCCCAGGGACATGCGGCAGATCAGGCATCATCCCCTCAGGCATCTCGCCGCAACGGATGATGGTGTCGATAAAGTTGACCGCCCCGGCTTTGTTCCGGATCAGGACTTCCCCAGCATTTGGGGTTGGGGTCGTACGGCTGGTTTTGCGTAAAACATCCGGCTTGCCGGTCTGGGTGATTTCAACTGCGAAAGGCATCATCTGTCTCCTTCTGTTGCGCAGAAGGTAGAGGTCCGCAAATTCAATGATAATAGTTGATATTGGAACTTATAATCCCAAAAATAGGATAATGATCTATAACGACCTTGCCCTGTTCACTGTAGTCGCCGACCATCTCAGCTTTTCCAAGGCCGCGGACCGTTTGGGGATACCGCTTAGCCGGGTCAGCCGCAGGATCGCAGAGTTGGAAGACTACCTGGGCACTAAACTGTTCGAGCGGACAACCCGACAGGTTCGCCTGACAGAAGAGGGTCGCCGTCTTCTGGGCATTTGTCAGGGCCCGGTCGAGGCGCTTCAAGGTGTTGTGGGCTTTGCCGACGATACCAAACGTCACAGAATCCGAGTTACGGCACCACCGCTTGCTGCTCGGACAAACATCGGCCCGCGCTTGCTGGATTTTGCGCAACAGAATCCAGGTGTGGAACTCGAATTGACGACAACAAATCTCATGATGGATTTCTTTCGCGACAATATTGATCTGGCCTTTCGGGTCGGCCCGCTGACAGATTCCAGCCTTGTCGCGAAACGGCTATGGTCGATCCCTTACTGCTTTTGCGCCGGTTTGGGTTTCATCCACGAGCATGGGTTGGATAGGCCGATATCCAGACCTGATCTTCTTGTTTTGCCCGCGCTTGCAGCTGGTCAGCCCTGGGTGCTTGAGAGCGGGGAAACACTGCACCCAAAGCACACCGCACACAGCTTATCCGACCTTGATGTCATTGCGCTGGCCGCCCGCCGTAATCTGGGTGTCGCAATGCTGCCATTGGATATGGTGGACGGAGACCTGCAGCAGTTGCAGGTCACAGACACCCTACCTTTGACTCGGAACATGTTCGCCGTCTATCCCAGCCACCGCCTTTTGCCAGCGCGGGTCAGGAAGCTGATTGACTTCATGGCACGCGGCTGAACCTACCAATCAATTGGGACTCCGTCGCGAAAGAACCCTCCCGTCGCGCCGCCTTTGGGCAAATTCGCTGCCCAGGCTGTACCTTTCGTCCCCTCAGAAAAAGGGCGGTGACCGCCCATATCCGTGGCGACCCAGCCGGGGGATACGGCGTTGACGAGAATACCATGAGGTTTCGACGCGGCAGCGGTTTTGATAGTCTCAGCATTCAGCGCCGCTTTGGAGATACCATAGCCGGGCGTGCTGGCCGGGGCCCTACAGCAGACGACACGTTGACGATCCGAGCGTCCTCAGCGCGTTGCAAAAGCAGCACAAAGATCAAGGACCGAGAACTGTGGCAAGTCGTGGAATTGTTGCGGGTCAAGGAACACACCAAATCCGGATCATACAAAGCATTCAAACTTCGCCGGGTTCAGCGCGAGAACAACGACATCAGACTAATCATACCATCGCCAACTCGAGCGTATCCCGACAGGAGTGACGAAAATACCTCCTTGCAAATCATGCAATCACGCAACGTGCCGCCCGCAAGTGCTGAACCCCATGCGCGTTTGCCTGTGGATACATAAGGGCATGATGTTCTGCGAAAACTGCTTCGGGCTTATCGTCCGGTTCTGCATGAAAACGCCCCAATGATATCGACCCAACGGCCGAAGGATGCCCATTCCCTTCGCTGTTAAGCAACGACTCGGAATGTCAGATGTCTGCATACCTCAGTGGCAACTTCTGTTTACCGCACTGACCTTGGCCAGTTTTCGCAGTTATCTGACTTGCAGACAACGTGTTTGGTTTTATGCAGGAGACGGAACCGCTCAATTCACCTGCTGGGTCTGACTTTCCACATTAGTTGCGTCACTCCAATAGGACCCCTCTTTCCTGTCTATGTGGAGTTTCAGTACGTCCAACGCTTTTGAAACATCGCCATTCTCGACGCACTGAAGCAACTCAATGTGCTCGCGATAGGACTTAGCCATATGATCCGGGTGGTGTCCCAACCGGCTGCGCAATGCCGCCATTTTAAGAGCAATCGTCTGGTACGCGTCATTCAGAAACCGATTATCCGCACAATCAAATAGGCACTGATGGAAAAGAGTATCCTGATACAGGTACTCTGCATCGTTCGCCGCCTCTCGCGCCGCCTTCATCCGATCGATGCATTCGGCAAGTGCGGCTTGAAGCTCTTGTGGGTTTGCTTGCATGGCCGAAGTTAAAGCGGTTGTCTCAAGGCAGACACGCGCGTCGCAGAGCTTTGCCAATTCGTCGGGCTCCAAGTTGAACACGAAAGACCCACGTTGTGGTTCGACGACGAGCAGCCCTTCCATTTCAAGTCGATTGATTGCCTCACGAACAGGGGTGCGGCTGACCTCAAGATTCTTGGCGATTCGAGCCTCAGACAGTTGCTCACCCAGTTCGAACTCGCCTTTGACAATCCGCTCGCGCAGGTTTTCGGTCACCAATTCCGTCAATGATTTCGGTCTGTTGAATGGGCTCATGTCGCTCTCCTCAGTTCGACAGTAGCAGTGATGTATCTGGCATACAATGTGTTAGTGTTGACATATTAGCATACTGTATGCCAGTTTTGATTCTCATAAAGAGACGGCATCGGGAGGGGCGTCTTTGCAAAGGTTGGAGACATGGATTGTTGCACTGAACCGGGCGCTGGTCGCCGTGGCCCTGGCTACGGTTTTCGCAATCGTCTTTGCCAACGTGGTTGGGCGCTACGGTTTCGGCGCATCTTTTGCCTGGGTTGAAGAGGTCGCCCGCCACCTGATGATCCTTGGTGCGTTTTGTGGTGCTGGTCTTGCTTTGCGCGAGGGCCGGCTGGTGGCAATCACCACAATTCCGGACTTGCTGCCGGATGCGTTGGCCCGCCTTTTGCGCTGGGGCATCGTCATTGTGATGTTTGGGTTCATGGCAACGATGCTGCGGCTGGGCATCCAGTTCGTCGAATTCGGTTGGAACAAGGAAACTATGTCCACCGGTATCTCGCGCGGCATTCCGTATCTGGCCATCCCGATTGGTTGCGCGCTGTTTCTGATCCAACTGGCCTTCTTCGCCAAACGCTTCGTCAATCAGGATTTTGAACATGGCCCCAACCCCGACGGCGACGAGGCGGAGGTCTGAGCCGTGGCAAAAACCCTGATCATCTTGTTCTTCGCGACGCTGTTTCTGGGTGCTCCCGTAGCCTTCACGATGGGGATCGCCGGCCTGTCGGCGATTTTTATCGACGGTTCGTTGAACCCACTGGTCGCAACCCAACGCATGTTCGCCGGGATCGACAGCTTCCCGCTGATGGCGGTACCGTTCTTCATTCTCGCGTCTGAGCTGATGACGGCCTGCGGGCTAACAAACGCTTTGTTGCGCTTTGCCAACGCTCTGGTTGGGCACGTACGTGGTGGGCTGGGGCATGTGAACATCCTTGTGTCGATGCTGTTCGCGGGGATCAGCGGTTCTGCCCTCGCGGATGCCGCAGGGCCTTCTGCCATCGTCATGAGGATGATGCGTGAAGCTGGATATGAGAAGAACTATGCCGGTGCCTTGTCCGCCGCGACAGCCACCATCGGTCCGATCATCCCACCGTCCATTCTGGCTGTTATTTTTGCGATCTCTACAAATGGAGTGACGGTCGCGGGACTGTTTTTGGCTGGAATTGTGCCTGGGGTTCTGCTGGGCGTTGCGCTGGCCATCGCGAACCATATCGTGTCCACCCGCAACGGCTACCGCGGGCGCGAACATCGCGCCACCATGGTTGAATTGCGCAGCGCAACTCTGGCGGCCATTCCAGCCCTGATCATGCCAGCAATCATTCTGGGCGGCATCCTGTTCGGTGTGTTCACCCCGACCGAGGCGGGCGCGGTGGCCTCTGCCTACGCTCTGTTTCTTGGCTTCATCCTGCGCGCTTTCACGGTCCGCGCTCTGTACGCCGCGTTTGTGCGGGCCGCGGTGGTGACGTCGTCGGTCTTCCTGATCGTGGCGATGGCGTCGATCTTTGCCTGGCTGCTGACCTATCTGCAAATCCCGCAGGAACTGGCCAAACTGATCACCCAGATCACCGACAACCGTCTGGGCATTCTGTTCATTCTTGCGGCATTCGCACTGATCTGCGGCTTCTTCATCGACACGCTGCCCGCGTTAATCATCCTGACGCCGATCCTCGGCCCTATCGCTTATTCTGCGGGGATCGACCCGCTGCAATTCGGGATGATGCTAGTGCTGAACCTCACCATCGGAATGATCACCCCTCCGGTTGGTCCAGTACTGTTCGTGATCGCCACCGTCGGACAACTGAAAATCGAACGCCTGTCAAAAGCGGTTTTGCCGCTGCTGCTGGCTGAGCTCGTGGTGCTGCTTCTGGTCATTCTCGTGCCGGGTGTCAGCACCTTAATCCCCAACTTCTTTGGATTTGCGAACTGACATGAAAGGGAGGAACCTCATGAAAACCATGTCGAAACTGATGACGGCAACAGCCGTTGTTGCAATGACCGCCGCCAGTGCGGCTTCGGCCAAAGAGCTGAAATACGCGCATTTTCAGGCCGCTGACCTGAGCTCGCCCAAACACGCCGCGGCGCTGGCGTTTGAAGCCTGCGTCGAGGGCAAGACCTCAGGCTCGATCGACGTTCAGATCTTCCCGGCCTCGCAGCTGGGCGGAGGGTCCGAGATCATGGAAGGTCTGCAGCTGGGCACCGTTCAGATGGCAGCGATCCACGACGGCCCGATCTCAGCGGTCTACAAACCCTTCTCAGTTCTGGCGATGCCCTACCTGTTCGACGATCAGGCGATGGCCTGGGCAGTGATGGACGGCGAATTCGGTGACGCGCTGGCCGACGATATGCTGGCAAAGACCGGCATCCGCAGCTTTGGTGTGGCCGATAATGGCGTGCGCAACTTCACTAATAACGTCAAACCCGTGGCCGAGCCTGCCGATATGGAAGGCTTGAAAATGCGCGTAATGACCGCGCCGGTCTGGGTGACTCTGGTCGAAAGCCTGGGCGCATCGGCAACTCCAGTGCCATGGCCGGAACTGCCGGGCGCTCTGCAGCAAGGAGTTGTGGACGGGCAGGAAAACGGCGTGACGAACATCGTCAACGCCTCGCTCTATCAGCATCAGAAATACGTGTCTCTGGATGGACATGTGTTTAGCTGGCACGCCTATCTGATGTCGGACATGTTTTTCGAAAGCCTGACCGATGACGAGAAGAAGGCTGTCGAGCAGTGCGTCGAGATTTCGAAAACGATCCACCGCGGCATGACCGCCGCGCAGGACGCAAACGCAACTGCGATCCTGTCCGAAAAAGGCATGGAAGTTGTTCCCGTCAGCCCCGAGCAAAAGGCCATGTTCCGCGCCGCCGCTCAGCCTGCTGTGCGTGAGTACATCGTCAGCGAAATCGGTGAGGACTGGCCAAACCGCCTCGACGCAGCCGTCGAAGCTTACAAGGCACAGTAATCCATGCCGAGGGATCGTCACATGACCAACCAGACCATCGCAATCCTTGAACCAGGCTATGCCGCCTATGACACCGAGGCTTCGGTGCTGGCTAAGCAAGATGTTCAGATTGCACCGGTCACGCCGGAAACAGCGGCGGTCCCAGCTTTGCAGGCGTTGGACCCGGTTGCCATCCTCGTTCGCGAACGCGCCGTGGACGCAGCCGTAATCGATGCCTGCCCAAATCTCAAAGTCGTCGTCCGCTATGGTGTGGGCGTCGATAACATCGACTTGGACTACGCGAAGTCGCGTGGCATTTACGTCGCGAACGTCCCCGATTATGGGGCCGAAACTGAGGTCAGCGAACATGCGCTGGCGCTTTACCTGGGGGTTCAGCGGCGTATCCCATCGCGTGATGCTGAAGTGCGACAGGGCCAATGGGGTATAGGCCAAGCAGCCCTGATCCCCAGCCGCGAAAACGCCACCCTTGGCCTGATCGGGTGTGGCAAGATCGGTTTACAGGCAGCCCAGAAATTTCGAGCGCTGGGGTTTGCGTCCGTGTTGGTCTTTGACCCGTATATGAGCGACGAGGCCGCAGCCGCTGCCGCTGTGCAAAAGGTCGGTTTGACCGAGCTTTGCATGGCAGCCGACGTGATCAGCCTGCACGCACCGCTTACCCCTGAAACGCGGCATATCCTGGATGCCGAACACATAGCGCTGATGAAGCCAAGTTCGATCGTGATCAATGTATCGCGCGGGGGCCTGATCGATGAGGAGGCGCTGGCCGACGCTCTAAACCACGGGCGCATATTTGGCGCAGGCATCGACGTGTTCGAACACGAGCCGGTCGCCCCGGATAATCCACTGCTGCACAGCGCCAACACCATCGTGTCCGACCATGCCGCCTGGTATTCGGAACGTTCAGTCGCGGTTCTGCAACGAAATGCAGCCGAAGAAATCACCCGCGTTCTCAACGGGGATCAGCCCAAAAGCTGGAAAAACCCGTGGTGAGACGCCCCGCCTTCTAACTATCTTACCCAAGAGGATAATACTCATGAACACTCAAGAACTCGTTGCCGGGTTTCGCAAAGTGGCCACCGCATCCGTCGCAGACGCGGTTGACAAGATCGCAGGTAAAACCGGCTTTCTGCCTGCCTCGATCAAGCCGCGCATCAACGAAAAGAAAATCGTTGGCCCTGCCGTGACCATACTGGAAGGTCCGACTGATGAATTTATGCCACCCCAGCACGCGCTGGACGCCATTGATGAGTCCGAGGCTGGTTCGGTCATTGTGATCTCGACCAACGGCACCACTGACGTTGCCCTGTGGGGTGGTCTGATGACTGCGGGCGCTGTCGCCAACAAGCACGAAGGCGCGGTTCTGGATGGCGGTGTCCGCGATCTGGTCGAAATCAAACGTGACTATGACTTCCCGGTCTATTCCCGCTGCGTCAGCCCGGGCACCACGCTAGGCCGCATCCGGACGCTGGCCTCGAATGTCGAAGTGGCGATGGGCGAAGTCATCGTGCACCCCGGCGATATCATCGTAGCCGATATTGACGGTGCGGTGGCCGTGCCGCGCGACCATGCCGAGGCAATCCTGGAAATGGCGCGCGAGATCGACGAGCGCGAAGCCGAACAGGCCCGCCTGATTATCGAAAGTGGCTCGCTGCGCGAAGGTCTGGCGAAATACGGTCGTATCTAAACCAAACGTTCCGCAGGCCGCGGCAACGGCCTGCGGAACACCAAAACTCAGCAAGGGAGGAATACATGCTGAAACGAATGCTCAACACGGTGGCCCTTACCGTCGTTCTGGCCACCCCGGCGCTTGCGATCGAGCCCGAGGTAGTAGCGGAATGGAACAGTCTGCCCTATGCCGTCAAGGACGAGGCGACAAAATCCGCATGGGAAGGCAGCGAAATCTTCGGTAAAGCGCTGGTTCAGGGCGCCAAGGTCGACAGCCAGGGCAACATCTATGTGTCCACCGCGCGCTGGGGCGGGGCCGAGATCCCCTCGACCGTCTCGAAACTGGCCAAGAACGGCGACACGTGGGAACTGGAGGCGTTTCCGTCTGAGGAAATGAACAGCATGTCGAACCCTGATGGCCTTAAGGCCGTTCTGGGTTTTGAGATCGACCGCAACGATGTTATGTGGATCCTGGATCAGGGCCACGTGGCCGGCCCTCCGTTTGAAGACGGTGACGCCAAGCTGGTGCTTTGGGATCTGAAAGAGAACAAGGAAATCCAGCGCTATGTCTTCACAGCGGAAGAAGCGGATCGTCAGTGTTCTTTCCTGAACGATCTGGCCGTCGATAACGACACCGGCTTTGCCTATATCGCGGACAGCGGCATTTTCTGCGACCCGCTGCATGGCGGCCTGATCGTCTATGACAGCAACACCAACTCGGTGCGCCGCATTCTGGATCAGCACCGGTTCACCAATGATGAACCTAATTTCTTCTTCAACATCGACGACCGCCCGGTACTGAAGAATGGCGGCATGCGCACCGGTGCCGATGGCATCGCGTTGTCGGGCGACAAGGAAACGCTTTACTGGACCAATTTGACCGGCAATCACCTGTATAGTTTGCCGACCGAAATCCTGCGTGATTTCGAGACCAATGAGACGGTCATCGAAAACGCGGTTGAGGTTGCCGCAGTGCTGCCCTCGAACACCGATGGGATGACGGCAGACAACGCAGGCAACATCTACATGACCGCGCTGTCCCTGGACGGGATCATGAAGTTCGATGAATCCACGCGCGAGGTCAGCCGTTTCGTCCACCACCCGGAAATGAACTGGCCCGACACGCTGGCCTGGGGGCCGGATGGTGAGATGTATGTGGTGTCGAACCACCTGCACATCTGGGTCGATGGCGACATGAATTTTGAAGACCCCGAAATCCCGAACTTCCGAATCTGGAAGATCCCGGGTGTCGGCCAAAGCTATACGGCCGAATAATCCTCCCATACAACTTGGTCAGCCCCAACGGGCTGACCCTTTTACGTGAAATGAGACAGCAATGACCCCCGATATTCTGTGCCTTGGCGAACCGATGCTGGAATTCAACCAGCAGCCCGATGGGAACTACCTGCCTGGACATGGCGGCGACACCTCGAACTGCGCCATCGCAGCCGCGCGACAGGGGGCATCCGTCGGCTATGTGACGCATATCGGCGCGGATACGTTCGGCAATTCCTTCATGGACCTTTGGAAGGCTGAGGGGATCGACACCTCGACCGTACGTCAGGTCGCAGACGCTCATACCGGGGTTTATTTCGTGACGCATGGCGCGACCGGGCACGAGTTCAGCTATTTTCGTGCAGGCTCTGCCAGCAGCCGGATGGGACCAGAAGATCTGCCGGTAGCCGCGTTGCAATCGGCCAAAATCCTGCATGTTTCGGGCATCAGTCAGGCAATATCGGATATTGCGGCCGATGCTGTATTCCGGGCAATACAGATCGTGAAGGATGCCGGGGGCCTCGTGTCCTACGACACCAATCTGCGCCTGAAGCTCTGGCCGATCGCGCGCGCACGCGCCGTAACACATGCCGCCATGTCACAGTGCGATATTGCCCTTCCCGGTCTGGATGATGCAGAGCAACTGACAGGCCTTTCCGATCCAGATGCCATCGCAGACTTCTACTTGAACCTCGGGGCAAAAATTGTCGCTTTGACGCTGGGGGCCGAAGGGACCCTGGTTGCGACACCTGAAAAGCGTGAGCGTGTCAAAGGCCGCCGGGTCGAAGCAGTGGATGCCACGGCTGCGGGCGACACATTTGACGGTGCCTTCCTGTCTCGTATTGTTTTGGGCGATGACCCGTTTCAGGCCGCACGTTATGCCAACGCCGCCGCCGCCCTTTCGACCCAAGGGTACGGTGCAGTTGCCCCAATGCCTCGCAAAGACGCGGTCGAGGTGTTTCTTGCGGAAGGAGACTGACCCATGAAGCACGCCGTTGTTATTGGCGGCACCCGCGGCGTTGGCGCTGGTATCGCAGGGGAACTTCGCCGCAAGGGATGGCGCATCACAGCAACCGGCGTCGGGGCTGACGAGGTTTCGGCCTATGCTGCGCAGCACCCTGACGGTGTCTGCGCACAATTGGATGTGCGGGATACTTCGGCCGTTACCGCATTTTTCGGTGGGATTGAGCACCTCGACGGGCTGGTCAATTGCGCAGGTATTCTGGCGCGCGGCGCGGAATATGAGATCGATGTTTTTGAGACAGTAATCGACATCAACCTGACCGGCACAATGCGCTGCTGTCTGGCCGCGCAACCTCTGTTGGCCGCGTCAGGCGGAGCCATCGTGAACACCGCATCGATGCTAAGCTATTTTGGTGGGCCACTTGTTCCGGCCTATTCTGCCAGCAAAGGCGGGGTCGCCCAGTTGACCAAGGCTTTGGCCGGGAAATGGGCTGAGGATGGCGTGCGCGTCAATGCGGTTGCACCGGGATGGATCGAAACCGAAATGACCGAAGCCTTGCGCGCCGATCCAGCGCGTAACCAGCCGATCCTTGGTCGCACACCGCTGGATCGTTGGGGCAAGCCAGCGGAGGTTGGTGCGCTGGCCGCATGGTTACTGTCAGACGAGGCAGCATTTGTAACCGGAGCCGTTTACCCGGTCGATGGCGGTTATTCCGCGATGTGACAAAGGAGCAGAAAATGCCATTACAAGAAAACGACGACGATCCGAGAATGCCGTATCAACTGCCGTTTCCCAAAGAGGCGCAGGAAGAGATCGTGATCCCCGACGCGATTGCATTGGATGAGCGTATCTGGGTTCCCCAAACCGAGAACGTGTCGTTCCGGCCTCTGTGCCTGAACAGGTCGCAAGGCTATTGGATGAACCTTCTGCGCGTCCGGAAATCAGGTGTCCTGTCCCGGCATCGGCACCCTCAACCCGTGCATGGGTTTGTTCTGAAGGGGCGCTGGCACTATCTGGAACATGACTGGGTCGCACAAGAAGGCGGCTATGTGTATGAGCCGCCGGGTGAAACTCATACGCTAGTCGTGCCCGATGATGTGGATGAGATGATCACATACTTTCAGGTGAACGGAGTAATGCTCTATGTCGACCCATGGGGCAAAACCATGGGTTACGAGGACGTCTTCACCAAAATCGACATGTGCCGTAAGCACTATGAGGAAGTCGGCCTGGGTGCGGATTATGTCGAGCAGTTCATCAGATAGTCGGCTGCAACTAGCATTGGTTGCGCATGACGCCAAGAAAGACCTGATGGTCGAATGGGCCAGAAGGCATTCCGAAACTTTGCATCAAGCCAACCTTTTTGCCACAGGTACCACTGGCGGGCGTATAAACGCAGCCCTGCCCGAGCTTCAACTGACCGCCCTCAAAAGCGGTCCGTTGGGGGGCGATCAGCAGCTTGGTGCAATGATTTGTGAGGGTAAGCTCAACGGCCTATTCTTCTTCATAGATCCACTGTCACCGATGCCCCATGATGTGGATGTCAAAGCTCTCAGCCGCCTGGCGATTGTTTACGACCTACCTTTCGCAAGCAGCCCAAGCACAGCGGATTTCGTTTTGAACGGAATTTTTCAGTAGAGAATCCGGTAAGGAGTGACTGGCAGTTTTATGACTGCTTCCTGCCCATTCTTTAAAAAAACAACGTGTTCCGGCGCAAAGAGTTACGGCGCAGCCCACACCGCCGCACAGGTTTTGGGATCAGTGGGATTTGGACAAACCAAACGACCCTGACCGTCTGGGGCAAGGTGCTGCCTTCCCCCTCGGGCAACCCTATTTGACGACACCGTGTCCTCGGCTGCGCCCGCGCGCCGCACCCCTATTGTCTAATAACATGGCCTGGCGCCCGTATGCGTTCGTCACGTGGCAGATCAGCAAGCATAAACGCCTTCGGCGTCTGATCTGCAAATCAGCCCTGATTTTCCCATAAGGAAATCGGGATCAATGAAATCGGTCTAGGTGCTGGATGAAGGAAGTGAGGCGAAAATGGCAAGGTTCTGTCGCTGGTGGCAGAACTATGTTTCGCCTGACACAGATACCAATGGCGGACCGAGGAGCAACTATATATTTTTCGTAATTGTTTGTTAAATTTTAATAAAAAAATATCCATAGCACCCATACCACTAAATATACCACAATAAACATAGAATCTTGCGTTTCAAAGCCTCAGGTTCGAGTATGACGGAACGACCGGTAAGACGTAATATGACAGACGCTCGCGCAAAGTGCAGCAAACGACTGCTTCGAGCCCAAAGCGGATTATCAAAATTCTTAACCCGTATGGACGACGAGCTGACTGTGGGCATCGGAAAATCGCATAGTATTGCGAGCGGGCTACGGCCTATCCCTAGATTTTTTTCGCTTCCTTGATGCTATAGTGAATTGGCTTGGTTCCGGAGGTTGGTTAATGCTCATCGTCTTAAGTCTTTACTTCGGCTTGATTTGGTTGGTTTTTTCTAAACTCAAATGGCTTCCGTGGAACGCTTTTTGGAAAACAGTTATCTATGGTGGCGCTGCAGTAATTGCCCTTGTGGTCTTGGGAGCTCTCAACCACACAACACCGACAGGGCCAGTTTCAGTTCAAGGAATTGAGACAAACATCGCACCTAACGTATCCGGAACTGTTGTCGTGGTGGCTGTCGAGGCCAATCAATCCGTTAATGAAGGTGATCTACTCTTCAAAATTGATCCTGAGGTTTTTGCTGCTGAAGTGTCACGTCTCGAGGCCTCTCTTGAAACCGCTAAGTCCTCGGCTGACCAGTTACTGACTGATCTCGCTGCAGCCGAGGCTGAAATCGAGTCTTTGAATGCCCAGCTGCTCTTTGGGCAACAGAGGCGCGACGACATCGTCCAATTGGAAGAGCGAGGCGCATCGACAACCTTTCAACTCCAAGAAGCCGTTGCTACGATTGATCAATTGACCGCGAATATCCGAGCAGCTGAAGCGCGCAAGAAGGGAATAGAGCGTCGAATTTCCGCTACGATTGATGGCCGAGACGCCGCAGTTGTGGAAGCTGAAATGGCGCTCGAGCAGGCCAGATGGAGTCTTGAAGAGACAGAGGTTCATTCACCAGGAAATGGCGTTGTCTCTGCTGTAACACTTAGACCAGGAAACCGCGCCACTACGCTTCAAGGTGCGATAACATTTATTGATCCGTCGGATTTTGCAATTGTAGCCTCCCTTCCACAATCGAGTCGCCAAAACGTAAACATTGGAGACGAGATTAGGTTGGCACTGCGGACACAGCCTGGCACAGAGCTCTCTGGCATCATTGTTGCTTTACCGGTGGGATCCGCCGAGGGGACACTCGATCTGCGCGCAGGGCTTCCTTCAATTCGAGAGCTGGCCGGTATCTCTAGCTACCCAGTGCTGATCGAGTTATCTGACGTTTCCGATTTGGAAGTTCTTCCTTTTGGTACATCTGGAACAGCATTGGTAATGACTGAAAAAGCAGGCGCAATTGGTGTACTTGCCGAAGTCTTGTTCTGGGTAACTAAACAGTTGAATTATTTGTAGCCTTTGGACGTAGTTCAACTGCACCATTCCCTTTTTCATGTTCGGCTTCGTTCGAACAGCAGACATTCGCTCAAACTCTAAGAGCGACCGCTTCGAGCCCGAAGCGGACCTGTATGATTGAGCAAAGAAGTTTTATCTTTCGATGCCAAACCGGGCCACAGCGTGTGCGAGCCCGGTTTGTTCCATACTTGCGGCAGAGGCATAAATTGCGTCTAAATATCTGCCCAGGATTTGTTAGTGATCAACCAGCCGCCAGCAGACTTCACCAGCATGAAGACCTCGTCGCAGTCGCCCCCCATAAATCCAAGTTCACGGCACTGCGCGACAGCAACACTGCCGAACACGCGAATGTCATCAATCTCCAAACGGTGGTCGGGCCCTGTTTGACCGGGCTGTAGTTCAGATGAAGCCCAATCGAACAGGCCTTGGATCGGTGCTTCACAAAGGTCGGGTCCAAAGTCACCGAAGAAGTTAGCGTGTTCGTGGAAAGCACTCTTAAGCAGAGCAACATCGGCGGTTTTCAAACCTTCAAAATAGCGGCCAATTGCTCCGCGGATGGCATCTTTGTCGTTCTGTAGCATGGTTGTTTACTCCTCATGTCGACCATGAGCACCATGTTGAGAATCGAACGTCGGAAAATCGTCGGAACGCCGTCGGAGCCGCTAGCTCCTCAATCGGGTAACCCAAGGCCAACCAAGGATGCTCTAAGACGGTTGGTGATTGAAGCGTCGCAAAAAGAAAGCGCATCAAGACAGCGACTAACCTCGAAATGTGGGGCGAGAGCCAGTAGTTTGATCCGGGCATCTGCAGCTTTCTTAGCCTGACCGTCCTCAGCTAATGCAGCAGCCATGAAGGCAAGGCTCTGGTCGTTGGGTTGTGTCATTTGCGCGAGTTCGTTCGCTGCTTCGCCACAATCGCCCTGTGCATAAAGGGCCATACCAGTGCCCCAAGTGTACCAATCGGGATAAAACGGATTGAGACGCGTTGCTTGACGAAGCTGATCGAGAGCTTCGGTCGTCCGCCCAGTAAAGACGAGGGGCCAGGCCATGTTCGCCATCGCATCGGAATTATTTGGATTCAGGTCCAAAGCACGCTGGAAGCCAGACAATGCCTGTTCATTGTCACCGGCGGCTAAGTTGGCCGCACCTAATGCCCAGTGGGCGAAGTCCAAGTCAGGGTCAAGCTCGACGGCTTTCTGGGCGGCTCGGAAAGTCTCATCCAAAGCGGCCTCGATCTCATCCGTCCAACCCATGTAAACCTCGAAAAACCACGTCCATGCCAGCCAGCCATATGCCGCCGCCATCGTCGGGCTGATCGATATCGCGCGTTCAAATAACGAACGAGCGGTACGCATGTCATCTTTCAAAAAGTGTTCTTTTAGGGCCATACCTTGCATCAATAGGTCGTAGGCCGTCAGATCAACTTCGGACTTCGACCGAGCCCTTCGCAATTCAGTTCGCTGTATGACGCCTTTGTAGCCACGTAGCGTTGCAACAATGCGAGCGACGATCTCATCTTGTATCTCCAGCATCTCGGGTCGTTCGCAATCGTAGGTCTCACTCCATACAAGGGCGCCACGGACGCCATCGACTAATTGGACATCAAGGCGCATTCGTGCGGGATCCATGCGCACTCGTCCCTCAACCAGATACCGAACGCCAAGTTCGTTGGCGACTTCCGCCGGCTTGACTGGAAGAGAGCGATACTGAGATGTTGATCCTGTCGAGATCACAAAGAGTGATCGGTCGCGCGATAGGCCGCTTGCAATCGTCTCAAACAATCCCTCGACAATGTGGCTGTGTCGCGCCTCGCTGGTTCTATCAACGAACGGCATGACTGCAATCGAAGGCACTGAAGGCCGCTCCAATTTCTCTCGCGGCAGTAGCCTTTCGCCTCGTCGGATATGTTCATTCAGCTCCAAGGTCAGATCGTCAGGCTGCGCGTCTAGCTCTTGGAGCAGAAGGTTTTGTAGGTCATCAAAGTCCTTAAGCGCATCGGAACGTCGACCAAGCGCCACTTTCGCTCTCATAGACAAGCGGTTCGCCGGTTCGTCGAGCGGGTCTATCGCGATAAGTTCTGTCACGATTTCGAGTGCGCGCTCGCCGTTTCCTTCGGCCAGAGCGGTTTCAGCGGCATCCATTGCTTTGACCGATGCAGCCTTGGTCAGTCGCACTCGCGTCTCAGAAATCCAATCGTCAAAAGCGATCGATCCGATTTCGAAGCCAGAGAGAAACGCCGCCGCCTGAGCGGGAGTCAAATCGCTCACTATGTCGGACTCGACGGTATCAGGATCGACGCACAGATGATTGCGATGGACCTCCAGTACCGTGCTCGCATTTGTTTCGAGCGCCTTCTTGACCTCGTAGATGGTGCCCCTTAGCGCTGTTTTGGCAGAGCTCGGGCCGCGGTCTCCCCATAACAAGTCTGCCAGTGCGTCGCGGGGAATACGTTCTCCGGGCCTGACTACAAGATATGTAAAAAGCGCTAATCCGCGCTTTGTCGGAAAGTGCACCGCTGTGCCATCCATCCGTTCGAAGGAGGGAGACCCACACAATTTTGCAGATAAAAATCTCTCAGGCACCTACTTTGATCCTTGCCGCTTAGGCAATTGATGATCGCCTCTTCATTTCATTTTGGCAAATTAGCGATCATGTTTTGATTATGTTTTCAAAGAACGAGAGGTTTTACTTTGGTTTGCGTGCTGCTTGGTAGAACGCAACCATTGATCATCGCATGTGGTCACGAGTGACTGATAACCGTGGCCCGGCTGACATCTGACCGAAAGCATCTAGCTGGTTGGTTGCCAACTAAACCGGGTCTACTGTGCCACCATGACCGACACTCAACCCTCTGACGCTCTAACGTTTCGCTACCGTGTCTCAGGTATGGACTGCGCAAAGGATGCGGCGCAGATAGAACGCGCGGCACAGGCCGCCGGAATTGCGCCAAACGCGGTGAAGGTATCGGCAGCCACTCACATCATGACCCTCAATATACCTGAGGTGCGGCTGCCGGAGATCGAGAAAGCAGTTGCGACGACAGGTTACGAATTTGACCGCATTGAGGGCGACGGTGATGCTCAGGCCGGCGCGGCGCATCAAGATCCGTCCTATCGTCGTGCTCTTTGGACCGTCGTCCTTCTGAATGTCGGCTACGGCGTGATAGAGATGGTTGGCGGATTTCTGGCTGGGTCACAGGCCGTCAAGGCGGACGCGCTCGACTTTATCGGCGACGGCCTCATTACGCTTCTAGGTCTTCTAGCCATCGGTTGGACCGTTGCATGGCGGGCGCGATCTGCTCTGATCCAAGGCATATTCCTTGGTATCCTCAGCCTAATTGTGCTGGCGACAACGCTATGGAGGATATTCACCCAGACCATGCCCGACGCGACGCTTATGGGCGTATTTGGGATCGTTGCTCTCGCGGTAAACGTGCTCGCCGTACTGCCACTGATGCGGTTCCGCAAAGGAGATGCAAATATGCGTGCCGTTTGGCTGTTTTCACGCAATGACGCTATTGGCAACGCTGCCGTCGTTGTGGCGGCTGGGCTTGTTGCTTGGCTCGGGAGCGCGTGGCCCGATCTGATCGTTGCCTTTGGGATTGCCGGACTATTCATGCATTCGTCTTGGTCGATCATCCGCGATGCGCAGGCCGATTTGAGAGGAGGCCGATAACCCCGAAAGGCGGACGATAAATTTGAGTTGGCATTGGGCGGCTTTGTCCGCTTAGCGACTGTTCACCTGAACTTGTCGAATGACGGAGCCGAGCCCAAAGCGGACACCAATTCTTGCGGCAAGATGCTCGTTATTCTGATACGAGACAGCCTTGGATCTTTTGGGTTAGTCTTCCCCGCGACATGGGGGAAAATCGCATGAAAAAGTTTAGAAATGCCCAACTTTCCGATGCGGATCGCTGCTTCGAAATTGAAACCTCGGCTTATGAGGGAGACGAAGCAGCAACCCATGCTAAAATCTGTAAACGGATAGAGACCCATCCCGAGGGTTTTTTGATCCTTGAAGTGGACGGTGAAGTTGTTGGCTTCATCAATTGCGGATGCGCTCATGAGGTCGAGATGTCTGACGAGGACTTCAAAGAGCTTATTGGCCACGACCCTGACGCCCCGAATGTGGTCATCATGTCCGTTGTCGTTGATCCCAAGAGACAAAGAAAAGGCTATTCAAGGTCGCTGATGGACGAGTTTGTAAAACGCATGCAACGGATGGATAAAGAAATGATCTATCTGATGTGCAAAGAACATCACGTGCCGCTCTACGAAAAGCTCGGCTATAGCTATCTGAAACCGTCGACCTCCGACCACGGCGGAATGACATGGCACGAAATGAGCATGCGACTTTGAACCAATACTAGTCGTTTCTACTTCAATCGGTTGTTCAACCGAATTGAACGCGTCGCTGCGCAACCAACACGCGCCTTTATGTCTAGGTATGGGTCTCTTAGTGGCGTCGGTATCCAAATTTGAAAGGTTCTGGTAGTTTGCCTCTTCATCTGGGGAGGAACGCTTGATGGAATACTATAAACTCGGGAACTACTCTCGAAAGATCACTACATCTTCATTCTGGTGAGAGAGCAATAACTCAATGGGGATGAAGTACACGGCTTAACGAATATGACTTCTGGGGTGCACAATTAAGTGCCTTGCTGCTGGGAAAGCTCTTTGGGAGGCTACGATGGAACAACGACTTTCAGCCATTCTTGCGTCTGATATGGTTGGCTATTCTCGATTGATGGAAGCGGATGAGTTGGGTGTTTTGTCGCGTCAAAAGACGTACCGAAAAGACTTGATTGACCCGGAAATCGCTCGAAACCGAGGGAAAATTGTAAAGACGACTGGAGATGGCCTATTGGCAACATTTCCTTCTGTTCAGAACGCTGTACGCTGCGCGTTGGAAATCCAGAAAGAGATGGGGCGGAAAGAGTTGGACTTGGTCGAAGATCGGCGGATCCGATTCAGAGTGGGTATCAACCTTGGCGATGTAATCTTTGACGACGACGATATCTTTGGCGACGGTGTGAATGTTGCCGCGCGACTAGAGGGCCTGGCGGAACCGGGTGGCATCTGTGTTTCGGACATTGTGCATCAATCTGTTCTGGACAAGATCGATGAACCATTTCGAGACATGGGCGGGCAGCGCGTGAAAAACATCACACGACCAATACGTGTGTGGCAATGGACGCCTAATGTGGTGCAGGAACGAAAAGCGCCGGAAATCTCCTATCAGCAGCGCGTGAAATTCTGCAAATCCGCTGATGGGATTAATTTGGCTTGGGCTTCAACGGGAACCGGAACACCTGTTCTTAAGGCTCCCAACTGGCTGAACCACATCGAATATGAGTGGACCAGTCCTGTATGGGGGGATTTCTTATCTGAGTTTTCCAAACTCTGCCGGCTGGTTCGGTTCGATCAACGCGGCAACGGACTTTCTGACTGGGACGTCGACGACATCTCCGAGGACAGAATGATAGATGATATGGTTGCCGTCGCTGATGCATCTGGCTTGGATCGTTTTGGTCTGTTTGGAATAAGTCAGGGCTCAGCGTTCTGCGTTCGATTTGCCGCGAGATACCCAGAGAGGGTCAAATTCCTGATCCTTCTAGGCGGATATGTCCGTGGAAGAATGATGCGAGGAAATCCTGAGGCTGAACAGTTTTATGAGGCGTCCCGTGCAATGGTTTCAGCGGGCTGGGGGTCGCCTAATCCTATTTATCGACAGTTCTTTACGTCCAGCTATATGCCAGACGCAACTCCAGCGGAGAGTGCCAGCTTTGATGAAATGCAGCGAATTTCTGCGAGCCCGGAAACTGCTTTAAGGATTATGGCCATGAACTCAAAAGTTGATGCGCGAGCAGACGCCCGAAAGTTAAATGTGCCTACACTTGTGCTACACGTGCAGGGGGACATGGCAGCTCCCATCAGTGAAGGTCGTGAAACAGCGCGTGAAATAGCCACCGCAGAGTTCGTTGAACTTCCCGGTGCTAACCATTGCATGATCCGCGGTCATGCAGGATTTGATGAATTCTTTCATGAAATTGGCCCATTCCTTGCGGAACAACAGGATTGACCGCTTCATCCGCACAGCGGTCGTTCTGCGTGCCTGCCAGCGTCGCGCGGCAGCTACTGCCTGCTTCGCGCCCAATGCCCTTACGCTGCGAGACGAACGGAGGTCGGCTTACCCATCACAACCGTTGTGACGCCGCCACATTGTTGGGTCATGTCCTTCCGGGACTGTGGCGCATGGATCATCTGAGTACCCGCGCAAGACGCTGTATTTTCGAACTTGCTCGTCACTCAGAAGAGCGGGTGTCGCGAGATGTCTGGACAAATGAACCAAACGCAACGCTGCCCGGGCTTCAGCAGCTCTCGCCAAAAGCCCCGCGAGTTCCTCTTGTGTAAGGTCGGCCTCTTCAAAAGCTGCGCTAACTGCTGCTTCAGCTGCTATGAAGTTTTCTCCTGCCGCTATGGCCTCGGCTCGCATCTCTTCAAATATCAGGGTAATTGCAGCAACCTGATCGCTGGAAAGCGCAAGTTCTTCTTGAAGTTCTAGCAGATGGGCCGGGCCAGGAAGGCCATTCAACTCCGCCGGAAGAGCCAGTCCCCATCCACCGCCGCGACGAAGTTCGGCGATGTCTTGATCGGATAGACTTTTGATCTCACGTGCCTCGAACCCGGCATACGGGGAACCACCATGGTTGTGGCCTTGATCCTGTGCAAATGCTGACAGAGGCATGGCAAATGAAACAACTGCCATCGATAAAATGAACTTCATAAGCGTTTTTCCCCAAAAAGAGAGCGGCATTTGGCCATTCAAACGACAGTATGGATCTTCCTGCGCCGCACACAAGCAATCGTTGGCACAGTTCGCAGCGAACAGCAGCTTCGTCCGCAAAGCGGCTGTTCAACTGAACTCATCGCATGACCGCTCGGAGCCCAAACCGGACACCTATCCGGCTGGAACAGCTAGACAGATGTCCGAATTGGCATTCGTTAGTCGGATGTCGGGTGGGCGTAAGTTTGTTGGGAATTGGCATCAGTGAGGATTGCGCCAATCTCGACAAGACCCAAATCGACGTCCGTGGCCGACGTCTCATATTTGTCGCGTGGTGGCATTGGGCGCGATTGCCATTCAGGTTGGAAGGCAAAGCTGGACACAGATCGTCCTTCAACCAGCGCACCATTTCCAGCGCCCAATGCATAGTCATAGTACAGTTTGACGATCTCTTCTTCGCTGACCTGGTCGGTGGCCTCGTGGGCCATGCAAGCGGCGCGCCATTTTTTGACACGTTCATATTCCGGCCCTACAGGTAGCTCAAAACCCTCGTAGTAATCCAAGAACCAGAAGCGTTTGAAGACAGGCGCAAACACGGCTTCGGCCAGACTGAACTCCTCAAACAAGAAGGTGCCATCCGGGTTATGTTCCATCAAAAAATCATTCAGGTCCCGGTACAGTGAGAGCAATTTGTCATTGTGGGCCTCTTTCTGTGCCCGGTCCTGGTTCATGACATAGATGTATCCCGCCATGGTGAAGGGGCCTTCTTTGGCAATCAGCATGCTTTCGATCGCATGTTCGCGAGGGTCGGCGCGGCGAAGCCGTGGCCCCTCCAGAACTTCATCAAGATAACGCAGGATCACCAGGCTTTCCTTGATGATGTGACCTTCTGCCGTTTCCAGTACTGGCAGGGCGGTTGTCCCACGGGTTTTTCGCAAGAGCTCGGGGTCACGTGGTTTGGTGATGTCGACAACTCTGAACTCGACCGCGTCCTGCATACCACGAAGTTCCAGAAGGATTTCGAGCCGTTGGGAGAATGGGCAGACTGGGATGTGATATACTATGTGCTTGTTCATGGAGCTCAATCCAATGGCGGACCGGTGAAGGTCATGTTGTGTTTGGTGGCAGAGGTTTCGATGGCCGGCATATCCTCGGGGATTTTGCACTGTCCGTCTGCCATGTCCTGAAAGAACCCCTCAAAGCCGCCCGGGGTCAGAATAACGAGATGACGAGACGGTTCGTCGCCGATCACCTTGAATGTGTGTTCCTTTCCACGCGGGATGAAGACGCTTTCGCCCGGGCCCGCAATCGTCTCGATCCCTTCGATCCAGATTTTGCAGGTTCCCGTGATCATCACGAATGTTTCGTCTTCATTGTGATGAACGTGGCGGGGCGGTCCGCTGCCGACGGGCGACAGGCTGTCGACGATCGACATGGCCCCACCGGTTTCTTCCGCTGTCAGGATGGTTTTGTAACGGACGCCAAGCCATTCGATTGTGGCGTCATCAGTCATCAAATCTTTCATCGTTTCAGTCCCTGTTCTTGAGATGAAACGAAAGCGCTTTCGTTGGTTTCCATTTACCGGGATTATTCGGTATCACTCCAACGAAACTTCAAAATACAGGGTATCACCAACGTGAATTTCGCCACTCTTGACCTTAATTTGCTCAGAATTCTGGACGCAATTCTGCGCGAAGGATCGACGACCAAGGCCGGCGAAAGGCTGGGGTTGTCGCAATCTGCGGTTTCCAATGCCCTGAACCGGCTGCGACATTCCTTGGATGACGCCCTGTTTGTTCGACACGGGAACCAGTTGGTCCCAACCGATTTCGCCGCTTCGATCAAAGATGGCTTGCGCGAAGAACTCAATCGGCTGGAGGGATTGCTAACTCCACCCAAAGATTTCGATCCGCTGCAGGCACAGGGCAACTTCAAAATCTCGGCAAGCGATTTCTTTGCAGAACTCCTCATGCCAGCGCTTGGCGACCACCTCAGTCACAATGCACCGGGAATAACCGCCCAGTTGGTCGATTTGGTTCCCTACAATTACGTCGAAAGCCTTGACCGATATCAGGCCGACGTCGCCCTTATTCCGGATACGGACCTACCAGAGTGGATAAATCGCGAACCTCTGTTCCATTCGTCTTTTTCCGTCATTGGCAGAGCCACCAATCCCGCGCTTTCAAGCTTTGTTAGCGGCGGTGAAATGTCTTTGGAAACTTTTTGCGACTTGTCCCATGTCCTGTTTTCTCCTGAGGGCAAAATGTCGGCCATGGGGGATGCAGCCTTGGCAAAGGTCGGACGAAAACGTCAAGTCGCCATGACTCTGCCAGTGTTTTCGGGCGTGTGCAGAACCGTCAGCGAAAGCGATCTTATCGCGCTGGTGCCGACGCAACTGGCCCAAAAGGTCTCGATAGGATTTGACCTTAAGCATTTCACGCCACCGTTCGAAATCGCTCCTGCCTTGATCATCGCGATTTGGCACAAAAGATCTGATGAGAACCCGATGGCAAAATGGATGCGCCAGCAGATCTTTCAACTTATGAAGCCATTGGATGAGAGTTAGCTACAGGTGCGGACCCTCTCGAAAGAACGGGAAGCGTCCGCTTTGTCCGCAAAGCAGTCATTGCCATGTTTTCCGCCCACGTCTGCCCTAGTCAAAGCAGCCGTTGACGCTGGAACCTCTTCAAAGGCCCAGAGCCCTCGCATTTCAGACGAAGCTAACTGGCTTCAGATAAGGGCCGATGCATAGTTTGCTGCAGAAGCGCTATAAAGGGCGTAGGCAATCAAAACTAAAAGAACGAAAACTGGTCCAGCTATTTCAAAGAAAGCTCGTACAGGTGTTTGAGAGCTTTTCCCAACTGAGACATATTGGGAGAGATTACTTTCTGTTTGGAATAGCTTCCATTTACTCAGGTTTACCATATTCAACTCGCACAAAAACAACGGTTAAAAATTAGCACTCGTAGCCCTGATCGCATAAGGATATCGTGTTTTTCAGAGATTGTACGGCCCAGATGGCAAGATGAGTGCACATTCACGATCCAACAACACGCATTGTTAACCTTTGCGGGAATGTTTGGTGTTTTTAGACCATTTGGGGCACCACTCCTCAAACTTCCAAACTTAGGAAAGACTTGTCGCGATTTGGACAATTGGAGCGTACTTTCACTCAAACCGCCTGCTTTGTCCGCATTGCAGACATTGGGCGCTATTAACTGAATGTCCGCATCGAGCCCAAAGCGGACTGAAATGTGCTCGCCAAAAATGAAGTGCGGCGATAGACATTCTCTTGAGCGGTCTAACCCATCACTAAATGCATTCACCGCCATCGATAACCAAGGCTTGCCCCGTCATAAAAGCGGATTCATCTGAAGCTAAATAGACGATCCCATGGCCAATCTCTTCAACTGTCGCCCACCGACTCATAGGGATCGCCTGCTCGATGTAGCTTTCCAGTTTGGCACGGCCACCCATCTGCTTTTCGAAGCCTGCATTGAAGGGGGTGTCTACAAATCCTGGACAAAGGGCATTGAAACGGATTGCATGGACAGCGTAGTCGGCTGCCATCTGCCGAACCATCGCAACAGCTGCGTGCTTTGTAGTCGCATAGGCGATCATCCCCCGGTCGTATTGAACCCCAGAATTGGAGGCCGTGACGATCACGCTGCCTCCACCTTGTGATTTCATATGGGGGACGGCTGCGCGCGCGGCAATGAAGTGAGCGCGGACATTCAATGCCCAAGATGCATCCATTCCATCTGGTTCCACTTCTTCCAGCGTTCCTTCGATCTGCAACCCAGCATGAGAGTGCAACACGTCAAGCCGACCGAAGTTTTTTACTGCTTCGTCTATGGCTTTGGTAAGGGCATCGTCATCAGTCACGTCAAGCTGTAGGGCAGATGCTTGATTCCCCTGCGCAACGATCGCGGCCACAGTGTCTTCAGCAAGAGTTGCATCGCGATCCGTTACCACAACATGCGCACCCTCTTGTGCCATTGCCATTGAACCCGCCCGACCAATTCCTGATCCCGCGCCCGTCACGAGCGCGACTTTACCTGCAAGCCGCATTTCACTTGGCTCCTTTATTTAACTATTCGATTTTGAGGCGCCTCGGCGCAAAAGCAGTTGCGCTGCAACGAGCAACAAGAGCGACGCGCCCATAACCATAGTGCCGATGGCATTGATCTCGGGCGTTACGCCGCGTCGGATGGATGAGAATATGTAGATAGGCAGGGTTGTTTCTGAGCCAGCTACGAAGAACGCTATGATGAAATCATCAAATGAGAAAGTGAAGCTGAGCAGGAAGCCCGCCAAAATTGCCGGTGCTATCAACGGCAGGGTCACCTGCCGAAAGGTGCCCCAGGGCGTCGCAAAGAGGTCAGCTGAGGCTTCCATGAGGGCACGGTCCATACCCGAAAGCCTTGCACGTACGATGATTATGACCAGCGCCATTGTGAACATGGTGTGTGCGGCGACAAGAGTGGGCATCCCCATGGAAAGTTGTGGGGGATTTGCTCCATCGGGCCATAGGCTCACAAGAAGCGGGTTTAGCCAGCCGAATACGGTGACCAGGGCAATGAGTGTCGCGATACCGATGACGATACCTGGTATCATTATCGCAATATAAATCATCGCATCGAACAAAGTTCGGAGCCATCCCTTAACCCCTTGTAAAGCGATGGCGGCCATGGTTCCGAGTGTGGATGCGAGGCAAGCAGTTATGAATGCCGCAAGCAGACTGGTCTCGAGCGCGTCCATAACAAATGGGTTGTTGAGCGCTTTGCCATACCATTGGGTCGAGAACCCCATGAACTGGCTTGCGTGTCGTCCGGCATTGAAGCTGAAAAGCGCGATGATGCCGATTGGAATATAGAGAAAAAGGTAGACGCAAGTCGCGTAAAAACGCATCGGACCCTCACATCAGCGAGACATCTTCGCGCTGGCCACCCAGGCGCGAGATGAATTTCATGTAAATTGAGACAGTGACAAGCATTACGACAACCAGCGTCATTGCGACCGCCGAACCGTACGCCCAGTTTCGAGACTGCAAGAACAGGTCCACCAGCGCATTTCCGACGAAAAACACTTTTCCGCCACCTAAGATCGCTGGGATCAGAAATTCGCCCATGAGTAGGATGAAGACCAGCATGCAGCCAGTTGCGATACCTGGTACCGACAGAGGAAGTGTTACCTGACGGAACGTACGCCACGGAGTGGAGCCGAGATCCGCTGAGGCTTCCAGAAGGCGTTTATCCAGTTTGTCCAAGCTTACAAAAATTGGGAAAACCATCAAAGGTAGATACCCATAGACAATCCCCACAAGCACAGCGAACGGCGTATTTATCAGGCGGACATCATCGATGCCGATCGACTCCAGTAAAGCGGGCAAGCCACGCCCCCCAAGGATGAAAATCCATGCGTATGACCGGATCAGGATCGATGTCCAGAACGGCACGATCACCAGGATCAACAGCGAAGTTTTCCACTTTGGTGAACAACGCACCGCAAGAAAGTAGGCGAGCGGGTAGGCAATTACCAACGCAGCGATAGTCCCCAGAGGTGCAAGGATCAAGGTGTTCTTAAACGCCGTCCATCGCGCAGGAAGGTTGGCATATTGTTCCAAAGTGAACGCTGGAACATAGCCTCCGGCGGCACCCCGTTCGCCAAAGGAAAAGACGAAGACGACCAGTAGTGGAAGGGCAAGCATTACCAAAAGCCATATTCCTGCCGGTGCCAGCAACAGTGCTTTTCTGCCTCGTTTGGTCATATTGTCCTCGTCTTTTCCGATATTGCGGCCTTGCCGCTTAGGCCGACTTGAAGCGGGCGAGCAACTCGGCACGGTTTGGATCGGTTAGCGTAGCCGCCGCGCCAAACTCGAGCGCATTCAAAAGGTCAGCTGCCGGATAAAGGATCGGATCTTCCAGCAATTCCTTTGGCAGCAACGCATTGGTGCGAGCATCAGCCGATGGATAGCCATGAGCGAGGACTTCTTTCGCATTAACTTCCGGGTTCAGCAGGAAGTCGATCAAGGCATAAGCGGCATCCATATGGGGTGCGCCCTTAGGAATAGCGTAGTAGTCGGACCAGAGTTCACCGCCCTCGGCTCCCAGAACGTAGGCGATCTCAGGCATGTCCACATTCATCTGCTTGCCGTCACCTGTCCAGCACATCGTCATCCACGCGTCACCGTTACGCATCGGTGGCTGATAATCCGACGAGATTGCAAACAGATGCGGTTTAGCATCCAGCAACAATTTCTCGGCATCCGCCAGTTCCTTCTCATCGACCGAGTTGAAGGAGTAGCCGAAGTATTTCAGGGCATTACCGATGGTGGTGAGTTGGTAATCATGCACCATTGTCCGACCTGAGTAACCTTCCATAGTAAGGTCCCAGAACTCTTTCCATGTGGTTGGAGTCGGAGCGCCGTCAAGCTTACTAGTATTCACTGCAAAGCCGGTCGTGCCCCAGTTTTTCGGCACCGCGTAAAGCTGGCCATCGACAGAGCCGGCATCTGAAAAGCGCTGTTCGAATGAACCTGCGTCGTAGTTTGGCAGTTTGGACGTATCGAGCGGGATGATCAGATCTTCGCCCACATACGTAGTGATCGTGTAATTGGTTGGAACGAACACGTCCCAGCCAGACCCTCCGGCTTGCAGTTTTGCCAACATCTCTTCGTTCGAGCCAAAAACATTGACCTGAACGTGAGCGCCAGTGGCTTCCGTGAAGGCTTCGAAGTTCATCTCGTCATGGTAGTTCGGCCACGTGGCGAGGATCACTCGGTCGCCAATGTCTCCGGCAGCAAATGCCGGGCGTGGACGCAACCCAGGCATAGCCGTGCCCAGAACGGCCGTTGCCATCCCAAGACCTGTCACGCCCAAAAAATGTCGCCGTGTGACCGAACCCTTTTGGTACCGGCGAAGCTCTTCCATGAACTTTTGCTTGGAAATAGTCCCATTATCCTTGGTCATTGTGAACCTCTCTGTTGTTGGACTGCGGGATTTGTTAATTTTCCAGGATCAGCAGTGCGCCTTCGCCCCATGAAACAAAGGCCTGTTCTCCTGCATTGAACGTCCCCTCGTTCAATTCCGCTTGCCTTGGCACAAGTACGTGGAAATCACCCAGTGCTTCGTTGCGCGCAAGGTATTCTGTGTGCTCCCCAAGGAAGATCCGATTTTGAATGGTAACTGGCAGAGCAATTTCAGCTGCGGGCAGCGCGCGGGTCAGCGCTATCTGTTCAGGACGGATGCTGACGCACACTTCCTGCCCTGCATCTATTGGAATCTCCGGAGTTCCGTGCACCTTTTGGCCACTCGCTAAACGCACAGTGATTTGGTCGGCTACTGCGTCAGTCACAGTTGCATCAAAGAAATTCGAGGTGCCAACAAATCCAGCCACGTAACGGCTGCGGGGCATGTCATAGAGTTCGCGTGGGCTGCCTACTTGCACAATACTGCCGCCTTCCATCACACAAATTCGGTCGGACATTGAAAGCGCTTCTTCTTGGTCGTGCGTGACGAGGACAAAAGTTATTCCCAGTTGTCGTTGCAGGTTCTGCAGTTCAAACTGCATTTCTTTTCGAAGCTTTCGATCCAGAGCAGCCATTGGTTCATCGAGCAGCAAAAGCTTGGGCTCGTTTACGATCGCACGCGCCAAAGCGACGCGTTGCTGCTGACCACCAGACATCTCCCAGATTCGACGTGGGCCAAACCCACCCAGACGGACAGTTTCCAGCGCCTGCTTAACCTTTGTCGCGATTGTTTGTTTGTCTACGCGTGGTCGTTGTTGGCGCAGGCCGTACGCGATGTTGTCGAACACGCTCAGGTGAGGAAAAAGAGCGTAGTGCTGAAACACCATGTTGACTGGGCGATGGTGCGCATCCAAGTCGTTGACGACTTCGCCATCGAGCAACACCTGACCTTCGGTTGGTTTCTCGAAACCCGCCAGCATCCTAAGTGCAGTGGTTTTGCCGCAACCAGATGGGCCTAAGAACGACAGGAACTCTCCTTTCCCAATGGAAAGATTCAGGTCTTTGGCAGCGACCACATTCCCGAAGGTCTTAGTCACTCCGCGGAGTTCCGCAATCGTCTGCATGGTGACGCTCATGTCAAAGCTCATATACTGCCTTTTTCCTTTTGCTTGATTTTTTGGCATTTATTGGCATACCACTCAAACAGGGAAAAAGTAACAATAACTCCGATTAGCTGTATATACCACAATTGGGGTATAGAGCTGCTTTTCGAAAATCTGGAGCAGCGTGTGTACGATTGGATGGAAGAGGCCGGCAGGGTCGTGGAGAAGATCGGAACCCCAGAATTTCCATGTGCTTTGGCAGATGGCTTGCGGCAGGTCGCACCATTCGATTTTACAGTGGTGTTTGGCCATGTCGGAACCGAAGCACCTATAGACCTTCACGACGATTTTCCCAAAAGCAAACGGCGTATTTTTGTTGAGGATTACCAAGCAGGGCCCTACGTACTCGATCCATTTTTTTTGGCCGCGACAAAACCGATAACACCGGGTCTGTACCGCATGCGCGATATCGCACCGGACAGGTTCTATCAGGGCGAATACTATCGCAGCTATTACAAAAGGACTGGGTTAGCAGAGGAGATTGGCTACTTTATCGATATCCCAAGCACTGGGATGCTTGTGGTCTCGCTCATGCGATCAGTGAAGCCTTTTTCAGCCAAGGAAATTCGTCATTTGCACGCTCTATGGCCGCTCGTTCGGGCAGCCTGTTGCAAACATTGGAGTGACTTTCCAACGATGACCCGCGGCGCCGCAGCGAATGGCGTTAGTCGTCGCGTCGATCTTGCTTTCCAGGCATTTGGCGATGGCGTTCTGACGCCACGAGAAAGAGAAGTCGTTGAGTTCACGTTGAAGGGCCATTCGGCAGAAGCTGTCGGCACAATTCTCGGCATCTCTCCAGGCACAGTCCGCATCCACAGACGCAACATTTACGCGAAACTTAGGATCAATTCGCAGGGTGAGCTTTTTTCAAAGTTCATTGAAAAGGCACTTTAAAAGGTTCCTTGAACACCCACTTTGTCCGTATTGCCGACCTTGCTACCGTGTGATCCGGAACGCCCCAACCATTGGGACGACACCGTCTGATAGCCAAGGAAGCCAACGGGAGAGGGTCGGGACGCCCGGGACCCATGTCGGGACTCTATTAATACCCGAAAACGCTTTCGGAAGTGAAGACAAGTATCCTTCCCACTCTACACAACTGTGTACTGTAAACCCAAGGATGGCCGATTTGTTTGGAGAACCATAGACCGCTTTGTCCGCAGAGCTGACGTTCAAGCAAGTTGCAGCGAACAACCGGTTTGAGCCCGAAGCAGACTCCAGTTCACGACACCAGACCAACTCACGTTCAATAATTTGTCCGCGAGCCGAGATGGTCTGCAAGCTGATCAAAAACCAACCTGATCCTTCGCGCTGTTTGTAACTCAGAGTGTGTGGCCAACCAGATAGGAAATTTGAATGGCTCGCGTTCGGGCAGAACACGCTCCACACCGGGTGTAAGGGCCGCCACATCGTCTGACATAACACTAATGCCGAAGCCTTGGCGCACAAGCTCCCATGACACTATCCCGCTCTGCGATCCAATCCGAAAATTCTTGCGGGTTACTTCGATGCCAGCCGGATTGAGAAATCCAATCATCGTGTCAACATCGCCAAAGCTGACGAAATCCAACTTAGCAAGTTCGTCTTCATTTCGTGGTCGCCCAACCTGTTCGAGGTATGAAGGGGCAGCGTAAAAATGTGCCGTCGCTTCTGACACGAGCTTTGCAATCAGGTCCGGCTGTGTCGGGCGCACATGCCGAATTGCGATATCTGCCTCGCGCCGCTGTATGTCTCGTATGTCATTTGCTGCGACAACGTCGATTTCAAGCCGCGGTGCCGCGATCCTGATCTGTTTGAAAATAGGCGGTAGCTGATAGGCTGACATCACGTCGGAAGCAGTGATCCTGACTTGCCCTTCAACTGCTTGTGACTGGCTTGTTGCGGTCAGAGAAATTCTGTTCGCGACATTTGCCATTTCACTGACATGCACCAAAAGCTCAGCACCGGCTGTTGTCAGATTAAGCGACTTGCCAACCCTTTCAAACAAGGTGACGCCTAGCGCCTGTTCCAGCGCGGCGACCTGACGACCCACGGTTGGCTGGGTCTGTTCAAGCACGCGCGCCGCGGCGGAAAACGAGCCTTCTTCTGCCGTTGCAAGAAAAGACCGAGCCTGGTTCCAATCGAAATTGATTGCCTTCCAATTCATGCATTAATGCATAACAGTTCTGCAATATCTGGCAATTTAATAAATTGGCGTTTTAAGATATTGGCTGCGGTGACGCCAAAGGAAAAGAGAAACGATATGGCTACATTGTCCAAAGATGCCGCATTTTGGAGCAAGATTTCGCGCAAATATGCGGCTGATCCTATCCGAAATATGGAAGGGTATCTGAACACGCTCGAACGTACAAAGTCCCACCTGAAAGCCGAAGACAGCGTGCTGGAAATCGGCTGTGGAACGGGGTCGACCGCGTTGTTGCTGGCACCGGATGTGGCTCAAATAACTGCCTCCGATCTCGCACCGGGGATGATCGAAATCGCTAACGAAAAACTCGCTGAAGAAGAGCTGGAGAATGTAACGTTCAAAGTGGCCGAGGTTCTGCAGCACGATCCTAACGACGGTTCTTACGACGCTGTCCTCGCACATAATCTGCTGCACCTTGTTCCCGATCTGGGCAAAGCACTCGAACACATTGCGACCCTTACAAAACCCGGTGGGGTATTCATTTCCAAAACCGTCTGCGCTCCGGAGAGTGGAGGGTTGAAATATGGCATGATCAGCCGAATAGCGATCCCGATTATGCAGTTGCTCGGGAAAGCTCCGTTCGTAAATTTTGTGTCCGTAGCTGAACTCCAGCAAGCCATTGAACTTGCGGGCTTCGATATCGTCGAGACAGCGGATCAAGCCGGGTTATTGCTGAGCCGGTACATTGTCGCGAGAAAGCTGTAAAAAAAGCATTCGCGCCATAATTATGTGCATGCAAGGGACAGCTCGGGCCATCAAATGAGTATAATGATGAAAGATGGGATTTCATTTGCACGCCTTTCGGAAATCGATCCGAATGACATTGCGGTTCATATGTCCGACCCCCGGGTAGCAGAGCATATGCCGCTTTTGACGTTCAATTGGAGTATCGAGGTCGCAAGAGAGTTTATCACTAAGAAGGAAGGCTACTGGGCGCGGGACGGTCTTGGACATTGGGCGTTTTTGTCAGGCGGTCAGTATGTTGGTTGGGGGGGCTTTCAAAAAGAAGATGACGAGTGGGATTTTGGGTTGGTTTTGCGGCCCGACGCCTTTGGCCTTGGGAAACGGATTTCCAAAATGGCAATCGACTTTGCGATCGCTGACAAACGTATCCCCTTTGTCACGTTTCTGTTGCCACCAAGTCGAAAAAATCTGGGTGCGCTCCGGAAACTCGGCGCCAAACACATAGGCGAGATCGAATACGAAGATGCTCAGTTTCTCAAGTTTCGCCTGTATACGGAGTGAACTCCGTTCTTCCTGATTTTTCCCGGTGGTGCGCCAAACACCCGTTTGAAAGCTTTGTTGAACGCAGGCTCTGAAAAGTATCCGATGTCAGCGGCAATCTGCGAGATAGGTTGATCGGTGGACACCAACCTTTCGCTGGCCAGGTGCATACGCCACGTTGCAAGATACTGGATTGCTGGAACGCCTACCAACTCAGTAAACCGCGCCGCGAAAGCGGATCTGGACATACCAGCAACCTCCGCGAGAGACTCGACTGTCCAAGCCGCAGCAGGCATACGGTGAATTGCGACTATCGTGCGCCCGATCTGCGGGTCTCGCGCTGCTTTCAGCCAGCCTCGATCTGCATCGGGTGCGCTGTTCAGCCAACGACGAATAGCCTCGATGACAACCACATCGGCCAGTCGCGTGATCACGGTTTCGCCGCCAGGTCTCAATTCCCGCGCCTCTTTTGCGATGAATTGCAAAGTTGCCTGTAGCCAGCTTCCGGCGTCCTCCTCCCACGGGTCGATTTTGAGTACATCCGGAAGCAAGCGCATCAACATATCACTGGCGGCGTGATCTATTCGGACCAAGCCGTACATGATGCCCGTCTCCGCGCCGCCGCCGCCGTATTCCAGTGTTTCATAAAGCTCGGTTACCTTGCGAATAGGCAACTCCTCCAGCGTCAAAAGCGGAGTGTCTTCTGAGCTAAAGAATCCGGCCGGTGCTCCGTTGGTCATCAAGACCAGATCGCCTTTTTCGACCTCGAACGGGTCATTGTCACCGACCTTCATCAAGCACCGCCCGTGTGTGATGACCGCAAAGCTCAGTACGCCGGCAAATCCCGGTATCGATACGCCCCATGGTGCAGTCATGCGAGACTGGCAATAGAATGTACCTGTCAATTTCAGCAAATGGAGGATTTCCCCCAGCGGATCGCCGATCGGCTGTGCCAGTGCATCTGGGTCAGGGATATGCGGTTCAACCTTGTTCATGTGGGGACCTTGGCTGAAATTTAGCTCTTCGTCTATCTAATTTGGACGATTGAATAAGAAAATAGGATTCTGAAGAATAGAACATCTCTATTGATTGCCTAATATCGGGCCATCAAGTGAACTCATGGAGATAACCAATGACACAGCAACCCATACTTGTACTTGGTGCAACAGGCAAAACCGGATCGCGGATCGCGAGACGTCTGGAAGAAAAAGGGCAGGCAGTCCGGCGCGCATCGCGGAACAGTGAAACGCCATTTGACTGGGATCAACCGCAGACCTGGCCCCCAATCCTGGAAGGCGTCTCGTCTGCCTATATTTCTTACTTTCCTGACATCGCTTTTCCAGGCGCGGTTGAGCAAGTCGAAGCCTTCACAGCATTGGCTCGTGAAAAGGGACTACGGCGTTTTGTGCTGCTAACCGGGCGTGGCGAGTTTCATGCGGAACGGGCGGAAGCAGTCGTACGCAATTCCGGAGTTCCGTTCACAATCGTTCGTGCAGCATGGTTTGCACAAAACTTTTCTGAAGGGGCATTGCTTGGTCCGGTCATGGCAAGTGTCTTGCCGATGCCCGCCGGCGATGTACGCGAACCAATCATCGATGTGGACGACATCGCCGATGTTGCCCTAGCTGCTTTGACAGAAGAAGGACACGATGGCGAACTTTACGAGGTCACGGGACCACGTCTCATGACGTTTGCCGACATGGCCGCAGAGCTTTCGCGCGCCATGGGCAGGACTGTGCAATACCTGCCAATTTCATTCGAAGATTTCCACGCGGAAATCGCGCATGCGAATGGCGAGATGATTGCTGATGTGATTACGGACATCGCGCGTGAAACGTTGGACGGGCGCAATGCGAACCTCGCGGACGGGGTGCAGCGTGCGCTTGGACGCACGCCACGCGACTTCGCCGACTTCGCAAACAAAGCTGCAATGTCTGGCGCGTGGACCAGAGCCGCTTGAGCCGGGCCAAAGGATATGGGAGCAATCATGAAACTTGAACTTAAACGCAGACTTGTCTTGGGCATGTCCGGATTAACCGCGTTAGCCATAGGTCTGGCCATCACACTGGATCCACAGTCTTTCTACGCCAACTACGGCATCGTACTCTCGCCGCAGCCAAACCTGATGAGCGAGTTGCGCGCACCTGCTGCCAATCTCGCGGTACTTGGCCTGATCATCTTGTTCGGTGTATGTTACCAAAAGTTGGTACAGACCTCAGCCTGGCTTGGAGTCACGGTATTTTCTGCTTTTGCCCTCGGTAGGACAATTAGTTTCGTCCTCGATGGCTTGCCATCCGAAAACATTCTTGCCGCATTTGCGATAGAGGTTTTGCTTGCGGTGTTGTGTTTGTGGGTTGTCGGTGGAAATGCGAAGTCTGCAGCGCCTGCCTGAGACGGTTTTGTCCGCATTGCAGACGTCCAAGCAAGTTGCAGCGAGTGACCGCTAAGCGGACTTAGCTGCCGTTGCGGATCTGACCGATGGTTGCGCCAACGCAACCCAACATTGACAGGATTGGCTTATGCCGACCCTGAAGATCACGGCCACTCCTATGTGTCGCCGGTCTATGGAGACTTTACCAAGGGATTTCCGCCAATCCTGATCCAAGGCGGGACCAAAGAACTGCTGCTGAGCGGCTTCGTACGATTGTATCAGGCAATTGACCAAGCGGGACAAACCGTAAAGCTCGACATTTACGAAGGTATGCCCCACTTCTTCATGGAAACGCATCCGGAGACAGCAGAGGCGAAGATTGCGATCGGAAAAGTGAACGACTGGGCGGTCGAGTATCTGCTCAATGACTAGGGTGCTTCGTAGTTGGGTTGCTGCGGCTTGCATTCCCTTCAAGAGTATCAGCTTCCAATTTGCCAGACATGCGATTCAGGAACCTTTCTCAATTCTTATCGCAGTGGGGAAAGGTATTGCCACGCCTTCGGCATCGAAGGCTTCCTTGACCGCTCGAATAGTGGCGAAACGTAGGTTCCACAAATCCGCAGTAGCGCACCAAAGCCTTACGGTGAAATCGACTGAGTAGTCGCCGAGGTTTGTTACTCTCACAAAGGGTTCTGGATCTTTCAAAACACGTTCGTCTGAGCCGACAACCTTCCAGATCACTTCTTCCGCATGCTTGAGATCGGTACTGTATGAAACGGGAAAAACAATATCGCAGCGCCGTGTTGGCATCGTCGATAGATTGGTGATCACTCCTGAATAAACATCTCCGTTTGGCACGATGACCACCATGTTGTCGGTGGTAATGAGCCTTGTGCTGATAAGTGAAATCTCATCAACCGTACCAGCCTCCCCTGCGATGCGTACAAAATCGCCTACCTTGAAAGGGCGAAAGAATATTAGCATCACACCAGAAGCAAGATGGCTGAGCGTTCCCTGCAATGCCAAACCTATCGCTAGACCTGCGGCACCTATCAGCGCGGCCAGCGAAGTCGTCTGGATGCCAAGACGCGAAAGCACCGCCATCCCAGCAAACACAAGAATGGCATAGCGCACGAAACTCGCAAGGAACCGCGTTAGCGTTGGGTCGAGTTTAGTTCGCTTGTCGCCGAATTGGCGGATCCGTCGAGCCACTAAGCCGCTGGCGAACATAGCAACAGCAAAGATCATCAACCCGTAGGCTACGTTCAAGGCCAACCCTACAAAAGGCCCAATCTCCCCAAACTGGCTAAAGTCCATTCTCATTTCTCCCTGAAGTGTAGCAAAAGAGTTGGCGCAGCATCCTAGGCAGAATTTAGCAGCCCGCCTTCAATGGGCCTTGATTAGGATCAACGATGAGTATCCAAGATAGGAGGCAATTGATCCGTTATTACAGAAAGGCTGCTTTGGGCTCGAAGCAGCCGTTCACGACACACTGCTCGAACAACCGCTGTGCGGACAAAGCCGTCAGGCGTTGGTTTTGCGAAATTTGACTGCTCAGGGCGGTCTAGTTGCTTAACTTACTTCAGCACTTAGGAGTGCTTTTCCCAAAGCTACCGGTCAACAAAAGCAACACATCCAAAATGACCAAACAATTTCTAACAGCCGCTCATTTTCTCTCAAATCTGTAGACACCGTCCCAATCTGGGTCCGGTGGCTGCATGATAAAGGCATTACATCGATCAATAAATGTGTCGACGAGAACTTCGTTCCTTTCCAGCTTTCTTTGCTTCTCAAATGCACTCAGTGCATCTTGCCATGCTGCCGACCTGTACAGCGAGTAGCACGCTTCCCAACTTTCAATGACGCGTTTCTTTGCGTCACTCTCAGCGGATCCGTTTTCACATACGAGTTCATAGATGCGGCTGGGTTTGCTTGTTCCAAACGGTACGACAACGTCAATCTCGCGCAACAAGAACTCGGATTTAGCATGGAATGCGACAGCTTCTGAGACAAGTATTCTGGTCCCGTAAACTTTGTTCAAGCCTTCCAGCCTCGAAGCAAAGTTCACGGCGGCGCCAAGCGCTGTGTATTGAAGCCTTGAATGTGATCCAACGTTTCCAACGACCACGGGACCAGTGTGCAGCCCGAAACGAGTATGCAGCGGACGCAAAGGCGAGGTGCCTTGTCCAGAGTTGAGGTGTTCTTCCGCGCGCAAACATGCCAGCGCCGCCCGGCATGCATTATTTGGATGTTCAGGGTCGTCAAGAGGGGCATTCCAAAGCGCCATAATGGCGTCTCCGATGTACTTATCCACGGTGCCCAAGTTCGAAGAAATTTCGGTCTCCATAACCTCGAAATATTCGGATAGCGCGGGCATAAGAACTTCTGGCTCAAGCCCCTCCGATCGAGAGGAGAAACCTTGAAGATCAGCGAACATAAGCGTCACTTCCCGCGAGTTGCCGCCAACTCTAATTCGCTCTGCTTTTGAAACGATGGAACGAACCAACTCTTTCGGAACGTAAGCACCAAAACTCGACAGACCTGCCTTCATGCTCGCAATCGCGCTTTCCAGCTCAGCAACTTCCTGAATATTCGACTTTAAGTTTAGTTCATCGCCGAGTTCGAAATTGCTGACCTTTCGAGCTTCAGTTGTAACCCGACCCAGGCTTTTGCTTAGAAGACGGGCGACAAAAAAAGTGAAAGCCACCGCCACAACCATTGCCAACCCGCCAAATTGCAAAGCACGCGCCGTCGTGCGCTCTATGCCTCCGACGAACTCCTCTTCGGGTACGGTCAGTCCAAGCGTCGGTTGAGCGCCGAAAATCTCCGGAATTGGCGCTATATATGCCAAGTGGTTTTGCGCAGTGGCGGGTGGAACAAAGTTGAAGAACTCTTGCCGTTTGACCTGCCATTGGTCCACCGCGCTGGCAATAATGTCGTTTGTCATTTCAGTCAGTTCGTCTGGGTTGGAACTCACATACCGCGAAGCCCCACCATCTGAACGTGTGCTTGTATAGGCAAGTAGCCGACCCTGACGATCCATCATGAAGGCGAGGCCATGATCCCCAATCCTAATATCATTCAGAATTTGTGACAAAGCAGTCATTGTCATGTCGAGCGCAACCACACCGACCAGCTTTCCGGAATTGTCAAACACGCTCTTAGAGAAGGTGACTCCTAAACTTCCCGTACTCTCGAACAGATAAAGAGGTGTGATGAATATTTCAGATTGCTCTATTGCTCCAATGTACCATGGACGCGAACGTGGATCATATTCAGTGGCTCTGCTGAGAAATGGTCTTGGAGGGGCGCTGTCATTTGTCCAGTAATATGTCTCGACACGCATATCCGCGCGTTCCGAGATAATGCGTTGCACGCGGTCGATGCCCTCGGGCACCGGTCTTTGATCAGGGCCGAAAGTCTGCCAGTTGCTCGGAATGTTGATGTTCTGATAGAAGTCGCCGGATTGCTCTGCCGCAAAATACAATCCGTAATAGTGCTCATTGCCTTGGATCTGAGAATAGAGAACGTCCAGACCAACAAGTGAGCTTGCCTGTTCGGGGAAATTCGACAGAAAAACGGACGCTGAAGACACGACATTTCCGGCGCCGCGAATAACAGTCAGCATATCTTCCACTGACTGAGCTCTGGCTGCCGCCATTTGTTCTTTTGCGGTTTCAATAGCGAGTTGCTTGTTGCCAAAATACAGAATGGCCACAAGCATTGCCGTAACGAACAATGTGAGTAGCGTGAATACCGTCGCGACGCCGATGTGTAGACGAACTTTCATCTCATATTCTAGCCTTGATTAGTGAATGGAAGTCCAGATGCAGGTTGCCGATTGGTTGGTTTATTGACGCGATCAGGGAATGAGAAAGAAGGGCGCAACCTGTTCTAGCGCTTGCGGCAACGACTGTCTGCTACGGGCTCGGAGCAGTCATCCGAGCACTTCGCTCGAACGACTGCTTTGCCTTGCTTGCGAGGCCTTGCCGAGTCACTTGATTAGTTTCTCTAGTTCCTTGTCGGCGCGGATCAGGTCATTGATGATCTTGCGCATTTCTTCGGCCTTTCGCGATCTCTCTCCGTGCTTCCACGAAGGATGGCTTGGCCCAGCAGCGTGCCCACCTCTAGCCCCATGCACGCGACAAACACTCCAGCCTTGAACGGCGGGTGCCCGGCATCGCTTGCCAGTGGACTTCGCCGTTGCTGTGCATCTGGGCGCATCATTGAGCCGTTTAGTAGGGTTCGTGAGGTTGTCGTCACTTTTTGTCATCCGACCGCCCCCGTTTTGAACATTACCAACGATTGCCTGCCCACCTTCTCTGACCTCGACGCGTTCAACACGGACGGTTTGATCTGCCTTGGAGCGATACCTTTTCAGGGTTTCAACCTGGCTCGTGAAGGTCCGCGAAAGCTTGTTGAGCGCTCGTTCTGCTGAATCTTGCTGTGGGAGAGTTTTTACGTGGTTCAGGCGCCGTGCCATCATCATTGCGGCTTGATGGATCGCGCCCATCTGGATTGCAAGCATGGCTTCAATCTCGTCCTGCGGTCGGACCCCGGCAACAACGGACATTACGAAGTTCGATGCGGTTTCAGAAACCGAGCTGTCGTGTTGTCCGAGAATTGCGACTTGGTCCATCACGCCTTCGAAGAACCGATAATCAATCGTACCCAGCTCATGCATAGCCAATGCACAGGCCACCTTTGGGTCTTTCCCCATGTGCCCGACCTTGAGCCTGCGTGTATCTTCATCGAAGTCCAATTTGATGTCCGGGGCCCGAACGCTTGATCTCTTCCGTTCCTTCAAATCCGCAACCGCGTTGGTCTCCGCTTCGGTGAGCTCGGAATCCTTTGTCTGAAGATCGCTGCCATTGTCTTTCTGAGTCTTGCTCATGTCCGCCTCGCGTAACAAGGAGTGGTTAGTATTAGTGTTCCGTTTCAGAACCGACGGACCGTCGAGAAATCGGCCTGACGGGTTCTGGTTTGGAACCATGAGAGGTCTTTGGGTTCTCAAACGGAACCACTGAGGATGCTGACGGGTCCGTCTCAGAACCGCGTTTTGTTTTTTCGGGCTGCCAGAATCGCCAGTCATTGGTGGCGGCCTTCTTTCCAGATCGGGCCTGCGTCGCCTTGGTCGTCAACCGCCATTCATGCGCTCGCCGATGATACCAGTTGCCTTCCTGCTCCAACACAAGGAAGCCTTTGCCTTGCAGATCCTCGAAGGCGCGCTGAATAGTGGCCTTGCCCAATCCGAGAGTTTCCGCCGCCTCGTTCATCGACAGAAAAACCTTGCCGTTGTTGCCACCGTGGTAGCGGGTGTGAAGCTCCAACCAGAGCTTCACTGCAGGTCCGGACAACGCTCGCCATGCCGGAGATTTGATCATTGCATAAGGCAGAGGAACATATTGACCCTCATTCGACCGTTTACCCTCGGGAGGTCGCCGCCTACTCATGGCGACAACTCCGTGGGAAATGCTCGGGCAAACCATTCAGTTCAGGGATATCAAAACTGATATGCGCCCGGACGAGCCGGGTTAGGCCGGATTTGGACACACAATACCCGAGCGTATCCCAGGCCGCTCCCCCGGCCGGAAATTGGGGTCTCTGGCGCTGAAACAGCCATTGGATACCATCCCGGCAGACAGAGACGCGGTAGATACCATGGCGAAAGAGCTCACCGCTGTAGGTCTCAGCGGTTTCCCAATGATCAGTTCGTGAAAGAGAGCCAGTGTCTGGTTCCCCGTGATGACTGGTACTGTTCGACTTTGGAAAGGACATATCAGCCATGTTTGATCCGTCCTTTCCGTATGATCACCCGTTCGACTGAATGGCTTCGGGGCGACCAGTAGTACCGGCGCTCGTTTTGTCTTGTCTGCGCGGGGCATCCTGTGGCATCAACTGGACTTACTAGGGTGGCAGTTGATGTCACTGGAAAAGCCCCATCTCCGCGCTTGGAGGTGGGGTTTTTCATTATGCAGCCTTGTTGTTGGGATCGGTGCGTCGGGTCGAAAGCCAGGCATTCAGATCAGCGCCGTGATAGGCGATCCGCCGACCGATGCGGATAAAGGCCGGACCACACATGCGGTGGCGCCATTGAGCCAGCTTTTCGCGGTTTCCCAGCAATTGCATTTCAGGGTCTTCTGGGAAATAGACCCGGTCGTCATTGAAGACATTTGCCATCGTTGAAATCCTCTTGGATCAGTTGCGATGGCTCCCAATTATGGGCAGCTTTGTCGAAGTGTCACCAGACATTTTCCAGCGCTTAAGCGTCTTCCCGAAGTAAGAATATGCTTAAGCGTTTTTCCTGAACACCGCTTCGTACCTTGATTTGAAAGGCTCTTCTGAACGCAACGCCGTTCCATAGTCCGCATGAGTTTTTCGCGATTTTGGGAAGTCCAGTTGTTTATCAACTGACTTTTCCAAGGCTTGCTCGATTATTCTTTCTTCGCTGATCAAACCAACCGCGCCAGATAGTTGCTCGATTTCTTGCATCAGCAGTTCCAGGTTCTGAAGTCTACGATCCCGGGATGCACGTGCCCCGGCTTCGCCAGCCTTCTTTCGGGTGTTTGCCGCCAGAATTGCTGCAGCTTCAGTGCCACCTGAGATAGCCTCAATTTCCTTAGTTATGTAGCCCGCAGTAAAGTCGTCGTTTGTTACGAACTGAGACAAGAATAGTTTCGCTGAGAGACTAGCCAGAGACGAGTCAGGGAAATGGTTCAAGCAAAACTCAAATTTTGCAACTGCTGACCAATTTTCACCAAAGGTGTTTCTCATCCAAGCAACATGTTCGTCGCCCAACCAATCGAGAACACTTGGCAGAATACTGTAGTCCTTTTTTGATATGACACCCGCCTCGGCAAGCGCTTCGTAATAGACAAAATGAACCGCATCGTGATCGCCAGATCCAAACATAAATGACAGCATTCCGGAGGGGTCCAGGCCACCCTTTTCAACTATTTCTTTCAATCTCTTGGGAAAACCATAGTGGTCTCCGTATGTCATCCCAACTGGCATAGACTCTAAAGCCGCTAAAGCCGCTTCTTCTGTCGCGAAATAGCTTAATCCCACGACCTCTTTGTCTAGTCCTGTCCTAGTCCTTACCCAAACTTCCCATACTGTATCTCCGTCCCTTGTTTCGCTGAAATCATCACTAAATGAGTTTTTCAGAGAGGCTACAGACGGGCCTGGGAACGCCCCCACAATGACGGGGGATGCTTCGTGATGAATAACCTCTGTAAGCCGATTAGGCTTTGTCCATTTTTTATCCGTCATCAACTCATATCTATCTAAAATGCTAAACTGAAACAGACCTGCACCACTCTTCCATCAATTCTCGCCGCCTTTCCAACAAATCCGACCGTGCATAGGCGCGCTCCACATCTGAACCAACCTGATGGGCCAAGGACGCCTCTGCCAGTTCGCGTGGTGCATTTGCAGCCTCCGCAGCCCAATCCCGAAACGAACTGCGAAAGCCATGCACAGTAACGCCATCCTGCCGCATCCGGCGCAGCAGCATCAACATGGACATGTTTGACAAGGGCTGGTGCCGCTTTTGGCCCTCGAACACATAGTCAGAGGCCAGCGCGCGCAACGGCTCCAGAATGGTCAGCATTTCGTCGGTGAGAGGGACGCGGTGGACCTGCCCGCCCTTCATGCGCTCCGCTGGTATGGTCCAAAGGCGCGTATCGATATCGACCTCGGGCCATTTCATCTCCAGCACCTCTGAAGTCCGGCAGGCGGTCAGAATGGTGAACTGCAGCGCCTTGGCGGCCATGGCTGAGCGGGTCTGCAACTCGGCAAAGAACGCGGGCACCTCTTGCCACGGCATCGCATCATGGTGCTGGACCTTGGCTTTGACGGTGGGCAGCACCTTGCCTTCGCGGATCGCAGTCACCGGGTTCTCACCCGAGCGGAAGCCCTTGGACTTTGCCACGTCGAGCACTGTCTTGATCCGTTGCGACAATCGCTTTGCGGTTTCGTGTTTCTCGGTCCAGATTGGCGACAGGCACATCAGCACTTCGGGCTGATCGATGCTGTCCACGGGCATACGGCCGATCTTTGGGAACGCGTAGTCGCGCAAAGTGTTGAGCCACTGCTGCCCGTGTTTGGCATTCTTCCATGTCGGCAGGCGGTCGATGTGGACCTGTCTGCTGAGCTCTTCGAAGGTCGGGATCTCGCGCTTTGCATTGAAACGCGGGTTCAACCCGGCTTTCGCCATCCGACGATATTCGAGCGCTCTTTCTCGGGCCTGGTTCAAAGTCACGACATCAGCGCCGCCCAAACCGAAGTCCGTTCGCAGCGGTGCGCCCTTTCGGTTCTTCTGTCCTTTGACCGTTACGCGTACGATCCAACGCCGCGCGCCCGAGGGATCGACAACAAGGTACAAGCCAGAACCGTCGCCATGCCGACCCGGACCGAGATTCTCCACCAGCTTCTTTGTCAGCTTTCCGCTGAGCGCAGCCATGAAAATACCACAAAATATACCACTCAATGAAAGCATACTGGGATAATCAGATAAAATCCAACGAAACCCTCTAGCGCGGCCTCAGCCATAAAACACAAAGGTTTAAGCAACCTAGTGTGTTTCATCAAAATTTGGGAAAATCACCAAGTGGCGGACCGAGGAGGATTCGAACCCCCGACCCCTTGATTCGTAGTCAAGTACTCTATCCAGCTGAGCTATCGGTCCGCGTTGGTGAGGCGGTGTTTAGACCTGCCGCCCAGGACGTGCAAGTCGATTCTTCAAAAATATTTCAAAAAGTCATGTCGCCGCGCGGAAGGCTTATTTCGAACACGGTTCCTTCGGGTCCAGTCTGTTTCAAACTCAGGTCTCCACCATGTCCGCGCACAAGTTCCTGCGAAATCGCCAGCCCCAAACCCGAACCGCCCTTTCGAACTCCGCCCTGGAATGGTGTAAACAGGTTTTCGCGCGCTTTTGGTGGAAGACCCGGGCCTGTATCGCTGATTTCAATGCACCAGGTGTCTCCATATTCGCAGCCGGCAATTGTAACGCGCCCAGGCTTGCCCGCCGCAACCAGGGCCTGACGCGCGTTGCGCACGAGGTTCATGATAACCCGAAAAAGCTGCTCGGGGTCTGCGCGGACAATCAGATCTTCGGGAACTTCATTCACAATTTCGACGCAGGCATCGGCGACGGCAAGTTGTTCACTGGCTGCCACATCCGCGGCCAGCGACCGCACTGGAACCATCGTCAGCGTCGGGGCCGGTTCTTCCGCGCGCCCAAAGGCCAGCGTGCTTTCACACAAAGATACGGCACGGGTGATGGAATTCACCAATTTAGGGGCCATCCGACGAACCAGTGGATCATCGCTGGATTCGATCCTGTCCGTGAACAGCTGTGCCGATGTCAAAATATTGCGCAAATCGTGACTGACTTTGGCGACGGCACCACCCAGCTGCGCCAACCTCTCGCGCTGTCGCAGCGCCTGTGTGAGGTCAGTCTGCAGCATTTGCAGCGCCTCTTCAGCTTCGCGCAGCTCTGTCACTTTCGAGTTCGGCGAGATGATCCCCCGCGCGTCTTCGGGCGCGCTGGCATAGCGCTGCATATACCCCACTACGCTTTTGATTGGCCGTACAAGCACAACCCGTACAGCTAGGAAAAGCAGCGAAGCGGTGATAATCGAAATGACAAAAGACAAGCCAAGAATACGCAGGCCGTAGTCCACCATCGCCATTCGCAATGGCGCGCTGTCTGTGGTGACTTCAATCAGCAAGCCCGCACCTTTGACCGGCTCGCCAATAACTCGAATGATTTCATTTTCGGGCGTGACAATCCGGCTCATGGCGTCCCGGATCAGAACCCAGGGCCCCGCATCGCGCAGATCGTATGTCTTGGCAATTGAATCCGGAATCGGTGAAGACAACATAAGCTGCCGAACTTCGTCCCGACGCAAAACCACGTTATAAACACCCGCATTCGCCAACAGTTCGGCCTCGAGGTCATCAGCCAGCATATCGTCTGCCAGCAACGCCAGCGAAGCAATCTGGGCGCGCTCCAGACGGTTCAGCAGGAAATCCTCACGGAACCGAGCGATAGACGGGACAAAAATCAGGATTTCGGCCAACATAACGAAGACCGTCGTCAGGATCAGAAATCGGCCCGACAGCGAGTTCAAAATGCGCCCCTCCTCAGGTCAGGGAATCCAACGCTGGACGAACCTGACCACACGTTTAACTGTCTGATTCTCAAACAGCCTTGGCGTGAAATAAGCACCCGCCACGCGTTTGTTAAGCTCTCCGATCGTCGGATAGGGCGAAACCATTGCAGCAATCTGCCCCATCTTCAGGTTATTGGCCAATGCAAGCGACCACAAGTTGATCAACTCGCCTGCCTGATGACCCACGATTGTGGCCCCAACAGGACGGCCTTTGACAACCATGACCTTGATGAAGCCGTTTGTCCTACGCTCGGAAATGGCCCGGTCGTTGTGATGATAGTCAAAGCGGGCAATTTCGAGCCTGTCGCCATGCTGGTCGTGCGCTTGAGCTTCGGTCAGACCAACTTGCGCCAGTTCAGGATCTGTGTAGGTCGCCCAGGGGATATGAGCGGTCTTGGCTTTGGACGGCAGACCAAACAACGCCGAGCGAATTATGATACCCGCATGGTAGCCCGCCACATGAGTGAACTGCATCCCACCTGCAACATCACCAATGGCATAGATCCGGCGATTTGTCGTCCTGAGGGCTTCATCTGTCTTAATGCCGGTCCGGGTGCGGTCAATACCCGCCGCTTGCAGATTCAACCGGTCAATGTTTGCCTTGCGCCCGGCCGCGATCAAAAGATGAGATCCCTTGAGAATCTCACTGTTTTCGGTCACCACTTCTACCGCGCCTTCGCTGCCTCGGATCTGTGCCACCATGGCGCTTTCGCGGATATCGATACCTTCGCTACGTAGCGCTTCCAGCACCACCGCCGCGGCTTCGGGGTCGTCTTTGCCCAGCGCCCTTTGACCCTCTATGACCGTGACCTTACTGCCGAGGCGTCGATGGGCCTGCGCCATTTCCATACCGATCGGGCCACCGCCAATGATAAGCAAATGATCCGGCCGCTCGCGCAGGTCGAAAATAGTTTCATTCGTAAAGTAAGGAACCGCATCCAGCCCGGGAATCGGCGGCACCAGGGGCGATGACCCTGTTGCAATCACGATCCGGCGCGCAGTGACGAAGTGATCTCCTGCCTGCACTTGGTTGGAAGAGATAAAGGCACCGTATTCTCGGATCACCTTGACGCCAAGTCCTTCAAAGCGCTCTTGGCTGTCCATCGGTTCGATCTGGGCGATGACGTTATGCACATGGTCCTTGGCCGCCCCATAGTCGATCTGAGGAGTCACATCCGCTACCCCAAACGCCGCGGAATGCGTCTGACCATAAGCGGCCTTCCCGCTTGCGATCAGCGCCTTGGACGGGACGCAGCCGAAATTCAGGCAATCGCCGCCCATCTTGTGGCCTTCCAGCAAAACGACATCTGCACCCATCTGGCTGGCCCCAGCTGCAACTGACAGGCCGCCGGACCCGGCCCCAATGACCAGGAGGTCTGTTTTCAGTTCGGTCATGGCTCAGCTGTCCTTATTTGCGCGCAAGGCTTTGATGACGATGGGCAAAGCGGCCAGAACGCACAAGCCGATAATCGGTCCGATCACGAACGGCTCCCACAACAGAGACACATCCGGTGTTCCGCCGCGATCGAATACACCACCAAGCCCGACACCAATCCACGTGTAGACAATCCCCCCGGGAATAATGCCCAGGGCAGTGGTGATCAGGAAGTTGCGAAACTTCACGCCGACCAGAGCAGGCACCAGATTTGCAACAAAGAACGGAACAACCGGGACCAGCCGCAACAGGAACAGGACCGAAATCTCATTCTCGCGCAGACCATCCTTCAGCTTCTTGACCGTCCCTTCCGACGATTCCAAACGGGCGGTCAGCGACTCACCCAATCCCCAGCGTGCCGCCAGGAAAATAGCCGAAGCTCCGATGGTTGCAGCCACAACATTGAGAACCGTGCCCGCAAACAATCCAAACAAGAACCCGCCTGTCATCGACGCGACCGCCGCCCCCGGCAGCGAGAACGCTACAATGACGATATAAATGGCCACAAACGCTGCGGCCATGACCCAATAATGACCATCCCGCCAAGCCAAAAGCGCCTCGCGGTTGTCCCGCAAGGTTTCAAAGCTCAGGTAATCCCCCAGCGTGAAAAAGCCCGCAACGGCAACACCAAGGATCACCAGCAACGGAATATGGCGCGCAAACCCGCTGCGCGGTGCCTGGCTTGTTTCAGACATCAGGTTTTCCGGTTCTTTCTGTTTCATTCTGTGCCCAAGATGCGCTTCCAATCGGTCAAGCAACAGAGGGATCACGGGGCCTTGATCTTTGTGGCGCTGAATGTGAGAGATTTCATCGATAATTGGGTGTTTTGAAACCTTTTCAGCTCTGCGGGTACAGAATTGTTGCAAAAGGCGCGAAAACCCCACTGTTGGGGTTTGACTTACCACCCGCTTAGCAGTAGAGGACGGGCTTCGAACACTAGGGCCAGGCGAATCCGCGCCGCACCCCACCGCTATAGATTGGAGACGGAGCGATGAAACGCACCTATCAGCCTTCGAACCTGGTTCGCAAACGCCGCCACGGTTTCCGCGCGCGCATGGCCACCAAGGCCGGCCGCAAGATCCTGAACGCACGCCGCGCACGCGGCCGCAAGTCGCTGAGCGCGTAAACCGCTCACCGATCAGGTTATGAACATGACGCCGCCGGAGGCCCCTGAGGATGGTATGCACCAGCCCGGGAATACGCCCCCGGCGGCGTCCGTTTGTGCACCTGAACCTCTTGTCGTTCTTAAAAAACGGTCCGACTTTCTGAAAGCCGCACGCGCGCGCAGGCAAGGAACGTCGTCGATGATGGTCCAGGCGCGCAGACGCACTCCAGAAGAGGCATCCGGGATTCGCGTAGGTTTTACCTGCTCGAAGAAGGTCGGCAACGCCGTGGCCCGCAACCGCGCCAAACGTCGCTTACGCGAAGCCGCGCGGGCCATACTGCCCGAATCTGGTCGCGATGGGTGGGATTACGTTCTGATCGGCCGGGCCGAAGTCACGGCCAACCGCTCCTACGACGCACTGTTGAGTGACCTGCGCTATGCGCTGCGCAAGGTTCACGCACAGGGCAAATGACATTTCTGGCCCATATCGTCGCCCTGCCCGTTCGGGCCTATCGGTTGATTTTCAGTCCGTGGGTTGGCTTTAACTGTCGATATCAGCCAACGTGTTCAGCTTATGCGCTGGAGGCATTGGAAAAGCACGGTGCGATAAAGGGCGCATGGTTGGCCGCGCGTCGGATCGGGCGCTGTCATCCGTGGGGTGGCGACGGCTATGATCCGGTCCCCGACTCCGATACCTCGACTGACTAGGACCAGAGCCGGCATTCAGTCAACATCTTGCCCGGTTGCGCCATCTGCTGTAGGGGCAGCGCATGTTTGATGATGCAGACGATATCCACCCGCTTTTTGCTGGCGCGCCCTCGACCACCGAGTTCAAGAAGCTGCGCAAGCGTATCGTACGGCAAACCCGCGAAGCGATCGAGCAATACGGGATGGTAGACCCGTCTGCCCACGACAAGGACGGCAAACCGCCACGCTGGCTGGTCTGCCTGTCAGGCGGCAAGGACAGTTATACGCTGCTGGCCGTTCTCTACGAATTGAAATGGCGTGGCCTGCTGCCTGTGGATCTGCTGGCCTGCAATCTGGATCAAGGTCAGCCCGGATTTCCCGCGACAGTCCTGCCCGAATTTCTTGAACGCATGGATGTACCGCACCGGATCGAGTACCAGGACACCTATTCCGTTGTGATGGACAAGGTTCCGCAGGGCCGAACCTACTGCGCCCTGTGTTCTCGCCTGCGCCGTGGCAACCTGTATCGCGTCGCGCGTGAAGAGGGGTGCTCGGCGGTTGTTCTGGGCCATCACCGCGACGACATTCTTGAGACATTTTTCATGAATCTCTTCCACGGCGGTCGTCTGGCCACCATGCCGCCGAAGCTGGTGAATGAAGAGGGCGATCTTTTTGTCTTCCGACCGCTGGCCCATGTTGCCGAAGCCGATTGCGGGAAATTTGCCAATGCAATGCAATACCCGATCATACCCTGCGATCTTTGCGGCAGTCAGGACGGGTTGCAACGCCAGCAGGTGAAACAGATTCTCGATCAATGGGAAAAGAACAGCCCGGGTCGGCGTCAAGTTATGTTCCGCGCCTTAACAAATGCACGCCCTTCGCATCTGCTGGACGCGAAACTGTTTGATTTCCTTAACCTTTCAATAAATTCTGACAAAATAACCGAAAACTTGGACGGAATTCCGCAGCTGCGTTAACGACTGACTCAGACTGGTTTCCTAGGCTCAACGGCGTGTCATTCATGCCCAAGGCCAAAAGCACGATGCGGAACCATTCTTCTATCGACCGTTTTATCCGTTCTTTGAACACCGTTTTTAACAGTCCATCAGCGCTGGCGTTTATTCCCGCGCTCAGTTTGGGTGCGTTCTGGATCGGGGGCGAACGCGCTTTGGTTTCAATGGCATTGGGCCTCCCCTTGGCAATCACAGGCCTTGGTGCGTTTTCGTCCAAACAAACCCGTCCGCGCTTGGGGCGGTCGGTTGGCCTATTGTCAAACGACCACTTTGCATCCGCATTAAACGAAGTGTTTGCTGAAACCTGTCGCAAAGGCGAAGACTCTGCATGTTTTGCCGTGGTTCTGGATGATTACACTCAGTTGCTTGATCTTCATGGTCAGGCAGCCGCAAACCACGTTGCACAGCAGTTTTGCGCGCGTGTCATGTCCATGATCCGCACGAACGACTGCGCGACGCGCGTTGGCGGGAATAAGATGATGGTGGTCTTGCGCCCCGCTGGCCAACTGGATCTAGAGGCCTGCATTCAAATGTCGGGGCGTATGCAATCGGCGGTGGAAGAGCCGATCATGTTAAATGGAACCGGCGTCTACATGTCGAGCTCGATCGGTTTCTGCCTAAGCGGCAGCTTTCCGGACGGGTCGGCTATGGACTGGCGCGATGCTGCGAATAACGCCCTGCTTGAAGCGCAACAGAATGGCCCATCCACGATTCGCGCCTTTTCGTCCGAAACCCGCCGCCGGGCTCAGGTCCGCTCCAATCTGCGCAAGGAGTTTGAAACTGCCCTGGACAGCGGTGAGATTCGTCCTTGGTTTCAACCTCAGATATCCACCGACACCGGGCGCGTCACTGGCTTTGAGGCACTGGCCAGATGGGAGCACCCTAAAAAGGGGGTTCTGGGCCCCAACGTCTTTCTGCCGTTTGCAGAACATGCCGATCTTATGGGTCGGCTGGGGCAGACCATGCGGCACTACGCATTTTCTGCCATGCGCGACTGGGATCAGGCAGAGCTTTATGTGCCGCGTATCGGCATCAACTTTTCCTCGGACGAGCTGCGCGATCCGGGCCTGATCGACCGCCTAAAATGGGAGTTGGATCAATTCGACCTGACACCCGACAGGTTGGCAGTCGAAGTGTTGGAGACCGTTTTTTCCCGTCGACCTGATGACGTCATAACCCGCAACGTCACCGGGTTGGCTACGATGGGCTGTTGCATTGATTTGGACGATTTTGGAACCGGCCATGCCTCGATCGCATCCATAAAACGATTCAACGTGTCGCGCATAAAGATCGATCGGTCTTTTGTCGCAAAAGCCGATCAAGACCCCAGCCAGCAGCAACTGGCAAGCGCCATTCTGACCATGGCTGAACGTTTGAATCTGGAAACACTGGCCGAAGGCGTCGAAACGCCAGGCGAGCATGCATTGATGGCCCAGTTGGGATGTGACCATGTTCAGGGTTTTGGTATCAGCAAGCCGATGCCAGTCGAAAAAACCAGGGACTGGATCATGTCCTATCGCAGCAAATTGAACCGAGTACCCAAAATTGGGCGGGAAACAGGTTAAAGAACCCCAAATCAAGCCAAAGAAGACCGGTACGTGACGAATTGAAGGGCGATTCCGCTTGACCTTTGGGCCCGCACTCTGTTGAACCCTGCGGGTGTCTTTCACTGCTCAAGGTGGCTGTCCCCTATGGACGATCAGAACAAGAATCTCATCCTCGCAACTGCGCTCAGCTTTCTCGTGATCCTGGTCTGGTTTGTACTGTTCCCTCCGCCGGAACCGACACCTGCTCCTGAACAGGCTGAAATTTCCAATGTTGAAGGCAATGAGGTTCAGACGCCCAGCGCTGCAGGTACAGGCGCTGTGGGGGAAGCAACTGCGGCTGCGACAGAAGCTGAGCCCGAGGCCCAAGCGCCACGGATCGATATCGACACCCCGCGCCTGACCGGCAGCCTGTCGCTGGCCGGTGGTCGCATCGATGAGCTGTCGCTGAAAGACTATAAGGTTTCGCTGGCCGACGATTCTCCGATTGTCGAACTGATGTCACCGGTGGGGTCCGAGTCCGCGTATTATGCCCTATACGGTTGGGCCCCTGGCGCTGGCTTGAGCGGTGCCGACGTTCCCGGACCCAACACAATCTGGTCCGTTGAGCAGGGCGAGACCCTTGGCGTTGACAGCCCGGTGACGCTTGTTTGGGACAACGGCAATGGTTTGACCTTCCGCCGCGCTATCTCGGTTGATGAGAACTATATGTTCAGCATCACACAGTCGGTTGAAAACGCCACCGAGGCCGAGGTCGGCATGGCCCCCTACGGCATCCTGGCACGCCACGGTATCGGCGAAGACGGTGATCTGCCTGGCTTGAAGAATTTCTTCATTCTCCATGAAGGCGTCATCGGCATGGCCGACGGGACACTGACGGAGGTGGACTATGGCGACGTCCGTGATTTCGACATCGACCCGAATGAGCGTGCGCAGGCCGAGGTATATCAGGTAAAGGAAAATGGCTGGATCGGTTTCACCGATCATTATTGGATGACCACTCTGATCCCTGAGCCTGGTTCCGCATTCAAAGCTGCCGCCAAGTATGACTCGCGCCGCAAAATCTATCAGACAGAAACGGTTCTGCCGACGCTGACAGTTGCGCCGGGCGCGACCGAGCAGGTCACCACCCGCCTTTTTGCCGGTGCAAAAGAATGGGAGGCCATTCGGGAATACCAGTCAGAAGGCGTTCAGAAGTTCATCGACAGCATTGATTGGGGCTGGTTCTTCTTCCTGACCAAACCGATCTTCTGGCTTCTGCACAACATCAACGTGCTGATTGGCAACATGGGTTGGTCGATTATCGGCCTGACGCTGATCATCAAGGCGATTCTGTTCCCGCTGGCGTTCAAATCCTACGTCTCGATGGCGAAGATGAAAGAACTGCAGCCGCAGATGGAGGCCCTGAAAGAGGCCGCCGGCGACGACCGGCAGAAGATGCAGCAAGGCATGATGGAACTGTACAAGAAGGAAAAGGTGAACCCGGCTGCGGGCTGTTTGCCGATCCTGTTGCAGATTCCGATCTTCTTCTCGCTGTATAAGGTGATTTTCGTCACAATCGAATTGCGCCAGGCACCCTGGTTCGGACCGTTCCAGGACCTGAGCGCACCTGACCCGACATCGATCTTCAACTTCTTTGGCTGGCTGCCATGGGCGGCACCCGCGCCTGAAAGCTTCATGGCGCTGATCTTCATCGGTATTCTGCCGCTGTTGCTGGGTATCTCGATGTGGTTGCAACAGAAGCTGAACCCGGCACCAACAGACGCCACTCAGGCGATGATCTTTGCATGGATGCCTTGGGTCTTCATGTTCATGCTGGGTGGTTTTGCCAGCGGTCTGGTTGTCTACTGGATAGCGAACAACACGATCACATTCACGCAGCAATATCTGATCATGCGCAGCCAGGGCTACACCCCGGACGTGTTCGGAAATATAAAATCCGGCTTCAAGAAAACGCCGAAAACGGACAACAAATGAGCGGGACAGTCTCAGACCTCTGGCGTCACCCGATCAAAAGTCACGGGCGCGAGGCGCTGAGCCAGATCACAGTCATCCCCGGGCAGACCATGCCCGGGGATCGCGTTTGGGCTGTTGCTCATGAAGCTGCCAAGACGGATGGATCGGATTGGGCCCCTTGTTCGAATTTCACCCGGGTCGCTAAAGCACCCGAGCTGGCAGCGATCTCAGCCGAACTCCAAGACGAGCGTGTAACTTTACGCCATCCTGACCGGCCTGATTTATTATTTGCCCCGGATACCGAACAGGAGATTTTCCTGGATTGGGTAAAACCTCTGATGCCCGCCGACCGCGCGGCACCTGCCAGAATAGTCCGGGTTCCGGGACGCGGGATGACCGACAGTGATTTCCCATCCATCAGCTTGTGCAACATGGCGTCTCACCGCGCGGTCGAGCAAAAGCTTGGCCAGTCGCTGTCAACCGTCCGCTGGCGCGGGAACATCTGGTTTGACGGCCTGCCCTTGTGGGAAGAGTTTGACTGGTTGGGGCGTGACATCCGCATTGGGCAGGCCGTGTTCCGTATCCGCGAACGCATTACCCGTTGCATGGCCACCACCGCGAACCCAGAGACTGGCGCACGTGACGCAGACACTCTGGGTGCGCTGAGCAATTGGGGCCATCAGGATTTCGGTGTTTACGCCGAAGTCATTCAGGGTGGTGAAGTCCGCCTGCATGATGAGGTGCGCGTGCTATGACATCGCTTCCATTTCCACTGGCTGAAGAGCCGGATGACCTTACCAAAGAACACGGGCGCAAGCTGTTTGCTGGCCCTTCTGAATTTGTCAAAGGCGTGGTCGCCATGAACGGCCTGCCCGCCCCTGATCGGTTGGAGGTCTGTTTTGCAGGCCGGTCGAACGTCGGCAAATCCAGTCTGATCAACGCGCTGACCGGAACCAAGGGTTTGGCGCGCGCCTCGAACACGCCCGGGCGCACGCAAGAGATCAATTTTTTCACCCAAGGCCCCGAACTCTATCTGGTGGACTTGCCCGGCTATGGATACGCCAACGCCCCGCTGAAAGTGGTGGAGAAATGGCAGAAGCTGCTGAAACAGTATCTCAGTGGTCGCCAGACCCTGCGACGTGCCTTTGTACTGATCGATGCGCGCCACGGCGTGAAGCCAGTCGATGCCGAGATCATGAAGCTGCTGGACACCAGCGCCGTGACCTTTCAATGCGTTCTGACCAAGTCGGACAAGGTCAAGGCCAAGGACCGCGAAAAGGTGCTGGACCAAACACGTGCGGCCCTATCCAAGCACCCCGCAGCGTTCCCGGAAATCGTGCTGACCTCTTCCGAAAAAGGCGACGGTATCGCGACCCTGCGGTCCATCATTGCGCATCTGGAATAGCTTCACACTTGGCAGGGCCGGACAAAGGCCCTAACACAGGTCTCCAAAGGGACTTTAGCCATGAAGACAAGAGATATGAACCGGGACTGGATCGCCACCGCAGCCACACTCAACAGCGCTCTGCCCTATCTGCAGCGCTATGACGGGGCCATTGTCGTCATCAAGCTGGGCGGTCACGCAATGGGCAGCGATGAGGCGATGGAAAGCTTCGCCCGTGACGTGGTTCTGATGCGTCAGGTTGGGGTTAATCCAGTTGTGGTTCATGGTGGCGGTCCGATGATCAACGCGATGCTGGACAAGCTGGATATCCAGTCTGAATTCGTGAACGGCAAGCGTGTGACAGACACAGCAACCGTCGAAGTGGTCGAGATGGTTTTGTCCGGTCTTGTGAACAAGCGCATTGTCCAGGCGATCAACGATCAAGGGGGTTCTGCCGTGGGGCTGTCTGGCAAGGATGCAAACCTGATGGTCTGCGACCAGACGGACGCATCTCTGGGATATGTGGGCACCCCCTCTGACATGAACCCGAAGATTCTGTATGACTTGTTCTCTCATGATGTGATCCCGGTGATTGCCCCGTTGGGTGCCGGCCGCGATGGTGAAACCTTCAACGTCAATGGCGATACGGCGGCGGGCGCAATTGCCTCGGCCCTGAAAGCCGACCGTCTGCTGCTGCTGACCGATGTCTCAGGCGTCAAGAATGCCGCCGGAGATGTTGTGACCGAACTGAAGGCAGGACAAATTCGCGAAATGACCCGCGAAGGCACGATCGCGGGCGGCATGATCCCCAAAACTGAAACGGCCCTGGACGCGCTGCACAGCGGCGTCCGGGCCGTGGTGATCCTGGACGGGCGCGCACCGAATGCCGTGTTGCTAGAATTGTTTACAGAACACGGGGCCGGGTCGCTTATAAGGCCGGACTGACCCGTTCAAGGAAGGATGAAACATGGCCAATCTTGCGCAGCCTTCCTCTGACCCAAATGCGATATCCTATGACCACATCGTTGAGGTCGCTCATCGTGAGGGACTGATTGTCATGGGAGCACTGCGTCCCCGTAAGGTGGAAGCCAAACAGCTTGAATCCGGTACGTTGGTCCTTTTAGGCGCCGGAGGGGACTTTTGGCCTGTTTTGAAGGCCGCACCAGAATGGGGGGCACCGGACCCGGTTGACCGCTGGTCCGCTAGGATCATTGGCGAAATAGCCCAGACATTTAATGCCGAGGCCTATTTTCCTTTTGGCGGGCCACCTTATGCCCCTTTCATCGATTGGGCCCTGAAATCAGGACGGACCTTCAGCAGCCCGGTGGGCGCTTTGGTGCATGACACGGTGGGCATGATGATCTCATATCGAGGTGCACTGCACTTTGCCGAAGAATTCAGTATCCCGGACACACCCGGACAATCTCCCTGCATTACCTGCGTCGCGCCATGTACGCAGGCCTGCCCGGTCGGTGCCCTGAACGCTCAGGAATTCTACAACATCTCAGCCTGCCACAGCCACCTTGACACAACCCAAGGACAGACCTGCATGACCGGCGGATGTCTTGCCCGCCTTGCATGCCCTCTCAGTGCAGGAGCGGAGCGCACATCAGAACAGTCGGCCCATCACATGAGGTCGTTCCACACGTCATGACCCGCACGCTGATCCTGACACGCCACGCCAAATCCAGCTGGGATAACCCGATTTTGGATGATCATGCGCGCCCGTTGAACAAACGTGGACGCAAGTCAGCCTCCGCAATTGCCAAATGGCTGCGTACACATGGTTGGGTGCCGGATGAGGTTCTCAGCTCGACCTCGACCCGAACCCGCGAAACCTGGGATAGGATGTCCATGACGGCCCGGCGCGCGAAGTTTCGCGACGCGCTCTACCTGGCGGGGCCTGACCAGATGATACGCCAGTTATTCGAAGCAAAGGGGCAAACCGTTTTGATGTTGGGGCACAATCCTGGGATAGCGCAGCTTGCCCACCAGCTGGTGCGGGAAGCTCCGACACATCCGCGATTTCTGGACTATCCGACCTGCGCAACGACCGTCATGGAATTTGACATCACCAGTTGGACCGAGGTGCAATGGCACAGCGGAAAAATCCTTGGATTCGCCATTCCGCGCGAGTTGCTGGAATAAAAAAGGCGGGGCAAAACCCCGCCCTTTCTTCAATTTCAGGCCGTTTAGTGCCCCAAAATCTGGCTGAGGAACAGTTTGGTCCGTTCGCTCTGCGGATTGTTGAAGAACTCTTCCGGCTCGTTCTGTTCCACGATCTGGCCCGCGTCCATAAAGATCACGCGGTTGGCGACTTGACGGGCAAAGCCCATCTCGTGGGTCACACAGAGCATGGTCATACCTTCCTCGGCCAGTTCGATCATGGTGTCGAGCACCTCTTTGATCATCTCGGGGTCCAGCGCCGATGTTGGTTCATCGAACAACATGATCCGCGGCATCATGCACAGCGAACGCGCAATCGCCACACGCTGCTGCTGACCACCGGACAGCTGACCGGGGTACTTCAAGGCCTGATCGGGGATCTTCACCTTCTCGAGGAAGTGCATCGCGCGTTCTTCGGCTTCTTTCTTGGGCGTCTTGCGTACCCAGATCGGGGCCAGCGTGCAATTTTCCAGAATGGTCAGGTGTGGGAACAGGTTGAAGTGCTGGAACACCATGCCAACCTCAGACCGGATCTTGTCGATGTTCTTCAGATCATTCGACAGCTCGATCCCGTCCACGACAATCTTGCCCTGCTGGTGTTCTTCCAGCGCGTTCAGGCAGCGGATCAGGGTGGACTTACCCGAACCCGACGGGCCCGCGATAACGATCCGCTCGCCTTGATTGACGGTCAGATTGATGTCGCGCAGCACGTGGAATGATCCGTACCACTTGTTCATGCCGTTGATTTCGATGGCGACCTCATCGCTCACCTGCATCTTCGAGCGGTCGATTTCGCGTTCTACTGCAAGTTCAGACATGTGTTGAACTCCTTAACGATGATCTGTGGCAAGGCGACGCTCGAGCCACTGAGAATATTGAGAAATGCCGTAACAGACGACGAAGAACAGAAGCGCGGCAAAGCCCAGAAGCTCCCAATAGACGCCGTTCCATTCGGTCGACGCCAGAATGGGACCCCGGATCATGCCCACCAGATCGAACATCGAGATGACCGAAACCAGTGTGGTATCCTTGAACAGGCCCACGGCCACGTTCACGATCCCGGGAATCGAAATCTTCAGAGCCTGCGGCAGGATGATCAGCCGCATCGCTTGCGGGTAATCCAGACCCAGACTGTCTGCTGCTTCGTACTGTCCACGCGGAAGTGCCGCCAGACCGCCACGGATCACCTCGGCGATATAGGCGGCTGAGAACATGGTGATCATGATCACAACACGCAGGAACAGGTCGACTGTGCTGTCAGGCGGGAAGAAATACGCCAGCATCACCGAAGCCACGAACAGCAGCGTGATCAGAGGCACGCCACGGATGAATTCGATAAAGATAACGCAAACCCACTTGATCAGCGGCATGTTCGACTGACGACCCAAGGCCAGCGCGATGCCCAGCGGCACCGACAGAGACACACAGGTCACACCCAGCATCATGTTCAGCATGAAGCCACCCAGATCACGGCTGGGAACAGCTGTGAGCCAAGCATTCTCTGATGCACTTTCCGGGATCAGAGCTCCGCCGACATTCCAGATCACCAACGCAGTCACAATAGCCCCAAAGAACCCGGCAGCAAAGCTGTTGTTGCCCAGTTTCTGGAATACGGCACCTGCTGCAATGAAACCAACCAGCGCCACCAGAGGAACCAGGATCGTGCCGCCCCAGATCAGCCAAAAGGCCACAAACGGGTAAACCGCAGTGAACAGCAGCATCTTGCGTGGCAGGTCAAAGAACAACACCGGGGCAAGGGCAACCAGCATCAGCACAAAGGCCAGGTTTGGTCTCCAATAAGCGTCGGCCGGGTACTTGAAGCCATAGATCAGCTGAGGCCAGCGTTCCGTCAGAACCGCAAAACAGGCGCCGGTCTTGCCGTCCAGGATCTCGCGACATTCCGCCAGAGAGTTGGCATTCCACACCCCGTTCAAAATCCACGGCAACGTGTTTTTCAACAGAATGTAGATCAGCACCAGCGACAGCACCGTCAGGATGGTGTTTGTCACGCCCGAGAAGAGGTTCTCGCGTAGCCACTTGACCACTCCGACTTCATTTGCAGGTGGCGGTGAAGGCGGGATAGTGCCTTCGGCCACAAAGGCGATCGGGTTTGTTGTTTGATCACTCATGGCTCAGCGCTCCTTCAACTTAACGGAGGCGTTGTAGATGTTCATCGCCATCGAAATCAGCAACGAGGCTGTCAGATAGAAGAGCATCAGCAGCAGCACACATTCGATCGCACGACCGGTCTGGTTCAGCGTGATGCCGCCCAGCGTGGCTGTGATGTCTGCATAACCAACAGCGATCGCCAGCGACGAGTTCTTGGTGATGTTCAGGTATTGCGAAATAAGCGGCGGTATGATGACACGCAGTGCCTGGGGCAGAACGACAAGGTTCATGATCCGTCCGGGACGCAAACCCAGCGCGGCGGCGGCCTCGGTCTGACCTTTGTTGATCGCCTGAATACCCGCACGTACGTTTTCCGCAATGAAGGCACCGGTGTAGATCGACAGGGCGAACCACAATGCAATCAGCGGGCCGCCAACCTTGATACCACCGCTGAAATTAAAGCCTTTCAGAGCGGGAATATCCCAGGTCAAACCCATGATGAGCATCAGCAAGGCAAAGGGCACCAGCCAAACAGCCAATTTGACCAAGAATGTCTTCGGACGTTCGCCGGTCTCTTCCTGTTTCAATGTGGCCCGCTTTTCGATCTCGTGCGAGGCGAACCACGAACCGATCAAAACGACAATCACCAGCAACCAGTTCAGAATGGTTGCGCCAAACAGCCCGTTTGCGAACTCGGGCCGCGGGATATAGACACCCCGGTTGGTAAAGGCAAAGGCGTCGAACAACATACTGGATGTGGCGGCATCGCCCCGGAACGCGCGTGGCGCGGGCAGTACAGCCGTCATTATGGTGAAGATTATGATGATCCAGATCAGAACCGGAATATTCCGGAAGATCTCGACATAGACCGCCATCAGTTTCGACACGAGCCAGTTGTTCGAAAGCCGCAGAACCCCCGCGATCACGCCGAACACCGTGGCCGTAATACATGCCAGAAAGGCAACCAACAGCGTGTTGAGAATACCAACAACAGCCGCACGCCCGTGACTGGACTGGCTGTCATATTCTATCAGTCTCTGGTTGATGTCATACCCGGAGGAGTCGCCCAAAAACGAGTAAGAGATGTTGAGCCCTGCGGCCCGAAGGTTCTGGATCAGGTTGTTTCCGAGATACCAGATGGAAAGCGCAATAACGATCGCCGCGATCACCTGAAACGTCAGGGAGCGATAGCGAGTGTCGTTAATGAGCATGGACAACCGAAAGTCAGCTTTCGGTGGATCAGTCATAGTCGACATATTTTGAAATCCCCGTAGCGTGCGGTTTTTTTGTCTTGGCGAGTTTTTCCCGCTCTGAATGCTTCCGCAGCTCTTTGATGTGAAGAGGGCGCAGGTTATACCCTGCGCCCATCTCCGTAGATTTTAGCGGAACGGCGGCGAATACAGCAGGCCGCCTTCGGTCCACTGAGCGTTCAAGCCGCGCGCCAGACCAATCGGAGTTTCTTCACCGATGTTCTTGGCGAATACTTCACCATAGTTGCCACCTGCTTTGATGGCTTTGGCAGCCCAGTCAGCGTCCAGGCCCAGCATCTCACCCAGAGTACCTTCGGTACCCAGCAGGCGGTTGATTTCCGGGTTGTCGGTGCCACCGCTCAGCTCATCGATATTGGCCGAGGTCACACCCAGTTCCTCTGCCGAGACCAGCGCGTTCAGAGTCCAGCGGACAACGTCGCCCCACTCGTGGTCACCGTGGCGAACCAGCGGTCCCAGAGGCTCTTTCGAGATGATTTCGGGCAGCAGAACGTGCTCGTCCGGTGCTTCAAACGTGGCGCGCGTCGCTGCCAGACCCGATGCGTCAGTGGTGTAAACGTCACACGAACCAGCCAGATATTGTTGCTGCGCTTCGGCGTTGGTTTCGATCGGAACCGGCTCATAGCTGATGTTGTTCGAGCGGAAGAAGTCCGCCAGGTTCAGCTCGGTTGTGGTGCCGGTCTGGATACAAACGGTTGCGCCGTCCAGTTCCTTGGCCGAGCTGACGCCCAGCGCCTTGGGAACCATGAAGCCCTGACCGTCATAGTAGTTCACACCAGTGAATTCGAACTTCAGGTCGACGTCGCGGCTGAAGGTCCATGTGGTGTTACGGGCCAGCATGTCGATTTCGCCGGATGCCAGCGCAGTAAAGCGTGTTTTACCGGTGGTCGGAACAAACTCAACGGCGTTTGCGTCGCCCAGAACGGCAGCAGCAACAGCGCGGCACAGCGAAACGTCAAAGCCTTGCCATTCACCATTTGCGTCGGGTGCAGCAAAACCAACCAGACCGGTGGTCACGCCGCAATTCAACTTGCCGCGCGCCTTGACGTCGTCAATGGTGCCCGCCGCAGCTGCACCAGCAGCCAGACCGGCAATCGTCGCCGCGCCCAAGATTACGGATTTTTTCATTTTTACCTCTTCCTGATTTTCCGTCTCATAAGAAACGGCTCTGCCCGGCAAGTGGATGCCGGATAGGTTACCCCAAAGGTGTCTCCCCTTTAGTGGGACTGAGTTTGGGCGTATTCATAAACAAACGTCAAGGGTCGGATCATCGAAATCGATGGTTCACCCCCCAAGCCCTTTGCACAATTGCCCAAATATCAGGAATTATGGCTCAAACCGACATATCAAAGAAGCGTTTTGCATGTAGAAACGCCGCCCTTTTGACCTCAGCAACCTCATGCGCCTCGTCATCATGGCCCCATTGCTCGATCTGCCAGATTTCGTCCAGTCGCGAAATGCGCCATATCTCGTCCGGATTGCGCCAATCCAAGGCTGCCGCGAACCCAAGAATCAACGACCCTGACAGGCTGACAAGATCGTGGAAGGCCGCCAGTTGAAACGCATTCAGCGCATGGACCCGTGCGCGCAGCGTCTCCAAGGCCGGACGCGCTTGTGGTTGGTGCAGCACCCCTGCGACCGGTACCAGACGAACGGACAACGTAGATTCGGCCCAATCCAAGGCCGGGTCCCATTCGTCCCTTTGGCGGTTCTGCAGCTCTTGCGGGTGCGTGGCACGGTAACACAGCAGATCAGAATCGCCGTAATCGGCCAGCATGTCGGCCACTTCTGCATGCTGAACGCGCACTTTGTCGATTGCGGCATTGGCAGAACGTGTGAACGGCATTGTCGCAGGATCAACTTCTTTTTCCTGCGCATCCCATTCTACCGCGACCGCTTCGGCCATGCTGCGGGTCGGTAAGATCAAACCTTTCTTGGCGGGCGTTTTGACACGTCGACCGTCCAATTCAACCGCAAACCCGCCGTCGGCCTCGACAACGGCACTGTCTTTCCAGAAGCGTTTTGGTTTCCAGTCGCTCATTTCCTAGTTCCATATTCCAGCCAGCGCCGTGGGCAACTGGTCAAATGTCTCGATCACGCAAGTCGCCGAAGCCAAAGCCGAGCGATCATGGTATCCCCAGGTCACCCCAATTCCGCGCACACCCGCCGCCGCAGCCATGTCCATGTCAAAGCTCGTGTCACCAATCATCACTGCGCAATCCGGATCAACACCGGTTTCAGACAAGGCGGTCTGCACCATGGACGGGTGTGGCTTGGACGGGTGATGATCTGCAACCTGACGCGTCACAAAATAAGCCTCCAGCCCGTGCGCCTCGATCAACGCATCAAGACCGCGCTGTGACTTGCCGGTGGCTACTCCTAAAAGTACTTCGGGCACAGCGTGTAACGCTTCAATCGCCTCACGCGCGCCGGGATAAAGCGGCGAACTGGCCGCACCCAGGTCCAGCCGATGTGCGTGGTAAGCCTCTTTGTACCCTTCAACCAGATCACCCTGGACCAAGGATGGTTGATCCGGTGCCAGTCGCGCAATGGCGTGTGGCAAGGACAGACCCACAATCGAAAGGATCGCGTCGCGCGACGGGACAGGCACCGAAGCAGCCTGAAAGCTGGTTGTCATGGAGTGAACGATACTGCCCTGACTGTCGACCAGCGTGCCGTCGACATCAAACAGAACCAGCCGTAAGGGTGCGCTCATTGCAGATCCTCAAACGGATCGTCAGCAGCCAGATCCTCGGTCCACCCGAACGTATCCCAGCTGTGCTTCATATGATCCGGCAAAGGTGCCGTGACTGTCACAGGCTTACGGGTCATTGGGTGTTGAAACGACAGTCGCCGGGCATGCAGGTGAAGCTTTTTACTAATGATCCCACCCAGTTGCGCGCCCCAGCCGTCGCCAAGGTTTTCCTGGCCCGAGCCGCCATATTTTCCATCGCCAATAATCGGATGCCCGATGGCCGCCATGTGGGCCCGCAGCTGGTGCGTCCGCCCGGTGATCGGCTCCATTGCAACCCATGCGGCACGGCCGGCCACCCGGTAGAGGGTCGCGTAATGCGTGTGCGCGCGTTTGGCGCCTGGTGTGCTGTCGATTTCGTTCATATGCACGGGGATCATCTTTTCGCCTTCGCCGTGCTTGCCATGACCCGGTGCTTTGACAAGGCCCGTCTTGATCTCACCCAGGTAGGGAGTCGGAACACCGGCCACCAGTGCCCAATAAATCTTGCGCGTGTCGCGGTGACGGAAAGCGGCCGTCAGGCCCTTGGCGGCCTCACGCGTGCGGGCCATCAGCAGAACACCTGACGTATCTTTGTCCAAGCGGTGGACCAGACGCGGGTTCTCGTCATAGCCGAACCGCAACGCCTCGGACAGGCTGTCGACATGCCGGGTCTGCCCGCTGCCGCCCTGAACCGGCAGGCCCTGCGGCTTGTTGAGCGCCAGAATGTGATCGTCGCGGTAGATCACGCAGGACTGGATCATCTTGGCATCGGCATCCGAGATACGATGTTTGACCTCAGCCGGTTTGTGATCTGCGTCAGGCAAAGGCGGCACACGCACCACTTGCCCGACCTCCAGCCGGGTCGAGGCTTTGGCGCGGCTGCCATCGACACGCAGCTCACCCTTGCGGCACATCTTTTCAATGCGGCCCTGACTGACATGCGGAAAAAGACGGCGCAGCCAGCGGTCAACGCGCTGGTCGCCATCCCCTTCAGCGACTGTAATCATCTGTACGCCACTCATGCCATTAACCCTTGCACCGCGCGGGTGAGCCGCCCGGATTGCACCTTTGTCCGTGTCCCAGAAATCATGGGCGTCTGTCGCGCGCAATGCGCCAAGAGTCAAGGTATCTGGCTGTTGCGATCAGATGTTCGAGAAATCCCCGTGTCGCCCCGCCCCGTCCCGGAAACGCCCCGCGCCCGAGGTTCCTTCACGGCGGATCGCCTCCAACCCGTTGGCCCATTCCACCTTGAGCGCTTCGCGCACCGGCATACCCCGCGTTTCGATGATCGAACGGCGGTCAGCCCGCACAGCCTCTTGCGGAAAACGTGCAATTTCATGGGCCGTTTCTTCAGCTGCAGAACGCGCTTCACCATGCGGGACGACCTTTTCTGCCAGCCCGATCCGATAACATTCTTCGGCCTCGACTTTCCGACCTGTCAAGGCGATCTCCAGCGCTTTGCCTTGCCCCACCAAACGCGGCAACCGGACCGAGCCGCCATCCATCAGCGTAATCCCCCAGCGGCGGCAGTAAACACCCAGATATGCCGTTTCCGCCATCACGCGGATATCGCACCAAAGAGCAAGCTCCATGCCTCCGGCCACGGCGGCACCCTCAATCGCGCCGATGACCGGTTTCGAAAGCTCCAGCCGGGACGGTCCCATCGGCCCAAGTGTCGAAGTGGCTGAACCTATTGGAAAGGTATGTTTGTCGAAATACGCCTCACGCAGTTCAGGGTCGGCCAGCGAGGCGGCGAGTTTCAGATCCCAGCCCGCGCAGAAATTGCCACCTTTGCCCCAGAACACAGCGGCTTTGGCAGAACTGACTTCAAAACTCAGGAATGCGTCAACCAGAGCTACAGCGTGTTCCGTATCAACGGCATTTCGTGCATCCGGCCTGTCATGGATGATGGTCCAGACGTCTTGGGTCTTTTCAATTGAAACCGGCATTTCCCGTCCTCCCTTGCTGGTATTGACCCAAGGGAAACGATCTATTGCGAACCTGTCGCCTGTGACGCGGCGGCATGTCCAATACTGACCCTGCGTAACTAACTGTTGCGCTGTGTCCGAAGCTTGGCAAAGTAATCGAGGCGCTTTTTCAGCTCTCGCTCGAACCCGCGTTCCACCGGCTGATACAGGACCGGGCGTTTCATGGATTCCGGGAAGTAGTTCTGACCCGAAAACCCATCCTCGGCGTCATGGTCATAAGAGTAACCCGCACCATATCCCTGATCCTTCATCAACGAAGTGGGCGCATTCAGGATATGCTTGGGCGGTGGTTCGCTGCCGGATTGTTTGGCCAGCCGCATGGCCGCTTTGTAGCCGACATAAGCCCCGTTGGATTTTGGGGCCAGCGCCAAATAAACCAAGGCTTGCGCCAGCGCCAATTCTCCTTCGGGAGACCCCAGCCGTTCATACGTTTCCCACGATTGCAGGCAAATGGCCTGCGCCTGAGGATCCGCCAGACCGATATCCTCAACCGCCATCCGCGTAATCCGGCGCGCCAGATAGCGCGGGTCTTCGCCGCCGGTTAGCATTCGTGCGAACCAGTACAGCGCAGCATCCGGGTCAGACCCACGTACCGATTTATGAAGGGCCGAGATCAAGTTGTAATGCTCATCACCCGACTTGTCGTATTTCGCAGCCCGCCGCATCAGCCGCGTCGACAATGCATCGGGATCCAGCGGCGCGTCCACTTTCCAGGCCGAGACCTGTTCGATCAGGTTCAGCAACGCCCGCCCATCGCCGTCTGCCATTTCCTGCAACGCATCGCGCGCAGCCGGGGTCAAAGGCAAAGCGCGGTCCAACTCTTTCTCGGCGCGCTGCGTCAGGCGTTCAAGGTCGGCAAGGCTGAGGCGTTCCAGTACCAGAACCTGCGACCGGCTTAGCACAGCGGCATTCAGTTCAAATGACGGGTTTTCGGTTGTGGCACCGACCAACAAGATGGTGCCGTCTTCCATATGGGGCAGAAACCCGTCTTGCTGCGCCTTGTTGAAACGGTGGATCTCGTCCACGAACAACAGCGTCCCCTGCCCGTTCTGTCGGCGAATCTTGGCGGCCTCGAAGACCTTCTTCAGGTCAGGCACACCCGTGAAGATCGCACTGATCTGGACAAAATGCAGATCGGTTTCCTGCGCCAAAAGCCGCGCTATGGTCGTCTTTCCTACTCCGGGCGGACCCCAAAAGATCAGGCTGGACAGGCTGCCCGCCGCCAGCATCACACCCAGCGGGGCTTCAGGCCCCAGCACCTGCTCCTGACCGATGACGTCACCCAGCGATTGGGGCCGCAATCGATCTGCCAAAGGGCGGCGCGGGGCATCGACGGGTTCGGTTGGCCCGGTATCGAACAGATCGCTCATACGTTACAGCCGGAATCGCAGGGACACGGACCGGCCTTCGCGTTGAAGCCCCATCTGCACACGGCGTCCCGGGTTTGTCATTGCGCGTTCGACATCACCGGGGCGCTGAATATCGACCGCATTGATGGTCTCGATTACATCGCCAGGTCGTAACCCGGCCCGCGCGCCATAAGGGCCCGGATCAACCACAACAACGCCGGTCAGAGACAGGGGCAGGCCCAGCTTGGTGATCACCGCCGGATTGATCCGGGACACGATCAAACCCGGCAGAACGGTCGTATCGTCCAGCGCGGTTTCTTCGGCAGCGGGTGTTTCAGGTGCTTTGATCAAGGCCACCTCGACCTCATCGCTTTGGTCGCCGCGCAGCCGCGTCAGAACCGAGCTTCCCCCCACACCTGCAATAGACATGCGGAACTTCATTTCAGCGGGGGAGTTCACCTCGTCCCCGTCCACATGGGTGACGACGTCGCCCACCTTCAGCCCCGCCTCGCGCAGCGGGCTGAGGTCATGCAGGTCCGAGATCACAACGCCCAGCGGGATAACTAGCCCCAAAGATTCCGCGATATCCGCGCTCATGTGCTGACCCGACATTCCCGCCCAAGGGCTGACAAAGCTGTCATTGCCTTGCTGCGCCTGTTTCAGGAACTCGGCCACCAAATTTGCCGGGATGGCAAAGCCGATACCGTTGGAACCACCGGACCGCGTCAGGATCGACGTGTTGATCCCGATCAGATCGCCATTCACGTCGATCAATGCGCCGCCGGAATTACCCGGGTTGATCGCCGCATCCGTCTGAATGAAATACCCGCGACCGTTGCCAGTTGCCGTTCCCGTGCGCGCCAGACCCGAGATGATGCCCGAAGACACGGTTTGCCCAACACCAAAGGGGTTCCCAATGGCCAGGGCCAGTTCGCCAACTTCAACCTGATCGGAATCCCGCAGGCTCAGGAAAGGCAGGTTTTCGGCCTCTTCCAAACGCAGAATCGCGATGTCGCTTTCTTCATGGCCCAGTACAACTGTGGCCGAAAACTCGCGTCGGTCCGTGGTGACGACCCGGATCTCTGTCGCGGATCCAACCACGTGATAGTTAGACACGACATAGCCGTCATCGGACAGGATCACACCAGAACCCAACGAGTTTTGAACGCGCGGCTGTGGCGTGCCAAAGCCCCGGCCAAAGAAGTCTTGAAAAAACGGGTCCGAAAAGAACGGACTGGCCCGCCCCTGCCGCACGATCTTGGCATAGATATTCACGACCGCAGGAGAGGCTTTTTTCACCACAGGAGCAAAGCCCAGCGAAATCTCGGCCTGCGACTGCGGCACGCGTGTTTCAGCCGTCGCAAATGTGGAAACTGCACAGGTCAAAGCGATAAGTGTCGCGCGAAGCATGGATACCTCTACCTCAAAAGCTGCGTAGGATATGCGACTACGCGCGCGCTAATGCAAGCACCTGTCCGGCGTGCTCAATCCAGCGGCGCGTGCAGGCGGGTCCCTTTTGTAATGATCCCGCCCCGATTACCCACTTCGATCGACCCGTAGCGCTGTTTGAAAACGTCAGGCAACTCCCGGTCTCCGTCGGGTGAGAGCCATAGGCGAAAAAGATGCCGACGCTTGGCCGGATCAGGCCAGTCCACGAAACCCGTCCGGTCATGCAACTGAGAATGGTTGTAGACAAATTGCATATCGCCGGGCTGCAACCGCATGGTCAGATATAGATCTGGGTCGTTCGACAAGGAGTCGAACTTGTCCAAAGCAGCGACATGCTCTGGGGTCAGGCGCATGGCTTCGGGAAACCGCTGCGCACTGTCGATATACTGCCGCTGATAGAACACGGTCAGCTTGCCATCATGCCAGTTGAAGGGCGGAATGGTCATAAAGGGCTGCATCCCTTCCGGCACTTCGCCGCGCCGGTCAGTCACTATCGGGTCGAACAATCGCTCCAGCAGGTCCGGGCATTCGTTGCGCATCCGGTTATAGATGGCTTCAGCGCTGACCAGCAGTGAATCCCCGCCCTCCTTGGCGTCCCGAAGGCACAATAGTCCTACGATATCGGCGCTGTCTGTGTGAAATGTCTGGCGCTCGTGAGTCTGATAGATCCGCGTGTTCGGGTCATTTGCGTCCGCACCGATATCCCGGACATGACCCAGAATATGCCCCTGTGCATTCTGGGATCGCGCCGATCCCAAATGGGCACCCACCCCGCAGAAGATCGCGGCGGCCATCTCCTGAGAATAGGTCTCGACCGGCAGGCCCCGGATCACTTCGAACCCAATACCGTTGATCAGCGTGTCTTTTAGAGTCTCAAGATGGCCGTTGAACCGGCGCAACGGAAAATCTGTTTTGGTGATTTCGCCGATATCTCGCCCCAGGCTTAGATAATGGCGCGCGGCTTGCTCAAGGTCAGCGACATCCCCAGGGCTCAGATGCAACAGCCATTCATTCTGCCGCGCTGCCATTTCCCGTCCGTTCCAAACAGATGGACCGGTGATTTGTGCTGGTAATTCAGAAAACACGGTCATCGCTGCCTCCAATCACGCTGTTTCCATATTCACGCGTGAGAAAGCACAGTTCATCATCTGAAGTCACCGAAACTTGTTAAAATACGACACCCATCTGGTCCGCGTTCGCAAACGCTTTTGGTTTTACTCTGCTGGCGACCAATCAGGGCCCGGGTCATACTCTTGGATATCCGCAGCGCGTTCGAGCGTGTCAGGACCGAAGTCCGCCTCGAAAATGATCCCGTTCTCACCCACAAGAAACGAGTGAATTCCGGTCTCGCCATACTCGGAAGGAACGGCCAACAACGCATGACCTGCTACAAAATGATCTCCGACAAAGTACGAATACGCACCACCCAGAGCATTGGGCCCCTGCCCCTGAAGGATCGTGTAGTAATAACCCAAGAAGGGTTCAGGTTCGTAATCCTCTTCACCGTCGCTCCACCCCGAGGCCACCGCCCGCGCAAGGGCTGCGCCGACAAAGCTGTCTTCCTCGGGCCAGAACAGACCATCTTTCACACCCGGATCGGAAATGATGTTGCGCGCGAATTCCATCACGCCGTCGCCATTATGGTCGGCCAAACGGAACGCGGCCTGAAGATCGACATAAGCATCAAGCAATTCCATCACTTCCAGCTCATTCAAGCCAATCTCGCGGGCCGAAACCTCTTCGATGCCCGCTTCGAGGTCAAAGTGCCATTCCTCACCGGCCCGAGAAATCGGGATCGGGAAGGGCCAGCTGCCTTCTCCCAGCAAGACGACAACACCGTTCTCGTCCGGCTGGAAACGATAGCCCTCGGCATACATACCAAGCACTTCCTCTCGTCTGGCGCGGTCTTCTTCGGGGTCGCCGGTTGCAAGCAAGTCTTCGGCCTCAGCCCCAAACACGTCCAGCAACTGGTCCCGATCATCCGACTTCAGAGCACCGACAAACGCATCCAACGCCGCTTGCGGGCTATTGTATCGGGCACCCTCGGATGCCGCTGTGCTCGCCGTGATCAAAAGAATGGCAGAAGAAATTATGAGTTTCCGCATCTTATCTCCTCCGCTTTCCCTTGGCTGCGTGCCCGCGTTTTGACGCGCTGTGGGTTCTCTTGCCGGACGCTTTTTTTTGCATGGCTTTCCCTTTGGCCGCAGGTTTTTTCTGCTGAACTGCAGCCCTTTGGGCCTGAGGTTTCTTGGCGGTCTTGGCGTTGCTTTTAACCGGCTTCTTGGCGGCACCAGAGGGTTGCTTGGTTCTGTCCACAGCCTTCTGTTTCGCGGCGGCTCTGTCAGTGTCGACATTCCCCCGATTGACCTTGGGCAATTGCTTGTCATTGCCGCGGTTGGCCAGTGCACCACCCGCAATCGCCCCGGCGCCCGCCCCGGCCGCCAACGCCGCAGCGCCCGAGCCGTCCCGACTTATGTCGGCAGCCCCGGATTCTCGGCTGAGCTTTGAGCGCAACTCATCTGTGCGGCCGTTTGGCCGGTCAACGGGCAATGTTCCGGCACCGCCACCAGTGCGTTTATGATCGGCGATTTTGTTCCGCGCTTGTTGCTGACGGTTCGTATCAGGCTTCCATTCAACATCTTTGCGATTAATGTTGTTACCGATATTGACGTTACCATCGACGTCTATGTCGATATTCGGGTTTCTGTAGATCGGGCCACCGCCCCATCCACCGCAGTTTCGGCACCCCCAATAATCGTACCAATCATCGTCATCGTCGAAAATCTCGTCAATCAACGCCACGGTGCCAAAGGTCAGCAGAGCGGCCCCAACGACGTCACCCGTTGATGGCCCGGTATACACCGTGGCAGGATCATATTGCGGAACGTAAACGGTTTCCGTGTTGGTCGGTGTGATGACGACGGTTTCATCCTCTTCGACCTCAACGGTTTGTTCCGGGCCGGACACCAGTGCACCGCTATCGATTGCCTGATCCCGCATCACCTGGACGGCATCCATCACATCGTCAGATTGGGCCAACATCGCTGTTCCCATCGTTTCGGTCCAGTCGACATGTGTCGCCATTTGCCCAACGATCTCGGGGAACGCTGTTGCAAGCACGCTGACGGACGGGTCCCAGCCCATCGCTTCGATTTCAGGCTCAAGCTCAGCCGGATCTCGGTCTGCATTGTCGATCAGAAAACGCTCGGCCTTCACAATCTCCAGCGGCTGGGTCGAGGCGACAAGTATCTGGATGAGCAGAGTATCCGGGTACAATGCAACCGGCGCGACCAGAGTTTGCAGCTCTGCGTCGGTCAGAAGGTCCGTTGTTTCTTGCGACGCCGCCTCGGTCGTTTCATCTGTGGTTTCCTGCGCGAAAAGCGCAGTGCTTGCGCAAAACAGGGGCGCAAAAATCAGATATCTAAACATATAGTGATCCTTCAATTTCTTTGAGGATCGCCCAAGTTCATGATTCTGGCAACAAATCTCGGAATTTGGCCCAAAGCCAAAAACCAAAAAGCCCCCGCGTCCGGGACGCAGGGGCCAATTATTCGAAAGCAGGGCTTTCTTATTCTTCGTCTGCAGCCTCTTCGGCGGCGACGCGGGCTTTGTCGGCTGCGCCTTTGGCGTCGATGTCACGATCAACAAACTCGATGATCGCCATCGGGGCCATGTCGCCATAGCGGAAGCCAGCTTTCAGGATGCGGACATAACCGCCCTGACGCTCGGCATAGCGGGGGCCCAGAACTTCGAACAGCTTCGCGACGTCTTTGTCTTCTTTCAGCTGAGATGCGGCCTGACGGCGGGCGTGCAGGTCGCCGCGCTTGCCCAGAGTGACCAGCTTTTCGATGATCGGGCGCAGTTCTTTTGCCTTGGGCAGAGTTGTCTTGATTTGCTCATGCTCGATGAGCGAGCCGGCCATGTTCGCAAACAGCGCCTTGCGGTGCTCATGAGTACGGTTCAGGCGGCGATAACCACGTGCGTGACGCATTTTCTAGTTCCTTCTTTCGCGTTTTGCTTTGTCTGGCCAGCGATGCGTGTCACCGGCTCTCCTTGGGGCATCATCGCCCAGACAGTCCCCGGAAAGCCGGGCATTGGGAAGACGCGCTTAGAACGCGTCTTCGAATTTCTTAGCCAAATCTTCGATGTTGTCGGGCGGCCAATCCTCGACATCCATGCCGAGGTGCAGACCCATGCCGGACAGCACTTCTTTGATCTCGTTCAGCGACTTGCGGCCGAAGTTCGGGGTGCGCAGCATCTCGGCTTCGGTTTTCTGGATCAGATCGCCGATGTAAACGATGTTGTCGTTCTTCAGGCAGTTTGCCGAACGGACCGACAGTTCCAGCTCGTCCACTTTCTTCAGCAGCAGCGGGTTGAACTCCAGACCATCGTCCTCGTCCTGACGGCTCGCCGATTCCGGCTCGTCGAAGTTGACGAAGATCGACAGCTGATCCTGCAGGATGCGAGCGGCAAAGGCCAACGCGTCTTCAGGTGTGATCGAACCATCGGTTTCGATCTTCAGGGTCAGCTTGTCATAGTCCAGAACCTGACCTTCACGGGTCGGCTGAACGTCATAGGCGACCTTTTTGACCGGCGAATAGATCGCGTCGATCGGGATCAGACCGATAGGTGCGTCTTCGGGCTTGTTCTTCTCAGCCGAAACATAGCCTTTGCCGGTGTTGACGGTCAGTTCCATGAACAGATCGGCGCCATCATCCAGGTGACAGATGACGTGATCGCGGTTCAGAACCTCGATGCCAGCGCTTTCGCTGATGTCACCCGCAGTGACAATTGCCGGGCCTTTGGCATTGATCGACAGGCGCTTAGGGCCTTCGACTTCCATGCGAAGAGCAACCTGCTTGAGGTTCAGAATGATATCGGTAACGTCTTCACGAACACCTGCGACCGAGGAAAACTCGTGCAGGACGTTGTCGATCTGAACGCTGGTGATTGCCGCACCTTGCAGCGAGCTCATCAGAACGCGGCGCAGGGCGTTGCCCAGGGTCAGACCAAAGCCACGCTCCAGCGGTTCGGCAACCAGGGTCGCCTGGCGTGCGGGATCGTTGCCCGGCTTGGCTTCCAGCTGAGTCGGCTTGATCAATTCTGCCCAATTCTTGTGGATCATGTAATCCCTCCATTCCTGTCCGCGCCCCATGACCAACAAGGTGCAGACGCCCGAGGTTCAAAATGACGTGCTGGGGCCGTGCAAAAACACAGCCCCAGCTCAATTCAAAATCGCTTAGACGCGACGACGCTTCGGCGGACGGCAGCCGTTGTGAGCAATCGGGGTCACGTCGCGGATCGACGTGATGTTGAAGCCCACCGCAGCCAGCGCGCGCAGAGCCGATTCACGACCCGAACCGGGGCCCTGAACTTCGACTTCCAGCGTCTTGACGCCATGTTCCTGCGCCTTTTTGCCTGCATCTTCTGCAGCCATCTGAGCGGCGTAGGGGGTCGATTTCCGCGATCCTTTGAAACCCATGGTACCGGCAGACGACCACGAAATGGCGTTGCCCTGTACGTCCGAGATCAGGATCTTGGTGTTGTTGAAGGTCGAGTTCACATGGGCAACGCCCGATGCGATGTTCTTACGCTCTTTGCGTTTAACGCGAGTCTTATCACGTGCCATCAGTCAGACCCTCCCTTATTTCTTCTTACCAGCGATGGCCTTTGCGGGGCCTTTGCGGGTACGAGCGTTGGTGTGGGTGCGCTGACCGCGAACCGGCAGGTTGCGGCGGTGACGCAGACCGCGATAGCAGCCCAGGTCCATCAGGCGCTTGACGTTCATCTGAACTTCACGACGCAAATCACCTTCGACGGTGTAGTTGGCGTCGATGTGTTCGCGGATGGCCAGAACTTCGGCGTCGGACAGTTCATTGACGCGACGAGTCGCTTCAATGCCCACGGCTTCGCAGATTGCTTTGGCCGAAGTGTTGCCGATACCGGTGATATATGTGAGGGCGATTGGTACCCGCTTTGCAGTCGGGATGTTTACGCCGGCAATACGTGCCACGTGTCACTTTCCTTTTCGTTGCGGTTCCGTAACTCCAGAACCTTTTTTCACAACGCTTGACCGTGGCAGTGTCGCCAGAGGGTCCAGCATTATTCGAGGTGGTCGGGGCGTTTGGGACGAATCCCTCACACAGACTTGATTCCCTTTAGGGATGGGGGTCGATATGGGCTTTTGGTGGGGCCGTCAAGCCCCAACCTGAAGTCAGCCGAGAATAGCCTCAATAGAGGCGGTCACTTCTTTGATCTCGGCCAGGCCATTGACCGGGCGCAGATCGCCTTTGGCATAGTAATACCCGATCAGCGGCGAGGTCTTTTTGTAGTATTCCATCAGGCGCGTGCGCAGGCTGTCTTCGTTGTCGTCTGCGCGGCGCTGGAAATCGTTTTCCTTGCCACAATTGGTACATTTGCCGTCGGCCGGGATCGGCTTGGTGATATCGTTGTAAACCTCACCACAACCACCACAGGTCGAACGCGCAGTGATCCGCTGCACCAAGGCTTCGTCATCCACACGCATCTCGATCACTGTGTGCAAGGACTGGCCCAGCTTGGTCAGCAATGCCGACAGGGCATCGGCCTGAGCCAGCGTGCGCGGGAAGCCGTCAAAAATGAAACCAGCACCGGTTTCAGTTGTCAGCTTCTCTTCGATCAGGCCGATCACGATTTCGTCTGTGACCAGCTTGCCCGCATCCATGATCGCCGCAACCTTCTGGCCCATCTCGGTGCCCGAGGTTTTGGCTTCGCGCAACATGTCGCCGGTGCTCAGCTGCACCATGCCGCGTGTTTCAACCAGGTGACGCGCCTGCGTCCCTTTACCAGCGCCCGGAGGGCCAAGAAGAATGATGTTCATCGACGAGCGGGTCCCTTCCTGCCGCGTTTCTTGCTCTTACCGCGCAGTTGTGACTTTTCGATCAGCCCTTCGTATTGATGCGCCAGCAAATGGCTCTGCACCTGTTGGATCGTGTCCATAGTCACAGAGACGATAATCAGAACAGAGGTGCCGCCAAAATAGAACGGGATGGCGAACTGGTTCCGCAGAATCTCGGGCAGCAGGCAAACCGCTGCCAGATAGGCTGAACCCAGAACCAGCACGCGGTTGACCACGTATTCCAGATACTCGGCGGTCTTCTTACCCGGGCGGATACCCGGTACAAAACCGTTTTGCTTTTTCAGATTGTCCGCAACATCATCGGGTTTGAACGCCACGTTGAACGTGTAGAAATATGCAAAGAACACGATCATCGACGCAAAGAACAGCAGATACAGCGGCTGTCCGGGGCCAAAGTTGGCCAGCATCCACGACATGATCGGTCCGTTTGTAGCACCCGCCGAGAAGGTCGAGATTGTCACCGGCAGCAACAGCAACGAGCTGGCAAAGATTGCAGGGATCACGCCTGCCGGGTTGACTTTGACCGGAAGGTGGCTGGATCCGCCCTCATAGACTTTCATCCCGGCCTGACGGCGCGGGTACTGGATGTGAACCTTGCGCAGCGCGCGCTCCATGAACACCACGAAGGTAATCACGGCGATGACCATCACGATCACCCCAACGATCACTGCAGGGCTGATTGCACCCGAACGACCCGAAGCAAAGAACTGTGCCAGTGCTGCCGGAACCTCAGCAATGATGCCCACAAAGATGATCAGCGAGATACCATTGCCGATGCCGCGCGCGGTGATCTGTTCACCCAGCCACATCAGGAACATGGTGCCGCCAACAAGAGTAATCATGGTCGACATGCGGAAGAACAGCCCCGGATCTGTCGCCAAATCACCAGCTTCAAGCGAAACCGCCAGACCATAGGCCTGTACAGTGGCCAAGGCCACGGTACCGAACCGGGTGTACTGGTTGATCTTCTTGCGGCCCTGCTCGCCCTCTTTCTTGAGTTGTTCAAGCGCGGGAACCATGGATGTCAGCAGCTGCACGATGATCGAGGCCGAGATATAGGGCATAATGCCGAGGGCAAAGATACCCATCCGCCCCAGCGCACCGCCGGTGAACATCGAAACCATGCCGCCGATGCCTTGCCCCGCCTGCTCCATGAACTCGCGCAGCGCCTGCCCGTCAATCCCCGGCACCGGAATAAAAGTGCCTAGGCGATAGACGATCAGCAAACCCAGCGTGAACAGGATGCGGTTGCGCAGATCGGTGGCTTTGCCCAGAGCAGCCCAGCTTGTATTGGCTGCCATTTGTTCTGCTGCTGATACCATAAATCGGTCTCTCTTATGCAAACGCCGCCCGGAACCGTTTTCCGGCTCGGACGGCGTCTTGGAAAACTCTGAGGTCTATGTAAGCGGGTCTTGGCCCGCTCACAAGCGATTACTCTGCCGCAGCAGCTTTTGTGACCTTCAGTGAACCGCCCGCTTTTTCAACTGCCTCAACGGCAGACTTCGAAGCACCGGTTACTTCCAGGTTCACTTTGGCGCTGATTTCGCCTTTGGCCAGAACGCGGATACCGTCCAGCTTGCGGCGGACCAGACCGGACGCAACCAAAGCGTCTTCGGTGATCGCAGCCGAAGCGTCCAGCTTGCCGGCTTCGACAAACTTCTGGATCAGGCCCAGGTTAACAACGGCGAATGCCTTGCGGTTCGGCTTGCTGAAGCCACGCTTGGGCAGACGCTGGTACAATGGCATCTGACCGCCTTCGTAGCCATTGATGGCCACACCCGAGCGGGATTTCTGGCCTTTGATACCACGACCACCCATTTTACCTTTGCCAGAACCCGGACCACGGCCAACGCGAGTGCGTTTAGGTGCGGCGCCTGGATTGTCGCGCAATTCGTTCAGTTTCATTTCGCTTCTCCTAAGCCGGATATGACCCCCGAAGCGTGATGGGCCAAACACGGCATTTCTTGGTTTTGATTCTCATGGCGGAAAGCCACCGCAGGCGTATAGGCCCGATGGCCAAGCTTGGCAAGTCTGTAGATTGCCGTCCGCTCTGCGGCGCAGTCAAAGGTACCCGAACCAGACTGTAAACTGCTCCCAAAAGGGCGACCTCGCCGGTTTCTAACCGTTATTTGAGCACGAATTCCACCAACTTTGGCAGAAACCCCTTGCCATACCGAAGTGGTAGTCTATCGGGATGCCTGTAAACACCAGACTGGCAGGCGCATGACTCACCCTTCTCACTCGCTTCGGGACAAGCCGGAGACAACCGCCGCACGTGACTGGGTAACAACGCTTGCCAAATATCGCGAACCGGACCAACTGCGAAGCACGTTCGAGTTGGGCGTCAGCATTGTTCCCTTCTTCGCGCTTTGGGCGTTGTCCTGGATGTCGCTGTCTGTCAGCTATTGGCTGGCCTTTGCGATTTCCGTGCTCAATGCGGCCTTTCTGCTGCGCCTTTTTGCCATCCAGCATGATTGCGGACACGGCGCGTTCTTCAAGAACCGGACGGTCAGTGACTGGATCGGGCGCGGAATCGGCGTTCTGACCCTGACACCTTATGATGTCTGGCGTCGCACGCATTCCACGCATCACAACAGCTCGGGCAATCTGGGCAAGCGCGGGATGGGCGATATCCACACCCTGACTGTGGCCGAGTATCAAGCCAAAACGCCAATGAACCGGTTCTGGTATCGCGTCTATCGGAATCCGATCACCCTGTTCGTGTTTGGCCCCGGCTATCTGTTTCTGTTTCAGAACCGCCTACCCTTGGGCCTGACCGACAGCGTCAGGTTCTGGGTCAGCGCCATGGCCACCAATGTCGCCATTCTGGCCATATTACTGACGGTCTATTATTTTGGCGGCCTGATGCCGATGCTGCTGATCTTCCTGCCCTCAACCCTGATTGCCGCAGCCGCCGGAGTATGGCTGTTCTACGTGCAGCACCAGTTCGAGGACACACATTGGGAGTCGGATGAGAACTGGCAGCTGCACGAAGCGGCGCTGCACGGAAGCTCTCATTATATATTGCCGTCGGTCTTGCAGTGGTTCACCGCCAATATCGGCATCCACCACGTGCATCACCTCTACAGCCGTATTCCCTTTTATCGCCTGCCCGAAGTGCTGCGCGATCATGATGAGCTGGCCAACAGCAACCGGATGACCATCCGCGAAAGCCTCGCCAACGCACGGCTGCATCTGTGGGATGAGCAAAGCCGCCGCCTGCTGTCCTTCGCCGAGGCGAGGGCGCTTTATGGGTGAGGGGTTCCGTGGCCAGCTGGTTCGTCGGAAAGACGCCAAGAAATCCTATGTGACCCTGGAAAAGGGCAGCTCCATCGCCGTGTCCTCCGGTCGCTGATCGGACCCGTCCTTGGAGAGAGTTAAAGACCCCGCGAAAGCGGTTTTTTTGTACCGGTCGTCTGAACAGTTTTGCAAGGCAGCCTTGTATTCGTGGATTAGTGAAGCAGTCTTTAGCATCGCTTCACCCTCGCAGAGTGTAACAAGTTTTTCCGGTGTGATTTCAGGGTTTTTGAGACGTTCGCGCATTCTTCTGAGTGTCGCCATGGTTTCTGATGGTGACAATGAAATGCAGTCGGCAAAAAAGCTATCTGCCGACAGTGGCTCTATATCAAATGGCGCGCAATATTCCGGCGGGAAATCTTTCAGATTGTCGGTCACGATAACCGATGCGCAGGTCTTAATTGCCGCTGCAAGAACGTGCCGATCTTTCTCGTTAATGCCATCTAGTGAAGGTTCAAGAACCTCGAAATCCTCGACCATAGCTTCCTCAAACGCTCGGCACATATTACTGCGCTGGCGTTTCGCACCCTTATCGGGTTCGGCGATTTCTTTGCGTTGAAGCAGCTTCACTATAGTTCGTTCAGTCTCATCCATGATCTTGTTAGACCATCGAACGCGATAAAATTCAGCTTGGGCAAAGGAAAGTAAAATATTTCGCTTAAGGGCGCTGGATAACACGCAAGCGTCAGCCAGCGCCGTGAAGCGGTCAGCTTGATAGTTCAAAGTAGGCCGTGCTCTCCGTCAAATTCCGCAAGGTCTGCAAGAGCGTCAGCACGCTCAGTGTCACGTTTGTCTTTGTATGCCATCAAGTCGCTTGCTTTGATGCGCCTATGTCTCCCAACGCGATCAAAGGGGATTTCATCTCTTTCAAGCAATTTGATTAGATGAGGGCGTGAAACGTTCAGTATATCAGCTGCTTGTTGCGTGGTCAGTTGACTATCCAGTGGAATCAGTTGGAAGCCTCGACCACTGCTAACTAGCCGCAACAACTCTAAAAAAGAGTGCGCAAGTGCGGGCGAGAGCGTGATTGGCTGCGTCTCACCCTCGACATTAGATATGTTTATTACTGTTTCGCCGTCCTCCTTGATTTGCGAGGCGACGATTTGTCTAAGCGTCTCGGCGTTTGTGCTTTCCAACTCAGTTGGCAAGCGTTCGTCAAAGGCCGGCGCATTTAACGCGGCATTCATAGCGTGTTCTCTCTTATTGTATATGTTGGTTCGATAGAGTTACTTGTCTGGGCTCGGTAGTTTTCCACACACCGTTGTGTATTTATATGGATCTATTCGCAATATTCGCAACAACTTTCTGACAGTATCAAGTAAAAAATGTGTTTAAATTGTGGTGCGATGCATTCAAAAGTTCTTTACAGATAGCGATTTGGCCTAGCCATTGGGATTTGCGCGTAGCATCGAAAAACTTATGCGTGCAAGTTGGCTGGCCGTTCGTAAACTACCTTTCTCAGCATTGCAGAACGCAAGTAATTCCCTATAGACACCCACCGCCAACACTGCTAAACGCACCCAATCTTGCGGCCTCGGATTCGTTCCGGGGCCTCTGATATTTGTAACCGGGGACCTTCGGGGCCCTATACCCTTGGCACCTACGGGGGCCTATCACATAGCAGGGAAAACCCCTGCACTTGCTAAACGGAAGACAGAAAGCATGGCACTCAAGTCGTACAAGCCGACGACGCCGGGCCAGCGCGGGCTGGTGCTGATCGACCGTTCGGAGCTTTGGAAAGGACGTCCGGTCAAGTCTCTCACTGAGGGTTTGACCAAATCGGGCGGCCGGAACAACACCGGACGGATCACTTCACGCCGCCGCGGCGGTGGCGCAAAGCGTCTCTACCGGATCGTTGACTTCAAACGGAACAAATTTGATGTCGCGGCAACCGTCGAGCGGATCGAATATGACCCGAACCGGACCGCATTCATCGCACTGGTAAAATACGAAGACGGCGAGCAGGCATATATCCTGGCTCCGCAACGTCTGGCTGTTGGTGACAAAGTCGTGGCATCCGCCAAGGCCGACATCAAGCCGGGCAACGCAATGCCGTTCTCGGGCATGCCCATTGGTACCATCGTCCACAACATCGAGATGAAGCCTGGCAAAGGCGGTCAGATCGCACGTGCGGCCGGTACTTACGCTCAGTTCGTTGGTCGCGATGGCGGCTACGCTCAGATCCGTCTGAGCTCGGGCGAGCTGCGCATGGTCCGTCAGGAATGCATGGCCACCGTCGGTGCCGTGTCCAACCCCGACAACTCGAACCAAAACCTCGGTAAAGCCGGTCGTATGCGCCACAAAGGCGTGCGTCCGTCGGTTCGTGGTGTTGCAATGAACCCGATCGATCACCCGCACGGTGGTGGTGAAGGTCGTACCTCGGGTGGCCGTACACCGGTTACGCCGTGGGGTAAGGACACCAAGGGTAAGCGTACCCGCAACAAGAACAAAGCGTCCCAGAAGCTGATCATCCGCTCGCGGCACGCCAAGAAGAAGGGACGTTAATCTATGTCTCGCTCTGTTTGGAAGGGTCCTTTCGTCGATGCTTACGTGCTGAAAAAAGCCGAAGCAGCGCGCGAGTCGGGCCGCAACGAAGTCATCAAAATCTGGTCGCGTCGTTCCACCATTCTGCCCCAGTTCGTGGGTCTGACCTTTGGTGTGTACAACGGCCAGAAGCACATTCCCGTCAACGTCTCGGAAGACATGATTGGTCAGAAGTTCGGTGAATACTCGCCGACCCGTACCTATTATGGCCATGCCGCAGACAAAAAAGCGAAGCGGAAGTAAGTCATGGGCAAGGAAAAGAACCCCCGCCGCGTGGCTGAAAACGAAGCAATGGCGAAAACGCGCATGCTTCGCACCAGCCCGCAGAAACTGAACCTGGTTGCGCAAATGATCCGCGGCAAGAAAGTTGAGAAGGCTCTGACCGACCTGACTTTCTCGAACAAGCGTGTCGCGCAGGACGTCAAGAAGTGCCTGCAGTCCGCAATCGCGAATGCCGAAAACAACCACAACCTGGACGTTGACGAGCTGATCGTCGCCGAAGCATGGGTTGGCAAGAACCTGGTCATGAAGCGCGGTCGTCCGCGCGCCCGTGGCCGTTTCGGCAAGATCATGAAGCCGTTCTCGGAGATCACCATCAAGGTGCGTCAAGTTGAGGAGCAAGCCTAATGGGACATAAAGTCAATCCGATCGGCATGCGCCTTCAGGTCAACCGCACCTGGGACAGCCGTTGGTACGCTGATACCAAGGACTACGGTGATCTTCTGCTGGAAGACATCAAGATCCGTGAGTTCATCAACAAAGAGTGCAAGCAGGCCGGTGTTGCACGTGTGATCATCGAACGTCCGCACAAGAAGTGCCGCGTCACGATCCACACCGCACGTCCGGGTGTCATCATCGGCAAGAAGGGTGCAGACATCGAAGTTTTGCGCAAGAAGCTGGCCAAGATGACCGACAGCGAACTGCACCTGAACATCGTCGAAGTGCGCAAGCCGGAACTCGACGGTCAACTGGTTGCCGAGTCGATCGCTCAGCAGCTGGAACGCCGTGTCTCGTTCCGCCGCGCGATGAAACGTGCCGTTCAGAACGCCATGCGCATGGGCGCCCTGGGTATCCGGGTGAACGTCGCTGGTCGTCTGGGTGGTGCCGAAATCGCACGGACCGAGTGGTACCGCGAAGGCCGCGTGCCTCTGCACACCCTGCGTGCCGACATCGATTACGCACATGCCGAAGCGATGACCCCTTACGGGATCATCGGGATCAAGGTCTGGATCTTCAAAGGTGAGATCATGGAGCACGATCCGCAGGCACGTGACCGTAAAGCACAGGAACTCCAGGATGGTCCGGCACCTCGCGGTGCAGGCGGCCGTCGCTAAGGGGGAATTGAGATGCTTCAACCAAAGCGTACAAAATTCCGCAAGATGCACAAAGGCCGGATCAAGGGTGAAGCCAAAGGCGGCTCTGATCTGAACTTTGGCACTTACGGTCTGAAAGCTCTGCAGCCTGAACGCGTCACCGCGCGTCAGATCGAAGCTGCACGTCGTGCCATGACCCGTCACATGAAACGTCAGGGTCGTGTCTGGATCCGTATCTTCCCCGACACTCCGGTCACTGCAAAGCCGATCGAAGTTCGTATGGGTAAAGGTAAGGGTTCGGTGGACCGCTGGGTTTGCAAGGTCAAGCCTGGTCGCGTGATGTTCGAGATCGACGGTGTCAATGACGACATCGCCCGCGAGGCCCTGCGCCTGGCCGCGATGAAGCTGCCGATCAAGACCCGCGTCGTGGTTCGCGAAGACTGGTAAGCGATTGGGGCTAAGGCCCAGTTCGCAAAAAGATTGACCCCCGTCGGGACACCGGCGGGGGTTTTATGTTGGGGGCGCTGCCCCCGCCGCGGCAAGCCACGCCTCCCCCGGGGTAGTTTTAGCCAGATGAAGCAGGAATCCATTTTTCATCTGGCCAAAAATACCTCGGAGCGCGAGGCAGAGCCTCGCATTTCCGCCATCGCCTTCCCCGCATCACTGGTCTAAGACAGGACGCATGGCACAGATTGAATCACTTTTCGTTACCCGTCTCTATCGCGCAGCTTTGTCCGAGTTTGATCCCAAAATAGACTCGGAGGAGCTTGAAAACTCTTGCCTTGTTATCGCGGAAGATGACGAGGCCGGACAGGATTGGTGTGAAGAGAATGGCTATCCCGGCTATACCAGCTATGCCTCGCTGACGGATCTGCCCTGGCGGTTCCCGATCTTTGCCGATCTGGTGAAAGTGCTGGATCAACACGTGGCGGCCTTTGCCAAGGATCTGGAGTTTGATCTTGGTGAAGGAGAGCTGAAGCTGGAGGATCTGTGGATCAACATCCTGCCCGAAGGTGGTATGCACTCCAGCCACCTGCACCCGCACAGCGTAATTTCTGGCACGACCTATGTGGCGATGCCCGAAGGGGCGAGCGCGTTGAAACTGGAAGATCCGCGCTCAGGCCGCATGATGGCAGCGCCGACGCGTCTCAAAGGTGGTCGGCGGGAATTGCAGCCGTTCATTTATATGAAGCCACAGGTAGGGGATGTCCTACTGTGGGAAAGCTGGCTGCGCCACGAGGTGCCGATGAACATGGCCGAGGACGAACGGATTAGCGTCAGCTTCAACTACAAGTGGGAGTAGCGTGCACTCTGTTAGGGGTTCTCTTAGAACTCTGTGGGGTCTGGTAAACTAGGACAAGCCAATCTCAATTACAGCCGTTACTCTCTCATTAATAGAGGAGTAACGGTAATGAGAGAAGCAGAGCGTGTTGTACGCCAATTTCACGAAAGCTGGGGCATGCGCGACCCTGAACGTGGCGCGCAGGTTATTTCTGATGACTGTAAGTTTGAGGATGTAGCCCGTGGTGAAAGGCAAATAGGAAAGCTCGCGTATAAAGAAGACTATGCGCGTTGGCGAAAAGCATTTCCAGATGGGGAGTGTATCGTTGACAATGTCATCGTGAGCGATTGTGGCGAGTGGGCCATTGTAGAGTTTCACAATACCGGTACGCATACTGGTATCCTGCATTCCAGTTTGGGAGAATTTGAACCTACGGGTAAGCGATACGAAGTACGCTACTGTTCTGTAATGCGCGTAAAGAACGGTATGGTTGTCGAAGGGCGCGACTATTATGACAGTGCCACAATCGTTCGAAACCTCGGTTTAATGTAAGGATCGTGTGTATTTTTTGCGGATGTTCTTCCTTTAGAAACTTCCTCTTGCCACCCACCCCCTAAACCCTTATACGGCGGCATCCTGCAAGTCCCCCGGCCGAGTCGGGGGATTCGCATGTCTATCATTCATCCACCAGGTCCAAGGTGACCCTGCAAGGGGGCCTTCTGGTGTTTTGAGCAAAGGAAAAAGGCGATGAACGCCCAAGAACTGCGTGACAAGACCCCGGACCAGCTCCGCGAGGAACTGGCCAACCTGAAGAAAGAAAGCTTTAACCTGCGCTTTCAACAGGCAACCGGTCAGCTGGAAAATACAGCTGGTATCAAAGCGGCCCGCCGCAATGCTGCCCGCGTCAAAACCATTCTGAACGAAAAGGCCGCTGCTGCGGCATCCGAGGAGTAATCAGATGCCCAAGCGTATCCTGCAAGGCACCGTGACCAGCGACGCCAACGAACAGACCGTAACCGTATCTGTCGAACGCCGCTTCAAGCACCCGCTGCTGCAAAAAACCGTTCGTAAGTCCAAGAAATACCGGGCTCACGACGAAAAGAACGCCTTCAAGGTCGGCGACACCGTACGCATCATCGAATGCGCGCCGAAATCGAAGACGAAACGTTGGGAAGTTCTGGAAGCATAAGCTTCCGGGATTTTTCATTTGTCGAAACCCTGGGGGATTTAACAAGACCAGCCCCCACAGGTCGGGAGAAACCACATGATCCAGATGCAGACCAATCTGGATGTTGCTGACAACTCCGGCGCACGCCGAGTTCAGTGCATCAAGGTCCTGGGTGGTTCCAAGCGTAAATACGCCTCCGTTGGCGACATCATTGTCGTCTCGGTGAAGGAAGCCATCCCGCGCGGCCGCGTGAAGAAAGGTGACGTCCGCAAGGCCGTCGTCGTACGCACCGCCAAAGAAGTCCGTCGCGAAGACGGCACCGCGATCCGTTTTGATCGCAACGCCGCCGTCATCCTGAACAACAACAACGAGCCCGTAGGTACCCGTATCTTTGGCCCCGTTGTTCGCGAACTGCGTGGCAAGAACTTCATGAAAATCATCTCGCTGGCTCCGGAGGTGCTGTAATCATGGCTGCTAAACTCCGCAAAGGCGACAAGGTCGTCGTGCTGGCCGGCAAGGATAAGGGCAAAGAGGGAACCATTTCCTCGGTTGACCCGAAAGCCGGTAAAGCTGTTGTCGATGGCATCAACATCGCCATCCGCCACACCCGTCAGTCGCAAACCTCGCAAGGTGGTCGCCTGCCTCAGGCAAACCCGATCGAGCTGTCGAACCTGGCGCTGCTGGACAAGAACGGCAAAGCAACCCGCGTTGGCTTCCGCATGGAAGGTGACAAGAAGGTCCGCTTCGCCAAGACCACAGGGGACGTGATCGATGCTTGATAACGCAACCTACACCCCGCGTCTGAAAGCTCAGTACGTTGAAACCATCCGTGCCGCTCTGAAAGAAGAGTTCGGCTATAAGAACGACATGCAGCTGCCCAAGCTGGAAAAAATCGTTCTGAACATCGGTTGTGGTGCTGAGGCGGTCAAAGACTCGAAGAAAGCGAAAGCTGCTGTCGAGGATCTGACTGCGATTGCTGGTCAAAAGGCCGTTGCAACAAAGGCGAAGAAGTCGATCGCGGGTTTCCGCGTCCGTGAAGACATGCCGCTGGGTGCAAAAGTGACCCTGCGCGGCGACCGGATGTACGAATTCCTGGATCGTCTGATCACCATCGCGCTGCCGCGCGTTCGTGACTTCCGCGGTGTTAAGCCGTCTTTCGATGGTCGTGGCAACTTTGCCATGGGCATGAAAGAGCACATCGTGTTCCCGGAAATCGACTTCGACAAGGTCGACGAGGTCTGGGGCTTGGATATCGTAATTGCCACCACAGCGAAAACCGACGCTGAAGCGAAGAGCCTGTTGAAAGCATTCAACATGCCATTCAACGCGTAAGCGCCGGGAGGATTGAGACATGGCTAAAAAAGCAATGATCGAACGCGAGAAGAAGCGCGAACGCCTGGTGGCCAAATATGCCGCAAAGCGTGCCGAGCTGAAAGAAATCGCGAATGACGAGAGCCGCCCGATGGAAGAGCGCTTCAAGGCGCGTCTGAAACTGGCGAAACTGCCGCGCAACAGCTCGGCTACCCGTCTGCACAACCGTTGTCAGCTGACCGGTCGTCCCCACGCTTACTACCGTAAGCTGAAGGTCAGCCGTATCGCGCTGCGCGAGCTGGGTTCTGCTGGTCAGATCCCCGGCATGGTGAAATCGAGCTGGTAAGGGAGACATAGATATGAATGATCCTATCGGCGATATGCTCACCCGTATCCGCAACGCGCAACTGCGCGGCAAATCCACCGTTTCCACCCCGGCTTCCAAGCTGCGCGGTTGGGTTCTGGATGTGCTGGCGGACGAAGGCTACATCCGTGGCTATGAAAAGACGACCGGCGAAAACGGTCATCCGGCCATCGAAATCAGCCTGAAGTACTACGAAGGCACCCCTGTTATTCGCGAACTGAAGCGGGTCTCAAAGCCCGGTCGTCGTGTTTACATGGGCGTCAATGACATCCCGCAGGTCCGTCAGGGTCTGGGCGTGTCGATTGTCAGCACTCCGAAAGGTGTGATGTCGGACGCAAACGCTCGCTCCAACAATGTTGGCGGCGAAGTGCTCTGCACCGTCTTCTAAGGAGGTCTGCAATGTCTCGTATTGGTAAAAAACCGGTCGAGCTGCCCAGCGGCGTTACCGCCTCTGTGTCCGGCCAGACCATCGAAGTGAAAGGTCCGAAAGGCACCCGCAGCTTCACCGCCACCGACGACGTAACGCTGTCGGTTGAAGACAACGTGGTCAAGATCGACCCCCGTGGCATGTCCAAGCGTGCCCGCCAGCAGTGGGGCATGAGCCGCACCATGGTTGCCAACCTGGTAACCGGTGTGACCACAGGCTTCAAAAAAGAGCTGGAGATCCAGGGTGTCGGTTACCGGGCTCAGATGCAGGGCAACACCCTGAAACTGAACCTGGGCTACAGCCACGATGTTGATTTCACTGCTCCGGAAGGTGTCACCATCACCGCGCCGAAGCAGACCGAAATCGTTGTGGAAGGTATCGACCAGCAGTTGGTGGGCGAAACCGCGGCCAAAATCCGCGAGTGGCGCCGTCCCGAGCCGTACAAAGGCAAGGGCATCCGCTATAAGGGCGAGTTCATCTTCCGCAAGGAAGGCAAGAAGAAGTAAGGACGCAAACAATGGCAAACAGCAAAAGAACCCTGTTTCTGAAGCGCCGCCTGCGCGTTCGGAACAAACTTCGCAAAGTCAACGCCGGCCGTGTACGCCTGTCGGTTCACCGTTCGAACAAAAACATCAGCGTTCAGCTGATCGACGACGTTCGTGGCGTGACCCTGGCGTCGGCCTCGACCCTGGAAAAAGATCTGGGTGTTGTTGGCAAGAACAACGTCGAAGCGGCCACCAAAGTGGGCGCAGCCATCGCCGAGCGTGCCAAGAAGGCAGGCGTCGAAGAGGCCTATTTCGATCGTGGTGGCTTCCTGTTCCACGGCAAAGTGAAGGCAGTTGCCGACGCTGCGCGTGAAGGTGGTCTGAAGATCTAAGACTTGCGGGCAGCTTTGTGGCTGCCCCGATGATCCGGGGGCCTCGGCAACAGTCGGGGCTCACTTGGATTGAAGCAAACGGCGTCACAAGCGCCACATGAGAAAAGGGATGCCAAATGGCAGAACGTGAAAACCGTCGGGGCCGTGGCCGCGACCGTGAAGAAGCACCGGAATTTGCAGATCGTCTGGTCGCAATCAACCGCGTGTCGAAAACCGTAAAAGGTGGTAAGCGCTTTGGCTTCGCCGCTCTGGTGGTTGTCGGCGATCAGAAAGGCCGCGTCGGCTTTGGCAAAGGTAAAGCGAAAGAAGTACCTGAGGCCATCCGTAAGGCGACCGAACAAGCCAAGCGTCAAATGATCCGCGTGCAGCTGCGCGAAGGTCGGACCCTGCACCACGACATCGAAGGCCGTCACGGCGCTGGTAAAGTGGTTATGCGCACCGCACCTGAAGGTACTGGTATCATCGCCGGTGGTCCGATGCGTGCCGTGTTCGAAATGCTGGGCGTTAAGGACGTTGTGTCCAAGTCGCTGGGCTCGCAGAACCCGTACAACATGATCCGCGCCACCATCAACGGCCTGCAGAAAGAGCAGAGTCCGCGTTCGGTTGCCGCGCGTCGTGGTAAAAAAGTTGCTGACATCCTGCCCAAGCGGGACGAAGCACCGGCTGCTGCTGAAGCAGAAGCATAAGGAGAGCGACCCATGGCAAAAACCATCGTCGTCAAGCAGATCGGTTCACCGATCCGCCGCCCCGCCGAACAGCGCGCAACCCTGATCGGCCTGGGCCTCAACAAGATGCACAAAACCCGTGAGCTGGAAGATACTCCTTCGGTTCGTGGTATGATCCGCAAGATCCCGCATCTGGTAGAGATCGTCGAAGAACGCGGCTAAGCGCGAAGCCTTCGAGAATTTCCAAGAACGCCTCTGACTTCGGTCGGGGGCGTTTTTTCTTGCCTTTAACAGCAACCGACGTGTCGCTTTGATCCATTGTGTTAAAAGGATGAGAAACGATGAAACTATTCCTATCCGTTCGGCGCAAGGATTGACGTTGGACATACCGAAAACGCATAGCCGGTAGACCGAAAACTCGGTTGTTAGCGATACCTCTCAACCCTATTTCACGCTTGTCCAATGAAGGAACACGAAAAAGGAAACGTCAGGGAATACGCCCTGATTTGAGAAAGGAATAAGAAGATGACAACTGCTACACTGACACACTCCGGCTTCGGCTTCAGCGCCCGGATTGCAAACATGATCGAACGGATGAAAACCGCGCGCGCCCGTGCGGCTGAGTATCAGCGCACTTACCGCGAACTGCAAAACCTGACCAACCGCGAGCTGGATGACATCGGCGTCCGTCGCTGTGATATCGCGGACATCGCGCACAAGCACGTTTATTGCTCATAATCGCGGATACCCGAAGCAAAAACACAAAGGCGCCACAGGGCGCCTTTTCTGTTTCAACCAGAAGCCCACAGTGCGATCAGACAGCGCCGGATGACCCATATCTCTCGAGAAGGTCGAAAAGCGGCTGTAAGGCGCTAAATTCGGGCTCTGCGTCGTTTGTCACCCAACAGGAGCAGCCGGTGCACTGTCATAAGCAGGACAAATGCCATCAGGCACCTCATAAGCTGCCTGGAATGTGTCTCCCCAACTTCAGCGACCTCATGGCCCTACCCTAAAGATCGCCTGCGGCAGAGAGGTTCGGATTCCACAGCCAGCCGCTGCTGACGCTTGATGTATCCTAATACTTCGCGAAACGCGCGGTGCTTGGGTTTCCCTTCCAGATAGTCAGCCAGTTTCAGCAAGTTGATCGGGTGTTTCTTAACAAGCAACTCGATCCGCTGCACGGCACCGTCCAGCTCGTAGTGGTCCACGAACTGGCAAGCAACTTGTGTGGGGGTCAGCAGGCAGTAATCTTGCGGGCGCTTGTCTGTGTAGCGCGCAATGTCAAACGGCGACGCGCCCAGGGCGTGGAATTTGGGGATGTGTACGCGCATGTCCGCCTCGGCGTGTTCAAGCACCGTACCAGAGGTCTGACGGAACCCCAATGGGCCAAGCTTGCCGACCACATGACGACGCATCGCCGGAGAGATCATGTCTACGTCGGCCCGGTCGTACTTCAAATCATCGAAAACAGACAAAAGCCCCAGTTGCTCGTCAGCAATCTGGAAATACGGTTCGGCGCTGAACGCGCGCATTTTCTCCAGCACTTGTGTACGCGTGATCTCAGGGTCTGAAACGAAATCGGCCTCGGCGGGTTGATCCGCCGAGGCCGTAAATAGTCGCAGTAAGCGTCGGATCAAAGACCGGTGCTCACGTCGATTGTGTTGCCCTCTTCCAGGGTCACATATGCTTTTTTGACGTCTTTCCGACGGCCCAGTTGGCCGCGGAACCGCTTGACCTTGCCTTTGGTCACGGTGGTGTTCACCGCCTTGACCTTCACACCAAACAGAGCCTCAACGGCCTCTTTGATCTGCGGCTTGTTGCTGTCGATCGCCACTTCAAAGACAACCGCGCCGTTTTCGGACGCCATGGTCGACTTTTCGGTGATGATCGGCTTGCGGATCACGTCGTAGTGTTCTGCCTTCGCGCTCATTTCAGACGAGCCTCCAGTGCTTCGACAGCCGCTTTGGTGAGCACCAGGGTGTCACGCTTGAGGATGTCATAGACGTTTGCGCCCATCGACGGCAGGATATCCAGACCTTCGATGTTCTTGGACGCTTTCAGGAACCCTTCGTTCACGGTCGCGCCGTCGATGACCAGAGCGCGTTTCCAGCCCAGGTTTGCAACCTGTTTGGCCAGAGCAGCGGTCTTGCCTTCGGCTTCGGCGTTCTCGATCACAACCAGTTCACCTGCTTTGGCTTTTGCCGACAGAGCGTGGCGCAGGCCAAGCTTGCGGAACTTCTTCGGCAGGTCGTGGCCGTGCGAACGAGGGGTCGGGCCCTTGTAGATACCACCCTTGCGGAAGATCGGCGCGTTGCGGTCACCATGGCGTGCGCCACCGGTGCCCTTCTGGCGATAGATCTTCTTGGTCGAGTAGCTGGTTTCCGAGCGGGTCTTGACCTTGTGGGTGCCGGCCTGCGCGTTGTTACGCTGCCAACGGACCACACGGTGCAGGATGTCCGCACGCGGCTCGAGACCGAACAGATCGGCGTTCAGCTCGATGTCGCCGGCTTTGCCGCCGTCCAGTTTGATTACATCAAGTTTCATGCTTCACCACCTTCCGCGGGAGCTTCTTCCGCAGGTGCTTCGGTTGCAGCCGATTTCACAGCAGCCGGGAAAGGCAGGCCTTCCGGTGCTTTCTTCTTCACGGCGTCCTTGACGGTGACCCAGCCCGATTTCGGTCCGGGAACGGCGCCTTTGATGAAGACCAGGTTCCGGTCGGCGTCGGTTTTGACAACTTCCAGGTTCTGGGTGGTTACACGGGCAGCACCCATGTGACCGGCCATCTTCTTGCCTTTGAACACCTTGCCCGGATCCTGACACTGACCGGTCGAACCGTGCGAACGGTGGCTGATCGAAACACCGTGCGAGGCGCGCAGACCACCAAAGTTGTGGCGCTTCATTGCACCGGCAAAGCCTTTACCGATCGAGGTACCCGAAACGTCAACTTTCTGACCTTCCAGGAAGTGTTCTGCCGAAATCTCGGCGCCCACTTCGATCAGGCCATCTTCAGAGACGCGGAACTCGGCCAGCTTACGCTTGGGCTCGACCTTTGCAGCGGCGTAGTGGCCGCGCATGGCCTTCGAGGTGCGTTTTGCCTTGGCAGCACCGGCGCCCAGCTGAACGGCGGTGTAGCCGTCTTTGTCAGCGGTACGCTGTGCAACGACCTGCAGGTTGTCCAGGTGAAGAACGGTCACAGGGATCTGCTTGCCGTCTTCCATGAACAGGCGGGTCATGCCAACTTTTTTTGCGATAATACCAGAGCGCATAATCTATACCCTCCGATCTTACGACTGCAGCTTGATCTCGACGTCCACACCAGCAGCGAGGTCGAGCTTCATCAGCGCGTCTACGGTCTGGGGGGTCGGATCAACGATGTCGAGCAGACGCTTGTGCGTGCGGATCTCGAACTGGTCGCGGGATTTCTTGTCAACGTGAGGGCCACGGAGAACCGTGAACTTCTCAATCTTGTTCGGCAGCGGGATCGGGCCGCGCACGTTCGCGCCGGTCCGCTTGGCAGTGTTGACGATCTCTTGCGTGCTGGCATCCAGAACGCGATAGTCAAATGCCTTCAGCCGAATACGGATGTTTTGGCTTTGCATATTAACAGCCTTTTATCAGGCGTTGAGGTTGAGAGGAGGACAGACGCGCATCGCCAACCCTCTTCGAACCCAAAAGGCGGGAATCATCCCGCCTTGATGTTCTTATTGAGAACTCGCGCGTATTAGTGGGATTGGTGGGGTTTGGCAAGGGGGGAAATTTCAACACTGCTCGAGGCAGCTACCCGATAGTGAGGCGCTTGCTCGTCATCGCGGGTCAGCCTTTGATTTACCTCAATGCATACGAAAGCCGCAATCATTAAACTCTGTCTCGGATAGTCATAGACCAAATTGAACTGGCACCCCCGTGGGATAGTGGTCGACCCATTTTTACCAAAGGAGAATCACGATGCTTAAGCATGTTGCAACTGCTGTGCTCCTTGGCGCTGCACTGACAATGCCTTTTGACGATTCTGCCGCACAAGGCGCATCGAATGACCTGAGAAAGTTCTTTGACAGTCGCAATGTTCCTGTCACGGTCGACAATTTTGTACGGGCCGCCACGGATATCGAGTTTGGGAAATACGTGGCACTATCTGGCGGTATCAACAAAGTTTTGCACATTCGAGAACCTACCCCGATTGACCAACAACCCACGATCCGCATGAATCGGGACACCCTTTACAGTATGGCAGTCATTGACATCACCGAAGGAGCAACCCTCACCTTACCGGACGGAGGGAACCGCTACATCTCGGCCCAGATCGTCAATCAGGATCACTATATGAACAAGGTGTTTCTGGGCGCTGGAACCTATGAATTGGATTTTGACACGTTCGACACCCCTTTTGTCGTGATGATTGTGAGGCTTCTAGTGGATGCCAGCGATCCCGATGACATCGCGGAAGTTTCTGCTTTGCAAGACAAAATCACTTTAGAGGCAAAGTCCGCAAAACCCTTTATCTCGCCTCATTATGACGAGAAAAGTTTTGATGGCGTATTGCAAGCTGCGCTATCGCTCAGCCGGTTTATTCCTGATAGCCGGGCCACGTTTGGTCCCAAAAGTGAAGTGGACCCCATCCGCCACTTTCTGGGCGCTGCTTTTGGCTGGGGGGGATTGCCGGAAGAATCCGCCTTCTATCTGTCGATTGACCCCAATCGCCCTGTTGGTGAATATAAAATCGATATCCCGGCTGCGGTCCCGGTGGACGCCTTTTGGTCCATCAGCGTCTACAACGCGGATGGCTTTTTTGAGGAAAACGAAACCGGCGTCTACAATGTAAACTCTGTTTCAGGCGCGGAAAACGATGACGGCAGCATGACTGTTCATCTTGGCGGATGCGGTGACGGACGCGTAAACTGCATCCCGTTGACAGATGGGTGGAACTATGCAGTGCGCCTGTATCAACCTGGTCCCGAAATCCTTGATGGAACGTGGACTTTCCCCAAGGCTGTCCCAGTGTCCACGGACTGAACGCAAAAGCCTGATTTATAAGCTGTTGCAAGAAAAGGCCGCCCCGATATGGGACGGCCTTCTTTAGTTCAACCGAGTTGCGGCAAGCGCGCCTTACTCGATGATTTTCGAGACAACGCAAGCGCCGACGGTGCGGTCGCCTCCGCGGGTCGCGAAGCGGAGGCCTATTTCCGTTGCGATCGGTGCGATCAGCTCAACGCTGAACGACGCGTTTTGGTCAGGCATGACTATTTCAGGGCTTCAAGCAACCGAAACCTAAATCCTTAGCCTAATTCCGTACAAGCCACGGCTCTTCTACCTTCATTCCCTGATAGATCGCATGCAAGAAAACATGCGCAATCACCGGGTCATTCGAAAAAGGTGAAAACTGCAAATTGCCTTCTTTCACACTCTCTTGGGCTTCATAGACAACCTCATCCCCTTTGACAGTCACAAGCACCTCCAGTTCGGCCAACGTCTCGGGGTCGATGGATGTTGGATCATCGGACAAGATCACAAAATCGGCGACCTTCCCCACTTCGATCGAACCCTTCTCATCTTCCTCAAAGTGTTGCCATGCGGGCCAAATCGTCATGGCCTTCAGGGCGGTCATGACATCAACCCTCTGATGCGGGCCCAAAATGTCGCCCGACCGTGTGCGACGCGTGACCGTTGCCGCAAGGACCCGCATGCTGTCTGGAAAGGCCACCGGGGCATCATGATGCGTGCCAAACATCATGTCCCGTTCGTGCAGCCACCCGGTGGGTGAGATGTTGTCGGCATTGACCGGCCCAACGGTGTGATCCCGATGCCAGTCCCCCCAATAGAATGTGTGCATCGGGAAAAGGGAGGGGAACACGCCAAGGCGCTTGAAGCTGGCAACCTGGTCTTCTCGTAAGAACTGACCGTGCACCAGAACCGGACGGTTGCCGGGGTCACCATACTTCATCTGCGCTTCTTCCAATGCGGCAATCAGCATGTCAGAGGCCCCTTCACCATTAGAATGCACCAAAATCTGAAAGCCGTTTTCATAACACCAGTTCACGGCATCTTGGAGTTGCTCCATTGTAATGGCTGCATATCCCGCATACCCAGCAGCGTAATTTCCAACCGGATCAAAATAGGGTCGATCCCGCAACGCAGTAAAACCCTGAGGCGAGCCGTCAATCGTAAGCTTGCAGCCCCCGACCCGAACCCGGTCTTCATAGTCCTCTGAGGTATTGGCACCGATAAATTCCCTGGCCTCTAGAACATCCGGAAACGCTACAACGTCGATTGGAAGTCCGTCTTCGGCCGCAACTTTCCTAAGAACTTCTACAATTTCGCCAGAAGAACGGCCTTCTTGTCCGGTCGTATATCCAAACTTTGCCCAAAGTTCGGTTCCAGCTCGGGCGAAGGCAGCCAAGCCGTCCTCACCCAGATTTCCCAACATGGGTACGAGAACCGAAAAGAAGGCGTATTCTTCCAGAACACCGTTTGGCTCTCCTGCTTCATCACGCTGAATTACACCACCGGGTGGTGCCTCAGAAGCGGCGGTGATGCCTGCCAACTCCAGAGCTTTGGAATTTGCGACACCCAGATGCCCGGACTGATGAATGATGATGATAGGCAAGTCTTCGGACACCACGTCCAGTTCTTGCCGTGTAGGGTGGCGCAATTCCTGCAGTTGAGCATTGTCGTAGCCAAAGCCAATGATCATTTTGACCTGTTCAACGGCCTGCGCATTCTCCTCGGCCCAGTCAGTCAGCGTGGATTGCAGACTTGCGATATCAACGACCTCGCCATCGGGTGGCGCGAGAAGGTTGGCTGACAGCGCCTGCAATCCTCCCATGACAACATGTCCGTGGCTGTCCACGAAGCCCGGCAGCATCGCCCGTCCGTTCAAATCGAATGTTTCCGTTCCATCACCTTGATGCACAGACAGGTCAGACAGCGATCCAACAGCCAGAATGCGCCCGTCTTTGACCGCGACCGCCTCGGCAGAGGGGTCATCGTCATGCATCGTGACGATTGGCCCGCCTAGGTAAATGCGATCCGCGATTTGTTGGGACAACGCCGAACTAGATGAAAAAGCAATTGCCGCAACAAGACAGAGCGAACATGCCGATACGTGCATCTTATGACCTCTTTCGAATTGCAATAATCCAATACGAAAGAGTTTAGCATCTCGGTGGACGTTTGCGAAAAAGAAAAAGGCCGCCCCTTAGTGGGACGGCCTTCTTAGTCTCACCGATGTGCCGGGCT
>NZ_WVRE01000006.1 GCF_013111185.1 Ruegeria sp. HKCCD7303 | reverse complement strand
GCTCGTCAGGCTCATAACCTGAAGGTCAGAGGTTCAAATCCTCTCCCCGCAACCAAAATCCAAACAGCCCGGTCGATCTACAAAAAATCCACCGGATCAATTGCTTAACGTCTTAACACCGTCAGCCTCGTAACCCGAAGCTCAGAGGTGCAAACCCTAATCACGTAAACAAATCTAGCGAATTGTCGTCGTTAAGAATGCCCGTCTCATCGACGGGCTTTGCTTTTTTTTAACCATGGCGATCAAATTGCCCCGTATTTCCGGGACATAAACGCAGATAACTTCTCTGCAACAGAAGAAATGTAACGTTCAGCAGCAATCTGGGGTTCCTGCCAAATCGCTGACTTGATCGATCTGTGAGTGACTACCCGAGCCAACACTGGTCCTTTTGACCTATTGGACAGCGTGGGTCGAAGACGGGGTGTTTCATTTCCGTGAGGACCCAAACGAACGGGATGCTCGAATCCTTACAGCTTTGGATCTCTGGGCATGAAATGCCTAGAGCGTTACCTTCATATTTGTGAACCAACCTGCCAGCAGGCTTGGCGATCTCAAAATTGCAGATAGACTGAACAATGTAACGACGACAGGGAAGCGAATGAGGACCTGGTTATTTAGAATAATAGGCACAGTCGCATTTCTGGCATTCGCAGCAGTCGCTTTTGTTTGGCTGTTGCTTGCGGCTCCAATGTTCTCGGATATGCGGCGTGAACTTGTAGAACAGGTTCTTTCGGAACAAATCAACCGACCACTATTGGTCAACGACGATGTGCGCATCGCGGCGGGCCGCATTACCCACATTTATGTCGGCGGCGTGGTGATCCCAAGCCTTTCAATGGAAGATACCTCACTTGCAGAGTTAAATCGGCTGGAATTGGAGTTGGATATTGCCGCTTTGGCCAATGGGCGCCTTCACTTTGACAATCTGGTTGTAGATGGCCTGCAAGCAAATTTTCTAACTGCGGCTGATGGCACGACAAGCTGGCTCAAGGGCCATTCAGCACCAAATTCTGAACCCGAAAGCATCGCGGCAGAAGAAACTCTGGAAACGTCGATAGAGGTTCGCGAGTCCGATGACGAAGGCGCGGAAAACAAAGGCATCCTTACGTTTTTGAGCGACAAGAACGTGAGCTTTACGTCCATCGGATTGAACATAGATGACCAGGCTTCGGGGTTTGCCTTTGTTTTCGACCTCCAATCTCTTGCCCTGGAACAATTGTATGGCGGGCAGAACACAAGGGTTTCGGGGACGGGCTCTGTCAACGGTCAGGGTTTCGAAATCGAAGGCGACTACCCTCGCGGCGCGCCGTTTACGACGCACGCCAGTTTTGGGGAAATGACGGTAAGCTACGATGGTCAGCCATTGGCGGAAGACGAAGGTGGCGGTTATCGCGCGGTCTTGGAGATGGACACCGGTGAATTTGGCGATTTTCTCGAAGTCGTTGGGTTAGATCGTGTTCTGGAAGGCAACGGCCAGTTTCAGGCAGAGCTTGTGTCCCAGGATGCGCTCAAGATCGAAAGCTTTGCGACCACCATAAATCTTGAGGATGGACAGAAACTCGAAGCTGAGGGTTCGATAGATGACCTTTACACCGCTCAGGGCGTCGATCTGATCTTTGATGCCCGCCTTCACCCTGAGGGACAGCCGCCGAGCGCGGCAAAGAGCTTCCAGGACCTGAAGTTCTCGGGGTTTGAGATGCACATGGTGGGATCTCTGGCGTCTTTCGAGTTCGAGAAACTACTGTTTAAAACCAACGCATTCGACCAGGGGCTGGACGTGATTGGGCCAGCATCCATCGAAAGCATACGTCGCATGCCCGACGGTCGCCTGGCCATGCTGGGCATTGCGCTACAAGCCGGACCGATCGAGGAGCCGGTCCTGAAAGCCGAAGGTGAAATCCTCGATCTGCTCCAACTTCAGGACGTAACTTTTGATGGTATGCTCGACGGGCCCGCTAAACTGATATTACCGAACCTAGATGAAGGCTTTGTCGACCAGTTCGGCGGCATCAAGGCCGATTTCAACATATCCAATGCGGGCGGGCCGGTTTCACTCAATAGGTTTAATGCTACCAACTATGGCACCGATCTCTGGGCGCTTGATCTCGCACTATCCGTCAACGAGCTAAAAGGGCTGGCCGGTCTCGATTTCGACGTGAAACTGGACGTCGACGACAGCGCCCAGTTTCTCACCGCACTCAACCTGCAACCCATCGAGATTGGCGCAATGGCTATCGATGCTGAAACCTCCAGGCAGGGTGAGGACTTTGATGCCGCAATCAAGTTCGAAGCCGGGTCTTCCGATCTTCTTGCGGCTTTGGATGCGCGGTTTCCCGAAGGTGCATCCGTCGTCCGTGGCAACATTACGAGCGAGAGGCTCGATCTCAACGACCTGAAGAACCTGACCGCCGTGCTGGACCAACTGAAAGGCCTGGTAGGCGAGGCCTCACAAGAACCTGAACCCGAAGTTCAGCCTCTGGTTTTGCCCAAGGAGACAGACGTTCAGCCCTTGGTGTTGCCAAAGGAGAAAGGGAAACCTGCCGATCTTTTGGATGTACAACGTGTACTGAAAGAGGCTGATGTTGAGGTGCAGATCGATTTCAAAGAGATTGTAGGCCAGCAAGGCGTAACATCTGTTTCAAGCCAATTGTCTGCCAAAGACGGAACCGTGGATTTCGGACCTCTTCAGATGGCTTATGGTGGCGGAAACTTCAGCCTGCGGGCGGTGATGGATCTGATTGACTCACCTGATTGGCTTTCGTTGTCAGGATCAACCTCGGGATGGGAATTCGGTGAAATCCTTGATGAACTGGGGATTGGTATTGATGCCTACGGGCGTTTGAGTGGTGAGTTCAACGTTTCTGGCAGCCCCGCCTCGGGCAAGGCCTTCGTCAACTCGATGCGCGGCAATGCGTCTTTGTCGATGTCGCAAGGTTACATTAGTACCAGTCTACTGGAGTTAGCCGGGCTGGGCATATTCCCGTGGCTGTTTTCAGAGGAGTTCAGACAAGGCTACACCGACATCACTTGTGTGGTAGCCCCGGTTGATATTCAGGCCGGGCGGGTCAGTTCAAACTCCATCGTCATTGAAACGGGATCGGTTCAATTGGTGGCCAGGGGACAAGTGGACTGGCTGAACGATAGCATAGCGATCAGAGCAGAGCCCCGTCGCGTTGGCAAACCGCTATCCCGAAGCGCGTGGCCCTTTGATGTGACTGGCCAGCTTTCGTCGCCAAAGTTCAAACTGGACGTGGGTGGGTCAAGGAACAAGGCCCCGGAAGGCGCTGATGCTATGCCTGTCGACAGGCAACCCTGTGTGCCGGACATCAATCAATTGCAATAGCAGGACGCGACCTAGTTCTTTAATGGTTCAGGCTGCTCGGCCTGACATGTCAGAACCGCCTCGATGGCTTTTGCAGACCCGCTGAGATCAAGCTCTATCTCGGTCCCGCTTTCGCCAATAATCGTGACGCTTTGACGCTTTCCGAATTCAGTTACAAACGCCGGGTTGTCGAAAAAGGCGTAGCCACCGGGCACACCATTCTTGAAGACACCCACCGCTTCGCCTTCGAATCTCGCATCACCAAAATCGAACTGTACGATCCCGGTCGCCCCGTCCTCGATTTGAACCCAGGCGGGATTGTAGGCCGCAAAGAACCCGCCAGCCTGATTGGGCGCTGCGCCAATTTCAACGGTCATGTCACCTTCAAACGGTTTCCACGCAAGGCAGCCGTTGCCCTTTTCGGGATCAATCAGGATTGTCCAATCGCCGGATTCACCCCAGCGTTCCATACCAGCAGCTTGAAGTAAGCTTGCATAACACAAAGCCAATGTTGTCAACACATACCTGTACATTCTGAACCCCAAACAGTTTTGAAGGTTAATCCATCCTACCGATACGGGAAGATCAATCAAACGATATGGAAGAGGCTTCAGAAGACAAGCCAACGAACCGAAACCGTTGTGTTGTAAACACGCTCGCCCCCAATTGCTAGGATGACCTTCAATGTTGGCTCCGTGAACGTACAAGGTCAGGAAATGTTGACTGACCACAATAGCGTCGCCATGCGGCTAGAACGGGACAGCGAAGCCAAGGTCACAGTCTTTCAATGCGCCAATCCGGAACCTTTCGTCTGCACCTACGACACCGAGCTTCTCAAAGACATATCGACCGAGGTAGTATCACGCGAAGACGCTCAGCTATTGGACCTTAAATTGGTTTGCGAGCGGATCAACAAGGTGCCGATGGCCGCCATCGCAAAACAGGAAGAGTTCTTGATTAGCGCAGCGTATCTCAGCATGATCCTAAGATGTCGGCTGAAATAGACCAGTGGTTAAATGATCTCGACCTGAGTCAGTACGCAGATGTTTTTGCGGAAAACGATATTGATGCGCGTGTTTTACCACTACTGTCTGGCGACGATTTAAAAGAGCTCGGGGTGAGCCTTGGTCATCGCAAGATCATCCTCGCTGCAATCCACGAACGCGCCGATCAACAGCACGTAACCTCGTCATCACAAGCAGCTCGTGAACAAGCGCCCACCTCAGATAATGCGCAAAGTGATGATCTGCTTAAACGGAAGCATAGTGAACCGGTCACTGCAGAGAGGCGTCACGTAACGGTTTTGTTTGCCGATCTGGTCGGTTCGACGGAACTCACCAATCGGCTTGATCCCGAAGACATGCGGGGCTTGCTGCAGAACTACCAAGACGCCGTTGCCGGAGCCGTCAGTCGGTATGGCGGCTACGTTGCAAAATATCTGGGAGACGGTCTTCTTGTGTTTTTTGGCTGGCCGAGGGCTTACGAAGATCACGCAATTCGGGCGATAAAAGCCGGTCTTGAATCTGTTCGACGCGTCGGGGAACTCAATACACCGGACGGAGAGCGCTTGTCGGTGAGGCTAGGTGTTGCAAGCGGCGATGTCGTGGTCGGCGATACCATCGGCGAAAACACATATGAAGAAGGGGCTATGACTGGCCCGGTCGTCAATCTTGCGGCGCGGATTCAGGAACATGCAGAACCAAACTCGGTCGTATTGTCCGTGGAGGAAACCGAGACAGCCTTGCATCGGATATTTGAATTTCAACCCCTTGGGAAGACAGAGCTAAAGGGTTTTGCTGAACCACGTACTCTGTTGAAAGTGGTGTCTGAGCGCAGTGCGGAAAGCCGGTTTCGAGCTTCACATCGCGATGATGCCGCCAGCGCGATGATTGGCCGCGACTACGAAAAAGGGATACTACTGCAATCATGGCAACGTGCTCAGAATGGTCACGGAGAGGTTGTTCTGCTGTCTGGTGAACCCGGGATTGGAAAATCGCGACTTACAGAAGAATTTCTTGCTGACATCGCCGCAAGCGACCAAGCCGATGTCATAAGACTGAACTGTTCCCCTTATCTCAGCAGTAGCCCCTTTCATCCGGTTGCCCAACGAATTTCTCAGGACGCTGGGGTCGAACCGGGGTTCGACGACAATCTGATCCTTGAACATGTTCGGAATATGCTTGAAGGGCGGCGCGGGCTGGACTGGGAACAAGTTCTGCCTGTCTTTGCAGCGTTGGTCGCACCTCGTAGTGCGCTCGCCCAAAAGGTGCTCGAGATGTCACCGCAGGAGCAGCGCGACATAACAATCCAAACTTTGATCCACACCGTGCAAGTGCGATCAAGCGTGCGCCCGGTTATTCTGTGCGTCGAAGATGCTCATTGGATCGATCCTTCCACCCAAGCCTTGTTGGAGCGGTTTAAATCGATCTGCACCGATCTTCCTCTGATGATCCTGATAACCCACAGACCCGGGTGGGAACTGGCTCGAGACGACGGGGACACGCACGTTCAGTCTCTGGTATTGCGCCGGTTCGATTCTGCGCATGTCTCAAACCTTGTCGAAAACATTACAGGCAAGAAACCGGATGATGCCCTGATTGCTACGATCATTGAAAAGACCGATGGTGTACCTTTGTTCGTGGAAGAGCTGACCCGAGCGATTGTCGAGGCGGGAGAGCACGGGCAAATCCATATACCGTCGTCTTTGAAAGGCGCGTTGATGGCGCGTCTCGACGCGGTTTCGCCCGAGGCAAAACAAGTCGCACTTACAGGTTCTGTAATGGGCCGAGAATTTGAGCCGAGCATATTGAATGCGGCGATGCGCATTGCGGATTCTGATATCAACAAATGCCTCGAAGAGCTTTCTCGAACCGGCATAATCTTCGAAAGCGGTCACAATCGTGGGCATTTTGTATTCCGTCATGCCCTTATTCGCGATACCGCCTATCAGTCCATGCTGAGCTCGACCCGAAAACAGCAACATGCAGACGTGGCGCGTGCGTTGATACGAACACGGTCCGCTGAGATCGAGCGACGTCCCGAACTGGTCGCCCGCCACCTTTCAGAAGCTGAGGATTGGGGGGCTGCGTTCGAAAAATGGCAGATTGCGACAGAAATGGCGTTGGCGCGATCTGCCAGCCAGGAAGCGATGACCAACGCTAAGGAAACTCTACGAGCTGCTGAAAACCTAGACTCAGACTCTGATTCAGAATTGATCAAAAGCAAGATCCTGGTTGGTCGCAGCCATGACAGCCTGGGCCAATTGCCCGAAGGTATAGCGGTTCTGAAGGACGCTTCCAACGCAGCCCGTGCCTTGCATAACGTAGAGCTGGCCGCTGACGCGGCCAACCACTTCGCTGACTCATGTATGATGTCCAGCGAAAGGCACGGTGAGGCAATTGATCTCTGCGATAGTGCACTGAGGGATTTGCCCGAGAATGACAAAGTCCGTCGGTGTAGATTGATGAGCCAGCTTGCACGCGCCCACATGTTCGTCGGTCAATTTTCCGAAGGGGCGCGCTACGGCCAGCAATCCATGGAACTGGCTGCAAAACTGGGTGATTATAAATCTCAGTTCTCGGTAATGATGATGCATTTCGGGGCCCCATTTGTTGCGCGGAAGGGAAGAGACGCCCACCATTGGCGCGAAAACCTGGAGGCTATGCATGGTGTGGCCGAGCATCTTGGCAGCATCGATCAAGGGCGAGATCGCACTCTCAGCCTGTTTGTGGGTGCCGAGATGGCAGACCGCGCGTTGATGGACCATTCACTGGAATTGCTCACTGAGATTTCGGAAAAGGACAATCATCTGCAACTCTATTGGGTTCAGAAACACGCACGCGCCATGGTTGCAATAATGGACGGCGATTTTGAGCAAGCTGAGAAACATGCCACCGAGGCGGTCAAGATCGGTCGGAAGACCCATGGGGAACATGTAGAGGGCGTCTTCGGGGTTCAGATGTTCACCATTCGCCGCGAGCAAAACCGACTGCACGAGGTTGCGCCTGTGATTAAGCAACTGATGACAGACAGCCCCGAAGACATTTCATGGAAGCCCGGTTTTGGTCTTATCGCTGCTGAGCTTGGATACAAAGAACCGGCCGAACGAATACTGAATGAAATGGCTGCCAATGGCTTCGATCTTCCACCAGACGCCATGTATTCAACGACTTTGTCCTATCTGGCCGACATATGTGTCGCCATTCAGCATCAAGAACACGCCAAGACGCTCTATAAAATGCTTGCTCCTTACGAAGAACTGACGATCACCGCTGGGGCCACGACAGTATGCACTGGCGCAGCTGCGCGACGCCTCGGAAGTCTGGGTACGGTTCTGAAGGACTGGGATGTGGCTGAGACGATGTTCCAGAAGGCAATAGAAATTGACACGCGCATGAAATGCCCTCCTTGGGTCGCGCACAGCAAGACGGCATATGCTACTGCACTAAGACAACGCGGCCGCCCGGCTGATGTGGAACAGGCGTTTCAACTGGAAGGGGAAGCGTTGGCAATTTCACAGAAATTGAGTATGGTTTCCCTAAGGTCAAAGCTCGAAGGAGTAGCGAGTTAAGGTAAAAAATCTGGTCTGGGGGACTTCATGCCAAGGTACATAATTGAAAGAAATTTTGCCGAGCAACTAAACGTTACAGACGATGACAAAATTCACATCAAAGAGATCAATGACGAAGTCGGCGTCGAGTGGATTTTTTCGTTTCTCAGTGCAGATAAGCGCAAAACCTACTGCTTGTATGAAGCCCCGGATGAGGAAAGCCTGAGAAAGGCGGCCGAACGCCTGAACATTCCCGCCGACGTGATAACACCTGTGGATCGCATCGACCCGGGAATTTTTGCCTGACCTGCAACATTATTTTCCCAATTCAGTGAAACGCCTTCGCGGGACCACGCGACGGAAAAAAATCGACTGAGGCAGCGCTGCAAGAAGCCCGACCTGACAATAGGGAGGCTTACGCATGTTTGATCTGAAAACACTCGACGGTGGTACGGCAACAGTGGAGCAAGACGCGTTGGGCGCTCTTGATGCAGCGCTTCGTGGCGGGGTTTATCAGAAGGGCTCCCCTGAATATGAGGATGCAAGAACAACGTGGAACAGCATGTTCGAACGTTACCCAGGCTTCGTAATCCGCGCGCTGGGGGCCAGTGACGTGCAGAAGGCCGTGAACTTTGTTCGGGACGCCGGCCTCGTTATGTCTGTTCGCTCTGGTGGACATCAGATTGCTGGTCACGCTGTTGCAGATGAAACTGTAATGCTCGATCTGTCCCAGATGCGGTCCGTGCACGTCGACCCCGTCACCAAGACTGCTCGGGTTGCGCCTGGAGCGCTGCTAGGAGACGTAGATCGCGAAACTCAGGCACATGCACTTGCCGTTCCCGTTGGCATCAATTCGACTACGGGTATCGCAGGCCTCACGCTTGGCGGCGGCTTTGGATGGACCACTCGGAAATTTGGCATGACGATCGATAACCTGCTCTCAGCGGAGGTCGTGACTGCGGACGGTGCCATTGTAACCGCCTCGCCCGCAAGCCACCCTGAACTTTTCTGGGCCATCCGCGGCGGGGGTGGGAACTTCGGTGTTGTGACCTCATTCGAGTTCCAGCTGCATGAACTCGGACCCGATGTTTTGTCTGGCCTCATTGTTCATCCGATAGAAAATGCGTCAGAGCTCCTCGCAGAATTTGCTAAGATTGCTGACACTTCCCCGGATGAGCTGACCGTCTGGAGCGTGATGCGAAAAGCGCCCCCTCTACCGTTCTTGCCAGCTGAGTGGCATGGGCGAGAGGTGCTGATCTTTGCAGCCTGCTACAGCGGACCGATGGACGAAGGTGAAAAAGCCATGACGGCATTGCGCGCGCTTGGTGAACCTATTGTCGATGTGATCTCGCCCCATAAGTTCGTAGATTGGCAGGCCGCCTTCGACCCGTTGTTGACACCAGGTGCCAGGAATTACTGGAAAAGCCACGATTTCGATGCACTTTCTTCGGACGCAATCTCAGGACTTCTGAAAGCGATTTCCAGTCTTCCAGACCCGGCGTGTGAAGTCTTTATTGCCCATGTGGGTGGCGCAATGGCACGTGTTCAGGCCGGTTCGACCGCCTATCCCCAAAGATCCGCCCATTTCATCATGAATGTTCACACGCGTTGGGAAGACCCCGGCAAGGATGCCGAATGTATTGATTGGGCGCGAGAGCTTTACGACCAGATGCAACCGCACGCGAGCGGAAGTGCATATGTCAACTTCATGCCCGAAGACGAAGCGGACCACATGGCCGGAGCATATGGTGAAAACGGTGAGAAGCTTTCCAAGATCAAGGGTAACTATGACCCCGACAACTTGTTCAGGGTCAACCACAATATCTTGCCTACGTGATGGAATTCAGAACTACTTAAACTGATCCAGATTGATGTTGGGCATCTTGCCTTACTGCCTGCGGCTTTTCTTGTTGCTTAATTGTCAATCCAAGTGGGTTCTCCAGCCGGTGATCGCACCGGTGGTGATGCACATGCATCGTCGCAGTTTCAGTAAGCAAAGCTAAGAAACTCAACATGTGGATGTGTCAGACTTGGTACGGAGCGGTCGGTCAGTCCGATTTGTGTGAACGACTACTGTGGGGCAAGAATGTCGACACATTGGGTCAAGGTGTTGAACAGCCGGGAGCATCGCAAATCTGGCGATGGCTGCTATCGGGAGCAGAACCAAATTTGGTCAGCTTCATCGCCGCAAGGCCGTTGCGAGCCCACAAGGGGCGCCAGTCTTGACCCTTGGTCCATTTTTTCGCCAATGTCGACGAAGTTGTATTTTTGGGGGAGCTTCTGCATGACTCTGTTTTATCCAATAATCCTGCTGTTGCTGTCTTTTCTGGTCGGCACTACCGCCTCAGCTCAGGACAAGCCGAATATCGTTTTCATATTTCTTGATAACTTCGGTTGGGGTGAACCGGGATTTAACGGTGGCGGCATAATCCGTGGAACGGCCACTCCTGAAATGGACGCGCTGGCCGCTGAGGGATTGAGGCTTACAAACTTCAATGTTGAAAGTCAGTGCACTCCCTCTCGCGCAGCAACCATGACGGGGCGCTATGGCATCAGAAGCGGTAACCATACAGTCCCTCTGGGCGGCGGTGTCTACGGTCTGACTCAATGGGAGATCACTATGGCCGAGATGCTCAAGGACGCAGGATATAACACGGCCATGTATGGAAAATGGCACCTCGGCTGGACTGAAGGGCGCTATCCCACGAACCAGGGTTTCGATGTGTTTTACGGTGTTGAGACTACTGATGTAACCGTTTGGCGCTCGCTCCCGGGCTTTGCCGACGCAAACATGGAAGAACCTGTTGTCATGCAGGGTGTTGCGGGCAAACCTGCGACTGTGGCGCGGGACTACGACCTGGACTATCGCGGCGAGATAGACGGTGACCTGACAAAGAAGGCTATCCGTTTCATCGAAGACAAGAGCAAGGAAGAGGCGCCGTTTTTCGTTTATCTTGCCTACACTCAAACACACTATCCAAATATCGTGTCCAAAGAGTTTGACGGAGCCACTGGGAAAGGCGTTTGGGCGGACATATTGCGGCAGACAGACACCTACATCGGTCGGATAGTCGATGCGCTTGAAAGTGCGGGCATTTCGGACAACACGGTGGTGATCTTTACTGCTGACAACGGCCCTGAAGCTCTGCCGGTTGGAAACGCCAACGTGTCACCGGTCCCGGCGGTGCATGGTACGGCCGGGCCATGGCGGGGCACTCTCTTCACCAGCCTTGAAGGCAGCATGCGCGTGCCATTCGCGATTAAGTGGCCGGGAAAGATTCCCGCAGGTTCAGAAAGCAACGATATCGTCCACTCGATGGACCTCTACCCAACACTTGCAGCGTTTGCAGGTGGCAAGGTGCCTGAAGACAGAGCCTTTGATGGCATCGATCAATCCGGGTTCTTTCTGGGTGCCCAGCCAAACTCGAACCGAGAAGGCGTGATCGTTTACATGGGGGAACAGATTTTTGGCGTCAAATGGAAGGATTGGAAGGTTCTTTTCAAAGAGAATACGACGGCCTTCGGAGCGACAGAGTCCTTCGACACGCCAAGGGTCTACAATCTTTTGAACGATCCACATGAGCGTGAAAGCGTACTTTTTCCGCACACATGGGCGGCCGAAAAGGCGCTGCCTCAATTGCAGGAACACATCGCTACGTTCGAAAAATACCCACCAATCCCTCCAGGGGCGCCAGACCCTTATGAACCGCATGAAAACTGAACGGTAGCTTTGCTCGGTGGGCTCAATGGATCCACGCAACACCTCAACTTGTGACCAAGAATGGAGTGTTTGGAAGGGTTTTAGCACTCGCAGTGCTCGTCGTTTACAGGCTATGAGTCCCGAACCTAAATCAGACCACCAATAGCCCCAAAATAACATGGCGACGGACACTAACTGCACTGATTGCCAGACTTGAAATTGGCCAGTATTTCGCCGTTCTGGAAATTTTGATCGTCTATTTCCCGATCAGGATAGCGTGTTCCCGTTCTATTACCTCTTCCCAATTGCCTTGTTCTTTCAGGCCAGTCGAAGAGTCACCCATTAGTGATGTAACCATAAGCCGTCCGCGTGATTTCGCGTCTTCAACTGAAAACCCGGCTTGTTCAAACATCCATGCGGCGAATCGGAAGCGTTTGCCGATGGTTCTTTGATACGTTGCTTTCACTTTTTGATCAGTGTTCGCCCAGACTGAAACGGCGTGATCAGGCACGGCTGCATTTTCTTCAATGACCTTCTTCATGAGTAGGAGAATGCGGTCTTCAGGTGAGCCTTCAAACGCTTTTGCTTTTTCGATCACATTGTCCGTCAACTCTTGCTCCCAATATCTGAGCACTTCGTCCAGAAGCTCCCGGACATTTTTGAAATGCCAGTAGAAGCTGCCGCTGGTCAGGTTAAGTCGCTTTGCCATAGGCACGATCTTTATGGCGGAGACTCCGCCCTCGTTGAGCAACTTGTATGCCAGCAAAATCCAATCTTCTTTGGTTGCAGCGTTTCTAGGTGACGCTCGGGTAACAGTTTCGGACATTCAGATTTTAGCATTCTTTGTTTGACATAGAGCAGTCTATGGGAGTACCGTAGATAAGTCTATGGTGAACCAGGAGTTCACGACATCGTGTTCTCCGAAGCGCCTAGCAAAGTAGGGGGGATCAATGAATAGCATCACAAAATCCGCAACCTATACGTTTCTCGCGTTAAGTCTCATTTTGGCTGGCTCCGCTTTGGCGCAAAACGCATTGCCGACCGGTCGAAGCGCCTCTGAAATCGAAAACGGTGTCTATCCCGCATCGTACTTCCCAAACACCGAAGTCCTTGCTGAGGATGAGATGCGTATCACGGCATTGGGGACCGGGATGCCAAACCAAACCAAGGCGGCCGTTTCGATTTCGTTTTATGTCGAACTTGGGAACGGCGAAGTTTTTCTGTTTGATGTTGGAACTGGTGCCACCGGAAACTTATTCTCGCTGCGACCGGATTTTGCCAAGATCGATAAGGTTTTCTTCAGCCATTTGCATGTCGACCATGTTGGAGACTTCATGGGTTTGCATGTTGGGGGGTGGCTGTCGGGAAGATACACTCCGCTCCGCATCTTCGGCCCGTCCGGATCAGAAGATGAACTGGGCACCAAAGCCTATGTTGAGGGCATGTCAAAAGCCTATGCTTGGGATCTGGCCACACGTACGGGAGCGCTGCCGGATGATGGCGCCAAGCTTGAAGTCACTGAATTCGATTACATGCAGGAAAACGAGATCGTTTATCAGGAGAACGACGTCACGATCCGTTCCTGGCCTGCGATCCACAGCTTAGATGGCTCGGTGAGTTATTCTTTGGAATGGAATGGACTGAAATACGTCTTCGGCGGAGATACTTACCCGAACAAATGGTATGTCGAATATGCCAAAGGAGCGGACATCGCTTCTCATGAGGCGTTTCTTCCACCTGATGCACTGGCCCCGTACTTTGGCTGGGATATGAAACAGGCGACCTATGTTGCCACCCGCGTTCATACCGAACCCGCGGCCTTTGGCAAAGTGATGTCCGCGGTCGAACCGCGTATGGCGCTGGGCTATCACTCTGTTCTTTCGCCCGAAAACTACCAGGCGATTTTGGAAGGCGTCCGATCGACGTACGATGGACCACTCACGCTCGCACGGGATCTTCAGGTGATCAACGTGACCAAAGACCAGATCGTTGTTCGGGAAGCGAGTGTTGACGACTATGTGCTACCACCATCTGTGAGCGACGAGTACATCAATGCCCCGCGTTCAAAAGAAAAAGAACCGTCAGACAAAGTCAAAGCGGGCAAATGGGAGGGTTACACGCCACCGCCAATGCCGGATCAATAACAAGGTAGGCGATGCGGTCTTGCCCGGCTGTATGTGAAACTGGGAAATCTTATAAAGCCACGGGTTGCGTCCGGTTCAAGTTGCGCGGGTGCTATTGTCGCCAAGGCTTGTGAAACCAGCCCAGAGACTGCGGAGCCTATGTCCATTTTCAGTCATTGCGGTATGTCGTCGGCCCAAATCGGTTTGCTCGGAAGGGCACTAAGGTAGGATCGCGCGTAGAACTGTGGGCATTGTTGAATTTCGAGGGTGAATAACATTCAAGTTTGGCGGTATCTGAATCGACAACTGCTGGTGCTCGGTTTTTTTGCCGCTAGCACGCAGACTGTTTTGGCAGATGTAGTTCTATTCAACGGGTCCGAGGTCGCACCCAACATCGCCATCTTTCATGTCAAAGAGGATGGCGTTTATTTGGATCTTGAAATCTACGTCGACGATGTCTCGCTTTTTGCAGGTTTGTTACCCCAGCGATGGGTGCCAGATCATGGGGGAAATGGGCGTCGTCTGAAGCAAAGTCCTGAACACGATGAAAGCCTGGGTCTGTCAGTTATTATAGGTGATGGGCCGGCGCTTTCGCCTGAGATCAGAAAAGTGGAATACAGAAAGCGTATAGACCGTGCGTCGCCGCTTGCGGGTCAGCGTGATCCGTTCTCTGGCCAAATTGTTCCCAGTCCGCCAACCGATCCACGCGTCTTGTTCGTCAACGTGTTCTACCCGTTTCTGTCCCCAAACCCCAAAACGCTGACTATTCTGCCACCGTCGCGGGAAGGTGAACCGCTTGCGACCATCGGTATGCAGGTCTTTGATCGGGACGTTCCGGTCACGGATTTCAAGTTCCTTTCAAAACCGGCAGAATTGAAAATTCACTGGGCTGATCCTTGGTATTCCCGGTTCTCCGCTAAAAACCTGAATCGAAAAAACCAGGATGGGACATCGACCTTTCTATATATTGAGCCGCGGGAAGTTCGGCATGAAACCCTGATCCGATTGCACGAATTGGCACCTTGGATTGATGAAACAGTCGGGGTGGGCGATAAGCTTTCGCCACAACACGGCGCAAAGATTACAAAAAGGGCCGCAAAACTTTTGTCGTCGCGTAATGCGGTGTCCATCGATGGAAAACCCGCTCAGCCGGCAATAGCAACGGCAGAGCTTTTGACGCTAACGTCAAAGGGTTTTCAGGTTGTCGAACCCGGAAAGGAAGTGTCCTCGAACAATGCATTTGTTGGAGCGATCCTATCTTTTCCTTTGGCGGACCTTCCTGAACACGTGACGGTCACATGGGACATGTTTGATGAAAAGATTTCCCGTGTTGCAACGATTTCCAACGACGTTGCCGGACCATTTTTCGGGGCGGTGACCCCTGTGGACCCGAAATTCCACTGGCAAAACCACCTACTGAAATATGAAAGAAAATCGGTCTCGCAAATACCCGTAGTACGGCCAGAAGAGTCAAGGCCCGGGCTAGCTTGGGCTACAGGGATCATTAGCGCCGTATCGCTGCTTTTGGTGCTGGCAGGCACAGGAAAAGTCCTAAAACGCGTCAGTCTTGCAGTCTTGATTTTCGCTGTCCCGGCAACCGTCTATTTCTCTGGATCTTTTACGGCATTGGCCTGGCGGAACGCGTCGCCTCCCGATCCGCAGACTGCGGCAGGCATTTTGCGTTCGATGATCGAGAATTTGAACACAGTGAATTTGGAAACGACGCCGACCGCGAGAAAGGCAGAACTGACGCCAATTGTAACTGCGGCGTCTTTGGACGACATCGCAGCAGAGATTGAACGGGGCCTCACGATCCGCACGCCGGGGGGCAGCCTCGCCGCAGCAACTGATATTGGCAGTCCAGAATTGGAGCGTCTCGATCCGATCTCTGAACCGGGCGGCTTTCAGACGTTGGTTAAATGGTCGGTGCAGGCAGAAGGGGGCCATTGGGGGCACGCCCACATACGTGCTGTAACGTTTCGGGCGCTGATCGAGATCGTGCCGGAAGCCGGTCAATGGAAACTGAATGGACTAACTGTAATCGAGGCTCGCGATCCAAATGCGTAAGTGTCTAAGACAAAAACACTGTGCTTTAGGCATCTTGGTTGTCACCTTGCTTTTGTCTCTGGCTCTATCTGCCTCGGCGCATTTTCTACTGAACCTCAACGTTCGAATTTCGCATATCGAGCATACCGAGGACGGCTTGCGAATCTACATGCGTACGCCCATGCCCTATTTGGTTGCGGATAAGCTTGGCAACACCGACGGCGATGCCCTGCCGGAAGCTGCACCATTTACGACAAATGCCATGCGTGATGGTCTATTGGTCCACTTTGTCGACTTGCAGGCTTTTATGAACGATCCCAAAGGATTGGGGCAATTGGCCGAGGACGGCTTGCATCTGTCGATCGATCATCAGCGTCTCAGGGGAATGGTTGAGGCAATTCGCTTGCATCGGGTAGGAAATGAGCCCGGATTTGCGACTTTGGACGAAGCTCAAAGAGCCGTTGAATTTGAAACAGACCTTGCGCCACCGCTCTACGTCGGTGACACGATTGTCGATCTTGTCCTGAACTACAAGAGTGACCGCCCAGTCCAATCATACAGCATTGCCAATGTGCTGGACCCCGGCCTGCCGGGTCAGGATCAAACGGCCAACCTCATTCTCGACTACGCATCTGAAACACCACAGATTTTCCGCTCTCGGGGCCTGATGATCGAGCCTTTGGAGATCAAGCAAGCAGGGTACGGAGGTTTTCTGAGTTTTGTCTGGGAAGGTATCCGTCATATCCTGGAAGGGTTGGATCATGTTCTGTTTGTTGTGTGTCTGGTCATCGGCGCTCAGACACTCAGAGCGTTATTGTTGCGCGCAACCGGATTTACTGTCGGGCATAGCATCACGTTGTCTCTTGGCTTTTTCGGGTTTGTACCATCAGGCGCGTGGTTTGTTCCCGCCGTCGAAACCGGAATCGCGATTTCAATCGTTATTGCGGCCGCCGCTGCGTTCATGAGCAACGCGAAGTCTGAGGCCAAAATGGTCCTGCTGACCTCGCTTATTGGTCTGTTGCACGGGCTGGGTTTCAGCTTTGTGCTGCACAAGATTTTGCAAGTTACATCACCAGACATCTGGCAGAGCCTGCTTGCTTTCAATCTTGGCGTTGAGATTGGCCAGGTCGCCATCATTCTAGCGTTATGGCCCGCGCTAGTAATTTGCCACCGCATGAATGCCAGTTTGTGGATGTCGACACGTGTGGGCTTGGCAGTGGGATGCGCAGCCATCGCCTGCTATTGGACCGTCCAGCGAATTGCCGAGGTATATTCTGCGATAACCTGAATTCTATGCGATGATCCGTGCAGTGCTGATTGGCTGACGCAAAAAAGCGAGCGTTTAGCTGCGCCCCTGCACAGACCGAAATGGCGGGATACATTTGTGGTGGATGGCGGAGACGAAGGGATTCGAACCCTCGAGACGGTTTCCCGCCTACTCCCTTAGCAGGGGAGCGCCTTCGACCACTCGGCCACGTCTCCGCCGACGGGTATATCCTTGCAAACGCTGGAAATACAAGGCCATTTGTCGACGGTTTGACAGTTTTCTTCAAATTCCCGGAAATCCTTGAAATAGAACAGGTTCAAGGCGGTACGCGTTGAAATTGGACACGTATCACTCCCAGAATTTCAACATCTGAGAAGCACAGGCATGTCAGGATTCGCGTTTAAGGCACCGGAAGTGAGGTTTGGGCCAGGCGAAACCTGCGGGTCAAAGGTTTTGCCGAAAACGCCAGTTAGAGGGGATCAATCCGGTTCAAAGGCGTAAAGGCCAAGTTGATGCCGCCGGCGATGGAAACGTTCGACCCGTTCAACAATCTCGTCGCTGGAAACGGCGATCACAAATGACAGCAGAGTTTCAAGCAATGCTATGGTCGAAACGGAGGAAGGGAAGAATTGGGGCGTGTCTGCGGACACAACAAAACCGTGATGCGCGTTCAGTATCACAGGGCTTGCCGGGCTGTCCGAGATCCCCACAACGGTCAGTCCCTGTTGCCGCGCCAGTTTGATCGCCTCAATCACTTCCGTGCGGTAAGGATGGCAGGTGATGGCGATCAATACGTCCTGTTCATCAGCCCAAGCCAAATCGTCAACCGGTGTTGATCCCGGGCGTGGAATAGCGTGGAATTGCTTCATCCCTGTGGACGCCAGGTAGGTGAAATTGCGTGCGTTCGAATTGTTGACGCCCACCCCCAAAGTGAAAATCTGCCGGCAGTTCCAAATGTCTTCTGCCGCTTTCTTCAGGCGGTCGGCATCAATTCCGGCAAAGGTTTCTTCAATGTTGCGGATCGCTGCGCCAACCATGTCAGCATAAAGCGTGCCCAGTTCCCCAGATTTGCCGATGTCCTGCAACCAGCGGGCACGGTCAGGAAAAGAGGCTTGCCCCTTGCGAATAGCGTCGCGAAAGGGTTCCCGGAAATCGTCATACCCGTCAAAGCCGACCTGCCGCGCCATCCGCACAAATGTGTTGGGTTTAACTTTGGCGGCCTCTGCTATTTCACGGACGGTCGAAACCCCCACATCTGTTGGGTTTTCCAACACATAACGCGCGGCTTTTTGCGCCTCTGGCGTTAGGGCGTTCCATTCTTCAGTCAGGCGGTTCAGAACGGTTTGTGATATGTTTGTGTCATTCATGATTGACGATGGTACAAATGTGAAATTAGCGTGTCGAGCAGAAACGCGACTCGGAATGAGGAACGACCATGCCCGCGCACAAAACGCCACCTCCAGTGTCTGCGATGGCTGCAGCTTGTCGGTGCTTTGATCAGAACATGACGTGGGTTGAAGGCGGATACAATGGTGCTTGCGCGTTGCTCCTAGGGGAGGGCCAAGCGCGTTGTGAGGCGCGCGTTGACCGGACATTTCTGAAAGCGGGCAAGACACTGACAGTGTTGTCCTGTCCTAACGCATTGGTGGAGAACGCTAAATGAGCTTGCCTGAAACAATGAAGGCTATGGTTACGATGGGCCATGGCGGGCTGGAACAGATGGTCCTGCACGAAAATTGGCCGCGTCCTGAACCGGCGACTGGAGAAGTGTTGATCAAGGTTGGGGCCTGCGGCTTGAACAACACCGACGTTAACACGCGATCTGGCTGGTACTCCAAGACTGTGACCGATGCCACAACCGGCGGCGCCTTTGAAGAGGTTGGCGAAGAAGACCCTACTTGGGGTGGCAACCCAATAACTTTCCCACGAATTCAGGGGGCTGACATTTGCGGGCACATTGTAGCTGTTGGCGAAGGGGTCGACCCCCGGCGCGTGGGTGAGCGTGTGATTACCGACGGTTGGCTGCGTGATTCCGCTGATCCCGGCAACATGGACAAGGCCGGTTATTTTGGTTCGGAACGCGATGGTGGGTTCGCTGAATACGCGACGACCCTTGCGGTCAATGCTGTGCCGATTTCCTCGGATCTGTCGGATGCAGAGCTGGCAACGTTCTCTTGTTCCTACTCTACCGCCGAAGGAATGTTGACCCGAGCCAATGTGAACGACAAAGACACCGTGCTGGTGCCCGGAGCATCGGGCGGTGTGGGCGGCGCGTTGGTGCAATTGGCCAAGCGGCGCGGTGCGCGGGTCATCGCGATGGCATCTGAAGCGAAGCATCCCGCTGTGGCGGCGCTTGGTCCCGATAAGGTTCTACCTCGGGCGCCTGAAAACCTGCGCACGGCGTTGGGTGACGAAAAGATCACCGTGGTCGCCGATGTGGTCGGTGGTCCCTATTGGGCGCACTTGATCGATATTTTAGAACGCGGCGGACGTTACACCTGCTCAGGTGCAATTGCTGGACCGATGGTCGAGTTTGACCTGCGCACCTTTTATCTGCGCGACCTGACTTTTACGGGTTCGACCGTGATTGACCCGCAGGTGATGACGAACCTTGTGAGTTACATTGAGGCCGGTGAAATCAAACCGGCTTTGGCAGCGACATATCCGTTGGAGGAGTTGCGTGAGGCACAAGCTGCCTTCATCGCCAAAGAGCACACCGGAAACATAGTGGTGATTCCATGACACTGGACAGCGTTTTGGAGGCCGCGCGGCATGTACATCAGGCACATCCTGACCTGTCGGCCTTTGGCGCATGGCCTTCTGATCTGTCTGTTGCGATGTCAGAGCCAAGTCATGTTCCTGCGGCGGATCTGGTGCGGGACTGCGACTTTCGGGGGAGCGATCTGACTCAGCCGTTGATCGACGCAGTCAAGGCAACCACTCATCTGGCCCATTGGAAACAGACATACACAGAGGAAGAGGTCGGCGCGGATTTTCTCAGCCGGTATGGCTATTACGAGCTGTTTGGCCCAACCGGCCATTTTCATTCAACTCAGCTGCGTGGCTATATCGGGTATTGGGGGGCTGGGCTGATCTATGACTGGCACAGCCATCAAGCCGAAGAAATCTATCTGACGCTGGCTGGTGGCGCGGTGTTCAAGGTTGAGAGTGATGCGGCTTTTGTTGGTCCCAACCAGACACGTCTGCATTCCAGTTGGCAAAGCCATGCCATGGTCACAACGGATCAACCGATCCTGACCTTTGTGCTGTGGCGCGGTGAGGGCATGGGAGATCTACCCAGAATGGATGCGCAATGAAGATCACACGAATTCGGGTTTATCAGACAGGGCTGCCCTATGTCGGTGGTGCTTATGTCTGGGGCGCCGGAAACGCTATCAAAACGGCCATCGCCTCGGTCGTGGTTATGGATACTGACGCGGGTTTTCAGGGCTGTGGCGAGTTCACGCCGTGTGGCGAAAACTATATGGTCGCGCATTCCGAGGGCGTAACAGCCCTGGCGCGGCTTGTTGCCCCGAAACTGTTGGGTGAAGACCCGCGTCAGGTCGGACGGATCGAACAGTTGATGGATCAACTGGTTCAGGGCCATGGGTATGCCAAGTCTCCTTTCGATGCAGCCTGCTGGGACATTTTGGGTAAGGCGTGTGATCAGCCGCTTTGGATGTTGCTGGGCGGCAAGCTGACCGACGGTGCGCCGATGTACCGGGTGGCCCCGCAGAAAGCGGTGGATGAAACGGTAGCCGAGATGAATGTCTATCGCGATCAGGGCTACCGCCAGTTTCAGGTCAAGGTCGGGGGTGACTGGGCCACGGACATCGATCGGATACGGACGACTGTTCCGCTGTTGGAGCCGGACGAAAAAGCGATGGCCGATGCCAATCAGGGGTGGCGTGTTGACAATGCAATTCGGGTGGCGCGCGCGACGCGCGACCTGGATTTCATCCTCGAACAACCCTGTCGTACCTACGAGGAATGCCAACAGGTGCGCCGTGTGGCCGAGCAACCAATGAAACTGGATGAATGTGTAACAGGCATCCAAATGGCGCAGCGGATTGTTGCGGATCGTGGGGCCGAGATCTGTTGTCTGAAGATCTCGAATCTTGGCGGCATCAGCAAAGCGCGGCGTGTGCGGGATTATCTGATAGACAACCGCATCCCCGTTGTCAGCGAAGACACGTGGGGGGGCGAAATCACGACGTCTGTGGTGGCACATTTTGCTGCCTCAACCCCGCCCGAATATCTGCAGAACACAACTGATCTGATGAACTACAACACTCGATCAACCGGCATCGGTGGACCGACGGCCCGAGACGGGAAGCTTTATGCAACCGACACGCCGGGTTTGGGCGTGGCACCTGACTTTGAAAGCCTCGGTGCGCCGGTGGCGGAGTACACACTATGAAGATCAAGTCCATTACCGTCTATCAGGTGGACCTGCCGTTGGAGCACCCCTATTGGCTGTCTGGCGGGCGGCTGAAGTTCGAAACGCTCGATGCGACGATTGTGAAGATCGAAACCGCCTCCGGTCTGGTCGGCTGGGGCGAAGGCACCCCTTGGGGGCACACCTATGTTCCTGCCCACGGGCCAGGCATTCGCGCTGGTATCGAAACGATGGCACCTTTCATTCTGGGTCTCGATCCGCGCAAGGTGCTGGACGTGGAACGGGCGATGGATCTGGCATTGCCCGGGCATCTTTACGCCAAAAGCCCGATCGATATGGCTTGTTGGGATATTGCAGGTCAGGCCGCAGGTCTGCCCATTGCCGATCTTATGGGCGGTGGGTCGCGCACACCGCGCCCGATTGCCTCGTCGGTAGGAGCGAAGACTGTCGAAGAAACCCGCGAAGTGATGGAACGCTATCGCAGCCGGGGTTACATTGCGCATTCGGTCAAAATTGGTGGTAACGTGGAACGCGATATCGCTCGGGTCCGCGATGTGGAAAGCATCCGGCGACCGGGCGAGATTGTCCTCTATGACGTCAATCGGGGTTGGTCTCGTCAGCAAGCCCTGCGGGTGATGAGCGCTTGCGAAGATCTGAACGTGATGTTCGAACAGCCCGGCGAGACGCTGGACGATATTGCGGCAATCTCGGGGCTGCATGCCTCGCCTGTGTCCGTGGATGAAACTCTGGTGACTTTGCAGGATGCAGCCCGGATCGCCCGCGATGGTATTGCCGAAATTTTCGGGATCAAGCTGAACCGCGTTGGTGGACTGACCAAGGCGGCTCGGATGCGGGATATCGCGCTGGCCCATGGTATCGATATGTTTGTGATGGCCACCGGCGGCACGGTTCTGGCCGATACCGAGGCGCTGCATCTGGCGGCCACCATCCCGGATGACAATTTCCACGCAGTCTGGGCGTGTCAGGATATGATTACGGTCGATATTGCGGGCGGTCGTGGCCCGCGCAATATTGATGGTCACCTGCACCTGCCCGAAACCCCGGGACTGGGTGTGCATCCGGACGAAAATGCGCTTGGCACCCCGGTCGCAGTTTATCGATAAACACTCAACACATTGAAGTTGGAGATCGGGTCACATGTTGAAGATCAAAACTCAATCCGAATGGATCGCCCGCGCAAAGTCTGTGTTACCCGCAGGCGGGTTTGGCAATTTTGATCCGGGTATCATAATCGCCCGTGGCGAAGGCAGCCGTGTCTGGGACGAGGACGGGAACGAATATGTCGATTATCTGATCGGCTCAGGCCCGATGCTGCTCGGTCATGGTCACCCCGAGGTGATGGAGGCTGTTCTGGAACAGTTGCCGCAAGGCATGACCTTCTTTGCCAATAACAGAAAGGGTATCGAACTGGCCGAAGCCATCATCGAGGCCGTTCCCTGCTGTGATCAGGTGCGGTTTGTTGCGTCAGGTGGCGAAGCTGACATGTATGCCATTCGGCTGGCACGGGCCTATACGGGTCGCAACAAGATCCTCAAGTTCGAAGGTGGCTATCACGGGATGAGCGCCGAAGCGCAGATGAGTCTGGCGCCCAGTCGTCGGGTCAATTTCCCTCAGGCCGTGCCCGACAGTGCCGGAATTCCCGAAAGCGTGGCCGAACAGATGCTGATCGCGCCGTTCAATGATCTTGAGGCTGTCGCGGCCCTGCTGGACGAGCATGACGATGTGGCGGCGATCATGGTCGAACCGTTGCAGCGGATCATTCCGCCCTTGCCCGGGTACCTGCAAGGGCTGAGGGATTTGTGCGACAAACACGATGTGCTGCTGATCTTCGATGAGATCGTCACCGGGTTCCGTCTGGCGTATGGCGGGGCGCAGGAACGTTATGGCGTGACCCCGGATATCTGCACCTTGGGCAAAATCACCGGCGGCGGGTTTCCTTTGGCGGCTTTAGGCGCCAGCGCCGAGATCATGAAGCATTTCGACAAATCGAAAGTCGGTGAAGACGGCTGGCTGATGCAATTGGGCACTTTGTCGGGCAATCCGGTGGCTTCGGTTGCGGGATTGAAAACAATGGAAATCCTGCGGCGTGATGGGGCCTATGAACACTTGCGCGGTATCGGGCGGCAGTTGCAAGACATGCAGAAGGACGCGCTGAACGAAGCCGGCATTCCGCATCGGATTTGCGGAGACGAGACTTTGTTCGATATCTATTTTACCAAAGCCGAATGCAGGGACTACCGCAGCGCCAGTCACGACGACCCTGCACGCAACGCAACGTATAATGGCGCTTTGCGGTCGCATGGGATTTTCAAAGCTCCGGGCAAGCTGTACCCGTCATTAGCGGTGACCGAGGCCGATCTGGATCAGACCAGAGAAGCCGTACGCCACGCCGTGGCTGCAATTTCCTGATCATTGTAAAAAAACGGGTCGCTGTTGATAACAACTGCGACCCGTCACCTCTGGAAGTCAGGGGCCAGCCTCGCCCCCTCGAATACTGATTAAATCACCGCAATCTGAAAACTTTTCGATACTTTCGAGACTGACCTGACTTCCTGGTTGGTATGTCACTTTAATGCCTGAAGAAATCGCCTTTTACAGTGACCCAGTTCACACTCGAAGAATTTATTTTGAATTTTTCCAATCAAATAAATCCGGTCCAGCCTGCGCAAGCAATTCGGCAGCCATCACGCGGGCCATTTCCGGCCCGTCTGTGATTGCGCCCGTCATATCCCGACTGGCGGTTTCCGTTCCATCTGGTCGCAGAACTTCGCCACGCAACCTGAGGGCGCCATTGTTGATTTCGGCCAGACCCGCGATCGGCGTTTCACACGACCCGTCCAGAGCATCCAGCAACGTACGTTCGGCCGCCAGCCGTTGGCCTGTTTCCGCGTGGTGAATCGCCTCAAGCATTTCTGCCGCACGCATATCGTCGCTGCGCCGTTCAATGCCGATGGTGCCTTGCGCGATGGCGGGCAGCATATCGTCAGGGGAAATGGCGCTTGCCGGGACATCATCCATACCCAGACGTCGAATTCCCGCCATCGCCAGGAAGGTGCAATCTGCCACGCCATCTTCCAGCTTTTTCAGTCGCGTCTGAACGTTTCCACGAAATTCGACCACCTTCAGATCAGGACGCCGGTTCAGCAATTGAGCACGGCGACGCAGCGAGGAGGTGCCAACAACGGCACCCTCGGGCAGTTCGTGGATGGAACCCAAGCGCGGGGAGATAAACGCATCTCGCACGTCCTCACGCGGCAGGAAAGTATCCAGCACAAGGCCGTCGGGCTGTGCGACCGGCATGTCTTTGGTCGAATGCACGGCGATGTCGATTTCAGCGCGCAGCATCGCTTCTTCGATTTCTTTGGTGAACAGACCCTTGTTGCCGATCTCTTTCAGCGGTCGATCAGCATCGATCATGGCGCGATTGTCGCCCGTTGTTTTGATTACCACGATATCGAATGCATCTTCGGGCAGGTCGAAGGCATCACTCAGGCGTTGGCGTGTTTCATGGGCCTGCGCCAAAGCAAGCGGCGAGCCACGGGTGCCGATTCTGAGGGGCGATGCGGGTGTGGGCAAATTCACAGTCATGCTCACAGCTTTAGTCGCGTCACATTGCCCTGACAATGGGGGCTGCGCTTGACAAATTGCCGCCGAAGGACGACCCGTTGCGAAAACCGGATGACTGGGGGCGAATATGGCCGAGACAAAGAAACTGCTGCGGGCGCTGGCGGGTGAGGTGCAGGATGTGCCGCCGATCTGGATGATGCGTCAGGCGGGCCGGTATTTGCCCGAGTATCGCGCCACCCGCGCACAGGCCGGCGATTTCCTGTCCTTGTGCTATAACCCTGAGCTTGCGGCCGAAGTCACATTGCAACCGATCCGTCGTTACGGGTTTGATGCCGCGATCCTGTTTGCCGATATCCTGTTGGTGCCGCAGGCGCTGGGCGCTGATCTGTGGTTTGTGACCGGTGAAGGCCCGCGCCTGTCGACGATCACGCAGCAATCCGAGTTTGACGCGCTAAAACCGGTTGACGCGATTCATGAAACACTGTCGCCCGTTTATGAAACGGTACGAATTCTGTCGCGCGAATTGCCGTCGGAAACCACTCTGATCGGTTTTGCCGGCGCGCCGTGGACGGTCGCAACTTACATGATCGCAGGGCGCGGCACGCCTGATCAGGGCCCCGCGCACGCGTTGCGGGAAGGGAACACCGCGCTGTTTGAGGCCTTGTTGGAACGTATCACTGCCGCAACGATCGAATACCTGTCCGCGCAAATCGAAGCCGGGGCCGAGGTGGTCAAGATCTTTGACAGTTGGGCGGGGTCCTTGAAAGGTGAGGCGTTCCATAAATACGCGGTCGAACCGTGCCGGGTGATTACTCAGGCCATCAAGGAACGCCATCCAGGCATACCGGTCATCGGATTCCCGCGTGAGGCGGGCGAAGGGTATATCGGGTTTGCCAAAACAACAGGTGTAGATTGCGTCGCGCTGGACAACTCGGTGTCGCCGGAATGGGCGGCCGAGCATGTACAGGTTGATGGCTGTGTGCAGGGCAATCTGGCCTCGTCCCATATGGTGACGGGCGGGCAGGCGTTGGTGGATGAAACGCGGCGCATTGTTGAGGCGTTCTCGAAGGGGCCACATATCTTCAACCTGGGCCACGGGATCACGCCAGATGCGGATCCTGAGAATGTGCAGTTGATGATCGACACGGTGCGCGCACGGTAAGCTGGTGAAAGGGGGCCAGCCCCCTTCTTGGTCTGCGACCAATTCATCCCCCGAGGTATTTAGGGCCAGATGAAGCGCGGATCAGCGTGGGTCGTTGAGCTGCGCGAGGATGTCCTTTGTGTGCTCTCCGCGTGTTGGGCTGGGTCTGTGGTTCCATTGATGATTTGAAAACCGAGGCGCGGCGGCGGCTTGGAGAGTGCCGTCGATGTCTTGCCAAGTGTTGCGATGAGTGTTCATCGGGTGGTCCTGCGCCTCTTGCGGGTTGAGCACCGGGGCGACACAGGCATCTGTGCCGCGAAACACGGCGTCCCAGTGATCGCGCGGTTGGCTGGCGAAGATTTCGGCAAGGCGTTGGGTCAGATCAGGCCAGAGTGTGCGATCATATTGGTTCTGGAATTCGGCGTCACGGGCCAGGCCGAGGGTCTGCAAAAACTGAGCATAAAATTTGGGCTCGAGGCATTGGACTGTAATGAAGCCACCATCGGCGCAGGTATATGTGCGGCTCCAGTGTGGGCCGTCCAAAAGGCTTTCACCGCGCGTATCGGATAGATTGCCCGTTTGGCGCATGGTCATCAGAAGGTTCATCATATGGGCTGAACCGTCATATATTGCAGCATCGACAACTGTGCCTTCACCAGTGCGTTGCGCGTTAATAAGACCGGCCAGCAGACCCGCGACGAGATACATGGCTCCGCCGCCAATATCGCCCACCAGAGTTGCGGGTGTCTGCGGGGGCTGGTTGGGATGAGAGGCATACCAGAGCGCTCCGGATAGGGCGATATAGTTGAGATCATGCCCGGCTGTGTCAGCCAGCGGACTATCCTGGCCCCAGCCCGTCATGCGTCCATAGACAAGCTTCGGGTTACGGGCCAGGCAGGGTTTGGGGCCAAGGCCCAGCTTTTCCATCACACCGGGGCGGAAGCCTTCGATCAAGGCATCTGCGGTGCCGATCAGACACAGGGCGGTTTCCAGGTCATCAGGGTCTTTCAGGTCAAGCGCGATGGACCGCTTTCCGCGATCCAGAAGTGAGCGTTCTGGCATTCCGGGTGTGACAGCACCGCTTTTGCGATGAATGGTTATCACATCAGCGCCCAAATCGGCCAGTTGCATGGCGGCAAACGGGCCGGGGCCCAAACCTTCGATTTCGACGACACGAATTCCCTTTAGCATCTGCACCCTCCGTTTCGGGCAGAGTTTGCGAGCAGGCTGCGGATTGCAAGGCGGATGTTAGTGGCGCAGATCGTCGCCTGTAAGGCAGATGTGTGTCAAACGATGTTGAATTGACCTGTTATACCCAGGTTTGGCGCGATAGGGTCCACGCCATAACGGGGAACGGATATGACGACAATTTTGTCCATCAGAGATCTGCGCAAGTCTTACGCCGATGGGTTTGAGGCGCTGAAAGGTGTGTCCTTGGACATTGAAGAGGGTGAGATTCTTGCCCTGTTGGGGCCAAACGGTGCCGGAAAGACAACCTTGATCTCGACCATCTGCGGGATCACCACCCCAAGTTCCGGTGAGGTCACGGTGGGAGGGCATGATATTCAGGCCGATTACCGCGCTGCGCGTAGGATGATCGGGCTTGTGCCGCAGGAAATTGCGCTGGAACCGTTTGAGAAGGTTTGGAACACCGTACGCCTGTCGCGGGGGCTGTTCGGGCTTGGCAAAAACAATGCGCGGATCGAAGAGATTCTGCGGAAACTGTCCCTTTGGGGCAAGCGCAACAATGCGATCAAGGAATTGTCTGGCGGTATGAAACGTCGGGTGCTTATCGCCAAAGCACTGGCTCATGAGCCCCGCGTTCTGTTTCTGGATGAACCCACTGCCGGTGTGGATGTCGAGCTGCGTAAAGACATGTGGGAAATCGTGGCCGAGCTTAAAAGGGACGGGGTCACAATCATTCTGACCACCCATTATATCGAAGAGGCCGAAGCCATTGCAGATCGTGTCGGGGTCATCGACAAGGGTGAGCTGCTTTTGGTGCAGGACAAGGACTCACTGATGGCACAGATGGGTAAAAAGCAGATTGAGGTCATGCTGACAGAGCCCATCGCGCAGATTCCAGACAGTCTTGCGCTGCACAACCTGACACTGAATGGTGCGGGGGATGTCTTGATTTACACCTATGACACCCACGCGGACCGCACGGGTATCACGACACTGCTGAATGACGTCTCACAAGCCGGGTTGATCCTGCGGGACGTACAGACACGGCAATCGAGTCTGGAAGAGATATTCGTCAATCTTGTATCCGGAGAAATGGCATGAACTGGACTGCAATTGCCGCCATCTACCGGTTCGAAATGACCCGGTTCTTCCGCACTCTCGCGCAAAGCTTTTTCTCACCGGTTCTGTCCACGTCGTTGTACTTCGTGGTATTTGGCACGGCTATCGGCAGCCGCATTCAGGAAGTCGAAGGCGTCTCATATGGTGCGTTCATCGTGCCGGGGTTGATCATGTTGTCGGTGGTGATGCTGTCGATTTCGAACGCGTCTTTCGGGATATATTTCCCGAAGTTTCTTGGCACTATCTATGAACTGCTGTCCGCGCCGGTCAATTTCATCGAGATCGTGATCGGATATGTTGGTGCCGCAGCCACCAAGGCGTTGTTTGTCGGTTTGGTGATATTGGCAACCGCTACTTTTTTTGTGGATATTCGGATTGAACATCCCTTTGCCATGGCTGCGTTTCTGATCCTTTCCTGCCTCAGCTTTTCGTTGCTGGGTTTTATCATTGGAATCTGGGCCAGCAATTTCGAACAGATGTCACTGGTGCCGCAACTTGTGGTGACGCCGCTGATCTTTCTGGGCGGCACATTTTATTCGATCTCGATGCTGCCACCGTTGTGGCAGACGATCACGTTGTTCAATCCGGTAGTTTATCTGATTTCGGGCTTTCGCTGGTCTTTTTATGGGCTAGCGGACGTACCAATTGTCTTTAGTCTTCTGGCCATTCTCGCTTTTACTGGGGTCTGTTTGGCGGTCATCGGCTGGATTTTCAAAACGGGTTGGCGGATACGCAGCTGACTTTCGTCAGGCGTTGCATTTTTGCCCGTTGAGTGTGGGAATTTGGTTCACGTCGCGTTTAAGGCCGAATGAGTCCCTTGTTTACGGGTTGGCGGCACTCTACATCGGCACCCATGAAACTCAGCCTGCCGTTTGTCAAAAAACACCCCTGCGTGGCCGTTGTCCGCCTGTCCGGCGCCATTGGAATGGCGGGCCGTGGTGCGTTGAATGACACGACCTTGGCTCCTTTTCTGGAAAAAGCGTTTCGCAAGGGAAAACCCGCTGCCGTGGCGCTTGAGCTTAATTCCCCAGGCGGGTCCCCTGTGCAAAGTTCGCTGATCGGTGCCCGTATCCGACGTTTGTCGGAAGAGCTGGACGTGCCTGTGATTGCCTTTGTCGAGGATGTTGCTGCCTCGGGCGGGTACTGGCTGGCCGCCGCCGCGGACGAGATCTGGGCAGATGACAGTTCGGTTCTGGGCTCGATCGGAGTGATTTCGGCCGGGTTTGGCGCGCATGTCTTTCTGGCGCGTCAGGGGCTTGAGCGGCGCGTGCACACGGCTGGAGAATCGAAGTCGATGCTGGATCCGTTTGCTCCGGAAAAGAAAGAGGACGTGGCCCGTCTGCAGGGGTTGTTGGGGGACATCCACGAAAACTTCATTGATCATGTCAAAGCGCGACGTGGGGACAAGTTGGATCAAAGTGCCGATCTTTTCACGGGTGAAGTCTGGCTGGCGCGGCGTGCGCAAGAGTTGGGCCTGATTGATGGCATTGCCCACCTCAAACCCAAGATGCAGGAACGCTTCGGCGAAAAGGTCAAATTCCGCCGTTACGGCGTGCGCAAACCGATCTGGACACGCTTTGGGGCCAGCCTGGCACAGGATGCCATCGCCGGATTAGAGGAGCGTGCTGCCTTCGCGCGTTTCGGTTTGTAGCGTGATCATCAAGGCCGTCACCCTTTTCCTGATTGCCATGGGCGTATTGGCGATGTTCGGCAAGCTGCGCTTTCCCGGGCAAAAGAAATTGAGCTCTGCGAAATGCCGGCGCTGCGGGCGGTATCGTATCGGCAAAGGCCCCTGCGCCTGTGAAAAAGGAGGCCGGACTTGATTACCACTTGGCTGCTGTCCGGTCTTGGCCTGTTGATTCTATTGCTGGCGGGCGACGCCCTTGTGCGTGGTGCCGTGAACCTGAGCTTGCGCCTAGGTGTTCCGGCGTTGATCGTCAGCCTGACGATCGTGGCATTTGGCACATCCGCGCCAGAGCTTTTGATTGCGATCAGCGCTTTGCAAGAGAATGCCCCGGGCATTGCGCTGGGCAATGTTGTCGGATCCAACACGGCGAATATTTTGTTGGTTCTGGGCCTTCCCGCGCTGCTTGCGACCTTGCACACCAGCGAATGTAACAGCCGCCGGAACTATGTCTTCATGCTGGTGGCCACAGTTCTGTTCATCGGTTTGGCCTTCTGCGGAACTTTTACCTTTTTCAGCGGCCTGATCCTGCTGGCGGCTTTGGGCCTGGTCTTGTTGAACGCCTTTCGCGAGGCAAAGGCCCATCGCAAAGCTTGCGGTGAAGCCTGCGTAGATGAAGAGCTTGAGGGACTGGAAGAAGCTGATCCCGACATGCCCTATTGGAAGGTGTCGATTTACTTGATACTGGGGCTGGTTGGCTTGCCAATGGGGGCGCACCTGCTGGTGGACAACGCGACCATTATCGCACGGACTTATGGGGTCAGTGAAACGGTCATTGGTTTGACTCTGATCGCGGTCGGAACGTCTTTACCCGAGCTGGCGACGACAGTTATGGCTGCATTGCGCAGACAGGCTGATGTGGCGTTGGGTAACGTGATCGGTTCGAACATGTTCAACCTTTTGGCCATCATCGGGATTGCAACGTGGTTCGGCCGCATACCGGTTGATCCCGAGTTCCTGCGGTTCGACTTGTGGGTTATGTTGGGCGCATCGCTGCTGCTGATCCCGTTTGTGTTCCTCAAACAGGATATCTCGCGCGTATGGGGGTTGGTGTTGACTTTCCTTTATGTGCTTTATGTCACCGTATTGCTGGTGTGATCTGACAAAATGAGGTGAAGCATGACCCGAGCTTTAGTGACCGGTGCCGGTATCCGTCTGGGCCGGGCTATGGCGCTGTATCTGGCGGGTCGTGGTTACGATGTAGCGGTTCACTACGCTACATCCGAACAGCCCGCGCAGGAAACGGTCGTCAAGATACAGGCCCTTGGGCGTCATGCAGTGGCATTGCAGGCCGATCTGCTGGACGAAGCTCAGGTTCAGGCGTTGTTGCCGAACGCGGCTGAGGCGCTGGGCGGCCCGATCACATGTCTGGTGAACAACGCCTCGATCTTTGAATATGACAATATCCATACCGCAACGCGCCAAAGCTGGGACCGCCATCTCGACAGCAATCTGCGTGCGCCATTCGTACTGACACAGGCTATGGCGGAACAGGGACTGGCCGCTGGCATGGACGAAAACGAAGAGCCTTTGGCCGCGGGCTTGATCGTCAACATGGTGGACATGAGGGTGCGAAAACTGACGCCAGAGTTCATGTCTTACACCATCGCGAAAATGGGGCTGTGGGCCCTGACCCGAACGGCCGCTCAGGCCCTGTCACCTGACATTCGGGTCAACGCGATTGGTCCGGGTCCGACGGTTCAGGGGCATCGCCAAAGCGAACAGCATTTTCAGGCGCAACGATCCAACACGGTTCTGGAACGCGGATCGAACCCCTCGGATATCACCGCTGCGCTGGGGTATTTTCTGGACGCGCACGCGGTCACTGGGCAACTTCTATGCGTTGATGGGGGGCAGCATCTGGGTTGGAAAACACCCGACGTGCTCGGCGTAGAATAAGCAATTTCGCTGCAAGTTTTGCACTGCTCTCATTCGTGTTACCTGCGCGTTACAAAAATGTCTTTTTTTTCATACACTTGCTAAGTGATTGAAAAAATATCATTTAGAATCAATGCGTTAATTTATTGCCCATTTTTTGTGCAAATCAAGGAAGAGGCAATGAAACAAGGGGATTTCCGATCCAGCAGAAACTTATCTTCACACTTATCCACAGAAGTCGTGGATTTGTTTCCTCTTGATTTGAGAGGCCTGAGATTGCAGCCAGTCCAAGAGAATCATATCAAAAGCCTATGACCACCCACAGCGACTCTTCTCCGACCGGTTATGCCTGCATTCAGCGCTATGCAAAAACGCTGGACAGTTCGCCCGGTGTGTATCGGATGCTGGATGCGGATAGTCGGGTACTGTATGTGGGTAAGGCACGCAACCTGAAGGCGCGGGTGTTGAATTACACACGCCCGGGGCATTCTGGCCGGATCGAGAAGATGATCGCTTCGACCGCCTCGATGATGTTCCTGACAACCCGGACCGAGACCGAGGCGTTGCTGCTGGAGCAGAACTTGATCAAGCAGCTCAAGCCCAAGTACAACGTGCTGCTGCGCGACGATAAGAGCTTTCCTAACATTCTGGTCGCCAAGAACCACGCCTTTCCCCAGATCAAAAAGCATCGCGGGGCGAAGAAGGAAAAGGGTGCTTACTTTGGGCCCTTCGCCAGTGCAGGGGCGGTGAACCGCACGTTGAACCAGTTGCAAAAGGCGTTCCTGCTGCGCAACTGCTCGGATTCCATGTTTGACAGTCGAACGCGGCCTTGTCTGCTCTATCAGATCAAACGCTGTTCAGGGCCGTGCGTCGGGTTGATCTCGGAAGAGGCATACCGCGAAAGCGTCAAGGACGCCGAGCGTTTCCTGTCAGGCCGATCCACCAAGGTGCAGGAGGATCTGGCCGAGCAGATGATGGCCGCGTCCGAGGCAATGGAGTTTGAACGCGCCGCCGGTCTGCGTGATCGTATCCGGGCACTTACGCAAGTTCAGACGTCCCAGGGTATCAACCCGCGCGGCGTGGCCGAGGCGGATGTGATCGGCCTGTATATGGATAGCGGCCAGGCTTGTGTGCAGGTGTTCTTCATCCGCGCCAATCAAAACTGGGGCAACAAGGATTTCTATCCGCGTGTCGGCCCCGATGTTTCGCCCGCTGAGGTGATGGAGGCGTTCCTTGGTCAGTTCTACGACAACAAGGAACTGCCCCGGCAGCTGATCCTATCGGACGGGATCGAAAACGCCGATCTGATGCAGGAGGCCCTGACCGAGAAGGCAGGCCGCAAGGTGGAGATCCTTGTTCCGCAGCGCGGTGAGAAACAGGAACTGGTGGCGGGCGCCTTGCGAAATGCGCGCGAGTCATTGGCTCGCCGCATGTCCGAAAGCGCAACGCAGGCCAAACTGTTGCGCGGGGTGGCCGAAGCGTTTGATCTGGACGCGCCACCGGAACGGATCGAGGTTTACGACAACTCGCACATTCAGGGCACCAACGCGGTCGGTGGAATGATTGTTGCGGGGCCCGAGGGCTTCATGAAGAACGCCTATCGCAAATTCAACATTCGTGGTGACGATCTGACGCCGGGCGATGATTTCGGCATGATGAAAGAGGTTCTGAACCGCCGCTTTACCCGTTTGCAAAAAGAAGACCCGGATCGGGAAAAAGGGCTCTGGCCCGATCTTTTGCTGATTGACGGCGGTGCAGGGCAGGTGAGTGCGGTGCATGAGATCATGCAGGCCCATGGGGTCGCAGACATTCCAATGGTCGGGGTTGCGAAAGGGGTCGATCGCGATCACGGCAAGGAAGAGTTTCATCGGACCGGTCAGCGCCCCTTTGCCCTGAAGCGCAACGACCCTGTGCTGTATTTTATTCAACGTTTGAGGGACGAAGCACATAGGTTTGCCATCGGTACTCACCGCGCAAAGCGTGCAAAGGCCGTAGGCGCCACGCCGTTGGACGAAATTCCCGGCGTAGGGGCGGCGCGCAAACGTGCCTTGTTAACTCATTTCGGCAGCGCCAAGGCGGTCAGTCGAGCCAATCTGGTGGACCTAAAAGCAGTCGAGGGGATCTCGGCCGGGTTGGCGCAGAAGGTCTATGATTTCTTTCACGACAAGGGTTAGGCGCGCCGTCCACGCCACAGGATGTATAGCCCCGAAGCCACGATCAACGCGCTGCCGATCCACATTACGGGATCGAGGCTTTCGCCGAACATGAGCACGCCCAAGCCGATGCCGAACAATAGTCGCGTATAGCGGAATGGGGTCACAGCGGAAACTTCGCCTGTGCGCATGGCCTTCATCAGCGAAGAATAAGCCAAAACGCCCATCAGCACCGCTCCGGTCAGATGCAGGCTGGTATGTAGATCAAGCGAAACCATCGGCACGCCTTCCCAAAACCGATAGGCGAGCCCCGCAACGATGATGCTGAGAAACCCGTAGAATCCCAAGACTTCGGTTCCCAGCGTGGCAGGTGCTGCGCGACTGGCCAAATCACGCCCCGCAAATCCCAGCATGCCTAGAACGGCCAGAATCGACAGCAATGAAAAGCTGTCGCCGGTGGGCTGCAGGATCACGACAACACCAAGCATACCCACGAAAATAGCGCTCCACCGCCGCCAACCTACCGCTTCACCAAAGAACAACGCTGCACCTGCGACCACGACAAGCGGTGTGGCCTGCAAAATCACCGTGGCCGAGGACAATGGCGTGAGCGCTATGGCCAGAACATAGAACAACCGCCCCAGAACTTCGAACAGGACCCGAACCTTCATCGGCCGAGACAGCACGTCAGGATGCATCAAGCGCGTTCCGCGCATCAATGCTACCGCAGCAAAAACAAGTGATCCACCAGCGCCAAACACAACAAGGACTTGCCAGATCGGCACCACGGCCGAGGACGCTTTGAGCAGCGCGTCCTCAAGCGCAAAACCCGCCATTGCGGCAATCATCCATAGGCTGCCAATCATGTTCGCGCGGGCATCGGTTTGAATATGGGCTGTCATCTGACACTTCCGATCTGGGCTTTCGCCGCAATCTGACGGCAAAGCCCGGAAAGGCCAAGAGATACAGGACCAAAGGCCTGCGGCGCTTTGACCAAGCTTCTGTGATCCGCGCAGTTTTTTGTCTGATTGGCTTTTCTGTCCCGCAGCGTCGATATAGGGTCCCAGCCATGAAGTGGAACTTGCCCAATATTCTGACCGTCCTGCGCCTGTTGGCGGCGCCCGGTCTGGCCGTCATGTTTTTGTATTTCACCCGGCCATATGCGGATTGGTTCGCTTTGATCCTGTTTCTGTCGGCGGCTATTACCGATTGGTTCGATGGGTATCTGGCCCGCGCTTGGAAGCAGGAAACCAAGATCGGCGCGATGCTGGACCCGATTGCCGATAAGGCGATGGTAGTGATCGCATTGATGATCCTGGTGGGCTATTCGACAGAACACTGGACGCCGTGGCTGGTGCTGCCCGCGACGGTGATCCTGTTTCGCGAGGTTTTTGTCTCGGGTCTGCGCGAGTATCTGGGTGATGTAGCGGGGACACTCAAGGTTACGAAACTGGCCAAGTGGAAGACCACTGCGCAGATGATCGCCATCGCGGTTCTGTTTTCGCAAGGTATCTTTGAACACTATGCCGTGATGGCAAGTTTCGGCATGGATGCCGATCTGGTCGAGCAGATCATTGCGGGGCAGGTTGAAGACGTAAACCACCTGCGCTGGAATATTGAAGGCATGTACTGGGCTGGCCAAATCGGGCTGTGGCTTTTGTGGATCGCCGCAACACTGACATTGATCACCGGCTATGACTACCTACGTAAAGCCATGCCGCATCTTAAGGAGAGCTAAGCGATGGATGTGCTGTACTTTGCATGGGTGCGCGAACGCATCGGTTTGCCAAAAGAAAAAGTTGAGACAAGCGCTGCAACGGTCAGCGATCTGGTCTCGGAACTGTGCGCAAGGGAAGAGCGTTATGCGGCGGCCTTTGCCGATTTATCGGCCCTGCGGGTGGCACTGGACCAAGAGTTGTCGGATTTTGATGCCTCGCTGACCGGTGTGCGTGAGGTTGCGTTTTTCCCACCGATGACCGGCGGTTAAGCGATGCGGATCGCTGTTCAGGAAGAGCCATTCGATCTGGGGGCCGAGGCCAACGCCTTTGCTGCAGGGGATGACGCCAACGGTGCCATCGTCACGTTCACCGGTGTTGTGCGCGATCTTGCAAGCGGTGATCTGGATGTGATGGAGATCGAACACTATCCGGGTATGACCGAACGAGCTCTGACCAAGATTGCCCAGGAAGCAAAGGATCGTTGGTCACTGGGCGATGTGTTGGTGATCCACCGCCACGGTCGCCTGGCCCCAGGCGACCGGATCATGATGGTGGCCACGGCCGCGCCGCATCGCAAAGATGCATTCGAGGCGGCTGAATACCTGATGGATTACCTGAAATCCCGCGCCCCGTTCTGGAAGAAAGAAATCACCAGAACCGGTGCAGATTGGGTTGCCGCCAAGGACGAAGACGAAGACGCGTTAACCCGGTGGTAGGAAAGTCCGGCACCCAAGTTCAGGTGCCGGAGTTGAACACAAGACTTTAGCTGCTCTGTTCGGAATTACATGTGCGAGCGGCTTCAATGGCCTTCAGCGTTCCGTCCAGGCTTACAGTGAACGCGAACTCTTTTTCGGGGAACACCGTCATTTCGTATTTTTTCATAACGTCATCAACGAATTGCGCGTTGTTCGCCAGGATATAGCCTCCGGTATATCCTTCAGCCAAATGCTTGGTTTTCTTGCGTGCTTCGGCCTCATAAACGTTTCCGTCAAGTGACAAGAAGATTTTTTCCTTCTTACCTTTCAAGCCGATGTTGTTTTGCGTGAAGACACCAAGATAGCCCATTTCCTGATCTTTAGTCAGGCCCATTTGAACGACATTGTTGTTCTCATCCACGCGCTCAATCAAGCATGATCCACGTGTTTCATCGACAAAGATAGTCCAACCAGATTCTTCGCCCCATTTTGTAAAGGTGTCGTTCTCGGACGGTATCACATCGCTAGAGGCAAAAGCGGATGTCGCGGCAAGTGCTGTTAATGTTGCGGCAGTCTTCAATATTGGCTTGAGATACATAGTTCACTCCAGTTTTGTTGGATAGCGGACTTACGTATGTGCAGGCAAAATCGCACCAATTCATATTATTGAATTTATTAATGAAGTTGAAGTCGAACTGGTCGTGTAGGCCAAAACACGCCGATCAATTCGTCTCTCACCTATCGTTTGTTCAGAACTGCAAATTAGCCTGTTCCGCTGATCCTTCCTCCAGTGTTGTAGTCTTCATGTTGGCAGACGCACTGAACCGCTATTGATGCAAAGCATAAAATGCGGGGTGAACGTTGTGGTCGTTTTTAAACTATACTTGGCACATTTCCCCTCTAGACGTTGGCGTTTGGGCTCGCGCTTAATCCGAACATACGGATCAAGAGGGCAACCCCATGAACAACGGATTGAGAAACAAGGGCCTTGCGACGCGGGCGATTCATGTGGGCGAAGAACCGGACCCGACCAACGGTGCATCTGCACCGGCTTTGCATATGTCCTCGACTTTTGTCACCGGCCAGGTGGCTGGGTTTTCCGCCCATGATCTCGAGGAAGAGGCCCCATACCTCTATGGGCGTTGGGCCAACCCCAACGTGCGGACGCTTGAAGCCAAAATAAGCGCGTTTGAAAGCACCGAGGATTGTATCTGTCTGGCGTCAGGCATGGCGGCTGCAACTGCGATTTTCCTGACGTTCCTGTCAGCCGGAGATCACGTGATCGTCTCTGACGTATCTTATGCGGGCGTGGCCGAGCTGGCGCGGGATACGCTGCCGCGCTTGGGGATCGAGGTCAGCACGGTCAACATGTCTGATCTGGCGGCGGTATCAGCGGCAATCAGGCCAAACACACGGCTGATTCATACGGAAACACCGGTTAACCCAATCGGGCGACTGACCGATCTGGCGGCGGTTTCCTCCATTGCACAAGATGCCGGGGCATTGTTGTCCTGTGATGCCACCTTTGCCTCTCCGCTGGGTCAACCCAGCAAAGATTTGGGCGTCGATCTGATCATGCACTCCGTGACCAAGTTCATAGGCGGTCATGGTGATGCCATTGGCGGAGCGGTGGCGGGCCGCAAAGAGTTGATTGAGAAGATTCGTAACGAGTCCGCCATTCATCACGGCAGCATCATGTCACCTTTCAACGCGTGGATGATTGCCCGGGGTATGGCCACTTTGCCGCTTCGAATGCAGGCACATCAGGCGGGTGCCATGGAGGTTGCCGAATGGCTTGAAACACGTGGGGCCGTCACCAAAGTCGTGTATCCGGGTCTGAAATCACACCCGCAATACGAATTGGCGCAACGGCAGATGCGAAACACATCCGGCATGATCACCTTTCAGGTGGGCGACAACGCGACCGGAGAAGCACTGGCCCAGCAGATGATCGATAAACTGAAAATCATTCACTATGCCGTGTCGCTGGGCCACCATCGCAGTCTGATTTTCTGGATGGGCACGGACGCGTTGATGCAGACCTCTTTCCGTCTGGAAGGGGCGCAGCTGGAAAGCTATCGGGACTATGCAGGGGACGGCGTGTTCAGGTTGTCGGTTGGCCTTGAAGACCCAGAGGACCTGATCGCCGATCTTGCGCAGGTTTTGTAATCCGCCCACGTGAGAGGCGCGTCAGTCGGCGTTGTTAATCCGCCCGCGTAATTCTTCGGCCTCTTGCCGCGCGGCACGCAGGCCGTCCATCGCGGCGGCCAGCTCAGCTTCGGTCTGCGTCAGTTGGTTGGTCAACTCGGCTTCGCGCTGTTGCAGATAAGTGATGGCCTGATCACGGGTTTCTTCGGCCTCGTGCAACTCCTGGCTCATCCGGTCCAGATCAGCAACGTCGCTTTGGCGTACGCGGGACAGGCGGTGAGCCAACCAGTTGGCAAACCATCCCATGCAGAAGGCCGCAAACAGAATGATGGCCGTGGCGATGATGAATTCGGTTCTGTTCAACTTACTGGTCCTCCGCATCCGCATCTGATGCGGTTGTGTCAGTCTGGTCTGTCTCGGGCGTGTCGGATTCTGTCTCAGTCTCAAGCGCTTCGAGACCTGTTTCGCCGGTTTCAACAGGTTCGGGACGGATCAGACGAAATTCAATTCGGCGGTTTTCTTCCCGACCTTCCTCGGTGTCGTTATCAGCGATGGGCTGCGTTTCGCCATATCCCACGGCGGTGTAGCTGCTGGTGGGAATGCGCCGTCCGCGCAACTCGTTCAGAATCGACTGCGCGCGTGCCTGGCTGAGCTGCTGGTTCATCTCTTCGCGGCCCTGGCTGTCGGTGTGGCCCTGAATCTCAAGGCGGATCGGTCCGCAGTCCCGCAAGATATCGGCAATCTGGTTCACCGTGTCGCGCGAATCTGAAGCAATCGTGGTTGATCCGGGTTCGAACGCGATTTTGCGAGAAGCCTGAACTTCAGCAATCTGTTGTTCGCAGACTTCCGGGTCGGGCAGGGCATCTTCAGGCTCTGGTGGAGGCTGATAAGTGATCATCAGGGTGAATTCCTGCCCCTCACCCAGCTTGTCCGACAACTGCCTTGCGATGCGGGCCTTGGCGTCTTCTTCGTGGCTGATCCCGCTCAGTTCGACCATTTCAGGTGTCACGGTCAATGCCCCGTTATGCAGCTGCGCCAACGCTTCGAGCCCGGCCAGAACACGCACAGGCCAATCTGCGGGAAGATCGGACACAATGCGTGTGGCGGTATAAACTTGATTAGAGCCAAATGCGGCACGGGCATAGCTGTCGACCATGTCCCGCAGGGTCTCATCGCCCAGGCGTCCCCGCAGTTGTACCAAGCCCTCAGGGCTGCGGGTTGCGGAAAACTCAACCGGGCCTGAAGCATCCGTAGTCTCGGGTTCCGGCAACACGGCGTGCAGTGCAAAGACCGGCGGCAAGGCAGTTTCAAGCTCACCCACCACCCGATCAAAAAGGGCAGGGTTTGTGCCTTGCGCCGCGACCAGCGTGATGTCCGCGTCAGACAGCGTCACGGTGCCCTTGCCGATTTCGGACAGAGCCTGAATGCTCTGTTCGGCGGCTTCGGGCCAGCGGGGTGAGGGTTCTCCCAGACCGATGGTGCAAGAATAGGTGCCTTGCAAGCCCGCCTCGCGCGCGGCGGCCACGATGCGGTCGCGCGCCTTTTCATCCTGGGCGGAACAGGCGTCAAACTGCCCGCCTTCATCATTTATCAGGTAGCGCAGTGTGAAGGGTGTGATGACGGGGCGAGGGGCCGAGATTGCCAAGCCGATGCGCAAACTGGGCGGCGCGGCGCGCGTCAGATCCTGTTCAAGCCGTTGTTTTTCCTCTTGGCTGTCCGCAATCGCGGTGATCTTGACCAAGCCAGAGCTGGCGGAAACTTTTGCACGAGGCAACCGCGCCAATGCTTCGATGGCGTAAGATATTGCGGCATCCCAGCCATCGGGCTTGGGATAATCTGCCGTTTCCATCAGATCCGACACTGCAACGCTCCGATCCAGGTTGCGCAGCCGGTCAATCAGGCTCGCCCTGTCCTCACTGGCGGGGATCAGACCGATGATCGAGATGCCGCCGTCATTGCGCAGGATTTCCGCCGAGAAGCGGGGTGGGGCCAGCGCCGAGGTGGCCTCGACCTCCATTTCGTCGATCACGCGGGATGTGTCGACTTCGGTCCCGGCCACAGTCAACGCGTTGAACCGTGTGGCCTCATCTGGTGCGGTGCCGGTCAGGATAACGCGCAAACCGTCGGATTCAACCTCGGCCCAGTCATGACCTTTGAGGTCCAGTGACCGCCTTACGGCGAATTCAGATGTCTCTTCGATTTTTGTGACGGCATAGCTGGCCGCCAACAGAGACAGCCCGGCTGAGACCAGAAAGATCAGTGAAACAGCGATAAAATACGGCAGACGCATGCTTGGGTTTGGCACTCCTCAGGCGTTTGGGCCGATCTTTACAGCCCTCATTCGACAGGTGCAATCAGAGCAGCAAGGCGACGCAAAGGAAGATCAGCGGAATCAAGCCGGTGTCGCGGTTGACCCGGAACAATTGCAGCAGCTTGGCGTTATCTTCCAGATCCAGACCGCGCAGCTGCCACATCATATGCCAGCCCATTGCCCAGGGACCGCAAAGCGCAACAACCAGCACCAGAATCGAAGCATCCGGCACGCCTGCATCGATGATGGCCAATCCCATAAATGAAACGGTTGCCACCAGAAAGTACTTCAGCCACTTCGCCGTGTCTTCGCCAAACAGGCGTGCTGTGGATTTGATCCCCACCAACTCGTCATCCTCGGCGTCTTGATGGGCGTAGATCGTATCATAGAACAGAGTCCACGCGATCCCCGCCAGATATAGCGAAATTGCAGGCCACCCGACTGAGCCGCTATGCGCCGCCCAGGCCAGAAGCGCGCCCCAGTTGAAGGCCAGGCCCAGAAACACTTGCGGCCACCATGTGAACCGTTTGGCGTAAGGGTAAATTGTCACCGGCAGCAAGGACAGTACGCCCATCGCTATGGCCGCTTGATTGAAGCTGAGCAGAATGCCAAGTGCCAGCAGGCATTGCAGGATCATCCAGGCCGCTGCCTGTCGGACGCTGACCTGACCCGAGGGAATCGGGCGTGAACGTGTGCGTTCAACCTGCCCGTCGAAGTCCCGGTCTGTGATGTCGTTCCAGGTGCACCCCGCCCCCCGCATCAGAAAAGCGCCAAATGCGCAGCCAATGGCGATCCACAGATCTTCCCATCGGGGCTGGCCGTCATGCAGGATGGCCAAGGCCAAGCCCCACCAGCATGGAATCAGCAACAGCCATGTTCCAATGGGCCGGTCCGCGCGGCTGAGGCGCAGATAAGGGCGGGTGAAGGCTGGCGCATAGGTATCGACCCAGTTGCCGGTGACAGCATCGGCGACTTGACCGTCTGGTGTTGGGGCATTGCCTTGCATATGTAAGGTCTCATGAGTGCGAAGATCAGACTGTATGTAGAGCAGCCCTTGGGTCAGGGGCAATCGGTTCCTTTGACGCGCGACCAGGCGCATTATCTGTTTGGTGTGATGCGACTGACGGTTGGTGGGGCCGTAGCCTTGTTCAATGGCAAGGATGGCGAATGGCTGGCTGAAGTGGTCGAAGCCGGGAAACGTGGCGGCGTACTGAGCTGCACCACGCAGACCAAACCTTTGCAATTGCCGCCCGATTTGTGGTTTCTGTTTGCACCTATCAAAAAAGCCCGCACCGATTTTATCGTTGAAAAAGCTGCCGAAATGGGCGCGGCTCGCATCCTGCCGGTACAGACCGAGTTTACCAATTCCGAACGCATCCGTCAGGATCGCTTGCAGGCCCATGCGGTCGAGGCCGCGGAACAATGCGGCGGCACCTTCGTGCCCGAAGTTACCGATCTGCAGCGGCTGGATCGTGTCTTGGACAGTTGGCCCAAAGACCGTCAGCTGATGTTCTGCAACGAGGCCGAGGTCGGCTCAGCCCTGCGATTGGCCGCCAATGAAAAAGGACGGCCATGGGCGATTCTCGTCGGCCCCGAAGGTGGCTTTTCTGAGAAAGAACGCGCCCGACTGTCAGCTCTGCCATATGCGCATGTGGTCAGCCTTGGCCCGCGCATCCTGCGGGCGGATACGGCGGCTGTGGCGGCGTTGACGATGTGGCAGCAGGCACTGGGGGATTGGGCGTGACACCACCGCCCCGGCTGCACGTTTTAACGGCTTTGGGGTCAGATCAAGCAATTGTTTTGCGTCGAGGTCCGACCGACCAAGTTGCTGTATTGATGTGGGACCGCAGCGTCGGCACTGTAAGGCTTGGGCAATGGCTTGGGGCCCGAATCCACGAACACAGATGCGATCTTTCCCCGTCAGGCCGACATCTGGTCTATTTCGCGTGCAAAGGTGGTCGCTGCTGGACGGCCGTTTCCAAAGCGCCCTGGCTTACGGCGATCGCGTACTGGCCCCAATCCGACAGCTGGTTCGGCGGTGGCGCTTTCACTGCGGACGGCAGGCTTTGGCTGAACGGCGCAACGCCTCCTGAAGACCTGCCCGACGGCCTGAGAGCAGCCGAGGCCGACAGCTTCCCAAATTCGACCGACGGTTTTCACATGGGAGATCTCGTCTCATCTCGCCTGCAGCAAAGGGGTTGGGTCCGTGCGGGCGGCGAAAAGTATGAAATAGAACTGAGGCTGGACCTGGTCGAAAACTGGAGTCTGAGGCAAACATTCACGATTGGAGAAAATAACCGCGCACATATTTCCAGTCAGTATGCCTTGTTGCCACCTCACGACGGGCCGGCAATATGTTGCTCAGGATGGGAATGGGCGGACCGTTTTGGCGACTTGTTGCAATGGGCGGAAAACGGAAAGTTGTGGCAGACGCAGTTGGCCGATGCGGGTGGGATTGAAAATCGTCAACTGGTGCACGATTTCACGTCCATGCAGTTTGAAGCAATACAGGCACCGTATTCGGGCGTTTCTGTTGGAGAGTACAGATGAGTTTCATCCGACCCGAGGCAAAACTGGCGCTGTGGCGCTGGCGCGAAGTTTTGGTTGCTTTCTTTGTCCTAATCCTCGGCCTCAGCTGGGTCAGCGGGCCGGGTGGGTTGTTGGCATGGTTGGGCTGGTTCCTGATCTTGGTGTCTGTGGCATTGGCGGTCATTGGCATACAACGCGCCCGATTCAGAACCGGCGCAGGTGGGCAGGGTGTGGTGACCGTGGATGAAGGTCAGATCACCTATCTGGGTCCTTTGGATGGCGGCATCGTGGCGACTCGCGAGATTGAACGGCTTGCGCTCGACCCGACCTCAAGCCCGGCGCATTGGGTTTTGGATCAGTCGGGACAACCGGCGCTTCACATTCCTGTGAATGCAGAAGGGGCAGAGGCTTTGTTTGATGTGTTCTCTAGCCTGCCTGGGTTGAAAACCGAACAGATGCTGTCGGAACTCAACGGTAAATCACGACATCCCGTCGTCATCTGGGAACGCACCCCATCGCGCCCGGCACATTTGCGGTTGCATTGACACTGGCGTCATTTACGACCACGACTGACCTTCAAGACAGACACATCAGGATCGGAGCACGGTTCATGTCCATCCCTCAGTCCGGCGGCGGTCCGATCGAACGCCATGAGCAACTGGCCGAGTATCTGGAATCAGGCTGCAAGCCCAAAGAAGACTGGCGCATCGGCACCGAGCATGAAAAGTTCGGCTATTGCAAAGACACGCTGAAGCCGCTGCCGTTTGAAGGCAAACGCTCGATTGTGGCCGTGCTGGAAGGTCTGCGGGATCGCCATGGCTGGGGCGAAGTGCGCGAAGGCGACAAGCTGATCGGTCTTGAAAAAGACGGTGCAAATGTCAGCCTGGAACCCGGTGGCGCGCTGGAGCTTTCCGGTGCCCCGCTTGAGACGATCCACGAGACCTGCGATGAGGTAAACACCCACCTGCGTGAGGTGAAGGACATCGCCGACGAGATCGGCGTTGGTTTCATTGGTCTGGGCGCGGCCCCGATATGGACCCACGAGGAAATGCCGTTGATGCCGAAAGGGCGTTATCGGTTGATGAACGACTATATGGAAAAGGTCGGCACCATGGGCCGCGCCATGATGCGGCGCACTTGCACGGTTCAGGTCAATATCGACTTCGGGTCCGAGGCCGACATGGTGCAGAAACTGCGCGTTGCACTTGCGCTGCAACCTGTGGCGACCGCCTTGTTTGCCAATTCGCCTTTCTTTGAAGGCAAGCCCAATGGCCAGAAAAGCTGGCGCAGCCATATCTGGCGGCATCTGGACGACGCCCGGACGGGTATGCTGCCTTTTGTGTTCGAAGACGGCTTTGGGTTCGAACGGTACGTACAATATGCGCTGGATGTACCGATGTATTTTGTCTATCGCGACGGCCAGTATATCAACGCGCTAGGTATGTCGTTCCGCGACTTCCTCAAAGGGGAATTGCCTGCTCTGCCGGGTGAAACACCGACCCTCAGCGATTGGGCCGATCACCTGACCACGGCCTTCCCCGAAGCACGGATCAAGAAATACATGGAGATGCGCGGGGCGGATGGTGGCCCGTGGCGTCGCTTGTGTGCGCTGCCCGCCTTCTGGGTTGGTTTGACTTACGATCAGGGCGCGCTGGACGCGGCGTGGGATTTGGTCAAGGGCTGGGATGCGGAAACGCGCGAGGAACTGCGCGTGCAAGCTGCAGTCAATGGCCTTCAGGCGCAGGTCGGTGACATCAAAATGCACGATCTGGCGCGCGAGGTTGTTGCGATCTCTGAGGCCGGGTTGAAGGCCCGCGCGCGCGCCGGTGCTGGGGGGCTGGTCCCGGATGAGACACATTTCCTGAACGCGCTCAAGGAAAGCATCGACACTGGTAAGGTTCCGGCAGATGAGTTGCTGGATCACTACAATGGCGACTGGAATGGCGACCTGACCCGGATTTTCCCGGAATACAGCTATTGATCCGCACCGTCCCGCTTGCATTCGCGGGGCGGGGCCGATAGCAGGTTCTCGACAAAATTCAGAGGGCCGTCATGGACGATCTTAAGGCAAAATATCTGGGCCAAATCGCCGAAGCAGGCGACGAAAACGCGCTTGAGGCGATCCGCGTCGCGGCTGTCGGTAAAAAAGGCGAGGTCGCGTTGAAGATGCGCGAGCTGGGCAAGATGACGCCCGAGGAACGTCAGGTTGCAGGCCCCGCGCTGAACGCCCTGAAGGATGAGATCAACTCGGCGCTCTCTGCAAAAAAGGCCGCGTTGGCCGATGCCGCGCTGGATGAACGTCTGCGCACCGAATGGCTGGACGTCACCCTGCCGACCCGCGCGCGCCGTCAGGGCTCGATCCACCCGATCAGCCAGGCGACCGAGGAACTGACCGCGATCTTTGCCGAACTGGGCTTCTCGGTGGCCGAAGGGCCGCGGATCGAAACCGACTGGTACAATTTCGACGCCCTGAACATTCCCGGCCATCACCCCGCGCGGGCCGAGATGGATACGTTCTACATGCACCGCGCCGAGGGCGACAATCGCCCGCCGCATGTGCTGCGCACCCATACGTCTCCGGTGCAGATCCGGTCGATGGAGAAACAGGGCGCGCCGATCCGCGTGATCTGTCCGGGCGGCGTCTACCGCGCCGACTATGACCAGACCCACACGCCGATGTTCCATCAGGTCGAGGGGTTGGCGATTGATAAAGACATCTCGATGGCGAACCTGAAATGGGTTCTGGAAGAGTTCGTGAAAGCGTTTTTCGAGGTCGACGACGTCGAGCTGCGCTTCCGCGCCTCGCACTTCCCCTTCACCGAGCCGTCGGCCGAGGTCGATATCCGCTGTTCCTGGGATAACGGTCAGCTGAAGATCGGCGAGGGCGACGACTGGATGGAGATCCTCGGCTCCGGCATGGTCCACCCCAAGGTGATCGCCGCCGGTGGGATTGATCCTGAGGTCTATCAAGGCTTTGCCTTTGGTATCGGGATCGACCGCCTGGCGATGCTGAAATACGGTATTCCGGACCTGCGGGCGTTCTTTGATTCCGACCTGCGTTGGCTGCGGCACTATGGGTTTGCGGCGTTGGATATGCCGAACCTGCATGGTGGTTTGTCGCGGTGAGCAAAGACCGACGTGTTCGGAAGGCGATACTACAGCGATTTGAACAATCGCCAAACCAGTGGCTCCGACTAAAGCGAGCTTGGTCAGATGAGCATGGAAACCCCTTTGAGGATTCTCCTGACTGGTCTCGCGATGAGCTTTTTCAGATTTCGTTCTTAATGGACGAAGGTCTCTTCGAAGAAAAATATGAATCGAGTGCGACGTCGTCTTATCTCACTCCGGATGAGCCTGATGAATTTCGCTTGCGTTTGAATAGTAAGGGTTTTGATGAGCTTGAGAGACTGTCTCAGCCATTGTGGAAAAAATGGTTCGGTAACATTTTGTGCAACATCCCCACGGTTCTTGTTTCCGTTGTTACAGCGGTGTTGGTTGCGTGGGTGCTTAAAATTCTTGAACTTAGCTAAGTAGTTGAGGTTCTGCCTCGCGCGGAGCAAAGGCCGATAGGCCGCCGCGCTATCGGTCGTTCATTGCGGCGCCATTGGTTCAAGCCCAATGGGCGACACCGCCCGCACGGGCTGGCGATTTGTCTCCGCCAGCGCGACGTTCGAACAGCGCGCGGATTTGGCCTCCATAAACTACCCACCACCAATCAAGGATCGCCATCCCGCGGTCTGGCGACACCACTGCTTGTTACAGGTTCCCACGGGGTTGTGACGTGACTTGGCGCTCTGGCTGGCTAGGGTCAGGCGCATGATTTATCGACTGCTTTGCCTTCTGTTGCTGACCGCCTCACCCGCCTTCGCCATGGGACCATGGAACACCGACTGCCACGGCGACACGGCCTGTGAGGTCGGCGACCGCTCGTACCATGTGCTGGAACCCGAAGGATGGGACGGCGAAACGCCTCTGCCTGTGTTGCTGCATTTCCACGGCTGGGCGCGGCAGGGGACGGTGGTCGTGAACCATGAGCGCATTGCCGGAGCGACCAAGCTGCGGGGCGTGCTGCTGGTGGCCCCGAACGGGCTGGGCAAAAGCTGGAATTTCTGGACCTCGGACACTGGCGATGTGCCTTTTGCCGACCGGGTGCTGGAGGACGTGGCCAAGCGCTATCCGATTGACCCCGACCGCATCTATGTCTCGGGCTATTCCTTCGGCGGCGCGATGGCGTGGCGCTATGTGTGCCAGTCAGGCAACGACATCGCCGCTTTGCTGGCCGTTGCGGGCAGCATTCGCCAGACAGAAAACTGCCCCGAAGGCCCGCGTGAGGCGCGGCATGTGCATGGCCTCAGCGATACGGTGATGGATTTTCCTTATGGCGCGAATGGCGACACGACCTATCCGGTCTCGCTGTGGCGTGAAAAGTACAATTGCAACGGAGCAACCCCGCGCGGTGATTGGAGCGTAGTGCCGATCCTGACGCTCAGCCGCGTGGAATGGACCGATTGCGCACAGGGGCAGGTGGTGCTGGACACCCATCCGGGCGGGCATTTCATCCCGCATGGCTGGATCGGGCGTCAATTGGACGAGCTTTTGGGCCGCACCCCAACCTATCCATGACGCACAGCGCTTGCACCTTGGTCCATTCTTTGCCATTGCCTGTGCCGACTGGATATCTGCCAAAAAAGGCCCCGTGCAATGAAATTCACTCTGTCCTGGCTGAAAGACCACCTCGACACTGACGCTTCGGTTGATGAGATCGCCGAGGCGCTGACCGACCTTGGCCTCGAGGTCGAAGAGATCGTGAACCCGGCGGACCGGTTGGCAGGCTTTACGCTGGGCCATGTCAAACATGCCGAGAAACACCCGGACGCTGACAAGCTGCGGGTCTGCACGGTTGAAACAGATGAGGGTGATCTGCAAATCATCTGCGGGGCCCCGAACGCGCGTGAAGGCATCACCGTCGTGGTTTGCAAGCCGGGCATGTACATCCCCGGTCTGGATATCACCATCAGCGTCGGCAAGATCCGGGGCGTCGAAAGCTTTGGCATGATGGCCTCGGAACGTGAGCTGGAGCTGTCGGAGGAGCATGACGGCATCATTGAGCTACCCTCGGGTGAAGTTGGCGACAAATTTGTCGACTGGCTGGCCGAGAACGATCCGTCGAAGGTCGACCCGATGATCGAGATTGCGATTACGCCGAACCGGCCCGATGCGCTGGGCGTTGAGGGGATCGCGCGTGATCTGGCCGCGCGCGGTATCGGTACGCTGAAACAGCGTGACTATGCGCCGGTTCCCGGGGATTTCGAGTGCCCGATCAAGGTGAGCATTGACGAAGACACTTTGGACGGCGCACCGCATTTCACCGGGCGTTTGATCCGCGGTGTCAAGAACGGCCCCAGCCCACAGTGGCTGCAGGATCAGTTGAAAGCCATCGGTCTGCGCCCAATCTCGGCCTTGGTGGACATCACCAACTATATGACCTTCGACCACAACCGCCCGCTGCACGTGTTTGATGCGGATAAAGTGCAAGGCAACCTGCGGGTGCATCGCGCCAAAGGTGGCGAGACACTGGTGGCGCTGGATGAGAAAGAATACACCCTACAGCCAGGCATGATGGTGATTTCGGACGACAAAGGCCCGGAATCGATTGCCGGGATCATGGGGGGCGAGGAAACAGGCTGCACCGAAGAGACGGTTAACGTCTTCCTCGAAAGCGCGTTTTGGGATCATGTGCAGATTGCCCTTACGGGTCGCGCGCTCAAGATCAATTCGGACGCGCGGTACCGGTTCGAGCGCGGTGTTGATCCAGATTACACCCGTGAAGGGTTGGAACACGCAACCCAGATGATCCTGGATATCTGCGGCGGCGAAGCCTCCAACGTGGTCGAAGCGGGCAAGGCCCCGAACCACGGGCGGGCTTACAAGTTGGACGCGGCACGGGTGCAGTCTCTGGTCGGTATGGATATTCCGGAAAGCGAACAGCGTCAGACCCTGACCCGCCTGGGTTTCCGCCTTGAGGGTGAGATGGCTCATGTGCCAAGCTGGCGACCAGACGTTCTGGGCGAGGCCGATCTGGTGGAAGAGGTCGCGCGGATTGCGTCGCTGACCAAGTTGCAGGGCAAACCGCTGCCACGTGTGACGGATGGAATCCCGAAGGCGGTTATGACACCGACGCAGCGCCGCCAGTCCATGGCGCGCCGCACCTGCGCGGCGCTGGGCTACAATGAATGCGTGTCTTACACCTTCATCGATCAGGCGTCCGCAGCGCTGTTCGGTGGTGGCGACGATGCAACCCAACTGGAAAACCCAATCTCTTCCGAGATGAGCCACATGCGCCCGGATTTGCTGCCGGGTCTGTTGCAGGCCGCTGCCCGCAATCAGGCACGCGGCTATGCAGACGTGGCTCTGTTCGAGGTTGGCCCGGTGTTCCATGACGGTGAACCCGGCGACCAGAAAACCCAGATCACCGGCTTGCTGGTTGGGCGCTCCGGCCCCAAGGATGTGCACGGTGCTTCGCGGCCGGTGGACGTGTTTGACGCCAAGGCAGATGCTGAGGCTATACTGGCTGCCATCGGTGCACCGGCGAAGGTACAGATCCTGCGCGACGGGGATGCCTGGTGGCATCCGGGGCGTCACGGCAAGATTTGTTTGGGTCCGAAAAAGGTGCTGGGTGTGTTCGGTGAATTGCACCCGCGTGTGTTGCAGGCGATGGACATCAAGGGCCCAGCGATGGCGTTTACCATCTGGCCTGACGAGGTGCCTCTGCCCCGCAAATCAGGTGCCACCCGTGCCGCTTTGGAGCTGCGAGATCTGCAAGCGGTCGAACGTGACTTTGCCTTTGTCGTCGATGAAGGCGTCGAGGCGCTGACGTTGGTGAATGCTGCAGCGGGTGCTGACAAGGCGCTGATCGAGGATGTACGTGTCTTTGACGAATTCATCGGTGGCAGCTTGGGTGAAGGTAAGAAATCTCTGGCCATCACTGTGCGGTTGCAACCGACGGACACGACGCTGAAAGAAAAAGACATCGAAGCGGTGGCCGAAAAGATCATCGCCAAAGTCACGAAGGCGACCGGTGGCGTCCTGCGCGGGTAACTCAGGATCGCCATCGGCGATAGTATTTTTAAAAAGATGAAGGGGCCGACGACGCCTTTTCTGCGTTTGCGGAGGACTAAAGATGCTGAACGTTTACCTCTCGGGCGAAATTCACACCGACTGGCGGGAACAGATCATTGAGGGCGCGCAAGGGTTGGATATGACATTCAATAGCCCTGTGACCGATCATGCCGCCAGCGACGATTGCGGTGTGGCCATTCTAGGGGCCGAGCCGAACAAGTATTGGCATGACCACAAGGGCGCGATGGTCAATGCGATCCGCACACGCAAGGGGATTGCGGATGCGGACGTGGTGGTTGTCCGCTTCGGCGACAAGTACAAACAGTGGAACGCCGCCTTTGACGCAGGTTATGCGGCGGCGCTTGGCAAGTCGATCATCGTGCTGCACGGCCCTGATCATCAACACGCGCTGAAAGAAGTTGATGCTGCCGCGCTGGCCGTTGCTGAAGAACCTGCTCAGGTCGTTGAAATCCTGCGCTATGTTCTCACCGGCGCTTTGCCGGGCTGAGCAATGCGAGAAGGGTGCCGGCCAAGGCACCCTTTCATCTGCCAAGCCATTTAACCGCGCGCAGGTATGTTTTTGCCGCGTTGCACTGCCGGGCGCTGCATAAATCGGTCGACATAGGCGACGACATTGACGTGGTCGTCCCAGCCGACAACGTCTTTTGCGCCGTAGAAATCCAACGCATTCAGCCACGGGGCAAGGGCGATGTCTGCGACGGAAAACTCGCCAGCGATCCAGTCCTGCCCCTCCAACTGGGTGTTAACAACGTTTAAAAGGCGCTTGGCTTCGTTGATATAGCGTTCGCGTGGGCGTGGATCTTCGATCTCGCTGCCTGCGAATTTGTAAAAAAAGCCAAGCTGACCGAACATTGGCCCAACGCCGCCCATCTGAAACATCAGCCATTGGGTGATACGGTGCTTGTCAGAGGCGCTTTGTCCCAGCAACTTTCCTGACTTCTCAGCTAGATACAGCAGGATCGCACCGCTTTCGAACAGGGCAAGCGGTTCACCGTCCGGGCCGTTGGGGTCAATAATGGCAGGGATTTTGTTGTTCGGATTCAGCGATAGAAACTCGGGGCTTTTGACATCTGCATCCGCGAGCGTTACCAGATGAGCCTCATAAGGCAGGCCGGTTTCCTCAAGCATGATCGATGCTTTGACGCCGTTTGGTGTCGGATAGGAGTAGAGTTGGATCTTGTCCGGGGATTGGGCAGGCCAGCGGGCCATAATCGGATGAGCTGTGTTGTCCGCCATTGGGGGCTCCTGTTTGAATATCTGTTAAAAGCTAGGGGCCAATCCGCCGTCATGTAAGCCCTTTGCCCTGTGCATCTCCGGTCAGGCCGTGTTTTTTGACGAACAACGGGGAAATCCGGCGAAACTCGCACCTAGACCGAAACGCAATCTTAGCTCACAATCCGGTGACCCCCCGCGAAAACCTCGCGGGTTTCTTGCTGTTGAAAGGAGATGCGCGTGGATGAGGTCGTAACACAGGTGGGCGAGTACGCCCCGCTGATCATGAATGCGGTCAAGGCGCTTGTCGTTCTGGTTCTGGGCTGGATTGTGGCTGGGGCAGTCGGAGGCATGGTGCGGCGTCGGATCAATTCCACTCCACATATCGATCCCACACTCGGGAACTTTATGGCGAGCCTTGTCAAATGGGCCATTCTGGCCATGGTTCTGGTTGCCGTCTTGGGCATATTCGGAATTCAGGCCACCAGTATCGTCGCCATTCTGGGTGCTGCGTCGCTGGCCATCGGTCTGGCGCTGCAAGGGACGCTCAGCGATTTGGCGGCTGGCGTTATGCTGGTGGTGTTCCGACCCTACAAGCTGGGCCAGTATGTGGATATCGGTGGCACGGCGGGGACGGTGAAGGACCTGAACCTCTTTACCACCGAGCTGGTGACACCAGACAATGTGCAGATCATCGTACCGAACGGTCAGTCCTGGGGTTCGATCATCACCAATTACTCTGCCCATGACACACGGCGTGTCGATCTGGTGTTCGGTATCGACTATGGCGACAGCGCTGACAAAGCGATGCAGATCATTCTGGATGTGGCCAAAGCTGACAGCCGTATTCACAGTGATCCTGAACCATGGGTCAAAGTCACGAACCTGGGCGACAGTTCGGTCGATCTGACGGCACGCCTTTGGTGCGATGCCGCCGACTATTGGGATGCGAAATTCGAGCTGACCAAAGCGATCAAGGAAGCCTTTGACGACAAAGGCATCTCGATTCCCTATCCCCACGCGGTGGAGATCCAGAAACAAGGCTGAGGGCTTCCGCCCGTCGATTGGGCGCTGGGATACTTTCGTTCCTTTGAGGCAGGCACCGCGCATTGGCGCGGTGCTTTTTTTGTGAGTTGCGGTGAATCAAAAAAGCGCCGCGCATATGGCGCGACGCTTTGCTATCGTCTGAAAGGCGCCCTGGGAGAAGAGGCGCGGTCAGAGGCAGGAGCGTTCTTAGTTGAGCAGCGTTGTCGGGTCGACAACGTCAAGGTTTAGGGCAGTGCCAACCGCTTCGTAAGTCAGCTTGCCGGCGTGAACGTTCAGACCAGCCAACAGGTGCGCGTCGTCTTTGCAAGCCTGCTTCCAGCCCTTGCTTGCCAGCGACAGCATGAACGGCATGGTCGCGTTGCCCAGTGCAATGGTGGATGTGCGAGCGACCGCACCGGGCATGTTGGCGACGCAGTAGTGCATGATGCCGTCAACTTCGTACACCGGATCGGCATGCGTGGTGGCTTTGGACGTTTCGAAACAGCCGCCCTGGTCAATTGCGACGTCTACCAGAGCCGCGCCGGGCTTCATGGTTGACAACTGTTCGCGCGAGATCAGTTTCGGAGCTGCTGCGCCGGGGATCAGAACCGCACCGATCACCATGTCGGCTTCCTGAATCAACTCGGCGGTGGCACCGGCGGTCGAATACTGATTCTTGAAATGTCCGCCAAACACGTCGTCCAGATAACGCAAGCGCGGCAGCGAGCGGTCCAGGACGGTGACGTCAGCACCCATGCCGGCTGCGATCTTGGCTGCGTGCGTACCAACAACGCCGCCACCGATCACGATGACTTTGGCAGGGCCCACACCGGGTACGCCGCCCATCAGGACGCCGCGGCCGCCATTGGCCTTCTGCAGGGTCCACGAACCGACCTGAGGTGCCAGACGGCCCGCAACTTCGGACATTGGTGCCAGCAGAGGCAGGCCACCATTTGCATCGGTTACGGTCTCATACGCGATTGCGGTACAGCCCGACTCCAACAGGTCATGGGTCTGAGCCGGGTCGGGAGCCAGGTGCAGGTAAGTGAACAGCAACTGGCCTTCGCGCAGCATCTTGCGTTCAACGGCCTGAGGTTCCTTAACCTTTACGATCATGTCAGCCGTGGCAAACACTTCCTCTGCGGTGTCGATGATGCGCGCTCCTGCGGCAATGTAGGCGTCGTTGTCAAAACCGGCGCCAATACCTGCACCGCTTTCGATCAGTACTTCGTGACCGCGTGCGACCGCTTCCTGAGCAGCGTTGGGGGTCATGCCGACGCGAAATTCCTGGGGTTTGATTTCCTTGGGGCAACCGATTTTCATTGGGGTCTCCGTTCATAAGCTGCCTAAATTATGGGCAGTTTGGCTTGCAATTTCTGTGAAAGAAAACCTGCCATGGGAATTTTCTTTGGGAGAATTTCCTGTATATAGTAAAATTGCTGCAAAGGAATTGCGCGAATGGGCTTAGACACGACTGATAGAAAGATTCTGGCTGCTCTGCAGAAAAATGGCCGGATGTCGAACTCGGAGCTGTCTGACCAGGTCAACCTGTCCCCCTCCGCATGCCACCGGCGCGTTCAGCGTCTCGAGGTCGAAGGGTTCATTCGCAACTATGTGGCGTTGCTGGACGCCCGCAAGATGAACGTACCGACGACCGTCTTTGTCGAGATTACCCTGCAAGGCCAGGCCGAAGAGGTTCTGGATTCGTTTGAAAAGGCTGTAGCGCGTATTCCTGATGTATTGGAATGCCACCTGATGGCGGGAACTGCCGACTATATCCTGAAGGTGGTGGCAGAAAACACCGAGGATTTTGCGCGTATTCACCGGCAATACCTGTCGCGGTTGCCCGGGGTGGCACAGATGCAAAGCTCTTTCGCTTTGCGCACCGTGTTCAAAACCACTGCTCTGCCAGTCTGATCTTCAAGCTGGACCAGGGTAGGTGAACATTATCAGATGCAACAGATTGAACCCGAAATGCATCGCAACCGGCACCCAAAGCCTCTGGGTTGCATAATACCCCAGCCCGCAAGCCAGCCCCAGGATGGAGGCAAAGATCACCAGCGCCGGACCTCCACCGAAATGAGCCAACCCGAACAGCACGCTGGCCGCGAGCATTCCGCCAGTGGCGCCCAGACGTGACGTGATCGCGGATTGCAGGTAGCCGCGAAAAAAGGCTTCCTCGGTCAGGCAGGTCAGAAACAGATTGGTTAGGGCAAAGATCAGCCACCAGGGCGGGATCGAAAATTCTGGTTGTATCGCATCCAAGGCCAAGCCCAAAACAAACAGTCCGGGCAAAAGCAACAGCCCTGCCATCAAAGCGCCAGTTTTGGTCGGAATCGCGTTGTGGAGAATGGCGGGCCAAGCCAGAAGAACGGCGAAGAAGACCATCGGCTTGTCCAGATTCAGATACATTGTGAAGCTCGCGCTGCCGGCGCCAGCCTGCACCTGATCCAGCACTTTCAGGTTCTGAAAACCGGGCAGAAGGTGCGCCCCCATGGCCAGACACCACAGGATTAAAAGCGCGTGTCCGGCGACCGCGATCCGGCCTTTCAGGTGCGGTAGAAAGGCGGCTCCGGCCAGTCCAAGGACCACTGCGGCAATCACCAAAGGTGACATCAGGTCAGTGGTCGATGCAATACTCACAAATAGAGCCAGCAGGGAGAGCGCAATAGCAGCGCGGCCTGCAAGCGCCATCACTTGTGCTGCGATCAGGATGAACCACGGCCAAATTACCGATAAAATAGAAAGAAAGAACGTCACGTGCTTTAGACCCTGTAAATCCAGACCGTCTTGCCGCACAAAATCGTGGCAATGCAAGCGTTCAAAGGAAGGCGCACTCTGCCATACCGCCTTGCGTCAATTCTTACGCTTGTATCCTTTGGTCCGGGCGTTCACATTCAGAGGAAAGACCATATACCCGCGCCCGTCTGAAATTTCAGAGGCTTCGGCAGATTTGGGCGTTGGTGCCTCTGTATCAATTTTTCTGATGACATCAGGCGTTTACACAGGCCCGATATGGTTCGAACCCGATAACAAAAAAGGAGCTGACCTTGGCTTACGAAAACAACGGTGGCACCAAAGACTGGCTTGAAGCCGAACTGGAAGACACGCTGGACGAAGATTTTGAGATCGAGTTCAGCGAGCCGATGTTGTCGATGGAAGTGCGGAAGATTTATCGGGAACAACACCCCGACATGCTGGACCGCAAGGTCTATTTCCGTAACCTGCTGCGTCTGCAGGCCGAACTGATCAAAGTGCAGGATTGGGTTCAGCACACCGGTGCCAAGGTTTGTATATTGTTCGAAGGTCGTGACAGCGCGGGCAAGGGGGGCGTTATCAAACGGATCACCCAGCGTCTGAACCCACGTGTCGCGCGTGTGGTCGCTCTGCCCGCGCCCAGCCGTCGCGAGCAGAGCCAGTGGTATTTCCAGCGTTACGTGCCGCATTTGCCTGCTGCGGGTGAGATCGTGTTGTTCGACCGGTCATGGTACAACCGCGCAGGCGTCGAACGGGTGATGGGTTTCGCGTCCGAGGATCAGGTTGAGCAGTTCTTTCAGGACGTTCCCGAATTCGAACGAATGCTGGTTCGCTCAGGGATTATCCTGCTGAAATATTGGTTCTCGATCACGGATGAAGAACAGCAATTGCGATTCCTAATGCGCATTCACGACCCGATGAAACAATGGAAACTGTCGCCAATGGATCTTGAATCCCGCATACGCTGGGAATCCTACACCAAGGCCAAAGAGGATATGTTCTTCCGCACCAACATACCCGAAGCGCCTTGGTACATAGTCGAGGGCAACGACAAGAAACGGGAGCGGCTGAACTGTATCGAGCACCTGTTGACCAAGATCCCCTATACGGATGTGCCGCAGGAAAAAGTCAACCTGCCGGACCGCAGATACAATCCAGATTACGAACGCCGCGTCCTGCCAGACGAGCTGTACGTTCCAAAAATCTATTAAGTACGGGCATGCGGGGCGAGCCAGCCGCCCCGCATTTCAGGAACTATCAGGCTGCTTCCATCATGCAGCCTGTGCCATAAAAATTGAGCACATAGATATCGGCGTCATCGTTGCCGTCCAACCCGAAGCAGGAGTCATCAGGCGCATCGATCGGGGCCGTGTCATCGACTTCAACGATGTCCACCTCGTCGGTGTCTGAAACCTGGATGTTATTCTCGGCCATGTCCGGCGGCGTCATGTCGTCCGTTTCCAAGTGGAACTGATCAATCTGCGCCAGAACTTTATCCAGGAAAACTTCCAGTTCGGCCAAGAAGGCTGCCACGTCGAAACATCCGTCGGGTTCTTCTCCGACAGGTGTCTCGGGGGTTGGCTCTGCGACGTCAGCGCCGGGTGATTCAGTGTCCGGTTCTTCGGGCTCAGTCACGTCAGTATCAGGCGTTTCGGTATCTGGATCCTCGGGCTCGGCTACATCGGTGTCAGGCGTCTCGGCGTCCGGGTCTTGGGGGTCCGCCACATCGTCGACCGGCGGGACAGGTGTGCTGTCATCGTCCAGCATCACAGCGCTGTCAGTGGCAGCGAAATTCTGAGTGACCATTACCGCGTCGAACCCTTGCATGTCACCTGTTTCAATGCCGACGCCAATATATTCGAAATCAGGGTTCAGGATGTTTGCTCGATGTCCCGGGCTGTTCATCAGGTTTTCGTGCAACTGCGCGACGTCATCACTGATGCCGGGCTCGCCGCGTTCTGATTGCCAGGCGATGTTCTCGCCCGTACGCCAGCTGCCGGACAGATCAAAACCTGCATCCTGCATACGCTGTGTCGCGCTGGAGCCGCCCTGGCCTGTATGGCTGAACGTGTCCGTATCCAGCATCCAGCTGCTGTGATCTTCGGATGAGTCGTTCAGCTGTGTTTCCAGTTGCAGCGGGGTAAGCCCGCGTGATGTGCGCTCGGCGTTGATCAGCACCAGCATTTCTTGCTCGATTTGACTTGCAGTCGACATGGTAGCCTCCGTTTGTAAGTGTCGTCCGATTGGACGTCGCCAGTTACAAGCGGCTTGCTGAGGTCAGATAGGGGCGCAGAAATATTAGGCGAATTCGGGCAGGGCAATGCTACCAGAGCGGGATTCTCTGCGCTGCAAAATGCCGGGCAAAATGTTGCTGGTGAGGAAATGGCGGCTTGTCGCACACCTAGTACCACGAGTCGGCGAAAAAAACCGCCCCTGAAACGACAAACCCCCGGGCGGGGCCTCGGGGGTCGTCAAATAGTGTCATCCAAAACTGGATGAGGAAAGTCTTAGAGCAGACCTTCGCGCTGGGCTTTCTTGCGTGCCAGTTTACGGGCACGACGAATCGCTTCAGCTTTCTCACGCGCTTTTTTCTCGGACGGTTTCTCGAAATGTTGCTTCAGCTTCATTTCACGGAACACGCCTTCGCGCTGCAGCTTTTTCTTCAGGGCACGAAGCGCCTGATCGACGTTATTGTCGCGAACACTAACCTGCATGTGGTTGTCACCACCTTTCTAGATAGAGTTGCAAGGAAATTGCAGGAAGTGGCCGTATAGCAAAGCCGCCCTAACTTGTCTAGTACTGGTCCCGACAACCGGAGAACTGCCATGACGACCACTTATGAAGATGCAAAACAGCAGCTTTTGGATGCGATGCTGATCCATGTTCCCTTCGACGGCTGGTCGGAAACCAGTTTTCGCGCCACTATTTCCGATTGTGACCTGGATGATGGTCTGGCCCGTGCGATTTGTCCACGCGGGGCGGTTGATCTGGCGCTGGCCTATCATGCACGCGGCGATCAGGCGATGCTGAATCGCATCAAATCCGAAGATCTGAGCGACTTGAAATTCCGCGACAAGATTGCTGCGGCGGTTCGGTTCCGGTTGCAGGCTGTCGAAGACAAAGAGTTAGTGCGCCGTGGCATGACCCTGTTTTCCCTGCCGACCCATGCGGCGGATGGGGCCAAGGCGGTTTGGCAAACCTGCGACCTGATCTGGGATGCGCTGGGCGATACCTCGGACGATGTGAACTGGTATACCAAACGGGCCACTCTTTCGGGGGTTTACTCGTCGACGTTGCTGTTTTGGCTGGGCGATGACAGCCCCGATCACCAGCGCACCTGGGAATTCCTGGACCGCCGGATCGCAAATGTCATGGAGTTTGAAAAGCTCAAGGCGCAGGTACGCGACAATCCGGTGTTGAAACCGTTCTTGGCCGTTCCAAACTGGTTGGCCGGTCAAGTGAAGGCACCCATGAAAATGCGGGCTGACCTTCCGGGGATGCTGAACCCTCGAAAGTAGCGCATCTTGGCGCTAGGCCCCGGCCCGTATGCCTGCTAGGCATTGCGCAAAGGAGGTGCCTATGACCCAGATGATGCGCGCTGTTGAGATCACCAAACCGGGTGGTCCTGATGTTTTACAACTGACTGAACGTCCTGTTCCCGAGCCGGGTAACGGACAAGTTGTGCTGAAAGTAGCTTATGCCGGTGTGAACCGTCCTGATGCGTTGCAGCGCGCAGGGGCCTATGATCCGCCTCCGGGTGCCAGCGACCTGCCAGGGCTTGAGGCGTCGGGCGAAGTGGTCTCGGTTGGTGCGGGGGTCGAGGGGTTGTCGGTCGGCGACAAGGTTTGCGCGTTGTTGCCGGGTGGGGGTTATGCCGAATACGTGGCAACGCCCGCCGCGCATTGCCTACCGATCCCTGCAGGGATGGGAATGAAAGAGGCTGCTTGCCTGCCGGAAACCTTTTTCACCGTCTGGTCCAACGTGTTCACACGTGGTGGTCTGAAAGCGGGTGAGCGGTTTCTGGTCCATGGCGGCTCCAGCGGGATCGGGACAACGGCAATCCAACTGGCCAATGCTTTTGGTGCACGTGTCTTTGCGACCGCTGGGTCCGATGAGAAATGTGAGGCTTGCGTCAAGCTGGGTGCGGAAAAGGCAATCAACTATCGCGATGAAGATTTTGTGGCCACCATGCGGGCCGAGGGCGGGGCGAACCTGATCCTTGATATGGTGGGTGGGGATTACATCCCACGCAACGTCAAAGCTCTGGCCGAGGATGGGCGTCTGGTACAGATCGCTTTCCTGCAAGGTCCGAAGGTCGAGCTGAACTTTGCGATGATGATGGTCAAACGTTTGACCCTGACTGGCAGTACCCTGCGCCCGCAGAGCGATTTGGCCAAGGCACAAATTGCGCAGGATCTGCGCGAAGCCGTTTGGCCTCTGCTCGACGCTGGCAAAGTTGCCCCAGTTATGGACAGTGAATTTGAACTGGCCGAGGCGGCGGCAGCCCATGCGCGCATGGAAAGCTCTGGCCACATCGGCAAGATCGTCCTCAAGGTTGCGGACTAAGTGTCAAATGCGCGGGCTTGTCCCGCGCCTTCACGCAACCGCGCGGCGGTATAGATGCCATGTGGCGTGGCCCAGAACGGGTACTACCACGATCAGACCCAATAGCATCGGCAAGGCGCCCAGAAACAGCAGCGCCGCCACGGTGAAGCCCCATGTCAGGATGACGCCGGGGTTCTCACGCAAGACACGAAACGATGTCACAACCGCCACTGGCAGCCCCACCTTGCGGTCCAGCAGCAATGGAAAGCTGACAACGCTGACTGCCAATGCGCACAAGGCGAACACAAAACCAACAGCGGTTCCCGCGACAATCATCGTCCATCCCGCAGAAGTGGTGAGAACCTGTGTGGCAAATGCACTAAGGGATGCGGGTACTTCAGGGCCCATTGTATTAGTATGAATGGCTTGTGCGACCATCAGCCAGACCAAAAGCAGCATGACGAGGTAGACGCCAAGTACCAGAATTGCACCGAAGGACGGTGATCTGAAGACACCGAACGCATCCAACCAATGCACTGCGCTGCCCTGTTCACGCTTGCGGCTAATCTCATAAAGCCCCACGGCGGCGACTGGCCCGATCAAGGCAAAGCCGGCGACAAGTGGAGCCAGAAGCGGCACCAGATTCATGTTCAAAGCAAAGCCGAACATCAAGAGCCCTGCGATCGGGTAGATCAACACGATGAACACGGCATCCGCCCGTGTTTCGAGAAAGTCGTCATAGCCCGCGCGCAGACAGGCGCGCAGGTCTTGCAGCGTCAAGGTTTGCACCATTGGCAGCTCTTTGGTGTCCGCGCTGCCCAGGCGCGAGACGCTTTCCGAGACATGATCACCTGCCGCCCCGAGATTTCGGGCGGTCCAGCTGATCGGGTTTCCGATTGTTTTGGCCATTTTCCTCCCCTTCCCTGGCGAAAACTGCGCCGCGGGGCGGATCCGGCATCACGTTGCCCGTGGCCGGACCAGCCGGCAACGCCTGACCCTAGTATAGCACAGATTTTCCAATTCCCGATCAATAGTCTGGCATCGGACGGATTGCCCTGCTTCGAAGTCATGTTAGCTTGAAATCCGGCAAGAGGAGGTCAGTATGCAGCAAACAGCAAAGACGGTCATGATTCACGAGTTTGGCGGCCCCGAAGTTTTGCGGATCGAAGACAGGGCAGTAGGTGAGCCTGGACCGGGGGAAATCCGCATTCGCCACGAAGCCTGTGGTTTGAACTTTATCGATGTTTATCAACGTACTGGCCTGTACCCCCTTGAGCTTCCTCATGCACTGGGCATGGAGGCGGCAGGTGTCGTTGAAGCTATTGGCGAAGGTGTAACGCACCTGCAGCCCGGACAACGGGCTGCGTATGCTTCAGCCCCGTCCGGTGCGTATTGCGAGGCCCGAGTGATGCCGGCAGCACAGGTTTGTCCCCTGCCGGATGGCATTTCCTTCGACGCCGCCGCTGCGATGATGTTGAAGGGATTGACGGTGGAATATCTGTTCCACCGAACCACTCCGCTGAAACGGGGGGATACGGTGCTGTTTCACGCAGCAGCCGGTGGGGTAGGGTTGATCGCCTGCCAATGGGCGAAATCCGAAGGGATCACACTGATCGGGACGGCAGGAACGGATGAAAAATGCAGTCTGGCCCGGTTCAACGGGGCTGCGCATTGCATCAACTACCGAACCGAGAATTTTGCTGAGCGGGTAGCCGAGATTACCAAGGGCCAGGGTGTGGATGTGGTCATGGACTCGGTCGGGGCGGACACATTCGAAGGCTCGCTGGATTGTTTGAAACCGCTTGGCATGATGATTTCGTTCGGCAATGCTTCAGGCCCTGTGCCCCCCTTTAATATCGGTGTTCTGGGCCAGAAAGGATCACTGAAGATCACGCGCCCCACCTTGTTCACGCATATCGCGGATCATACGGTGTGTCAGGCAATGGCCCGCAGGCTATTCGGAAAGGTCGAAGGCGGAGAGGTCAAAATCCACGTGGATCAACGCTTTGGGTTGGATCAGGTGGCAGACGCGCATCGTGCGCTTGAAGCGCGACAGACAACCGGCAGCACGATATTGGACATCTAAAGAGCGACCCGGCTTAAAAAAGCCGGGTCCAACTTGCTTATTTGATATGCGTCAGAACCGATAGGAAGCCCGGATTTGCAGAGTCGTTGCATCAACATCGACGCCGCTTCCGTTGAAGTTGCTGAACTCGTGGTAAAGCAGTTCTCCACCGATGCTCACATTGGGTGCCACGATCTGCTCGTAGCCAGCACCAATAAACCAACCATCATCGCTTCCGAGGTTGTCTGTTCCCGCTTCGGCATAGCCCGCAATTCCGTATAGCAGGCCCTGCGGATTCACTTTGTAGCCCGCCCGCGCTTTCAAACGCCATACATCTTCCACGGTAACTGGAACGTTGGACAAATCCACGTCCGTCCAGTCATAGTCAAACCCGCCACCGACGACCCAGTCGCCCAAATCATAGTCGTAACCTAGGATAATACCGCCGATCACGCCATCTCCGTCGACCCCGGACACGCTGGTGTCCACATCGACATAGCCCAGTTGCAGACCGCCGTAGAACCCTGTCCAGTTGCCCGAGGATTGCGCCATGGCTGATCCTGCAACAACGGTCGCTGCGGTAGTGATGAGAGCCAGTTTCTTCAATGTCATCTCATTTCCTTTCGCTTGTCACTCTGCTCCAGTGAGGCATTGCCCACTTATGAGGGTGGATACGATCCGGACGGGAAGCCGGATCATTCATATATATACATTCGGAAAGTGGAATACAAATTTGTATCCCAACGTCTCAACTTGGGCGAAACGTTGACGCTCTTAAAAGACCGAGCGCGTTTGGTGCTAAAAAGATAGGAAGAGATGAGGGATATTCAAACGACATGCGGCGGCGGAACGCTCCGCCGCCGACACGCCTGACATTTTCAGCGGATTATTGCTCTTGCAGTTCCGCGGGGGTCTTGTCTGAGATGTTTTCCCAGTTCGCGCTTGCGCTTTCAATGAAACCCGGGATGTCGCCTTCCCAGCGCTCTTGGATGTCTTGCGACAGGTTCAGGTACAGTTTGTTGTCGACGATTTTCCAGTGGTTCGGGTCGCCGTCGAACTTGAAGCCCATGGCTGCGCCGAAGGCACAGTAGCCGCCGTATGCGGGCAGGTAGGCTTCGGGGTTGGCTTCAAAGGCAGCTTTGTTTTCTTCCGACGAGAAGCGGTACATCGCGTCGTTGTGCAAGGTGGTGATGCGGTAGTCGCCTTTGGTTGCTTCACCGGCGGTAAAGTAGGCAACCGGGTCATAGCCCTGCATCGCCAGACCAGTCGAGCTTGCGTTGATTTCCACACCTGCGGCCAGCGTCGAAGTTGCCAGCGCGACGGACAGTGCGACGCCGCCGATCAGAGATTTAAAAGTGTTCATTGCTTCACCTTTCGTGAATGGAGCCTCGTCAAAGCGAGAGCGAGGGCCCCGGTTGTTGTCCTGTGCGGACCGTAATTGACCGTCACGACAGCGATCTGGGAAGCGGGGCGATCACGTTCAAAACAATGAATTGTGAATGTGCAGCAGCAAAGATGTTCTGTTCAAAATTGCAGGGTTAGCTGTTTGCGTCGGGCACAAGATCCAGAACAAAAGCGATGACTTTGCTGGCGGGCATTTCGCAGGGCCGCAACAAAGCGCCGCTGTTGCGGGTCTGGTACAGGTTCAGGCTGATGTAATCGGAACCGCTACGTTCATGGGCCACCAGCTTGTGTGATCTGCCGCCTGCCATGCGTTGACGCACGACACCATAGCTTCGACCGTGCGACGTGCCGGTGAAACTGCCCTCTGGCAGAGCATGAAACGCAGACAAAAATGCGTCGGTGACGGTCACGGTTTCCCGATTTTCGGTTCCGTTCCGGCCTTGATCCGCGCCACGTTCGAACTGTGCCGCCAGTAGATCATAAGCGTCAGGATGATCCCCAGTATAAAGGTCGAACCGTTTGTTAGCACCAACACCCAGGTGGTCGACAGCGCCGCTGCCGCAAGTGCGCCGACGGAAGAAATCCGCCAGATTGCCGCCGCAACCAGCCAGCTCAGGCAGCAGGCCACGCCAACGCGCCAATCCAGCGCCAGCCAAAGCCCCAGAAAGGTAGCCACACCTTTGCCGCCCTTGAAGCCCAGCCACATCGGGAAGCAATGCCCCAAAAACGCCATCAGCGCCGCGATCTGGGCCGCGTCTTCTCCGGCATAGGCGCGTGCGATCAGAACGGCAGCCGCCCCCTTGGCAGCATCAAATAGCAGCGTCAGGGCCGCAGCGGCCTTGTTGCCGGTGCGCAGAACATTTGTGGCCCCAATATTGCCCGACCCAATTTCGCGCAGGTTGCCCAGCCCCATGACTTTGGCCAGGATCAGCCCAAACGGAATGGACCCAAACAGGTATCCAATCACTGCCCAAAAGAACAAGTCTTCTGCCGTATTTACGATAATGGGCATCAGGGTCTCCGAAACACTGCTTGGCCAGCTACATAAGTCGCAAGGACCTTACCTTGCATCCGCTGGCCGTCAAATGGCGTGTTTTGCGATTTGGATTTTAGGGCGAACCGATCAAGCACAAAAGGCACATCCGGGTCGAACAGAACCAAATCTGCCGGGGTGCCATTGGACAGGCGACCACTGTCCAATCCCAACCGCTTTGCAGGTTTGAGCGCCAAGGCCTTAAACAGTGTCGGCAAGTCCAGTTGATCTGCGTGATACAAGCGAAGTGCTGCGGGCAGCAGCGTTTCCAATGCCACTGCGCCCGAGGCCGCTTCTTCAAATGGCAGGCGCTTGCTTTCTTCGTCCTGTGGGGTGTGCATCGAACTGATGATGTCGATCAGCCCTGTTCGCACTGCCTCGATTACCGCTTGCCTGTCGTCCTCGGAGCGCAGCGGCGGCTTGACCTTGAAGAAGGTGCGATAGTCTGCCACGTCCAATTCGTTCAGGGTCAGATGGTGGATGGACGTGCCGGCAGTAATGTCCAGCCCATTGCGCTTGGCCCGTTCCAGCGCAGGCAGGGCGCGTGCGGTGGTGATCTGATCAGCATGGTAAGCGGCCCCGGTCATTTCCAGCAGGGCGATGTCGCGATCCAGACCCATACGTTCGGCCATTGGCGGCACGGCGGGCAAGCCGCGGAGGGCCGCGAACTTGCCGCTGGTCGCAGCCGCCCCTGCGCTGAGCCCCGGTTCCTGCGGGTGGGCAATAACCAAAGCGCCGCAGGACTTCGCATAAGTCAGCGCGCGAGATAACACCTTGGTATTGGTGATGACGTGATCGCAATCGGTAAAGGCCACGGCGCCCGCATCCTGAAGGAACCCGATCTCGGTCATCTCGCGCCCCTCGCGCCCCTTGGTCAGGGCGGCCATCGGCAGCATATTGACCGGAGTATCGGCTTGCGCCCGGCGGGTGATGAATTCCAGCGTTTCCGGCGTATCTATCGCAGGGCTGGTGTCTGGCCGGGTGACAATGGTGGTCACCCCTCCGGCCGCAGCGGCCAGGCCAGCGGATTTATAGCTTTCCTTATGGCGTTCACCGGGTTCGCAGACTTTCACACCGATATCTATGATGCCCGGCGCCAGACACTTGCCGTTGCAATCGATGATCTGCCCGTCTGAACCCGGCGCGTTTCCTTCCCCTCGGGCAACAATCCGGCCATCGGCCACTTGAAGCCAGCCCGTCGAGGTCGTACCGGCCTCAGGGTCGATCAGGCGAGCGTTGGTGAAGAGAACGGTGCTCATGGTATGGCCCTTTCGATGGCGGCTTTGGTGGCGGCAGGGTCGGCCTGATATTTGATCAGGTGCTTATCGCCGCTTTTGGTGACGACCTGAACAAAGCTGCCCATGGTGTTGACCGCTTGGATCTGATTCAGAGGCACCTTGCGTGGACCAGGTCCGGTCAGGGTCGTGTCCGACATTTCCCAATTGGCGACCAGCTCTTCCGAGGCCAGATACCAGGCGCGGATGCCAATGGCGGCCAGACCTGCGGGTACTCCGGTCCAGATATAAGGATTTCCGATCAGCCACAGAACGAGCATGGCACCGGCCATGCCAAAAGCGGCCAGCCATGCGTTGGTACGGAAATAGGCCCCTTTATCCGGGGCGAAGATCACAGAATCAGCCATAAGATGCCTCCGATGGCCACAAGCGCGGCCAATGCCAGGATAGCTGACCCGATACGGCGGGGCTGGTCATCCGTTGGAGCGGCTTGCGGTGCCGAAAAAGGCTTGGCGCTTTCGGTTTCGATGACCCCTCCGGTCCAGTTTGTGGTCTCTTCTGTGAACAGGCCGATCAGCCGCAGACGAGGGTCTGGCTTCAACATCGCCGGGCGTCCTTGGAACGCAGCGCTGCGCAAGACCATAACCCAGCCGTCTATCGCGGACAGAGCGTCCTGATCCAACTGATCTGCGGACACGCCGCAGCCTTCGGTCAGATAGCCATACAGCCCGAGGTCTTCGAGGTCGGACAACGGGAAAATATCGATCTGTGCGGGGTCCAGCCCGTCCACCCCAAGCACCTGATCGGCGGCACCCGATTCGCGCAGGAACTTTGCCTCTTCCGGGCGCATGTCCAGCCTGAACAGGCGCAAGACGCCGCGTTCGTGGGGGGCGACGATCAGATCGCTCATGCGGCCTCGCGCAGGTTGCGTGCCAGCAGATCCATCGCGGCCATACGAACGGCGACGCCCATTTCCACCTGTTCCTGAATGACGGACCGGTTGATGTCATCGGCCAGCGTGCCGTCGATCTCAACGCCTCGGTTCATCGGGCCGGGGTGCATGACAATGGCATCAGGCTTGGCTTGCGCCAGCTTTGCGGCATCCAGACCATAGCGGTGATAATATTCGCGTTCCGAGGGGATGAACCCGCCATCCATCCGCTCTTTCTGAAGACGCAGCATCATGACGACATCGACGTCCTTTAGACCCTCGTTCATGTCGCCATAGATCTCGGCCCCGAACTCGGCAAACTGGTTGGGCACCAGTGTCGGCGGGCCAATCAGGCGAATACGGTTTTCCATTTTGCCCAGCAGGATCAGGTTTGATCGCGCGACGCGGGAATGGGCCACGTCGCCGCAAATCGCAATATTCAGCCGGTGCAGTCGGCCCTTGGCGCGTCGGATGGTCAAGGCGTCTAGCAGGGCCTGCGTAGGGTGTTCATGCTTGCCGTCGCCCGCGTTCAGAACAGCGCAATTGACCTTTTGCGCCAGCAGATCGACCGCGCCGGAATGCGGATGCCGTACCACCAGCAGATCAGGATGCATCGCGTTCAATGTCATCGCGGTGTCGATCAGGGTTTCGCCCTTTTTGATCGAACTGGCCTGCATTGCCATGTTCATCACATCTGCACCCAGACGCTTGCCTGCCAGTTCGAAACTGGCTTGCGTGCGGGTCGAGTTTTCAAAGAACATGTTGATCTGGGTCAGCCCCGACAGAACGTCCGAATGCTTGGTCGACTGGCGGTTCATGTCGACATAGGTCTCGGCCAGATCCAGAATTTCGGTGATATCGGATTGCGACAGATGCTCGATGCCAAGAAGGTGACGATGGGCGAAACGCATGGGCGGGCTCCTGTCTGACAATCGGGCCGCTTATAGGAAGCTGTGCGGCCCAAGGCAACCTAAGGTTCCGTGCCCTCTGGCAGTTTTTCGCAGCCGCCCTCGGGCAGGCATTGTTCACCCGGCTTGCACCATTTGCCATAACCGCAGTCGATGGCCTTGATCGGCACGCAGCCCTGATGGGCCGAACATTTGAAGCCGGGGCGGCATTGCGAACCGGTTTCTTCGCACAAGAACCACCCCGGGCGGGAACAGCCCCCGCCGGGCAGGCAGGACGAGCCACGCGCGCAGGTGCGGCCATCGTCGCAAGTTTTAGGCGGTGTTGTGTCCAGGTCGGGTTTGATCCGCTCGCATTCGCCGCGCCCGTTGCAAAAGCTGTTGCCGGGGCAATCCAGACGAGATGTGCATTTGTCTGCACCAGCGGGCGCGCATCTGGTTCCGCCCGCCACGCAGCGCTCGAACGGGCCACAGCTGCGCCCACCACCGCAATAGGTTCCGCCCAGTGGAATGCAGTGACCATCAAAGCTGCATCTTTGCCCGCCCGAACAGCAGGTGCTGCCGCATTTGAACTGACCGGCACGGCACTGCCCATGTGTGTCGTGAAACGTCGCCAAAGCCGGATCGCCGGTAAGGGCCACCACAAACCCGAGCAGGAGGAATCGCAGAATTCTGAGCATCGCGCGCTGATGGTCGGCGCGACAGAGCGACCGATCAAGCCCTATTCGCTTTCCCTCAGCGTTTAGGCAGGTAAATTATCCGTATGGAATCGGGCTTGGACTATTACTCTGCACGGGCGCTGCTGGAATGGCAGATCGAAATGGGCGCGACCGAGGCAATCGGGGATGCGCCCGTGGATCGGTATGCCTTGCCCGACACCACGCCCAAACCCAAGAAAGCAGAAGCAGCTTCTGTGGCCCCGGCAAAACCTAAACAGGTTGATCCGGTTGCTGTTGCGCAGGCTGCCGCGCAAGGGGCAGGGTCTCTGGATCAGTTGCGGATAGTGATGGAGGCTTTTGATCACTGCGAACTTAAACGCGGGGCACGACAATTGGTTTTTGCCGACGGTACCCCCGGCGCAAAGGTGATGATCATCGGCGAAGCCCCTGGCCGCGATGAAGATCGTGAAGGCAAGCCCTTTGTCGGTCGCGCCGGTCAATTGCTGGATCGGATGCTGGCAGCGATCGATCTGGACCGTCGCGAGAACGTCTACATCACCAACGTACTGCCATGGCGGCCTCCGCAGAACCGCGATCCCAAGCCCGAGGAAATCGGGATGATGAAGCCTTTCCTTGAGCGCCATGTGGCGTTGGCCAAGCCCGAAGTTCTGGTGGTGATGGGCAATATTAGCTGTCAGGCGGTGCTGGGAAAACGAGGTATCACCCGTTTGCGCGGCAATTGGGATCAGGCGATGGATCTGCCTGTGATCCCAATGTTCCACCCGGCCTTCCTGTTGCGTCAGCCGCAGATGAAACGGCAGGCTTGGGCTGATCTGCTGGACCTCAAGGCGCGGCTTGGAGGTGGCGCATGAAGGTTCTGGCTTTTTCCGATCTTCACATGGCGCGCAACCGCGCCGCAGATTTGGTGGCCGCCAGTGCGGAGGCTGATCTGGTCATTGGCGCAGGCGACTATTGCAACATGAGGCAGGGTCTGAATTCGGCGATGCAGATGCTTTCGGGGATCGCAGCGCCCTTGGTCCTGATCCCCGGAAATGCCGAAAGCTCAGAAGAACTGAGTGACGCTGCCCCAGAAGGTGTCCATGTCCTGCACGGGTCCGGTATGACACTCGACGGGCTTCGCCTGTTTGGATTGGGTTACGGCGTGCCGCCCACGCCGTTTGGCGACTGGTCCTGTGACCTGACCGAAGGCGCGGCGACCGAGATGCTCGACCGATGCGACGCGGCTGACGTCCTGATCGTGCATTCTCCGCCCAAAGGCTACGGGGATCAGACCTCGCAAGGTCTGTCGGTAGGGTCGACCGCTGTGCGCGACGCAATAGAGAGGCTTCAGCCAGGTCATGCTGTCTTTGGACACGTACACGAAAGTTGGGGCTATCGCGGAACGCTAGGCCGAACGCAATTGGCCAATCTTGGGCCGAAACCGAATTGGTTTGAGGTGTCTGCGTGATCGAACTTCAGACTTTACTGGTTTTCATTCCAGCCGCCTTGGCACTGAACCTGACGCCCGGTGCCGATATGATGTTCTGCTTCGGCCAGGGTCTTCGGTCGGGCGCATGGCCTTCAGTCTCGGCAAGTGCCGGGGTGTCTGCAGGAACCATGATTCATGTCCTGTTTGCTGGTCTGGGACTTGGGGCTGCGGTATCGGCGCTGCCCTGGCTGTTTGAAGTGATCCGCTGGATCGGCGCGGCATATCTGCTTTATTTGGCGTGGGGGGCTGTTAGAAACGGCGCATATGTGGGTGACACGCCTGTGCGATCCACCCGCATGGCGTTTCGAGACGGAATGTTGGTCAACTTGACCAACCCCAAGGTCATTCTGTTTGTCCTGGCCTTTATCCCTCAATTCGTCGACCCGACTGCAGGCTCGGTCCTGCTGCAGTTCCTGATCTTTGGGTTGATCATCGCGTTTGGCGGGTTTTTGGTGAATGGTTTGGCGGGTGTCTTCGCCGGAAGCGCTGGCAGAGTTCTGATCGGCAACCCGCGCGCCTCAGGTATTATCGGCTGGATCACGGGTGGGATTTTTACCGCCCTCGCGGTTCGGCTTGTCATCATGGAAAGGGCCTGACGCAAGATGTCACGCATTGACGAAAGCAAAAAGTTCATCGCGGTTAAAATTGCCGTGTTGACAGTCTCGGATACCAGATCACTGGACGAAGATCGCTCGGGCCAAACTCTGGTGGACCGGATTGAAAAGGCGGGGCATGTGGTCGCTGATCGCAAGATTGTTCGCGACGAACGCGATCAGATTGCCGATCAACTGCGCGCCTGGGTGGCGGACGATCAGATTGATGTCGTGATCTCGACCGGGGGCACAGGTCTGACTGGGCGCGATGTGACCGTCGAGGCCCATCGGGACGTCTATGAAAAAGAGATCGACGCTTTCGGCACCGTGTTTACACTTATCTCGATGGAGAAAATCGGCACCTCGGCGGTGCAGTCACGTGCGACGGGGGGTGTTGCCGGTGGTACATACCTGTTCGCACTGCCCGGCAGCCCGGGCGCCTGCAAGGATGCGTGGGACGGGATACTCGAAAAACAGTTCGATTATCGCCATCGCCCCTGCAATTTTGTGGAAATAATGCCCAGATTGGACGAACACCTGCGACGGAAGTAGACTGGTCGTACGTTCAAATCCGTGTAACCGCTTTGTGGCTTGGCATAATTCGTGATCCAGCTACATGTTAGGAACGGCAGCTTGATGCAACCGGGGTAACTGATTGATGCGATTTTTGCGGCAAAGTCTGGTCGGTATTTTTCTGGCGTTTCTAACGCTGGCTTTGCTGTTTGTTGCGACACAAATCATCGTGGGCGCGGTGCAGGACGCTCTGACGCGTGACGACGCAGCGCCACCCGCGCGCGAAAGGGTTTTTGCAGTGTCGGTTATTCAAGCTGAAGCGGAAACCGTCACCCCCTATCTTGAAGCGTTTGGAGAAGTCCAAAGTCGTCGCAGATTGGAATTGCGTGCGGCGCTGGGCGGGCGCGTGGTTGCGCTGGCCGAAGACTTTGAGGATGGCGGTACCGTCTCGGTGGGTGAGGTGCTGGTTGAACTGGACCCGGCGGATGCGCAATCCGCGTTGGATCGGGCTAAATCCGATCTTTTGGATGCTCAGTTTGAAGAACGCGATGCCGAACGCTCGTTGCTACTGGCGCAAGACGAGTTGAAATCAGCCGAGGCGCAGGCGGACCTGCGTGAACGGGCGTTGCAACGCCAACGTGACTTGCAATCCCGCGGGGTTGGTGCCGCTGCCAGCGTGGAAGAAGCTGAGCTGGCAGCGACTTCAGCGCAGCAGGCAGTTCTGGCCCGCCGCATCGCGCTGGCGCAAGCGGAATCGCGTGTTGATCAGGCTACGACTTTGCAGGCTCGTGCGGTCATCACATTGGAAGCGGCGGAACGCGATCTTGAAGATATGACAATTCGGGCTGGGTTTAGCGGCACTTTGACCGATGTTACCTTGGTGGAAGGGCGTTTGGTATCTGCCAATGAAAAGCTGGCCGAACTGGTCGACCCCAACGCGCTTGAGGTGGCTTTCAGGGTATCGACGGCGCAATATGTTCGACTGTTGGGTGAAAATGATCTTCTGATCAACGCACCCGTGACAGTGTCGTTGGAAGTCACCGGCGCTGATCTGAGCGCAGCCGGTCAAATCAGTCGCGACAGCGGCTCTGCCGGAGAAGGGCAAACCGGGCGGTTGATCTATGCCCGCCTGCAAGCGGCTTCGGGCTTCAAGCCGGGCGATTTTGTTACTGTTTCGGTGCAAGAGCAGCCGGTTGAAAACGTCTATCGCCTGCCATCGTCTGCACTGGATGCGTCGGGCACGGTTCTGATCTTGGGCGCGGATGACCGGCTGGAAAGCCTGCCGGTGCAGTTGGTCCGCAGGCAAGGGGATGAAGTTTTGCTGCGGGGTGACGGGCTTGAGGGGCGCGAAGTTGTCATTGGACGCACGCCTCTGCTGGGGTCCGGCGTGCGCGTAAGACCGTTGCGCGTAGAAGCCGGGGCGGATCCAGACATGGTTGAGTTAAGCCCATCGAAGCGGGCCGCACTGGTGGCCCAGATCGAGGCCAGCGAGACAATGCCGCAGGACGAGAAATCACAGCTTCTGGGCCAATTGCAGGAAGCGCGCGTGCCGGCCTCGTTGGTGCGTCGCCTTGAAACCAAGGCCGGGGGCTAGGCGCCATGATGCGCGAGATACCCGGCGCGGCGGGCGGCATTCTCAGTTACTTCACGCGCCATCGGACCGTTGCCAATCTACTGTTGTTGGTCATGCTGGTTCTGGGCGCGGCGGCCATTCCCAACATGCGGGCGCAGTTCTTTCCCGATGTGGTCTTGGAGCGCGTGGATGTCACCGTTTCGTGGGACGGTGCCGGGCCGGAGGACATGGATGCCGGCATTGTACAGTTGCTGGAGCCTGCACTGCTGGCCGTTGAAGGGGTGACCAGTACCGAGGCTAGCTCCCATCCGGGTTGGACCCGTGTCAGGCTGGAGTTCGAGCCAAACTGGGACATGTCCCGCGCGGTCGAGGAAGTCAGAACCGCCGTAGACGGTGTGTCGGACCTGCCGGAAGGGTCAGAAGAGCCCGAAATCAAACGCGGTGCCTGGCGTGACCGCGTAACGGATCTTGTCGTCAGCGGTCCCATTGATACCAATCAATTGGCGAAGATGACGGACGAGTTGATCAATCGTCTTTTCGCTGCAGGTGTAACCCGTACGACCATCCGGGGCATTGCGGCACCACAGATCATCGTTGAAGTCACGACCGCGCAGTTGATTATCAATGACATCTCCATGGCAGATATCGCCGCGGCGATTGAGTCCGAAGTAAATACCGATCCTGCCGGAGCAGTGGAGGGCGCCGGTGCGCGTATACGGGCGGGAACAGAAAAACGCACACCCGAGCAAATCGAAGGTATTGCGCTAAGGACAAATACAGATGGATCGAAACTGAAGGTCGGCGATATCGCGACGATTCGGGTCGAAGGGGTTACACGGCAACGAAGCTATTTTGTTGGCGATGATCCAGCTATGTCGATCCAAGTTGACCGGTCAAACCAGGGCGATGCTATCGAAATCCAGCACACGGTTGAAGATGTCGCCCGCGAGATGCAGGCCAGCGTACCCGAAGGTGTGAAGATCGAGTTGATCCGTACCCGGGCCCAGGCCATCACCGACCGGCTGAACATTCTTGTCGACAATGGGCTGATGGGATTGGGCCTCGTGGTCTGCCTGCTGTTCCTGTTCCTGAATGCCCGCATTGCCTTCTGGGTTGCTGCGGGTATTCCCGTGGCCATGTCGGCTGCCATTGCGCTGATGTATCTTGGTGGGTTGTCGTTGAACATGGTCTCGCTGTTTGGCCTGATCATTACCCTCGGTATCGTGGTGGATGACGCCATTGTGGTGGGCGAACACGCCGATTTCCGCGCCCGTCGTCTGGGCGAGCCGCCTGTGGTGGCGGCTGAACGTGCGGCCAGGCGCATGGCGATGCCGGTTCTTGCAGCGACCGTCACGACAGTGATTGCGTTCTTTGGTCTGACTCTGGTGGGTGGTCGGTTCGGAGAGCTTATCCGCGATATTCCTTTCACGGTGATTGCGGTTCTTATTGCGTCGCTGGTTGAATGCTTTCTTATTCTGCCCAACCATATGGCGCACGCGATTGCGCATTCCGCCAAGGAACACTGGTACGATCTACCGAACCGTGTCGTAAACCGGGGCTTCCGCTGGGTGCGGGACCACTTGTTCCGTCCGTTGATCGCCTGGGTAATCTGGGCGCGATACGTTGTTGTGGCTTTGATGATCGCTATTCTGGCCAGTCAGGTTGCGTTGTTCATCCGTGGCGATGTGAACTGGCGATTTTTCAACGCGCCTGAACGTAGCTCAGTCAGTGGCGGGTTCATCATGCGCGAAGGCTCGACTCGGTCGGATACGCTGGAAATGATGCGCATTTTGCAGGACGCCACCGACGAGCTGGGCCAGATTTATGAAGAACGCTATGGCCAGAATCCGATTGAATTTGTTCTGGCCGAGGTCGGGGGCACCGCGGGCCGTGGATTGGCGGCGGCAGACGGCAAAGACGGCAGCGTGCTGGGCGGGATTTCGATCGAATTGATTGATGCCGACCTGCGGCCCTATTCCAGTTTTGAGTTTGTGGGCGAATTGCAGGACTTCGTTCCACGGCACCCGAGTGTCGAAGTGTTGACTTTCCGGGGCTGGCGGTCCGGCCCCGGCGGCGACGCCATTGACGTACAATTCTATGGTTCTGACGTGAATGTCCTGAAGGCGGCGTCAGAAGATCTGAAGACCGCATTGTCGAAATTCCCCGAGGTTTCGGCGCTGGAAGACACTCTGGCCTATGACAAGGAAGAGTTCATTCTGGATCTTACGGCACAGGGGCAGGCCCTGGGCTTTCGGATCGAAACGCTGGGCCGCGCGTTGCGCAACCGCCTGAACGGGATCGAGGCCGCCACCTTCCCCGATGGCCCGCGCAGCACTGAAATTCGGGTTGAATTGCCCGAGGGCGAGCTGACGGCAGATTTCCTTGAACGTACTCTGATGCGTTCACCGGATGGGGTTTATGTGCCGCTGGCCGACATCGTTTCCGTCGAACGCAAAACCGGGTTTTCCATCGTCCGGCGCGAGAATGGCCTCAGGGTGGTTTCGGTCACAGGTGATATTTCCGAGGACAACCCGGCGCGTGCAGCTGAAATCGAACGTGTGATGCAGGACGAGATTCTACCCAACCTTGCTGCCGAACGTCAGGTCGAATGGCGTATGTCGGGTCTGAGCGAGCAGGAGAACGAATTCTTGGCCGAAGCGCGCACCGGGCTGATCCTGTGTCTGACCGGAATCTACCTTGTGCTGGCCTGGGTGTTTGCAAGTTGGTCGAGGCCCTTGGTGGTCATGGCGATCATCCCCTTTGGCCTCGTTGGGGCGATCTGGGGTCATTACATCTGGGATGTGCCGCTTAGCATGTTCACGGTGGTTGGATTGCTTGGAATGACCGGTATCATAATCAACGACTCGATTGTTCTGGTGACAACGATAGATGGGTATCAGCAGGACCGGGGTCTGGTGCCGTCAATTGTCGAGGGCACAGCCGACAGGTTGCGGCCCGTTATGCTGACCACGCTGACCACGGTTCTTGGACTTGCGCCGCTGCTTTATGAGGGATCGCAGCAGGCGCAGTTCCTTAAGCCGACCGTGATCACTCTGGTCTATGGGCTAGGATTTGGGATGTTGCTGGTCCTGATCCTCGTGCCTGCCCTGCTGGCCATTCTAAACGATTTTGCGCGTCCAATGACCGCCATGCGCCGCGCCGCGCGCGCGCCAGATCGGGTGGTTCGGGTGGCATTGATAAGCACAGGCGCCGTATTGGCGATTTGGTTTGGTTTGACGATGGTCTGGCCCGCTGTCACCGGCGCGCCGCTTGGATTGTTGCAGGGTCTTTACCCCGGTGCAGAAGGAATTGCAGCTTTGCAGTTGGGGCTGGGCGCATTTCTGGCCGGGGCCGTGCCAATTCTGGGACTAAGTGTTCTGTTGTCCGGATTGCTCTATGGGCGGCTCAGCAGGTCAGCAGGTGTTTAACCCGCGCACAAAGCATATTCCATTAGATCGACAACTCGTGCGCTCATCGGCAGGTCGCCCTTGCGTATCTGGTCAATCGGAAACCAACGTGCATCCAGCGCATCATCACCGGCCTTGGGCGTGCCAGAGAGATACTGGCAGGCAACACTGACCAGAAGATAATGAGACAAGACCTGACCTTGCGGATCGCTTCGCAGCAGATCCAGATTTTTCAGGTAGTGCAACGGCTCTGCGATCACCGAGGTTTCCTCCTGCAACTCACGTTGCGCGGCTTTCAGAACGGTTTCACCCCATTCCACATGGCCGCCCGGAAAGCCCCACAAACCGGCATCTGGCTGTTTGCTGCGTTGCACCAGAAGAACCTGATCCTGATGCAGAACAACTGCCAAGGCACCGATCTTAGGAGTTCGGGTCACAAGCTCAGCCCGCGCTGCAGCCCAGAATATCGACCGCGTGATTGGCACCCAGAACGGTGATCCGAATCTCGGACCGGTCCAACGCAAACGGCGCGCCTGATGCGTTTACGATTTCGGATTGTGCCACCAACGTATCGCCTTCGCGCTGTGAGACCGGCTGCGAGGCCCAGAGAACAGGATTTCCCGGCTCGATCACAGCGACTTCGCGCCCCCCTGCAGAGGGCATCGTCACCCGAGCCTCGATCTGTATTCCGTCCTGCGTCGGAGTTAGGTTACAGGTGGCTTTGCTCACCCGGGCTTCTTGTGCTGAGTACGGGCGTTGCGCCATAGCCGCAGCAATTGCGGGGTTGCGACCGGCATCACCGTCCAGCGTGTGGTCAAAATCCAGACGTTCGGGGATGCACACGTCCTTGCAAACGCCCAGGTCCATCTCACCTTGCAGGCGGACGGGTTTCGCAGGGTTTCGCGGTGTAATTTCAATCGGCAGGATCAGCTGGTTTTCATAGCCGATCGACTGCAAGCCATTCTGGTCAAAAATCTCGGGCGCGGGCCAGGTGATGTCCACATGTCCAACGTTGCTTGAGCGTTTCCAATCGAACTGGGGTGGGATGCCCGCATCACCGGGCGCCCGCCAATAGGTTTTCCAGCCGTCCTTCAGGGTCAGCTTCAACGCGCTCAGATAGGTGCCGTTTGCGGTTCGACCGCCATCCAGAACATCCAGTTGCACCACTCCATCCAAACTCTGCGCGGTGGCAGGAGAGGATAGGGTCAGGCAAGCAAACGCAACGGCGGCTGTGGATTTGATCGACATCTTCATACACCATACATGCGCGGGCTGGGGCCGGATTCCAAGTCACGATCCGGTCACTGCAATGAAATCTGTCGAATTACCCGTTGTTCTCTTGCAAACACAGGGGTGGCGGGGCCATTGTTGACGTAATTGAGAAAGAGATGGCGGCCCATGGATCTGACCGGAAAACTGTTGATTGCGATGCCCGGTATGGGCGATCCGCGGTTCGACCATTCGGTGGTTTATATGTGCAGCTATGGCGATGACGGCGCGATGGGGCTGATCATCAACAAACCCTCGGACCTGCGAATAAAGACTTTGCTTAGCCAATTGGACATCGCGTGTCGTATTCCGGTTGTTGGCGAGCGATTGGTTCATTTTGGGGGTCCCGTCGAAATGTCGCGCGGCTTTGTTCTGCACAGCGCCGACTATGAAGCTAACCTTCATTCGATGCAGATTTCGGAAGAATTCAGCATGACTGCCACACTGGATGTTCTGGAAGACCTTGCTTCGGGGACAGGGCCACTGAATTCGATGTTGGCGCTGGGCTATTCCGGCTGGGGTCCGGGGCAGCTGGAAGATGAAATCGCCATGAATGGCTGGCTGACCACCGAAGCAACATCAAAGCTGGTCTTTGACGTGCCCGATGATGAGAAATGGGAAGCCGCTTTGGCCACTTTGGGCGTGGACCCTTTGACTTTGTCCGCCAGTGCAGGTCGCGCCTGATCAGCTGTCACGTGGCGCTGCAGCGCGGCGCAATCGGTCGTTGATGGCCGCACCAAGCCCGGCATCTGGAATCGGAGAAACCGCAATCGGTCGCCCGGACTTGTTCAGCTCATGCAGGGATGCAAAGAGGTTTGCAGCGGCCTCGGTCAGGTTGGCGTTCACGGACAGGTTCAGATCACAATCCACCGGTCCAAAGCCCAGCAAGACCTCCTCGCCGTGACGCGACGCGGCATTCAGGCGGACCGGCGCATCCGGCGCGTAATGCGATTGAAGCTGACCCGGAGCAGTCAGAAGATCACCGGACTGATGCACGTGCAGATGCACCCCCAGTTCCTGTTCGATCTGTTCCAGAGCGACCCCGCCGGGACGCAGCAAGGTAGGTTCTCCGGCCAGTCCGACGATGGTGGATTCCAGCCCGACGCCGCACGGTCCGGCATCTAAAACTGCAGCGATCTTGCCACCCAGGCCCGCCCATACATGATCGGCTGTTGTGGGGCTGATCAGACCTGACGGATTTGCCGAAGGCGCAGCGACCGGCCCATCAAACGCAGCCAACAAAGCTCGTGCGGTGGGATGCGCGGGTACGCGAACCGCCAACGTGTCCAACCCCGCCGTTACAAGCGCGGATATTCCGTGCCCTTCGCGTAGTGGCAGAACAAGTGTTAGTGGACCGGGCCAGAAAGCTTGAGCCAATTGCTCGGCCTGATCTGACCATTGCACAAACCTTTGCGCTGCACTGACCGAGGCGACATGGGCGATCAGCGGGTTGAAGCTGGGCCGACCCTTGGCCTCGTAAATCGACGCGACCGCCTGGCCATTGCGCGCATCGCCGCCCAGTCCATAGACTGTCTCGGTCGGCAGGGCGACCAGAAGGCCCTGACGCAGCAAGTCCGCCGCCCGTTCGATTCCGTCGGGATTCGCCGTCAATTCCTGAGTGCCGGATGAGATCATATCTGGTGACGCCGCGTTTTGGTTGCCTGAAATATTTGGAAGAGTACGTAATCGGTTCAGACCAACACGCTTACCGGCGCTTGCGTTTGATTCCAAGCCCGCCGATGTATTCTGATCCTCTAGACGTTCGAGAGTTGTCATGCCCTACCGCGCCCCAATCTCTGATTATCAATTTCTGCTGGACCATGTGGTCGGGTTCGATCAGGTCGCCGCCACAAAAACATTCGCGGATGCCAGCGCGGATGTGGTGAGCGCCATACTGTCTGAGGCTGGCAGGATGTGCGAAGAGGTACTGGCCCCGTTGCAACGCGCCGGTGATCTGGAGCCTGCGCGGCTTGAGAATGGTGTGCTGCGCAGCTCTCCGGGATACGCTGGTGGTTGGAAAGCGATTGCCGAAGGTGGCTGGGTCGGGATCAGCGCCGATCCTCAACATGGCGGTATGGGCCTGCCGATGACTGTCACCACTGCTGTGAACGAGATGATGAGCGCCTCGTGCCTGTCGTTGCAACTGGCACCGCTGATGGCACAGGGCCAGATTGAAGCGTTGGAGCATCACGCCAGCGACGAATTGAAGGCGCTGTATCTGCCTAAGATGATCTCTGGCGAATGGTCGGCCACCATGAACCTGACCGAGGCTCAGGCCGGATCGGATGTGGGTGCGCTGACGTCGAAGGCTGAACCGAACGGGGACGGCACATATTCGGTAACCGGGCAGAAGATTTTCATTTCCTGGGGCGACAACGACTTTGCCGAGAATATTTGCCATCTGGTTCTGGCGCGATTGCCCGATGGGGTACCCGGCACAAAGGGTATTTCGTTGTTCCTGGTGCCGAAATACATCCCGGATGCGGATGGCAATCCGGGCGTGGCCAATGATCTGAAAGTGGTTTCGGTTGAGCATAAAATGGGGCTGCACGGCTCACCCACCTGTGTGATGCAATATGACGGGGCCAAAGGCTGGCTCGTCGGCGCGGAACACGGTGGCATGGCTGCGATGTTTACCATGATGAACAATGCGCGTCTGGGTGTTGGCGGTCAGGGTGTTGGCGTTGCGGAAGGCGCTTATCAGCACGCATTGGCCTATGCGATGGACCGCAAACAGGGCAGGACGCCCTCGGGTACGATCATAGATCACGCCGACGTGCGCCGCATGATCATGGATATGCGGGCTGACATATTTGCGGCGCGCGCGATATTGCTGGCCAACGCAACCGCAATTGATATGGCGAAAGCAACTGACGACGCCGATTGGGCTGCGCGTGCGGCGTTGCTGACGCCAATCGCCAAGTCCTTCGGCGCGCGCACCGGTATTCGTGTGGCAGAAACCGGGGTGCAGGTGCATGGCGGCATGGGGTTCATTGAAGAAACCGGCGCGGCCCAGTATTCGCGCGATGTACGCGTCACGGCGATTTATGAAGGCACCGACGGCATTCAGGCCATGGACCTTGTTGCACGCAAGATGATGGACGGGGGCGAGGCCGCATCGAACCTTCTGGACGAGATCGAAGATCAGGCCGAGCGCGCCCGGGCAACAATGCCCGATTTGGCCGGTCCGGTCTGGGAAGCCAGCGAGACCCTGCGCGAAGCGACCGAGTGGCTGGTGGCGCAGAGTGATATGAATGACCGCTTTGCAGGCGCAACAGCTTATTTGCAGGCGTTTGCCCGGGTGTTGGGCGGGCATTACCACCTGACCGCAGCTCTGGCCGATCCGGATGGACCACGGGCCAAGTTGGCGCGATACTATATCTACGCCTTGTTGCCGGAACATTCGGGTCTTCTGGCGCGGGTGCAAAGCGGGGCGGATAGTCTGTTCGCGCTCAGCCTGGATGAGTTGGCCGCCTGATGGACGGGGATCGCGTTTTGGGAATCAGATATCCGTGGGACGAACCTCCCGCGACAGGCGAAGCCATCCAGATTGCCGAGGGGGTTTTGTGGATGCGTCTATCCCTGCCGATGGCTCTGGATCACGTCAATATCTACGCTCTGGATGACGGCGACAGTTGGACGGTGATCGACACCGGCCTGTCTTCGAACAAGACGCGGCGCATCTGGGAAACCCTGATGGGTGGCCCTTTGGCAGGCAAGCCAATCAGACGGGTGATCGTGACCCACCACCATCCCGATCATGTCGGCAATGCCGGATGGTTTCAGTCGGAACACGGGGCGGAGCTGGTCACAAGTCGCACTTCGTGGCTGTTTGCCCGGATGCTTACGCTGGATGTTCAGGAAACCTGGCCGCAGGAGACCTTGGATTTCTATCTCAGCGCGGGTATGGCGCCCGAGGTGCTGACCGCACGGATGAACGATCGCCCCTTCAATTTTGCCGATACGGTCTATCCCATGCCGCTGGGCTTTACGCGCATACAGCAGGGCGACGTGATCCGCATGGGCGGGCGGGACTGGGATGTGCATATGGGCAATGGCCACGCCCCGGAACACGCCACTTTCTGGAGCCGCGACGACAATCTGGTCCTTAGTGGCGATCAGATCCTCAGCTCGATCAGCCCTAATTTGGGTGTCTATGCAACCGAGCCCATGGCCGATCCGGTTTCGGCCTGGATGGAGGCGTGCGAGCGACTTCAGACACTGGCCCGGCCTGATCATCTGGTACTGGGTGGGCATAAGCTGCCCTTTACCGGACTGCCGCTGCGCATGAAGCAGTTGATCGAGAATCACCATAGCGCGTTGGAGCGTCTGCTGGACCATCTGGACGAACCCAAAGCTGCGGCCGACTGTTTCCTTCCACTGTTCAAGCGCACGATCCGCGAGGGCGAATACGGCCTCGCACTGGTCGAGGCGGTTGCACATATGAATCATCTCTACCACATTGACGCTGTGATCCGGACGCAGCGCGCGGACGGGGCTTGGCTGTATCAGCGCAAAGGGTAGAAAAGAATGCAGGACCAGATTGAAACCTCGGCCGAGGCCGCCGAAGCCGCCGCCTTGCCACGATGCCATGAGGTTCATGCCGATCCAAATGCTGAATCCGGCACTAAAACCCTGCCTGAGCCATTGAACAAGCCGGTTGAAACCAAAAGCCCCGCCCAATGGGCTTATGAGCGACTGATCATGTACATCCAGAACTTTGAAAAGACGCTGGATGGCGACCACGAGGTCGCAATGGGCTTTACCGGTGGGGATGCCGGCGTGATGCGGATCGAAGGCATGGGATATTTCGACCCCGATATGATCACGTTCTATGGTTCGGACGGGGCAGGGGCCCGCACGCAATTGGTGCAACATGTCAGCCAGTTGAACGTGATGCTGCGCGCATTGCCCAAATCGGTTGAAGACAAACCCGCCAACCGTATCGGGTTCCGTTTGGCGGCCGATCTGGAAGACAGCTGACTTGCAATTCACGCTTGCGCGCCTTTGAATGAATGCACCATTTCGGAGGCCACAGCGTGAGCAGATTTTTTCAAGCCGTTTCACATGCCTATGCCGGGGCATGGGCCCGGCGTACAGTCTTTGTCCCGATCTTTATTGCGGTGCGCCTGCTGCTGATGGCGTTGATTGCGCCGGGTGTCGCAGTGGCGGTCAACCTGGCTGTGTCTTTGTCGGATCAGACGGCGCTGACGGATCAGGACATTGCAATGTTCCTGCTGTCTCCGGCCGGGTTCATCGCGGGTATCGCAGTGCTCAGCCTGTTTTTGCTGGCTGAGGTCTTTGTGTTCTCGGTTATGGCCGGGTCCTTGCGCATGGGCGAAAGCGACCCTTGGCGCGCTGGAAGCGCGGCGCTCGCATTGAACCTGTCCCGCTTTCCGGCGCTGTTTGGGTTTGCGGTGCGGTTTATTCTACGCGTCTTGCTGCTTGCCCTGCCATTTGTGGCCGTTGCAGGGCTGATCGCTTGGTGGACGTTGACGGAATATGACATCAACTACTACCTGACCTTCCATCCGCCCGCCTTTCAGGTGGCGGTGGTCCTCATCGGATTGGTGGTTCTGGCGTTGGCTTGGGTTTTGATCCGGCGTCTGTCCGGTTGGGCGCTGGCGCTGCATCTGGTGCTGTTTGAAGGTGCGTCGCCTCGAGTGGCTTTCTCGCAAAGCGAGCAGAGGATGGAAGGTCAGCGTGGGCGATTGAAGGTCGAACTTGCCCTGTGGCTGGCGACGCGGCTTGTTATTGCGGCTTTGATCGCAGGGGTGGCCAGTCTTTTGTTTGCGCTGGTACCGATACAGGAAGGCGGCAGCCTAAAGCTTGCCTTGATCTTTAGCCTAATCATCGCAGGGCTTTGGTCTTTGGCGGGGTTGGTTCTGGCGGCGACTGCGTTGGGCGCACTTGCCGTTTTGCTGGATGGGTTTTTTGATTCAGACGCCAAGGAAGTTGCTCACCCTGAACCCAGGAAAATCCGCGCGCCCGTGTTTGTAACTGTCGCAGCGGCTCTGGCCGCATTGGGTATTGGCCTTTGGTTCGGGCAGGGCCTGCTGGAACGTGTGCAGGCGCCGGATCATGCCGAGGTGATCGGCCACCGGGGCGCTGCGGCCATACGGCCGGAAAACACCATGGCCGCAGTTCTGAAAGCCATTGAGGATGGCGCGGATTGGGTCGAGATCGACGTGCAGGAAACGGCAGATGATGTGGTCATCGTGGCCCATGACAGCGACTTCATGAAGCTGGCTGGCGTCAACCTGAAGGTCTGGGACGCCACCATGGAGGACGTGGCTGACATCGATATTGGCAGCTGGTTCGGGCCGGAATATGCCTCGGAACGCACACCGACCCTGCGCGAGGTGCTGGAAGCGGCCAAAGGCAAATCCAAGGTTCTGATTGAACTGAAATATTATGGTCACGATGTCGATCTGGAAAATCGGGTGATCAACCTGGTGGAAGAGCTGGGGATGCAGGATGAAATTGCCACAATGTCGCTGAAATACCCAGCCGTGCAAAAGATGAAGAAGCTGCGCCCCGACTGGCGGTCTGGCGTGTTGGCGGCCACTGCCGTTGGGGACCTGTCGGGCCTGGAAGGTGAATTCGTCGCGGTCAATGCAGGGATGGTGACACCGGGGCTGATCCGAAAGGTGCAGGACGCGGACAAGGATATCTATGTCTGGACGGTGAATGATCCGTTGCAGATGTCCAAAATGGCCTCGATGGGTGTAGACGGGTTGATCACCGACCGCCCGGCCATGGCCAACGAGGTTCTGCGCGTGCGTGCTGAAATGGGGCCAGGTGAGCGATTGTTGCTGTGGCTGGCAACAACGTTTGGATTGCAGGTCGATACCGAGGCAATGCGTGATGAAAGCCCTTAATTTAGCATTATTCGTATCATTGCTGCCGCTGCCTGCCTTGTCTCAGGATCTGATGCGCAGTTTTGAGTTGCCGTCGCACCGTGCCCTTGTGGACCAAAGTCTAAGCGCCGAATTGACCGCGTTTGAAACCGACGGCTGTTCGGGCGGACTTTCGGCCAGTTGGCGCTGGGTCGCCAAGCAGTTCCCCCAAGTCGGCGAGCTGTATGAAGAGCACCCGCCATGGGAATATTGTTGCGTGACCCATGACCAAGCCTATCACAACGCGGGCGGCGCGGTGACGGCAGAGGAAAGCTATGACGCGCGTCTTGCAGCGGATGATGCCCTGCATGCTTGTGTGGTGGAACACGGAAATCGTTACGCTGAAGATTATGCCGAGCGTTACGAGATGACACCCAAGCAAATCCGTGACGTGCACGCGATCACTGCGGATGCGATGTATGGCGCCGTTCGATTCGGCGGTGGGCCATGCAGCGGCTTGCCGTGGCGGTGGGGGTTTGGGTATCCGGGGTGCTCGATCCTCAGGTAAGTATACCCTGCGCGCGAATGACGTGGTGACAGGCGTCTGGTTTTCTATTATCCAACAGATCAAACACGCGAACTGGGATTCTGAGACTCATGGCTGAACACAAGCACGGCGAAATGGACATCACCGTCCAAACCAAAACTTTCAACGGTTTCATCAAAGCCACCACATGGTGCGTGGTTGCGATTGCCTTTTTGTGCCTGTTCCTGGCGGTCTTCGCCTCCTAAACAAATCGGGGGCAACTTTGCTCAGGATTTTGATCGCCTGCCTTTTGGTAGCAACCGTTGCGGGCTGTGCGGGCTCTAATCGCCCGCAAGCCGATCAGGCGGAGATTGTCTCGAGGTCTTATAGCGATCCCGGGCCGTCCACGCTGACGCTGTACACAATGATCAATACGCGCACCGGTTCTGGCGCGCACACCTCTTTGATGATTGGCGCAAGCGAACGTGTGATCTTTGATCCGGCGGGGTCGTTTCGAGCTGATGTCGTCCCTTTGAGGAACGATGTTCTTTACGGAATAACACCGGCTGTTGAACGCGCGTATCGAAGTTCACATGCTCGCGAGAGCCATTATGCACGCATCCAGACGCTGATTGTCACGCCGCAGCAGGCAGAGATAGCGTATCAACTTGCCAAGCAGAGCGGTCCGGTTTCCAGCGCGTTTTGCGCGAATTCAACGGCCCGTCTGTTGCAGCAAGTTCCCGGATTTGAACAGATCGATGTCACTTTCAGCCCGGTAAAACTTTCCGATCAATTTGGGCAGATTCCAGGTGTCGTAACGCAGGAATATCGCGAAAATGACGATGCCGATCTGCAAAAAGGGTTAGCTGCAAACAACGCGCTTCTCAATCAGTTGGACGCAGGTTCAAGTCAGTAGATAGAGCAGTCCGTAAAGCGTGGCGGCACCTGAAAAGATAGCCGCCAGGACGTTCTTGCTGATCAGACCCACAAGCAACGCAACCGCCGCCGCCGACATTCGGGGGATATCCGGTTGCCCGCCGGTCGCAGAGGGCCACACCACCAACGGTGTGATCAGTGCGGGTAGAATCGCAACAGCCGTATAACGCAGATGCCGCAGCAGCCAGAGCGGCATGGGGCGATCACCCACAAGCCCGATGAAGGTAAAGCGCAGTGCATAGCTGCCTATCGCCAAACCCACGATGATGATCCACATGGTGGTCGGGTCGATCTGGGTCATGACGGCGACCTCCGTTCCAGCATCAGTTCGGCTTGTGCACCGGCCATCATCCCGGCCATCCCGGCAATCAAAAGACCCAGATTGTACGGCACACCCACCGTCAGAAGCGCGACGACTATGGCGACGAGGGCCGCAATCACATGCGCCAGGGTGCGCATCATCGGCCCGACCATGGCCAGGAAAGTGATCGGAAGAGCAAAATCCAGCGCCCAACTTTCCGGGATTTGCGCGCCAAGGACAGCGCCGATGATGGTCGCCAAGATCCAAAGCGGCGTGATCGGTGTAACCGAGCCGAAAAAATATGCCATGCGCTGGGCGATCGTCAGATCAGGCTCTTTCTCGAACCGCACGATCGAACAGGCATAAGACTGATCGACGATCAAATAGGCCGCACAGGCACGCTGCCACAGGGGGGCCGATCCAAGATAAGGCGTGAGCGACGCGGAATACATCGCCACGCGCAGATTCACCGCCAGCGCCGAGATCAGCACAATAACTGTGGGTGTTTGATCCTGTAAAAGTTGCAGCGCCGCAAACTGGGCTGCTCCGGCGAACACGGTGGCCGAAAAGGCGATGGTTTGAACGATATCCAAGCCGGCCTCGGTTGCGAAAACACCGAACAACAGGCCAAAAGGGACGGCGACAAAGACAAAGGGCGTTCCGTCCCGAAAACCTTTCCAGAAGTAAGACTTGGATGTGGCAGCGGCCATGGCTAAATCCTATGGTGACGCCAGCAGCAGTAACTGTCTTGAGAAGGGGTTGCAATTGGCCACGGAATTCGACCTGTCGGACTATCTTATCGCGCCTGATCCGAGGGCGACCCGCCTGACCAGAGCGGTTGAAGGTGTGGACCAGAACGGCGAGGTCAGCCAGATCTCGGTGGTCGAGGAGCGCCCGTTGACGATTTTCCTCAATTCCCAGGAAATCGTGACGGCGATGACAATTGGCGACTATCCAGAATACCTGGCGCTGGGCTTTCTGCGCAACCAGGGGATGCTGTTGGCGGATGATGAGATTACCCGCGCGGACTATGACGACGATCTTGAGACCGTTGTTGTGCGAACAGCGCGTGAGACATCGTATGAGGACAAGCTGAAGAAAAAGACACGCACCAGTGGGTGCGCCGTTGGAACGGTGTTCGGCGACATGATGGAGGGGCTTGAGGACGTGCAATTGCCGCAGGTTCAGGTGCGGACCTCATGGCTCTACGATCTGGCATCCAAGATCAATCGCACTCCATCGTTATATCTTGAGGCTGGCGCAATTCACGGCACGGTCCTATGTCGCGAAAACCGCCCGCTGGTCTATATGGAGGATGTGGGCCGCCACAACGCCGTTGACAAGATCGCAGGTTGGATGTTGTCCGAAGGCGAAGGTGCGGCGGACAAGATCCTTTACACCACCGGTCGCCTGACATCCGAGATGGTGATCAAAACGGCTATGATGGGTATCCCTGTATTAGCGTCTCGTTCGGGTTTCACCGCTTGGGGCGTCGAGATCGCGCGCGAGGTTGGCCTGACCCTAATCGGCCGGATGCGCGGACAGCGCTTTGTCTGCTTGTCGGGCGAGGACCGCCTGCTGCGCGACGTGGACCCGTCAACCGTAGCGGTCGAGGAAAAAAAACATCGTCGGAAGAGTGCCAATGAGTGATAAGATAAAAAAACCTCTGGGCATCATCCTCGCAGGAGGACAGGCGACCCGGATGGGCGGCGGTGACAAGGGCCTGTTGCAGATCGATGGGCAAAGCTTGATCTCTCATGTGATCGAACGCCTGTCCCCACAGGTCAGTGGGCTGGCTCTGAATGCCAATGGCGACCCCGAGCGGTTTTCCGACCTGAACCTGACTGTGCTTCCTGACACAATCGAAGGGTTCGCGGGGCCTTTGGCCGGGGTGCTGGCCGGGCTCGATTGGGCGGCAGAACAAGGCGCGGGCAGCATTGTGACCGCTGCTGCTGACACGCCGTTCTTCCCACGCGATTTAGTGGTGCGATTGCAAGATGCGGCAGAGGGGCAGGTGCACCCTCTGGTTTTGGCGACGACTCCGCGCACCGGCGACGAGGCGCTGAAATCTGGCGGCGGCAAACGGGTCAACCGGCATCCGACCTTTGGCCTCTGGCCAGTCGCGCTGCGCGATGATCTGCGAGCGGCGCTGACGGATGGGCTGCGCAAGGTAGTGCTGTGGACCGATAAACATGATGGGCGAGAGGCTTTGTTCGATGCCGACCCGTTTGACCCGTTCTTCAACGTCAATACGCCCGAAGATCTGGATCGCGCCCGAACATTGTTGGAGCAGGCATGAGGGTCTTTGGCGTCACTGGCTGGAAGAATGCTGGCAAAACCGGACTGATGGAACGGCTGGTGGCCGAGATCACAGGCCGGGGCTTTACGGTGTCGACTGTCAAACATGCGCATCACAGTGTCGATGTGGATCAACCCGGCACCGACAGTCATCGCCACCGCATGGCTGGGGCCAGCGAAGTGCTGCTTGCCTCAGGTCAGCGAATTGCCGTGATGCAAGAGCTGCGCGGCACGCCAGAGCCACCTTTGGCCGATCTTTTGGCCCGGCTTTCACCGGTTGATCTGGTGCTTATTGAAGGTTTCAAGCGCGAAGATCACCCAAAGGTCGAAGCTTTCCGCGCTGTGGCGGGCCATGCGCTTATGGCCCCCGAGAACGCGACCATTAGGGCAGTGGCCAGTGACATTCCGCTGGACTTGGATCGCCCGGTTCTTGATCTGAATGACACGGCAGCGATCGCGGACTTCATCCTGAAAGAGGTCGGTTTGTGAGCTTGTTCCAGACCTTTGCCATGGTGGATTGGTCTGGTGGAAACGACACCGGGCCGACCCCGCGCAAAGATGCAATTTGGGCCTGTACTGCGCGCGAAGGGCACGTTTTGCAGCCTGAATACCAGCGCAACAGGATGGTCGCCGAAAAGTGGCTTGAGGCTCTGATCCGTACCGAGCTTGAGGTCGGTCGTCGCCTGTTTTTGGGGTTTGATTTCCCGTTTGGCTATCCGGCAGGGTTTGCCCGGGCGATGACGAGTGCAGACGATCCACTGGCTTTGTGGGATTGGTTCGAAGGGCATGTCGAGGACACACCCAAGGCGAACAACCGTTTTGATCTGGCAGGCCGGATTAACCTGAAGTTTGGCGGAAAAGGCCCGTTCTGGATGAACGGTTTGCGTCGTGACATCAATGGTCTGCCGCGCAGGAAAACCGACTATTCCAACCCTTTCCCGGACCGTCGCGTTGTAGAAACCCTGGCCAAGGGCAGCTTCACCTGCTGGCAGATGGCAGGTGCGGGGGCTGTTGGCGGGCAGGTGATGATGGGGCTGCCGGTTCTGAACCGCCTCCGCCGTCGGTTTGCGGGGAAGATCGCGGTCTGGCCGTTTGAGCCATTGGACAAACCGGTTGCCTTTGTAGAGATCTGGCCGTCTCTGACCCTTGGAGCGTCGCCAGCGGGGCAGATCAAGGATGCCTGGCAGGTCGAACAGGTCGCCTTGACTCTGTCACGTTTGACAGAGCAGGAGTTGGATGCGCAATTGAATGTCTCAGCGGCAGAGGAAGGTTGGATATTGGGTGTAGCTCAGGACAAGCCGAACATAGCCCCGCCGCCATTGCGAAACGATTGTTTCGCGTTGCCTGCCGGGGTGGAGTGGACACCTGTAGACGAGGCATTGGCCTATCTGCGCGACCGATTGCACCCGATTACATCAGTTGAAACGCTTGCATTGACCAAGGCGAGCGGCCGCATTCTGGCTGAGCATGTGATCGCCCAACGTTCGAACCCGCCACAGCCCAACACGGCGGTGGACGGGTTCGGATTCGCAGGTCCCGTCCAGGAAGGATCGCTGGTCATGCCGCTGGTGGAGGGGCGCGCAGCGGCGGGGGTTCCGTTTAACGGTCACGTCTCCGAAGGTCTGGCCTTGCGTGTCCTGACAGGTGCGGCTCTGCCTGACGGAGTGGATACGGTTATTCTGGAAGAGGATGTCACGGTTAAAGACGGGCATATTGCTTTCCATGGCCCGTTGAAAAAAGGGGCCAATACGCGGCGCGCAGGCGAGGATGTCACGGCAGGCGATTTGGCTATGCCCGCAGGGCGTCGGTTGACACCTGCCGATCTTGCGTTGCTGTCTGCGGTGGGTATCGCCGAGGTAAAAGTGCATCAGCCGTTGCGAGTGGCGGTTGTCTCGACCGGTGATGAACTGGTCGAACCTGGAGACAGCGCAGGTCCGGGGCAGATATTCGACGCTAACCGGCCGATGTTGCTGTCCTTGATTGAACGCATGGGGTTTGTGCCCGTAGACATGGGGCGTGTCGCGGATGATAGGGAAGCGTTGCGGGACCGGTTGGATCAGGCCGCAAGGCAGGCAGATGTGATTCTGACCAGCGGAGGCGCGTCCGCCGGCGACGAAGATCATATGTCCGCTCTGTTGCAAGAGGCGGGAGCGATACAGCACTGGCGGATCGCCTTAAAACCGGGGCGCCCGCTGGCCTTGGGTTTGTGGTCGGGTGTGCCGGTTTTTGGCCTGCCGGGCAACCCGGTGGCTGCCATGGTCTGCACCCTGATCTTTGCACGCCCCGCTCTGGGCCTGATGTCGGGCGAAGGCTGGGCGGAACCGCAAGGGTTCGAGGTGCCGGCCGCGTTCGAGAAACGCAAGAAACCTGGCCGCCGTGAATACCTGCGTGCAAGGGTGCGAAATGGGAGGGTCGAAGTGTTTCATTCGGAAGGCTCGGGCCGGATCAGTGGCCTCAGCTGGGCCGAAGGACTGGTTGAAATCGAAGATGGCGCGCGGCACATCAAACCGGGCGATACCGTGCGTTTCATTCCGTATGGGAGCTTTGGTATTTGACCATTGCGATTTCATCAGGCTTTGCTGATCACGAACGCGCGCAGGCAGCGACGCTGTTCTGGCAAGCGTTTTCAGCCAAGCTGAACAAGGTCATGGGCCCAGACGAAAAGGGTCGGGCCTTTTTTGAAACAGCATTGAACCCGGGCTTTGCACTCGTCGCGCGAGATGAAACAGGCCGTATGTTGGGGCTGGCGGGGTTCAAAACGCGCGATGGCGGTTTGGCCGGTGGCAGTATGTCTGATCTTGCGGGAACCTATGGCTGGTTCGGGGCAGTGTGGCGCGCCTGCATATTAAGCCTGCTGGAACGTGAACTGAAACCGGGGGTATTTCAGATGGATGGCATATTTGTCGCTGCTGATGCCCGTGGCAAAGGTGTGGGTACGGCCCTTTTGAATGCTATCAAACAAGAGGCCAGAGGCCAGGGCATGTCAGAGGTTCAGCTGGATGTGATCGATACAAACCCGCGTGCACGCGCTTTGTACGAGCGCGAAGGATTCCGGCCAGTGGGTGAGGAAAAAACCGGGCCGCTCAAATACCTCTTCGGCTTTAGCAGCGCGACAAAGATGTCCTGGCCTGTGGAAACGTCCTAGTCGAAGGTTCCGGCCACACGGCCCAGCAACATAAAGGCCCTTGCAGTACGCGTTTCACCCAGCGCGCTCAGTTCTGCATCGCTTGCGCTGGGTTCGAACTCGGCCATCATCTTGTCGAAGCGACGCAAGAAGTGATGGGCTGCATCGCGGAAAATCGGGTCCTGTTTCATCCGTGCTGCGGTCAGCGCCAGCGAGGATCTGTCGCGCACGCCCCCCAACGCGGCAACCGCGCGGCCACGTGTACCTTGGGCAAATTGGCGCCAGACTTCTGGCCGGGCCATATCGGGGCGCAGGTCATCCATATAGATGCCTTCCTGGCTGAGCAGTGTCAGAACATCCTGTGAGGCTTGTACAATTTGCGCTGTCTTTCGATCTTTTAGCGCCACACGCAGTGCATTGAACCCTTCGGTGTCATCCTGTGTTTCTGGAAAGTTCAGTGCGCGTAGAAAGACCGGGGTGCTGAGCGGTGGTGCGATCTCTTCCGCAGGCGTTCCCAGTTCCAGTGAGGTCTGATCGCCCGGAACGGGCGCTTGCCCCGATCTTGCAGTCGGAGCAGCGCGCTTGGTCGAGAACGTCGCCAGCGCATTTTCGGTTTTCCGGGTGGCTGCCGCGATCTCGTCCAGCTTTTTCGTCACCGCTGGCTCATAGGTACTAGAGGCGCGCTGTTGCTGCGCGACATACGCCTGCCGAATGGCATCAATCGCTGTTTGCAGCCGTGCGCTTTCTTCACGCATGACCCGGCTGGCACGCATTGCCGTGGCCGCAACCCAGATCATGGCCACGGGCATGAACACCGCCAGGAAGGTAACAATAAAGCCACCGTTTTGGCCCTGTTCCGGAAGCACCAGAAAAACGACCGACACCACCAGCCAGATCAGGCTGAGCACCAGTGCGGCAATCTCAATTTCAGTGACGGCCGACGCTTTCGGGCGATCATAAATGCCCAGCGAGGTCGGTTTTTCGGTTTCCGGGTCAGGATTGGGCGCGGACATTTCATGCGCTCCGGTTAGGTGTACTCGATACTCAGGATTTCATAAGAACGCACGCCACCGGGGGTACGCACTTCGACACTGTCCCCTTCCTCTTTACCAATCAGGGCACGGGCGATGGGGGATTTGATGTTCAGCAGGCCAGCTTCGATATTGGCTTCGTATTCGCCAACGATCTGCCAGGTCTTTTCCTCATCGGTGTCTTCGTCGACCAGAGTCACCTTTGCGCCAAACTTAACAGAACCGGACAGCTTTGCCGGGTCAATGACATCGGCCAGCGACAGGATACCTTCCAATTCCTTGATGCGGCCTTCGATGAAACCCTGCTTTTCACGTGCCGAGTGATATTCAGCGTTTTCCTTCAGGTCGCCCAGCTCGCGTGCCGAGGCAATCGCCTCGATGATCGCCGGGCGTTCAACGGATTTGAGGTTCTTCAGCTCAGCCGCAAGCGCGGCATTGCCCGCAGGCGTCATCGGGATCTTTTCCATACTCTCTACGTCCACGCATAAATTGAGTCGCCCCGCCGCACAGAAGCGTCGGGGCGAATATTAGGTTGGCAATTACCTGACCCAAATACCACGTGAATTGCAAGAGGTGACAGTGGTTACAGCGATCAATTCGCGACTTCGCGCCGTCGTGCGGATTTTGGGTGCGGTCTGTGGCGATGATCAGGGTGCCGAGACCTGTGCCATCGCTGGGAAGGGGCGTAAAGCCACATCATCTCAATCATATTGCACAACCTCGAATTCGATGCCGTTGTCGTCGCGGAAATAGAACCGACGCCCTGGTTCATAATCCGCGTGGTTGTGCGGCTCGAACCCAGCAGTTCGAACCTTGGCTTCGGTCGCATCGATATCTTCAACCAGAACGCCCACATGATTGAGGCCGCCAATGACATCATAGCTGCTTTCGCCCGAAGGTTTCGGTTCATCCGGTTTGTACAGCGCCAGGTAAGTATAGGCCGATCCGACATGAACCGTGTAACCACCTGCAATTGCGGGGCCTTCCCATCGGGTTTTCCAATCAAAGACCTGCTCCATCCAAGCGGCTGAAGCCTGCGGATCGCGGACTGTGAAATTTGTATGCTCAAGCGTTGCCATCATGGGATCTCCTGTTTTTAGGCTTGTCCCGACTCAAGCTAATTTCTAAACCTAACTTTAGGTCAAGGTATTTTTTGAGGATGTGATGGCTGTTTCAGAAGGGCTGGCAATCGGCGCATTGGCCCAGCGTACCGGGTTGGCAGTATCGGCTATCCGGTATTATGAGGCGCAGGGTTTGATATCGCCCTGGCGCAACTCGGGCGGGCAGCGGCGCTATCAGCGAGCCGACATTCGGCGGTTGAGCTTTGTGATGATTGCGCAGCAGTTCGGTTTGACCCTGCCGGAAATCCGCGAAGTGTTGTCGGTCCTGCCGGGAAACCGTACGCCGACACCGCAGGATTGGAAAGCCATCGGCGTTCAGCTTCGTGCCCATCTGGATCAACGAATCGATACGTTGACGCGGTTGCGCGACAATCTGGATGGGTGCATCGGATGCGGGTGTCTTAGCCTGCCGAAATGTGCGCTTTACAACCCCGATGACCGGGTAAAATCCAATGGTAGCGGTCCCAGGTATCTGATGGGGGACACACCAGAAGCTTGAAGTGTCGAATAGCGGCATTGTTACGCCGTGTTTCGATTGACCAAGGTCTTTGCAACCATGTAATCAGCCGTGAAACAAAATTGCGCCGACCACATGTAGAAAGCGCCAATTCGGAAAGTTAGCTAAGGAGCCCGCGATGGCCGAGATTGAACGCGAAGCGATGGAATACGATGTGGTGATCGTGGGTGCAGGCCCCGCGGGCCTGTCGGCGGCCATCCGTCTGAAACAGCTGGATGCCGACCTGAACGTCGTGGTTCTGGAAAAGGGCTCGGAAGTTGGCGCGCATATCCTGTCGGGTGCGGTGCTTGACCCCTGTGGTCTGGACGCGCTGATCCCGGACTGGAAGGAAAAAGGCGCTCCGCTGAACGTGCCCGTGCACGAAGACAACTTCTTCATGTTGGGTGAAGCGGGCAAACTGCGCATCCCCAACTTCCCGATGCCGCCGCTGATGAATAACCACGGCAACTACATCGTTTCGATGGGCAATGTCTGTCGCTGGATGGCAGAGCAGGCCGAAGAGCTTGGCGTTGAAATCTTCCCGGGAATGGCGTGTTCGGAACTGGTCTATGGCGAAAACGGCGAAGTCAAAGGCGTTGTCGCCGGTGTCTTTGGCCTGGAAGCTGACGGCTCGTACGGGCCTAACACCGAGCCGGGGATGGAGCTGCATGGTAAATATGTCTTCCTGTCGGAAGGCGTGCGCGGCTCGCTGTCCAAAGAAGTTATCGCCAAATATGACCTGCAAGCCGGTAAGGACGTGCAGAAATACGGCGTTGGCATGAAAGAGATCTGGGAGATCGACCCGGCCAAGCACAAGGAAGGTTCTGTCACGCACACGATGGGCTGGCCGCTGGGCAGCAACGCGGGTGGCGGATCGTTCATCTATCATCTTGAAAACAATCAGGTCTATGTCGGTTTCGTGGTTCACCTGAACTACAAGAACCCGCATCTGTATCCCTACATGGAATTCCAGCGCTTCAAGCACCATCCGATGGTTGCCGATCTGCTGAAGGGCGGCAAGCGCGTGGCCTACGGTGCGCGTGCTATTACCGAGGGCGGATATCAGTCGATGCCGAAGCTGGTCGCACCCGGTGTGGCACTGCTGGGCTGTTCAGCTGGGATGGTCAACGTGCCTCGCATCAAGGGCAACCACAATGCGATGCTGTCGGGCAAGGCAGCGGCAGAGGCTGCCTATGACGCGATCAAGGCTGACCGTTCGGGTGACGAGTTGACCGCATACGAGACAGATGTGCGCGACGGTCCGATCGGCAGCGATCTGAAAAAAGTGCGCAACGTCAAGCCGATCTGGTCGAAATGGGGTCTGACCGCATCGCTGATGTTGGGTGGTCTGGACATGTGGACCAATACCATGGGCTTCTCGATGTTCGGGACGGTCGGACACGGAAAGAACGACGCAGACTCGACCGAAGATGCCAGTAAGCACGCGCCCATCGACTATCCCAAACCCGATGGTGTGCTGTCATTTGATCGCCTGACCAACGTGTCTTTCGCGGCGACCAATCACGAGGAAAGCCAGCCCTGCCACCTGCGTTTGGCCGACCCCGAGGTGCCGGTCAAAGTCAACCTGCCCAAGTTTGACGAACCAGCGCAGCGCTATTGCCCCGCTGGCGTATATGAGGTTGTCGAGGACGAAACTGCGGGCCCGCGATTCGTCATCAACTTTCAGAACTGCGTGCACTGCAAAACCTGCGACATCAAGGATCCCAGCCAGAACATCACCTGGACAACGCCGCAGGGTGGGGATGGCCCGAACTACCCCAACATGTAAGCAAAAAAGCGGGCACTGGCAGGGTCGTGAAGGCTCTGCCATTGCCTCTTGCCAGCCGAAGCCCTAGCTTGATGGTCAGTCAATGATAGCAAGGCAGGATTTCGGTGGTTTCCCTGGTTCGTCGCGCGGCGCTGTCCGTGCTTCTCATGTCGTCGGTCGCAGTTCCGGCGTTCTCTGACTCGGGCGCAGGGTCGTATCTGGCCGGGCGACAGGCGATCTACGAAAGTGATTATGCCGCAGCCGAGCGCTATTATGCCCAAGCCCTGAAGTTCGATTCCCAAAATCCGCTGCTGTTGGAAAGCGTTGTCGTGGCGCGTTTGGCGTTGGGCGAAGTTGATCGTGCCTTGCCGGTTGCCGAGCAGATCGAACAGGCAAATCTGCCCAGTCAGGCCGCGCGTATGGCAATTGCGGCAAATCTGATTGTAGATGGCAAATACGACGTCCTTTTAGCGCGGAACCCCGAAACTCAGGGTGTCGGGCCGTTGGTGGATGGGTTGATGACCGCCTGGGCTCATTTGGCGCAGGGCGAAATGACAAAGGCGATGGAACAGTTCGAAACCGTTGCCACGCAAGACGGACTGAAAGAGTTTGCGTTGTACCACAAGGCAATGGCATTGGCCTCGATCGGCGACTTTGAAGGCGCCGAGGTGATCTTTGCGGACAATGAAGGTGCGGTGGCGCGTTTCACGCGTCGTGCGGCTTTGGCGCGAACCGAGGTGCTGTCTCAGCTGGATCGGAACGAAGACGCCTTACAGTTCCTCGAAGACGTCTTTGTGGCGGGTAGCGACCCGACAATAGAAACCTATACCAGCCAACTTGAGGCAGGTGAAACGCTGCCCTTCACGCATGTCCGTTCTGCGCAGGACGGTATGGCCGAAATTTTCTTTTCCGTTGGGGCCGCGCTGAACGCTGAGGCGTCGCCGGACTACGTTCTTCTTTACACACGGTTGGCCAGTTTTCTGCGCCCCGATCATGTGGACGCCATTTTGCTGAGTGCAGATCTTCTGGATCAACTGGAGCAGTATGATCTGGCAGTTGCCGCCTATCGCATGGTTCCGGCAGACAGCAATGATCACCACGCGGCCGAGCTGGGCCGGGCCGAGGTTCTGGACCGCTCAGGTAAAACCGATGCTGCCGTGGAAGTGCTGCAAAATCTGGCGGCGCAGGATCCTGACCTTCCGGGTGTGCATGTGGCCTTGGCTGACCTGCAGCGGCGTCAGGAAAACTATCAGGCGGCAGTAACGTCCTATGATACGGCGATTGCGCTGACCGATAACGCGGCGGGGGGTAACTGGTTCCTGCATTATGCCCGTGGCATCAGCCATGAGCGGTTGAAGCAGTGGGACCAGGCCGAAGCTGATTTCCGGCGCGCGCTTGAGCTGAACCCGGATCAGCCGCAGGTGTTGAATTATCTGGGCTATTCCCTTGTTGAGCGCAAAGAGAAGCTGGATGAAGCGCTGGACATGATTCAACGCGCTGTGGCAGCCCGCCCGGACAGTGGCTACATCGTCGACAGCTTGGGCTGGGTCCTGTTCCGTCTGGGTCGTTATGACGAGGCTGTTGAACAGATGGAACGCGCCGTTGAGCTGATGCCGGTCGATCCGGTGGTGAATGATCATCTGGGCGATGTCTACTGGGCCGTGGGACGGTCGCGTGAGGCCGAATTCCAATGGAAGCGGGCCCTGTCTTTCATTGATCCCGAAGATACGGATGGAGAAGCCGACCCTGAGCGCATTCGCCGCAAGATCGAGGTTGGGCTCGATGCCGTTCTGGCCGAAGAAGGTTCGGAACCTTTGAAGGTCGCAAATGGCAACTAAGGCGTTTGCGCCCGCCAAGATCAATCTGACCCTGCATGTCACTGGCCGTCGAGATGACGGCTATCACCTGTTGGATTCTCTGGTAGTTTTTGCGGACTTGGGTGATCAGCTGACATTCAACTCCGGCCCTGTGCTTTCCATGGAGGTGGGCGGAGAATTCGCCGATGGGGTGCCCAAGGACAAACGCAATCTGGTGTGGAAAGCAGCCGAGGGCGTCGGGTGGACCGGGCAAATCGAGCTGCGCAAATCTCTGCCCCACGGGGCGGGGATCGGTGGCGGTTCGTCGGACGCCGCCGCAACGCTTTGTGCTTTGGCGCAGCAAGGCCATGCCGTTCCACCGGATTTACCCTTGTCACTGGGGGCAGATGTGCCCGTCTGTCAAAAGGGCCGAGCGATCAGAATGCAAGGCATTGGTGATCAACTGGTTGCTGTAAACCTTCCGCACTTGCCTGCGTTGTTGGTCAACCCGAATGTGCATGTGCCAACGGGGGCCGTGTTCAACGCTCTGGCGAGCAGAGACAATCCGGCTATGCCTGAGAACATCCCCGAGTTTCAAAACGCCAACGACTGTGCCTTGTGGCTAAGCGATCAGCGAAACGATCTGGAAGTGCCTGCCATGGGCGCTGCGCGCGAGATAGAACAGGTTCTGGACGAGCTGCAATCGACCAACCGCGCCCTTATCACGCGCATGTCGGGGTCGGGGTCAACCTGCTTTGCGCTGTATCCGACGATGAAAGACGCGCATTTCGCTGCTTATGAGATTGGCGCAGCCCACCCTGATTGGTGGTGCCGCGCCACTCAGCTTAATTGAGGCGTGAAACCACGTAATCTGCCAGTTCACGCAGCAGGCTGCGAATCTCATGATCCGGCAGAACCTCAAGCGATGCCTTGGCTTTGTTGGCCCAGCCCAAGGCGTCTTGCCGGGTTTGTTCCAGCGTGGCATATTTGCCCATTAGCCCCAGCGCGTGATCAAGATCGCCGTCCTGTTGGCGGCCTTTTTCAATCGTGCGCTCCCAGAAAGCGCGTTCTTCGGGCGTCGCTTGGGCCACGGCTTTGATCACCGGAAGAGTCAGCTTACGCTCGCGGAAATCATCACCCACGTTCTTGCCGGTTGCCTTGCTGTCGCCCTGATAGTCCAGCAGATCATCCGCAATCTGGAATGCAATGCCCAGTGAGTCGCCATAGTCGAACAATGCTTTGACCTGTTCTTCCGACGCGCCAGCGATCACACCACCGACCTCAGTCGCGGCGGAAAAAAGTGCGGCTGTCTTGCCACGTACGACCTGCAGATAAACATCTTCGTCCGTACGCAGATCAGTTGCAGCGGTCATTTGCAGCACTTCACCTTCGGCAATCGTGGCCGAAGCGTTGGCAAGAATGTCCAAAACGCGCAGCGACCCAGTCTCGACCATCAGCTGGAAGCTGCGAGAAAATAGGTAATCGCCGACCAGAACGCTGGATTTGTTGTCCCACAGCAGATTTGCGGTCGGGCGACCGCGCCGCTGGGCGCTTTCGTCAACAACGTCGTCATGCAGCAGTGTCGCGGTGTGAATAAACTCGACCGTGGCGGCCAGGCGCACGTGGTGATCGCCGGTATAGCCAAACAACTGCGCGGCGGCCAATGTCAGCATTGGACGCAGACGCTTCCCACCTGCTTCCACCAGATGCCGGGTAACTTCCGGAATACGCGGCGCGTGGTCCGACGCCATTCGCGTACGGATCAAGCCATTCACGGCCTCCATCTCACCCGCCAAAAGTTCAGCGAGGCGCTCATGCGGTTTTGAGATCACGTCGACGGTCATCAAACTCCTGATACAAGGCTCGACTTCCGCCTCGCCTTGCCCTTACATCCATCCCCATGAAAGAACTACTGCGCAGTACCGATCCGACAATCCTGGCCTTTGCATCCGCTCTCCTTGAAGGCGAGGATATAGACTGCTTTCAGATGGACGTAAATATGAGCATCCTCGAAGGCGGTATCGGAATCTTCCCCCGGCGCCTCATGGTGCGGGCCGAGGATCTGACCCGCGCTGAACGTGTTATGCGCGATAATGAGATTCCGCTGGGCCGATGACCCGCTTTGATGACAATGATTTGACCTGCAACGATTTCCTGGGTGGCCGGATTCGACTGCTGCAACCCGCCTCAGGTTATCGCGCCGGAATAGACCCGGTTTTACTGGCAGCATCAGTACCGGCCAGTGCCGATCAGTCGGTTTTGGAGCTGGGATGTGGCGCGGGTGCTGCCATTCTGTGCCTGTCTGCGCGGGTGCCGGACTTGCACCTGACAGGAATTGAATTGCAGCCTGCGTATGCCGATTTGGCGCGCCGGAATGCGGAAATGAACAGCGTGAAGCTGGATTTGGTTGAGGCTGATCTGACCGCTTTGCCTGTCGAGGTTCGACAGTGTCAGTTTGACCACGTCATTGCCAACCCCCCGTATTACCGCGCCGGAGCGCATAGCCGGGCCAGCGATGCAGGACGAAGCATTGCTTTGGGCGAGGACACCCCTCTGAGCGACTGGATATCAGTGGCGGCCAAGCGTCTGGCCCCGCAAGGGTATCTGCACATGATTCAAAAGGCAGACCGCTTGCCGGATATGATAGTGGCCTGCGCGGATAAACTGGGCTCAGTTGAAGTGTTGCCGCTCTGCGCGCGCGCAGGTCGACAGGCGGAATTGGTCATTTTGCGGGCCCGCAAAGGGGGGCGTGCGGCATTTCGCCTCCATGCGCCATTGATTCTGCACGCGGGCGAGCGCCATGAAATGGACGGCGAAAGCTATACAGACCAGATCGTGGCAGTCCTGAGACACGCCGCGCCGTTGCCCCGGTTCTGACGGCGATCGGCAATGACCAGCCGATTTTGTCGGATTTATTACAGATTCTGTGCTTGTGCAGCGTGACAGGGTGGAAACGATGTGGTCAACTTCTTACGTGAACTACAGACACGTAAACCAAGGAGGATCGCAATGAGCGTGAGCGCACATCTGACGGAACTGAAGAAAAAGCACGAATCTCTCGGTCTCGAAGTGGAACAAGCCCAACGCTCGCCGGGCATTGATGATCTTCATATTGCTCAGTTGAAAAAACAGAAACTTAAGCTGAAAGAAGAGATCGAACGCCTGTCTGCCTAAGATTTCAGGCTGGAGCGGGCCGCGATCAAGGCCCCGCCAGTGATCAACAAGGTCGCGATCGCAAGCCCTCAGGATGAGGCGGCGGTCCCGGCCACAACTAAAGCCAGCGTTGACAACAAAGAGGCCGCGTAAGACGAGGCTCCAAGAATTTGAATGTCGCCTTGCATGACCTCGACGTCCCGCACATAGAACGCTAGCCCGACAGGCCCAGCGCACTCCAATCGTTCCGTCAATCGCGAAGCAGGTCGTGTTCCATAGTAGGGTTGGCGCAGGTTCGGATTCGAATGTGAATTTGTCAAATAATGCCCATAATAAAGCGGCCAAAAATCCGATTTCCGCTGCATTTTAGTTACGAGGTGGAAACCTCTTTAATCGGTATGATTTCAAACTCATCTGATATATGCGCGGTTTTTTCGATCTCGGTCAGGAACCAATCTCGGAAGGCCGCGATCTGAGGCTTTTTCTCGGCTCCAGGCAGGCATAAAAACCGGAATCGGCCTTGTGTTTCCAAGGCCACTTTGAAGGGTGCGACCAAGCGGCCTTCGGTCAGATCTTTGAGAATCATGGCGCGTCGTCCAAGCGCCACTCCGACACCGGCGACAGCGGCGTCAATTGCGTGATCGGCATTTGAAAAATGCGCGCCATGAGTCGGGGTGAAATCGACCCCCATGGCGCGGAACCAAGCGGGCCAGTCGCAGGGCGGGGTCAGAAAACTGATCGAATCGTCATGGATCAATGGGGCGTGTCGCAGGCTTTCCGGGGTGTCGAATTGTTCCGCCAGTTCTGGTGTCATGACCGGGGTTAGCCATTCTTTTCTGACCGGTACGGAATAAAGCCCTTCATCTGCAGAATTGCCAAAGCGGATGGCGACATCCACATCGTCCCGCTCAAGGTCCATGTTGCGCAGCGTGGCCGAGAATTTCAGATCGATCTCAGGATGGGCGCGGGCAAACTCGTAGAGCCGTGGTGCCAGCCATTTGGCCGTCAATGCAGGACCGGCTGTGACGGTCAAGCTGGTGTCGTTCTCTTGCCTGCGCACGGCGCGCCACGCAGCTTGCAATGCGGCAAAGCCTTCCGCTGTACCGGGTGCCAGGGTTCGACCGGCCTCAGTCAGCTCTACGGCGCGGTTCAGTCGGTGAAACAGCGGTCGGCCCAGATGTTCTTCAAGCGATTTGATCTGAAAAGACAGGGCCGCTGGCGTCACATGCAGCTCTGCCGCCGCCTTCGCGAAAGACATATGCCGGGCTGCGGCGTCAAACGCACGGAGCGCGGTCAGCGGGGGAAGATAGTCGCTCATAGTGAAGTAAAACTTAACTGAAGGTCCAAGAAAGCTCGTTTGTAGCTTTGCAGCGTAACCTTCATATTCATCTTGGGTCAAATAAAACTGATTTGAATAGGAGACAGCCATGATCGAGATGACGACAAATCCCGCCGCGCAGATGGCGATCCTGCGCGCCCATCAAGAACGCAGCCGTGTCATTTGGCAATTCTGGAAGCGCATTTTCGGTTCCCGCTGATCGCAGCGCGCGCGATCTTACGGGATAGAAAAGGGCCGGTCCAAAAGGACCGGCCCGTTTTGTCTTCTGACAAATGAATCAGACGAAGAACTGCGCACCGTTGGCCGAGATGGTCGAGCCATTGATGAATTGGGAATCGTCCGAGGCCAGGAACGCCACGCAGCGTGCGATTTCCTCAGGTTCACCCAAACGACCTGCCGGAATCTGACCGATGATGGATTCGCGGACCTTTTCCGGTACGGCCATAACCATCTCGGTTGCGATGTAGCCGGGGCAGATTGCATTGGCTGTAATACCCGCGCGCGCACCTTCCTGCGCCAGGGACTTTACGATGCCCAGGTCGCCAGCTTTGGTCGCGGCATAGTTCACCTGAGCAAACTGACCTTTCTGACCGTTGATCGAGCTGATGACGATGACGCGGCCAAATTTACGCTCGCGCATGCCGGGCCAGACGGGGTGTACGGTGTTGAAGACACCGGTCAGGTTGGTGTCAATCACGTCTTTCCACTGATCGGGCGTCATTTTGTGGAATGGCGCATCGCGCGTAATGCCTGCGTTGGCAACAACGATGTCGATGGGGCCAACCTCGGCTTCGACTTTCTCGATACCCGCTTTGGATTCGTCATAATCGGCGACGTTCCACTTGTAGGTCTTGATGCCGGTTTCTTCGGTGAATTTCGCGGCGGCTTCGTCATTGCCTGCATAGGTAGCGGCAACATTGTATCCTTCGGCTTTGAGCGCCTTGGAAATTGCTGCGCCAATGCCGCGGGAACCGCCGGTGACGAGTGCTGTACGTGCCATTTATGACTCCTTCAATTTTAGTCGTCTTGGTAATGCTGTTACTCTGAGAGGTGATCGTGCGCAATATTGTTTCGTTGTGGATTTGACCTTTTTAGGTAGCAATATCGTCGCATCCAACGGGTAAGACCCTGTTGTAACAAAAAAGGGCGCCCAAGGGACGCCCTTTGTTATTCAGGTGTCAACGCACTTAGTCGCGCTCCACACACAGGGCGACACCCATGCCGCCACCGATGCAAAGGGTCGCCAGACCCTTCTTGGCATCGCGGCGCTTCATTTCGAACAGAAGCGTGTTCAGGACACGGCAGCCCGACGCGCCGATCGGATGCCCGATGGCGATTGCGCCGCCGTTGACGTTAACGATCGACGGATCCCAGCCCATGTCCTTGTTTACGGCGCAGGCCTGCGCGGCAAAGGCTTCGTTGGCTTCAACCAGATCCAAATCGTCAACCGACCAGCCTGCCTTTTCCAGCGCCTTGCGCGAGGCATAGATCGGGCCAACACCCATGATCGACGGGTCCAGACCGGCGGTTGCGTAAGAGGCGATGCGGGCGAGGGGCTCGATCCCACGCTTTTCGGCGTTTTCTGCTGACATCAGCAGGGTCGCTGCCGCGCCGTCATTCAGGCCGGAAGCGTTCGCCGCAGTAACCGAGCCATCCTTTGTGAAGGCCGGGCGCAGCTTTGCCATGGCTTCCATGGTTGCGCCGTGGCGGATGTATTCGTCCTTGTCCATCACGATATCGCCCTTGCGGGTCTTGATGGTGAAGGGCACGATTTCATCTGCGAATTTGCCAGCCTTTTGGGCGGCTTCGGCCTTGTTCTGCGAAGCAACAGCAAATTCATCCTGCATGTCGCGGCTGATCTGCCATTTTTCGGCAACGTTCTCGGCAGTCTGACCCATGTGATAGCCGTTGAAGGCATCCCACAAACCGTCGCGGATCATCGTGTCGATATACTTCATGTCGCCCATCTTGTGACCGGCGCGCAGGGCAGCGGCATGGGGCGACAGTGTCATGTTTTCCTGACCACCGGCGGCAACGATCTCGGCGTCACCCAGCTGGATGTGCTGGGCACCCAGCGCGACAGCGCGCAGGCCCGAACCACACACCTGGTTGATGCCCCAGGCTGCGCTTTCCTGCGGCAAACCGGCATTGATATGCGCCTGGCGTGCAGGGTTCTGGCCTTGGGCGGCAGTCAGAACCTGACCCATGATTGTTTCGCTAACCTCGCCTTTGTCCACACCGGCGCGTTCGACAACTGCTTCCAGGACGGCAGCGCCCAGATCATGTGCAGGGGTGTTCGCAAACGAACCACTGAAGCTGCCGACACCTGTGCGTGCGGCGGATGCGATTACTACGTTGGTCATATGATCAGTCCTTTACCGTCATGGGCCAGCGGAATTTCTGACGGCGCAGGCCGAGAGGAGCCCCCCTCGAAACAAGAGCGCCCCGTGATCCCCGCTCAAGTACTCATGCAATAGCCTAATGCTGCACATGCAGCAACGGTCAGCTTGTCTCAGCGTTGTAAAAGCACGATTTTTTCTGACTGACCCATGGTCAACTTCCTGTTTTTGAAACGCTTTCCTGCTTCCAGGGGGCAGCGACACTTGGCGCGCCAAACAAGTACCCTTGCAGGCAATCCACGCCGCTGGCTGTCAAAAACGCAGCGTCTTCGCGTGTTTCAACCGATTCGGCGGTGACCAAAATTTCAAACTCGCGAGCCACTGCGATCAGTGCGCGCACAAGTGTCTGATTGTCGGGGTTGTTGCTGATACCCCTGACAAACTGCCCATCAATTTTGGCGGCATCGAACAAGAATTCACGAAAGTGGCGAAAGCAAAAATTACTGGCACCGAAGTCATCCAGGGCAAAGGCAATGCCGCGATCCTGTAAACGGTCCATAAAGTCGATCACCAATTCCGGTACTTGCATGGCCGAGCCTTCCGAAATTTCAAGGATCAGCCGCTCGCCCAGTGCGGCGTCACGCTTGAGGAACCGATCCAGGGTTGCCGACCACCTAGAATACCCGATCGAGCGGGCGGACATATTGATCGATAGCCTAATCTCAGGGTTTCTCACCAGTGTTCGCAACCCAAACTCCAGCGCAACGCAATCCAGATCCCGGCCAATCGGGGTGTTTTCGAGTTGCGGCATGAACTCGCGCGCAGGAATAACCCTCCCTGTTTCGTCCAGCACACGAATGAACCCTTCATAAAACGCAACGCCATTAGGAGCGTTTGCCTGCATGACCGGTTGAAAAGCCAACTTGCACTGTTTGTGCTTCACCGCATCGGTTGCCATCTGCACAATCGAACGATCGCGAGTCGACACCGCAGCGTTCAGCGGGCTTTCTGACCCATCGGGCACATTAAGTTGTTTCTTGTTTCCCATAGCGCCGATTCCCATCAGCCCGTGACAGACGGTATGTCCGGGGCAGGTGTTTCGACACAGTTTCGGGGTAAACAGATGAATCTGCGGTTAAGGAGCCAGAAGATTCAGGATTTATCGAGAGATGCTCCAAGCGCGGGCAAGGGACGAAGCCGCACTCAGCACCGCTCCTACTACGCCTGTAACCATCAAAGCAAAGCCCAAGGCGATCCATGCCGGTGCAGTGCTGTTCAACGCTGTAATCATCGCGAGCAAAAGGCCGGACAACCCGACATAGGTTGAAATGACTGCCAAACGGTTCATGCCGACCCTCCTTCACTCTTGACCACAGATGAGTAGCGATATGGCCTGCGAAGCCTGAATTTCAAGGGCGGCGGGTGCGCGTTCGCCGGTGTCAGACCCGCTCTGCCTGTCCAGTGGGCAGTTTTTTGTCGAAATGTTCAAACCCGGGCGTTCCGCAATCTTCTGGATGACGGGCCAGATGTTTGGCCTTGATCTGTTCCGAGCTGTCGCGGCTGCCATCGTGGCTGTATCCCGGCGGGGCAAAGCAATAAGCCAGCCGTTGGCGCAGTGTCAGACCGGGCTGGGTCGCGTCACGCCAGATGCCGACCCATTCGTGAAAGGCCACGCGCAGCGGGTTGAATGTGCCGATATTGTGAACCAGTCCGAAATCGACACGGTCGTTTTCCTGCTCTGGGACAAAGGTTCCGAACATCTTGTCCCAGATGATGAAGACGCCTGCATAGTTGCAATCCAGATAGCGTGCATTCCGGCCGTGATGGGCGCGGTGGTGACTAGGGGTGTTCATAATGGCCTCGAACCAACGGGGCATCTTTCCGATGGCCTCGGTGTGAATCCAGAACTGATAGATCAGGTTCAATCCACCGACAAACAGGACCATGGCCGGATGGAACCCGATCAGGATCAATGGCGCGCGCACGACCATCATCAGTGTAAAGGTATAGGTCCAGGGCTGCCGCAAAGCGGTGGTCAGGTTGTAGTGCTGTGAGCTGTGGTGATTGACGTGGTTTGCCCAAACCCAGCGGATGCGGTGGCCAAAACGGTGCACCCAGTAGTAACGGAAATCGTCCAGCACAAAGCACAGAATGATCACCGGGATCGACGTGCCGAGATCCAGCGGTGTGATCTGCCACAGCCACATGAAAAAGCCATAAGCAATGAAGCCCAGCAGAAACCCGGACGCGATATTGCCTGCGCCCATGATCAACGAAGTTACGGCATCACGCGTTTCGTATCTCCCGCCTTTGCCTTTGACGGCGATCCATAAAAATTCCGCCAAGATCGCGGCCACAAAAAAGGGAACCGCCCACTGAACGGCATCGGGGAAACTGATCTGGTCGGTCATTCGGGCTCCATCAGGTGACGCCAGTGGGCGCGCTCTATTTCGTCCAGGTGGATAAGAGTGCCGGGGGTGTCGAAGTCGTGAAACTGGATTTCAAAGCCTTCGGGGCGTTCGATCCAATCGAAATCCAGCAAATGCCGGGCCACAGTGTCGGCACCGAAGGACCACAGCAGTCCTGCGCCGGTTTCGGTACGCACCAGTGCCGCGTGACGGTCATTCGAGATCGTGACATCAATGATGGTGTCGTCCGGTGCATGCCGCAGCCATTGTGCGCGTGCGGTTTCGGGTGTCAGCACAAAAGGCTCCGAATGGCCCGTCAGATGCAAAAGCAATGTGATTCCGGCGATTCCTCCGACCACCAGAACCAATAGTATTTCCAACGGCATCCCATCCTCCTGCGGACACCCTGCAAAGACACGTTGGGGCTGTCAAAGGTGGCGTTGCGTCAGGTACGTTCCAGACGTTCCAGAATTTCGTACTGAACAACACGTTGGACAAAAGGCACCAGCCCATCAGGACCTGATGCCCGATCCTTGAGGTGGATGCAGATATCCGGACGACGGGCGGCAATGATGCCAACCATCTCTCCGCGAATCGTATCATCCAGGCCTGCCCCCAAAATGGCGCAGGTGATCCGAGGCTCGGCATCCAACTGCTTACGGACTTCGTCAAGGTCGTGCGCACCCAGCCACTGAATAGGCAGGTGATCCAGTTGCCTGGCCACATCGCCGATCACATTTGGCAGCTTTCCGATCAAAAGAACCACCGGTTTCATCGCAGCCTCCTTCCCATAAGGGCACAAACGAAAACCGGCCCATTTGGGCCGGTTCGAGTGTAGCACAAACAGGTGGTAACCGCGCTATTCGTCAGCTATTTGCTTCTACAAGTGTCGAGATGATCGTTTTGGCGCTGTCCGAGTTCCATTCGGCATCCCCGATCAGGCGGGCGATTTCCTGGCCTTCGGGATCCAGTATGACCGTGATCGGAAGCGCGATCACGCCAAACTCGCGCGCGGCCGCCGAGCTTGGGTCCTGATGGCGGGGCAAATTGGCAATGCCGTTCTCTTCAAAGAACTTTTCGATCCCGGCGGGCGAGTTTCGGCCGGTCGCCAAAGTCAGGACCTGAAACTTGTCGCCTCCGAACTCTTCCTGCAGTTCCGCGATCTGAGGCATTTCCTTGCGGCAAGGCGCACACCAGGTGGCCCAGAAATTCAGCAGTACGTATTTGCCTTCGTAATCTGCAAGCGTACCGACGCCACCCTCATCTTCCAGCTGGAATTCGATGGATTTGGCAGGCTTGGGCTCTTTATGCAGGATCAAGCGCTTCAGGCTGTCTTCCCGCAGCGGTGCCAGCGTCTCGGCATCGGTGGCCAAAGCGGCGTTTGCACCCAGCGCAAGGGCCATATAAAGGGGGATCAGACGAAATAGGCGCATATCAACTCCGGGTTTTCTTACATGACCGATCAATCCTCGAACCAGATGTGGGGCGGCCGCTTTGCCGCCGGTCCAGACGCGATCATGGAGGCGATCAACGCCTCGATCGGTTTCGATCAGCGGATGGCAGCCCAGGACATCGCAGGCTCGCGCGCCCATGCCGCCATGCTGGCTGCCACAGGCGTTATAAGTGATAGTGACGCCGAAGCTATTCGGGAAGGGCTGCTCACCGTTTTGTCAGAAATCCAGAACGGGGAATTTCAATTCTCGACCGCATTGGAAGACATCCACATGAATGTCGAAGCGCGGTTGAAAGAGGTGATTGGTGAGCCCGCAGGCCGTCTGCACACAGGACGTTCGCGCAATGACCAGGTGGCGACTGATTTCAAACTCTGGGTCCGGGATCAGTTGGACGCAGCCGAAACCGGCCTGCTGGCACTCATCCGCGCGCTTTTGGCGCAGGCTCAGGCTGGGGCCGATTGGGTCATGCCCGGTTTCACGCACCTGCAAACAGCGCAGCCGGTGACATGGGGCCACCATATGATGGCCTATGTCGAGATGTTTGGCCGCGACCTGTCCCGCGTTCGTGATGCGCGCGCGCGCATGAACGAATCTCCGCTGGGGGCTGCAGCACTGGCCGGAACATCGTTCCCCATCGACCGCCACATGACGGCCGAGGCACTGGGCTTCGACCGTCCTGCTGCAAACTCGCTGGATGCGGTCAGTGATCGCGACTTTGCGTTGGAATTCCTGTCGACCGCGTCTATCTGCGCCGTCCACCTGTCTCGTTTTGCCGAGGAACTTGTGATTTGGTCCTCGGCTCAGTTCCGGTTTGTGACCCTATCCGACCGCTTCTCGACCGGCTCGTCGATCATGCCGCAGAAGAAGAACCCCGACGCGGCCGAGCTGATCCGCGCCAAGGTGGGGCGTATCTTTGGGGCCAACGCGGCGCTGATGATGGTGATGAAGGGTCTGCCGCTGGCCTATTCCAAAGACATGCAGGAAGACAAAGAACAGGTCTTTGACGCTGCCGATAACTGGATGCTGGCGCTGGCGGCGATGGAGGGCATGGTCAAGGATATGACCGCCAATCAAGATAGCCTGGCTGCTGCTGCGGGGTCCGGTTTTTCGACCGCCACCGATCTGGCTGACTGGTTGGTGCGGGTTTTGGGCCTGCCGTTCCGCGATGCACACCATGTTACCGGGTCGCTGGTGGCCATGGCCGAAAGCAAAGGCTGCGACCTGCCTGATCTGACGCTGGAGGATATGCAATCGGTTCACGCGGAAATCACCGATGACGTCTATTCTGTTCTTACCGTGCAAAACTCGGTAAACTCGCGCCAATCTTACGGCGGCACGGCCCCTGATCAGGTGCGTGCCCAGATCGAACGATGGAAGGCAATGGTGTGATGACAGCTGTTCGTGTGGTGGCGATCGTGGTGTCCGGCCTGATACTAGCCGGATGCGGGGCCGATGGTGAACCGTCGCAGCCCACTGCGGTACAGCCTACGGCCAGCGCCACGATTGGGGTCGGTACCAGCGGGACCTATGTTGCAGGGGGCGTTGGTCTTAGCCGCGGGCCGCTGGGTATCTATCTGGGGTTCTGAACCTTTTGATATTGCACACCTAGGCCCGTTACCCCACTTAGGACGCGTGCAACAACGTGTAGATCCTCTCAACGAAAAGACACTGACATGAGAACAGTTGGACTGATTTTGGCATTTGCGGCGCTGGCGGCATGTGAACCCTCGTCCGCGCGACGCCCCGAGCCTGCGGCAGAGCCGAAGCAATCTGGCAGCGGTATTTCAATCTCCGGCTATGGTCGGGTTGGAGTTTCCACCACAAATTAACGGGACTTCTGAGTGCGGAATCCATTGATCCGCAGTCGCCTTCTGGTCTAAGCGCGCGGGTATGGATCATTTTCTCTACCGCGACGGCGCGCTTTTCGCCGAGGATGTCCCTGTTTCCGAAATCGCTGCAGCGGTCGGAACCCCTTTTTACGTCTATTCGACGGCGACACTGCTGCGACATTTCAAGCTGTTTGATGATGCGCTGGACGGCACTGATCATCTGGTTTGCTACGCGATGAAAGCGGCCAGCAACCAGGCCATATTGAAGACTCTGGCGCAGGCGGGGGCAGGAATGGATGTGGTCTCGGGCGGGGAGTATTTGCGGGCCAAAGCCGCAGGCGTTCCAGGCGACAAGATCGTCTTTTCGGGGGTTGGCAAAACGGCGGACGAGATTCGTACCGCGCTGACAGGTGGAATCCGCCAGTTCAACGTTGAGTCCGAGCCAGAGATGGACGTGATCAACGCGGTCGCACTGGAGCTGGGCGTTGTGGCGCCGATCACTGTTCGGGTGAACCCGGACGTGGATGCCAAGACCCACGCCAAGATTGCAACCGGCAAGTCCGAAAACAAGTTCGGCATTCCGATTGCACGCGCGTCCGAGGTTTATGCCCATGCTGCCAACCTGCCGGGGCTGGAGGTGATCGGGATCGACGTCCATATCGGTTCGCAATTGACCGAGCTTGAGCCGTTCGAGCTTGCTTATACCAAGGTTGCTGAACTGACCGAACAGTTGCGGGCTGAAGGTCACAATATTCGCCGCCTCGATCTTGGGGGCGGGTTGGGCATCCCCTACACCCGTTCGAATGACGCGCCGCCGCTTCCGTTGGAATACGGCGCACTGATCAAGAAGACACTCGGACATCTAGATTGTGAGATCGAGATTGAACCGGGCCGCCTTATCGCGGGCAATGCCGGGTTGATGGTTAGCAAGGTGATTTACGTGAAGTCAGGCGAAGGTCGCGATTTTCTTATCCTCGATGGGGCCATGAACGACCTGATCCGCCCGGCAATGTACGAGGCGCATCACGACATCGTTGCGGTGCAGGAACCAGCGGCCGGGGTTGAACAGCAACCCTATGACATAGTGGGCCCCGTGTGCGAATCGGGGGATACCTTTGCCAAGCAGCGCAATATGCCGCCTTTGAAATCAGGGGATCTGATCGCCTTCCGCAGCGCAGGCGCGTACGGAGCGGTTATGGCCAGCGAATACAACACCCGCCCCCTGATCCCCGAAGTTTTGGTCAATGGTGATCAATTTGCAGTCATTCGTGAACGGCCAAGCTTTGACGAAATCATAAACCGCGATACCATACCTTCGTGGCTCTGATGCGATAACCGTGCGGGCCCAACCCGGAGGCCCGTCTTGACCAACAGATCGAACCTGCCCATCCCGCGCCTGTCCTTGTGGTTGACCCACATGGGTATGGTGGCTGAACAGGTATTGCGTGCGTTCTGGCCGCTGTTCTCGATCCTGATGGTCCTGCTTGCAGCGCTGATGCTGGGTCTGCAAGACCAATTCGCCGTTGAGGTCGTTTGGGGCGCGGGCGCGCTTTCGTTGATTTCGATTGTTGTGGCGGGTGTTTGGGGGCTGAAAAGAGTTAGCCTACCGTCTCGTGCGGATGCGCTCATGCGGTTGGATGAGACGCTGCCCGGTCGTCCGATCCAGGCCCTTTTGGACGATCAGGCGATTGGGTCCACAGATCAGGATTCGGTCGCACTGTGGCAGGCCCACAAAGACCGGATGGCTCAGCGCGCCGCTGCTGCTGCTCCAGCCAAACCTGACCTGCGGCTGGCGTCGCGTGATCCTTACGCGCTGCGCTATGCAGCGCTGTTGGCTTTTGTGGTGGCGGTTCTCTTCGGCTCTTTGTGGCGCGTGGGGTCGGTGGCCGATATGGCGCCCGGAAGCGCAAATGCGGGGCAAGGCCCGACATGGGAAGGATGGGTTGAACCCCCAAGATATACGGGTTTACCGACGCTTTACTTGGCCGATCAAGCAGACGGCCAGTTGTCAGTTCCAAAAGGCAGCCGCATAACTTTGAGGATGTATGGTGAGGTCGGCGCACATAGCCTGACCGAAAACAGCTCGGTCGTGGGCACTCAGGCCGCAACCAATCCCGAACAGGAATTTGTGGCTGAACGTTCTGGCCAGATGCGTATCGATGGCCCTGCAGGTCGCGAATGGGCCGTACAGGTCATTGACGATGCGACCCCGAAGATCGCGGTTGCCGGATCTGCCGAAGCAGAGGCAGGCGGGCAAATGAAACTGCCCTTTGTTGCCAGTGACGATTATGGCGTGGTGTCGGGCTCGGCCCGGATCGAACTGGATCTGGCATCGGTGGATCGCCGCCATGGGTTGGCGACCAAGCCCGAGCCGCGAGAGGTGATTGAGATCGAACTGCCAATGCCGATCACCGGTGACCGTGCCGATTTCAGCGAAGATCTGATCGAAGACTTTTCACAGCATCCCTGGGCTCACCTGCCGGTGAAGATCACGTTGTTGGCCGTGGATGCGGCTGATCAGCAGTCGGCGTCCGAGCCATTTTTGACTGCCTTGCCAGCCCGTCGATTCTTTGACCCTTTAGCGGCAGCGGTGATCGAACAGCGGCGTGATCTGCTCTGGTCGCGGTCCAACGCGCCGCGCGTGGCGCAGCTGTTGCGGGCTGTCTCTCATCTGCCAGAGGATCTGTTTCGGTCGGACACCGCTTACTTGCGCTTGCGTGTGGTTTTGCGGCGGCTGGAAGCCTTCCAGACATACGGAGCGCTGAACCCAGAGCAGCAGGAAGAGATCGCGCAAGCCCTGTGGGACCTGGCTGTGTTGATCGAGGATGGCACCTTGGCGGACGCTCTGGAGCGGATGCGTCGCGCGCAGGAGCGTTTGACCGAAGCGATGCAAAACGGGGCCAGCGACGAAGAAATCGCCGAGCTTATGCAAGAGCTTCGCGAAGCGACGCAGGATTATCTGCAGCAGCTACAACGTCTTGCTCAGCAGAATGGTCAGGAAGGTGAAATCCAGCCTGGTCAGAGTGGCGAGACCCTTCAAATGTCGCAGGATGACCTGCAGCGCATGATGGACCGCATTCAGGAACTGATGGAACAGGGCCGTATGGCCGAAGCCCAGCAGGCGCTGGAAGAGTTCCAGCAGATGATGGAAAACATGCGCGTGACCCAAGGCCAAGGCCAAGGACAACAGCCTGAAGGGCAGCAGGCTATGGAAGGTCTGGCTGAAACTCTGCGCGAACAGCAAGGTCTCAGCGATCAGGCGTTCCGCGACTTGCAAGAACAGTTCAACCCCGGTGCGCAATCCGGTGAAAGCCAAGGCAACGAAGGCCGCAATGGCGGGCTTGGCCGGGGGCAAAGCCACGAAGGCCAGGGTGGTCAGGGTCAAGGCTCGGATCAGGCCGGAGAGGGCGAGCAGGGGCAGGGATCACTGGCGGACCGTCAGCAGGCCCTGCGCAATGAACTGAATCGCCAGCAACAGAATTTGCCAGGCGCGGGGACGCCTGAAGGAGACGCCGCGCGTGATGCGCTTGGCCGCGCCGGGCGCGCCATGGACGAGGCGGAACAGGCCTTACGAGGAGACGATCTGGCCGAAGCCATCGACCGCCAGTCTGAGGCCATGGAAGCCCTGCGTGAAGGGATGCGTTCATTAGGCGAGGCTATGGCCCAGAACCAGCAGAACCAGCCGGGTCAGGGCACGCAGGAAGGCGAAGCGCAAGCCAATAGCCGCGATCCCTTGGGTCGAAACCCTGGGGCCGGTGGTTCAATCTCAACCGACGAAAACCTGCTGCAGGGCGAAGATGTCTATCGCCGGGCGCGCGAGTTGTTGGATGAAATCCGTCGCCGGACCGGAGAAACGGACCGCCCCGAGATCGAGTTGGAATACCTCAAACGTCTGTTGGAGCGGTTCTGAACCTCAGTTCGGAGCTCCGGCCTGAGCTTCAAGCCAGATCCGCGCCTGATCCACCAGAGACACGTAAGAGCTGAGCAGTGGGTCGGCCTGTGGCACGGCCTCTCCGATCTGCTGTGCGTTGCCATAGATCAGATACAGAACCACGCCGATGATCAGCATCAGCGCAAAACCGCGCAGGAACCCGCCTGATTTGCGGGGCGGCGGAGGGGTCTCTTCCGCTTCGGTCGCGCGCATACTGGAATTGATTGCTTCGACATCGGGCAGTGCATCTTTTTGACCAGCGTCAACAGCGGTTTCCGAAGCGGCAGGCCGCTTGGGCTTGACCTTGGGTTCCGGCGGTTGGTCCAAACCCAGATCAGGCTGGCTTTCCAGGTTGCTGCCTTCTTTTGCGCGCAATTCGGCTTCGCGGGCCGCTTCTGCTTTTAGAATGTCGGCGACGGACGGATCGACATTGCCCGCAGGCGCAGCAGTGTCTTCCGCCGCAGGGGTCGCGTCTTCCGCAGTTACAGCCTCTTTTGCGGGCTCTGCCTGGGTTGTGGCCTCCTCCTCAGCAGGGGGATGTGCGTCTTCAGCCGGTGCGGCTGCAGGTTCTTCCTGGTGCTTGGGCTGAAACCAGGTCTTATCACAGTTGGAACACTGCACGTCACGACCTTCCTCGGGAATAACCTCGTCAGGAACCTCGTACTGCGCACCGCAATTCGGACATGTAAGACGCATGCTGCCTCCCCGGCCGGGCGATGGGCCGATAATAGTTTTTTCAGGGATGATATTCCGTTAAGACCCATCAGCAAAGGGCGTTTTCGGTTTCATGGGCCAAGTGTCACCAATTGGACTCGGTAGAGCCATTGAATCCGCCACCCTGCTCGGGCAAGAAGAGCAGCAAATAATGGGGGCACGTGTGATCGAGCTGGAAAATGTCAGCTACACCTACGGTGGCGGCGAGTTGCTGAGCGATGTCTCGGTGCAATTGCAGCCGGGATCGTTTCACTTTCTGACCGGCCCCTCGGGGGCGGGCAAAACAACGCTGCTCAAACTGTGCTATGGGGCCCTGCTGCCAACCTCGGGGCGGCTGAGTGTTTTCGATCAGGACATCTCGTCCCTTGATCGGGATCAGTTGGCCGTGCTGCGCCGACGTGTTGGTGTGGTACATCAGGATTGCCAGTTTCTGGACCACATGACGCTGGCCGAAAACGTCGCCTTGCCATTGATGGTCTCAGGGCGCTCGGAATCTTCGGAACAGGACAATCTGACCGAACTGCTAAGCTGGGTGGGTTTAGGCGCGCGGCTTGAAGCGCATCCGCCTGAGTTGTCCGGTGGCGAACGTCAACGTGCTGCCTTGGCCCGCGCTGTCATCCTGTCGCCGGATGTTGTGTTGGCGGACGAGCCCACTGGCAATGTGGATTGGGAAATGTCCCAACGTCTGCTGCGTCTGTTGATCGAGTTGAACAGAATGGGCAAGACAGTATTGATCGCGACCCATGACATGAGCCTGATCCGAGCCGCCAAAAGTCAGGTTCAGGCACGCGTATTGCGCATTTCTCAGCGCAAGCTGCATCTGGCGGGGGCTGACCTATGACCAGAGCCGAAGTAAGTACTCTGCTGCGCGGCGATACGCGGGCGAACCGCGTTGTTCCCCCAACCGGATACACCGCTCATCTAACATTGTTTGTTGCCGGAGCGATGGCATTTCTGGTGGTGTTTGCACTTGCGTTGGCGCTCGCGTCCGGCCGGATTGCCGACCGTTGGGCTTCGGAACTGGCGGGGGCCGCAACCCTGAGGATCAATGCCCCGGCTGAACAGCTTGCCGCGCAGACCGAAGCCGCGCTGACAGTTCTGGGCCAAACGCCCGGCGTTGCATCGGCGCGCGCACTAAGTGCCGAGGAACAGGTCGCATTGCTGTCACCGTGGTTCGGACCGGACCTGCCCCTAGACACTTTGCCCATCCCACAGCTTATCGAAATCACCGAAGGCGAACCGGGAATGGATGTGATGGGCCTGCGTCTTCGCCTGGGTGCCGAAGTGCCGGGCGCGGTACTGGATGATCATACGCGATGGCGCGAACCTCTTGTCGAAGCCGCAATGTCACTCCGGCGATTGGGGTGGATTTCGATCCTGCTGATCGGGGGGGCGACGGCGGCAATGATCACGCTTGCGGCAAACGCATCTCTGGCGGCCAATGCGCAGATCATCGAAGTATTGCGTCTGGTCGGCGCGCGCGACGGGTTTATCGCCGGGGCTTTTGTCCGGCGCTTTACCTATCGCGCATTTTTTGGGGCCTTGGTCGGGACTTTGCTGGGTATGACAGGCGTTTTGCTTTTGCCCGAGGCCTCGGATGCAGGCGGATTTCTGACGGGGGTTGGCTTTCAGGGCGCGGACTGGTTGCTGCCGATCGTCATCCCAATACTCGGCGCGGCTGTTGCCTTTTTCGCCACCTGGGCTGCGGCCCGTCGCAAATTGAAGGAGCTTTCCTGATGTTCTCAGCCTTACAGTGGGTGCGCTCTTTGGTCTTTATGATCGTTATCTATGCCTGGATGCTGATCCTTGGCATTGTGTTTCTACCCTATGCCTTGTTTTCGAAGCGGGGGGCCCTGATGGCGTGTAAAACCTATGCGCGCAATACCATGTGGCTGGCCCGTTGGATGGTGGGTATTCGTTGTGAGGTTCGGGGAACCGCGCCTTCGAATGAAGTGGTCGTGGGTGCCAAGCACCAGTCGTTCCTTGATATCATCATGATCTTCAATGCCATCCCGCATGGGAAGTTCATCATGAAGCGTGAATTGCTGTTTACACCTGTTATCGGAATGTATGCCCGTCGCCTTGGTTGTATTCCGGTCAATCGTGGGAAACGCGGCGCCGCGGTGGCTAAGATGGTCAAGGATGTGGCGAAAGAGTTTTCAGAGCCCGGGCAACTGGTGATCTACCCTCAAGGCACGCGTGTCGCGCCGGGCGCCAAGAAACCCTACAAGGTTGGGACGGCGGTTCTTTACGAAGGTCTGGGATTTCCCTGCGTTCCGGTGGCTACAAATGCCGGGGTGTTCTGGCCCCGAACCGGTGTCATGCGCAAACCGGGTCTTGCGATTGTGGATTTTCTTGAGCCAATCGAACCCGGCGTTGAGCGGGACGATTTTCTTGGTCGATTGGAAGACGTGATTGAAACACGCTCGAATGAGCTGATGCGCGAAGTGGGGTTTGATCCGGATGGAGTACATTGACGACGTTGCAGCGCTGGAAGCATTGTATGGCAAACCCGGCGCGCCATCCTTGCGAAAGGTCGTTCACCGACTGACGCCCCTGTATCGCAAGTGGATTATGGCCTCGCGCCTATGCGTCCTCAGCACTGTTGGCCCGGAAGGTGTGGATGGCAGCCCCCGAGGCGACGACGGCCCTGTTGTACTGGAATTGGATGAGCGACGGCTGGTTTTGCCGGATTGGCGTGGCAACAACCGGCTGGATTCACTGCGGAATATCGTGCGCGACCCGCGTGTTGCGCTTATGTTTTTTGTTCCGGGTTCCGACAACGTTGTTCGCGTGAATGGGATCGCTCGCGTTACTGCGGATGAAGGTTTGCGACAGCATTTCGCAAAGGGCGGCAAGCGCCCGGCGGCTGTCGTCGTTGTTGAGATCGCCGAGATTTACAGCCAATGCGCGCGTGCTTTGATGCGTTCAGCTATCTGGACCAGCGGGGACGAGAGTGCTGTCCTTCCAACGATTGGGCAGCTTTTGTCCGAGGCGTCGGAAGGCGAAGAAGGCGGCGCGCAATATGATAGTGAATGGGCTGCACGCGCCGCGAAAACAATGTGGTAGGCGAAACATGTGGCTGCGGGTTCAAACCGCAGCTGCTCCGATCCTCGAGACTTTTTCGATCCAGCGATCTACGTGTCCGGGTTTTGGGTAACTTGCACCTGCGAAATAGGTGAAGCGGGTTGGTTTGAAGCCTACAAAGCCAAGGATCTGATCACGAACCTGACGGATAAGCGCTTGCCGATAGATCAGCCGCATAAACCAGCCCGGTGTATCTGAGGTCAGTATGACGCGTGCGGTGCGTCCCGTCAGCATGGGGGCCGGAAAGCCGATCTTTGTCGTGTTCCGAGTGTCGAACGTTCGCCCGGGGATGAATGTCCGGTCGATCAGTCCCTTGAGTTTCGCGGGTAGACCGCCCCACCACATCGGGGTGGTCAGAACCAGATGATCACTCCACTCAAAGTCTTGCAGCACGTGTTCCAGAACCGGTTCAAGCGGTTTGAAGTCGTGGTAATTGCCCTGACCGAAATCAAAATCGAACTGCAGATCGCTCAGATGAACCATTCGGACGTCATGGCCGTTTTTGAGGGCAGCGTCCCGATATGTTTCGGCAAAGGTCCGGGACAGACTGCTTTCTGCCGGGTGTCCGTCGAGGATGAGGATTTTCTTGGGTTGCATCGTGATTCTCCTAAAAATGACCACGGTCAATTTGTAGAATCAAAAATGACCACGGTCAATATTAAATTTGACCACGGTCAAAAACTGTGCGATTGAGCGGTATGCAAAAGGCGATTCAGAAACGTACGATCAAAACCCGCGCCAAGCTTCTCTCGGCTGCTGAGGCGGTTGTCCGAAGTGATGGCTACCAAGCTTTGCGGGTGGAAGACGTGGTAAAAGCGGCAGGCGTCGCCAAGGGCACTTTCTTTGCGCATTTCAACGACAAGGATGCGCTAATGGAAATCCTGATCGGCGAAAGATTGAATGCGTGTCTGGACCAGGCCGAAGCCGGAACACCACCCAAGACAGTTGATGAGATCATCGTGGCGCTCGAACCGGTGCACAGTTTCATGACGTCCGAGCGATACGTTTTCGATCTGTTGATCAGATATTCCGGTGCAACGGCCATCGAAGATATAGGCCCGATAGCCTATTGTTTTGAAAGGTACTTTCGGGTCGTGATGTTGTGGCTTGAAGCTGCAGATATGCGTAAGGACGTGCCACCCGAGCTTTTGGCCGAAGGTGTTCAGGCCTTTGCCATTCAGGCCATGTCGTTGCGGTTTTGTGCTCTGCATTCCGCAACGACATTCACAGACAGGCTCGAGACCTATCTGGATGCTTGGTTGACCCCGACAAGCTGATTTCTGCCGGGGTCAAAACTCTTAGCTGTGGATCGGGCCGTCGCCGCAAGCCAAGGCGGCCTCACGCACGGCTTCCGAATAGGTCGGGTGCGCATGACAGGTCAGGGCCAGATCTTCTGCCGAAGCACCAAACTCCATCGCGACACAGACCTCGTGAATCAGATCACCCGCGGCAGGCCCGATGATATGAGCGCCCAGAATGCGGTCAGTTTCCTTGTCGGCGAGGATTTTGACGAACCCGTCCGAGGCAAAGTTCGCCTTGGCGCGCCCATTGCCCATGAACATGAACTTGCCAACCTTATAGGCGCGGCCTTGTTCTTTAAGCGTTGCTTCGGTTTCACCCACATTGGCAACCTCAGGCCAAGTATAGATCACCCCCGGAATAACGCCGTAGTTCACATGGCCATGCTTACCCGCAACCTGTTCGGCGGCGGCCATGCCCTCGTCTTCGGCCTTATGCGCCAGCATCGGACCTTCGGTGACGTCGCCAATGGCATAGATGCCCGGCACATTGGTTTGCCAGTCGGAACCCACCTTGATTTGGCCGCGTTGGGTCATCTCGACACCCAAGGCGTCAAGCCCAAGACCATCGGAGTACGGCTTGCGCCCGGTGGCGACCAGCACGGTATCGGCATCGATCACGTGTTCGCTGTCGTCCTTGAGCAGTTTGTAGGTGACCTTTGCCTTGGTCTTGGTCGCTTCGGTCTTTTGCACCGCAGCACCCATGACAAAGTTCAGGCCCTGCTTCTTGAGGATACGCTGGAACGTCTTTTGTACCTCTGGGTCCATGCCTGGTGTGATTTCCTTGAGGAACTCGATCACCGTTACTTCCGCCCCCAGTCGGCTGTAGACCGAGCCCAGTTCCAGGCCGATCACGCCTGCGCCGATGACGACCATTTTCTTCGGAATCTTGCCCAGCGACAGCGCGCCGGTTGAGGTCACGACAACCTTCTCGTCCACTTCTACACCCGGCAGAGAGGAAGGCTCGGACCCAGACGCAATGATGATGTTCTTTGTTTCATGCACTTCATCCCCGACCTTGACCTGACCGGCGGCAGGGATCGATCCCCAGCCTTTCAGCCAGTCGATCTTGTTCTTTTTGAACAGGAATTCGATGCCCTTGGTGTTGCCCTCAATCACCTCGTCCTTATAGGCCTGCATCTGTTTCCAGTCGACCGAAGGGCTTTTGCCCTTCAGGCCCATCTTGGCAAAGTTATGCTCGGCCTCGTGCAGTTGATGGCTGGCATGCAGCAGCGCCTTGGACGGAATGCAACCTACGTTCAAGCAGGTTCCACCCAGCGTGTCGCGCCCTTCGACCACGGCGGTTTTCAAACCCAGCTGGGCGCAGCGGATGGCGCAAACATAGCCGCCGGGGCCGGCGCCGATTACGATAACGTCATAATTTGCCATGGAAGATCTCCTTGAGAATTCGGGTTGTTGCAGGGCAGGAACCTCTGAACAAGATATGGGTTGGCGGTCTCATAGCAAAACCACCAAAAGCATGAGGGTCGTGGCCAGAAACCCGAAGAACCAAATGACGCTGCGCCATGGTTTCCAACCGAAATAGTATGCGGGAACATACAGCACGCGCGCGGCCAGATAGGTCCAGGCGCAGGTGGCCGTTAGTGCGTTTTCCTTGCCTGAAACGGTGACAACAACACAGGCAATGGCAAACAGGATCAACCCCTCGAAATGGTTGTTGAGGGCACGGTAGAGCCGGGCTGTTCCATCTGAGAGCTGATCTTCTAGCGTCCCGCCCAATCTGGCCCTGTCACGGGGTGACATGGTTTTGCCCGGACCCAACTCCAGATTTGCAGGAACTGCCATAAGTACAAACTGCACAACCTGTAAAAGGGCTGCCAAAGTCAGTGCTGTCAGTTCTGCGTTCATTGCAAGACGCCGCATTGGAGTTTGATGTGTATGACGGCAGAGCGCAGAAGCAGATGTGTTGCCGCTTGCGCTCTGCCATCGGATTTAGACTGGTGTCAGAATTTTAGTGTGAATATGCGCCACGCCACCACGTTCGTGATGCATGGCGAGTTCCTCAGATTCGATAAAGTTCTGCGCGCGCTCCAGATCGGTGATTTCGAACAACGCCACCGCATGGTCCTTCTGGTCCGGGTCTCGCCAGATGTGGAGGTCGCGGATACCCGCGGCCTCACGCATCTTGCGATCTTCCTTGAACACTTTCAGCCAGGCGTCGAAATCGGCCACATCGGCCTGCCAGAGTACATGTGTTGCCATGATTACAGGTCCATCAGCAGGCGGCGCGGATCTTCCAGCGCCTCTTTCACGCGAACAAGGAAAGTCACAGCACCTTTGCCATCAACGATCCGGTGGTCATAGGACAGCGCCAGATACATCATCGGGCGGATCTTGATCTCACCATTGATGACCATTGGACGATCCTGAATCTTGTGCATCCCCAGAATGCCCGACTGCGGGGGGTTCAGGATCGGCGATGACATCAGCGAGCCATAGACGCCACCGTTCGAAATGGTGAACGTGCCGCCCTGCATTTCGGCCATGGACAGCTTACCGTCGCGGGCGCGCTTGCCTTTCTCGGCGATGGCTTTTTCAATCGCGGCAAAGGACATGCTGTCCGCATCGCGGATCACCGGAACCACCAGACCTTGCGGAGTACCAGCGGCGACGCCCATGTGTACGAAGTTCTTGTAGACGATGTCGTTGCCGTCAATCTCGGCATTCACCTCAGGCACTTCTTTCAGCGCATGGCAGCACGCCTTGGTAAAGAAGGACATGAAACCAAGGCGTACGCCGTGCTTCTTCTCGAACTGGTCCTTGTACTGGTTGCGCAGGGCCATCACCTCGGTCATGTCCACCTCGTTATAGGTGGTCAGGATTGCAGCAGTATTCTGTGCATCCTTCAGGCGTTTGGCGATGGTTTGACGCAGACGGGTCATGCGCACGCGTTCCTCGCGGGCTTCGTCTTCGGCCGCAACCGGTGCGCGCGGAGCCTGTGCAGCTGGGGCTGGTGCCGCCGGTGCTGGTGCCGGAGCCGAAGAGACAGCCTTTGCCACGTCTTCTTTCATGATGCGGCCATCGCGACCGGTGCCAGTGACCTGATCAGCTGACAATCCGGCCTCGGCCATCGCTTTTTCGGCAGAGGGTGCGTTTGCCACATCCTTACCGGTGCTTGCCGCAGCGGGGGCCGCTGCTGCTGCCGGGACCGACGCGGGCGCGGTACCTGCTGCAGAGCCAGAGATCACTGCCAGCTTGGCTGCTGCATCCACAGTTGCGCCTTCCGGAGCAACGATTTCTGCCAGAACTCCCGCAGCCGGGGACGGAACTTCGACCGAGACTTTGTCGGTTTCCAATTCACACAACATTTCGTCCTGCGCGACGCTGTCGCCAACCTGTTTGAACCAGGTCGAAACGGTAGCCTCTGTAACAGATTCACCAAGAGTGGGAACCATGACATCAACCGACCCGCCTGCTTGGGCGGGCGCGGCTGCCGGTGTTGCAGTTGCCGCAGGGGCAGGGGCCGCGCCTTCGCCTGCTGTAATGGTCGCCAGCAGAGCATCTACGCCAACGGTATCACCTTCGGCGGCTACAATCTCGGCCATCACCCCGGCAGAGGGAGAAGGCACTTCAACTGTAACCTTGTCGGTTTCAAGCTCACACAGCATCTCATCCACGGCGACTGCATCGCCGGGCTTCTTGAACCATGTGGCAACAGTGGCTTCGGTGACCGACTCGCCAAGCGTGGGAACACGAACTTCAATCGTCATCGCTTACTTTCCTTTGGTGCTCAGCGCTTCGTTAACCAGCGCTTCTTGTTGTGCTTTGTGTTGGCTGGCCAGACCCGTCGCAGGCGAGGCCGAGGTTGCGCGACCGGCATAAACCGGACGTTTGTGTTTCGCTCCGATCCGGGTCAGAACCCATTCGATATTGGGCTCGATAAAGGACCAGGCTCCCTGGTTTTTGGGCTCTTCCTGACACCAGACCATCTCGGCCTCTTTGAACCGCTCAAGCTCGTTGATTAGCGAATGGGCCGGGAAGGGGTAATACTGCTCGATCCGCAGCAGATAAACGTCGTCGATCCCGCGCGCGTCACGTTCTTCCAGCAGGTCGTAATAGACCTTGCCCGAACACAGCACGACACGTTTGATCTTGTCATCCGCCACCAGTTCGGTGTCCGAGTTCCCCTGTTGGGCGTCGTCCCACAACACCCGGTGGAAGCTGGAGCCGGTGGTAAATTCTTCGGCTCTGCTGACCGCGAGTTTGTGGCGCAGCAGCGATTTGGGTGTCACCAGGATCAGCGGTTTGCGGAAAGTGCGGTGCAGCTGTCGGCGCAGGATGTGGAAATAGTTCGCGGGTGTCGTGCAGTTCGCCACGATCCAGTTGTCCTGACCACACATTTGCAGGAACCGCTCCAGACGCGCCGAGGAGTGTTCGGGGCCTTGCCCTTCGAACCCATGCGGCAGCAGTGTGACCAAACCGGACATCCGCAGCCATTTGGATTCACCAGAACTGATGAACTGGTCAAACATGATCTGCGCGCCGTTGGCGAAGTCACCAAACTGAGCTTCCCAAAGGACCAGCGCATTGGGTTCGGCCAGCGAATAGCCGTATTCAAACCCAAGCACCGCATATTCGGACAGCATCGAGTCAATCACTTCGTAATGCGACTGGCCTGGGCGGATGTTGTTCAGCGGGTAGTAACGCTCTTCTGTTTCCTGATGGATGAATCCCGAATGGCGCTGGCTGAACGTGCCACGGGTGGCGTCTTGCCCGGCCAGACGCACCGGGTACCCTTCGGTCAATAGTGATCCGAAGGCCAGCGCCTCACCGGTGGCCCAATCAAAACCAGTGCCGGATTCAAACATCTGCTTTTTGTGGTCCAGAAGACGCCCAACGGTTTTGTGCAAGGCAAATCCGGCCGGGGCGCGGGTCAGAGCGCCACCAACCTCGGCCAGAGTCTCGGGCGTGATCGCGGTCTCGCCTCGCATGTATTCGTCTTTGTTCTTGTCCAGATGCGACCAGCGCCCGTCCAGCCAGTCGGCTTTGTTCGGCTTATAATCTTTTCCGGCCTCGAACTCGTCGTTCAGATGTGCCTGGAAGGCGGCCTTCATGTCCTCGATCTCACCCTCGGGGATCAGGCCGTCTTTGACTAAACGCTCGGTGTACAGAGACAGCGTGGTTTTGTGCGTTTTGATCCTCTTGTACATGATCGGGTTGGTGAACATGGGCTCATCGCCCTCGTTGTGACCAAACCGGCGGTAGCAGAAGATGTCCAGAACCACATCCTTGTGGAACTTCTGGCGGAACTCGGTCGCCACTTTGGCCGCGTGCACCACGGCCTCGGGGTCATCCCCGTTCACGTGGAAAATCGGCGCTTCAACCATCAACGCGATATCCGTCGGATAGGGACTCGAGCGCGAGAAGTGCGGCGCAGTGGTAAAGCCGATCTGGTTGTTTACTACGATATGCATGGTGCCGCCGGTCTTGTGACCGCGCAGACCAGACAGACCAAACCCTTCGGCCACGACACCCTGGCCGGCAAAGGCTGCGTCGCCATGCAGCAGGATGGCCATGACCTTGGTGCGATCCGTGTCGCCAAGCTGATCCTGTTTGGCGCGAACCTTGCCCAGAACCACCGGGTTCACCGCCTCAAGGTGTGAGGGGTTGGCGGTCAGTGACAGGTGCACAGAATTGCCGTCAAACTCACGGTCGCTGGAGGCCCCGAGGTGGTACTTCACATCACCCGAACCATCCACGTCCTCGGGCTTGAAGCTGCCGCCCTGGAATTCGTTGAAGATGGCGCGGTACGGTTTGCCCATCACGTTGGCCAGAATGTTCAGGCGACCCCGGTGCGGCATCCCGATGACGATGTCGCTGAGGCCAAGTGCGCCACCGCGCTTGATGATCTGCTCCATCGCTGGGATCAGCGCTTCACCGCCGTCCAGACCAAAGCGCTTGGTGCCCATGTATTTGACGTGCAGGAATTTCTCAAAGCCCTCGGCTTCGACCATCTTGTTCAGGATCGCCTTGCGGCCTTCCTTGGTGAACGCGATTTCCTTGCCGTACCCTTCGATCCGCTCTTTCAGCCAAGCGGCTTCTTCGGGGTTCGAGATATGCATGTATTGCAGCGCAAAGGTGCCGCAATAGGTCCGCTTTACGATTTCGACGATCTGCCGCATCGAGGCAACCTGAAGCCCCAGAACGTTGTCGATAAAGATCGGCCGGTCCATGTCGGCGTCGGTGAAGCCGTAGGTTTTCGGATCCAGCTCAGGGTGATTGGTTGCAGCGCGCATCCCCAACGGATCCAGATCAGCGGCCAGATGGCCCCGGATCCGATAGGCTCGGATCAGCATCAGGGCGCGCAGGCTGTCCAGAACGGCGCGTTTGATCTGGTCGTCGCTGACCTCAACGCCCTTGTCAGCCGCCTTGTCCTTGATCTTCTTACCCGCCGCTTTGGCGTCAATCTCGGCCCATTCCCCGGTCAGTGCACCGGTCAGATCATCGGCAGGCATGGGCGGCCAGTCGGTCCGCGCCCAAGACGGCCCTTCGGCCTCTTTCTGAACGTCCGGCGCGGCGTCACCCATAGCCTTGAAGAACTCAACCCAGGCCGCGTCTACGGCACCGGGGTTTTTGGTGTACTGGGCGTAAAGTTGTTCCAGATATTCGGCATTATGCCCCTGCATGAAGCTTGAAGCATGAAAGGCAGAGTTGGGCGAGTGTTCGGTCATTGGGCTACCTCATGTGGGTTGGGACCGTATTGGTTGGTGCCTGGCTGGCTGGGGCGGGTCAGCCACCACAGCACCAGAAGGGGCGACACCACCAGAACGATAAGTGTCGGAATGACGATCAGCAATGTTGCGCGGGTAAACAAAATGTCGAGCGTTCCGCCGTGGAACTGGCTGGCAAGGCCAATGCCAAAGATCAGAACTGCAAAGGCCCCAAGGATCAAAAGGATCGGCAGTAAGGCGTAAAGCCCGCTGCGCCCGGTGTCATGCATCCGCCGCCATGCAACGGCCAGATGGGGGAAAAAGACGATCAGGCCGACAATGCTTTGGACCGGTTGGCTGGACGTGGCGGTGACGGATTTCACCTCATCGCTTTCAGTGACCGAGACCTGCGTGAAGAACTGCCAGTCGATGATCCCGGCGATCAAGTTCCAGATCACGACGAACAGAAAAAAGAACCAATATTCGGGCCGCGATGCACGGCCCGAAAAAGTGAAGAATTTGGAGAAACACGTTCTTACAGCCTCACTAAAGGTCATGTGTTTCGTTCCTCCCGGATTAGACAGCCGAAGCTGCCATATCAGCCAATCGCTTCCAGCACAGCCTCGCCCAGCTGCGCGGGGCTTTCGGCCACGACGATGCCGGCCGAGCGCATGGCTTCGATCTTGTCCTCGGCACCGCCCTTGCCACCGGCGACAATCGCGCCCGCGTGGCCCATGCGGCGGCCCGGAGGGGCCGTGCGGCCTGCGATGAAACCAGCGGTTGGCTTTTTGCGGCCCTTCTTGGCCTCATCCGCCAGGAACTGCGCAGCTTCTTCCTCGGCTGAGCCACCGATCTCACCGATCATGATGATCGATGTGGTCTCGTCGTCGGCCAGGAACCATTCCAGCACGTCGATATGCTCGGTCCCTTTGATCGGGTCGCCGCCGATGCCTACACAGGTGGACTGACCCAGACCTACATCGGTGGTCTGTTTGACGGCCTCATAGGTCAGGGTGCCCGAACGCGACACAACGCCGACCGAGCCGCGCTTATGGATGTGGCCGGGCATGATGCCGATCTTGCAGGCATCGGGCGTGATGACACCGGGGCAGTTCGGGCCGATCAGGCGCGACTTGCTGCCTTCCAGCGCACGCTTCACCTTCATCATGTCCAGAACCGGTATGCCTTCGGTGATGCAGACGATCACCTCCATCTCGGCATCAATCGCTTCGAGGATCGAGTCAGCCGCGAAGGGCGGAGGCACGTAGATTACCGAGGCGTTGGCTTCGGTCACATGCTTGGCCTCGTGGACCGAGTTGAACACGGGCAGGCCCAGATGCTCCATCCCGCCTTTGCCGGGGGTCACGCCGCCGACCATCTTGGTGCCATAGGCAATGGCCTGTTCGCTGTGGAATGTACCTTGCGAGCCGGTAAAGCCCTGACAGATCACTTTGGTGTTTTCGTCGATGAGGACTGCCATTTTGTCCCTTTCTCTAGGCGGTGTTGGATTGATTAGGTTCAGTCGCCGGCAGAACATGCGGCGCATAGGATATTTTCTCGAGCGTGGCACGGCCCAGGGCCAGATTGGCCGTGGTACGCAGCCCGCTGCTGATTTCAGCAATGCCACGCCGGATCTTTTGCCGGACCAATGGCCAGCCTGTGGGCCGACTGCGGGGTGCCCCCATATTGTATTCGCCGGGGGCTTCGTTGCCCTGTTCGACCATGGCCGGGATCACCTGATAGATGTTGGTCTGACGCGCCGCAGCCGAAGCTGATGGATTGAACAAAAGCCCGTCCAACGTGATGTCATAGGGTTTCTGCGCCAGAAAATGCTGCGCCGCTTGTCGCGTCAGCGCGTACGCCGCGCCCCCGGGATGACGCGATCGCATCAGGCGCAGTTCGCGCCCCAGATGGATCAAGCGCTTGCGCCCAAGCGCGACATAAAGCTTGGTGCTGCGCCAGCGTTCAAACCGGACGATATCAGCATCCGCGGGCCACCAAGATGGGTCATTCAGCCAATCGGCCAATTCCGGGCTCAGGAACACGTCATCCTCAAGGATCAACGCTTGTTCAGCGCCCGAGGCGATCAATGCCTCCCACGCTTTGGCATGGCTGAGGGTGCAGGCCATGTCCTTGGTGTGGAAATAGCCCCACGGCCCCTCGGCCTTGCACTCGCGCAGGAAATCCTCGCGGGTGGCGGCGTCGCAATCAACAGCATTAACGCGCGTCGCTGACAGGCCTGCCTTTTGCAGCTCCTGCTCCATCAAACGCGCCCGCCCTGTGGCGCGTTCAAGACCTATGAGGAAGATGGGGATGGTCATGCGTTTAAGTTTTTCAGGCAGATCAGACAGCCCACACCAAAGGCGATCTGGTCGTCAGGCTGATAGCGCTCCGACGGATCGTTTTGATGTTTTGGTCGATTAGGACTGCCATTCCTTCGTGCTCCTGTTTGGGTTAACTCGCCTGCGTGGCGCTATTCATAAGTGTTGATAAGGTTTTGCCCGGTGGGGAAAAACGCCCCAAGCAGTTCGTAGTCTGCTTGTGTATGTCGCACCAAAAAATCTTTGGATTCCTTGGATAAATCCTCGAAACGTGGCGGCGTAGTGCTGCTGGAATTTCTGCGACCAATGTGAACGGTAGTGTTCAGCCTTTCAGACAAATCAGCAGCCAGCCTGTCTAATTCGGACGTCGTATAAACAGCGTCGAAGAAGCCAATATCTTGCCCCAGAAAAACATCAATGGGACAAGTATGGAGATACATTACACGGCTTACGTCACAATATTTGTCATAGTCTCGTATGAACTCTTCTATCGTCGGGTTGGTCTTGAAGCCTTTGAACGGTTGCTGATTTCGCGTTCCGAACAATTTGCCAATCAGCTTGTTCTGATGCTCCGAACCGACAGGTACTTTTTTTAGGTCCTCAAAATCGTGCACACGATTTTGGTAACCAGACAGAAACCGTTTTATTGGATCGCGAACAACTGCAAAACTCCAATAATCGCGGGCTTTCTCAAAATCGCTCTGTCGGACTGGCCTGGTCGGATAGCGGGGATGGAGTTCCGTGATCTTTCCATCCCACTCATTACCAGTCTCGATTTTATAAAGGACATGCTTAATGGATGTTCCAGCAGCTTTGTGGACACCAAAATAAGCAATGTTGTATTTGTCGAGAAAAGCAACCATTCGAGACTTACTATCCCTTAACCGCTTTCACGATCTTCTCGGCGCCGTCTTTCAGGTTGTCTGCCGCGATCACGTCGAGGCCAGAGGTGTTGATGATCTCTTTGCCTTTCTCGACATTGGTGCCTTCCAGACGCACGACCAGCGGAACCTGCAGGCCGACCTCTTTCACCGCGGCGACAACGCCCTCAGCAATCACATCACAGCGCATGATGCCGCCGAAGATGTTGACCAGAATGCCTTTGACGTTCTCGTCCGAGGTGATGATCTTGAACGCCTCGGTGACTTTCTCTTTGGTCGCACCGCCGCCCACGTCGAGGAAGTTTGCAGGCTCTGCACCATAGAGCTTGATGATGTCCATGGTGGCCATCGCCAGACCCGCGCCGTTCACCATACAGCCGATCTCGCCGTCCAGCGCGATGTAGTTCAGGTCATATTTGCTGGCTTCCAGTTCCTTGGGGTCTTCCTCGGTCGTGTCGCGCAACTCGGCGATGTCGGGGTGGCGGTAGACCGCGTTGCCGTCGAAACCGACCTTGGCATCCAGCACTTTCAGGTCGCCGCTGTCCGAAACGATCAGCGGGTTGATCTCCAGCATTTCCATGTCCTTCTCGACGAAGGCGTTGTAGAGCTGGTTCATCAGTTTGACGCATTGCTTGACCTGTGCGCCTTCCAGACCCAACGAGAAGGCGATGCGGCGGCCGTGATAAGGTTGGTATCCGGTGGCCGGGTCGACCGAGAATGACAGGATTTTCTCGGGCGTCGCAGCGGCGACTTCTTCGATGTCCATGCCGCCTTCGGTCGAGCAGACAAACGAAATGCGGCTGGTCTGGCGGTCTACCAGAAGGGCTAGGTACAGTTCACGTTCGATGCCCGAACCAGCTTCGATGTAGATGCGGTTGACTTGCTTGCCTGCGGGGCCGGTCTGATGTGTGACCAGAGTACGGCCCAGCATCTTCTTGGCTTCCTCAGCCGCTTCCTCAACCGATTTGGTCAGACGGACACCGCCTTTTTCACCGGCGTCGGCCTCTTTGAAAGAACCTTTGCCGCGCCCGCCTGCGTGGATCTGCGCCTTGACCACCCACAGGGGGCCGTCCAGTTCACCGGCTGCGGTTTTGGCTTCTTCGGCGCGCAGCACGGCGCGACCATCGGAAACCGGAGCACCATAGCTGCGAAGAAGAGCCTTGGCCTGATATTCGTGAATGTTCATCGAAATTGTCCCGTCTGACTGCGTTTAACCGTTATAGGGGTGTCTAGCGGGCAAGTTTAAAGGGTTTTTTGACGGCAAAGAGGATTTTAGTGAAGATTTTCGCCATTTGTGATCACGGCTTTTTAGGGTGTGATCACAAAATTTGCCGCGTGATCGATTGATTCGAAAATACAGTGCAGGCACCGGAAATCACATTCAAAAAAAAGGATTTGCGACGTTTGCGCCAACATTCGCGACCCTGATTGATCTGGGCAAAAGAAAACCGGCCCAGAAATGGGCCGGCTTTTAGCCTGAGAATTTGTGCTGGTTTAAGCCAGCGAGCTGTCGATGCCTTTGCAAGCGTCGATCAGGCCCTTAACGGCGTTGACAGAGTTGTCGAAACCGGCTTGTTCGTCTTCGTTCAGTTTGATGTCGACGATACGTTCTACGCCACCTGCACCGATTACGGTCGGGACGCCAACGTACAGACCGTCAACACCCAACTCACCACTGCAGTAGGCAGCGCAAGGCAGAACGCGTTTTTGGTCTTTCAGATAAGCTTCGGCCATTTCGATTGCCGAAGTGGCAGGCGCGTAATAAGCGGAACCTGTTTTCAGCAGGCCAACGATTTCTGCACCACCGTCACGGGTGCGCTGAACGATGGCGTCCAGCTTCTCTTGCGTGGTCCAACCCATCTCAACCAGATCGGGCAGTGGTATACCGGCTACGGTCGAATAGCGCACCGAAGGCACCATGGTGTCGCCGTGACCACCCAGAACGAAAGCGGTGACGTCGCGCATCGAAACATTGAATTCTTCCGATAAGAAATGCGCAAAGCGCGCCGAGTCCAATACGCCTGCCATGCCGCAAACCTTGTTGTGCGGCAGGCCCGAGAATTCGCGCAGCGCCCAAACCATTGCGTCCAGCGGGTTGGTGATGCAGATCACGAAGGCATCGGGTGCGTGAGCGGCGATGCCTTCACCGACCGACTTCATGACTTTCAGGTTGATGCCCAGCAGGTCATCGCGGCTCATGCCTGGCTTGCGGGCCACACCAGCGGTCACGATGCACACATCCGCGCCAGCAATATCGGCATAGTCGCTTGTGCCCTTCATCGAGGCGTCAAAGCCTTCGGATGGGCCGGATTCTGCGATGTCGAGCGCCTTGCCCTGCGGCAGCCCGTCAGCGATGTCAAACAGGACTACGTCACCCAGTTCTTTGACAGCTGCAAGATGCGCAAGCGTGCCGCCGATGTTCCCCGCGCCGATCAGCGCAATCTTGGGTCTGGCCATTTGGAATATCTCCGGTCGGTTTTGAAATCGCGGTCGTGCTAGTCGCTAAAACGGCAATAGGCAAGGGTTCTGCGACGTGGCATACAACCGCATACCGTTTGCAGAGCCCGGTGTGGTTGCGCTAAAGGGCCTTTGAGACAAGCCAAAACCGGAACCGGCGCATGTTCGAATTAAACCTGATGTTTTTTGCAGTGGCGATCCCTGCGGTGGTTTTTGCGGGCATATCAAAGGGAGGTTTCGGCTCGGGTGTGGCCTTTGCGTCTTCGTCGATTCTGGCGCTGATCCTGGAACCCGGGCAGGCCCTGGCTCTGATGCTGCCGATCCTGATGGTGATCGACGTGGCCACGCTGGGCCCCTATTGGAAGCGGTGGAGTTGGCCGGATTCCCGCCTGCTGATTTTGGGCGCAGTACCGGGCGTCGCGCTGGGTGCTTGGCTGTATAAGGCAACGGATAATGATCTGTTGCGACTACTGATCGGTGGCATTTCGGTCGGTTTCGTTATTTGGCACATTGCACAGACCAGAGGCTGGGTGCGTGGATTTGCCAATCGCCTGCCACCGTCGGCCGGGCTTTTTGCCGGATTGGTCGCCGGTTTCACCAGTTTTGTCAGTCATGCAGGAGGTCCGCCCGCCGCGGTATACCTGTTGTCCCAAAAACTGTCGAAGACCGAGTTTCAGGCCAGCACTGTGCTGGTTTTTTGGGTTATCAACATCACAAAGTTTGTGCCTTACGCGTTTTTGGGTTTGTTCACATGGCACACGGCGCTGGCCGACATGTTGTTGACACCCTTTGCCATTCTAGGCGCGTGGCTTGGCGTTCGAGCGCATTTCATGATGTCTGAGCGCCTTTTCTTTGGAATTGCCTACGTGTTGCTGACCTTGACGGGCAGCAAACTGATCTGGGACGCGCTTACGTAATCAGGCGTTCGGCGGCAGGGCGTCCGCGACTTCCTCATAGGCCTGACCGGAGGCCACCAAGCACGTGATTCCGTTTGGCAAGGTCACCGTGATCGTCCAACTGCCGCTTTCGCCCGAAGCGAAGAGCTCCATAACCGCGCCTTGCCGGGCCAGCCCAAAGCCCCTGCGTTCTTCGCCATAGATTTCATGCAATCGCTTCAGTACATCCTCTCGCGGCGCACAATTCTGGCCCTGAGCCTGCACCTGCTGTGCCGCCAGAACCATGATCCCCAGACCCATTGTCATCTTAAGCAGTGTCTTTTCCATCCCGTAGCCCTTTCGATTCCATCTGTTGCTCAGGCTGGGGCGGAGGCGACGAAATTCGGTTAAGGCAAAGCACGTTGCGTCGCTTTTGCTGCGCTGCGGCAAATTTCTTCTTGAACTTTCCGGCAAAAAATGCCCCATTCCGCGCAACTTTATTTCAATGGGAGTGGTCCATGGATCCTCGTCAGCGCCCCTATCGTTCGGTTCTTTACATCCCGGGTTCGAGAGACCGGGCACTGGACAAGGCCCGCACTCTGCCTGTGGATGCGATTATCTTTGATCTGGAAGATGCGGTCGCGGCGGACGAGAAGGAAAATGCACGCGAAACGCTCAAGGCGGCTTTGGCGGCTGGTGGTTATGGCGCGCGGGTCAAGATCGTGCGGATCAACGGGTTGGACACCGAATGGGGTCGTGCTGATGCAGAGGCGGTGCGCGGCATGGATGCCGACGTTGTCCTTCTGCCCAAAGTAAACTCGGCAGCCGACGTCGATGCTCTGGCTGCAATTACCGGAGATATGCCGATCTGGGCCATGATGGAAACGCCGCGCGGGATGCTCAACGCGCCTGAAATCGCAGCCCATCCCCTGATGGCCGGGTTCGTGATGGGCACCAATGATCTGGCGAAGGAACTGCAAACTCGTTTTCGCCCTGACCGTCTGCCACTTATGACCTCGCTGGGCCTCTGCCTGCTGGCTGCCAAGGCCGAAGGTCTGATCATCGTTGATGGCGTTTATAACGCGTTCAAGGATGGCGAAGGTCTGGCCGCAGAATGCGCGCAGGGTCGTGACATGGGTTTTGATGGCAAAACACTGATCCACCCCGCACAGGTCGAGATCACAAATGCCGCCTATGCGCCGTCTGACGCCGAGATCGATCTGGCCCGACGCCAGATCACGGCGTTTGAAGAAGTTGAAGCGCAAGGGCAGGGTGTTGCTGTCGTCGATGGCAAAATTGTTGAGAACCTGCACGTTGCAACAGCCCGCGAAATTCTGGCAAAAGCAGAGGCAATTTCAGCTTTGCAAGCGGGGTAAGCCAGCATGGGCTTTGTTCTTCTGATCCTTGGCGTGGCGCTGTGGTGGGCGGCACATCTGTTCAAACGCGTCGCACCTGAACGTCGAGCCGCGATGGGCGACGGGGGTAAAGGCGCCGTCGCTTTGGCCCTGGTCGCGTCGATCCTGCTGATGGTCTTCGGCTATCGTATGACCGATTTCATCTTTGTCTGGGCGCCGCCGACATTCCTGATCCACGTCAACAACCTGTTGGTGCTGATCGCGATCTACATGATGAGTCCTGCCGGTACAAAAGGCCGATTGCTGAACAAGCTGCGCCATCCGATGCTGGGCGGTTTCAAGCTGTGGGCCTTTGCGCATTTGCTGGTGAACGGCGATTTGGCGTCGATCATCCTGTTTGGTGGACTCCTGGCCTGGGCCGTGGTCGAAGTGATCGTGATCAACAAGTCCGAGCCCGAATGGACACCGGCTGAGCCTGGCACTTACGGCAAAGACGCGATGTTCTTTGTGGCGTCGATCGTCCTGTTGGGGATTATCGGCTATATCCATGGGCTGGTCGGTCCGTCTCCTTTCGGCTCATAGGGACCTCAGGCAATGGCAAAACTCTATCGTTTGTTGACCGAGGAAGACACATCGGCCTTCTGCCACAAAGTGTCTGACGCACTGGCCAAAGGGTGGGAGCTGTATGGCGACCCGTCCTATGCCTTTGACACAGCAAACAGCGTTATGCGTTGTGCGCAGGCCGTGACCAAAGAGGTCGAGGCGGACTATTCCCCTGAAATGAAACTGGGACAGCAGTAATGGCAAAAACAAATCCGGGACGTTTTTTCGAGGATTATTCCGTCGGGCAGGTGTTGCAACATGCGGTACCGCGTACAGTGACCGAGGGAGAGCGCGGCTTGTATCACGCGCTCTATCCTGCGCGTCATGCGCTGTATTCGTCGGACGAATTTGCCCGGGATTGTGGTTTGCCGGAAAGCCCGATTGATGATCTGGTCGCCTTCCATCTGGTTTTCGGCAAAACCGTGCCGGATGTTTCGTTGAACGCGGTTGCCAATCTTGGCTACGCCGAGGGCCGCTGGCTGAAACCTGTGTACGCTGGAGATACCCTGCGCTCTGTGTCCGAGGTGATCGGGGTCAAGCAGAACTCCAACGGAAAAACTGGCGTCGTATGGGTGCGCACACGCGGGCTGAACCAGTTGGACGAGGTTGTGCTGGAATATGTTCGTTGGGTTATGGTGCGCAAAGCAAATGTCGACGCGCCGGCGCCCGAAACAGTTGTTCCCGAGTTGAAAAAGGTTCTTGATCCGCAGGATCTAATCGTGCCCGAGGGTCTTGATTTCTCGAACTACAATTTTGCTTTGGCGGGTGAGCCGCACGGCTGGGGCGACTACGACATCGGTGAGACCATCGACCATGTGGACGGTGTCACCGTGGAAGAGGCAGAGCACATGCTGGCCACACGCCTGTGGCAAAACACGGCCAAAGTGCATTTCGACCTGACGTTCCGGCCCGAAGGCAGGCTGATCTATGGAGGTCATGTTATTTCGATGGCGCGGACCCTGTCGTTCAATGGCTTGGCAAATGCGCAGATGATCGTTGGCCTGAACGGCGGCGCACATGCAAACCCTTGTTTTGCAGGAGATACCATCAAGGCGTGGTCCGAAGTTCTGGACAAAGCGGAAACCGGCGTACCAGGCGTGGGTGCGATTCGGCTGCGATTGGTGGCAACCAAAGGGGGCGCTCCGTTTGCATTGAAGAACGACGAGGGACGGTATTTGCCCGATGTTCTTCTGGATCTCGATTATTGGGCGCTTATGCCGCAATAAGAGTTCTGACGGTTATGTGAACCACTTGCGTGTTAGCCGTGCTAGGTTTGCACCATGCACTTTCTGCGCGCGATATTGGCCGGCGTCTGCCTGGCCCCGGCGGCTCTGGCCTGTGATCTGGCTTTGGCCTTGGCTGTGGATGTGTCCGGCTCGGTCGATAGCAGCGAATATCGGATCCAGATGGACGGGCTAGCTACCGGACTGCGCGACCCGATTGTATCCGAAGCTTTGGTGCAGGGGCAGGCACAGTTGATGCTGGTACAATGGACGGGGTCGTCGCGTCAGCAGATAACGATCCCTTGGACCCGTATCGACAGTTTCGCAGCTTTGGATCGGTTTGCGGATCAAGTTTCTGCTGATCCGCGTATCTGGCGGAATTTTTCAACCGCGATTGGGGAAGCGCTTCAAACAACGCTCGATTCATTCGAGCCGGTTTCCCACTGCGCCCGGCATCTGATCGATTTGTCAGGTGACGGGGTATCCAATGAAGGGGTCGAGCCGACGCAAGTTCACGCGGCCTTGCGAGATCGAGGCGTTGTGGTCAATGCCTTGGCCATAGAGGAAAGCGAACCGGATCTGACGGCCTATTTCTTTGAGAATGTCATCGTGGGTGAGGGTGCTTTTGTCGTTTCGGCAGCAGGGTTCGCGGACTATCCGGAACGAATTCGCAGAAAACTGCTGCGCGAAGTGACGCAGCAAACCGCAGAGCTGAAGTGACATGACAAAAGATTCGTGATCACATCCGTTTGCCTTTGAAAACGCTAACATTGATAATGAGGAATATAATATGTGATCACGACATTATTTTGTGTGATCACATATGGGGAATATCAACTGATTTGACGTGAATTTGCTGTTTTTTGCAACCGCAGCACGTGACAGTGTCGCAAAAAACAGTAAAACGTTCGGTAGCCAACCGAAAAGGAGCCGCCATGGCCGATGTAAATCGGGGCAACCGCCCACTTTCGCCGCATCTGTCGATCTATCGTCCTCAGCTGACGTCGGTCACTTCCATCCTGACACGCATCACTGGTAACGCACTCCTACTGGCGGCGTTGTTGATTGTTTGGTGGTTTCTGGCCGCAGCAACCTCGCCCGAGGCGTTCGCCGTGGCGAATGGCGTGATTACCTCGGTGCTTGGGGATCTGGTTATGGCTTTGTCCGTTTGGGGCCTGTGGTATCACACGCTGGCGGGCGTGCGGCATCTGATCTGGGACAACGCGGTTGGCTTGGACCTTCCCACAGCGACCAAGCTGGGTTGGGCCGTCGTCATCGGATCGGTTGTGTTGACCCTTCTGACCCTTGTCATCGTCGCGTGATTGGAGGCCTGACATGCGTTATCTGACCGACCGCAAACGCGCCGCTGGCCTTGGCTCGGCAAAATCCGGCACAGCCCATTTCTGGGCGATGAAAGTCAGCTCGGTGGCGTTGCTGATCCTTGTGCCTTTGTTTGTTTTTACATTTGGCCCGGTTCTGGGTCAGCCGTTTGATGTGGTTCTGGACTACTATTCACGTCCCTTCCCCGCGATTGTTGCAGCGTTGACGCTGGCAGTTGGCTTCAAGCACTTCGCAGACGGTGCGCAGGTGATGCTTGAGGACTACGTTCACGGCACGCTCGAAAAGGTCCTGATTATTCTGGTGACTTGCCTGTCTTATGGCGCGGCAGCGGCTGGCATTTTCGCCATCGCGCGCATTGCCCTTTAACTCCCGGAGCTGAAAGAAATGGCTGCATACGAATACGAAACGCATGACTATGACGTGGTCGTTGTCGGTGCCGGTGGGGCCGGTCTGCGGGCGACCTTGGGCATGGCGGAACAGGGATTGCGCACCGCGTGTGTAACAAAGGTTTTCCCAACCCGTTCGCACACAGTGGCGGCTCAGGGTGGTATCGCGGCGTCCTTGTCGAATATGGGCCCGGATCACTGGCAGTGGCACATGTATGACACGGTCAAAGGGTCGGACTGGTTGGGTGACACCGACGCGATGGAGTACCTCGCGCGCGAAGCGCCCAAAGCCGTGTACGAATTGGAGCATTACGGCGTGCCCTTCAGCCGCACCGAAGAAGGCAAGATCTATCAGCGCCCATTCGGTGGTCATACGACTGAGTTTGGCGAAGGCCCCGCTGTACAGCGCACCTGTGCTGCCGCCGACCGGACCGGTCATGCGATCCTGCACACGCTGTATGGTCAATCGCTGAAAAACAACGCCGAGTTCTACATCGAATATTTCGCCATCGACCTGATCATGTCCGAGGATGGGCAATGTCAGGGTGTCGTCTGCTGGAAGCTGGACGACGGCACGATGCATGTCTTCAACGCCAAGATGGTTGTTCTGGCGACAGGCGGCTATGGCCGGGCATATTTCAGCGCGACTTCGGCCCATACCTGTACCGGTGACGGTGGCGGTATGGTGGCCCGCGCAGGTCTGGCCCTGCAGGATATGGAGTTCGTGCAGTTCCACCCGACCGGCATCTACGGCTCGGGCTGTCTGATCACCGAAGGTGCTCGGGGCGAGGGTGGATACCTCACCAACTCGGAAGGCGAGCGGTTCATGGAGCGTTATGCGCCCCAGTACAAAGACCTCGCGCCCCGTGACTATGTCTCGCGCTCGATGACGATGGAGATTCGCGAAGGCCGCGGTGTCGGCGCGGAAGGGGATCACATCCACCTGAACCTGTCGCATTTGCCTGCTGAAGCTCTGGCAGAGCGTTTGCCGGGTATCTCGGAAAGTGCAAAGATTTTTGCGGGTGTCGACGTGACCAAGGAACCAATCCCGGTTCTGCCGACCGTTCACTACAACATGGGTGGCATTCCGACCAACTATTGGGGTGAGGTTCTGAACCCCACCGCCGACGACCCAACGGCTGTTGTCCCCGGCTTGATGGCCGTGGGTGAAGCGGGTTGTGCCTCGGTCCACGGTGCGAACCGTCTGGGGTCTAACTCGCTGATCGACCTCGTGGTGTTTGGCCGCGCCGCCGCGATCCGCGCTGGCAAAGTCGTGGATGCCGAAGCGCCGAACCCGGTTCTGAATCAGGCGTCGGTCGACAAAGCCTTTGATCGGTTCGATGCGGTCCGCAATGCCAGCGGCTCGGTCCCGACGGCAGAATTGCGGCTTGAGATGCAGAAAACCATGCAAGCCGATGCCGCTGTGTTCCGTACGGCCAAAACTATGGCCGAGGGCGTTGAAAAGATGACGGCGATTGCCGCTAAGATGGACGATCTGCAAGTCACTGACCGGTCTCTGGTATGGAACAGCGATCTGATGGAAACGTTGGAACTGGCCAACCTGATGCCCAACGCGTTGGCGACCATCGTCGGTGCTGAGGCCCGTAAGGAATCCCGTGGTGCCCACGCGCACGAGGACTTCAGCGAGCGTGACGATGAAAACTGGCGCGTTCACACGGTCAGCCGGGTTGAGGGCAACGCAGTTGAGCTGAGCTATCGCCCGGTCATCGTTGATCCGCTGACGACCGAGGACCAAGGCGGTATTAGCCTGCAGAAAATCGCGCCCAAAGCGCGGACGTTCTAAGGGCAGGGAAAGCAGGCAATGACGCACAAGCGCCAAATACCCGTGATCCTGATGCAGGCAATCAGCCTGCGGATGGCGCGTGCGTGGTGCTTGTCATGACGGTCGAAGTTTTGAAGTCGGGGTCAAGCGATCCAAAGATAATCCTGATCGGGTTGAATCGCTGTGCGACGACCTCGTTTCACAAGCTGTTCCATAACAGCGGAATCCCATCCGTGCATTGGGAAGATGAGCAAGGCCAAAACCTTGCGCATCGCATGATGACCAATATTGCCATGGGGCGCAGGCCCTTGGATGGGTTCGGCGCGGTAAGGGCCTTCACCGACATTGCCTTTGTCAATTCGCGCTTCATGCTGGACGGTTCGCGTTTCTTTCGCGAGCTGCACGCGGCTTATCCAAGCGCATACTTTTTGCTGAACACGCGCAATCGCGAGGATTGGATCAACTCAAGGGCCAGCCATTCCGGTGGTGGCTATCTGGAGCGATGCTGCAAGGCCAACGGACAGACAGCTAATGAGGTGAAACAGGGTTGGGCGCATATGTACGATGTGCACCACACCGAGGTCGAAACCTATTTCGACGGAAATCCTCGCTTCCTGCGCTATGATATCGACAAAGATGACCCACAACGCGTTGCGGACTGGCTCTCGCCGGATTTCGACGTGAACATTGCCCACTGGGGGCATTATAATCGAGGGGCGTCTGATCGCGCCCGGACAGGCTGAAAGGCGGCCTTGTGCTGAATGGAGAATTGACATGGTTCAACTGACCCTGCCCAAGAATTCCCGGATTACCACCGGCAAGACCTGGCTCAAGCCGGACGGTGCCACCAATGTGCGCAAGTTCCAGATCTATCGCTGGAACCCCGATGACGGTCAGAACCCGCGTGTTGATACCTATTTCGTCGACATGGATACATGCGGCCCGATGGTTCTGGACGCGCTGATCAAGATCAAGAACGAGATCGACCCAACGTTGACCTTCCGCCGGTCTTGCCGCGAAGGCATCTGTGGCTCTTGTGCGATGAATATCGACGGGATCAACACGTTGGCCTGCATTTACGGCATGGACGAGATCAAGGGCGACGTGAAAATTTATCCGCTGCCGCATATGCCGGTGGTCAAGGACCTGATCCCTGATCTGACCCATTTCTATGCGCAGCATGCTTCGATCATGCCTTGGCTGGAAACCAAGACCAACCGTCCCGCGAAGGAATGGAAGCAGTCGATTGAGGACCGCAAGAAACTGGATGGTCTCTATGAATGCGTGATGTGCGCCAGCTGCTCAACCTCGTGCCCCAGCTATTGGTGGAACGGTGACCGGTATCTTGGCCCCGCCGCGTTGCTGCATGCGTATCGCTGGATTATCGACAGCCGCGATGAGGCCACAGGCGAACGTCTGGATGAGCTGGAAGATCCGTTCAAGCTGTATCGCTGTCACACCATCATGAATTGCGCCAAGACCTGCCCCAAAGGTCTGAACCCGGCCAAGGCGATTGCTGAAATCAAAAAGATGATGGTCGAACGCGCTGTTTAAGCGCCACTGCGTTTTGCGATAAACGCATGCCCAACTTGCAAAATTAGGCGATGCGGCCTTGGCTGCGTTGCCTTATTTTTGGGGCAGGGAGGAGTGATGAGATTAAGCCAGGATCACTCCAATGAGCAAAGACACTTCCAAACAAAAAACCGACGCCCAAGAAGCGTTGGAACTGCTTGAGCAGGCATGGGCGTATTACGTGCCAGAACCCGTGAAAGCTGACAAAGAACCTGAGTTGTTCGAATACGCAAACGCAGCCTGATACGGGCCGTAAGACTTGAACTACGACTGCTAATCGGCAAAGCAAGGCAATGCCTGTTCTTCTGCTTCTGTTGGCGGCCGGTGTATTAGGCTATTTTGTCTGGCGCGCCCGTCATTCTACGCTGACGCGTAATTGTCGGTGGCGCCAAGACAAAAGCCATGGTGTCTGGCGGTGTAGCTTCTGCGGCGCTGAAATCACTTCTCAGGAACAGCCTTTGCGGTGTTCGAGGGCGCGCGACAACTAATTATCTGCTTTTCGCAGGCAGAGTTATGCGCCAGTCTGCATCGCATGACACGTTCTGAACGCCCTGTCCCCGTTCCCGAAGATGCTGAGGCGCGTCGCGCGCTGGCCCCCGTAATCTGCTACCCGAACGACGCATTACCGCGACCTGATGTGTCGTGGATGCGAACCCTGCGCCAAGGCGCAATCAAAACCGGTGAGGTTCTGGTTCCCCCGCGCGATGCGCGCTGTTTTGAGGTGCCGGCAGGGCATTTCTTTCGAATTACGTCCGTCGAAGGCCCACAGGTCGGTGATTTGAACATATGGAACCGCAATGACCTGTCCGAACGGTTCTATTCAGGTAAAACCCGCGCCTTGCATGGAACGCATCTGACCACCGGAGAACAGATGTGGTCCAGTTTTCCCCATCTGCGCCCTATGGCCACGATCATTGAAGACACACTGGAATGGTACGGAATCGACGTCTTTGGCGGGTCGGTCCATGACGTTATTGGTACGCGGTGTGATCCGTATACGGGCAACCTGTTGTCGGGTACGCAATACCACCACTGCTGCCATTCAAACCTGACCCGCGCGCTTGCGGATCATTTGGATCTTCCGCTGACCGAAGCTGAACTTGCAGTGCATGACGTGCTGAATGTCTTTATGTGCACCGGGTTTACCCGCGATACGGGTCAATATTTTATGAAGGCCTCACCTGTGCGCCCCGGTGATTATCTTGAATTCTTTGCCGAAATTGATCTGCTTGGCAATCTGAGCGCCTGCCCAGGCGGGGATTGTTCGTCCGAGCATTCCTCGGACACGGCGGCCTGTTTCCCGCTGCTGGTCGAAACATTCGCACCCGCTGAAGGTGATTTGAAAGGTTGGGAAAGCCCGGCGCGCAATGGTTATGATCGCACGCATGGGCGATAAATCCGACAGGCACCTGGTGGTGCCTGCCATTTGTCAGGTGTTCGGGAAAGCCGCCTGAAGGGCGATTTCCACCATGTCACCAAAGCTGCGCTCGCGTTCAGACGACGGAAGAGCTTCTCCGGTCAGCAGGTGATCGGAAACAGTGAGTACGGCCAAAGCCCTGCACTTGTGGCGTGCCGCCAAGATGTACAGTTCTGCGGCTTCCATCTCGACGCCCAGAATGCCGTGACGCACCATCTGTTCGTTCAGATCGGGGCGCTCGTCATAAAAGACATCGGAGGAGTAGATTCCACCAACATGCGTTGGCGTCCCCTTTGCCGCTGCTGCCGCTGCCGCAGAATGCAACAACTCCCAATCAGCGCAGGGGGCAAAGTTCAACTCTTTCATGATGCCGCGCGACGGAGTGCTGAGCGTGGTAGATGTCATCGCCAGAATAACGTCGCGTAGTTTCACACTGTCCTGCATGCCGCCACATGAACCGATACGGATCAGGGTTTTTGCACCGTAATCACGGATCAATTCATTCACGTAAATGGAAAGAGAGGGCATCCCCATGCCGCTGCCCTGAATCGTTACAGGATGTCCTTTCCAATTTCCGGTAAAGCCAAGCATTCCCCGAACGTTATTGACCTGATTTACATCGGTCAAAAACGTCTCTGCAGCCCATTTTGCCCGATAAGGGTCTCCGGGCAAAAGAACGGTTTCTGCGATTTCGCCTTTTTCGGCACCAATGTGAATGGTCATTTGTTCAACTTATCCTGATCAAATTTCCAATTCAGAAATATCGGATCCCGCATTTAAGGCGTCATGCACCCATTGGGGTTTGCGCCCACGACCTGACCACGTCTGGTCCGGGTTCGACGGATTGCGATATTTCGCTTTCGTTTTAGGCGCTTTTCCGCCACGAGGCGCGTCGCTGGACAATTCAGACAGCGAAAAACCAAACTCTGCCGCTGCTTTTTCAGCAGCCTTCAAAGCCGCACTCCGCTCGCGTTTTTCGGCGCTTACAAGCGCTTTGTCTATATCGTCACGTAAAGCCAACAGCTCTTTTCGCGACATTTGTTCGAGATTGATCCCCATCAGTCTTCTCCGATTGAATTAAAATACGGTGCGTAGTGGCGCGCACCGTATTTCCAAAAACAGGATTATTCCATCCCAAAGATTTCAAGGACAGAAACGGGGAAAAAAGAAAGAAAAGGCTCAGTTATTCAGCAGCAAGTGTTTTGTGGTCTGCCAAAACAACGATATCGCCCATAATTGCGTTCAATTCAAAGTTCTTAGGGGTGTAAACCTTGGCCACCCCCATGGCTTTCAATTTTTCGGCATCTTCATCAGGGATAATCCCGCCGACAACAACCGGTATATGGGACAGCCCTTCTTTTTGCAGACGCGCCAATACATCTTCGACCAGTGGCAGGTGGCTGCCGGATAGAATAGATAAGCCGATTACATGCGCGTCGTCTTCGCGTGCAGCATCCACGATTTCCTCTGGCGTTAGGCGGATGCCTTCATAGCTGATGTCCATGCCGCAATCACGGGCGCGGAAGGCGATCTGTTCAGCGCCGTTGGAATGGCCATCCAATCCCGGTTTGCCGACCAGAAACTTGAGGCGGCGGCCCAGTTTGTCACTGACCGCGTCGACCGCAGCGCGCAGATCGTCCAACCCTTCGGTTTTGTTCGAAACCGAGCCTGAAACACCGGTTGGGCCACGATAAGTACCGTAGACTTTGCGCATCTCTTCCGCCCATTCGCCTGTGGTGACGCCCGCCTTGGCGGCGGCAATGGACGGCTCCATCACGTTTGCTCCGGTTTTCGCGGCCTCCCGCAACGCGGCCAGGGCATTTGCAACAGCCGAGTCGTCCCGTTCAGCGCGCCAGGAGTTCAGGCGGTCGATCTGTTCCTGTTCCACCGCCGGATCGACAACCATGATGCCGCCATCTTCGGTCTGCAAAGGTGAAGCTTCACCTTCGATCCATTTGTTCACACCAACAACGACGGTTTCGTTTCGTTCAATACGGTTCAGCCGATCTGCGTTTGAGTCCACCAGGCGGGATTTCATGTACTCAATCGAGGCCACCGCGCCACCCATCGAATCAAGGTTCGCCAACTCGGCCCGCGCGCCTGTCTTCAACTCTTCGACCTTGGCATCGACGGCGGGGTTGCCATCGAACAGGTCGTCGAATTCCAGCAGGTCGGTCTCATAGGCCAGGATTTGCTGCATCCGCATCGACCATTGCTGATCCCAGGGGCGCGGCAGCCCAAGCGCCTCGTTCCAGGCAGGCAATTGCACCGCACGCGCACGCGCGTTTTTCGACAGCGTCACGGCCAGCATTTCGATCAGGATGCGATAGACGTTGTTTTCAGGCTGTTGTTCGGTCAGACCCAACGAGTTAACCTGCACCCCATAGCGGAATCGGCGGAATTTCGGATTCTCGACACCATAGCGTTGTTGCAGAATCTCATCCCAAAGATCGACAAATGCGCGCATCTTGCACATTTCGGTGACAAAGCGGATGCCCGCGTTCACGAAAAACGAAATACGGCCACACAGGGCTGGGAAATCCTCTGCCGGAACGCGCGGGCGCAATTCGTCCAACACCGCGATGGCGGTGGCCAAGGCATAGGCCAGTTCCTGTTCTGGTGTCGCGCCCGCTTCCTGCAGGTGGTACGAACACACATTCATCGGGTTCCACTTGGGAACGTTGGTATAGCAATACTCGGCCACGTCCGCGATCATCTTAAGCGACGGTTTGGGCGGGCAAACATAGGTGCCGCGGCTCAGATATTCCTTGATCAGGTCATTTTGCACCGTGCCCTGCAATTTCGACACATCTGCGCCTTGCTCTTCCGCGACAGCGATATACAGCGCCAATAACCATGGGGCAGTGGCGTTGATCGTCATCGAGGTGTTCATCTGCTCAAGCGGGATCTGGTCGAACAGAACCCGCATGTCGCCCAGATGACAAACGGGAACGCCCACTTTGCCGACTTCACCGCGTGCCAATGTGTGGTCGCTGTCATAGCCCGTTTGCGTGGGCAGATCGAAAGCCACGGACAGGCCGGTTTGCCCTTTCGCCAGGTTCCCCCGATAAAGTGCGTTCGAGGCTTTGGCCGTGGAATGACCGGCATAGGTTCGGATGAGCCAAGGGCGATCTTTCTGCGTCTGCGTCATAGGGGGCCTCGTGTTTCAGTGGGCAATAAAATTACGTCTTGAGGTTCTAAAGCGCAATTTTCGGGATATGTCAATTCGCTGCGTTGCGGCATCCTTCAATTGTTCAGATTGTGGGCAGTTGCGATTGGTGGCAATGTGCCGCCATGACGCAAACCGTGGAACTTCCGCTTTGGCTTTTCCTGCTGATCGTGGTCTTTGCCATGGTCACTTTTGCTTCGCATTTTCTGTTTCCTTCAGTGCGATGGTTTTTTCGCCGTAGATTGGAACGCGCCGTTTCGCGCCTGAATCAAAGGCTTCAACGTCCCATTCAACCGTTCAAGCTGGCGCGGCGTCATGACATGATCCAGCGGCTGATTTACGACCCTCAGGTCGGGCAGGCGGTTCAACAACACGCGCAGGACGAAGGCATTCCCGAGGCAGTCGCCTTTGAAAAAGCGCGCCGCTACGCGCGCGAGATTGTCCCGTCGTTTTCTGCCTTTGCCTATTTCAGCTTTGCCATTCGGCTCGCCCGTCTGCTGAGCAATACGTTTTACGAGGTCCGACTCGGGTACAAGGACGAGGCTGCGATCAAGAACATCGACCCGGATGCGACCGTGGTTTTTGTGATGAACCATCGCAGCAATATGGACTATGTGCTGGTGACCTATCTGGCGGCACAGCAGTCGGCCTTGTCTTATGCTGTCGGAGAATGGGCGCGCGTTTGGCCGCTAAGCCGTTTGATCCGCGCAATGGGGGCGTACTTCATTCGACGCAAATCAGGCAGTGAGCTCTATAGGCAGGTGTTGTCCTGCTATGTGCGCCACGCGACCGAAGCGGGTGTGACGCAAGCCATGTTCCCGGAAGGCGGTTTAAGCCTGACTGGCGCACTGGGTCGCCCAAAACTGGGTTTGCTGAAATACATTATGGACGGAACTTCGCCTGAAGGCCGCGACGTCGTATTCGTTCCTGTGGCGTTGAATTATGATCGAGTGCTTGAAGATACCATCCTGACTCGCGCGGCTTTGGGGTCTGAGCGTCGGTTTCGCGCTCGGATTGGCGTAATCTCGCGCTGGATCCTCAAGCAGATCTGGCGGCGCTTGATCGGGCGGTACAAGCGGTTTGGCGTTGCCTCTGTGCGATATGGGGTGCCCATTTCGCTAAAGGAATTTCGCGTCGTGAATGATGACGATGTCATGACGGATCTGGCCCGGGAATTGATGCAACGCATCGGGCAAGCGATCCCGCTGGTTCCGGCCCCTGCGGCGTGCCTGTTGTTGCAACAGAAAGGTTCTTCATCTGAAAAGGTCGTTCGTTCCCAAATACTTTCTATGCTGGCCGAAGACGGCCATGCGTCAGACCAAGACGAAGCGGCGGTTGAAAATGCCCTGAATCAGTTGGTCGAGCGCAGGATCTTAAGCCGCCAGGGGGACAATCTGGCCCTTTCAGGTCAAAGAGAGGATTTGCTGGAGTACTATGCAGCCTCAGCCCCAAACCACAGGGATTCTGAGAATACTGCGCTTGCGAAATAACTTTCTGCATCTGCTGGGTCATAAAATTACAAATATGAACCAAAAACGGTTGCATTATTACTCAGTGGTCAATATTCACAGTCTGTGAAGCACGCGATTCTGCGTTGCGGCAATGATATTGAGAATAGGAGGCCAGCATGGCTTTGGACACCGAAAGCGGTATCGCGTCGTACGAGGCACCCGAAAAGGACCTCTATGAAATGGGTGAGATCCCTCCGATGGGATTTGTCCCCAAGCAAATGTATGCTTGGGCCATCCGCAAGGAACGCCACGGCGAGCCGAACACTGCAATGCAACAAGAAGTGGTCGACGTACCCGAACTGGACAGCAACGAGGTGCTGGTTCTGGTGATGGCAGCTGGCGTAAACTATAACGGTGTCTGGGCCGCCCTGGGTCAGCCAATCAGCCCGTTTGATGGCCACAAAGCCCCCTATCACATTGCCGGTTCGGATGCGTCAGGCATTGTCTGGGCCGTTGGCGATAAGGTGAAGCGCTGGAAAGTCGGCGACGAAGTTGTCATCCACTGCAACCAGGACGATGGCGATGATGAAGAGTGCAACGGCGGCGATCCGATGTACTCGACCAGCCAACGGATTTGGGGTTATGAGACACCAGACGGCTCTTTCAGCCAGTTCACCCGCGTTCAGGCACAACAACTTATGCCGCGCCCCAAGCACCTGACCTGGGAAGAAGCTGCGTGCTACACACTGACGTTGGCGACCGCTTATAGGATGCTGTTTGGCCACGAGCCGCATGATCTGAAGCCGGGCCAGAACGTTCTGGTTTGGGGTGCGTCTGGCGGTCTTGGTTCTTATGCGATCCAGCTGATCAACACGGCCGGTGCGAATGCGATTGGTGTAATCTCGGACGAAAGCAAGCGCGATTTCGTTATGGGATTAGGTGCCAAGGGCGTGCTGAACCGTAAAGACTTCAACTGTTGGGGCCAATTGCCCACGGTAAACACGCCGGAATATGCTGAATGGTTCAAAGAAGCCCGCAAGTTCGGCAAGGCGATTTGGGACATCACCGGCAAGGGCAACAACGTGGATATGGTGTTTGAACACCCCGGTGAAAGCACGTTCCCGGTCTCGACCTTTGTTGTCAAAAAAGGTGGTATGGTCGTGATCTGCGCCGGTACAACAGGTTTCAACTGTACCTTTGATGTGCGCTACATGTGGATGCATCAAAAGCGCCTGCAAGGATCGCACTTTGCGCACCTCAAACAAGCGGCTGCTGCAAACAAGCTGATGGTTGAACGTCGCTTGGACCCCTGCATGTCGGAAGTGTTCACTTGGAACGATCTGCCAGAGGCGCACATGAAGATGCTCCGGAACGAACATAAGCCGGGGAACATGTCTGTCCTTGTTCAAGCGCCCCGCACTGGCCTGCGAACCCTGGAAGAAGTTCTCGACGCAGGTTGATCCCCATTTGGGTTGTAGACAAAAAAACACCCGCGAATCGCCTTACCGGTTCGCGGGTGTTTTGCGTTTTGACAAAGCCTTTCGGACTTTCAAACACTTACATTTTCCTCCCCCGCCATTTTTGGGGAGTAGAAACCGGTGAATAGGTCGAAAAAGATTATACATGTTATGGTTGTGTTAACGCTTCGTTAACTGTTTCAGAGAGACCCTAATGGCGCAGAATGAGTGGATATTGGACGTATTGTCGGATCTCAATGCTTTCGCCGTTGCGAACGGGTTGAGCGCGCTTGCCGAGCAGCTGGATGACACAAGGCTGATCGCGGCGGCCGAGATCGCGTCCCTGAAGAACGAGGCACGAGCGCCCGCGGATGGGAACAGAAGTCGAATTGGGTCAAATCCTTCAGGATTTGGAAAACACCAACACGCTTGAAGAGCTCAGCAATGTTGCAGAGCAATTACGTGGTATTCTTCAGGTCGAACATCTGACCTATCACTGGGTCGATGGTGCTGGCGATCAGTACGGTTACACCACATATTCAGATGCTTGGGACGAACGCTATCGGGACAAGAATTACCATCGTATTGATCCGGTTATTCTTGGGTGTTTCCAAAGATTTCATCCGGTTGACTGGAAATCTCTGGACTGGTCGAGCAGGATTGCAAAGTCCTTTCTTGAAGATGCCAGAAACCACGGTGTTGGCAATCAGGGCTATTCCATTCCGATCCGGGGCCCGAACGGGCAGTTTGCCCTATTCACAGTAAACCACAGTTGCGATGATCGGACCTGGCAGCGCTTTATTTCCACCTTCGGGCGAGACTTGATCCTTGTTGCGCATTTTATCAATCGCAAAGCGCTTGAGTTCGAAGAGGACAGGCAGCCGGATTCCAAGCGTAATCTGTCTCCACGGGAAATTGACGCGATCACCCTTTTGGCTTTGGGATACAGCAGGGCTCAAGTGGCGCATTCTCTGTCGATATCAGAGCATACGCTGCGGGTTTATATCGAAAGCGCCCGATCCAAGTTGGGCGCTCATAACACAACTCATGCAATCGCAACCGCACTTAGCCGAGGCTTAATAGTGGTTTAAGGCCAGCGCGCACCCCACACGTAATATTAACCACAACTCTGTACCCCTTTCGTTCCTGCACAGGACGACAAGGGGAACAAGTCATGTTGCGTTATTTATATGCCGATGAGTTGCACAGATTTCCAACTCTGGCAGAGGGGATGTTCAAGGATCGAGCGGATCAGTTCAAAACCCGGCTGGGGTGGGATGTCCACGTCAACGAACAAGGTGAAGAGCGGGATGAGTATGATGCGCTCAACCCGCTCTATGTCATCTGGGAAGAGCCGGACGGCCGTCATGGCGGGTCGATGCGGGTGTTGCCGACAACGGGTCGGGTGATGATCAACGAGGTGTTTGGGCATCTTAACGGTGGCAAACCCATTTGCAGCCCGCTGATCTGGGAAGTTACACGGTTTTGCCTGTCACGCGACGCAGGCCCGCATACGGCTGGGGCCATTATGCTGAGCGGGGGTGAAATGATGGAGGGTTTTGGCCTGACACACATCGCCGGTGTGTTTGATGCGCGTATGATCCGTATCTATCGCCTGATCGGCTCATCGCCCGAGGTTCTGGGCACCCAGGGCAGCGGGCGGGATCAGATCTCGGTCGGGTTGTGGCCTTACTCTGCAGATGACTGCAACCGCGTGGCGGAGCGCGCGGGCATCCCACGCGAACTGTCACGCCTTTGGTTCAACACGGCTTTTGGGCCCAAAAAGCAGCACCGATTTGCACTGTCCGCCTGAGCGGCTGAAATCGCCATTCCGCATCTGGTGATGGTCGGCGCGGCCCTGTAGGGTCGCGCCATGTCTTTGCAAAATGTAACCTTCTCGGATGATCAGGCCGCCGCATTTGACAGCATCGCCGAGATGCTGCGATCAGCAGGTGTCGATCTTGAAGATGATGCCCTTCTTAAGCTGCCGGGGGCAGGAAAATCCGGTGTAATGGCCGTGATCGGCAAGGCTGGTTCGGGTAAAACCCTGCTGTTGGCTGAACTTTATAAAGCGCTGGCAGAGACCGGAGTGCAGATCGTGTCCGGCGACTATGAAAGTCGCAAGTCAAGGGACAAGCGCAGCTTGGCCATCCTGGCCCCCACCAACAAGGCCGCAAGCGTTCTGCGCCTGCGTGGTGTGCCTGCCACGACAATTCACCGCATTCTCTACACGCCGGTGTACGACCCGGAATACGAGCGCATCGCTGAATGGCTGGCGGGCAACGATGAACGCCCCGAGATTGAAGGACTGACAGAAGAAGCCCTGGATCGGGCTGCGGCGTTTTACGAAAACAACAAGTCCATGCCCGGGGCATTGGCCGCAGCCGGTTTGAGGGGATCAGATTTCATCACTGGGTGGAAGCGACGCGACGAACCTTTGGACATCGGATTTGTCGACGAAGCGTCGATGCTGGATGATCGGCAATTCGAGGATCTGAAAGAGATTTTTCCAACCCTTCTGTTATTCGGTGATCCGGCGCAGCTGGCACCGGTGAACCAGTCGGGCAGCATGGTTTTTGAAGCCTTGCCCGAGCCCCGGAAGCTGACGCTTCAACGGGTTCACAGGCAGGATGCGGACAACCCGATTCTCGATCTGGCCCATGCTCTGGCAGACCCCGAAATGGGGTTTGAGGACTTCGAGCGTTTGGTCGAAGAGACAGCTCGCCGTGACGACAGGGTGGTCTGGGGCCAGCGGGTCGAGGTCGACCTGATGGCGCGCAGCCCGGTTTTGGTTTGGCGCAACGCAACACGCATTCGACTTATTCAGGCGTTCAGGAACGTCCATGGCGCACCAGAGACCGAGCTGTTGGAGGGGGAACCGCTAATTTGCGACGGGATCGAACTGCCTTTGAAACATCGCAAGAAACGGTTGGATCTTGAGGCGCGCGGGCTGATCAAGGGGGCTCAGGTTGTGTATCTGGGGCCGGGGCGAAAACCGGGGTTTTCGCGATTGCACGTTATGGGGGCCGAAGACCCTCAGGTCAGCGCTGCGTCGATTGTACAAATCGAAAAACCGAACGAGGAAGAGCCATTCATTCCTTTTGCCGCGCGTATGGGCGCAACGTTCCTGCACGGTGCGGCGGTTACGATCCACAAGGCGCAGGGCTCGCAATGGGATACGGTTCAAGTTTTTGCGCCTGACATCTACGCTGCGGCCCGAATGGGTCGGACCGAGGCCGGACAACCCTTGTGGAAACGTTTGGCCTATGTGGCGATCACTCGGGCGCAAGAGCGGTTGATTTGGGTGGTTCGCAACCGTTTATCAAAGCCAACATACCCGCTGCGGGTGGATGACTTGCGGGCTTTACCAGCGGCGTCGCTGACATTGGAGGCGGAAGAGACATGACATCCATAATCGTGACAGGCGCAAGCTCTGGCATTGGTCTGGCCACCGCCGAATTGTTTCTGGCCCAAGGGTGGACGGTTGGCATGCTGGCACGCAGTGCGGACAAGTTGAATGCCCTGGCACAGAAACATGCCAACGCAGTTTCGTTGCCTGCTGATGTCACCGATCCTGAAGCTGTGAAGACCGTGTTCCGCAAGTTCGCGAACAAGGTTGGGCGTCTGGACGTCTTGTTCAACAACGCAGGAATCTTTGCTCCGGGTGGCACGATTGACGAGATCGCGCTTGAGGATTGGTACCAAAGCGTCAACGTCAACCTGAACGGTATGTTCCTGTGCGCACGCGAAGCCTTTGGCATCATGCGGCATCAGGACTCTCAGGGTGGACGGATCATCAATAACGGCTCCATTGCCGCCCATGTTCCGCGTCCGAACTCTGTGCACTATTCAGCGACAAAACACGCAATTACCGGACTGACCCGCAGCCTGTCTCTGGACGGGCGGTCCTTTGGAATTGCCTGTGGCCAGATCGACATCGGGAACGCCCGCACACAGATGGTTCAGGGTCTTGTCGACGCCGCGCAGGCGGCAGGGGACACGCCTGACCCGACTATGGCTGTTGAGGACGCAGCACGGTCAGTTCTGCATATGGCAACCTTGCCGCCCGAGGCGAACGTTCAGTTCATGACCATCATGGCCACGACCATGCCTTACATCGGCAGGGGATGAAGGTTACTTTTCGCGCAGCAAACGGAAAGCTGTCGAGGCACCCCAGCCTGCCGCAATCGCAATAACCAGCGACATCAAGCCATACCAGACAGGTTGCTGGCGCGACATGTTGTACAGAAACCGTTCCAGGCCGACTTTGCGGACATCAATGGTTGTTTCGTAGTGCGAAACTACCTCTCCACCGCGCGTCAGGAAGATACGGGCGACATAGTCCCCCTCTGTCAGGTCTGCAGGCATGTCGATTGAGGTGCGGAACAGGGTTTGTTCGTCTACAGCCACCGTGTCTTCGCGGATGGAATACAGCTTTTCTTCCTCGCGGATGCGAACCACTGCATCTGCAAAATCCTGCGCTCCGCGGATATGCATTGCGGCACCAACAGAGCGGATCGCACGCTCGATCGATACACGATAGCGCAGGTCATCGGTGTCGCTCAGAATCTCGTTTAATGGTCCGCTGGTTGCGACAGCGTAGAAACTGGGCGCAAGATCGACGAGGACGCTGTCGGTGTTCACCCAAATCCCCAGCTTTCGATCCTTACGGCGCACGGTGACAGGTTCGGATGGGCCGGCGACAGCAACGATGACCTCGACCGGTGGGCCGGACGGAATCGGGGTTTCCCGTTTGATGGCCCCGAAAATGAGAATCTCGGAGCCGTCAAAGGTCGCCGTGATTGCAACGCGATCCTGGCTAAGACCCAGGACAACTTGTTCTTCCGCTGCGGACACCGGCAGGCAGAACAGACAAAATGCGGCAATAAGTGAACGCAGCATCTTCAGTGTCCTCCACCTGTTCCGAGCGAATAAAGCTCGGCAGGCTCCAGAAGCAGATCAAGCGCCAGCTTGCCGCAAACTGCCAGAACCAAAGCTGCCAGCAAAACGCGCAATTGTTCCGCTGGCATGCGCGCGCCAATAACAGTACCGATCTGCGCGCCGATCACACCGCCAACAAGCAGCAGTACTGCCAGAACGACGTCGACAGTGTAGTTGGTTGTGGCGTGAAGCATCGTGGTAAAGGCTGTCACGAAGATGATTTGAAACAGCGATGTGCCAACAACAACCTTTGTTGGCATACCCAGCAGATAAATCATGGCGGGCACCATGATAAAGCCACCGCCAACACCCATGATTGCAGACAAAATGCCGACGAAAAGCCCAACTAGAACGGGTGGAATGACCGAAATATAAAGGCCTGATGTGCGAAACCGCATCTTGAAGGGCAGGGCGTGGATCCAGCCCCGCTGACGGCGTTTGGCGGGGGCGGCCCCACCCATTTTGGCCTTGCGCAGGGCCCTTAGACTTTCCACGAACATCAGGCTACCGATGACGCCAAGGAAAACCACGTAACACAGCTTAACCAGCAGATCGACCTGACCCAGACTCTTGAGATAGTTGAAAACAACCACACCCAAAGCAGCGCCTATAAGACCTCCGATCAGCAACACAGTTCCCATCCTGAGGTCCACGGTTTTTCGTCGGAAATGCGCCAGTACACCGGAAAAGGACGATGCCACAATCTGATTGGCTTCGGTCGCAACAGCGACAGCTGGCGGAATGCCAATGAAGAACAGCAGCGGCGTCATAAGAAAGCCCCCACCGACCCCGAACATTCCGGACAAGACGCCAACCATTCCGCCCAAACCAAGCAGGAGGAATGCGTTCACCGATACTTCGGCTATGGGCAGGTAGATGTACATATTACCGTCACTTTGTATTTTGCGTTTCCGCGCTGCCGCATGCGGCCAAATGATAAGCCATTGATGCAGTCTGTTGCATGTAGATCATTGTCACATGCCTCCAGGCTCGATGAGCCAAAAGAAGTCTTCTGGATGCAAGGTTAGATCAATTCCGATCCTGCCGGCACCGCCCAACATAAATGAAGGGCTGACAGAATCTTTGGTTATGGACAGGTAGACTTGCATACCCCCTTAGAGCGGGTGCGGCATGCAAAATCAACTCTGCATGCCGCTCTGCAGCGAACAGGACCCAGAATTGTTCCTGAACTGGACTTATCAGCGTTCCTTTACATAGGGTTCGCCACCTGCACGCGGGGGCACAGCTTTGCCAACGAATCCAGCCAGAATCACAACTGTCAGGATATAGGGCAGGGCATCCATGACCTGCACCGGGATCACGATCCCGCCCAGATCGATGTTCTGGAACCGCAGTGCGATGGCTTGCAAAAGGCCAAACAACAGGCAAGCCCACATGGCGTGCCAAGGGCGCCATTTCGCAAAGATGAGCGCCGCCAGCGCGATGAACCCGCGACCGGCGGTCATTTCTTTGACGAACCCAGCTTGCAAGGCAGTGGCCAGATAGGCACCCGCGATACCGCACAAGACGCCGCAGATGGCCACCGCCGCGAAACGCAGGCCAACCACGGACACGCCTGCTGTATCCACCGCTGCCGGGTTTTCGCCCACTGCCCGCAAGCGTAGGCCGAACCGTGTGCGATAAAGGACCCACCACGTCGCTGGAACCATCAGAAATGCCACATAGACCAGAATCGAATGACCCGAGAGCAATTCGGAATAAACCGGACCAACAATCGGTACACTGCTGAGCGATTCTGCAAACGGGAAATTGATGGGCTCGAACCGTCCTCCGCCAAAAAGGGACGGTGTACGCCCACCTTGCTGAAACCAGCTTTGGGCGATTAAAACGGTCAGCCCAGAGGCGAGAAAGTTGATGGCCACACCCGAGATGAGCTGATTGCCTCGGAAGGTGATCGACGCCAACCCGTGCAGCCCGGACAGTAACAACGAGGATGCGATACCAGCAAGCAAACCCAGCCAGACAGATCCCGTGACGGCTGCTATAGCTGCGGAAAAGAACGCCGCCATCAACATTTTGCCTTCGAGGCCAATGTCAAAAATACCTGCACGTTCCGAAAAAAGACCAGCCAGACACGCAAGAAGCAGGGGCGTGGACAGGCGGATCGTCGAATCCAGTACCTGGATGAGGGTAACGAAGAATTCCATCACTCAGCTCTCTTCCGCATGCCAAGGAAAAGTTTCTCAAGCGGCATGCGTACCATGTTGTCCAGCGCACCGGTGAACAAAATGACCAAGGCTTGAATAACCACGATCAGTTCACGCGGGATTTGTGTCCAAAGCGCCAGCTCCGCGCCGCCCTGATAAAGAAACCCGAACAACAGCGCCGCCAGGAAAACCCCAAATGGGTGTGACCGGCCCATCAGCGCGACGGCGATACCGATAAAACCAGCGCCTTCGGTTGGGTTCAGCACCAGACGTTCAGCCTCACCCATGACGTTGTTGATGGCCATCATGCCTGCCAATCCACCCGAAATCAGCATCGCAATGATAGTGATCCGCACAGGCGAAATGCCGGCGTAAACAGCACCCGTTTCAGAATGACCATAGGCTCGAATCTCATAGCCCAGCCGTGTCCGCCAGATCAGTGCCCAGACTACAAAACAGGCCAGAACTGCCACAAAGAACGAGATGTTGGCAGGCGCCCCCCGGAACACAACATTGTCTGCTGTCGAGAACATCGACTGGAAGCTCGGCAAGTGCGTGGCTTCGGGGAAGCGCGCCGTTGCAGGGTCCTGTGACCCGGCCGGTTTCATGACATTCACCAGCATATAGTTCAGGACGGCGGCAGCGATGAAGTTGAACATGATCGTGGTGATCACGATATGGCTGCCACGCTTGGCTTGCAGATAGGCCGGTATTGCAGCCCAGGCAGCACCAAATAGGGCCGAAGCGGCGCAGGCAGCGAGCAAAGCAATGCTCCAGTGCGGCCACGGAATCGTAAGACAAATGATTGCGACACCAAGCCCGCCCAGCATGGCCTGACCCTCACCGCCGATATTGAACAGCCGGGCGTGAAAGGCGACGGCTACCGCAAGGCCGGTGAACATGAAGTTGGTCGCGTAATAGAGCGTGTAGCCCCAACCATAGGTCGACCCCAGCGCACCAGTTACCATTAGCTTCACAGCGTCAATCGGGTTCTCGCCGATGGCCAGAATCACAAGCGCCGACAGGATCGCGGCCAGAAGCAAACTGATCAGTGGGATCAGGATCACATCGGCCCATTTGGGCATTTTTTCCATGTTACGCGGCCTCCCCCGCAACACCGGCCATCAACAGGCCCAGTTCTTTTTCATCTGTTTCGTGAGGCAGGCGTTCGCCCATGATGTGACCATCAAACATCACCGCAATCCGGTCGGATAGCGAAAATATCTCTTCCAGTTCGACCGAAACCAGCAGGATTGCCTTGCCCTGATCGCGCAGCGCAACGATCTGCTTGTGAATGAACTCGATCGCGCCGATATCTACGCCGCGCGTTGGTTGTCCGACCAGCAGAAGGTCTGGGTTCCGCTCAATCTCGCGCGCGACGACAATTTTTTGTTGGTTGCCGCCTGAAAAACTTTTGGCAGCCAGCCATGCGTCGGGCGGCCGGACATCGAATTTCTCGATCTTGGCCTCGGTATCGGCACGCAGGGCGGCATTGTCCATAAAGATACCGCGTTTATAAGCAGGGTCGCGGTGATAGCCGAAGGCGACGTTCTCCCACGCGTGGAAGTCCATAATCAAACCTTCACGCTGCCGGTCTTCCGGCACGTGCGCGATATGCTGGGCGCGGCGGGCCTGACCGTCCGAACCTGCGCCACTCAGCGCCAGAGGCTGACCGTTCAGTCTGATCGTGCCCTGACCCGGGCGCATACCGCCCAGAACTTCAAGCAACTCTGATTGACCGTTGCCAGCCACCCCGGCGATGCCGACGATTTCACCAGCGCGCACTGTGAGGTCGATCCCCTTGACCCTTTCCACACCAGCCGAGTCGAAAACGCTCAGCTTTTCAATTTCCAGGATGGGTTTGCCGGGTTTCGCAGGGACCTTGTCGACCTGCAACAGAACCTTGCGGCCTACCATCAGCTCGGCCAGCTCTTCAGGGCTGGTTTCGGACGTTTTGACAGTCGCAGTCATCTGCCCGCGTCGCATAACCGACACGGTGTCAGTGTTTTCCATGATCTCGCGCAGTTTATGCGTGATCACGATGATCGTTTTCCCCTCGGCCCGCAGGCGGTCGAGAATGCGGAACAACTGATCTGCTTCAGCCGGAGTCAGCACGCCGGTTGGTTCGTCCAAAATCAGTATCTCGGCCTTGCGATACAGTGCTTTCAGGATCTCGACACGCTGTTGCATGCCCACGCCAATTTCATCGATGCGCTTGTCAGGATCAACGAACAGCTCGTATTCTTCTTCCAGCTCTTTCAGCTCTTTACGGGCTTTGGCCAAAGACGGGGCCAGCAACCCGCCATCTTCGGCACCCAGAACGATGTTCTCCAGAACGGTGAAGTTTTCCACCAGCTTGAAATGCTGGAACACCATCCCGATGCCCGAGGCGATGGCTGCCTGGCTGTCCGGGATATCAGTCTTGGTACCGTTGATCCAAATCTCACCTTTGTCGGCTTTGTAGAAGCCGAAAAGGATGCTCATCAACGTGGATTTGCCCGCACCGTTTTCTCCGATGATTCCATGGATCGTACCGGGGGCGACGCTGATGGAAATGTCTTTATTGGCCTGAACCGGCCCAAAGGCTTTGGAAATCCCTTTGAGCTCAATGGCGGGGACGGTCATGTCTTGTCCTCAATTGCCGAAGGGGCCGCACAGACGGCGCGGCAGAGTGGGAAGCGAGGCGGAGGAGACCCCCGCCCCGCATGTGTCTTAGAACTGCAGCGCGGGGCAGCTGTCGTTCTCGTAATAGCTGACAACGCTGATATCGCCGTTGATGATGCCTTTACGGGCTTCATCCACAGCGTCGCTCATACGAACCGAAACAAGCTCTTTGTTGTTTTCGTCCATAGCCACGCCAACACCGTCTTCGGCCAGACCCATGACGAACACACCAGTTTCGACCTTGTCGCCTGCTTTCATCGCTTCATAAACAGCAACGTCCACACGTTTCAGCATCGAGGTCAGAACTTTTCCGGGATGCAGGTGGTTCTGGTTGCTGTCCACGCCAATCGACAGAATGCCTTCGTCGGCTGCGGTCTGCAGAACGCCAACACCGGTTCCGCCCGCCGCGGCATAAATCACGTCAGCGCCTTGGCTGATTTGTGCTTTGGTCAGCTCGGACCCTTTTACCGGGTCGTTCCATGCAGCTGGGGTTGTTCCTGTCATGTTGGCAATGACGTTGATCTCGGGGTTAACGGCTTTGGCGCCCTGTGCATAGCCACACCCAAAGTGTCGGATAAGTGGAACATCCATACCACCGATGAAGCCAACCGTGCCGGACTCAGACGCCATGGCCGCCATCATTCCAACAAGGTACGAGCCCTCGTGTTCGGCAAAGCCGACCTGACGAAGGTTCGGTGCGTCCAGCCAGGTTACATCAACAACAACAAATTTGGTGTCAGGATAGTCAGGTGCGACCGTGCTGAGAGGGTCTGCCATGGCAAATCCCATGGTGATGATCGGGTTCGCGCCTGCTTCGGCAAAGCGGCGGAGGGCCTGCTCGCGCTGAGCTTCCGATTGCAATTCGATTTCGCGGTACTTGCCGCCGGTTTCGTTTGCCCAACGCTGTGCGCCGTTATGTGCCGCTTCGTTGAACGATTTGTCGAACTTGCCGCCCAGATCAAAGATCAGCGCCGGTTCGGCCAGAGCGGCACCCGCAGTCAGTGCAACCGCAGCGGCAGCACCCATCAAGGATTTCATCAGGGTCATTTCGGTCTCCCAGTTTTTATGTTGGCACAGGATTAGATTAGTCCCGTTTACCCACGTTTAGCGAGCATAACTGTTGTGATGGCGGGTATTAAGAGGGTTTGCAACCGTCGTGGTCAATTGATTCCTGACCAAATGGTCCAAAAAATGTCCCCTTGCCCTCAGGGCAGGCGGCATTCCATCACCAGAGCGTCGGCTTTTAGGCCCGTTTCGCGCGAATAATAGTTCGGTCGCATCCCGCAACGATGGTAACCACAACGTTTGTATAGCGCGATTGCAGGCTCATTATCCGCAGCCACATCCAGAAAGGCCCGGCTTGCATGCAACGCAGCGGCCCGTTTGTGCCAGTTGCGCATTGTTTGCAGTGCTAGGCCCTGTCGTTGCACCGTGGGGTGAGTCGCAATTGTCAGCAGTTCGGCCTCGCCCGCGATAACTTGATACAAGGCAAAACAGCGAGCGTCTCCAACATAGTGGGTAAAGGCGTTCTCCAGCAGGCTTTCAAATTCACTGGCGGACCAAGGGCGCGACTGCGTGAACGCAGCAACATGAGTCGATGCCATCTCGTCCGGCGTCATTCGTCCAACAAGACCGGTGACACATCACGCGAGGGCGCTGCGTCCGCAGGTCTGACGTATAGTGGCGCAGGTGGTTCGCTGACATCGTGCCACCGTTCAGCGGTCAGGCGGGCAATGGCCTGGACCTGTTTCTCTGGGTCCTGGCAGGAAAACAAAGGCCCAAGCGCCTCGGCCTCGCTCTTTGGCATCAGGCTTGGTTTGCTGCCGGGGACTTGAACATAAACCTGATCGCGCGGCGCAGCGATACAGGGGAGTTGGTTTGCATCGCTCAGTTTCGTCAAAGCATCAAACCCTGAAACGCCGACGACCGGAGCATCAAGACCCAGGGCAAGCCCACGCGCGGCAGAGACCGAGATTCGAATGCCGGTGAAATTGCCGGGGCCGATCCCTACACCGATGGCGTCAAGATCGGACCATGTGCACCCAGCCTGGGCAAGTAGCTCTTCAAGCAAAGGCATTAGGCGTTCGGCTTGCCCGCGTGACATTGCTTCGGCCCGAGAGGCAACGATTTCACCGCCACGCAGCAAAGCGGCCGCGCAATGCGCGGCCGATGTATCAAATGCCAGAATCGTCGGGTCAGACGGCAACAGGACGGACCTCGGTCACTTCGGGGATGTAGTGACGCAGCAGGTTTTCGATACCCATCTTCAACGTCAGCGTCGAAGACGGGCAGCCTGCGCAGGCACCTTGCATGTGCAGGTAAACGATACCGCGATCAAAGCCGTGGAAAGTAATGTCACCACCGTCCTGAGCCACTGCCGGACGCACGCGGCTGTCCAGCAGGTCTTTGATCTGATTGACGATTTCAGCGTCTTCGCCAGTGTGTTCTGCATGACCAGATGCAGCAGTCGCATCCGCGCCCATCACAGGTTGGCCCGATTGGTAATGTTCCATCACCGCACCCAGAATGGCGGGTTTGATGTGATCCCATTGAATGTCGTCAGACTTGGTTACAGTAACAAAATCGTTACCGAAGAACACACCCGTTACGCCGTTGACGGCAAAGATGCGTTTGGCCAAAGGGGATTTCTCGCCCGCTTCCGCTGTTGGGAAGTCCGCAGTTCCAGCCTCAAGCACCGTTTGGCCGGGCAGAAATTTCAACGTGGCCGGGTTTGGGGTGGATTCGGTCTGGATGAACATGAGGCAGCTCCGTCTGATGTGCCTCTGATATGCGCGCAGGGGCGCGGGAAGTCAAGATTTGGAACGGTTCTAAATTGAGGCCGCATGATCCAAAGCCGCGTCCAGACGATCGTCGCCCCAGTACAACTCGTCTCCGACTAAAAAACTGGGTGCTCCGAACAGGTCAAGCTCTTCGGCGCGGGTGGATTGCGCAAAAAGGGCCGCCTTGACGTCGGGGTCCTGCGCACGACTCAGTATGGCAGATGGCAGGTCGGCCGTTTTCAGACAATCCTTCAGTATGTTTGGGTCCGAGATATTGCGGCCGGCCCCAAATTCGGCAGTATAGACCGCCTTGACAAATTCAGCCCTCTTCGCGTGATCCTCAATGGCAAGCGTCAGGCGCGCTGCAGCCACAGAATTCTGCGGAAAGGGATCGGGTTGCACTAACGGCAATTGCCGTGCAGCACAGAGGCGTTCCATGTCGCGCCACATATAACGCCCCTTTGCCGGGTAGAGGTTGAAAGGAGAGGTCCGCCAGCCCTGATCGGCAAAAATCGGGCCCAGCAGAAAAGGGTGCCATTCAATCGAAACGCCCTTGGCTTGCGCCGCGGTTTCGATCCGCATTGCGCTGAGATAGGAATAGGTTGAGGCGAATTCGAACCAGAACTGTATCGTTTTCGCCATCTCTGAACCTCAGGTGATCTCTTCCAGTTTTTCTTTGCTCAGATCGCCTGGGACAATAGTGATCGGAAGCGGCATGCTGCCCGAATTCTTCGTCAACTGTGTCACCAGCGGACCGGGGCCCTTCTTGTCGGTGCCTGCGCCAAGCACAAGCACGCCGATTTCGGGGTCTGATTGGACATGTTCAATGATTTCCGACACCGGATCGCCTTCGCGAATGGCCAACTCAGGTTCGATGTTTTGTTTGTCACGCATCCATTTTGCGAAGACCTCGAAATGTGCATGGATACGTTCGCGCGCTTCCTCACGCATGGTTTCGGCAACACCGATCCAGTGATTGAATTCGTCCGGTGGGATCACCGACAGGATCGTCACTCCGCCGCCGGTATGTGCAGCCCGCATTGCGGCGAATCGCATCGCATTCAAGCATTCGCTGCTGTCATCCAGAACAACTAGAAACTTACGCATGGGTGTCCTCTTCAAGTTTCAGGGATCATGCCCCAGAGGTTGCGCGCTGGCAACTTGGAGACGTCCGCAACGCTGAGCTAGCGTTGGCTTGCAGCCCAATCCCAGTAAAGTCCACGAGCGCGACGGGCAATAGGGCCAACCTGAAATTGTGTATCGTCCAGAGCGGTAACCGGCGTGACCTTATTCATATTGCCGGACATGAACACTTCGTCCGCCTCGTGAAAATCCTCAAAGCTCAGAACAGCCTCGTGAACCGTCACACCATCCTCGCGCAGATTCTTGATGTGCCGCGCCCGCGTGATCCCCGCCAGAAATGTGCCATTCGGGGCGGGCGTAAACACTTCGCCATCTCTGACCATGAATATGTTGGCCGTAGCGGTTTCGGCCACGTTCCCCATCGCATCAGCAACCAGAGCGTTCGAGAACCCTTTGGATCGTGCCTCTTGCAGCATGCGTGCGTTGTTGGGGTACAGGCAACCGGCCTTGGCATTTACGACCGCACTTTCCAGCACAGGACGGCGGAAGCGTGTCGTTGTCAGTGTGACCGAGGCGGTCTCTGGTGCCATTGGTATCTCTTCCAGGCAAATGGCAAAACCGGTGCTGTTTTCCTGAGGGACGATCGCGGTTTGGTCCCCGTCGATCCCCCAGTACATTGGGCGGATATAGACAGCTGTGTCCGGGCCGTAAGCCTGCAATCCTTCGTGTACCAGTTCGACCATCTGTTCGGCTGTGAGGGTCGGGGTCAGCATCAAGGCCTCGGCGGACCGGTTCACCCGTGCGCAATGCGCATGCAAGTCGGGCGCAAGGCCGTCAAAATACCGTGCGCCGTCAAAGACGGACGAACCCAGCCAGGCACCGTGATCGGCTGCGCGCATGATGGGCGCATCGCCCTCGTGCCATTGCCCTTCAAAATAGGTCCGGATGTTCTTGCCGGTTGCCATGACGCCCTCCTGTTATTCAGGCAAACCCTAGGAGCGCGTCAGGCGAAGGTCCAGCCCAATCAGCGCGTTCCTGATCCAACCATACCCACGATTTTGTAGGTCTTTTGCAGGATCGGAGCTGCGATCTCACGCGCGCGTTCGGCCCCACGGGCCAGAATCCGGTCAATCTCGGCCTGATCTGCCATCAAACGAGACATTTCGGTCGAAATCGGCGCCAGTTTCGCCACCGCCAGATCGGCCAGCATCGGTTTGAAGTCACCAAACTGCTTGCCACCTACATCTGCCAGAACCCGTTCCACGCTTTGGTCGTTCAGGGCCGCGTAAATATTGACCAGATTGCGTGCTTCGGGGCGATCCCCCAGCCCGTCAACATCCGACGGCAGCGCGTCCGGGTCGGTCTTGGCCTTGCGGATTTTCTTGGCAATCGCGTCAGCATCGTCGGTCAGGTTGATCCGGCTCATGTCCGACGGATCGGATTTTGACATTTTCTTGGACCCGTCCCGCAAGCTCATGACGCGGGTGGCCGCGCCTTCGATTACCGGCTCGGTAACGGGAAAGAAATCGACGCCAAAGTCGTTGTTGAATTTAATCGCAATATCACGGGTCAACTCAAGGTGCTGTTTCTGATCCTCACCGACCGGCACATGGGTCGCGTGATAGATCAGAATGTCAGCCGCCATCAGCGACGGGTAGGCAAAAAGCCCCAGCGAAGCGTTCTGCTGGTTCTTGCCTGCCTTGTCCTTCCACTGGGTCATCCGTTGCATCCACCCCATCCGGGCAACGCAGTTAAAGATCCAGCCCAGTTGCGCATGTTCGGGCACCTGGCTTTGGTTGAACAGGATCGACTGTTCAGGGTCGATGCCCGCCGCGATAAAACCTGCGCACAGTTCACGGGTGTTGTGGGACAGCGCTGCGGGGTCCTGCCATGTGGTGATCGCGTGCAGATCGACCATGCAATAGATGGTTTCGAAATCTGCACCCTGCATATCCACAAAGCGCTTCATCGCGCCCAGATAGTTGCCCAGGGTCAGTCCGCCAGAAGGCTGGATGCCGGAAAACACGCGCGGCGTGAACTGGGTCTCGGTCATCGAAGGGAACTCCCGTCTGGAAAAATCAGCCCCCGTCGCTTACCCATGAGGCACAGGGACGTCAACCGCCGCGAAAGGCCCGCCCAATGAGCAGTGAGCATTACACACCCGCCGTGAACCCTTTGCCGCCTGTTGTTGTGGCCTTGGTCCTGTTCATCATCGGGATCGAACTGGCCTTCACCTTGGGGTCGCGCGGCCTGATCGGAGGGCCCGAAGCGGTGGGCTGGCGATTGGATGCCATACAAAATTATGCTTTCTCGGCGGACATTTTCGACTGGATGGTGCTGAACGGGCGCTGGCCATTTGAGCATGTGATCCGGTTCGTGACCTACCCGTTTGTCTCAGCCAATTTCACGCAGGCGGTATTTGTCTGCGTCTTTGTTCTGGCCATGGGCAAGATGGTCGGCGAAGTGTTTGGCGGCTTCCCCATGCTGCTGATCTTTGTCGTCTCTGGTATCGGGGGCGCGTTGGCCTATGCCGTTCTGTTGGATCCCCGCTATCCTCTGATCGGAGGGTTTCCACCAGTTTACGGCCTGATCGGCGCATTTACCTGGTTGTTGTGGCGCAAACTATCCTTGGTTGGCGCAAATCAGGCGCGGGCTTTTCAACTCATTGCCGTCCTGATGGGCATTCAATTCCTGTTTGGTCTGATCTTCGGCGGCAACTGGGAGTGGGTCGCCGATCTGGGCGGGTTTGCCACCGGTTTCGGAGTATCTTTCCTTGTCGCACCCGGCGCCTGGGATCGTATCGTTGGGCGCATACGCCGCGACTGATCAGGATCGACGCAGGGCGCGTTTGAACTCGGACAGTTTGAATGCGCCCAAGAGGTGGCCCAGACTGAAATAAGAGGCCGCTGCGACACAAATCAGGACAAGCAGCGCCAGATAGCGCCAACCGGGAACGCCCAGCGTCCACCCAAACGCCTGAAGCGCCATGTACAAAACCGCGCCCATTCCGATAGAGGCAAGCACGATCCGGCCCGCGCGCTGTTTGAACCGGTCATCGAACCGGGCTTCGTCTCCCATGTTGCGCGCCCCGATGGCCAACAAAACGACCATGGCCCAACCCGCTGTGGAGGCGGCAATGGCGGGTGCGATCCAGCCCACAAACGGGAAGAGGCCAAACGCCAAAGCCGCATTCACGATCATTGCCACAACAGCATAGTGAAACGGAGAACGCGTATTCTCGCGCGCGAAATACAATGGCTGCAACAGTTTTTGCAGCATGAATGCAGGTAGTCCGATGCCATAGATGGCAACGGCCAACGCTGTGGCTGTGGTATCCTCGGTGGTGAATTGCCCCCGCTCGAATAGGACTGAGACCAGCGGGTTCGGGATGACCAGAAACGCCACCGTCGAAGGCAGGGTCAGCAGCAGCATGAACTCTCCGGCACGGGAAAACGCGTTGCGCGCGCCTTCTTTGTCTTCGGCGCGCAGACGGCGCGACAGGTCGGGCAGCAGAACAATACCGATGGCGATACCGACCACGCCGAGTGGCAGTTGATAAAGCCGATCTGCCGCAAACAACCAGCTCACGGCCTTTTCTGTTTTCGACGCCACCAATTGCCCTACAACCAGATTGACCTGCGTGACCCCCATCGCCAGAGCTGCGGGGACCGCGATGCGGACCATACGGCGCATCTCGGGCGTCAGTTTAGGCAGACCGGGCCGGATACGAATGCCGGCACGTTCGGTTGCGACCCAAACCAGCGCCAATTGAGCGACGCCCGCAACCGGAATCACTGAGATCAGCCACCGAATGACCTCGCCGCCTGATAGGGCTCCGGCGATCAGCGCCGTGCAGGCAAAGATGTTCAACAAAACTGGTGCGGCAGCTGCGGCCGCGAACCGCCCCGTTGCGTTCAGGACGCCAGAAAAGAGCGCGGCCAGAGACATGAACAGGATGTAAGGAAAGACAACATACCCATAATCCACCGCCAAATCGAACCGTTCGTCGCCATAGAAACCTTCGGCTGTCAGCCAAACCAGACCGGGCATGAAAATCAGCGCAAGTCCGACCAGTGCCAGAACGGCAAGCGCCAAAAGATTGAACGCATCCTGCGCAAAGCCCTGCGGATTCTCGTCCGCTTCCAGCCGCTTCGAGAACATGGGCACAAAGGCCGCGTTAAAGGCACCTTCGGCAAAAAAGCGGCGGAACATGTTCGGCAGGCGGAAGGCTGCAACAAACGCGTCCATAACCGGCCCAGGGCCAATGAGGGCGGTCAGCAGAATTTCCCGCAAAAACCCCAGTATGCGGCTGGCGAGTGTCCAGAAGCCAACTGTGAAAAAGCCCGAAATCAACCGGATTTGCTTCATGAGGCCGCACGCTCAGCGCCTTCGGTGATCGCCTTGCGCAGCTTAGCCTCCAGCCCGCGTTGCTTGCTCTCCGAATGGTATTTCAGTCCGAACATGTCCTTGACATAAAAGGCGTCAACCACCTGTTCTCCATACGTCGCGATCACGGCGTTTGCGATATAGACATTCGCCGCCGCCAGCGTCCGGGTCAGGTCATACAGCAAGCCGGGGCGGTCGCGCGTATCAACTTCGATGATCGTGTAGATTTCGGACCCATCATTGTCGAAAGTGATATGGGTCGGCACGTTAAAAGCCCGTTCACGTTTCTTGATCTTGTCGCGTGATTTCAGGGCTTCCTTGGCAACCACTTCCCCGCGCAGCGTCTTGTGGATCATCTGTGTCAGACGGGGCAGGCGCGCGGCTTCGAAGGGGCGTCCTTCGGCGTCCTGAATCCAGAACGCGTCTGTGACGTATCCGTCCTTGGTTGTGTAACTGCGGGCATCCACGACGTTTGCGCCGACAAGAGCCAGAGCCCCGGCAATACGTGCAAAGATGCCAGGGTGATCGCCCATCGCAAAACAGGCTCGCGTTGCGTCACGATCTTCGTCTGGTTCAAGCCTGATTTCCATCGCGCCCGGATCGCCGCCGTGTTCCAGTGCGCGCAGCATCTCAGCGAATTCGACATGCGTCGCCAAGTTGAGACCCTGCCAATAGGGATCATAGTGGCGCGCTGTTTCCGTTTTTAGGTCCGCCTTGGTCCATCCCGCCAGTTCCGCACGTAGGGCTTTCTTTGCCTCAGCCCCGCGATTGGCGCGGTTGAGATCTTCCATACCGGTTTCCAGCGCGCGCTTGGTTTCCGCATGAAGGGCGCGTAGCAATGTGGCTTTCCAATTGTTCCAAGTGTTGGGGCCCACGCCGCGGATGTCGCAAACGGTGAGAACCGTCAGCAGGTCCAGCCGTTTGACCGTCTGAACAGCCTTGGCAAAGTCCCGAACGGTTCGTGGGTCTGAAATGTCGCGTTTTTGCGCCATGTCTGACATCAGCAGGTGATACCGCACCAGCCACTCAACGGTTTCGGATTCCGATTTGCTCAGCCCCAGCCGCGGGGCCACCTTGCGTGCGATCTGCGCGCCCAGAATCGAGTGATCCTCGGGGCGACCTTTGGCGATGTCATGCAACAGCAACGCGACGTACAACACCTTTCGGTTGACACCACGTTTAAGGATCGAAGAGGCAAGAGGCAGGGATTCCACCAGTTCTTCGCGTTCGATCTGGGCCAGATTGACGATGCACTGGATGGTATGCTCGTCCACCGTATAACTGTGATACATGTTGAACTGCATCATCGCTACGATGTGTTCGAACTCGGGCAAGAAGGCTGATAGGACGCCCAGTTCGTTCATCCGGCGCAAGGCACGTTCCGGGTTGCCATGTTTCAGCATCAGATCCAGAAAAATGCGTTTGGCTTCTTTGTCGTTGCGCATTTCATCGTCGATCAGATGCAGGTTGGCGCTAACCAGCCGCATCGCGTCGGGATGGATCAACATGCCGGTGCGCAGCCCTTCTTCGAACAGACGCAGTAGGTTTACCTTGTCCAGCAGGAATGTTTCCGGGTCCGCCACGTCCAGACGTCCGTGGATCACTTTGTACCCGGCCTTTACTCTTGGGCTTCTGCGGAAAATACGCTCAAGCAACGGTGCGCTTTTCATGTGGAGCGCTTCGAGCTTGGTCAGGAAAATCCGAGTCAGTTCGCCCACACGGGTGGCCTCGCGGAAATAGCGCTGCATGAACACCTCGACTGCGCGGCGACCGGCGCGGTCTTCATAGCCCATGCGTGCGGCCACCTCGACCTGCATGTCGAAAGTCAGCTGTTCGGTGGCGCGGCCCGTCACCAAATGCAGATGAGACCGGACGGCCCACAGGAACTCTTCGGCCTGAACAAAGGTCTCAAACTCTTCTGGGGTGAACAGACCTAATGGAACCAATTCGGCCACGTCCTGCACGCCATAGACATATTTTGCGATCCAATAGAGCGATTGAAGGTCACGCAAACCGCCTTTGCCTTCTTTCACATTCGGTTCGACCATGTAGCGCTCACCTTGTTTCAGGTGCCGCTCGTCCCGTTCCTTCAGCTTGGCTTCGATGAATTCACGTTCGGTCCCTTTGAACAACTCGTTTTTCAGGCGTTGATCCAAATCGTCCGCCAGCGCCTTGTCGCCTGCCAGATAGCGTTGTTCCAACATGGCGGTGCGGATCGTGAAATCCTCGGAGCCCAGCCGCAAGCAGTCTTTGATCGTACGCGACGAATGCCCGACCTTTAGCCGCAGGTCCCACAAAATGTATAGCATCGATTCAATGACGCTTTCGGCCCAGGCTGTGATTTTATAGGGGGTCAGGAACAGCAGGTCGACATCCGACGATGGCGCCATTTCCCCACGCCCGTAACCGCCGACCGCCAGAACCGCGATCTTTTCACCTTGGGTGGGTGTCGCAAGCGGATGCAGGCGTGTGCTGGACACCTGCATTGCCGTTCCGACCAACTGATCCGTCAGATAGGTGTAGGACCGTGTCAGTGCGCGGGCCTCGAAAGGCTGTTTGCCAAAGGCTTCGGCAATCGCCGCGCGCCCGGCTTTTTGCGCATCGCGCAGGATACGCACCGTTTCGGCCCGTACTTTGCTGTTGTCTGTGCATGATTCAAACGCCAGCGCCAGCGCGTCGTTGACGTTGGCACTGTCGAAGATGTCTTCGGCGGGGCAGATTAATGAGCTCTTAGGCAAAGGGCTGACGCCCGGCTGATCAGAAGCCGGCGCCAGAGAAGCTTTGTGGGGCAGGGTCAATAACAACCACCTGTTTGTTCTGGATCGTGGCGACCGCCAGGCCGCGTTCGTTGGTGCCGTTCGGACGCAGACGGAAGATGCCGCCGACGCCCTGGAAGCCGGCGTTCTGAGTCAGGGCCGCAGAGGTCAGAGCGTCGGATTTGCCTTGGCTGACCAGAGCCCCGATGGCAGCAATACCATCATAGGCCAAACCGCTGATCGGGTGGGGCGCTTCGCCATATGTCGCGTTGTAACGTTGGCGATATGCCTGTGCCTTGGACGGATCGGGCAGCGCAAACCAGCCGCCTTGTACACCCGGCAGTTCCAATGTTTGCGGAGGAATATCCCAGCGTGTCAGACCGATGAATTGCGTCGTGGCCTGAGAAACTCCGGCCTCGGGCAACAATTGCGAGAACAATGGCAGGGCACCCGCCGTCGTAGCAGTTAGGAAAATCGAATCGGCTCCGGTCGAATCAACTGTTGCTTTGATTGTGGGCACCGAGTTGATAACGCCCTGCTGCGAGCGGTCGTAGCCAACAGTGCCGGCGTTGTTGACCGGGCTGCTGGCCAGCGCGTTGGCAATCGCAGCTTGGCCCAATTGGCCTGCGGCGTCGTTGCTGTGCACGATCACCGTGTTGACCTTGCCCTGACTGCCCGCAAAGCTCGCCAGCCGGTTGGCCGTATTGTCGAATGTTGGGCCCAGGACAAAGACGTTGCCGCCTGCGATGCTGGTGTTGTTCGAAAACGAAAGAACGTTGACGTTGTTACTCAACACCGCCAACCCGGCGGCATTTGCGGCCTGCGCATAGACCGGGCCGATAATGATCTTGGCACCATCCGCAACGGCTTGCTGGGCCACGGCCGTTGCCGTGTTCGGGTTTCCGGCAGTGTCGTAAACGCGCAGGTCAATTGTCACATTGGGCAGATCAGACATTGCCAGACGCGCGGCATTTTCCAGACTTTGCGCCAATGCCGCATCGCCTGACTGGCCAGACCCGCTGGGGACAAGCAGGGCCACCGGAACCGGAGCAGAAGTATTGATCGAAGGTCCACCCCCAAGGCCGCCGGGTTCACAGGCGGCCAGAAACGCCGCGGTTGTCAGGGCAGCGGCGGCTTTCGCCAACTTGCTAACGGGCTTGCAAACGGTGAACATCTAAATGAAAACTCCCTGATCCGACGGCTATGAATGCTTCTGTTCTGTCGAGCCGCGATAATAAACGTCACGCTGTGAGGGTCCAGCTTTGAATTTCCAAAAGATCAGATTGACTGCGGGCCTGTATTTTGTTGCCACTCCGATCGGAACCGCGCGCGACATTACGCTCAGGGCCTTGGATGTTCTGGCATCTGCCGACGTGATCGCAGCGGAGGACACCCGAAGCCTGCGCCGATTGATGGAAATCCACGGCATCCCGCTCGAGGGGCGCCGGATTCAAGCCTATCACGACCACAGCGGTGCAGGCGCGCGCGGCAAAATCATGGAGGCGCTGGCTCAAGGGCAATCGGTTGCCTATGCGTCCGAGGCCGGAATGCCGCTTATTGCGGATCCGGGTTATGATCTGGGCAAGCAGGCGGCTGAGGCCGGGCACACGGTGACCTGCGCCCCCGGCGCGTCGGCTGCCTTGACAGCGCTGACATTGGCGGGTCTTCCGACAGATGCCTTCTTTTTTACAGGATTTCTGCCCAATGCAGCCGGCGCACGCCGCGCCCGGATTGAGGCATTGAAGGACATTCCGGGCACGCTTGTGATTTATGAGTCCCCAAAACGTGTATCCGCCAGCTTGTCAGATCTGGCCTTGGTGCTGGGGGCAGACCGTCAGGCGGCGTTGTGCCGCGAATTGACCAAAAAATTCGAAGAGATTCGCCGAGCAACCCTGGCCGATTTGGCCGAGGAGTACCAAGGCAAGTCAGTCAAAGGTGAAATCGTTGTGCTTGTGGATCGTAGCCATTCGCAAAGCGTTAATGAATCTGACGTAGAAGAGGCTTTGAAGCGAGCGTTGGAAAGCCACTCGGTTCGGGATGCGGCAGATCTTGTTTCAAAAATGTATGACCTGCCGCGCCGACCGATTTACCAGAAAGCTCTGAAACTGGGAAAATGATGACATGGGTCGGCGGACAAATCAGGGCTCTGTTTCCTACCACGCCGGGCAGGCGGCAGAGCTTCGGGTTGCTGAGGATTATGAGCGCCGCGGCTTGACCATTCTGCATAGACGCTGGCGCGGCCCGGGCGGTGAAATCGATCTGATCGCGCGCAACGGGGCTGGGCTTGTGTTCATCGAAGTCAAGAAAAGCAGTAGTTTTGAAAAGGCGGCGGCCCGGATCAGCGCCAGACAGATTGATCGAATCTACGCTTCGGCTGCTCAGTTTCTAGAAAAAGAACCAAACGGGCAACTCACCGAAGCGCGCTTTGACGCGGCTCTGGTGGATGGGTCTGGCGCAGTTCAAATCATCGAAAACGCCTTTGGTCACGCCTAAGCCCCATTGAACCCCAGGGCCTGCTGGGCCATGTATCTGGCGTGAAACTGAGGGACACGCCATGAAAATCGCCTTTCAAATGGACCCGATCGGGGCCGTGGACATCAACGCCGACAGCTCATTCCGACTGGCGGAAGAGGCGCAGGCGCGCGGGCATTCGCTGTTTTTCTACGGGCCGGATCAACTGGTCTATCAGGAAGGCCGCATCACAGCGCGTGGCCACGACATGACAGTGCAGCGGGTCGCAGGTGATCCGGCCGTCTTGGGACCCGAACGCGAGGTTGATCTGGCTGATTTCGATGTGGTCTGGTTGCGACAGGACCCTCCGTTTGACATGCACTACATCACGTCCACGCATTTGCTGGATCGTCTCAAGGGTCAGACGCTTGTGGTCAACGACCCTTTCTGGGTGCGTAACTATCCGGAAAAGCTGCTGGTGCTGGATTTCCCTGACCTGACACCGCCGACAACGATCGCGCGTGATCTGCAAACGATCAAAGCGTTCAAGGAAAAGCATGGCGATATCATCCTCAAACCGCTTTATGGCAATGGCGGCGCAGGCGTGTTCCGTTTGGATGCCAATGATCGAAACCTGACGTCTCTGCACGAGTTGTTCACGGGCTTCTCGCGTGAGCCTCTGATCGTGCAGAAATTTCTGCCGGACGTCAGCAATGGCGACAAGCGGGTGATTTTGGTCGACGGCGAAGTTGTTGGTGCGATCAACCGGGTTCCTGCCGCAGGTGAAACGCGATCCAACATGCATGTAGGCGGGCGTCCGGAAAAGATTGGCTTGTCAGAGCGTGATCTTGAGATCTGCGCGGCCATCGGCCCCCTGCTTAAAGAAAAAGGTCAGATCTTTGTCGGTATCGACGTGATTGGCGACTATCTGACCGAGATCAACGTGACCTCACCCACCGGCATTCAAGAGCTTGAGCGCTTTGACGGCGTCAACATTGCCGAAAAAATCTGGCAGGCCATCGAAGCCAAAATCTAAGCCATGACCCGGGCGCTGATGCGAAAGCTCAGCGCCTCGGCTACGTGCGATCTGTGGACGTTTGCGGATCCTTCCAAATCGGCAATTGTGCGCGCCACGCGCAGAATGCGATGAAACGCGCGGGCGGACAGGCCAAACCGGTCTGCCGCTTTCAGCAACAGCTCTTTACCTTCTGCATCGGGTGTTGCGATCTCTTCCAGAACCTTCCCTTCTGCATCCGCGTTTTGGCGCATATGTGGGGTGTCTTGAAATCGGTTCGCCTGAATGGCGCGGGCGTTTTCGACCCGTTCAGCAACCGTAGCAGAGCTGTCGCCGGATGGCGGCAAGTCAAGATCAGTGAATTCCACCGGCGGTACTTCAATCCTCAGGTCGAACCTGTCCATCAACGGCCCTGATATGCGGTTCAGATAGTCCTCGCCACAGCCCGGCGCGCGTGAGCAGGCACGAGAGGGGTCTGTCAGATAACCGCATTTGCAAGGGTTGGCAGCGGCCACTAGCATGAACCGGCAAGGATACTTCACATGCGCATTGGCGCGCGCCACCATAACTTCACCGGTTTCGATGGGTTGGCGCAACGTTTCCAGAACGGTGCGTGGAAACTCAGGAAATTCATCCATGAACAGCACGCCGTTATGAGCCAGCGAAATCTCACCGGGTTTCGCGCCTTTGCCGCCCCCAACGATTGCGGCCATCGAGGCCGTATGGTGGGGCTCGCGAAACGGGCGCGTGCGATTGATGCCGCCTTCGTCCAGCAAACCGCACAAAGACTGGATCATCGAGGTCTCTAAAGCTTCGACTGCGGTCAGGGGCGGCAGGATGCCGGGAAGCCGCGCGGCCAGCATGGATTTACCCGATCCCGGCGTTCCGATCATGATCAGATGGTGACGACCTGCGGCAGCGATCTCCAGGGCGCGTTTGGCGCGCTCCTGCCCTTTTACATCACGCAGATCCCGTGCACTGGGCGTCAGGTTTACTTCGCCAGGCTGCGCGGCTGGTAGGGGGGATTGGCCCGAGAAGTGGCGCACGACATCGCCGAGAGACTCCGCGCCGATCACCTGCGTTGCGTCAACCCAGGCCGCCTCGGCGCTGGAGGCGCGGGGGCAAAGCAACATCCGGTCATCAGATGCCGCCGTCATCGCCGCAGGCAGGGCGCCAACCACCGGGACCAAAGATCCGTCAAGTGAAAGCTCTCCCAAAGCTACGGTGCTTTCTGCGGCATCGGCTGGAATGATCTCTAAGGCCGACAACAGCGCGACGGCTATGGGCAGGTCAAAATGGCTGCCTTCCTTGGGTAGGTCGGCGGGGGACAGGTTGATGGTGATCCGCTTTGAGGGCAAGGCGATTGCCATCGCGCTCAGCGCGCTGCGCACGCGGTCACGGGCTTCGGATACCGCCTTGTCTGGCAGGCCCACGACGGAAAAGGCCGGCAGGCCGGGGGATACGGCGCATTGCACTTCGACCGGGCGGGCATCGACCCCTTGGAAGGCAACGGTATGTGCACGGGCGACCATGGCAGTCCTGTTCTTGGTTAACAGGACGTTGCTGCCATGGGTGTGGTTTAAGAGTCGTTAACGGACACGCGCAAGGTGGTGAATTTGGGCCATGCGCCGGGGTCAGCCACGGTTTTGTCGCGGCAGAACGGATTGCAGAACCCCCAGCATTGGCCATCCAATTCCATAAAATCCGCAACCGGTTTGCCGGAGTACGGACAAGCCTCGTTGAGGGAAGGGCCGCCTGATACCGGTTTGGCGTTCGAGTCCCCTCCGACCGGCCAGGGCATCGATGACAACTCCTGCGGATAGGGGAATGGATTGTATTGAACTGTCATACCCATTGCGCGCCATTGTCTCACGGCTGGGTCCGACAGGAGGTCTAAACAATAGACCCGGTTCACCTCGGACACTGGCAGCCCATAGCCCATGATCCGTGCTGCGACGGGCGTGTAGAACACATCTGCCAGCGAATAGGTGCCGAACAACGGACCGTCTTGCGCACCCGAGATACGCCGCGCGTGTGCCCAGAGTGTCTCAATCCGTTGAAGATCGGCTAAAGTCTGGGAGGATGGGACAAATCCTTGCCACACATGCTGTAATTGCATCGGGCATTGGCCACGAAGGGCGCTGAACCCTGCAACCATCTCAGCGCAAAGCCAGCGGGCGGTTGCCCGCGCTGCGGGATCTGCAGGCCACAGCCCAGCTTCAGGGTGACGCTCGGCCAGCGTCTCGGCCATGGCCAGGCTTTCGCCCACAACCGTCCCTTCGGGCAGACGCAGCGCGGGAACCAGACGGGCCGGGGTCAGCGGTTCCATGTCTTGTTTCATGCTGCCCGAATAAAGGCCGATCATGTGGCTGCGATAAGGGAGATTGAACTTCTCCAGCATCAACCAGCCGCGCATCGACCAGCTGGAGAAGAGGCGGTCACCGATATACAAATCATAAGTCATGCTTGAACGATGCCGCAGGCCGGTGGCACAGTAAAACAGTGATTTGTGCGGGGTCAGTTCACGGAAGGTGATTGATCTTGCCGACCGACCATGTGTTGTCTTCCAAGCCGATGTCCGTGACAGACAGATTGTCGATCCGGTGCGAAAAGGTCTGCTGCCCGTCCAGATCCAAAGCGCGTTGCACTTGCGTGAGGATCACGCCGAAATGCGCGACGATCACCAGATCGCGCCCCGTGTACTCGGCTAAAAGCATGTCGATTGCGGCATCGACCCGGGATCGGACATCGTTCCAGCTTTCGCCCTGCGGAGGGCGGACATCCCCAGGATTATCCCAATAAGCGAAAGCCAGCTCCGGATCTTCTGCTTCGATATCGGCGAAACCACGCAGTTCCCAGCTGCCAAAATGAATCTCACGAAGGTCAGGGTTATGAGGCAAGCGCCGGCGCGGGCCCTGAATGGCTGAGGCAGTGTCCACGGCACGAGACAAGTCGGAAGAGATCACAAGTGCCTCGGACGGCAGATGATCATGCAGGCGTCTCAAGGCTGCTGTGTCGCTCAGGTCCGCAGGCAGATCTGACCAACCGACCATGGTTTTTGCATGTGTCGGCCCATGGCGGACAAGATGCAGGCGTGTCATGGCAATTGGCCTTTAAGAACAGATGGTAATCCGGCTGTCACCTGTACGACCAGATCCGCCTGCGCCGCCAAGGCGATGTTCAGCCGCCCCTGCGCCTCGCGGAATTGACGAGCGAGGGCGTTGTCCGGGACGATCCCGTAACCTACCTCGTTCGAGACAATCACAACCTGGGCTGGGCAGTCGTTCAGGGCATCCAGCAGGTTGGTCTGTGCCGTTTCCAGATCCGTGTCCGCCAGCAGATGATTGCTCAGCCACATTGTAGCGCAATCAATCAGGCAAATCTGATCTTGGGACAAGCGGGCCAGAACCGGCCCCAGATCAAGGGGTTCTTCAACCGTGCTCCAGCCGTCGCCGCGTTGCACGAGATGGCGATCAACCTTCTGGCGCATCTCGTTATCAAACACTTGTGATGTCGCGAGGTAAACGCGGCTTTTCCCAGCGGAAACAACTAGTTCCTCAGCGAAAACCGACTTGCCCGAGGAGGCTCCACCCAGAACCAAGGTTAAATCTGGAGACACAATTCTTACCTTTAGTTGATCCGATTGGTGCTGTTTTGCGTAAAGGTCATAGGTCGGCAAAGCAAGTCCGGCCAGCGCCTGCAAAACAGGGGAGAGGTTTATGGCACTGGATAATGCGACAGACTTTTCGATGTCCCGGCAAGCGATGAAGGCCGAGCTGCTGGATGCGGAAACAGAACTCAAACTGGCGTACGCCTGGCGGGATGACCGTGATGAACAGGCTTTGCACCGTCTAATTACCGCTTATATGCGTCTGGCCATTTCGATGGCAGCCAAATTCAAACGCTATGGCGCGCCGATGAACGATCTTATTCAAGAGGCCGGGTTGGGCCTGATGAAAGCGGCAGACAAGTTCGACCCGGACCGTGGTGTGCGTTTTTCGACTTATGCCGTGTGGTGGATCAAGGCGAGCATCCAGGATTATGTGATGCGGAACTGGTCCATGGTGCGGACTGGGTCCACCTCATCCCAAAAGTCCTTGTTTTTCAACATGCGGCGGGTGCAGGCACGGCTAGAGCGTGAGGCGGCGACCGAAGGCTTGGAGTTGGATCGACACCAGCTGCATCAGATGATTGCTACCGAGATTGGCGTTCCTCTGCGCGACGTGGAAATGATGGAAGGGCGTTTGTCCGGTTCGGATTTTTCGCTGAACGCGGTTCAGTCTGCGGACGAAGACGGGCGCGAGTGGATCGATGCGTTAGAGGATGATCGCGAACAGGCTGCGGATTCTGTTGAGCACAGCCATGACACAGCTCAACTGCGCGAGTGGTTGCTGACCGCGATGAATGCGCTGAACGACCGCGAACGTTTCATCGTGCGCGAACGCAAGTTGCGCGAACCCGCCAGAACGTTGGAGAGCTTGGGCGATGAACTGGGATTGTCCAAGGAGCGCGTGCGCCAACTAGAAGCCGCGGCGTTTTCAAAAATGCGTAAGAACCTTGAAGCCCAGTCGCGCGAGGTGCAACACTTCATCGCATGAAACATGTTGCGATTCTTGTGTGTGTTCTTGGCCTTACGGTTTTCGCCGCGCGTTCAGGCGCGGCGAAGGATTTGATCCCTGATGACGTTCTGACAGCGATGCGGGGCGTCGATGTGGTGATTTTGGGCGAAGTACATGACAACCCCAGGCACCACCACATACAGGCCGAAGCACTTGAAGCGCTGTCACCCTCGGCCGTTGTATGGGAGATGGTGACAGAAGAGGGTGCTCAGCGGCTGTCGCAAAAGGCAGTGTCTGACCCTGATGAACTGGGGCGCATCCTTAAATGGACCGAAAGCGGGTGGCCTCCGCTCAGTATGTACTACCCGGTTTTCCAAGCCTCAAGTGCGCCCGTCTATGGGGCAATGGTGCCCCGCACAGCTGCGCACGCAGCGATGGAACGCGGTGCGGCGACGGCTTTGGGCGCAGACGCGGCACGGTATGGTCTGACCGTGCCGCTGTCGCCCGAGGAACAATCCGCGCGGGAGGCGGATCAACTGGCCGCTCATTGCGATGCTTTGCCAGTTGAAATGCTGCCGCAGATGGTTGCGATCCAACGCTTGCGCGATGCGGTTTTGGCCCGTGCGGTGGTGCGCGCCATGGAGGAAACCGGAGGGCCGGTTGCGGTGATCACAGGCAATGGCCACGCGCGGACAGATCGGGGTATCCCGACTTATCTTGCGCGCCTTCAACCAGGATGGAAAGTGGTTGCGGTAGGGCAATCCGAAGATGGCATTATCGATGGCGACTTCGACTTGGTAATCGACAGCCCGTCGATAGAGCGTGAAGACCCCTGTGCGGCGTTTCAGGTGCAGAATTAATCGCTGGAACTACCTGCTGGCCTTGCCTAATGTCAGGGCCGACCGGCACAGGAAGGGCTGAACATGCTGTCATCCAAACGTATTCTGCTGATAATCGGCGGCGGGATTGCGGCCTATAAGTCGCTGGATCTGATCCGCAGGCTGCGAGAGCGTGGGGCTGCTGTGACACCGGTTCTGACCCGTGCAGCGGAAGAATTTGTGACGCCTTTGTCAGTGTCTGCGTTGGCCGGAGAGAAAGTCTATCGCGATCTGTTCGATCTTACCGATGAGGCCGAGATGGGGCATATTCAATTGTCGCGCTCGGCCGATCTGATCGTTGTCGCCCCCGCAACGGCAGATCTTATGGGCAAGATGGCCTCTGGGCTGGCCAACGATATGGCGTCGACCCTTTTGATGGCGACGGACACGCCCGTTCTTTGCGCGCCCGCGATGAATGTACGGATGTGGGACCACCCGGCCACGCAACGCAACCTCAAGCAGCTTCAAGCCGATGGGGTACGCTTTGTCGGGCCAAATGAGGGTGACATGGCCTGCGGCGAATTCGGCCCGGGACGCATGTCTGAACCGCTGGAAATTGTCGCGGCGATTGAGGCACAGCTGACTGCGGGACCTTTGGCTGGCAAACGCGTGCTGGTGACGTCTGGCCCGACGCATGAACCGATTGATCCGGTGCGCTATATCGCGAACCGGTCGTCCGGTGCGCAGGGTGCTGCTGTGGCGCGGGCACTGGCGCATTTGGGGGCCGAGGTGATTTTTGTCACTGGCCCTGCCGACGTGCCCCCTCCGGCAGGTGTACAGGTCGTACCCGTTGAGACGGCGCAACAGATGTCTGACGCGGTCGATACCGCTCTGCCCGTCGATGCGGGTGTATTCGCGGCGGCGGTCGCGGATTGGCGTGTGGCAAGCGCATCGGACAAGAAACTGAAGAAAAGCCGAGATGGCCTGCCGGTTCTGGAATTTGCCGAAAACCCGGACATTTTGAAACGTGTATCCCAGTTGGCAGTGGGCCGCCCGCCGCTGGTGGTTGGTTTTGCGGCTGAAACAGACGATGTGGTTGAACACGCCACCGCCAAGCGCCTTCGCAAAGGCTGCGATTGGATCGTTGCGAACGATGTCAGCCCGGCAACCGGCATCATGGGTGGGTCCGAGAATGCGGTCATTCTGATCTCGGGCAGTGGCACCGAAGAATGGCCGCGCTTGGGCAAGGACGAAGTTGCCCGGCGTCTGGCGGCAAAGATCGCGGACGCATTGGCAGGCTGAAGGAAAGGCATGGGCATGGTTGCAATTCGAGTGATCCGCGAAGACGGTGCAGACCCCGCTGTCGCGCTTCCGTCTTACGAAACGGCTGGTGCTGCCGGGGCGGATGTGCGCGCCAACTTGCCAGGTGGCACCCCTATCGTGTTGGAACCTGGCCAACGCACGCTCGTGCCAACTGGCCTGCGTATCGAAATTCCCAAGGGGTACGAGGTTCAGGTCCGTCCCCGCTCGGGCCTTGCGCTGAAACACGGGATTACACTGCCCAACACGCCAGGCACCATCGACAGTGATTATCGCGGACCTTTGGGCGTGATCGTGATGAACGCAGGTCAGGACCGCTTCGAAATTGCCCATGGTGAGCGCATCGCGCAACTGGTGGTCGCGCCTGTCGTGCAGGCCACCTTCGAGTTGGCTGAGGAATTGGGCGAAACTGGTCGCGGGTCCGGCGGCTTTGGCTCAACCGGGCGCGGCTGATGCTGCTGGTTTTTGTTCTGGCCGCAGGACTTTGGGGTGTTGGCTATATCGCCGGCACGTCAAAAACAGCGCGTGTGGTTTCGGTCAGTGTGCTTTTGGCCGGAGTGATTCTGTCTCATCTGATCTTGCCAGACGGGCATCCGCTGCGTCAGGCGACGGGCGGCTCGGCGGCAATGTGGCTGATCCTTGTGGGTTTCGGCGCGATTGTTTTGGTGTATGGAAGGGTGCTGAAAGCCCTGCGCAATCGCGCAGAGTCCGTTTCAGATCAGGAACCTACCATGCCCTCCGACCGATTTACCGAGACCGAGCTGGACCGCTATGCCCGTCACATCGTATTGCGCGAATTGGGCGGTCCGGGGCAGAAAAAGCTGAAAAAAGCACGGGTGCTGGTGATTGGCGCGGGTGGTTTGGGGGCCCCTGCTTTGCAATATCTGGCAGCAGCCGGGGTGGGCACAATCGGCGTCATAGATGACGACATCGTCGAGAACGCCAACCTGCAACGGCAGGTCATTCACCGTGACGCAGATATCGGGATGCCCAAGGTCTTTTCGGCCCAACAAGCGATGGAGGCGCAAAACCCGAACGTGGTGGTTCTGCCCTATCATCGCAGGTTGAACGATGAGATCGCGGCCGATCTGTTTGCCGATTTCGATCTTATTCTTGACGGGACCGATAATTTTGACACGCGCTATCTTGCCAACCGCGCGGCCGTCGCGCTTGGCAAGCCTTTGATCTCGGGGGCCTTGTCGCAGTGGGAGGGGCAGCTGAGTGTGTTTGACCCGGCCAACGGCAGCCCCTGCTATCAGTGTATTTTCCCCGAAGCACCGGCCCCAGGCTTGGCCCCGTCCTGTTCCGAGGCTGGGGTGATCGGCCCCTTGCCCGGCGTTGTTGGGTCGATGATGGCGGTCGAAGCGATCAAGGTGATCACGGGCGCGGGCATGGCGTTGCGTAGCGAGATGTTGATCTATGACGCTCTGTACGGCGAAAGCCGCAAGATTACCCTGACCCGTCGCGCCGATTGCCCCGTCTGCGGCACCGCGAACGATTAACCTTTCTTTACGCAGGCTGTGGGTTCTAGAACACCCGGCCTAGGCGACTTAGCTATAGGGTCAAAGGAGATCCGAATGACCAACCCGATCCTGTCCAGCTGGACCACCCCGTTTGAAATTGCTCCCTTTGCCGAAATTTCGGACGATGATTTTACCCCGGCGCTGGATCAGGCAATGACGGCGCATAACGATCAGATCGCTGCGATTGCCGAGAATTCTGACGCTCCGACCTTTGGCAATACGATTGAGGCTTTGGAGGCTGCGGGCGAGCAGTTGGACAAGGTTCTGTCGGTCTTTTTCACGGTTGCAGGGGCAGACAGCAATCCCAGACGGGAAGAGTTGCAGCGAGAGTTCTCCCCCAAACTGTCGGCACATTTTTCCGGCATTTCTTCGAACAAGGCGCTGTTCAAACGCGTGGCCGACCTGTGGGCGCGGCGCGATGATCTGAACCTGACCGAAGAACAGGCGCGTGTGCTGATGTTGACCCATCGCGGTTTCGTGCGTGCTGGCGCAGCGCTGGCAGGGGAAGACGATACACGGATGCAAGAGATCAAGTCGCGCCTCGCCTCTTTGGGGACGTCCTTTACTCAAAACCTGTTGGCAGATGAGAGGGACTGGTTCATGGACCTGACCGAAGAGGATCTGCAGGGCCTGCCAGATTTCGTCCTGGATGCAGCCCGCGCTGCGGGGCTAGAGAAAGAGGCACAGGGACCAGTGGTGACCCTGTCGCGGTCGCTGATTGTACCGTTCCTGCAATTCTCACCTCGTCGGGACCTGCGCGAAAAGGCTTATCGCGCCTGGGCAGCTCGCGGTGCCAATGGGGGCGACACTGACAACCGCGACATCGCTGCCGAGATTTTAGGTTTGCGTGAGCAACGCGCCAAGCTGCTGGGCTATGACAGTTTCGCCGACTACAAGCTGGAAACCGAAATGGCCCGCACACCGGACCGCGTGCGTGAACTGTTGATGCAGGTGTGGGAACCGGCAAAATCCCGTGCCGATGCTGACGCCGAGATCCTGACGCAGATGATGCAGGAAGACGGCATCAACGGTCCGCTGGAAGCCTGGGATTGGCGCTACTACGCCGAAAAGCGGCGCAAGGCGGAACACGATCTGGATGAGGCGGCCCTGAAACCCTATCTGCAACTGGATCGTATGATCGAGGCGTCTTTTGCCTGCGCAAACCGTCTGTTCGGGCTGGAATTCGCGCCGCTGGACGTTCCGCTCTATCACCCGGATTGCCGGGCCTGGGAAGTCACACGTGGCGGGCAGCATATTGCCGTTTTCATCGGTGACTACTTTGCGCGGGGATCGAAACGGTCTGGTGCGTGGTGCAGCGCGATGCGGGCGCAGGCGAAGTTCCCGAAAGATCAGGCGCCGGTTGTGATCAATGTCTGCAACTTTGCCAAGGGTGATCCGGCGCTGCTGTCTTATGACGACGCGCGGACATTGTTCCACGAATTCGGCCACGCCCTGCATCAGATGCTGTCGAATGTGACCTATGAGAGCATCTCGGGCACTTCGGTCGCGCGTGATTTTGTCGAACTGCCCAGCCAGCTTTACGAACACTGGCTGGAAGTGCCCGAGGTTCTGGCCGAATTTGCGACCCATGCCGAAACGGGCGAGCCAATGCCGCAGGAGATGCTGCAGAAAGTGTTGAAAGCCGCTAATTTCGATCAAGGGTTCCAGACCGTGGAATATGTTGCTTCGGCCCTTGTTGATCTGGCCTTCCATGATGGGGATGCCCCGGCAGATCCGATGGCAAAACAGGCCGAAGTTCTGGCGGACCTCGGGATGCCGCATGCCATCGGGATGCGCCACGCCACGCCCCACTTTGCCCATGTCTTTGCCGGTGATGGCTATAGCTCGGGCTACTACAGCTACATGTGGTCCGAGGTGATGGATGCTGACGCCTTCGCCGCCTTTGAAGAGGCGGGCGGTGCCTTTGATACCGAACGCGCCAAGGCGCTGGAAGACAACATCCTGTCCACCGGCGGGTCGCGAGAGGCGGAAGACCTGTATCTGGCGTTCCGGGGGCGATTGCCAGGCGTGGACGCCCTGTTGAAAGGCCGCGGCTTGATCGCGGCCTGAATTCAGTAACCCAGCGTGCGATCCACTAAATGCACAAAGGACTCACCGGCTTCGCCACGTCGGATGTTTTCGCAAATGACCTGCGCGGCTGTGACCGGGCGGGTCTCAGACGCGATGTGAGGGGTCACAGTCACGTTCGGATGTGTCCAGTAGGGATGGTCTTCGGGCAAGGGCTCGACACGGAACACGTCCAGCGTTGCGTGCCCAACCTGACCAGAGTTCAGCGCATCCAGAAGCGCGTCGTCATCAATCAGCGGGCCACGTCCCGGGTTGATGATCCGTGCGCCCTTAGGCAGCAAGGCCAACGTTTCGGCATTCAGCGCGTTTTCCGTGGCGGGGGTATCGGGCAGCAATAGTACCACGATTTCAGCCTGAGAAAGCGCTTGGCGAAGCCCTTCGGAGCCATGCAAGCAGGTCACGCCGGGGATGTCTTTGGCGGTGCGGCTCCAACCGGTGACTTGAAAGTTAAGCGCAGTCAGGGCTCGGGCCGCGGCCTCGCCCAACGTGCCCAGCCCTAAAATGCAGACGATACGCTCTTTTGCCAATGGCGGCGCTTCCGGTTCCCAGACGCCATCCTGCACGAGGATGTGCCGGTCTATTCCTAGGTGGTAGCGTAGCACGTGCCCAACCACCCATTCAGTCATGCCCTGCGTCAATCCGTGATCCACCATCCGCGCCAATGGGACGGTCAGCGTTTCATTGTCCGCGATTTTCTCGATACCAGCCCAAAGGCTCAGTACAGCTTTCAGACGGGTGAAGGGTGTGAAATCGTGTACTCCGCCGTTGGGGGCATAAACGACATAGTCGACCTGATCCGGTTCAAATTCCGTGCTGAGCCGCGCGTCGACTTTTGCGTCAGCCAAGTACTGAGTCAGCAGCGGTTCGTACACGGGCCACAGAGCAGGGCGTGCGGAAAACAGGACGTTAGCGGGCATCGTGGGCCTTTCAGATCAGCGGGGGCGGTGAATATGTGCGCTTTGGACGATGCCGAACGCAGCCATCAGCACCAGCATGGCCGATCCGCCATAGCTGACCATTGGCAGTGGTACGCCGACAACCGGGGCCATGCCCATCACCATCGACATGTTGACGGCAAAGAAAAGGAAAAAGTTCAGTGCGATGCCCAGAGTGACCAGTGAGGAAAACCGATCCTTGGTAGCAAGAGCCGTAACCATACAGAACACAAGGATCAGCGCGTAGAGGATCAACAGCGTGATACCTCCTACAAATCCGAACTCTTCCGCCAGCGTCGTGAAAATGAAGTCGGTGTGCTTTTCAGGCAGAAAATTCAAACGGGACTGTGTTCCTTGCATGAAACCGCGCCCGTTCCAGCCGCCGGACCCGAGGGCGATCTTGGACTGCGTGATATGGTACCCCGCGCCCAATGGGTCGGTCGAGGGGTCAAGAAAGGTGTCAATCCGGCGGAACTGATAGTCCTTGAGCAATTGCCAATCCGTCCCGCGGCTGTTGAACACAGCGGCGATCAAACCCACGACCGCAGCGATAACAGCCGCAAAATAAGCCCAGTGGACGCCCGCCAGAAACATCAGCCCGCCACCAGCGGCCAACAGAAGGATCGATGTGCCAAGGTCCGGTTGCTTCAGAACCAACAAGGTAGGCAGGATGATCAGTGCCACGGGGATAAAAACCCACAGCGGTCGGGATGTCTTGTGCGACGGCAGCCAGTCGTAGTAGGCCGCCAGCACCATAACCAGTGCGACCTTCATGACTTCTGATGGTTGCAAACGCATGAAACCAAGGTCGATCCAGCGCTGCGCGCCCATGCCGATGGTGCCAAACAGTTCAACAAACACCAGCAAAGCGACCGAGCCCAGATAGGCCAGAACGGACATGTTGCGCCAGAACCAGATTGGCACCAGTGCAATGATGAACATCGCTGTCAGGCCAAGACCGAACCGTTCCATCTGCGGCTCGGCCCAGGGCGTCCACGAACCACCCGCAACCGAATACAACATCAGGAATCCAGCGCTGGCCGTGCTGATCAGCAGCAGGGTCAGGGGCCAGTTCATGTAGAGGAATTTCCGGAATCCAGACGGTGTGGATTTGACGGCATATTCAAGATAGCTCATGCGCGGTCCTTTCCGTCAGGACGCGCTTTGGGACGACGGTCACCTTCAAGCCGTTTTTGCTGTTCCTTGATACGGTCCCGGTCGCCGACGGGATACGCGTCGAGTGGCGGCGTGCCGTTGTAAAGGGCCTGAAGCATGATGTCCCGCGCCACCGGGGCTGCCGCCTTGGACCCCCCGCCCCCATGTTCAACTACGACAGCAATGGCGTATTTGGGTTTGTCGTACGGGGCAAAACTGACGAACAGCGCGTGGTCGCGGCGTTCCCAGGGCAGATCCTCGTTGCGGATCACACCGGCTGCACGCTCGGCTTTGGTAATGTTGCGCACCTGACTTGTGCCGGTTTTACCCGCCATGCGGAGATCATCTGCGATGATACGGCTGCGATAAGCAGTGCCACGACGGTCGTTTGAAACGGACCACATCGCTTCGCGGATGTGTCTGAGATTGGTTGGGCTGATCGTGAGCGGTTCACCTGCACCGCTAGGCTGCTCAACCCCGTTGACAGACCGCACCAGACGGGGTGAGACCGCGCGTCCGGTGGCAATCCGCGCGGTCATGACAGCCAATTGCATGGGCGAAGCCAACATAAAGCCTTGTCCGATGGAGGCGTTTGCGGTGTCGCCGATCAGCCATTCTTCGCCATGCACCCTTTGTTTCCATTCCTGATTGGGCGCCAGTCCGGCGCGCACAGCGGACATGGGAATGTCATGCTTGATGCCCAGTCCAAGGGTGTTGGCCATCTCGGAGATTCTGTCGATGCCCACCTTTATCGCCACATCGTAATAATACACGTCGCAACTGCGTTTAAGCGAGGTATTCAGGTCCACCATACCATGACCACCACGCTTCCAGCAGTGGAAGCGACGGCTGCCAACTTTCAGATGGCCGGGGCAGTAAACGGTGTTGCCGGGGCCGACGACTCCGGCCTCAAGCGCTGCCAACGCGGTAACCATCTTAAATGTCGAACCGGGCGGGTAAGTGCCCTGGACCGTCTTGTTTGCCAACGGGCGATACTTGTCCTGTGTCAGCGTACGGTAATCCGCGACCGAGATACCACGTACGAACAGGTTGGGATCGAAGCTGGGCGCCGAGGCCATTGCGCGCAGATCACCAGTTTCGCAATCGATCACGACAGCGGCGGCGCTTTCGCCAGCCAACCGGGCTTGGGCGTATTGTTGAAGGTCTGCATCGACGGACAGCTGCAAGTCGGCCCCGGGTTGGCCTTCTTGCCGGTCCAGCTCGCGCATGACACGACCGGTGGCGTTGACTTCGACACGCTTGGCGCCTGCCTTGCCGCGCAATGAGATTTCCTGCCTTGCCTCAAGACCCACCTTTCCGATCTGAAACCGGGGGATTCGCAGAACGGGTTCAGGGTCTTCGATCTGACTGAGGTCGTAGTCACTGACCGGTCCGACATATCCAACGATGTGGGCGAAGTCCTCATAGCGTGGATATTGTCGTGTCAAACCCACTTCGGGCGTGACACCCGGCAGTGCAGGGGCATTGACCGCGACTTTCGATATGTCTTCCCACGTGACCTGATCGGCCAGCGTGACCGGCAAGAACGGGGCTGAGCGGCGCATCTCGGTCATGGCCCGTTCGATCTCATCCTCGTTCAGCGGGATCAGTTCTGATAACTTGCGGATCACTTGGTCCACATCACCAGCGTCTTCGCGCACAATGACGATACGGTAGGATGGAGAGTTCTGGCCAATGATCTGCCCGTTCCGGTCATAGATCCGCCCGCGGTCCGGGGGGATCAGACGGATGTTGATGCGGTTTTCCTCGGCCAGAAGGCGATATTCATCGGCCTGATCCACCTGCATGAACCGCATACGTGCCGCTAGTCCGCCAACAAAGGCCGCTTGCAGGCCACCCAGAAGCAGAGCCCGCCTTGGCAGGCGTTTATAGGCCAGACCCTGAGACTTGGGCTTGCGTGGCTTCATGCCCGACCTCCTACAGCACTGGCATCCGACGCGGATATGCGACGGACCCCGAACACGCTTTGGCTGAGTCCCACAATGGCGGGATAGCAGGCGATCGTCAGAATAAGCTGGATCATGACGGGCCACAACGCGGCCTGTTGCACAGACAAGATCGAAAGAATGACCCTGTTCGCCAGAAAGACGCCCGTGATGACCACGCCAACGGACATCCATTCTCCGACAAAACCGGCATCTTTCATACCGGGTGCCGCCGAACGCAGATAGGCTGATCCAAAGACAACCAGTGCCGCCAAAAGACCGGGTGGGCGTTGCAGAAGAAGATCCGCCATCAACATCACGAACGCAACCAGCAGGGTTGGGACATAATCTGGGCGACGCAGCACCCAGGCAAAGGTCAGGGCAATCAGAACGTCAGGAAAGGGCCAGCGGTTGGGTTGTGCATCCAGCGGCAACAAGTGCAGGAACAGCACCAAGACGGCCAGCGCCGCAAAAAGGCCCCGCATGGCCAAGTTATGTGAGGCTGGCTTATCCATCGCCAAGTTCCTCAGGAGATAGAGCGGCTTCGGGGCGGGTGGGGCCGACGATGCCACCGGGGTCCCGAATGGTCGGGGCTGAGTTGAATCGCAGAACCCGCAAAAACTCCAGCCGTTCGAAATCAGCCGACAAGCGCACGCGCAACCGGCCACCCGGATCCGCTGCAATCTGGCCGATCAGCAGGCCAGCCGGAAACACGCCGCCGTCGCCTGAAGTAATGACGCGATCTCCGGGGCGAACCAGTTCTCGGTTCTCAAGGAACTCGACCACAGGCGCAGGCGTGTTGTCGCCTTTGATCAACGCAGTCTGACCCGATGGTTGGATGGTAGCAGGGATGGCGCTGGTGGCATCTGTCACCAGAATAACGCGGGCTGTATCGGAACCAACACCCGAGATCCGCCCAACAAGACCGATGCCGTCCATTGTGGCCCATCCATCGACGATGCCGTCGCGCTCGCCTACGTTCAGCAAAACAGATTGCCGGAAAGGCGAGCCGCTGTCGGCCATCACAACACCGGTGATATAAGTCAGGCGCGGATCAAGACGTACGTTGTTGAGATCCAACAACCGGGCGTTTTCCTGCTCTAGTTGCAGCGCGGCCTCTTTCCAGGCGCGCATCAGGCGCAATTCGCTGCGCAGTTCACGGTTTTGTTCGCTCAGGCGTTGGTAGCTTTGGAAATCGCGTACTAGATTAACGGCGGCCGTAACGGGCACCATGGCCCATTCCATCGAAGGGACGACCGTATCTACCACCTGCGCACGGAACCGTTCCACGCGCGGGCTATCAATACGCCAGACCAGAAAGATACCCAGTAAACACATAATAACGATGCCCAACAGCAAACGCCGCAAGGGGGTTGTGTAGTCATCGCGCTGTGATCGGTCTTTTGCCACAGGTTACCTTCCCGTGCTGCTCGTGCCGAATTTACCCTATGTGCAAAGGGTGCGCGCCTTAGCTTTCGTAGTCAATCGCGTGGCGCAGCTGTTTTTCATATTCTAGCGCCTTGCCGGTGCCCAAAGCCACACAATTCAGGCTTTCATCTGCAATCGACACGGCCAGACCAGTCTGTTCACGCAGGGCCAGATCCAGATCACCCAGAAGCGCACCGCCCCCGGTCAGCATCACACCCCGGTCCACAATATCTGCCGCCAGATCGGGCGGAGTGGTTTCCAGAGCGGTCATAACCGCTTCGCAAATCTGCTGTACGGGTTCCGAGAGTGCTTCGGCAACCTGAGCCTGGCTGATCTCAATTTCCTTGGGTACACCATTCAGCAGGTCGCGCCCTCGGATGTGCATCGACTGGCCACGGCCATCGTCGGGCATACGGGCGGTGCCGATGGTGGTCTTGATCCGCTCAGCGGTGGATTCACCGACCAGCAGGTTTTGTTGGCGACGCAAGTACGAGATGATGGCTTCGTCCATACGGTCGCCGCCCACGCGGACCGAGCGGGCGTAAACAATGTCACCCAGCGACAGAACCGCAACTTCGGTTGTCCCGCCGCCGATGTCGACGACCATGTTGCCGGTTGGGTCGGTGATCGGCATCCCTGCGCCAATTGCGGCTGCAATCGGTTCTGCAATAAGGCCAGCGCGGCGCGCGCCCGCTGACAGAACCGATTGACGGATCGCGCGTTTTTCGACCGGCGTCGCACCGTGAGGCACACAGACGATGATCTTGGGTTTTGAGAAGGTCGAGCGCTTGTGCACTTTGCGGATGAAGTGCTTGATCATCTCTTCCGCTGTGTCGAAGTCGGCAATCACACCTTCGCGCATCGGGCGGATGGCTTCGATCGAACCGGGTGTCCGGCCCAGCATCAGCTTGGCATCCTCGCCAACTGCGAGAACCTTTTTCACACCGTCCTTGACGTGATAGGCGACCACCGAGGGTTCAGACAGGATGACACCGCGCCCCTTGACGTAAACCAGCGTGTTTGCTGTTCCAAGGTCGATAGCCATATCCGCTGTGAACAGGCCGCCCAGATTGCCAAAGATCCCCATGTTTCCCCTGATCCTGTATGTCGGTTTTTCTACTGCCCGCGACTCGACGGTTCCGGGACGGATGACTTATAGGGTGCCATCACGCCCGGTAAAAGGGCTGATTCCGCGACAATCAGCACCTTTCCGCCTTATTGATTGGGACTTTAGAAGGCAAAATGCTCTCTTATCAACACATTTACCACGCCGGCAATCTGGCTGATGTCCAAAAGCACGCATTGTTGGCCTGGGTGCTGAATTATCTGACACGCAAGGACAAGCCGCTCAGCTATATCGAAACGCATTCCGGGCGGGGTTTGTACAAGCTGGATGCGGCCGAAGCCGTGCGCACCGGCGAGGCGGCTGCAGGGATCAAGCGTGCACAGCAAGAGGGTTGGTTCGGGGATGATCATCCAATGGCGCGCGTTTTGCACCGCGTGCAGGCGCGGCACGGTTCCTCTGCCTATCCCGGATCGCCACTGGTTGCGGCCAATCTGCTGCGGGATCAGGACAGCTTGCATTTTGCGGAACTTCACCCACAAGAACATGCCGCTCTGGCCTTGGCCATGTCGCCCTTTGGGGCCAAGGTTTACCAGCAAGACGGTTTTGCGCTGGCGCAATCCCTGCTTCCACCCACACCTCGCAGGGGTATGCTGCTGATCGACCCGAGTTATGAGGTGAAAACCGATTATGACCGGCTGCCCGGGATCATCGCCAAGCTGCACCGTAAGTGGAATGTCGGTATCATTGCGCTGTGGTATCCCATCCTTTCGGATAAGCGCCACCTGCCCATGACCCGTGCTTTGAAGTTGCAAAACTACCCCAAAGCTGTCTGTCACGAGGTGACGTTCCCTCCGGTTCGTCAAGGGCATCGGATGGTCGGCTCCGGCATGTTCATCATCAACGCCCCGTTTGGCATCGAAGACGAAGTGGAACGTCTGTCCACTTTGTTTGACCAGCTTTGAAAAGAAGTTGGGCCCGGCAGCGCGCCATAAGCGCGCTGCCGGGCCCAAAGCCCAAAAAGGGACGGCGAAGCCGGGCCGCCGCGGGTGCGGGAGCCCTTGGGCCGTTCAGGTCAGGTCTTTATAGCTGATCTCACGCGTATCAGCACCGGGACCCGCTTTTTCGCGCCGTACGATCAGGCGGTTCAGCGCGTGGATATACGCTTTGGCCGAGGCCACCACCGTGTCTGTATTGGCTGACTGGCCTGTGGCGATCATTCCATCCTCGCTCAGGCGAACAGAAACGGTAGCTTGCGCATCTGTGCCTTCGGTGACCGCATGAACCTGATACAGCTGAAGGCGGGCGGTGTTGGGATAGATTGCCCGTATCGCTTTGAAGGTCGCGTCCACCGGTCCGTCACCATGTTCAGTGGCGATAACGTCCTTGCCGTCCATTTCCAACTCGACCGTGGATTCCGCCTGACCACCTGTACCGCAGGTCACTTTCATCGAGACAAGCTGAAGATAATCATCGTGATCATCCATCGTCATCAACGCGATGAGGTCGTCGTCAAACACCTCTTTCTTGCGGTCGGCCAGATCCTTGAATCGCACGAAGATGTCTTTGAGTTGGTTGTCCCCAACCTCAAAACCCAACGTCTCAAGCTTGTCGCGCAGCGCCGCGCGGCCCGAGTGTTTGCCCAGCGGCAGAGAAGTACCGGACAGGCCAATGTCCTCGGGGCGCATGATTTCAAAGTTTTCGCGGTTCTTGAGCATCCCGTCTTGGTGGATGCCGCTTTCATGCGCAAAGGCGTTCTTGCCAACAATGGCCTTGTTGAACTGCACGTTGAACCCCGACACTGTCGCCACGCGACGGGAGATATGCATGATCTTGGTGGTGTCGATACCGGTGTGCCAAGGCATGATGTCATTGCGGGTGCGTAGGGCCATCACGACTTCTTCCAACGCGGTGTTGCCCGCACGTTCGCCCAACCCGTTGATGGTGCATTCGATCTGACGCGCGCCACCGGCGACTGCGGCCAGCGAGTTCGCGGTCGCCATGCCCAGGTCGTTGTGGCAATGGGTGGCAAAGATCACCTCATCCGCGCCCGGAACCGTTTCGATCAGGCGTTTGATCAGGTCAGCGCTTTCGACCGGTGCGGTGTATCCCACAGTATCTGGAATGTTGATCGTGGTAGCCCCGGCTTTGATTGCAATCTCGATTACGCGGCACAGGTAGTCCCACTCCGTCCGCGTTGCATCCATAGGCGACCACTGTACGTTTTCGCACAGATTACGCGCGTGGCTGACCGTTTCGTGAATCTTGTCGGCCATCTCATCCATTGTCAGGTTCGGAATGGCGCGGTGCAGTGGAGAAGTGCCGATAAACGTGTGAATCCGGTTTTGCTCGGCGTGTTTCACCGCCTCCCAACAGCGATCAATGTCGGCGAAGTTAGCGCGCGCCAGACCGCAGATGCGGCTGTTCTTCGCGCGTTGGGCGATCTCGGACACCGCCTTGAAATCACCCTCGGACGCGATTGGAAAGCCAGCCTCGATGATGTCGACGCCCATTTCGTCCAGCAGTTCGGCAATCTCCAGCTTTTCGTCATGGGTCATGGTCGCGCCGGGGCTCTGCTCGCCGTCGCGCAAAGTGGTATCGAAGATCAAGACGCGGTCTTGGTCGGTCACGTTTGTCATGGGAATCTCTTTCTTGTCTGTCCTAAAGCCTTCTTGGCGCGCTGGCGTCCTCCTCTGAGCGGGCGCGCCGGATGGCACGCTCAGAGGCGGATTAGGATCAGTAGGCCACGCAGAGACGCACCGCGCAGGGCGGTGTCGGCACAAAGGATATCTGCACGGTTGATCATGGGATTGAGGTTATACAGAGCCCGCCAGGAATGAAAAGGCCAATTTGCGTCCAACAGGTCCTGCGCTGGCTTTCTAATTCCAGACCAACTTGATTGTGCCCTCTGCGCAGCTAGCTGGATGCAGATGAAAACAGCATTGATCATCGGAGCCTCGGGTGGCATTGGCGCTGCGGTTTGTACTACCTTAGAGTCGCAAGGCGTCTCGGTAACGGGTCTGTCGCGGTCAATGGATGGGTTCGATCTGACTGACCCTGACCATGCGTTGCCGATCATTGATGGGCTGTCCGATCCCTTTGACTTGATACTGGTCGCATCCGGAGCGTTGGAGATCGAAGGCGCTGCACCGGAAAAGACAATTCGTGCGGTTTCAGCCAAGGCGATGATGGATCAATTTGCACTCAACGCGGTAGGTCCGGCTTTGGTGCTGAGCCGGGCACACAGGCTTTTGCCCCGCAAGGGGCGGTCGGTTTTTGCGGTTCTCTCAGCGCGTGTAGGATCCATCGCGGACAATCGGATGGGCGGCTGGATCAGCTACCGGGCCGCCAAGGCTGCGGTAAATCAGGTTGTCCATACCTCAGCCATCGAGCTGTCGCGGACGCATAAGCAGGCGATTTGTGTCGCCTTGCATCCAGGGACCGTGAAAACTGCGTTCACTCAGAAGTACTTGAATCGGCATCCCGCCGTCGAGCCGGAGGTCGCCGCCCAAAACCTGTTATCCGTGATCAATGGACTGACGCCAGAGGATACCGGCGGTTTCTTTGATTGGGCCGGGCAACCCGTTCCTTGGTGAGCGTTTACCCGTCGGAGGCCTCGGGCGTTTCGGCCTGATCATCCGGCGCGGGCTGTGGATCCGGCGTGTCTGACTCGCTTTGCTGGTCAGAGGCACGGCCCGGCAAGACTCCGTTTTCCCAAATACCAGTTTCTTCCTGCCCGTTGGCATAGCGCATCGTTCCGCTGCCCTGGCGCTTGTTATCGACAAAATTGCCTTCGTACACATCGCCGTTCGAATAAGTGGCGACGCCGACGCCTTCGATCTTACCTTCGGACCAGTCGCCCACGTATTTGAAGCCAGCGGGGGTCACGATTTCCCCTTTGCCATGTCGTTTTCCGTTCAGAAAATCACCGGTATAGATGGTCCCGTCGGAATAGGTCGCTTTGCCTTTGCCCTGGCGAACGCCATCGACCCAGTCGCCGTCATAGACCGAACCGTCCGCGCGTGTCACGACGCCCTTGCCATGGCTTTGCGCGTTCTTGAACTGGCCCTTGTAGATCATTCCGTTGGCATAAGTGGCCGTGCCCTGACCCTCGATCACGCCCGCGATCCAATCACCTTCATAGGTTGACCCATCAGGATAGGTGATGCGGCCCGTACCCTCGGCCAAATCGGCAACAAAATCGCCGACATAAACCGAGCCATCGGGATAAGTCAGCTCTCCCAGACCTTCGATCTGTCCCTGGTTCCAGTCGCCGGTATACACAAAGCCGTCCGTGCCGGTGAACGTGCCCTTGCCCTGGCGGCGATCATCGACAAAGTCGCCTTCGTACACGTCGCCTTGCGCGTGGGTCACTTTGCCTTTGCCCTGACGGCGCCCTTCTACCAGTTCGCCCTCGTAGACATCGCCATTGGCATAGGTCAGGCGACCGGTGCCGGTGATCTGATCCTGCGCCCATTCACCGGAATATATCATGCCGTCGGGAATGGTTTGCGTGCCCGTGCCATCGCGCAAACCTGCACTGACGTCGCCTTCGTACACGCTGCCGTCCGCGTAGGTGACTTTGGCCTTGCCCTGCCGCTGACCATCAACCCAGTCGCCATCATAGATGTATCCGTCGGGAAAAGTCAGAATGCCTTTGCCGTGCCGCTGGGCGTTTTTGAACTCACCTTCATAGCGCGTGCCATTTGCAAATTCTGCAACTCCCGTACCGTTGATCGACCCGTTGGACCATTCGCCGTCATAGCTGCTGCCATTGGCGTAAACGATCTTACCGCGCCCTTCGGGTTGGCCTTTGGCAAAACTGCCTTCATAGATCGACCCGTCCGGATAGCGGGTCAAGCCCTGACCCTGAATCTCGCCTTCAACCCACTGGCCCGTGTATTCAAACCCGTTGGGCAGCCTGTACGTCCCCGTCCCGTGACGCAAACCGTTTTCATAGGTGCCTTCATAGACGCCGCCAACCTCGTCATCTTTGACGATGACCGTTCCGTCCTGCGCAAACGCTGTCGCCGCGGACAGACTTAGCCCCGCTGCCAAAATCGAGTATCGGATCACGTTCATTTTCGGTCCTGCCTGCCGGGTCATCGCTGGTTGCATCTTTGAAAGCAAAACTAGGATACCGTCGAAGGCAGGGCAACGGCTTTTGCCGCATTGGCCTTTTACTCGCGCGGTGATCTGCTAAATGGCAATAGGACTGACGAGGCAAGAGGGCAGCATGGCCGACCGTTTCCGCATCACTTTGGCGCAACTGAACCCAACCGTGGGCGACATCGAAGGCAACGCAGACAAGGCCGTTTCCGCATGGGAGCAAGGCAAGGCGGCCGGTGCTGATCTGGTGGCTTTCCCCGAGATGTTCATCACCGGGTACAACACGCAGGATCTGATCCAGAAGCCAGTGTTTCACCGTGCGGCCATGGCGGCGGTCGAGGCGTTGGCCAAAACATGCGCAGACGGACCAGCGATTGCCATTGGCGCGCCTTGGGCGGAAGAGGACAAGTTGTTCAACGCCTACCTGATCCTCAAAAACGGGCGGATCACCAGCAAGGTTTTGAAACATCATTTGCCGAACGAAACCGTTTTTGACGAAGTGCGCCTGTACGATGCCGGACCGTTGGGTGGGCCGTATTCAGTTGGAAACTTCCGTATAGGCAGCCCGATTTGCGAGGATGGCTGGCACCCGGACGTCGCAGAAACGCTCGAGGAAACCGGGGCCGAGTTTCTGCTGATCCCCAACGGATCGCCCTATTTCCGCAACAAGTATGACGTGCGCCTAAATCACATGGTGGCACGGGTTGTCGAAACAGGTCTGCCGCTGATTTACCTGAACATGGTGGGCGGGCAGGACGATCAGGTTTTTGACGGTGCTAGCTTTGGCCTGAACCCGGGTGGAGAGCTGGCCTTCCGGATGCCTGTTTTTGACGAAACTGTCTCACAAGTGGACCTTGAGCGTGGTGACGATGGCTGGCGGATTACGCCGGCCGAAATCGTTCCTCAGCCAGATGTATGGGAGCAGGATTACCGCGCGATGGTGCAATCGCTGCGGGACTATATGGGCAAGACGGGTTTCAAAAAGGCGCTTCTTGGTCTGTCAGGCGGGGTCGATTCTGCCTTGGTGGCGGCCATCGCGGTTGACGCCATCGGGGCCGAAAACGTGCGCTGTGTGATGTTGCCATCGGAATATACCAGCCAGGCTTCGCTGGATGATGCCGAGGCCGTCGCCAAGGCGCTGGGCGTGCACTATGATTTTGTGCCGATTTCCGAGGGCCGGGCCGCGGTAACGAATACTCTGGCGCCTTTGTTTGCAGGGCTGGACGAAGGACTGACCGAGGAAAATATTCAGTCTCGCCTGCGTGGACTGTTGCTGATGGCGATCTCGAACAAGTTTGGTGAAATGCTGTTGACCACCGGCAACAAGTCCGAGGTCGCGGTGGGCTATGCCACGATCTATGGCGACATGAATGGCGGTTATAATCCGATCAAAGATCTATACAAAACCCGCGTGTTTGAAACCTGCCGTTGGCGCAACGTCAATCATCGAGACTGGATGATGGGTCCCAAGTGCGAGGTGATCCGCCCGTCCATTATCGACAAACCGCCAAGTGCCGAGCTGCGCGCAGACCAGAAGGACAGCGACAGCTTGCCCGACTACCCGGTTCTGGACGGTATCCTTGAGATTTTGGTCGATCAGGATGGCTCAATCGCCGACTGCGTCGCTGCCGGGTATGACGAAGCCGAGGCCCGGCGGGTCGAACATCTGATTTACATCAGTGAATACAAACGGTTCCAGTCTGCCCCCGGTACGCGCCTCAGCAAGCGGGCCTTCTGGCTGGATCGGCGCTATCCAATTGTGAATCGATGGCGCGATCGGACCTGAAAACCAGGGGCCGGACGGCCAGTTTGGAAACAGTGCCTATAGATTAGGCAAAATTGTATCCCAAGTGTGAGAAATTGATTGTGATTTGAGGCGGTTACGGCTGCCTCAAGCTTGCCTGCGCGACATTTTTCTGCCACATTTTTGCTTAGAAGTTGCCCGATGTGGGGCGGGTGCGACGCATTTAAAAAGTACGTGTAGATTTGGTTTTCGGTACGAGCGACGCATCCTGGGTTGAATGTCTGAGTGAACGGTATGGTGTTAATATGTACAAGGAATATGATAGCTCGCTTCATACACCTTTGAAATGGCGGTCTATAGAGACGCAGCCGCAAGAATTGGATGAAGAAAAGCTGGATGCGGCGATCGCCAATCTAATGGAGGAACAGCGAGAATTGGATGAGCTTGCTGCACTCAATTTCCGAACCGAGTTTCCGAGGTTGCTGCCGCAAAAGGAAGTAACAAATCAAGCGGCATCCAAACAAAACGGGTTGTCGGCGATCTTGCGCCAGAAATGGGCAGAGTTGTCCGGCGCGGCCTAATACGCTCGTTGCTGACACCGATTTCGGCACCTGGGCCACAGGTGTCGAAAATACTGCAACAACGCTCGGAATTCACATTGCCTATACGCGGCAGGCAGGTCTCCATACTGGTCCAAGCGACCGATGTAAGACCTATTGATGACCGCACCCAAACCGACCCCAGTTGAATCTGATCTGGCTCTGCCCAAACATGTGGATGTTGTTGTTATTGGCGGTGGCATCATCGGCGTTTCAACAGCATTGGAGCTGGCTGAACGCGGCGCTTCTGTTCTTTTGTGTGAAAAGGGTCAGATTGCAGCAGAGCAGAGTTCGCGCAATTGGGGTTGGGTGCGTCTGGGTATGCGAGACCCAAGGGAAATTCCCCTGATGCAAGAGGCGTTGCGCATCTGGCAAACGCTGGACGAGCGTTTGGGGCGCGAAACAGGCTATACCCAATCCGGCATCCTTTTTGGGGCCTCTGGCGCAAGAGACGCAGCCAACCTGCAAAAGTGGATGCGCCATGTTGAGGGATTGCAGACTGGGGCCAGGATGGTGTCCGGCAGTGAACTTTCCGATTTACTGCATGGGCACCAAACAGGTCTGACAGCGGCGCTTTACATGCCGCAGGACGGTCGTGCCGAGCCGCAATGGGCTGCTCCGGCTGTTGCCGAGGCTGCACGAGACCGGGGCGCTGTGATCATGACGCAATGTGCAGTCCGCAGCGTCGAAACCAAGGATGGGCACATTTCCGGTGTCTTTACCGAGCGTGGAAAAGTGGTTTGCGGACGCGTCGTTCTGGCGGGTGGGGCCTGGTCGCGGTTGTTTGCTGGCAACGCGGGCGTCGAGCTGCCGCAACTCAAGGTTTTGAACACAGTGCTTCGCACATCCCCCGTGCACGATGGGCCTGGACCCGCGTTGTGGTCCGACGATTTTGCGATCCGCAAGCGCGCTGACGGCGGCTATACCATTGCGTCTGGCCACGAAAACACGGTGGACATTGTGCCCGACAGCTTCCGGCTTGCGAAACGGTTCTTGCCTGCCTTTGCGCAGGAGTGGAAATCCTTGCGCTTTCGCCTGTCCAGACGCTGGGCGATCGAAGCGCGACACGATCGGCACTGGCTGCCCACCGATGTGACCCCGTTCGAGCAGTGCCGAAATTTGGACCCTGAGCCATCGCAGAAAGTGTTGCGGCACGCTTGGAGCCGCGCCTGCAAAGGGTTCCCGGCGCTTATGAACAGCGAAGTTGTGCAAAGTTGGGCTGGAATGATCGACGTTACGCCTGACGCCATTCCGGTGATCTCAGGTGTTGATGAGTTGCCGGGCCTATTCATTGGCACAGGATTCTCTGGCCATGGATTTGGCATTGGTCCGGGCGCCGGACGGTTGATCGCCGATCTTGTCGCTGAAACGACGCCTTGCGTGGATCCGGCCGCGTTTCGCCTTTCGCGGTTCACCGACGGCTCGAAAGTGAGGCCGGATCCGGGGTATTAACGGCTTAGCCCATCATCTGATAGCTGACCGGGACAAAGCGGAAACCGTCGCCTCGGGTTTCGACAAAGCCCGCGCCGGGGAACGGCATGTGATAGCCGACCATCGGTACCTTATCTGCCGCCAGCATCCCCAGAACGTTGCGACGCGCGGCTGTTGCTGCTGCCTTGTCCATGTCAAATCGGACCTCCCATTCGGGATGCGCGAAAGACCAGACATAGTGGTTGGCCAGATCTGCCGTCAGGATAAGGCGCTGTCCGTTGCTTTCCAGATGATACACGGTGTGACCTGGCGTGTGGCCATACGCGGCGACTGCCGTGATGCCTGACGTCACTTCGCCACCGTCGCCGATAAAGCTCATCTTTTCTGCCAGTGGGGTTACCTTGGCGGCCACCAGATCGCCGACGCGGTTGCCCGCCTCCTGCGCCGCCCAGAAATCATATTCGGGCGCAGCGGTCACGTAACGCGCATTTGCAAATGTAGGCGCGTCGTTGGTGGTCATGCCTCCGATGTGATCAGGATGCATGTGTGTCAGCACCACGACGTCGATTTGGTCCGGCGTCACGCCTGCATCGGCCAGAGCTGCCTGAATGCCACCTTGTCCCAATCCGGTGTCAAAAAGAACCAGTTCAGAACCTGTGTTGACCAGTGAAGGGGTAAAGAAAAACTGGGCTGCATCTGCCGGAATGAAATTGTCCGCTGAAACCTTGGCGAATTCCTCATCTGTCGCTCCACCGCCAAAGATCTCTTTGGCACCGTCGCGTGCAATGCTGCCATCCAGCAGCGTGGTTACCGTAAAGTCGCCCAGCGTGAAGGACTTGGCGATGGTCGAGTTTGCTTTGGTGCCCGAGCCTGCAGCCAGAAGCGGTGAAGCGGCAGACGCAAATGGCAAAGCTGCGGCTGCGCCCAACGCGGCGCGGCGTGTAAGATTGAAAGTCATTTTGGGGTCTCCCTTTAGGTGCCAGCGTCAAATAGATAGGACGGAACAGGGCGGCTGCCACTCCACGTTCGCGTGAGCGGGCCTGCGACTGGACAAAACACGCGTCTTATGACAAGAGCCGCGCCAACAGGAGACACCCATGACAACCACCCGTTTCGCCCCGTCGCCCACCGGATACATCCATGTGGGCAACCTGCGCACCGCCCTGATGAACTATCTGATCGCTCGCAAGGCGGGCGGTACATTCATCCTGCGAATTGACGACACCGATCCCGAGCGCTCGAAAGAAGAATATGTCGATGCCATCAAGCGGGATCTGGAGTGGCTGGGTCTGCACTGGGACAAGGTTGAACGCCAGTCTGAGCGCTTGGATCGCTATGCCGAAGCTGCGGACAAGCTGCGTGAGATGGGTCGGTTCTATGAGGCGTTTGAGACGCCGACCGAGCTGGACTTGAAACGCAAGAAGCAACTGAACATGGGCAAGCCACCGGTCTATGACCGGGCCGCGCTGAACCTGTCAGATGCCGAGAAAGACGCCCTGCGCGCCGAACGTGGCAACGGTGTATGGCGCTTCAAGCTGGATCATGAGCGTATCGAATGGACTGATGGTATTCTGGGCGACATCTCGATTGATGCTGCTTCAGTTTCTGACCCCGTGCTGATCCGCGGTGACGGTCAGGTGCTTTACACGATTGCGTCCGTTGTGGACGATACCGAAATGGGTGTAACCGATGTGGTGCGGGGGTCGGACCACGTGACCAACACCGCTACGCAGATCCAGATCATCGAAGCGCTGGGCGGCCAGTGCCCCCGTTTTGCCCACCACTCGCTACTGACCGGCCCGCAGGGTGAGGCCCTTTCGAAACGTTTGGGCACGCTGGCGTTGCGCGACCTGCGCGAACAGGGCGTGCAGCCGATGGCTTTGTTGAGCCTGATGGCGCGTCTGGGGTCGTCTGACCCGGTTGAATTGCGCTCGGACATGGCGGAACTGATCGAAGGGTTTGATGTGAACCGGTTTGGTGCAGCACCGACCAAGTTTGATGTACAGGACCTGTTCCCTCTGACCGCAAAGCACCTGCAATCGCTGCCGCTGACAGATGTAGCTGATGCGGTGGAAGACGCTGGAGTTCCGGCTGATTTGGCGGAACCCTTCTGGGCAATGGCGCGCGAAAACATCACCACTCTGGCTGATCTGAAAGGCTGGTGGGAACTGTGCCGCGATGGGGCCGAACCATTGATTGCCGATGAAGATCGAGAGTTTATTGCCGAAGCGGTCGCTTTGTTGCCCGATGGCCCGTTTGATGGCGAGACCTGGGGTACTTGGACCAAAGCGGTGAAAGAGGCAACAGGCCGCAAGGGCAAGGGCCTGTTCATGCCGCTGCGCAAAGCCCTGACCGGGATGGAGCGGGGGCCGGAAATGGCGGCTCTACTGCCCTTGCTGCAGGTGATCCGCGCACGGGGCTGAATGCTCCGTACCGAAACGGTATGAATTTAGAATTTGAAAGAGGCAGGAAATTCGTCTGCATCTTTTTGTTGATGTGGCTGGATTATCTTTACCGATGCGCGCTTCAGGCGGTTATCTACAAATGCTGTCTCGTCAGGTTTGAGCAGTTGGTGACGGGGATATTTCGGCTCGGCCCGATCATTCACAACAGGCGCGTCCCAGCCGTCGGTTGTGGCAAAGAACCGGTCCGCACCATCTGGTCCAAACGCCCTCAGGTATCCCTGCACAACCACATCGATATAACTGAGCAGCAAGGGATGGTGATTGCTGGGCGCGGTGTGCCGGTCATGGGGCACCGCATAAACCGCGATTTCGACATCATGCGTCAGGGTGTGTGAAATCGAATTCGTTGCCGGAACCCGGTCATAGGCCCATTCCCGCTGATCCAGTGCGGCCCAGTCGTTTTTTGGCACATGCGCGATCATTCCTTCGATCTCAGCCTCGGGGTCGGGAACTGCGGTCAGGAACGCGACCGGGCGCAGATCGGTATGACGCCACGCCCGCCTCCAGCCTTTCAGTTTTGCCGGACGCGGGTCGGGAAAATCATGTGTGGCGAGGTTCACAAGGCTGCCATAGCCAAAGAAATAGGGGTCAGGCATGGATAAGGCGTCCTTTTGATCGATTGATGTATGTCAAACCGCTTTTTTCCCGGACATGCAATAAGGCTGCATCTTGAATTCAGGGAGGCCCTCATGCGGATTACGAAACGGACAAATATTGCCGTGCGCCTTTTGATGTATTGCGCAGCGCACCCGGACAGGTTGGTCACCAAGTCGGAAATTGCCGAAGTGTGTAACATTTCGGAAAATCATCTCGCGCAGGTGATCAACCAACTGAGCCAGTTGGACTATCTAAGCACGCAACGGGGTCGCAATGGCGGCATGTCTTTGGCGCGCCCGGCGGAAGAAATTCGGATCGGCGCGGTGTTTCGGCATGTTGAGGGCGCCTTGCCCATTGCCGAATGTTTTGCGGATGCGGACAATACCTGCCCCTTGACGGATGCCTGCCGGTTGCGGCTGGCGCTGCAAGACGCGGCCGAAGTGTTTTACGCCTCTCTCGATGATGTTTCGCTGGATGCTTTGGTTTGTGACAATGATCCGTTGCTGAAGCTTTTGCAGCCCGTGGCCTGTGTGCGCTGAGCTTAGTCGCTGGCGCGCAGGATGCGGGCTGGCCGGGCCGAAAGCGGGCGCAGAGCAAAGGCAAGACCTGCGCAAAGCGTGACGCCGATCCCGGCCAGAACAATGCCCAACGCCGAAGACCAGATGATCGCAAAATCCGTCTCGAAAATGTAGGTGGCAACGGCCCATCCGCCCAGAATGCCGACCAGCAAGGCGACGCAGCCTGCGGCGGCCCCCAATAAGACAGAGCGCAGGCCAAAGCTGCGCAGGATGCGGCCCCGATTGGCCCCGAGGGTTTTCAGGATTGCCGCTTCGTATCTGCGGGCAGGTTCGCCTGCCGCTGCGGCTCCGATCAAGACCAGAAATCCGGTTAGCAAGGACACACCTGCGCCGTAAGATGTGGCGGCGGCGATACCGGCCAGCAGCCCTGAAACGCGGTCGATGGCATCGCGTACGCGAATGGCCGTGATGTTGGGGAACTGACCTGCGAGATCCCTGAGGATGGCAGCCTCGGCCTGCTCTTCTGCATAGACAGTGGCGATGAAACTATGCGGTGCACCGGACAGTGCAGAGGGGTTCATCGACATAATGAATCCCATGCCAGCGGTTGAGAAATCCACCTCGCGCAACGAGGTCAGCTCTGCGGTTATGTCGCGACCAAGGATATTGACGGTCAGTTGATCGCCAAGTTGCAGGCCCATTTCGGCGGCTTCTTCAGCGGCAAAGCTGACCTGAGGTGTGCCCGAATAATCCTCGGCCCACCACTCCCCATCGGTTACATTCGCGTTTGCCGGGGGTCGGGCAGAATAGGTGACACCACGGTCTCCTTCGAGCACCCAATGATCACCAGCCACATCACGGGCAGGACGGCCATTGATCTGCGTGATGATCCCACGCAGCATTGGCGCGCTTTCGATGCGGCTGACGGCAGGGTCCGAGGTCAGGCGATCGGAAAAGCCGGGCATCTGATCCTTTTGGATGTCGACAAAGAAATATGAGGGCGCGACATCTGGTAGGTTGCCTGAGATTGCGTTGCGCAGCGTGCCGTCGATCTGTCCAACGGCGGCCAGAACGGACAAGCCCAGACCGAGCGACAGAACAACCGAGCCTGCGCCCTCACGCGGGTCTGAAATGGCGGACAAGGCCCATCGCAGGGCAGGGCGGCCGCGTGCCAGAGGAGCTACGGCCCGGGCCAGTTTGCGAATGGCATAGGCAGAGAGGCTTAATAAAACCAGCGCACCCACCAGCCCGCCGCTTGTCCAAAGGGTCAATCGTGTGGAACCGCTGAACCAGGCGGCAACGGTGACAAGCAATGCGAGCCCAATTGCGGTGGCGATGACATAAATCGGGCGTGGGAGCGCTCGGGCCGTACTCAGCGCATCGCGAAACAGGGTTGCGGCCCGCACGTCTTCTGTTCTGGCCAATGGCCAAAGCGTGAAAAGAAATGCGGTGAGCAGCCCATAGATTGCGGCCTCAATCAGTGGCTGTGGATAGAGCGAGAATACTGCCGGAACCGGTAACTGGCTTTCCAACAGAGGCGCCAGAAGCAGCGGAGCCAGCCCGCCCAGCGCCAGGCCGAGCGCAATTCCGATGACAGACAGCACGCCGATTTGAAGCATGTAGGTTTGAAAAATCGTTGCGCGATCAGCCCCCAAGGTGCGCAAGGTCGCCACGGTTTCTGTTTTTTGGCTCAGGTACGCGCGCACGGCGGCTGAAACACCAATGCCGCCCACCGCAAGGCCCGAGAGGCCGACAAGAACCAGAAAGGCGCTCAGGCGGCTGACAAACTCGGAAATACCGGGGGCACCGTTGCGCGCATCGCTCCATCGCATTCCCGTGCCGTCGAAGGCTTTGTCAGCTTCGGCGGCGATTTCGGCAAGGACGATCGTGTCTGGCAGGTTCAAACGGTATTTGGTCGAAAACAGAGTGCCGGGCTCCAACAACCCAGACGTCTGTAGCGCCTCGGTTCTCACCAATGTGCGCGGTCCAAGGCCAAACCCATCTGCCGCGCTGTCGGGTTCGTTCACCAGTGCGGCTGTCAGGACAAATTCCTGCGCCCCAAGCTTGAAGCGATCACCAACGGCCAGCCCAAGCCGGTCGATCAGAACTTGTTCCATGACTGCTCCGGGCAAGCCGGATGTCCCGTTTAGGGCGTCATCCAGCGTTATGTCAGGATCCAGTCTGACCGAACCAATCAAGGGGTACGCAGTGTCGACAGATTTCACTTGCGTCAGTGCGCGCTCCGGTTCTTCGGCACGGGGCACAACAGCCATCGAGCGGAAATCGACGATCTCGGACACCTGCTCGGATGCTTGCTGCATCCAGGCGCGCTCGGCCTCATCTGCAAAGCGATAGGTGAATTCAAGCTGGGCGTCGCCGCCCAAAAGCGAAGCACCTTCTTGCGCCAATCCGGTTTGAATGGCTTGCCGTACCGACCCTACGGCTGCAATGGCTGCGACGCCAAGCGCCAGACATGCCAGAAAGATCCTAAACCCCCGCAAGCCTCCGCGCAGCTCGCGACGGGCGAGCCGCCCCGCCAGTCGCAGGCTCATTCGGCGGCCTCCTGCCGAGTTTCTTCCGCAATCCGTCCATCGCGAAGGCGAACAACCCGATCGCAGCGTTCCGCCAAGGAACGGCTGTGAGTGACAAGAACGAGGGTCGCATCAAATTTCTGACGCAGTCCAAACAGGAGATCAACAATCGCAGCGCCGTTGGTTTCATCCAGGTTCCCGGTGGGTTCATCTGCCAACAAAATCTTGGGGCGCGGCGCTGAGGCACGGGCAAGTGCCACGCGCTGTTGTTCACCGCCCGACAGTTGCGCCGGATAGTGATCGCGCCGATGCGATAGCCCGACAGCGTCCAGCACAGTCTCGGCCAGGTCGAACGCATCCCTGTGCCCTGACAGCTCCAGCGGTGTTGCGACATTCTCAAGCGCAGTCATGGTCGGGATCAGGTGAAAGTTTTGGAACACCACTCCCATGTTGTTGCGGCGAAAGCGGGCCAGTGCATCTTCGTCCATGCTTGTCAGGTCCTGATCCAGCGCGGTGATCTGTCCGCTGGTCGCTTGCTCCAACCCACCCATCAACATCAGGAGCGAAGATTTGCCCGAACCGGACGGCCCGATCAGGCCCAGTGTTTCACCCTTGGTCACAGACAACGTAATGTCATGCAGAATATCGACCCGCCCGGCATTGCCATCCAGCGACAAAGCAGCATTTTGGAGGGTGAGAACAGCAGATGTCATGGGTTTACCCGATTAAGGAGCGGTCCTTTGGGATATGGAGCGATCACCACATTGCGCAAGGCTTTGATGACAGGTCTGTTTATCTTCTGCGGTTTCACGGCCACAGCCGAGCAAGTGGTGATTGCCGCCTTAGGGGATTCGTTGACGCAAGGCTATGGGCTGGTGGAAGAAGACGGGTTTGTACCTCAGCTTGACCGTTGGCTTCAGGCGCAGGGTGCGGATGTTCGGGTGATCAACGCCGGCGTTTCAGGTGACACAACGGCAGGCGGAGCTGCGCGGGTGGAATGGACCCTGACGCCGGATGTGGATGGAATGATCGTCGCCTTAGGCGGAAATGACCTATTGCGCGGGATCGACCCTGCAGTCTCACGGGCCAACCTGCGAGAAATTCTGGAGGTTGCGCGGGATGGCGGCGTTGATGTTCTGCTGATCGGAATGCAAGCGCCGGGCAATTACGGAATGGACTACAAACAGGCATTTGACGCGATGTACCCCGAATTGGCGCAGGACTTCGGGGTCTTATTTGCCAGAAGTTTCTTTGAAGGGCTGACAGCCGAGGGCGATCCCGGCGCAGTGTCGCAGTTCATGCAGGCCGACGGCATTCATCCAAATGCCGCCGGGGTCGCCCGGATCGTGGATGCGCTGGGCCCGTCCGTTCTGGAGCTTGTCGGGCAGGTAGCGGCCCCCTGACTTTGATCAGACGACCGTGACCACTGTTCCAATTGGGACACGATTGTATAGGTCAATAACATGTTCGTTCAGCATACGGACGCACCCGTTTGACACTGCATGGCCAATGGTTTGCGGCTGCGTTGTGCCATGGATGCGGAAATATGTGTCGACGCCGTTCTGGAAAAGATACAGCGCCCGCGCGCCCAAAGGGTTATCTCCGCCACCGGGCTGCACATAGTCATTGTCTTTGAATTTTGCGTAGGTAACCGGGTCACGCTCGATCATTTCATCGGTCGGACGCCAGGTGGGCCATTCCTTTTTCACATCGATGGTCGCCGATCCGGTAAATTCCAGCCCCGCCTTTCCAACACCACAACCATAGCGGATCGCTTTGCGTGGTTCGGTCACGTAGTAGAGATAGAACGACCGGGGGGCGACCAGAAGCTGCCCAGGCACGAATTGCTTTTTGATGCGCACGAATTGCGGCGTCGGATCATATTCGACCGCTTTCTTGGCGCTGGCGATTCCCGGCAACAGGCTGGCTGCTGTTCCGGCCAGAAAAACACGGCGTGTAAACATGGAAAACCCTCATCGAATGACCAAGGAAACTTAAGAACAGTTTCAGTATGATATGATATTTGGTCAATTCTGGGGCAAACATCACGTGGTCGTGATGTGTTCCGGCCGCCACGCTGGCGACCGGATAGAAAAGGGCAAGGCGCGCCTTACCCTTTTACCGGCTTAGGCCAGTTGGATGTTGTCGGCGCTTTCGCGACCGTCACGACCAGCGCGCAGCTCGTACGTGACTTTCTGGTTGTCGGCCAGACCGGTCAGGCCTGAACGCTCTACTGACGAGATGTGAACGAAGATGTCTTTGCCGCCATCTTCGGGTGCAATGAAGCCATAGCCTTTGGTGGTGTTGAACCATTTTACGGTGCCTGCGGGCATATCCGTTGTCTCCTGTTTGGTGCTGCCCACGGGGATGCGGCAGCCTGGCGTCGTCGGTCTGGATCGAGTGACTGAGCGCCGTAGAAGGAGACAGTAGGTCGAAATAGAAAAACGTAAGCCCCTTTCATATGGCATTGAGGTGGCCATGTGGCAAGGGACGATCGGTTGGATTGAACCTCGGCCCCAGAGCATGTTGCGTTGATTCAAGAGGTTTATGATCAAAGGGTTGGACTTGCCGTACCCGGCTCACACGACCGGTGGTCGCCCCTGTTTCTGAACACATGTGAAACGTGGCTATTCAGAATCGCAGCTTTGCTTTGGTGCCCTTTGAGGTACGGAGTCAGAGTCGTCTTGTTAAGACGGTATCCTTTGATCTCATAAGTCTTCATTTTAATTCAATTATTGTGATGTTTGAAAAATGACGCTGGGATGCTATGCTTAAAGACAGTGTCGTGGGGGCGAATATGAGAGTTATTTGTACATTAGCGGTTCTGTTTTGGGCCGGAGCGTCAGAAGCTTTGACCATTTCAGAAGGGTCGGAACGTTCGACTGCGGATGGTGATCAAGTTACATCCGAGCTTTTATCAGGCTTTGATAGCGAAAGACATCGTGAAGAGTTGGAATGGGAAAATCTCCGTTTGACCCAAGCACCCGAACCCTCTGAACATGACCGGCATCTTGAAGAGTTGGAGCTATTGCGGGAACGCCCCAACCAAGAGCAGGGCGTAACGGAAGGTGCCGTGGCGCAGGCAAACCTTGCGGCTGTCCCGATTCCCGCCAGTTGGTTGCTGCTGGTTGGCGCGTTGGCCGGGCTGTTTGGTCTGGGCAAATTTCGCAGAAACCAGTCAGCTTAAAGCCTGCAACTGCTATCATCCATTAGAGTTTTGACTGAGACGCCGGAGTTTGGTCGCTTCGAGGGGGCTTGATGCATTTCGAAGTGGCTGGATGGCGTCCAGCGATGTAACCCTGTTTATCAAACCATCGAGATATTCGTTCGGGTTGGGTAGGGCCGGAGTGGAGCAGTGGCGTGAACGAAGGGGCGTTCGGAGAACCCCAAGATGGGTGATTTCACCCGTCATTTGATTTGGTTGAATTATCGGAAATTGAGGAGTGACGAGTGCGAGTACCCACCCTACGCTCGCTGACTATGTGATTACGGTTCTTCCTTTCGTAAAATTTGGTCAACGCATTTCGTGTGGAGAGGAGCTAACGACTGCTCAATATCAAGAGTTTCGTAAGCCAATGACACGGTTGATTTTTTGTCATTTATCGAAGCGTGAAACCAAGCGAAGCAAATTGCCGTATCGTAGTCTACTGTGCCTCGAATCAACGAAGTATAAAATTCGGTGTCGCGTTCGTTGTTTTCTGCGCTTTTGACTAGTGCAACTGCTGCGGAAATTAAGTTAACGAGGTTGAAAATCTTGTTTGCTTCTAGATCTAAGTGGTGCCGCTGACTGGGATGGAACTCACTTTCAATGGCTTTTTTTCGAGGAGACACTCGGATGCTCTGCGGTACTGCTCTAAGCGAACTGTTTCTTTTCCGGCTGCGCCCTCTTGTTCTAGCAACCGGGCTTTCTCCTCGTTGATCATGGAAAATAGAGAGAAAAAGGAGCTTTCAAACAATTGCTTTTCTAGAGCAACTCTTTGCGCTTCATTGATACCTTCTTGCCCTTCAAGGAGTTTTAGAGTGTCATTTCGTTCCTTTTTGACGTGTTCGAGCTCTTCTCGTTGAAGGCTGACCGCAAGCACTAACAAGAGTAAAGCTGTTCCTGAGAAGAGGGCGTTTGCCGCGCCAAAGGTGTCTCCAAAAGTTCCGCCGGATTGATCGGAGTAAACAGCATAAATAAAGTTGAGAAAGTAGGCAAAGGGAACAAACCAAAGGGCTTGTTTCAGCCAAAATCGAAGTTCTGTAAGTTTTTTCTGCATTTCTGTTTCTTTGGTTGGAAAAAAGGCGGCAAAATTGCCGCCTATAGAAACGTCTATCTTGCAAACTTCTTATGCTTCAACCGCTTGGGCTCGAGCGCATCCGGTCCCAGACGGCGCTTTTTGTCCTCTTCGTAGTCCTCGAAGTTGCCCTCGAACCACTCCACATGCGCGTCGCCTTCGAAGGCCAGAATATGCGTGCAGATCCGGTCGAGGAAAAAGCGGTCGTGTGAGATAACGACGGCGCAGCCGGCGAAATCGACCAGCGCGTCTTCCAGTGCGCGCAGGGTTTCGACGTCCAGGTCGTTGGTCGGTTCGTCGAGCAGCAGGACGTTGCCGCCCTCTTTCAACAAGCGGGCCATGTGGACGCGGTTGCGCTCACCCCCTGACAGCAGCGAGACCTTTTTCTGCTGATCGCCGCCTTTGAAGTTGAAGGACGAGCAGTAGGCGCGGGAATTGACCTGTGCATCGCCCAGCTGAATGATCTCGGCCCCGCCGGTGATCGCTTCCCACACGGTGTCGTTGTCTTTCAGGTCGTCGCGCGATTGGTCGACATAAGACAGTTCGACCGTGTCGCCCAGCGTGATGGTGCCGCTGTCGGGCTGTTCCTGACCGGTGAGCATCTTGAACAGGGTCGATTTACCCGCGCCGTTGGGGCCGATGACGCCGACAATGCCGCCGGGGGGCAGGGCGAAGTCCAGCCCTTCGATCAGTTGCTTGTCGCCCATGTGTTTCGAAAGGCCCTCGACCTCGATCACCTTGCCGCCAAGGCGCTGGCCGTTGGGGATGACGATCTGAGCGCGGGTCAGCTTTTCGCGTTCGGACTGCTCGGCCAGTTCGTTATAAGCATTGATCCGGGCCTTGGATTTGGCCTGACGGGCCTTCTGACCCTGACGCATCCATTCCAGTTCGCGCTGCAGGGTCTTCTGCTTGGACTTGTCCTCGCGCGCTTCCTGCTCCAGCCGTTTGGCCTTTTGCTCCAGCCATGCGGAATAGTTGCCCTCATACGGAATGCCGCGGCCGCGGTCGAGTTCCAGAATCCAGCCGGTGATGTCATCCAGAAAGTAACGGTCGTGGGTGACGATCAGGATGGTGCCTTTGTAGTCGATCAGGTGCTGTTGCAGCCAGGCGATAGTCTCGGCGTCCAGGTGGTTGGTCGGTTCATCGAGCAGCAGCATGTCGGGCGCTTCGAGCAGCAGCTTGCAGAGCGCCACGCGGCGTTTCTCACCACCCGAGAGGTTAGCGATGTTGGCATCGTCCGGCGGGCAGCGCAGTGCCTCCATCGAGACGTCGATCTGGCTGTCGAGATCCCACAGGTTTTCCGCGTCGATCGCGTCCTGCAGGGTGGTCATCTCCTCCATCAGCTCGTCCGAGTAATTCTCGGCGATCTCCATGGCGATTTCGTTGAAGCGGTCGACCTTGGCCTTTTTCGCGGCCACGCCCAGCATGACGTTTTCGCGGACGGTCAGCGATTCATCCAACTGCGGTTCCTGCGGCAGATAGCCGACCTTGGCACCCTCAGCCGCCCACGCCTCACCAGTGAAATCGGTATCGAGGCCGGCCATGATTTTCATCAGCGTCGATTTACCCGCGCCGTTGACGCCGACGACACCGATTTTCACACCGGGCAGAAAGCTCAGGTGGATGTTTTCAAAGCACTTCTTGCCACCGGGATAGGTCTTGGAGACACCCTGCATGTGGTAGACATATTGATAGGCGGCCATGTCGCGTCCTCTGGGTCGGGGAAATTGAGTTGGAACGCTGGATATCTGAGCGCGGCGTGCGGGGCAAGCTGGTGGTTTTGTGAATTTCGCTTAGTGCCGGCTTCACCTAAAAAGGCTTGACCAAACAAGGGGTATAAATTGTCTGAATTGGCAAAGCTGATTGCCGGTTGGGCGCAGCCGGGACGTGTCGAATGGATCGGGCTACGACCCGAGCGGCGGGTGGAAATGGTCAAGGTGAATGAGGCCGTGATCTCCATTGGCGGGCTCGACGGCGACCGTGGCCGCGCTGGCACGCGGGCGGTGACTCTGATCCAGCACGAACATCTGGCGGCGATTGGCACTTATCTGGGGCAAAGGCCCGTGGCACCGGAAATCCTGCGGCGTAATCTGGTGGTGTCGGGGATCAATCTGGCGGCCCTCAAGGGGCGTGAGGTGCAGGTGGGCGAGGCCATCCTGCGCTTTACCGTGATCTGCGCGCCGTGCAGTCGGATGGAAGAGGCTCTGGGCCAGGGCGGTTACTCTGCCGTGCGCGGGCATGGGGGTTGGTGTGCCGAAGTCCTCCGCCCGGGGCGTGTCAAGCTGGGTGATGCGGTGCAACCTGTTGATTGACAACCCCCTTGAGTTCTGAACATCAGCAGGGGATGGAGCGTTATCATATTCCATATGCGCGACCCGGGCAGGTGATCGGGCTGTTCGGCGGGTCTTTTGATCCTCCGCACAAAGGCCATGTGCACGTCACGCGCGAGGCGATGAAGGCGTTTGGGCTGGATCGGGTGTGGTGGCTGGTCTCGCCGGGCAATCCGTTGAAGGAGCATGGACCAGCCCCGATGGCGCGGCGGTTGCAAGCCGCGAAAGCCGTGATGCAGCACCCGAAGGTCGACGTGACGGATATCGAGGCGATGACGGGCACGCGGGCGACAGCGGATACTCTGGCAGCACTTCGGCGGCTGTACCCGCAGGTTCGGTTTGTCTGGCTGATGGGGGCGGATAACCTGGCGCAGTTTCATCGTTGGAAAGATTGGCGGCTGATCATGGATAGCGTGCCAGTCGGCGTCGTCGCGCGGCCAGGGGATCGGATTTCGGCGCGGATGTCACCTGCGGCTCGGGTCTATGCAAAGTATCGCATCGATGGGCAGGCGCGACATCTTTTGGGTCAGGCGCAAGCCCCGGCCTGGTGTTTCGTGAACGTGCCAATGGTTGATGTCAGCTCGACCGAAATCCGAACGCGCGGAGAGTGGCGCGCACAAGTGTTGCCGGAATAGCCCCTATGGGCGCATAATCTCAGCGAGAGGTTGTGCGATTTTATTCTGTGGGATTTTAATTCAGCTATGGCTGATCGTTTTTCACGTCGTGTGTTTCTGGGGGGATTAGGGGCATCTCTAATCCCGGCAGCAGGTCTTGCACAGGCCCCGCTAGTTTCTCTCAGGCCGCAGATTCGCGGGGTGCCGTTAAGCGGGGCCGAACGCCTGGTGGCTGCGGCCGGGTTAAAAGGCGAGGTTGTGTTTGCGGTTGCGGATGTAGCGACCGGAGCGCAGCTGGAGGTGTTTGGAGAAGGGGCCGCCTTGCCCCCTGCCAGCGTTGGCAAGGCGTTGACCGCACTTTATGCGCTGGATGTTTTGGGCACGGATCACCGATTTGAAACCCGTCTGGTGGCGGATGGACCGATCGAAAACGGCATCCTGCATGGCGATTTAATCCTGGCGGGCGGTGGGGATCCACTGTTGGATACTGATGCACTAGCCTCGATGGCGGCCAACCTGCGAGAGGCTGGGATTACCGAGGTGCGTGGTGCGTTCAAGGTCTACGACGGGGCACTGCCATTTGTTTTCAGCATCGACCCTGGACAGCCCGATCATGTGGGGTACAGTCCTGCCATCAGCGGGATTTCGTTGAATTTCAACCGGGTGCACTTTGAGTGGAAGCGCGCGGGCAAAGGATATGACGTAAGCATGGACGCGCGCAGCGCGCGCTATGTGCCTGCGGTGGATGTAGCCTCGATGCGCGTCGAGAGCCGAAGCCTGCCGATCTATACCTATCAACCAAGCGCGCGCCAGGATCGCTGGACCGTGGCCAAAGGTGCGTTGGGGAATGGCGGAGCCCGCTGGTTGCCAGTACGTAAACCCGCGCTTTATGCAGGGGATGTGTTCCGAACCCTGGCGCGGTCAAACGGGATCGTGCTGGGACGGGTGCAGGTGACACGAGAGCGCCCGCAGGGCTTGGATCTTGTGGTGCATCGCAGTGATCCGCTGGAGAGTATTCTGCGTGGGATGCTGAAATACTCGACCAATCTGACGGCTGAGATGGTCGGACTGGCGGCGACAAAGGCACGGGGTGTTTATCCCAGGAACTTGGCAGAGTCGGCGGCCGAGATGAACCGATGGGCTTTGGAGAGCTTTGGTGTGAACGGTATCGCCATGGTCGATCATTCCGGTCTTGGTGATGCTTCGCGCATTGTACCCGCAGATCTGGTTTCGGCCTTGGTGGTCGCACAGAAGTCGGGGATATTGCGCCCGTTGATGAAACCTTTTGCCTTGACCGATCGGAATGGTCGAGTCGTCAAGAACCACCCAGTTAAGGTTGACGCCAAGACCGGGACACTGAACTTTGTTTCCGGGCTAGGCGGTTTCCTGACAACAGCAGACGGGGTCGACCTGGCCTTTGCTATCTTCACGGCAGACGTGGCGAAACGCGCGAAAATACCGCGTGCTCAGCGTGAACGTCCGGATGGCGCGCGCAGCTGGAACCGAAGGTCGCGAAAGCTGCAACGCGCACTGCTTGAACGGTGGGGCTCGCTATATGGCAGTTAAGCTGTGAAACCCGACGACGCCTGTTGTCAGACGGCGTGACGCGCGCGGGCACCGCGTTCGATTGCGGCAGCGTGTAGGCGGTCGATACTCAACTCGTACCGGATTTCTTCCAGCAAACGCAGTTCGGTCTCGGCCAGAGATCCGTCTGCCGCGGCAACATCGCAGGCCAGCGCATAAGCGGTTTCGTTCAGGCGCTCAGGAAGGTTGTCGCGGATCAGCCCAAATAGAGCATCCAAGCCGTCTTCTTGTTCGAACAGATCAAAAACGATCTGTGACACATGGCGCATCCGGTCGATGTCATACCCGGCGAAGACCGGCAGCATGTTCACCGCAACTTCTATCTTGACCAGTTCAGCGGTTCGGATCGTTTCGTCAGATGCCGAAATCGCAACCATGATCGCCACAAGGCAATCCTGTGGGGACATCGGGTGGGGAACTTGCTCGGTCATTCGGTGCATCCTGCTTGGGGTTCTTCAAAGGCGCAGGATAGAAGGGGGGCAGGGCAGGTTCAACATCTTGTTTTGCCGCGTTTGTGCGGCAGGTTGAACCGGTCAGGTATTCATCACCGCCATTCCGCTAAGTAAAAGCCCGGCCCCGATCCAATAGCGCAGCCCCAGCGTTTCGCCAAAGAACAGCCACGAGGCGAGGGGAACCAGCACAAAGCTAAGCGCCATGAACGGATAAGCTTGCGACAAAGGCACATGTCTGAGGACGTAAATCCAAAGGATCGTCGCGGACCCGTAGATCGCAAGTGCGACAAGCAAAAAAGGGTCAAAAAGGGTGTGTACTACGCCCACTAAGCCTGTGGCGTCGCGCCCGTCGATCCGGCCGCCTGCAAGCTTGAACAACACCTGACCGGCGGAGATCATGACAGGCGTCAACAGCAAGCCCGTCCAGATCAGAACCGTTGGCGCGGTGGCGCTCATGCCGCCTGATCCTTTACGGGCTTTTCGTTGCTTTGATCCACAGGGCGGTCTTCGCAGTAATAGATGTCGCGCCCGATATCTTCGCAGACATGTACGCTCGGGCTGGGATGTACAGCGCGCAAAAAGCTGTGGGTGTAGGGGAAGAAGTTAAAGTGCGGATTGAAGCTGTAGCGGTATTCCCTCTCACGCGGGACCACAATGATGACGCGCTTGCGCGCGACCCGCCGCAGTTCCGCAATCGCTTGGCGATAATCCAACAGGTGCTCGATCACATGGGTGCAGATAACGGTGTCGAAGCTGTTGTCTTCAAAGGGCAGATCCTCGATCCGTGCGGCGACATAGCTGATGTTGTCCAGAGCTTCCGCGTCGTCGACCACAAAATCCACGCCGGTCATGGCGGTTATGTCTGGGCGCTGGGCACGGATACGCTGCAAAAGAACGCCGGTGCCGCAACCGACATCGCAGATGCTGTCGCCGATGATGTCTTTGGCAATCCGATCTATGCAGGCTTCGGAATTGTCGGTTCCGTCATGAACGCGCGGATGGTCGCGATACAGGGTTTCGTATTCTTCGTCTGTCAGAAAAGGCGCGCGTTCGCGGAATGCCGCTAGCCGGGTGATATGTTCACCCCAGACCCGACGTGCGAGCCAGTGAAACGCGGCGCTGTCGCGCAAGATTGGCGGTACGATGTCCTCAAGCACAAAGCGGATCAGATTGGTGGTTTCGCGTCGCATCTTCTGTCCTCTGGTCCGGTAAGCTTCCTGATCTTGCCTTAGTCATACATGGCCTGAGAAGCCCGTGAAATATGCAGGTTAAGCCAGAGCGTGCGGCCCGTGTCTTTTTTGTTTCGGAGAGCACAATCGTCCCAGCATTGTGGCTTCAGTAAGGCTGAGCTGTGAAACCTGCGTCTCGGGCCTATTGAAGAAAGCGTTCGAGTATTCGGAGCAGTGCAAGAGACTTTAGCTCTTTGAGCATGGGGAAACACCGGTTTCTGGTCAGTTATGGCAGGAAACGGGCGACTGCTTTATTGACTCATGCTGCACTGGCACAATAGGAGGGGCCGGTCCGGTTGCATGGGGCAACCAGAGCACCTTTCCCTATGGAGCACATTGAAATGTCTGAACTGCGTGAAACCGCGATGTCGTCCAAGGCCTGGCCTTTTGAAGAGGCGCGCCGGTTGCTCAAACGCTATCAGAAAAGTGCTCCGGAAAAGGGGTATGTGTTGTTTGAAACCGGCTATGGCCCTTCGGGTCTGCCGCATATCGGTACCTTCGGTGAGGTTGCTCGGACCACAATGGTAAAGCGTGCGTTCGAAGTGCTTTCTGACATTCCGACCAAGCTGATCTGTTTCTCGGATGATTTGGACGGGATGCGGAAGGTGCCCAGCAATGTACCGAACCCGGAGATTCTGGAGCAGCATTTACAACGCCCGTTGACCTCGGTGCCGGATCCGTTTGGTGAACATGACAGCTTTGGCGCGCATAACAACGCGATGCTGCGGCGTTTCTTGGATACGTTCGGGTTCGAATACGAGTTCTACTCGGCCAAGGAGTTCTACGAGTCCGGGCAGTTTGACGAAATCCTCAAACGTGCGGTTGAACGCTATGATGAGATCATGGCGATCATGCTCAAGAGTTTGCGGGAAGAGCGCCAGCAGACCTATTCGATTTTCCTGCCGCTGCACCCTGAAAGCGGGCGGGTCATGTATGTACCGATGAAAAAGGTCTGTGCTGAGACATACACCGTGACCTTTGACGATGAGACAGGCAAGGAATGGACCGTCCCCGTCACCGGGGGCCATGTGAAGCTGCAATGGAAGCCGGACTTTGGCGCGCGTTGGGCGGCGTTGGGCGTCGATTTTGAGATGTACGGCAAAGAGCATGCGACGAACGAAAAGATCTATGACTCGATCTGCCGTGCGCTGGGTGGTCGTGCGCCCGAGCATTTCAGCTATGAGCTGTTCCTGGATGAAAACGGTCAAAAAATCTCGAAGTCGTCCGGCAACGGCGTGTCGATTGACGAATGGCTGACCTATGCGCCAACCGAGAGCTTGGCGTATTTCATGTACCAAAAGCCCAAAACGGCCAAGCGGATGCATTTTGATGTGATCCCGAAAGCTTACGATGAGTATCATCAGCAGTTGCGGGCCTATCCGGGGCAGGATCTGAAGGCGCAGTTGAACAACCCGGTTTGGCACATCCACGGCGGTGACGTTCCTGAATCGACGTTGATCGTGCCCTTTGCGATGCTGCTGAATCTTGCATCGGTGTCTGGCGCGGAAGACAAAGAGACGCTGTGGGGCTTTATTCGCCGCTATGCGCCAGAAGCGACGGCGGAAAGCCATCCTGATTTGGATCAGGCCGCAGGATTTGCTGTGCGCTACTTCAACGACTTCGTCAAACCGACACGCAAGCATCGCGCGCCTACAGATCAGGAACGTGAGGCGCTGGAGGCACTGAAGGCAGCGCTTGAAGCATATGATGGCCCCACCGAGGATGAGGCGCTGCAGTCGGTGGTCTACTCGATCGGCCGCGAGCGGTTCGACCCGATGCGTGGCTGGTTCACCGCACTCTACGAGGTGCTGTTGGGTGCCTCGCAAGGCCCGCGTTTTGGTGGCTTCATTGCCCTCTATGGCGTGCCGGAAACGATTGCGCTGATCGACAAGGCCCTGGCCGGAGAGCTGGTCTGATTTGACCTGATCCCGCAAGGGGCTACCGTTTCGTCAGGAGGTAGCCCCATGCGTCGTTTACTACTTGCCCTGTCCTTGAGTGCCGGTCTGGCCTCAGGTGCGTTTGCCCAGAGCGCCGAGATCGAGGCCAATATCGCGGCCCAGATGCAGGCCTTCAAGGCGGATGATTTCGCCACGGCCTTTACCTTTGCCAGCCCCAATATCCAGCGTCTCTTCGGAAACCCGGACAATTTCGGAGCGATGGTACGCAATGGGTATCCAATGGTTTGGCGGCCTGCTGATGTACGCTTTCTGGAACTGCGCGAGATTGCCGGGTCATTGTGGCAGAAGGTAATGATCACCGACGGAAACGGGCTGGTTCATATTCTGGACTATCAGATGGTTCCGTTGGAGAGTGGCTGGAAGATCAACGGGGTTCAGCTTTTGAGCAACTCGGATCCTGCGGTCTGACGCAACACCACCGTCACGGTGCGATGAACCGTGATTAATCCCCTTTCGGTATTCAAACTGGCGCGTTCGGGACGGACCTGAACACGAGGTTTGGACGCGTCGCCAAATTGGCGCGGCGCGATTGAGAAAGGGTTTTCTATGAACAAGGCAATCACCGACGGCATCGTGTTCATGCCACCTCAGTTTGCGAATGGCCTGACGGTCTGGTCTGCGGGGGACGGGACGCCCGGTTCGCCTACCTACGGCGGGTCCGGCACCGGCGTATTTGTACCATCAGATGCGGATTTTGGCGGATGTCTTGAGATTCTGAAGGTGAACACCACGCAGCAGCTGCGTTTTATGGGGCAGACGCCGATATTGCCCGGCTGCTATTTGCAGGTCAAAGCCCGAGTGAAAGCAATTAGCGGCCCGTTACCGTCTGTACGGGTCGCAGCATGGGCAGGCGGTGCGGGGGACGCGCACGTTGCGGGCGTTGTCGAGCAAGGACCGGCTACGCAGCTATCGGGCTATGGCTCGGTACATGAGATCACGGCCATTGTGGGCACCGGCCAGCGTCCGGGCGTTGATATGCCCTGGGGGCTTGCTGCGCTTTACGGGCATTTCGGTCTGGACATCGAAGGTGCCAATGGTGCTTTGGTGCGTGTTGATGATCTTGAGATCACCGACGTCACCAGTGTTTTCCTTCGTGAAATGATCAGCCTGGTGGACGTTCGGGATTACGGCGCTGTGGGAGACGGTGTAACCGACGATTCCACCGCATTTGAGGCAGCAGATCAGGCAGCTGGTGGTCGACGAGTCTATGTGCCGCAAGGTACCTATCATCTTGGGGAAAACACCAGCATGGCCTCTGAGATGGAATTTGAAGGCACAGTCACGATGCCTGATGACAAGATGCTGTTGCTGACCAAAGACTTCCATCTGCCAAGCTATATAGCGGCCTTTGGCGATGAAGAATTGGCTTTCAAAAAGGCGTTTCAGGCGCTGCTGAATAACACCGATCATGAATCACTGGATCTGGGCGGTCGCAAAATTTCGGTGACAGCTCCGATTGACATGGCTGCAACGGTTCCGAACAAACAAGGCGGGTTTTCCACACGCCGCGCGATCCGCAACGGTCAGTTCGATGTCAAAAGCAGTAGCGCTTGGGATACCGAGACATTCACATCGGTGGCAACCTATGATCCTTCGGACAAAACACGACTGACCAATGTCGCCAATGTTGCGAATATTCCTGTGGGCTCTTTGGTGCAGGGCAGTGGTGTTGGCCGCGAAATCTACGTGCGGTCAAAAAACGTTGGTGCTGGTGAGATCATCCTGAACGCACCAATCTATGATGCGTCGGGTACGCAAACCTTCACGTTCCACGCGTTCAAATACCTACTGGACTTCAGCGGATTTAACACGTTGCGCAAGTTCGGCATGGAGCAGATTGAATTCCAGTGCAACAGCAGGTGCAGCGCCATCCGTCTTGCGGTGTCGGGCAGCACATTTCAGTTGAAGGATTGTTTTGTCAGTCGCCCCAAAGACCGGGGGATCACCTCGATTGCGACAGGGTGCAAGGGGATGTTGATCGACAATTGTCAGTTCCTGTCAGCGGAAGAATCCTTCGATGTGACGGATCGTTCTTCGATTGGGCTGAACACCAATTCAAATGACGTAAAACTGCGTCACAACCAGGCAGTGCGTTTCAAGCACTTTGCCGTTCTGGGCGGCGACAACAACATGGTTTTGGGCAACCATTTTTTCCAGGGCGATGGCATACCGCAGGGCGTTCGCACGGCTGGGTTGATCATGATCGGCACGTATAACAGTTCCACTATTGCCGAAAACTATGTCGACAATTGTTTCATCGAATGGACCAACGAACGGGATGCCTCACCCGCTTTCACCAGCGGATTCTCGTTCAGCGCAATGAGCATCACCGATAATATCTTTTATTCAAGTCAAGCGCCGTCCTGGTTCAGTTTTTTCATTGTGCGTCCCTATGGGGCCGGGCATTTCCTGAATGGTTTGGCTGTGACTGGAAACAAGTTTAGGGCCACAAGCGGTTCAATAGATCGGGCGGAAAGGATCGACACGTCTTTAGCGGATTTGAACAACAACAAGCACGCGAATGTGACGTTCCAGAACAACACCTATCACGGTGTCACAAAAAAGACCGCGCATCCTCTGAGAGTCCGGCGTCAGCAAAACTCGGCCGCAAGTTTTTGGCCGGTTTTGTCAAATGGCGAACTGCCGTTCAACGGCAAAGCGCGCAGTTGCGATAGTGTTACAGTGCTCGGTGGGCTTACAGGGGTTTTCAATAACCAGGTTTTTGCGGCACCTCACGTTTTACCCGAGCAGGGGTCTCTTGGTGTTAATTTGACCCTTAAATGGCCTGAGCAAGTTAAGGGCGAAGTCACTGCTTTGATTCGGATGGACAAATAAAGACATCAGTGGCCGCCCTGAATAGGGCGGTCAATTCTTAGTGCTATGCCAGGCACAACTGGCGTTGCTTTACTGCGCTGGCAGGAAATAGGCGACCTTTTTGTTGGGTGTGCTAGTCTGAGGAAAACAAACGGAGAATCCCAATGCCGAAAATCGCCAAAAACGCCAGTGTTCAAACCGTAATCACAACCTTTGAAATGACGCCAGGCACCTGTCAGGATCTGTTGGAAGCCCTCACTGAAGCCTATGCCGATTTCATCTCAAAACAGCCGGGCTTTGTGTCTGCAGGGTTGCATGTGAACGATGCTCAAACCCGTATCGCCAATTACTCGCAATGGGAGCGTCGTGACGATTTCCTTGCCATGTTGAGGACGCCGGAGATGCGCGACCGCAATCGCAAGATCAACGAATTGTGCAAAAGCTTTGAGCCGGTCATGTATGACGTGGCCGAGACATTCTGAGATTCCTGACCTGAATCAAAGCCTGCAACAACAATATGTTTCAAAGTGAGCCTGCAAAACGGAGGCTCACGCTATGTATCACAACATTCTTGTCCCGATCTCATTCGACGCTGAAAGAGACACATCCGGGCCTTTGAAACTGGCTCAGCTGTTGGCCACGCCAGACGCCCAGGTGACGTTGTTGCATGTGGTTGAGCATATTCCGAACTATGCGATTTCCTACATGCCACCCGAATACCTGACCGAAGCGCGAAAGGCGATTCAGGCCGAGCTGGATGAATTGGCGTCGCAGGTTCCGAATGCACGCGGATTGGTGATCGAAGGGCATTCTGGTCGGACCATTCTGGACTGGGCCGAAGCCAATAAACCCGACCTGATCATCATGGCGTCGCACCGTCCGGGGATGCAGGATCTTTTGCTGGGCTCGACGGCTTCCCACGTCGTGCGACATGCAAGTTGCGCTGTCCACGTGGTTCGTTGACCATCAGAAATCGACCGTTGTTAGGCGATAGGCTTTGCCAAAACCGCCGTTCAGCAAACCATCCTTGATGGTGAACCTGACAAAACTGAAATCGGCGAAATCGATATACAGCTTTGCCTTGGGCCGCAGGCTTAGATACCGCTCACGCAGCGGAGCATACTCTGGCATGTCCCGGTGTACCCAAAGCGCCACCGCGTGAAGTGTCAGGCGGGGGTGTGTCAGCGGGTCACCCTTTTCTTCGGGCTCTCCGACCAGAAGGGCGCAGTTTGGATTGGCATTCAGGGCTTGAGTATGTTCGGCCAGTGACGAGATCAGCGTGACTGGGCGGCCATCCGTATCCGTAGCCAGCGCGATACGGGACAGTGTTGGCAAACCCGTCTGAGGGTGCAAAACCGCCAACGCAGCAAACCGCGCCTGCTCCAAAAGCTCTCTGGCCTGCTCGCGGACCGTTTCGTCTGGGGTTTGGTAGGGACTGGTCACGGTTTGGCTAGACCTCACAGTCAGGGTTTCGCAGTGACACTAGAGCGTAAGTCGGCGGCCCGCCAACCTTCCGATCCGATTGCCTCGGCTTTGCCACATATCCATCGTAAGACCCAGTCATGCTGTTCAAGAAACCCACGCAGGGCGCGCCTGACCTCAACCCAAGATCAACCCGTCGGCACCAGCGGGCCGAGGCCGCGCGCCGACAGGCACTGTCCCCGGTGCGCATTCTGGTTATGGTACTATTGCTGCCCCTTACGACTGTACTGATCGCGGTGGGCGTTTTCATACGGGTGTCCGAGTATAATAGGGACGAGGCCGTGATACACCTGATCGCGCTGGCGGGGTGCGACGCGACGCAGGCCATGGGAATCGGGCCGTTCCGTGAAGGCCAGCCGGGGTACCACACGCGCAATGACCCGGACGGAGACGGCGTTGCCTGTGGGTTTACCGAGACGCCTGCACCTCAGGCCGCGCAATCAGAAAGCCGCCCAGAGCCGCAACAACGTGCGGTCGGCAATGCCAAGTTTGTGCGTCCTTAGTGGATTTACTCAACGCATTCAGGACAATTGTGCGCCTGCACAGGTGCGAAAGATACGTACCTGCGGCGCTGCATCGTTCAGGGGAAACTCTGCGATCCCGTCTTGCGTGAACGCATAGGCGACCTGATTGTACTCCAGCCCATCCAGCACATTGCCAAAGCCGGTATCTGTCACCGTCAACGCGGACCCTCCGTCGGACAAGACATGGCGTGGGGTGGCGATTTCGATGGGGTTTCGTCCTTCGAACCGCATGGCAAACCACGGGGATTGGGCCCAGACCTGATCTTTCCGAGTGACCGTCAGCGTGTAGAGCGGCGCAGACGGGTCATAGGTCAGGAAAATCGTCGCGGCACCTGTGTCATGCGAAAGCGTGCAGATATCGCCCACCGTCGCCTCCCATGCCAAGGCTGGGGTGGCAAAGATCAGAGAGGTCAGGATTGCACGCATGAGAGGGGACATAGCCGCCGAACAGGGCAAGGCAAGTTCCGCGGGGCGCTAGGTTGCAACCCTGAAGTGTCAGATGCTTGCGCGCAGTGAGGCGCTTGGTTGAAAATGGCCGAAATTCCCATGTATCAATCTGAGATTCCAGTCCCCTGTGCTAGGATGCGCGCGGCGTGGCTGTTCTGGCTGCGCCACATGACAGTTCTGTCACGTGAGGGAGGAAAGCAATGTTTGCACGTATTACCCAATTCAAAATGAAGCCCGGCACGCGCGAGGCCGCCACGGCAAAAATGAACGAATTGAAATCCGAGATCATGGGCATGCCCGGCATGCATTGCTTTACCAACGTGATGAACGAGGACGGATCAGGGTATGTGATCTCGGTGGTGGAAAGCGAAGCGACCTCGAACGCAAACGCGCCCAAAGTGGCCGAGCTGTGGGGCCATTTCGCCGAATTCATGGAAGGCCCGCCCTCACCGGTCGGATACGATGTGATTGCCCATTGGGATAAGGGGTAAAGGTTAGGGCGGGGAGTTACCCGCCCATTTTTTTGTGTAGTGCAGAATGGGGTTTTAACACATCATGCGTTTGGGTCGCTTCGGAGCAATGGTTTGGAAACCTACCCTACCCTTGGTGCTCCCATATACGTAATTGGTGGAATTTATTGAGTCCTAAATTTAAGCTTGCTCCACAATTTGGAAATAAATTCAGTCTGTGATAAACTTTTTCTTTTTTTAAAGGAGATTATCGTGCCAGTTGATCAGATTTCGGCATTAGAGAGATTTCTTACTTACGGGCCAATTGGACTAGCAGCTCTGATGCTCGTTTTGGTTATCATAGCGCTGACTCTGTCGGAACTCTCAGAAACTAGAGCGGGGCTATTGAAAATCTTTATGGGTGTGGGCGCCTTGTGTTTCTTTGCTATTTTGGCGGCGCAGTTTTTTGAGAAGGACGGCAAACACAATATGCGTGTGAATGTCTTGCCGGGAAATCTTAACGAAGTTGAGCACAGCGCTCCCCCAGACCTGTTGGTCGACGGTCAGAGTCTTTCTTCGGAAGCAATATACACTGTTGAAGACGACTTTGTGGTTGTGATTGATATGGAGCCGTCAATATCTACTGCAGAGACGGCTTTGGCGAATCTGGAACAAAGATTTGAAGATCAGCTTGAGATCGCTCAGGAGGAGCACAGTATTGCTTTGGAAAGACATAGGCTAGAGTCGCAAAAGTCTCTCCAAGAATTACAGGAGAAAATCTCTATCGTCACAATAGAGTTGGAGAAAGTGAAAGCAATTCAAGGTGCCCTCGCTAACCTTCAAAGTAATTCAGCAAGTACTGATCAGCTTCGATTAACGAGAGAGTTAGAAAAAGGGTTTGAGACATTTCTTAGAAATGTATCTGGTGTCATGGAGCAATAGAAGAAACAATTTAACAGTTTGAGGAGTGTAAAGATCACGACAACCAGGCATTCTGCAGGGTGAACTGTGTGGCTACTACCGCTTCCGCCTCTTCACATTCCCGCCCCGCTGCCCCGGCCTGCCAGCCGTTGACCGCCCGCGCGATTTCACTGCGACTTCCGAGGCTTTCTCGACCGCCCATTGCCGTGCCATGGGGTCGTCGGCGACGGCCAGGTCGACCGCTTCCAGACGTTTGATCTCATCCCGGATATTGGCGGCCTCTTCGAATTCCAGGTTCTCGGCGGCTTTGCGCATTTTCTCGCGCAGCCCGTCCAGATGCGCTTCCAAATTCGCGCCGTGCATCGGTTTGTCGATGGTGGCGGTGACGCGGTTCATGTCGACGTCGCCTTCGTAGAGGCCGGCCAGAACGTCCTCGACATTCTTTTTCACCGTCTCAGGCGTGATGCCGTGTTCCTCGTTGTAGGCAAGCTGTTTGGCACGGCGGCGGTTAGTCTCGTTCAGCGCGCGCTCCATCGAACCGGTGATCTTGTCGGCATACATGATCACCCGACCATCGGCGTTGCGCGCGGCACGACCGATGGTTTGAACCAGAGAAGTCTCGGACCGCAGGAAACCCTCTTTATCCGCGTCCAGAATGGCGACCAGACCGCATTCCGGGATGTCGAGCCCCTCGCGCAGCAGGTTGATGCCGACCAGCACATCGAACGCCCCCAGCCGAAGGTCGCGCAGGATTTCGATGCGTTCCAGAGTGTCGATATCCGAGTGCATGTAACGCACTTTGATGCCCTGTTCGTGCAAATATTCGGTCAGGTCCTCGGCCATGCGCTTGGTCAGCGTGGTGACCAGCGTGCGGAACCCATTGGCGGCAACTTTGCGCACTTCGTCCAGCAAGTCGTCGACCTGCATGGAGACCGGGCGGATCTCGACCTCGGGGTCCAGCAGGCCGGTGGGGCGGATCACCTGTTCGGTGAAGACGCCGCCGGTCTGTTCGATCTCCCACTTGGCGGGGGTGGCCGAGACGAAGACGGATTGCGGGCGCATGGCGTCCCATTCCTCGAACTTCAGGGGGCGGTTGTCCATGCAGGACGGCAAGCGGAACCCGTGTTCCGCCAGCGTGAATTTGCGTCGATAGTCGCCCCGGTACATGCCGCCGATCTGCGGAACGCTGACGTGGGATTCGTCGGCAAAGACAATGGCGTTGTCGGGGATGAATTCGAACAGGGTTGGGGGCGGTTCACCCGGAGCGCGGCCCGTGAGGTAGCGCGAATAGTTCTCGATCCCGTTGCAGACGCCAGTGGCTTCGAGCATTTCCAGATCGAAGTTGGTGCGCTGTTCCAGACGTTGGGCCTCCAGCAGCTTGCCTTCACCCACCAGTTGATCGAGCCGGATACGCAGTTCCTTTTTGATGCCGATGATCGCCTGCTGCATCGTCGGTTTTGGCGTCACGTAGTGCGAGTTTGCGTAGACCCGCACTTGCTCCATCGTGGCGGCGCGTTCCCCGGTCAAAGGGTCGAACTCGGTGATCTGTTCCAGTTCCTCGCCGAAGAACGACAGTTTCCAGGCGCGATCCTCAAGGTGGGCGGGCCAGATTTCCAGTGAATCGCCCCGCACCCGGAACGATCCACGCTGAAACGCCTGATCGTTGCGACGGTATTGCTGGGCGACCAGATCGGCCATCACCTGCCGCTGGTCGTATTCATTGCCGACTTTCAGATCCTGCGTCATCGCCCCATAGGTCTCGACCGAGCCGATACCGTAGATGCAAGACACTGACGCCACGATGATCACATCATCGCGTTCCAGCAGCGCCCGCGTGGCCGAGTGGCGCATCCGGTCGATCTGTTCGTTGATCTGGGATTCTTTCTCAATGTACGTGTCCGAGCGCGGCACATAGGCTTCGGGCTGGTAGTAATCGTAATACGAGACGAAGTATTCCACTGAGTTTTCGGGGAAGAAGCCTTTGAACTCTCCGTAAAGCTGCGCCGCCAGTGTCTTGTTTGGGGCAAGAATGATGGCTGGGCGCTGGGTTTCCTCGATCACCTTGGCCATGGTGAAAGTTTTACCCGTGCCGGTTGCCCCCAGCAGAACCTGATCGCGCTCGCCGTCCAATACGCCGCCAGCCAGTTCCTTGATGGCCGTTGGCTGGTCGCCCGCGGGGTTGAATTCGGTGTGCATCACAAACTGCTTGCCGCCTTCCAGTTTCAGGCGCGCGCGCACATCTTCGGCGGTCAGTTGGGTTTTGTCGGAATGGGCGTAAGGCATCGGCAGGCTCCGCAATCAGGCCCCTACATTTGTTCTTATTTTGTCCGTCTGCAAGGGCTGATCCAGAATCATTGTGCTCTACGCGGCCTGATGTCTTGCGACTGATGATTCATCGAGATGCCTCGCCGTTTGATGTATCTCTGGTTTATCTTAGACTAATGACAATTTCTGACATCAGTGTGGGGGTAAAAGCCGCGACAATTGCAATCTTGCCCCCGGGCACGCTCTGACGCATAAACAGCTCAGCCAAGTGAGTACGGAGAGGCGACATGCGCGCACGGATTTACCAGCCTTCGCGAAACGCGATGACTTCGGGGATGGCCAAGACCCGCAAATGGGTTCTGGAATACGCCCCGGCCTCGGCCCGTGAAGTTGATCCGCTGATGGGCTGGACGTCGTCCAACGATACGCAGACTCAGGTGCGCTTGAAATTCGACACCAAGGAAGAAGCTTTGGATTACGCCAAGGACAACGGCATCGAAGTTCAGGTCAGCGAGCCGCACAAACGTAAGCCAAATCTGCGTGCCCGTGGCTATGGCGAGAACTTTGCTACCGACAGGCGCGGTCCCTGGACTCACTAAATGATCGACATTCGTAAGGCCGACCCGACCTCGGACGCGCTTCGCGCCGTGGTAGATGCGCATTTCTCCCATAGCGAAACGGCAGGCCCTGCCGAAAGCAACCATACAATGGATGCTGAGTCGCTGGCGGGGCCCGGGATTCGGTTTTGGGCGATTTACGAGGGTCAGCAGCCCTTGGGGTGTGGCGCGCTGAAGATGCTGCCGGACGGAACCGCCGAGGTGAAGTCCGTGCACATTCTGGCACAGGCGCGGGGTCGTGGGTTGGCGCGACTGATGATGCAGCACATGGCTGACATTGCGCGCGCCGAGGGGATTGAAGCCCTTGTTCTGGAAACCGGTGCCGCACATCTGGCGGAATATGATGCGGCACGTAAGCTCTACGAGGCTTTGGGTTATTCCTATTGCGAGTCGATCTTTGGGTACGAGGCCGATCCCAACAGCGCATTCATGCGCTTGCCTCTTGAACCCTGCGGGTAAAACCAGCAAGAAGGGCGTAGCGGTCCCTTAGCTCAACTGGATAGAGCAGCTGACTTCTAATCAGCAGGTTGAGGGTTCGAGTCCTTCAGGGATCGCCATTTTCACAAGTTGCGCACTGAAGTACGGCTGCATCTGCGCTTGCAGCCGTGAAAAAGCCCTATAGCAAGGCGGCTCTGACGTTTGCTGGCCTGTGTTCTTGCCAAATCAGAGTTAGCCAAGCCATCAATAGTTTAGGAAGAATAAAGGGGCTGGACGAGGGGGTCATGCCAGCCCCTTTTAAGGGGTCACAGAGTGGTAGTGTGTGTTCCTTAACTGAAACGTACCCTGATTCACCGCGTTCGGAAATTGGGGGATTCCCGTAGATGTGAAAATACGCGGATTTCGGCGTACACGGCATTGCATGAAGACTTCCCCAGGCCCCTTTAGGGCAATCGTTTCGAGAGTTCTGTCGCGAAATCTCAAGTCTGTTGAAAAAAAATATTGCAACCGGTTGCAAAGAGAATCATTGTTACGCCCAATACCAAGATTCGGGAGAGTTGCATGTTGAAGGTAGGTTTGCTGGGCGCTGGGCGCATCGGACGTGTACATGCGCAAGCCATTTCGGCCCATTCAAACAGCAAACTCTGTGCAGTCTCAGACGCTGTACCGGAAGCGGCAGAAAGCCTTGCTAACGAATATGGGGCGCAAGCGCGCGGATCGGATGAGATCATAGCAGACCCCCAAATTGATGCGGTTTTGATCGCAACCCCGACGGATACGCATTCCGACCTGATTGAGACGGCGACCGCTGCTGGCAAGGCGGTTCTGTGTGAAAAGCCAGTTGACCTGAGCCTGGACCGTGCCGTGCAATGTTTAAAAACAGTGTCCGGGCGGGGTAAGCCTGTGATGATTGGGTTTAACCGGCGATTTGACCCGCATTTTTCGGCGCTGAAAGAAAGTTTGGAGGCGGGCGAAGTCGGCACAGCCGAGCTGCTGTCGATTACATCATTTGATCCTGCGCCTCCGCCGGTCAGTTATGTAAAAGTTTCAGGCGGGCTGTTTCGGGACATGATGATTCATGATTTCGACATGGCGAATTTTTTGATGGGGGATGTGCCGCATACCATCTCGGCCGTCGGATCGTCGCTTGTCGACGCCGAGATTGGTGCAGCCGGCGATGTGGATACCGCTGTGGTGACAATGACTTACGCAGATGGTCGTATTGCTGTCATTAAAAACTCGCGCCGCGCGGCCTATGGGTATGATCAACGGGTCGAGTTACTGGGTTCCAAGGGCTTGTTGCAGGTACATAATGCGCTTGAAAATACCGTGGTCAAATCAACGGCCGAGGGCGTTGTTGGGGCGAAGCCAACCTATTTCTTTCTGGAACGCTATATGCCCGCTTACCGGGTAGAATGGGCTGCTTTTGTCAAAGCTGTTGCGAATGGGTCGGACGTGCCGGTTTCGTTGAAGGATGGCGTTGCCGCGCTTGCCATGGCCGAGGCCGCCACCCTGTCAATGCACTCCGGGAAACCGGTTCGGATGGAAGAAGTTTTGAAACCGGTTGCAAAATGATCGAAATTCTTCAAACTTACGTCAGCTCGGTTTTGCGCCGCAGCCAATCAGATTCGGCACAGCCGGATGATCGGGGCTGGTTCCCCGACGGAAGATCAGACTGAAATCATGGGAGGAACCTGAAATGAAGAAATTTGTGAAAGGCGCGCTTGCTGCCGGGGCTCTGGCCCTGGCCACTCCTGCGTTTGCGCAGGAAATCGTGGTTGTGTCACACGGCCAGGCCAACGATGCGTTTTGGAACGTTGTGAAAAACGGGGTCGAGCAGGCCGGTAAGGACGTCGGCGTGAATGTGGAATATCGCGCGCCGGAAACCTTTGACATGGTGGCCATGTCGCAATTGATAGATGCAGCGGTGAACCAGGAGCCTGACGGCCTGATCGTCTCGATCCCGGATGCGGATGCGCTTGGCCCCTCAATTGAACGCGCGGTTGCCGCCGGTATCCCGGTGATCTCGATCAACTCGGGTTCGGATGTCTCGAAAGACCTAGGTGCGCTGCTGCATGTGGGTCAGGACGAATTTGACGCCGGCAAGGCCGCTGGTGAAGAACTGGCAGCTATGGGTGGCAAAACGGCGATCTGTGTGAACCACGAAGTGGGCAACGTTGCGCTGGACCTGCGGTGTGCAGGTTTTGCGGAAGGTTTCGGTGGTGATGTCGAAGTTCTTCCGACCTCGAATGACCCGTCGGAAATCGAGTCGAAAGTTGCCGCTGCTCTGGCTGCAAACGAAGCGGTCGACACTGTGATGGCATTGGGTGCAAGCTCGGCCGGTGAGCCGACCGTTGCAGCCGTCAAAGGCTCGGGCCGGGATGTAAATGTTGCGTCCTTCGACCTGTCGGCCAACTTCCTGCAGTCGATCGCGGACGGCGATGCAGCATTTGCCATCGATCAGCAGCAGTATCTGCAGGGGTACCTGTCGGTGAACTTTATGGGCCTGCACGCGAAATATGGCCTGATGCCCGGCGGCAACGTTCCTTCGGGTCCCAACCTGGTGACTCAGGAGAAGGCCGCTCAGGTGATCGAACTGTCTTCGCAGGGCATTCGCTGACCCATTCCGGAACCTGAACAAATCGGGGCGGCGCAGCAGCGCCGTTCCCACCCAAATGGGAGGAAACGATGAGTGACTCAGCTCAAGTCGCCGGGGACGAAAGGGTCAAAAAAGAACCTTTCATGACCAAACTCATGAAACGGCCCGAACTCGGTGCGATGGCCGGTGTTGTCCTGGTGGTTATCTTTTTTGCCATCACAGCAGACGACTCGATGTTTACCCTGGCCGGGATCATGAACTTCATGACACCTGCGGCGCAGTTGGGAATTCTGGCCATCGGTGCCGCGCTTCTGATGATCGGAGGGGAGTTTGACCTGTCCATCGGCTCGATGGTGGCGTTTGCGGGCCTGTTCTTTGGCGTCTGTGTGGTCACTTGGCAGTTGCCACTGATCGTTGCGATCCCAATGACTTTTATCTTTGCAGCTTTTGTCGGGGCAATAAACGGAAACATCGTGATCCGGTCAGGTCTGCCATCCTTCATCGTGACCCTGGCTTTCCTATTCATTCTGCGCGGTCTGTCGTTGGTTGGCCTGAAGGCCGCCACCGGAGGATCGACGCAGTTGCGTGGCGTTCGTGACGTGGTTGAGAACGACTGGCTGGCTCCGTTCTTTTCAGGCGAGGCTTTCGGCGGCCTGTTTACCTGGCTGGCCGAGAAAGGCATGATCGATACCTTCAAAAGTGGTGCGCCCAAGGTGCCTGGCATCCCGGTTGAAATCCTGTGGTTCATTGTTCTGGCGCTTGCAGCAACTTACGTGCTGCTGCGAACCCCGGCAGGGAACTGGATTTTCGCGTCGGGCGGCGACAGCACGGCGGCGTCAAACTCTGGTGTGCCGGTGAACCGGGTCAAAGTTTCGCTGTTTATGCTGACCGCCTGCTGTGCCGCACTGGTCGCCATCATTACCGTGATCGACGCAGGCTCGACCGACGCACGTCGTGGCTTCCAGAAGGAATTTGAGGCGATCATCGCCGCCGTGATTGGTGGCTGTCTGCTGACAGGCGGTTATGGTTCGGCCATTGGCGCGTTTTTTGGTGCGATCATCTTCGGTATGGTTGTCATCGGTCTGACCTATACAGACTTCGATCAGGACTGGTTCCAGGTTTTCCTTGGCGCGATGCTGTTGATTGCGGTTCTGTTCAACAACGCGATCCGAAAGCGCGTAACCGGGGAGCGCTGATATGACCGAAGATACCAAGTTCCACCACGGCGATGCGGCAGCGGATGTGGCGCCCATCGTCGAAATGAAGAACATCGAAAAGCACTTTGGCAACATCATCGCTTTGGCGGGCGTCAGCTTTGACGTCAAACCGGGAGAATGTCATTGCCTGCTGGGCGACAACGGTGCAGGTAAATCAACCTTCATCAAGACCATGTCGGGCGTGCACAAACCCACCAAGGGCGAGATCTTCTTTGAAGGCAAGCCGCTGCATTTCGACACGCCTCGGGATGCGATGGAGGCGGGCATTGCGACCGTGTTCCAGGATCTGGCCATGATCCCGCTAATGAGTGTCACGCGCAACTTCTTCATGGGTCGCGAACCGACCAAGGGCAAAGGCCTGATGAAGCGGTTCGATGTCGAACAGGCGAATGATGTTTGCATGGAAGAGATGCGCAAAATGGGTATCAACCTGCGTGGGCCGGATCAGGCCGTGGGCACTTTGTCTGGCGGTGAGCGGCAGACCGTCGCCATTGCCCGCGCCGTGTATTTCGGTGCCAAGATTCTGATCTTGGACGAACCGACCTCGGCCCTTGGGGTGCGTCAAACCTCGAATGTTCTGGCAACCATCGACAAGGTGCGCAGCCAGGGGGTTGGTGTGGTCTTCATCAGCCATAACGTGCGCCACGCTTTGGCGGTGGGTGACCGGTTTACCGTGCTGAATCGCGGCAAAACGCTGGGCACGGCGACCCGTGGTGAGATTACCCCCGAACAGTTGCAGGACCTGATGGCCGGTGGTCAGGAAATGGCCGAGCTGGAAGGGTCTTTGGGCGGTACAGTCTAAACTTTGAAAACCTGGATGCCCCTCGGGGGGCATCCGACCGGGCGGTGACACCTGAGCTCACACTCAATTCAGGCTTGAGGCATTGGCCTGACATCTTCGTAAAAAAGCAACCTGTGGGCCGCTGGCAGCGGTTTCAAGTTGAAAGGGATCATGATGAGCAAGACAGTCCGACTGACCGCGGCGCAGGCTCTGGTGCGCTATCTTGGGGCGCAGATGAACGAGGCCGGAGAGCCCTTTATCGCAGGTGTCTGGGCCATTTTCGGCCATGGCAATGTTGCCGGGTTGGGTGAGGCGCTGCATGGTGTGAAAGACAGCCTGCCCACCTATCGTGGCCATAACGAACAGACCATGGCGCATTGCGCGATTGCCTATGCCAAGCAACTGGGCCGCAAACGGGCGATGGCTGTGACCTCGTCGATCGGACCGGGGGCGACCAATATGGTTACCGCTGCCGCTCTGGCCCATGTGAACCGCCTGCCTGTTTTGCTGCTGCCCGGCGACGTGTTTGCAACCCGTGGGCCCGATCCAGTGCTTCAGCAACCCGAAGTATTCTCGGATGGAACCATCAGCGCGAATGATTGTTTCCGACCGGTCAGCCGATATTTCGACCGCGTCACGCGCCCGGAACACCTACTGACGGCCCTGCCGCGTGCCTTTCGTACCATGACAGACCCGGCCGACTGCGGCCCGGCCACCTTGGCCTTTTGCCAAGATGTGCAGGCCGAGGCATATGATTATCCCGAAAGCTTCTTCGAGCCGCGCGTCTGGTATCAGCGTCGCATTCGCCCGGATGAGGGTGAGCTGGCGCGGGCTGTGGCGGCAATCAAGGCGGCCAAACGCCCTGTGATCGTCGCGGGAGGCGGCGTGCATTATTCGGACGCAACCGCCGCGCTACAAAGCTTTGCCGAGGCGCACAACATCCCGGTGGCCGAAACACAGGCGGGCAAATCCGCATTGGCATGGGATCATCCGCTGAACGTCGGACCCATTGGTGTGACCGGTGGCGAACCCGCCAACAACATCTGCGCCGAGGCTGACCTTGTGCTGGGCGTTGGTACCCGTTTTCAGGATTTCACCACCGGGTCTTGGGGCTTGTTTGCCAACCCCGAGCGGGCTCTGATCAGTTTGAACACCGCGGCCTACGACGCCGAAAAGCACGGGGCGATGCCGCTGCAATCTGACGCGCGCGTTGGTCTGAATGAACTGGCCGAAGCGCTGGGTAACCATCGTGCGCCGGACCTGCCTGCGACGTTGAAGTCCGATTGGTTTGGCAAGGTTGATGCGCTGACCGATGCACCAAAGGACAGCAACGCGCTGCCGACGGATATGCAGGTGATCGGCGCGGTACAGCGGGCGGCCGATGCAAACACCGTTGCGATGTGTGCCGCAGGCACAATGCCGGGCGAGTTGCACAAGCTTTGGAAAGCACCGGGCCCTGGGGCTTATCACATGGAATACGGTTTCAGCTGCATGGGCTATGAAATCGCGGGCGCGATGGGGATCAAAATGGCCCAGCCGGATCGGGATGTGATCTGCTTTACCGGTGACGGCACTTACATGATGGCGAATTCCGAAATGGCGACGGCGGCGATGATGGGGATTTCCTTCACCGTTGTTGTTACCGACAACCGAGGTTTCGGCTGCATCAACCGCTTGCAGATGGGCACGGGCGGGGCGGAGTTTAACAACCTTCTCGACCACACAGTCCACGAAACGGCTTCTGCCATCGACTTTGCAGCCCATGCGGCAGCGATGGGGGCGACCTCGGTCAAGGTCAGCTCGATTGCCGAGCTTGAGGACGCGCTGGCCAAACGTTCAGACGTCAAAGGCCCATACGTTGTGGTGATCGACACCGACCCGTACCCCTCGACCGAATATGGCGGAACGTGGTGGGAAGTGGCTGTGCCCGAGGTCAGCATCCGACCCGAAGTGAATGAAAAACGCGCGGCTTATGAGGTCGCCATCAAGGAAAGAAACACGAAATGAGCGTGAAGATCGGTATCTCTCCGATTGCTTGGCAGAATGACGACCTGCCTGATCTGACTGCGGCCTATACGATGGAGCAGGCGCTGAAAGAAGCGCGCGAGATTGGCTATACCGGCGTCGAGCGCGGCCAGCGGATGCCCGGCGACACCGAAGGCTTGCGTGCCTATCTGGACGCCAACGACATCGCGCTTTGTGGCGGATGGTGTTCGGGCGCAACCTTAGTCAACGACTTTGATGCAGAGGTTGCGGCTGTTCGTGAGCAAGTTGAGCAGTTTGTTGCGCTGAACAGCCCGTGCATCGTTTATGCCGAATGCTCCAATACCGTTCAGGGGCAGATTGGAACGCCGGTTAATGCCCGCCCCAGATTGTCCAAAGACGAGGTTCTGGCCTATGCGGCCAAGCTGAGCGAGTTGGCCAAGTGGACGGCAGATCAGGGTATGCCGATGGCGTATCACCATCACATGGGCACGATCATCGAAAGCGAGGATGAGGTAAACTGGCTGATGGAAGGCTCGGGTCCCGAACTGAAGCTGTGTTTCGATACCGGCCATTTGCTGTTTGGCGGTGGCGACGTGATGGCTACGCTGAACCGCTGGGGTGACCGGGTGCATCACGTTCACTTCAAAGACATCCGCCCTGACGTTGTGCAGGACACGCGTGAGAACAACCGCAGCTTCCTTGATGCAGTGATCGCAGGTGCCTTTACGGTACCCGGCGATGGCTGCATCGATTTTCAGGCCGTGGCCAATGCATTGAAAGCGATGGATTACAACGGTTGGATCGTGGTCGAGGCAGAACAAGACCCCGCCAAGGCGCCGCCCTACGAGTACTCCAAAATGGGATACGATCACATCGTCGAGGTTTGCGGCAAAGCAGGTTTGGAAATCAGCGCTTAAATCATCGCCCCACGGGGCAACACCGAAGCCATGAGAGAGGAGTATGTCATGGTCCATCAAGAACTTGGGTATGTCGGCTATTTCGACCGGGAATCCTGCGATCTGGATGAATTCAAGGTGTTGACCTCACAAAACCTGACAGCCGATGCGGTCCCACACACGGCGTCGGTGGAAAAGAACGTGCCAGTCTACGATATGCACGCTCTGCGTCCTGCGTTGGAGAGGGCGGATGAAAGAAGATCTCTGCTGGCAGAATGGGCGCGCGTGCTGGACAAGTCGGCGGGCGTAGTTGTTCTTAAGGGCGCTTTTGCGGACACGTCCGTGATCGATCGGGCGACTGACGTTTTCCAACAGATTATTGAAGAAGAACGTCAGTGCGCGGGTGGGGAAGGTGACCATTTTGCGGCCTCGGGCGCAAATGACCGAATTTGGAATGCGCTGCAAAAACAGTGCTTTCGCGACCCCGAAGGCTTTGCACTTTATTTCGGGAATGTGGCCATTGCTGCGGCCTGTGAAGCATGGCTGGGGCCAAATTACCAAGTGACCGCGCAGGTCAATCAGGTGCGCCCGGGCGGTAAAGCACAGCAGGCGCATCGGGATTACCATTTGGGCTTCCAAACGGCCGAGAGCGCTGCGCGGTATCCGGCGCATGCCCATCTGGTGACAGCGTCGCTGACCTTGCAGGGGGCAGTTGCGCATTGTGACATGCCAGTGGAAAGCGGACCAACCAAACTGTTGCCGTTCTCTCAGCTTTACCCACCGGGATACCTGGCTTTTCACGACGCAGCTCACCGCGCATATTTCGAGGAAAACTACATTCAGTTGCCGCTTGAAAAGGGTGACGCCGTTTTCTTCAACCCGGCGTTGTTTCATGCGGCGGGTGAGAACAGCAGCGCGGATATTCAGCGGATGGCGAACCTTCTGCAGATATCATCCCCTTTCGGGCGCGCGATGGAGATGATTGATCGGCATGCCATGTCGCTGGCAGTGTTCTCGTCCCTTGCCGCTCTGAAGCAACGTGGAGAGCTGGGCACGGCAGAGTTGGATGCAGCGATTGCCGCAACTGCTGAGGGCTATCCGTTTCCGACCAACCTGGACACGGACCCACCGGTTGGCGGCAACGCGCCCGACAGTCAGGCTGATATTTTGCACCAAGCTGTATCGGATGGCTGGACCAAGGCACAGCTGTCTGACGCGCTGTCCGCCTTGCAATCACGACATGCCGCCTAAGGCCTAAACGGGCGGGCCTGAAAGCCCGCCCCAATAAGGAGAAAAAGAATGGCTGACCTGCTCAAGAAACCTTTCGGAACCCGTGGCAAGGTGCATGACATCACGCCTGCCAGCGCCGGATGGCGGTACGTGGGTTTTGGGTTGTATCACCTAAAGGCCGGGGACCGGGCAGCCGAGGTCACGGGGGACCGCGAAGTCATTCTGGTGATGGTCGAAGGCAAGGCGAAAATCACCGGGGCAGGTCAGGATTGGGGTGTGTTGGGCGAGCGGATGAACGTATTCGAAAAGACGCCACCGCATTGTCTGTACCTGCCCAACGGCACCGAATGGGAAGCTGTCGCCGAGACCGATTGCGTTTTGGCCGTCTGCTCAGCGCCGGGCAAGGGCGGTCATCAAGCGCGCCGGATCGGGCCTGATGGCATCACGCTCACCGAACGTGGCAAGGGTGTGAACACGCGATATATCAACAACATCGCGATGGAGAACGAGGACTATACCGATAGCCTGCTGGTGACAGAGGTCTTCACACCAAACGGGCACTGGTCTTCGTACCCCAGTCATCGCCATGACGAGGATGATTTCCCCAGGATCACCTATCTGGAAGAGACCTACTACCATCGGCTCAACCCTGCGAACGGGTTCGGGATACAGCGCGTTTATACCGATGACGGTCAGCTGGATGAAACGATGGCCGTATCCGATGGCGATGTTGTGACCGTCCCGCGCGGTCATCACCCTTGCGGCGCACCCTATGGGTTTGAGATGTACTATCTGAACGTCATGGCGGGACCTCTGCGGAAATGGCGATTTGTACCGGCCCCCGAGGTCGAATGGATCATGGAGCGTGACGGATGAGCAAAGATTTCGCCAATTACCCATGCCTTGCAGGAAAGACGGTTTTCATTACAGGAGGGGCCGGGGGGATTGGTGCGGAAACTGTTCGGGCCTTTGCCGAACAAGGGGCAAAGGTCGGGTTTCTGGACCTCAATGCGGATGCCGGACTTGCCTTGTTGTCGGATCTAGAGGGCGAGCACGCGTTTGCCCAATGCGATTTGCGCGACATTGAGGCGATGAACGCCGCGATGGGGCAATTGGTTGAAGAGTTGGGCGAAGCGGATGTGTTGGTCAACAATGCCGCCCATGATGACCGCCACGACTGGCGCGATGTGACGCCCGAGTATTGGGATGAGCGTATGGCGACCAATATTCGCCACATGTTTTTTGCCATTCAGTCGGTGGCTCCCAGCATGATTGCGAAGGGTGCGGGTTCGATCATAAATATCGGGTCGAATTCATGGTGGGAGGCCGGAGCGGGTTTTCCCGCTTATGCCACCGCCAAATCCGCAGTCCACGGCCTGACACGGACCATGGCGCGCGAGTTGGGGGATCACCGCATTCGCGTGAATGCGGTCGTGCCCGGCTGGATCATGACCGACCGTCAGAAAGACCTGTGGGTCACGCCCGAAGCGCTGGCCAAGCAGGTGGACCGGCAGTGCCTGCCGGACCCGATTGAACCGGTTTATGTCGCCCGAATGGTTCTGTTTTTAGCTTCAGACGACGCAGCCATGTGCAGCGCCGGGAACTTCATGGTCGAGGGCGGTTCGATCTGAACCTTTTGGGAAATTGGAGCGTTCACATGTCTCAACCCTTTCAGCTTGCGGCATGTGCCGAGATGCTGTGGCCGGACAAACCCATGGACTGGCGTGCCGCGCGCCTGACCGAGATGGGGTTTGGTGTGGGGCTTTGGAACTGGCCAGATTGGGATCTGGGCAAGCTGGAACGCGTTGGTGCGAACTATACGATCATGAACGGGTATCTTCAGGGTCGCCTTGCGGACCAAGAAGGCGCTGACATGTTGCTGCGATCCGCGCGCGAGACAGCTCAGATCGGTAAGCGCCTGGGCGTGGATCGTCTGAACCTGCACGGTACAGGCTTGGGAGATGGTGGAATTCCAATCCGGCAGTACGAGGTCGTGACCGGAGACATGTGGCTGAAGGCACGGGACACATTGCAACGCATCTGTGATCTGGCAGAGCAGGAAGATGTTGTTTTTACGTTGGAAAATCTGAACCCGCTGGACCATCCCGGCTGTCCTTTTGGGTCGACCGGGGATGTTCTGGCGCTTGTGTCCTCGGTCAATCATTCACACCTGCGCATCAATCTGGATCTATACCATACGCAGATCGGTGAAGGGGATCTTGTCCGTTGGTGCAAGAAATGCCTGCCATGGATCGGTGAAGTTCAGGTTGCTGACAATCCCGGCCGGTGTGAACCCGGAACTGGAGAGATCAATTATGCCGCCGTTGCACGGGCGTTGGATGACATGGGGTATCGCGGACCTGTCGGCCTAGAGGCTTTTGCGGCGGGCGACCCGGAAACGGCGCTTGAGGCCTTCCGGGCTGCCTTTACAATCTAAGCATGTTTGGGCGCTTTATCTTTGAGGTGGCGCGCCAAAGGCACGGATCACGGTGCGGGCAGCGGCCTCGACCGGGTCGTGGGTTTCCTTCAGTATGGTGACCCGATCAAACCTTTCAGGATCACGATTGACGGCGTCACGCATGGCGTGACCAAACGCCATGCGCAGTTCCGTTCCGATGTTGAACTTGCAAATCGAGGTCTCTCGCGCCAGTTTCATGCGCTGTTCCACCGGCACGCCTGACCCGCCGTGAATGACCAAAGGCACCTCGGTCAAGGCATCAATCTCGGCGATGCGCGCCTCATCCAAGCCCCCTTCTTTGTTCTGCTGCAAGTGAACATTGCCGACTGAAATCGCCATCGCGTCCACCCCGCTTTCACGAGCAAATATAGCGGCTTCCTCGGGGTCCGTTCCGTTCGATCCTTCGCCGCCAGAATATCCGACAAAGCCGATTTCGCCCTCGCAGGAAATCCCCGCTGCGTGGGCCATTTCGGCAATCGCGGCGGTCTCGTCGATGTTCTGTTGAAGCGGCTTGCGCGACCCATCGAACATCAGGGACGTAAACCCACTGTCCAGCGCGATCTTGCAGTCTTCATATGTGTAACCATGGTCCAGATGCGCAACGACTGGAACCGAAGCGTTTTCGGCCAGATAGCGGAACATTTTGCCCAGAATGGGCAGTGGTGTGTATTCGCGACAGCTGGGTCCGGCTTGCAGGATCACTGGCGCATTCTCGGCTTCGGCAGCGGCCACGTAAGCGCGCATGTCCTCCCAACCGAGTGTAACCAGCCCGCCAACGGCGTAACCCTGTTCATAGGCAGGTTGCAGGACGTCTTTCAGTGTGACCAGGGTCATTTGAACTTCGCGATCATGTCTTTGATGCCTGGAATCGTTTCGATCTGATAGGCATGTGTGGGTTGGAAATACTGCACCAGCGAGCGTTGGCTCAGCCCGCCGAGGATGGTGAAGTAATACATCTCATACCCCGGCAGAACGCAGCAGGGATGGTAGCCCTTGTCGATGCAGATCGTGGAGCCATCGACGATGTGATAGGCGTCGCCGGGCTCGTTGTCCTCGCGTTGCAGCATCTGTAGCCCCGAACCCCAGTTGGGTTTGAAACGGAAATTATAGGTCTCGTCGTGTCGCGTTTCGTCCGGCAGGCGGTTGGTGTCGTGCTTGTGGCTGGGAAACCCCGACCAGCCGCCCTGACCGACGGTAAACAGCTCACTCACCAACAGGCGACCGACTTTGTCGTGTTGCTTTTGGCCTAGTATGTGCTTGATCTTACGGTGTGTTTTGGTGTCGTCGCTGCCGTATTGTACAAGGTCATGATCACGCACATCGAACGGGTCCAGGACCTTGTCGTATTTGGCGCCGGCAATGAACACTTCGGTTTCATCCGACACGCAGGCCATCTGCACTTTCGCACCGACGGGCACATAAATGCCCTCGGGTTCTCCATCCCAGACATCTTCGCCCCGGTTGCCCAGCTTCGGGAAGGCAACGCCTTCGACGTCCACATCGACGCTGCCGGTGGCTGGCACGATGCAGGTCTCGTAGCCGGGAACCTGATATTCGAACGCCTCGCTCTTTTTCAGTTTGACGATGTTGAAATAGTTCAGCGGGACCGCTGGGTCATCGATGTCAACGATGGGTTTGTTCTGATTGTCAAAGGGCGCGATGTGCATGGGAGTCTCCTATGTGGTCGGGCCGGGGTGTGAGGCAAGGAACGCGTCCAGTTCAGCGGTCGTGGGCATGGCGGGCGCACAGCCCGGTTGAGACACCACAATCGATGCGCAGGCTGAGCCGCGCATGACAGCATCCTTCAGGTCATGGCCCGCGGCAATAGAGGCCAGCAGTCCCGCCATAAAACTGTCGCCTGCCCCATTGGGTTTGACAGCGGTGACCGGATAGATGCCGGTTTCAATCTCTTGCCCGTCCACCAACGTGACGGCACCTTTTTCGCCCATTTTGTAGATGACGATCCGACCGGGTTTTTCCGCCAGCTCTTTGGCCTTGGCAAAGCCCTTGTCGATACCGCCAGCCATGAACCCGAACTCTTCGTCATTGCCGACGATCAGATCGCTGGCTTCACCGGCCCGTGACAGGACCTCGGCGGCCACCTCGGGCGAAGGCCAGCTATAGGGGCGGTAGTCGATATCGAAGATGATTGGCAGGTCAACGGCTCGGGCGTTTTCGAACGCACGGAATGTGGCGCTGCGCGATGGTTCGGAGGCAAAGACTGTGCCTGCCGATATGACTGCCGAAAAGGACGAATAATCAACCTTGTCCATGTCCTCTTCAGTGACCTGAAAATCGACAGCCCCATTGCGGTAGATGACATTCTGAAAGTTCTCGATCCGGCTTTCGTAGACGGCCAAAGACATGCGGTATTCGCCGCCCAAAACGCGGATATAGGTGGTGTCTACGCCATAGTGGCGCAGACGGTTCAGGCAGAAGCGACCGACCGCATCGTCTGAGACTGACGTGATCAGAGAGGCCTGACTGCCCAGTTTAACCAATCCGGCGCAAATGTTCGCGGATGAACCACCCAGATCGGCATGGAACGTGTCGGCATCCTCGCTTTTGACGCCGATCGGATCTGCATACAGGTCCATTCCTGCGCGTCCCAGAACGGCAAAGCGGTTTCCTTTGATACCGTCTATCAGAGCGCTCAAGTCATGTCCTCCGGTAAAGTGGGTCGGCAAAGTTTGGACCTTGCGTTGAATCGATTCACACGATACTCATTTTGCAACCGGTTGCAAATAATATGTTCGGAGCCGTTGCAGATGCCTGAAATCGGAATTGGAATTGTGGGTGGCGGCTATATGGGCAAGGCTCATTCCGTTGCCATGTCGGCCGTTGGCGCGGTTTTTAACACCGCATTGAGGCCCCGGCTTGAGGTCATTTGTGCATCCAGCCCCGAAAGCGCCGAACGTTACCGGACGGCCTATTGTTTTGCGCGCGCGACCGACGATTGGCGCGTTTTGGTGGAAGACCCGAGGGTCGAGGCCATTGTGATCGCTTCACCGCAATCCACGCATCGTCAGATCGCCGAAGCAGCCTTTAGTCTGGGCAAGCCCGTGTTGTGTGAAAAGCCTTTGGGTGCATCGCTTGAAGACAGTCAGGCCATGGTAGCAGCGGCCGATGCTGCAGGCGCTGTGAACATGGTAGGGTTCAACTATATTCGCACACCCGCCAGCCAGTATGCCCGCCAGCTTATAGTCGATGGAGAGATCGGCGACATCACGTGGTTCCGGGGTGAGCACACCGAAGACTTTTACGCCGATCCTCAGGCACCAGCCACGTGGCGGACAACGGGCATGGCCAATGGCACAATAGGAGATCTTGCGCCGCATATGGTGAACGGAGCGATGGCCCTGGTTGGTCCGATTGCGCAGGTGATGGCCGATGTGGAAACCGTGCATAAAACTCGGCCAGGTGGTGAGGTCACAAATGACGACCATGCCCAGATGATGTGCCGGTTCGAAAACGGCGTTATGGGCAACCTGTATTTCAGCCGCGTCGCGACGGGCCGTAAAATGGGCTATGCTTATGAAATATCAGGTACAAAAGGCGCAATCCGGTTCGATCAGGAAGACCAGAACGCGCTTTGGCTGTATAAGCGAGAGGGGCCCGAAGCTGCGCGCGGGTTCACTAAGATCCTGACAGGTCCTGCGCACCCGGACTACGAACCTTTCTGTCAGGGCCCTGGTCATGGCACCGGCTATCAGGACCAGATCATCATCGAGGCTAAGGACTTCCTTCAGGCTATCCATACCGGAGAAGCGATTTGGCCAACCTTCCGTGATGGGCATGAGGTAAACCGCGTTCTGGCCGCCGCCTTGGCGTCGTCAGACCAGCGGCAATGGAAAGACATCAGCGATTTCTGATCGCTCAATCTATGAAATTCTAAAGAGAGACGATGACCATGGCTAAGTTGAGATGGGGCATGATCGGGGGCGGTGAAGGCAGCCAGATTGGGCCTGCCCATCGCTTGGGTGCTCAGGCTGACGGACTGTTTGAATTTGCTGCTGGCGCGCTGGATCACCGGCCCGAAGCGGGCCGCGAGTATGCGCAACGACTGGGCGTTGCTGCCGATCGCGCCTATGGCAACTGGCAAGAGATGCTGGCGAGCGAGAAAGACCGGGATGATCGAATTGATCTGGTGACCATCGCCACGCCAAACTCGACCCATTTCGAGATCGCCAAGGCGTATCTCGAGGCGGGCTTCAACGTGTTGTGCGAAAAGCCGATGACCATGACGGTAGAAGAGGGCGAAGAGATCGTCCGCGTCGCTGAAGCTTCGGGCAAGATCTGCGCGGTGAACTACTGCTATTCCGCGTACCCAATGGTACGTCAGGCCCGCGCGATGGTGCGTGCAGGCGACATCGGTAAGGTGCGTCTGGTCGTTACCAATTTCAGCCATGGTCATCATGGCGATGCGACCGACGCAGACAACCCGCGTGTTCGCTGGCGCTATGATCCTGCGATGGCAGGTGTCTCGGGGCAGTTTGCCGATTGCGGTATCCATGCACTGCACATGGCCAGCTTTATCTGCGATGACGAGGTGAAGACCCTTTCCGCCGATCTGGCCTCGACCATCGCCAGTCGTGAACTGGAAGACGATGCAATGATCAACTTCCGGATGGAAGGCGGCACAGTCGGGCGTCTCTGGACGTCATCGGTGGCAATCGGGCGGCAACATGGCTTTGATATTCAGGTTTTTGGGGAAACCGGCGGGCTGCGCTGGGCATCCGAGCAACCTAATCAGTTGATCTATACCCCGGTGGGTGGGCGTACCCAGATCATCGAAAAGGGCGAGGGCGGTCTTCACGACGAGGTTCAGCGATTGTCTCGGGTCGCAATCGCGCACCCAGAAGGGTTCCCTTTGGCCGTAGCCAACATCTATTGCGATCTGGCCGATGCAATTCGCGGTGAAAGCCGGGATGGCTTGCCCGGAGCCGCAGATGGTGTCAGGTCCATCGCAGCTGTCCATGCGGCTGTTGCTTCGGGCAAAGCGGATGGTGCGTGGCAGGATGCCCGTCCACCAATGTTTCGCTGATCAGGGGCGGGGCCGCAACGTGCCCCGCTCAATCACCCGGCAAGGGAAAATACGGGCCTCGGGATAGCGCTGGGGCTCTTTCAACATCTCGACAACCAGATCGACGGATGAGGTAATGATCTGCTTGATCGGCTGGTGAATCGTCGTCAGATCGATGCTTTCCCAGCGCGACATTTCCATGTCGTTCAGGCCGATGATTCCGACATCTTTGCCCGGCCGCAAACTGTGATCTTTCAACGCTGACAGTGCGCCAATCGACAGGATGTCGTCGCCACAGAAATAAGCTTGGGCCGGATTATTGGCCAACAGCCCCAGCATCTCGGTCCGCCCTGCCTCGAAAGAGTAAGCCCCTGCGAAGCAATAGCTTACTTCAATCTCCGGGTGGTCTGCCAGTTCCTCCATGAAACCGCGATGCCGATCCAGGGCCGATGTTGCATCCTCAGGTCCGCCCAGATAACCGACACGCGTGTACCCACGCGCCACAAATTCGCGGGCGGCCATACGTCCGCATTCCACGTTGTCGATGCCCACGACATGCACTTCGGGCGAAGTGGCCGAGCGTCCAAATGTATGCACCACCGGCACGCCGGCATCATGAAACGCCTTGGCAAAGCTAGGTGGCAGCGTCGACGACGCCACGATGGCCGCATCCACCGAATATTGCCGCAGCATTCGGACCGAATTGGCGGGCTCGGTCTCGTCCGTCAGGTTCACGATCAACGGACGCAGGCCGCGTTCCTGCAAGGCACGCGTGAACTGATCGAAGACTTCAAGAAAAATGGGGTTGTGAAAGTTGTTCGAAATCAACCCGATCAGTTTAGTGCGCCCGGTGGTCAGCGACGAGGCAAGTGCATTCGGGCTGTAGCCAAGTTCGCGGGCTGCTTTTTCGACCTTGCTGCGTGTTTTTGCCGAGACCGAAGCGCCTTCGGTGAACGTGCGCGAGACAGCAGATCGCGATACGCCTGCAAGGGCAGCGACGTCTTTTAAGGTCACGCTCACGGGTGGCGTCTCCAACGGCAAAAGGAAAGGGATTTTGAGGTGGTTTTCATTGCCAGATCATTATGCAGTTTCGGTCAACTCCCGCAACCGGTTGCAAAGCAGCGCAGAGCGGACCCGAAATGAGTAAATCTTTTGATGGAACTTGAACACCTTGATCTGAACCAGTGCAGACAATCATATCCCATTGTCTGTTCGTTTGCGTCGGCTCAATTTGCCATCAACGCCTTCACATTTGCGGTGGCCTACCCGATTGGCGGAGAATCCGCATGCCAGAGCTTAGCCATTGGTTCTAAGGGTTCATATGAAGAAACAACCGCAAAACAGGGCCGATAAGTTACAGCATAACTCTTTCAGCTGGCTAATGTTAAAACTGTAGTGCAACAAGACCGCTCTGCATGCGGCAGGCCTTGTCGTTCCAACAACGTTGATTGAGGTGGAAGAGGCGGCACGTGCGCTAAAAGCCAGCGATATTGAAAAGCCGTTTCCTTCGGCTGGCTGTTGGGTGATACCCGCGGCGATTGCGTATCCCATTCTGGAGATCTGGGCCGATGCCCTTCATCAGAATTCAGAACGGTACACCTGACCTGCGTTTTCTAGACACTGCGATGAAAAAAGGCCCGCGTTCGTCGGGCCTTTTCTTTTAGTTATGCCCGCAGCTTACTGCGGAATTTCGCCTTCCAGCCCTTCGACATAGAAGTTCATGCCGGCCAGCGTGCCATCATCGGCCACTTCACCTTCAGCCAGCCAGTCGCTGCCGTCCTGCCTTTTCAGCGGACCGGTAAAGGGGTGGTACTCGCCCGCCGCCATGGCGGCTTTCAGTGCCAGGGCTTCTTCCTTCACATCAGCCGGTACGGCGTCTGAAATCTCGCCGATTGCAACCATGCCTTCGCGGATGCCATCCCAAGTGTTGGCGCTTTCCCATGTGCCATCCATGACGGCTTGGGTCCGGGCAATGTAGTAGGGGGCCCAATCATCGATGATCGACGAGACGCGCGGGAACGGGGCGTATTCGCTCATGTCCGACGCCTGACCAAAGGTGACAACATTGCCAGCCTCTTGTGCAGCCGCCTGCGGCGCGGTCGAGTCGGTGTGTTGCAGGATCACGTCTGCACCCTGTTCGATCAGAACAGTGGCGGCGTCAGCTTCTTTCGCAGGATCAAACCAAGTGTAGGCCCAAACGATCTTGAACTCGACATCCGGGTTCACCTTCTTGGCGTGGATATAGGCCGAGTTGATGCCGCGGATCACTTCGGGGATCGGATACGAACCGATATAGCCGATGATGTTCGACTTGGTCATATTGCCCGCGATGTGGCCCTGAACAGCGCGGCCCTCGTAGAAACGTGCTGAATAGACCGAGACGTTGTCGGCTGTTTTATAGCCGGTCGCGTGCTCGAATTTTACGTTCGGGAACTTCTTAGCCACGTTGATGGTCGGATCCATATAGCCGAACGACGTGGTAAAGATCAGATCAGCGCCTTCCAGCGCCATCTGGGTCATTACACGCTCAGCATCGGGACCTTCGGGAACCGATTCAACAAAGACGGTTTCAACCTTGTCGCCAAAGTGATCCTCGACGGCCAGACGGCCCTTGTTGTGCTCATAGGTCCAGCCGCCGTCGCCCACCGGACCGACATAGACGAAGCCGACCTTGGTTTTGTCTTCGGCCATAGCGCCTGTGGCTAGGCCCAGTGCCATGGCGGCACTTGCCAGAAGTGTAGTGAATTTCATGTGTTACTCCCCAAGTTGGTTCAGTTGGCCCCTAGTGCGAGGCATGGAAGGTCCGGCCCAGTGAGGCAGGTGCGCTGCTCTTGTCGGCCGAAAGGATCACAAGCACAAGGATCGTGATGATATAAGGCGACATTGCCAGATACTCGACAGGAATGGCAACGCCCGCTGCCTGCAAATTAAGCTGCAACACAGTGATGCCGCCAAACAAGTAAGCCCCCAGCAAGGCGCGCCATGGTTTCCAGCTGGCAAACACCACAAGCGCCAGAGCGATCCAGCCCACACCCGCGGTCATTCCTTCGGTCCACTGAGGCACGCGGATCAAGCTGATATAGGCGCCACCCAGACCCGCACAGGCCCCGCCGAAAAGGATCGCCATGATGCGGATCTTGATGACCTTATAGCCAAGTGCGTGTGCGGCATCGTGATTTTCGCCGACCGCGCGCAGAATCAGACCGACGCGGGTGTATTTCAGCGTCGCCCAGACCGCTGCGGTCAAAGCGATACCGACATAAAGGATCGGGTCATGCTGGAACAGGATTGGGCCGATGACCGGGATATCGCTGATCACCGGGATATGAATGTCGCCCATACTCGGGGGTTTGACGCCTACATAGCTCTGCCCCATCAGTGCGCTGAATCCCAGCCCGAACAGGGTCAGTGCAAGGCCACTTGCCACCTGATTGGCCAAGGCCACCTGTGTCAACAAAACAAACAGCAAAGACAGAACCGCGCCGCCAATGGCCGCCGCGACAAAGCCCAGCCAGGGCGACCCGGTCTCGACCGAGATCGCAAAGCCACTGATCGCGCCTACGATCATCATGCCCTCGACGCCAAGGTTCAGAACACCTGCTTTCTCAACGACCAGTTCTCCGATCGCGGCCAGCAGCAGGGGAGTTGCGGCCACCATCAGCGAAGCGACCAGAAGGACGGGGTTGATTTCACCAAGGTCCATTATGCTACCTCGCTACGCGCCGCACGGATGCGGTAGTTGGTCAGAAGATCGAAAGCCAGAAGGAAGAACAGCAGCATCCCCTGGAACACCTGAATGGCAGCGGCTGGCAGGCCCAGCTGCGATTGCGCGATTTCCCCGCCGATATAAGTCAGCGCCATCAGGCCACCGGCCAGCAGGATACCCACCGGATGCAGGCGGCCCAGAAAAGCAACGATAATCGCGGTGAAGCCATAGCCAACGTTGAAATCGATGCTGACCACGCCCGAAGGCCCTGAGACCTCGAACATCCCTGCCAGCCCGGCCAGTGCCCCGGAGAGGCCCAGACAGAACAGAATCAGCCGCGCCGGATTCACACCCGCGAATTTCGCCGCACGAGGTGCCTCACCAGTCAAACGGATGTGAAAACCCAGCATGTGCCGGTTCAGCAGGATATAAGCAAAGATCACGGCAATCAGTGCAGTGACGACGCCCCAATGCATACCTGACCCGGCGATCAACTCGGCGTTGTGCGCACTGTCATATTGCTGCAGGTTGCGCGAACCGGGAAAGCCAAAGCCCTCTGGGTTCTTCAGCAGACCCAGTGAGACCGAGGCAAGCATCTGCTCGGCCACATAGACCAGCATAAGCGACACCAGGATTTCATTGGTGCCAAAGCGCACTTTCAAAAAGGCCGGGATCATCGCCCAAAGCCAGCCGCCGAACGCGCCTGCGATTACCATGATCGGGAAGATGAAAAACGCATCCATAGGAAAAAAGGCCAGCCCAGCACCAGCGCCGAAAATGGCACCCATGATGTACTGACCTTCGGCCCCAATGTTCCAGATGCCAGCCCGAAAGCCCAGCGAAAGACCAATGGCGATCAAAACCAACGGCGCGCCTTTCACCAACAATTGGGGACGGTAGTAGAAGGCGAACTCGCCAAACAGTGGTTCCCAGAAAATGGTGCCAATGGCTTCAATTGGGTTCTTGCCCAGAATGGCGAACAAGATGCCGCCAAACACCATCGTCGCCAACACCGCAACCAAAGGGGTGGCATAAGACCACGCCTTGGACGGCTGTGGCCGTTTCTCCAACACAATCATCTGCTCACACCCCCAACTCTTCTTCTTGTTGCAAATACGGCCGCCGGAGGCGGTTCAACGCGTCACACATGCGCCACCTCCATGCCGTGGGCTCCACCCATCATCAGCCCGATCTCGTCCACCGTCAGACCCGTTGTTGGGCGCGGTGCGCTCAGCCGTCCTTCATTCAATGCCGCAAAGCTGTCCGAGATTTCCATCAGCTCATCCAGATCCTGGCTGATGCAGACCACGGCAGTCCCTTTAGCGGCCAGATCCAAGATGGCCTGGCGGATCGCCGCCGCCGCAGCGGCATCCACGCCCCAGGTGGGCTGGTTCACTACCAGAATGTCGGGGTTTTGCAGTACTTCACGACCAATCACGAATTTCTGCAGGTTCCCGCCAGACAATGACCGGGCGGCATTCTCAGGACCCGGCGTGCGGACGTCAAAAGCGCTGATGATCTTTTCGGCAAAGCTCTTGGTTTCGGCCCATTTGAGGAAACCGTTGCTTTCCAGCCCTTCCCGCACCGATCCGGTCAGCAAGGCGTTTTCCGTCAGGCTCATATCCGGGGCTGCCGCATGACCCAGCCGCTCTTCGGGGGCCGTCAGCACACCCAGCTTGCGCCGCGCGGTGGGGCCGAGTTTGCCGATCCGCTGGCCGTTGAACTTGATCGCATCCGCAGCGGTCAGGATCTCACCGGACAGCGCGCCCAGCAATTCATCCTGCCCATTCCCGGCAACGCCACCGATGCCCAAAACCTCACCCTTGCGGACAGTCATGTGGATGTTCTTCAGCGCCGTACCGAATTCCGAGGGCGACGGGACGGACAGCCCACTAACATCCAGCGCAACCTCACCAAATTCACGCCCCGAACGTTCAGGCGTTTGAAGTGTCGAGCCCACCATCATCTCGGCCATGTCCCGCGCGGAAGTTTCGGCGGGTACGCATTCGCCCACATTCTTGCCCAGCCGCAGGATCGTCGCGTGATCACACAGAGTGCGGATTTCTTCAAGCTTGTGCGAGATATACAGGATCGAAGTGCCCTCAGACCGCAATTTGTTCAGCGTCTCGAACAGGATTTCCACCTCTTGCGGGGTCAGTACGCTCGTCGGTTCGTCCATGATCAGCAGTTTGGGGTCCTGCAACAGGCAACGGATGATCTCGACCCGCTGCCGCTCACCCGCCGACAGATCGCCAACCGTGCGATATGGATCCAGCGGCAGGCCATATGTTTCGGACACTTCGCGGATACGCGAGGCCAGATCGCCCATCGGCGGCGGGTTCTCCATCCCCAAAGCGATGTTTTCGGCCACGTTCAAAGCGTCGAACAACGAGAAATGCTGGAACACCATCGCAATCCCGTCCGCCCGCGCGGCGCGCGGCTCGGGCGGCGCAAAAGGCTGACCTCGCAGCAGCATCGTGCCGCTGTCGGGCTTCACCAGCCCGTAGATCATCTTGACCAGCGTGGATTTGCCCGCGCCGTTTTCCCCCAGCAGGGCGTGTACCTCGCCCTCGCCGATGTCAAAAGACACCTGATCATTGGCCACGACGCCGGGATAGGCTTTGGTTAGCCCTTGCAGGCTCAGAAGTGGAGTGGTCACGCGCTCAGGTCCTTCTTCAACTCGTTCTGCCGGGCCGGGCGCAACAGCTGCGCGGCGACGCCGACGGCGATCATCTGCGGGTGTTTGCCCAGGTTCGGATCACCAATTGGACAGGTGATCCGGCTGATCCGCTCGGGCGAGTGCCCAAGGGCCGCCAGCCGCGACCGGAATCGCGCCCATTTCGTAGCCGAGCCGATCAGTCCCGCAAAGCGGAAATCATGTAAAAGCAGCCTGTTGCACAGCTCCAGGTCCAAATTGTGTGAATAGGTCAGCACAAGATGCTCGGCATCGGTCGGTGCGTGTCGAACCAGTTCGGCCGGTTTGGTAGCTGGAACCGAGGTAACTCCGGCGGCAATCGTGTCGGGAAACCGATCCAAGCCGGTGTCGATCCAGGTGATCGCAAGGTCGGGCAGCGGTGAGAGAACATCCACCAAAGCCCGTCCGACATGACCGGCACCCCAAATCCAAAGGTTCCGGTTTGGTTTGTGCACTGGCTCAATCATCCAGCCGTCAACCATCTGGGGTTCAGGTGTGATCCCCTGACCACGCGCGGTTGCCAGCACTCGTTTGACCGACAGCGGCATCTCTTCGCCAGATGTGGCACGTGCGATGAGTGTTTCATCCAGCGTTTCCAGCGCCGCGCGGTCATAGACCTCGCTGAGCAGCGAAACCGCGCCACCGCAACATTGTCCCATCCCAGGCCCAAGCGCGTGATGGGTTAGACGCGAAGACCGGGTTTGCGCCCGCGCCGCTTCGGCCGCCTGATATTCCAGCGTCCCTCCGCCGATGGTGCCGGACTGTCCGTCCTTCCAGACAAGCATGGCTGCGCCAACCTCGCGCGGGGACGATCCTTTGATGCCGGCAATAACCACCCGGACCACTCGTCCATGGGTTTCGACCGCCTGCCTCAAAGCCTCCAGGTCAAATCCCATCAGATGCCTCCCTTAATCCTTTGGACACCGCGCCAGACTTCTTCAGCCGTGGCAGGTGCGTCGAGCGCGGGGTAGGTATCGCCACATGCCGCAACCGCGTTGGACAGGGCCAACCATGCTGAGATGCCCAACATGAAGGGCGGTTCGCCAACCGCTTTCGAGCGATAGATCGTGTCTTCGCGGTTCTCGCCATCCCAAAGCGCGACATTGAAAATGTCAGGCCGGTCAGAGCAGGCAGGAATCTTGTAGGTCGAGGGCGCATGTGTGCGCAGGTTGCCCTTGTCATCCCAGACCAGTTCCTCGGTCGTCAGCCAACCAGCGCCTTGCACGTAACCGCCTTCGACCTGCCCGATATCCAGCGCCGGGTTCAGCGATGCGCCCGCGTCATGCAGGATATCCGTGCGTAGAATGCGGTTTTCACCGGTCAGAGTATCGACGGCTACCTCGGTGACCGACGCGCCATAGGCGAAGTAGAAAAACGGGCGTCCGCGCCCTGCGATTCGGTCCCATTCGATCTTGGGCGTTTTGTAAAAACCGGTTGCCGACAAGCTTATCCGGCCCTGATAGGCCAGCGCTGCGGCTTCGGCAAAAGTGTACTTTTCTTCCCCAACCATTACGTGACCATCGGAGAAACTGACCGTCGACGGATCAGCCTGATGCCGTTCCGCCAGATAGTCTGCCATCCGGTCGCGGATCGTATCACAAGCGGCTTTCACTGCCATGCCGTTCAGATCACTGCCCGAGGACGCCGCCGTGGCCGAGGTATTGGGCACCTTGGCTGTATCCGTGGCGGTGATTTTCACCATCTCCAATGGGATGCCAAAGTGCGAGGCTGCGACTTGCGCCACTTTCTGGAACAGTCCCTGACCCATTTCGGTGCCGCCATGGTTTAGGTGGACCGAGCCGTCCTGATATACATGCACCAGCGCACCCGCCTGATTGAGGTGAGTCAGAGTGAAGGAAATCCCGAACTTGACCGGAGAGAAGGCGATGCCTTTTTTGATAACGCTGTTTTTGGCGTTCCACTCACCAATAGCCGCCTTGCGCGCGGAGTAGTCGCTGGATTTCAGCAGTGCATCGGTCATTTCGTGCAGTTCGAAATCGCTGACCTCCATGCCGTAGGGCGTCGTGTTGCCACCAGCAGGAAGGGGGCGCACCGGCGCGTTCCCGGTTTCAACCGCGCCGCGGCTGGTCAGGTCCTCATGCGGGTCGGGATGGCCCAGAGGCTTCTCTGTTGGTGCGACCTCAGCAACCGTGTGCGCGGGTTCATAGTAGTTCCGGCGGCGCAGTTCGACCGGGTCCAGCCCCAGTTCATGCGCGGCGTGATCCATCACGCGCTCGATCCCGACCATCCCCTGCGGGCCGCCAAAACCGCGATAGGCGGTGGCGGATTGGGTGTTGGTTTTCAGTCGGTGGCTTTCGATCCGCGCATTGGGCAGCAGATAAGCATTGTCCGAATGCAGCATAGCGCGGTCGGCGACAGGCAGAGACAGGTCCTGCGCCCAACCGCAGATGGCGTAATGAAGGAACGATACGCCCTGAATATGCCCATGCTCATCGAACCCGGCCTTATAGGAAATGCGGAACGCGTGGCGCTTGCCGGTGATAATCATGTCATCGTCGCGGTCATAGCGCATCTTGCAGGCTTTGCCTGTGGCGCGCGCGGCTATGGCGCAAGCGACAGCCAGCGCGTTGCCTTGGCTTTCCTTGCCGCCAAAGCCGCCGCCCATCCGGCGGGTTTCAACCCGGACAGCGTGCATGGGGACACCCAAAGCGTCCGCTACTTTGTGCTGAATTTCGGTCGGGTGTTGTGTGGAACTGTGCACCAACATATCCGCGCCTTCATTTGGCACGGCCAGTGCAGCCTGGCCTTCGAGGTAGAAGTGCTCCTGCCCGCCAAGTTCGAACGTGCCTTCGATCACATGTGCTGCACCTGCGATGGCGGCATCCGCATCGCCTTTGGCGTAAACACGTGGGCCATCCTCGAACCGGCTATCCGCGGCCAGCGCCTCTTCAACCGTCAGGATCGGCGTGTCCTCGGCATAGTCGATCTTGCCCAGGCGCGCGGCCTTGCGCGCGGCCAGATGGCTGGTGGCGACGACCAGAAATACGGGCTGGCCGATATAGTGAACCGTGCCGTCCGACAGCAGTGGTTCATCATGGATCGAGGGCGAGACGTCGTTGGCGAAAGGCAGGTCCTCGGCCGTCATCACCATCACAACACCTTCGGCGGCCTTTACTCCCGACAGATCCATTGCGGTGATATTACCCTTGGCAATCGGGCTGATACCAAATGCCAGATGCAGCGTGCCTTTGGGTGTCGGGATGTCATCCACATATCGCGCCGAGCCGGACACATGCAGCGGCGCCGCGTCGTGGGGGAGGGGTTTGGTCACGCTCATGCCGACACCTCCAGCACGTTGGTGATCTCGCCCTGGTCTTCGAGGAAATAGCGTTCCAGCATCGCTTTGGCCGTTTCCAGACGATAGATGGCCGAGGCGCGCATGTCCGTGAGTGGTGAATAGTCCTCGGCAAAATATGGCAGCGCGGCCGCAACGGTCTCGCGTGTCCAGGGTTTGCCGATCAGTGCGGCCTCGACATGGGTTGCCCGTTTCGGAATACCGGCCATGCCGCCAAACGCGATACGCGCCTGTGTGACGGTGCCGTCTGAAACGGTGACATTAAAACATCCGCAAACGGCCGAGATATCCTGATCGAACCGTTTGCTGAGCTTGTATGCCTTCAGCCTGTCAGGCTGACGCAGGAAGCTAACGGCTTCGACAAATTCTCCCGGCGCACGATCCTGCTTGCCATAGTCAATGAAGAACTCTTCCAAGGGGATCGAGCGGCGTGCATCCCCTTTGCGCAGATGCAATGTCGCATCCAAAGCGATCAGGGCAGGTGGATTGTCGCCGATGGGCGAACCATTGGCGATGTTTCCGCCGACGGTCGCTGCATGGCGCACCTGAACGCTGGCATAGCGGCGGATCATCTCGGCATAGGATGGGTGAAGGTCGGCCAGGGCCTCTCCCATGCGGTTCATGTCGACCATTGCACCGAAGCGGGCTTCGGTATCGGTGATCGTGATTTCTTTCAAGTCATCACAACGGTTGAGGAATATGACCGGGTCCAGATCACGCAGCTGCTTGGTGACCCAAAGACCTACATCGGTTGCGCCGGCAACCAGGGTGGCGCTAGGGTGCTCGGCAAACAGAGACGCCAGTTCGTCAGCGCTGTTGGGGAGGAAGGGGGGCTCTGCCCGCTGGCCTGCGGCCTCCCCCCGAGGTATTTGTGAACAAGAGAAGGACCGGTCGTCAGTGATCCATTTTGGGGTTGGTTCAGCCTCGGCGGTTTTGGCAGCGCGGATGATTGGGGCGTAACCGGTGCAGCGGCACAGGTTCCCTGCAAGCTGGGTGTCGTGATCTGTTGCGCCATTTGCATGACTGGCGACCATCGACATTACAAAGCCGGGGGTGCAGAACCCGCATTGAGATCCGTGCAGGTCCACCATCGCCTGTTGTACCGGGTGGGCTTCGCCATTCGGGCCCCTGGCACCTTCGACGGTGCGGACGGCTTTGCCGTGCAATTGCGGAAGAAACAGAATGCAGGAATTCAGGGCCTTATGGCCGTCTACATCCGTGACCATGACGGTGCAGGCCCCGCAATCGCCTTCGTTGCAGCCTTCCTTGGTGCCGGTCAGGCCGCGATCCTCGCGTAGCCAATCCAGCAGGGTCGCCGTTGGATCGATATCCGCCAGCTCCACTGTCTCTCCGTTCAGAAGAAACGTGATATTCATTCGAGAAACCCGTCGCGTTACCCTGTTGCGCCCATTGGACCCTCCTTCGATGCGACGTAGAAAGAGCGGCGGGCGAAGTGCTTGCCGTAAGATGTTAGAAACAGCGCGGCTTATCTGGCAAGAAAAACTGCCTATATGATGTACCATTTGGAACGCGCAGCATGCTTTTCCTGCTTTTGTGTAAAAGGCAGGCGCTTGTAAATAAAGTGTTTTTTGAATGCGACGGGCACTCAATCCCGAAGCACCTTCTGAAAAAGCCGAATAATCAGCGCCGTTTTTTTATGCATTCCAAAGCCACGGTTCCCGCTTTTGCAGCGCGCCTGGCTGAGATAGCGTAGGCGGCATGAGCAGCAATCCTCGATTCATTCACCTCCGCGTTCACACCGAATACTCCCTTTTGGAGGGCGCCGTGCGGCTGAAAAAGCTACCTGCCCTTTGCGAGAAGATGGAGATGCCCGCCGTCGCTGTGACAGACACCAATTCGATGTTCTCGGCCTTGGAGTTCTCGGTTACGGCAAGCGGAGCGGGTGTTCAGCCGATCATGGGTTGTCAGGTTGACTTGACTTACGTGCAGGCTCAGCCCGGCGAAAAGCCCAAAGTACCCGCGCCTTTGGTTTTGCTGGCGCAGTCCGAGGCTGGGTATGAAAACCTGATGAAGCTGAGTTCCTGCCTTTACGTGGACAAAGGTGGACAGCTGCCGCAGGTCACTTTGGACGAGCTTGCGGATCGGTCGGACGGTTTGATTTGCTTGACCGGCGGTCCAGACGGACCGGTTGGGATGCTGCTGCAACAGGGTCAACGTCCGGCGGCTGAGGCGCTGGTGGATCGGTTGGCGGGCATGTTCCCGGATCGCCTTTATATCGAACTTCAGCGTCATCCGGGTGAAGATGGCCAGCCGGAAGCAGAACGGCTGACCGAGCGTGGCCATGTTGAGATGGCTTATACCAAAAACCTGCCGTTGGTTGCTACCAATGACGTCTATTTCCCAACCTCGGATATGTATGAAGCGCATGATGCGCTGATCTGTATCGCCGAAGGGGCTTATGTTGATCAGCAAGAAGGCCGCCGCCGACTGACCGCGCAGCACTATTTCAAGTCGCAGCAAGAGATGGTGACTCTGTTCGCAGACTTGCCGGAAGCGATCGAGAACACGGTTGAGATCGCCAAACGCTGCGCCTTTATGGCCTATCGCCGGGATCCGATCCTGCCAAAATTTGCAGATGACGAGGTGGCCGAACTGCGCCGTATCGCCAACGAGGGGTTGCAGAAACGTCTGGCTGTGATCCCGCACGCTGTGACGCCAGAGGAATATCAGGAACGTTTGGAATTCGAACTTGGCATTATCGAAGGAATGGGCTTTCCCGGCTACTTCCTGATCGTTGCGGACTTTATTCAATGGGCAAAGGATCACGACATTCCGGTTGGTCCGGGGCGGGGCTCGGGTGCGGGCTCATTGGTGGCCTATGCGCTCACAATCACCGACCTTGACCCGTTGCGCTATTCGCTGCTGTTCGAACGCTTCCTGAACCCCGAGCGGGTGTCGATGCCGGATTTCGATATCGACTTCTGCATGGACCGCCGAGAAGAGGTGATCCGTTACGTGCAGCAGAAATACGGGCGCGACAAGGTGGGGCAGATCATCACCTTTGGTGCGCTATTGTCGAAGGCCGCCGTGCGCGATATCGGGCGGGTTTTGCAGATGCCTTACGGGCAGGTGGACCGTTTGTCCAAGATGATCCCAGTTGAGGGCGTCAAACCTGTTTCCATTGAAAAAGCGCTGAAAGACGAGCCACGCCTGCGGGAAGAGGCGCGGAACGAAGAGGTGGTAGATCGCCTTCTGACCTACGGCCAACAGGTCGAAGGATTGCTACGCAACGCGTCGACCCACGCAGCGGGCGTTGTAATCGGGGATCGGCCTTTGGACGCGCTGGTGCCTTTGTATCAGGACCCGCGCTCGGACATGCCGGCGACCCAGTTCAACATGAAATGGGTGGAACAGGCCGGGCTGGTCAAATTCGACTTTCTGGGTCTGAAAACGCTGACCGTGATCCAGAACGCCATGGACCTGATCTTCAAGTCCGGTCGCCCACTGCACATTGCTGCTGATGGCACCGAGCTTTACGAACCCGCTGAAGGGGCTGAGAACCAGATCAACGCTATCCCGCTGGACGATGAGGCGACGTATAAGCTCTACTCGGCAGCCAAGACGGTGGCAGTGTTCCAGGTGGAATCCTCGGGCATGATGGACGCGCTCAAGCGTATGAAGCCCACCTGTATCGAGGATATCGTGGCCCTTGTGGCGCTGTACCGTCCGGGTCCGATGGAAAACATCCCGACCTATTGCGAAGTTAAGAACGGTCTTCGCAAAATCACTTCGGTTCACCCACTGATCGACCATATCCTTGAGGAAACGCAGGGCATCATCGTTTATCAGGAACAGGTGATGCAGATCGCACAGGTCATGGCGGGATACAGCCTAGGCGGTGCTGATCTGTTGCGTCGTGCGATGGGTAAGAAGATCAAGGAGGCGATGGACGCTGAGCGCCCCAAGTTTGAAAAAGGCGCGGGCGAGAATGGCGTGGATGCCAAGAAGGCCAGCGAGGTTTTCGACCTGCTGGAGAAATTCGCCAACTACGGCTTCAACAAGTCCCACGCGGCCGCGTATGCGGTGGTCAGTTATCAGACCGGCTGGCTGAAGGCGAACCACCCGGTCGAGTTCATGGCGGGTGTCATGAACTGCGATATCCATCTGACCGACAAGCTGGCGGTTTACTTCGAAGAAGTTCGCAAGGGGCTGGAACTGCCCTACGTGCCGCCATGTGTGAATCGTTCCATCGCGACGTTCGATGTAGTGAACGGTGAATTGGTTTATGCGCTGGGCGCGCTGAAAAACGTGGGCGTCGAGGCGATGAACCTTGTGGTCGAGGGGCGTCGCGCCGGAGGCGCGCAGGATGAAAAGAGCGAAAAACCGTTCGTCAACCTGTTCGACTTTGCGCGGCGTGTGGATCTGAAGAAAGTCGGCAAACGCCCGTTGGAAATGTTGGCGCGGGCCGGGGCGTTTGACGAGCTCGACAAAAACCGCCGCCGTGTGTTCGAAAGCCTTGATCGTCTGGTGCAGTATTCGGCGGCGATTCATGAACAAAAGAACTCGAACCAGGTGTCTCTGTTTGGTGAAGCCGGTGATGACCTGCCTGAACCTCGCCTTTCGCCGACGCCGGACTGGCTGCCTGCTGAACGGTTGAGCGAGGAATTTAAGGCGATTGGATTCTACCTATCGGGACACCCGTTGGACGATTATATGCCCGCGCTGAAGCGAAAACAGGTCCTGACGTTGGATGAGGTGATGGAAAAGGCCCGCTCTGGCCCACTGATCGCCAAGATGGCCGGTGTTGTCGCCGGACGGCAGGAACGGAAATCGGCCAAGGGCAACCGCTTTGCTTTTGCGCAGCTCTCGGACCCAACTGGCGCTTATGAGGTCACGCTGTTTTCAGACACCTTGGAGAAATGTCGCGAGTTTCTGGAAACCGGCGCTCAAGTGGTGCTGACCGCCGAGGCAACGATGGAAGCTGATCAGCTTAAGCTGCTGGGGCGTTCGGTGGGACCTGCGGATTCTCTTGTGGCCGAGGCTGGGGCAACCGGGTTGCGTATCTTTGTCGACGAAGCGCAGGCTGTACCAACCGTCGCCAAGGTGTTGGAAGACGCAGCCGCCGCTACCAAAGGTGCTGCGCGGGGCCCAATCCAGTTGCTTTTGATGGATCCAAGCCTGCCGGGTGAAGTTGAAATGGATCTGGGGCGCGCGTTCCCGATCAACCCACAGATCAAGGGCGCGATCAAATCCCTGGAAGGCGTTATGACCGTCGAAGAGATCTGACGCCGTTTTGTTGCCAGATAGTTGGCGTCTGGGTAGGCTGAACTGACAGAGATGTCTTTAAGTCATGCTACGGGAGGGCGTTGATATGGCGATTGCAGGTCTCACGTTAAGAAAAGTTGTATTTGGTGCCGCTGCGTCGCTGGCTTTGGTTTCAGCCTCAGCCAGCTTGGCGGATGACAAGAAAAAAGAAAACACGATCAAGGGCGCTGTAATCGGCGCGGGTGTCGGTGCCTTGATTGGTGACGGCAAGGGCGCCGCCGCAGGCGCGGTGGCTGGTGCGCTGATTGGCGCAAATTCCAAGTGAGTGGAGGAGCAAAAAGATGCGTTTTAACTCGCTTAAAGTGATTGTCGCCGCCGGAATCTTCACAATCCCCGGGATGGCTTTCGCCGACGAAGAGGCTGAACAGATGATGCAAGAAGCGCTGCCGCTTATGTATCACACTTGTACCTCGGTCATTGAAGAAGCCGACGGGAACGAAGAATACATTCTGGAGGTTGTTGGTAAAATGACGGCCCTGTCGCTGTACAACCGTCAGGTCGATATCGAGGCACATGCCGCGTCGGATGAGGATAAGGCCGCGCTGCGCGAAACTTTTTTGGCAGCTTTGAAAGACGGCTGCGCCGGTGATGAAAACGCGCTTTTGGGTGGTGTCGTGGACAACGCCGTCAAGACGACGCTGGGACTGTAGGATTTTAGTAGTGCGGCGGTCGTTCGTCACCAAAGACAACGCCGCCTGAACCTTCTTGCGCGCGCTCTGCTTCGCGTTGCAACAGCATTTCGACCCGACGCGTCAGGCGATCGATCTCGGACTGTTGCGTGGTCACAACCGTGTTCAGTTCTTCCACGGTACGGGTCAGATGGGCGATCTGCTCTTCCAGATGCTGCATGGGGCTCTCCTTGATGCGCCGGTCATAGCGACCCTGTGCCGCCATGGCCAGAGAAAGCGCGCCTTGCCCCGATGCGGGCCATGGGATAGACCGCGCGCGGAACAAGGACACTCCCGAGGACGCCCCACATGGCTAAGCCCAAGAAACAGCCCCGCCCCAAGGCCGTAACGCCAAAAGGGTTCCGCGACTATTTCGGCGAGGAAGTCACGCAGCGCACCGAGATGCTGCGGACAATTGCGGGTGTCTATCATCGTTACGGGTTTGACGCCTTGGAAAGCAGCGCGGTTGAGACAGTCGAGGCGCTGGGCAAGTTCCTGCCCGACGTGGATCGCCCAAACGAAGGCGTCTTTGCCTGGCAGGAGTTTGACGAGGGCGGCAATGGCGATTGGATGGCCCTGCGCTACGACCTGACCGCTCCGTTGGCCCGCGTCTACGCACAACACCGCAACGATCTGCCGACGCCCTATCGCCGTTATGCGATGGGTCCGGTCTGGCGCAACGAAAAGCCGGGGCCGGGGCGCTATCGTCAGTTTTATCAGTGCGACGCGGATACGGTCGGCACGGCCTCGATGGCTGCAGACGCTGAAATCTGTGCGATGCTGTCGGACACGCTCGAGACTGTAGGTATTCCGCGTGGCGACTATCTGGTCCGGGTCAACAACCGCAAGGTTCTGAACGGCGTGTTGGAGGCGATGGGTCTGGGCGAGGACGCCGCCGCGCGCGACAACGTTCTGCGCACCATCGACAAGTTCGATAAGGTGGGTCAGGCTGGTGTGCGTGAGTTGCTGACCAAGGGCCGGTTGGATGCCTCAGGTGCGTTTATCGACGGCGTGGGTCTGAGCGACGATCAGGCCGAGCCCGTGATTGCGTTTTTGACCTCAAAGGCTGCGGATACTGCTGGGACGCTGGCCAACCTGCGCGCCGCTGTGGGCAACAGCAAGATCGGCGCGGATGGCATCGCCGAGTTGGAACAGATTGGCGCGCTGCTGGATGCAGGTGGCTATGGTTCGGACCGGATCGAGATTGACCCTTCGGTCGTGCGTGGTCTGGGTTATTACACTGGGCCGGTCTATGAGGCTGAACTCACCTTTGAGATTTTCGACGAGAAAGGCCGCAAGCGACAATTCGGGTCTGTCTCTGGCGGTGGTCGCTATGACGATCTGGTCAAACGCTTCACCGGGCAGGAAGTACCTGCGACCGGTATCTCGATAGGCGTTGACCGTCTGCTGGCCGCGTTGCGCGAAAAAGGCCGGATCGGCGCGCAGGCTCAGGGGCCTGTGGTTGTCACCGTGATGGATCGCGACCGTATGGCCGACTATCAGGCCATGGTGGCGGAACTGCGCAATGCTGGCATTCGCGCCGAGGTCTACCTGGGCAATCCCAAGAATTTCGGCAATCAGCTGAAATACGCGGACAAGCGGAACTCTCCGATTGCGGTGATCGAAGGCGGTGACGAAAAGGCGGGTGGTATCGTGCAGATCAAGGATCTGATTCTGGGCGCGAAGATTGCCGAAAGCGCGACGCTGGAGGAGTGGAAAGAACGCCCGAGCCAGTTCGAAGTGCCACGCGGTGATCTGGTCGCGAAGGTGCGCGAAATCTTGGACAGTCAGGACTGACCCATGCCCAACCGTTCCCAGATACAGGCCCGCGCCGCAATGATGCGTGTCCGGTTTGAGGCGGCTGGCGCTCAGGTCGTGGATACGCCCCTGTTGCAGCCGGCAGAGACTCTGCTGGATCTGTACGGAGAAGACATCCGCGCCCGCGCCTACGTTACGTCGGACGCCCTGCGCGGCGAACAGATGCTGCGCCCGGATTTCACTTTGCCAGTGGTGCAGATGCACATGAGCGATGGGGCCGAGCCCGCGCGCTATACCTATTCGGGTGAGGTTTTCAGGCGGCAGGAACACGACCCGGACCGGGCCAATGAATACATTCAGGTTGGCTATGAGGTGTTCGACCGGAACGATCCTGCCGGGGCCGATGCCGAGGTCTTCTCGCTTTTTGCGCTGCAACTGCGCGGCTTGCCGTTGCGTGCGGCCACCGGGGATATTGGTATCCTGACGGCCGCTGTGGCCGGGTTGCGCACGACCGAACGTCGCAAGGCCGCGCTGATGCGCCATCTGTGGCGGCCACGCCGGTTCCGTGTTTTGCTGGACCGCTATGCGGGCCGAACGCCAGAGCCCGAGTTGCGGTCTGATCTGCTGAACGCCACCGAACCGATGGTGTTTGACGCACCTATGATCGGAAAACGTCGGGCCTCGGAAATCGAGGCGCGTATCGAAGCTTTGCGCGAGGATCGTGAGACCCCGCCGATTTCTGATAGTGAGCTTGTCGGCCTGGAAACGCTGCTGAATGTACGCGAGACCATGCCCTTTGCGTTGGAACAACTGCGCGACGTGGCTGTGGATTTGCCGCAGATCACGCCGGCGCTGGACCGGCTGGAGGCCCGCGTGGCTGCGTTGCAGGCGCGTGGTGTCGACGTCGCGCGCTTGGATTTCGAGGCCGCCTATGGCCGGACCTCGATGGAATATTACGACGGGTTCGTTTTCGGTTTTTACGCCGAAGGCCGACCCGATCTGCCTCCGATCGCGACCGGCGGGCGTTATGATGCGCTGACCCGGCAACTGGGCAACGGGGCCGAAATCCCGGCCGTTGGGGGCGTGCTGCGGCCCGACTTGATGCTGGAGATCGAGGAGGGCGCGCAATGAGCCTTAAACTGGGCGTGCCCTCGAAGGGGCGGTTGATGGAAAAGACCTTCTCGTGGTTCGAAAAGCGCGGCATTGCTTTGTCCCGCAGCGGATCAGACCGGGAATATGCAGGCAAGGTCGAAGGGATCGATGGGGTCTCGCTGGTTCTGCTGTCTGCCGGAGAAATCCCGCGCGAACTGGCGGCGGGGCGGATTCATCTGGGTGTCACCGGTATTGATCTGGTGCACGAGAAACTGCCGCGTTGGGAACAGCAGTTGGAAGAGATCTCGCAGCTGGGCTTCGGCAAGGCGGATCTGATCATTGCAACGCCGGCCTGCTGGGTGGACGTTGATACGCTTGATGATCTTGATGCCGCGGCGGCGGCGTTTCGCAAAACCCATGGCCACCGCCTTCGGATTGCGACCAAGTATCACCGGCTGGTGCGCGAGTTCCTGACCGATTCAGGCGTCGCGGATTACACGCTGGTCGATAGCCAGGGCGCGACAGAAGGCACGGTGATGAACGAAACCGCAGAGGCGATCGCCGATATCACCTCGACCGGCGAAACGCTGCGGGCCAACCACCTGAAGATCCTGTCTGACGGTCTGATCCTGCAATCGCAGGCCACGCTGTGGCGTAGCCGGGTTGCGAAGTACGACGCTGCAGAGAAGGCGGTTCTGTCTGACCTGCTGGATCGGCTGCGTTAAAGCACGCCTATCTCTGCCAGCGCGCGGTTCAAATCATCGGGCAGGGCATCGTCCTGCTCGCGGTTTTTGGGCAAATCAGCTGGTGTGTCCTCAGGCTTGAGATAACGCCATCCCTGAAACGGGCGCTTCAGGGCGTTCTGAGTCCGATGGACCTCGGGGTCTAGCACAATGGCACACCGGCGGATGCCGTCCTCTCCGATCACCTCATCCAATCGCAGGATGCGCTGACGACACTGGATCACGCCTTTGATCACCCAATAGATCGAGCCGCCATTCAGAATCTCTGCCTCACGCTTGGGCCACATGCGGGTCACATGACGCGGACAGCCGTCCTGATACAGGGGCTTTCTGCTGTCTTGCCAGGCCATCAGTGTGTCGACGTTTTCCGATCCGACCGACAGTTTTATGAGGTTTACGTACTTATCCACAGTTTTCCCACAGAGTCGTCCCAAGGCCGATCTTTATATTGTAGCTCGTCGTACGCAGTCATCAAGGTGTTGTGGTCTGGGTGTGATTTAGGGTACTCTGGATACCTCTTTCAGAACAGGGAATCACCAATGAGCCGCTTTGCCGCCCCCATCGCCGAGCAGATCTGGGACATGAAATACCGCTTTAAACAAGCGGACGGCACACCCATCGATCAGACGGTCGAAGACAGTTGGCGGCGTATTGCCCGCGATCTGGCGCGGGTCGAAAAGGACCCTGCTCATTGGGAAGAAGAGTTCTATCAGGCGCTAGAGGACTTCAAATACCTGCCTGCGGGGCGGATCACGGCGGGCGCGGGTACCGCGCGGCAGGTGACTCTGTTCAACTGCTTCGTCATGGGCACAGTGCCCGACAGCATGGGCGGTATTTTCGACATGTTGAAAGAGGCCGCGCTGACCATGCAGCAGGGCGGTGGGATCGGGTATGATTTCTCGACCATCCGACCACGTGGTGCCGACGTCAAAGGCGTTGCAGCGGATGCCTCGGGCCCGCTGAGTTTCATGGATGTGTGGGATGCGATGTGCCGCACGATCATGTCCGCAGGATCACGCCGCGGGGCGATGATGGCGACCATGCGCTGCGACCATCCCGATATCGAACAGTTCATCACCGCAAAGTCCGATCCGGCCCGTCTGCGCATGTTCAACATGTCTGTCTTGGTGACGGACCCGTTTATGGAGGCCGTCAAGGCCGATGGCCCGTGGGAGCTGGTGTTTGACGACAAGGTCTATCACACCGTTCAGGCGCGTGATCTGTGGAACAAGATCATGCAGGCGACCTATGACTATGCCGAGCCGGGCGTGATTTTCATCGACCGCATCAATCAGGCCAACAACCTCAGCTACGTTGAGACCATCGCCGCCACCAACCCGTGTGGCGAGCAACCTCTGCCACCTTATGGCGCGTGTCTGTTGGGCTCGATCAACTTGGCGCGGCTGGTCGCGGACCCGTTTGAGGACGCAGCCCATCTGGACGAGGAGGCTTTGCAAAAGCTTGTCGCCACCGCTGTTCGGATGATGGACAACGTGGTGGATGCCTCGAAATTTCCGCTGGTCGAGCAAGAGGCCGAGGCCCAGGACAAGCGTCGCATCGGTCTTGGCGTAACCGGTCTGGCGGATGCACTGCTGATGCTGGGCTTGCGCTATGGCTCGGACGAGGCGGCGCGTCAGACCGAGCGCTGGTTGCACGCAATCGCCCGCGCCGCGTATCTGGCGTCGGTCGACTTGGCGAAGGAAAAAGGGGCGTTCCCCCTGTTCAACGCCGAGAAATATCTGGCCAGCGGCACGATGCTTCAGATGGACGAGGATGTGCGTGATGCGATCCGCGAACACGGCATCCGCAACGCGCTTCTGACCTCGATTGCGCCGACTGGGACGATCTCTTTGTACGCGGGCAATGTGTCGTCGGGAATCGAACCGGTCTTTGCCTATGCCTACACGCGCAAGGTGTTGCAGAAAGACGGTTCGCGGACCGAAGAAGAGGTCGTGGATTACGCGGTGCAGATGTGGCGCGACAAGTTCGGTGACACAGAACTGCCGGACTATTTCGTCAACGCGCAAACTTTGTCTCCGTCCGATCACGTCAAGATGCAGGCGGCGGCGCAGAAATGGATCGACAGTTCGATTTCCAAGACGATCAACTGCCCCGAGGATATCAGCTTTGATGCCTTTAAAGACGTCTACATGCAGGCTTGGGATCAGGGCTGTAAAGGCTGCACAACCTATCGCCCGAATGATGTGACCGGCTCGGTCCTGACCGTTTCGGAAAGCGACGACAAAGCGCCCGGAGAAAGCGCAGATGCACCGCATGAGGTTGATGGCGGAGACGTGATTTACATGTCTGAACCGCTGGACCGTCCGCAGGCGTTGGAAGGGTCCACATACAAACTGAAATGGCCCGACAGCGAGCACGCGATTTATCTGACCATCAACGATATCGTCATCGGAGGTCGCCGCCGCCCCTTCGAGGTGTTCATCAACTCGAAGAACATGGAGCATTATGCCTGGACGCTTGCACTGACGCGGATGATCTCGGCCGTGTTCCGTCGCGGTGGGGATGTGTCCTTTGTGGTTGAAGAGCTGAAAGCCGTGTTCGACCCGCGTGGCGGGGCCTGGGTGCAAGGGAAATACATCCCGTCCATTTTGGCGGCGATTGGCGGTGTGATCGAGCAGCACATGATCAATATCGGCTTCCTCGAAGGTGAGGGAATGGGATTGAAATCCGACCCTCAGGCGCAGGTGGTCAACATGGATGCACCACGCGGCAAGGCCTGCCCGTCCTGCGGTCAGTATGACATGGTGATGATCGAGGGTTGCATGACCTGCCGCAGTTGCGGGCATTCCAAGTGCGGATAGCCCAAGCTGTTCGTGTTTTTTTGAACCGCCACAAGCGGATTACTGATTAACCGCCTGAGCTGTGCCATCGCTTTTCCAGGCGGTGGCATATGCAGTGAAAAGGTGGCGTCTTTGGGGTGATCGCGCCTCTTTTTTGTGGTAGCGGACGGGGTAATCTTATGGCGCGGGAAGATGGCCAGGTGCAGGTTTTTTTCTGTATTCAAAGACCTTAGCCGCAAGTTTTCTTTGGAACGGTAGCCCCCTGCCGTCTCTGCCTCGGGCGCGTTCACAATTCTTTTTGTCCAAGTCTGTATTGTGTTGGTGTTGTGCCTGTCTGGCCTCGGAAAAAGCGGGTAAAGTGGGACTTGTCCGAGTAACCAAGCGAGAGACCAATCTCTGCAATTGTCATTGTGTCCCGGCGGAGATGTTCTTTTGCCACATCAATGCGCAACCGTTTCATCTCGCGCGGCAGCGTTGTACTTTGCTGCTGAAGGGCTTTTAGAAACCGCTCCGGCGGTATACCCAGCAGTCCAGCGACCACCTGTGGCCCTAAGTCGGTTTCGTCCAGCTTGTCGCGTAAGACGGATCTTAATGCAGCCACTACCGTTACTTCTTCGTCATGACGGGCCGAGGGCGCCGGCGCGGCAGTCTGGACTGAGACATGGTTCAGGAACAACCAGTCCACTGGAAAACTCACGTGCATTCCGGGATCAGTTCCAAGGCTGACCTCGATCCCCTTGTAGCCAAGCGGCAGGCCATTGATATATCTGCTTTCCCACCGTACCCGCGTTGGGTCCCAGGCGTTTCCAACTACGGTTTGCAACAAGCGCACGTAGATGGCGGCCCCAAAACCGGTGACTTGAACGGGCGGAACAGCGGGTTCCTGTTGTCTTTCGATCCGATACGTGGCCTTGTTGGCTTCAACGACAAGGCTGTGTCGTACCGAGTTTGTTTCCTGTGGTACAAGCCCAACGAAACGGGCAAAGAACTCGAACAATGTCGTGGTTGATTGCAGGGACTGCGCGAAAGGGGGCCACCCTTGCAGGTCAAATGTTTCGCCGACATTCAGCCCAAGATACCGGTCCCCGGACAATTCGGAGAAGGCATTCAACAATCCATAGACCAAATCTGAATGGACATAGACAGATGGGTCAGACAGCAACTCGGCTTTCAGCCCGACCTGATCCAGCGCGGGTTGAGGATTGATCCCGCGGTCAGTGAGATATTGCAAGAACGGGGCTGCCAAGGCGAGGCGGATAAAGCCCTCGTTGTGCTCTTGAGAGGTGGAGTTGAGAGGCAAGCTCATCCTCCTTTCGCGGAAGTCATGTTCAAGCAGTGGCCACTTTATCAATCATATTCGAACATCTTAATGCAAAAATGGCAACCGGAGCAAAGATTTCCGTTCTACAGTTAGGGAAACATGAATATGAAGGGAGTGCTTATGTCCGGTCTACGAATGTCGCTTTTCTCGACTGCAATTGTCGCGTCAGTCCTTACTTTTTCGGCGGCTACGCAGGCTCAGGATCAAGAAGTACCACAAACGCTGTTTACCAACGTCCATGTCTTCGATGGCGTGAATGAGCAGCGCATGGAAAACGCCAGTGTTCTGGTCGAAGGTAACCTGATCAAGTCCGTTTCAACCGACGCGATCGATGCTCCTAATGCTACGGTTATTGACGGTGGAGGACGGACACTGACGCCCGGATTTATTGAGCTGCATGCGCATCTCATGCTTATGGGGCCTACGCTGCCGGCGATGGAAGCCAACACGACGTGGGAAGATTTCGCCATTCACGGTGCACGGATGGCTGAGATGTATCTCATGCAGGGGTTCACCACTGTGAGGGATGCGGGTGGTGCCAATGGTGGGCTGCGAAGGGCCATTGACGCAGGGCAAATCGACGGCCCCCGGTACTATCCTTCCGGAGCATTTATCGGAACACGGGGTGGCCACGCAGACTTCGCCAATTTCACTGCACCACCGGGCTCTGAAACGAACATGAGCCGTCTGAACTTGGCGCAAGAGATTAGCGGTGTCGATGACGTTTATAAATACGCGCGCAACAACTTTCGAATGGGTGCAACGCAGTTGAAATTCATGCAATCCGGTGGCGTGGTTTCGGCTTTTGATCCATGGCAACTGCTGGCTGGATCACCAGAGGAAATCAAAGCAGCTGTTCAAGTCGCAAATGAATACGGCAGCTATGTCATGGCGCATTCGTATCGGAAAGAAGCAATCCTGAATGCGCTTGATGCAGGCGTGATGTCGATCGAACATGGTTTCTCGTTCGATTGTGAAATCGCTCAGGTCATGAACGAAAAAGGGGCCTACATAACCACGAACCTGACGGCCTTCGATCCCGGTTTGCTTGATATTCCTGCGGTGGCAAACGTCCCGTCCAGCCTTGCCAAAGCAAAATCCGCCTCGGCCACATTTGCGGGCTACATCGACAATATGAAGGAATGCCCGGTGAAGCGAGGGTTCCAGACGGACTGTGTTGGCTCGGTGGAAGCATGTAACATCCAGATTGCCTACGAGAAACACCTGAACAATGAGTTTTTCGGTCCGTATACTTCGATGGTGACGCTGACCTCGACAGGTGGTGAAGTCGTTGCTTTGTCGGGCGATTTCATGAACCCTTATACGGCTGGAAAGCTTGGAGTGATCGAAGAAGGCGCTTATGCTGATATCCTGTTGATCGACGGAAACCCGCTAGAGGATTTTTCGGTCGTTGGAACCGGTGATCAGTGGTTTGGAGCGGACCCGAGACCGGACAGCCCTGAAACGATCCGTCTGATTATGAAGGATGGTGTGATATACAAGAACACGCTGGAATAGTTAAAAGCGCAGCCGGAGAGTATTCATGCGTCATTGGTTTTGCATCGCGGTCATCGCAGGGTTGGTGTGGTGTGCCCCGCCCACTTTTGCAGCGCCTGGGGTCGCGTTGGATTGGGCGGATCTTCCAGACCCGTCCGCGCAGATCTTTGAAGACCCTTATCGCGATCTCAGCCCTGAACAGTTCGACGATGTTCTGTTTGTTGTACGACTGCGCGGCAGGCTGCAGCAGGATCATGGCAGCGAAGAAGAACGGCAGAAATGGCAAGAACTGCTGGCTGAGACCGAGGACGCTTTGGCCGCAGATGAAATTGATATCGACTGGCTGCTCGATCAGCGTGAAGTTGTGATGGAGCGTCGAAGAAAGGCCGGGACGAACGGAAATCCGCAGTTAGACGGCCAGACAATCACTGTCGCGGGCTTTGCTATTCCAGCCCCCAGCGATCCCGACGGGCGACCTGTGGCGTATCTGGTGCCGGAACGCGGGATGTGCAGTCACATGCCTCCGCCGCCTCCCAACCAGATGATCCGCGTGCGTTTAAATGAGGATTGGACCCCCAGCTATTTCCATGAACCCGTACGATTGACGGGAACGCTGACCATTGATCCGTCTGTTCAAAACATGATGGTCGTGGACGGCGTTATGCCCATGAACGCGACCTTCCAGCTTGAAACGGACAGTGTTGAAACGCTGGAAACCGAGACAGACAGGCTGGAGTGGAAACAGCGTGCTGCTGATCGCATTCGCGCGGCGGGCAATCGCAAGACGGGCGGGGCAAGAGCGTCCGAATGATAAGAAACCTGCTTGCTGCATCGGTAATTGCATCTGCTGGCGCGGTATCGGCGCAAGGGCTTTCCGGACCTTCTTCTGTTGGGGCTGATCTTGAGCCCGGCGACGGCCTGACCGATCCGCAATACAGATCGGATTTTCCGCGTAACATCGCGCCAGGTTGGTTCGGGTGGAAGGACCGACTGGCTGAGGGCGGGTTTCGTTTCAACATTGATTACTTGGCGTTGGGCCAAACCACGAATGCTGATCTGGGCACCGGCGAAGCGGCCAGCGGAATTGCTCGGTTCTACGGCAACTGGCAGGCAACTGAACTGGGTTCTCTGACATTCAAGATTGAAGACCGGCACAGCTATACCGATGTGGCCCCGCAGTTCCTTGGGCTGGATGGTGGAGCGCTTTCGATCACGGGCACAGCCTTTAATGATAATGGACTACTGCTGACAAACCTGTTCTGGACCCAAAGGGCTGCGAACGGCGCGTGGACGCTGCAAGTCGGGCAGATTGACGTCACGGACTTCGTGGACATCTATGGGCTGGTCAGTCCCTACAGCGGATTCCAGAACCTGTCATTCAACACCAACCCGACGATCAATACACCCAATCAAGGATTGGGAATTGCGGGTGGTTTGAAGCTTAGCGAGACTGTCTATGCCGTAGCGAGCGTTTCAGACGCGAACGCCGACCCGTCTGACCCTAATTTCGATGTGTTCAGCGACGGCAATCTCTTCAAATCACTCGAACTTGGGTACACTTCCGGCTTTGATCGTATCTATTTCGACAATGTCCATCTGACCCTCTGGCATGCAGATGCGGCTGACGATGGCAGCCGAGCGGAAGACTATGGCGCGGCGTTTTCTGCGGCCTGGTTTGTCGACAACAAGTGGATGCCGTTCTTTCGGGCGGGGGCCTCAAAAGGAACGGCAGCTCTTTACGATCGGTCGATATCTGTCGGTCTGGGGTATTATGGTCGCAATACCGATCTGGCCGGTCTTGGCCTGAACTGGGCCGAAGCCAGGGGCATCGACGGGACACAGTTCACGCTTGAAGCTTTCTACCGTTTTTCAATCTCACCGGGGTTTCAGATCACACCATCGGTGCAGTTCATTTCCAACCCGCTGCTGAACCCCACTCAGGACAGCATCACGCTGTTCGGCCTCAGAACCCGGATCGTTTTCTGAGGGGTGTTCATGCGGCGGCAAAACAAATCAACTGAGGAGGCTCTGTCATGAAGACCCTATTGGCCGTAAGCGCCATAGCGATCACTTTTGCCGGCGCGTTACATGCGAGCGAGGAAAGCAAGACGTGGGAGGCGTCAGAAGAGGCGAAGCAGTTTGTGCAGGACACAATTGTCCTCGGCATGTTGGCCAGCCCCTATGGCACTGGCTGGACCGAAGACGAGCAGCTTCACACTTACTTCGCGCGTGCGCGGGAAAACGGCATCACTGGGCATGAGATGACGCTGGCTGCTGCGGATATGTCTTTCGACACCTTTCTTGATCAACATTACCACTTCCGTGCTGCAATGGCCCAGCAACCGGAAAACTACCTCATCGTGAATGAAACCCGCGACATTGAAGCTGCCCACATACAGGGCAAAACAGCGGTTATTTGGAACAGCCAAACGGCCACGATTCTGGACGGCGACCTGAGGAAGATGGCAGTGCTCAAGGATATGGGGATCAAAAGTATGATCCTGGCTTACAATGACATTTTCCGGACTGGTTCTGGGCAGTTGGCGGCCTATACGGTCGCGACATTGGTCTGACCCCGTGGGGGAAGTCAGTTATTGATGAAATGGTCAGGTTTGGCATACTGCTCGACCTAAGCCATACGGGTTCGAAAACGGCCAATGACGCCATGGATTACATGGATGAGAACTACCCCGGGGTGCCCTATGTCTACACGCACTCGGTTCCTGCAGGGTTGTATGCGAATGGGCCCAATGCGACGCCAAAAGGGTGTTATCGCGCCATTCCCGATGATGAGGCGCTGCGCGCGGCCAAGTCTGGTGGCTACGTTTCCCCGACGTTCACAGAATGGATGATGGACGGCGTTTGGCCCGAGGATATCTCACCCGAGCAGGCCGCTGATATGATTGATTACTATGTCCAGCTTGTCGGCGTCGACCATGTTGGAATCGCAACGGACGACATGTTTTCGCTGGAATTAGTCGTACAGTTCGCAACTGCAAACGCGAGCATGTACGATGACGGCGGCTATATGATCGACGCCTTCAACAAAGGGGCAACTGGTAACGGTGAACTTGCCAAAATCCTTGCGGCGATAACGGACGATCTTTGGGCGCGCGGCTATTCAAATGAAGATCTTGCAAAGATCTACGGCGGAAACAAGATGCGGGTTTACGCGCAAGTTTGGGAAGGCAAACCACCCGAACAGTTTTTGAAGGAATACCCCGAGCGTTTGCGCTTGCGGCAAGAGCTTCGTGAAGGGTTTTATTCGCGATAGATGCGCTGGGTAATTGCCAACTTTCTTTTGGCCGGGTTTGGTCAGGCTGGCATTTCTGCTTGAGTTTGAAGGGTAGATGACGGGCGATGAGAGTTTCGAACTCCCGACACATCTGTGGTGCAAACGCAGCGCTTTGCACCACCAATTCGACTAATCAAAGCACTGAATTCCACTGCCACTAAGCGCGTTCAATCACATGAAATACGTGTGTTGCCGTTGAGTCGACTATCGAAAGATGCACCAAAAGGCACAACGCAACACAGCGTGCGTTGCTATGCAGCGAGATCAAGATCTGACACCCAAATAGCCACCGAGTTCAGTGAGGATTGCGGCACACAATCCAATCCATTTCCAAGTCGACTTTGGGTCACTATTTTTGCCGGAAACGCAATTTTGCGGCGTGCTTGAAATACACCCAAGGGTGCCTTCTTGCTTGGTCACGCTCGGAAATAGCCTTGTCCCGCTCGGAAATAGCCTTGTCCCGCTCCTGCTGAAGCTCCTGAGTTTTTTTCGCGAGGCAAACTAACCATTCCGCTGAAAGACTTTCCAGTTCCGAGGCAGTTTCCGGCAGATCTTTGTCGGATTCGTTTTCTAGTGGCTGCTTTGTTCTACGCCAGTTTTCAGACAGCCCTTCCGGCAAAAATTCACTTTCAATTTCGTCACAAGCCTTTGAGAATCTATCTAATACCCCAACTGGTATGAGGTGACTCAGCTCAACGTTTTCTCTATCCGGCCTGACCTTTCTCAATATTGCTCTCGTAGTATTACTCTTTCGCCAAGATGCCATATCTTCGGCAGGCGTTGGCAAGAAAAAATTACAACGACGCAATATTTCCAAGTGATCTAGAGAAAGAGCAGTATTAAGCCGATCTGGAATTGCAAAATCTTGAGAGTCGACACCGATCAATTCACAAAAATCAGAGCAAATATCTCCGCCGACCAATTTGCTAGGCAGGTATTCCCGTACAGTTACATTTTCTTTTCCAAAAACCTCGGCCCACCTACGAAGCCGGTGAACTGGATTAAAGTACTCATTCTGCGGGTCTACGCGATCCCAGTTTAGTTTGTCGCGCTTACTGACTTTGACTGCCGTAGAATGCGATGATTTGGCTAAACTCACCGGATCACGAATATAGCAAACAACTTTTACCTCGTAGCCCGTGGCATCAATGCTATCTTTCAACAGCTTAATTTCATTCTCAGAGCCCACTCTGCTGGAAAGATGCTCGCAAGAAATCACTGTGGTTTTATTGACAACTTTTAGATGAGAAGCAAAATCGGAAAGTATAACTTGTCCATCAATTTTCTTATGTTCCGCGATGAATTCCCTTTGTTTGTTCTGGTTCATCAGAGCTCCGGCCAGCGGGAAATGCCCATTGCCTTGAACAAACGTCAAGTGGCGGTCATTAGGGTAGTGGACTCCAACGTTTTCAAGTTTGTCACAATTATTGCTCATAAAGGCTTGAAGTGATGTTGTACCCGTTTTTTCCCAACCAATATGTACTATCAAACGTTTCAATTTTTGGCCTTTCCGAAGGTCGGAACTTTCATTCACTAATTGTGCACAAGCAACATCACTGAATACACTCTGGAACCCAGGCTTTCAGTGTATCTTACGCCGCTCACATCTCACGGGACATACACAGAACACGTAGCTTTACTCAAGCTATCGTATGTCCGTTGTCGGAGTTTAGGAAATGTTGGGGCGTTTTCGTAACGGAGGCTCTGCTTGGATTTCAGTTTCAGTTTGTACTTCAAGCGGCGTTTCTCTGCTTCTGGCCAATCCTTCGCCCTAAATAAACCTTGGCATGGCCGGTTTGCTTGACCTGGCAGGCTCTATCGGCAACAGGCGGAACAACTTTAGTCCCCGCTGATTGGTTGACTATGTTTCTAGGGATATGAGCAAAAAGGCGATCTGATCAGAACAGGCTTAAGCAATGCGAATCTCATCGTATACCGCCTCCATCTACCAATTGAGGCAGTGCAAGACCCCGCTTGGTAGAAACTATAGCAAGATCAATGAGTTGGGAGTGGTGGGTGATGAGAGACTCGAACTCCCGACATCTTCGGTGTAAACGAAGCGCTCTACCAACTGTTACACAGACGCTCCGCTGTCTGAGCTAATCACCCGTGACGGATTGCGCGTCTTTTCCCAAAGCATCAACTACGGTTATCTCAGGTGAACCCTCGTGGTTCGAGTACGACACTTACTGTAACGGAATCAGAGGTCAAGCCGTTACATGTACGGGTCACTTAGATTGCATTGGGCGATGAACCGGAAGTGGTGACCATGGACGGCGTTCTCGGGTTCGCGTTAACAATCGCGGTCGTGCAAGTTAGGCTCAAGCATACTGATCAATCGAGAAGGCCCAAATGCAGCTATCAACTTACGCACTCCAAAAAATTGGCTTTGAGAAGCTGGAAGAAGACGAGAAAATCGAAGCCACCTTTTGCGGTATGTACGTTTACGCGGTCTCGGGTGTCACTTTCGACGCCGGAGAGACCTTTTCCTTCGCGTTCAGTAGCGAAGGCGTTTCGATCAGGTTTGCATTTGGTAACGACCTCAATGAGATGTCAAAAAAACTAAACGATGACGTGATGGTTGATGACTTGCCTAAGTGGGAAGAAGAAAAAAAGTGCCGCCCACCTTATTTGGCCGTTCTTTTCGGGCCGACCGCCCTGCATTCTGCTGAGGGATGTTACTATAAGAGATACGAAGGCATTCTTAGCACCTACGAGAGTTTCTTCGCTGCCAAAGAGGACTTGCAGCGTATGGCGTCGGAGGCGCTGCCGAAGTTGCTAACTGCTTTGACCTGCCAGCTTTCATCTGCACGCCCACTAGTTAGTTTCAAGCAGATTGAGTACATGGTTTTTGGCGAAACGAATAAAGGAGAACGCCTCATCGACATCCGATTTGTCGGTAACATGAGTGCGAGCGTTTCTACGTCGATAGATGAAGTAGATTTAAACGCTGCTGTTGATGAGGCGAGTAACCTCGAAACTGAACTAGACGCAAAAGTAACAAGGTTCTTCAGCCTTGGCATGGCCGAAGATGATCCTCTGAAAGCGTTCCTCTATTATTTTCTCGCTTTGGAAGTAGCGGTTAGTAAGGGGTTCAAAGCGATTGACCTAAAATCCGAGATGGATTTGCTTGTCGGCTACGAACCGAGGCTCGAGGCGTCACTAAGACCCTTTTTTGAGGACAGGTTGATAAAAACCAAGCGGACCCCAGTTAAATATACTCTTCGAGATAAGTTTGTTTGGTGCGCCAAAGTCCTATGGCGTGACACTACTGACGACGACGTGCTCGAGTTCATGGCCGTGAAGGGTATACGAGACAAGATTTCACACGGCGAAATCTCGGCCCCGACGCGTGATGACGTTGAGCGTGTGCGGAAATTGGTGCAACACATTCTGCTTCAACACCACCGTTCTGCCTAAAACGCCGCTTGTACTGCTTAAATGAGCAAGGGGACGCTTGCCCTTCAGATTATCTAAATTCCATTGGCGTTTGGAGTGTGTTTGCAACACTTAACTTAGGCAATAGGTCGTTCTGGATTTCCTCGAAGAACTCATTATCCCAGTACTGCGGTCAAGTGTTATTCCCATTAGCATATAGGTCATCACAGCTAGTGGTTATCAATGTCCGATCCTAACAACCAATAGCTGTGTACTTTGCCTCTTTTTCAGCACTGGTCTTCCACAGCTGCTGACTGGCGAGCTTCGTTAACGATCCGATATACCGATCTCTGAGAAATTCTTAAGCGCTGGGCGATCTCGTGCTTCTTGTAGCCTTGCCCTAGTAGCTGTAGCACCTCAGAGGTCTTCATACGTGCCGTTGGCTTCCTGCCTTTGTACCTGCCCTCAGCTTTGGCCTTTGCTATTCCCTCTCGCTGCCGCTCCAGCATCATCTCTCTTTCAAACTGAGAGATAGACCCTAGGACATTAAGCATGAGTTTCCCTGTAGCTGTGGAGGTATCAAGGGACATGTCGAGTACTCTTAGAGCGACGCCTCTTTGAGTTAAGTCGTCCACGATCTCGCCTAAATGCCTGACTGAACGAGCAAGGCGGTCAAGCTTGGTGACAATGAGGACATCTCCTTCTCTGCAGTAGCTGAGAGCTTCACTGAGCGCCTCTCTACGGGCAACAGAGGAGACTTGTTCGGAGTAGGTTTTCTCGCATCCAACTTCCGAGAGTGTCTTCTGTTGGGCTTCAAGTCCGGCTTGTTGCTCCAGTGTAGACGTTCTTGCGTATCCGATAATCATGCTGGTGGTCTCCTTTAGGTTCCTAGACGTTGAGGCAATTGCTTGCCAAAAGCCGAGATCGACTTCATTGCCACCATTTCCGCCACCCTGAGAAGATGGACACAGAACCTTGGCCTATTGGCAGAGTTTTTAGTTGGAAACGAAGGGGTGGGGGGTTTGGGAAACCGACTTCAAAAAGGAGGGGGTTTATTGTTCTTATTATTGCCTCTGAAAAGCGGTCCCTTAGCCCCTAAAGAAACCGTCCTTGAGTCCAAGAGGATACCATCCGATCTCCGTAAGCTTGTGCTCGACAAACCTAAGTGTGTTGGCTAACTTTGCAGCAAGCCACCAAAAATATTGAGAAATTTACATGGATTGGAAGCAAGCCGTTGGTGAGGGAATACTCGGTGCTGGAGCCGCTGCCGTTGTGTCACTCCCGATAGTTGTATTGCGTTGGGCATACATTGGCATGAAGAGCGACTACCGCAAGTTCAAAGAAAAACGGGCCTCAAGAAGGGCAGCTAGACAATCAGCCACGCGTGTAGAACCGCCTATTAGTAGATGATACTAAAAAAGCCCAAGCTGCGTCACGAAAAATATCTCTCACGCATTTAAAGAAGTGATGCTGAGGAACTCATTTTAGATGCAGCACCTATTGGTGCTCTCAGGTGATAACAGGTGAGCGTTGAGCCTTACTGAGAGAACACTGGGGGTGCAATTGGGGGGCATTTTAGTAGATGGAAGTGGATCAGCTTCTATTGTGTTCTCTTAAATAACACTGTGACCAGCGTTGGGCGCAACTCTAAGTCGTATGGTTGACGTTTCCGAGAATGAAATTGATATACAGCTTCTGTATTGGAAGTTCCTCGGTCATACTTATTGTTACATAAAGAAGTTTATTAACCATTAGGCCCTAAGTACCTATAAAATAAGAATAATTTATAACCTCTTGCCGCTTCCTAGTGGCAAAGACTAAGAGCCATTGGGAACCAAGGAAATCACGTTTCAGCAGCTTCATTCTCACCTTCTCCAAAGATAATCTCTTCCGATATAAAAGTGCTTTCTACTGGTTACGCGTTCCCTCAGTTTCAATAATCACGACACTCAGATTGCACCGCGTAATACATGGGTTGGGATGTCTCCTTCCCATAGCCAATTGAGAAACAGATTTCGCATTCTTCGACTAGGAAGATAAACAGTGATCGGTTTCCCGTCTCTGATCTGAGATCGCCAAACCCATTGGATTAACTCGGTGAGCGCGTAGTCGTCCTGACTAACTGATCCTTTGCCGAGAAATCTCAGGATGTTGGGATTCAAGAACTGATTGTAGAGATAGATCAGGTGCGTTGCGTTTTTATAGTTGTTCGTGCCTCTTGTCGTATTGGGTAGCCAATGAACACGGCCACTTCTGCCCTGAAGCCGAGAGCTTTTAGCGTATGGGCCGGGACTGTACTTTCCCTTTTCTAACCCATCTGAACCAACTGTTGGGCTTTTACCGCCTGCGAACCATTTTACCTTTGGGCAAGTTAGTAAGATGTTTTCAAGAGGGACGTCCTTAAGTGCATTTCGTGCCAACGTATACAGCGCTTTAGGGACCAGATTATCGTAGACTTCCGGTGAGCCAGAGGTTTTGTCTGTTTGATCTGTGTGACTGAATGAAAGCTGATCGAGAGATTTAATTCCTTTAACGGTAATCAGGTCTCTGACTTCTCGGACGAACTCACTTTCGGCTGTGTTGTCCAACTTATTGTGTTCTTTGGTTATCCCTATGTGTCTAAGGTACGCAGCGATAATAGACCCTTCAGCTTTATAGGTGTAAATCCTCAGAGACTTCCCCACCTTGAGGAGCTTCTCCGGAAGTACAGCTACATTGAAGCCATTTTGGACATTGAAGAGGCGTCCAGACTTGGCAGCCTTGTAGAACTTCAGGGAAACGTGTTTCTCAAGAGCAGCATACTCTGTATCCCAAGCATCTGTGGGGAATACCTTTGATGTCTCAGGGTCCACTGTGCAAAGTCCGGACTCTATAAAGAGACGATCCCATGCTTCTGATTGGACATGGAAGTTAGCATCTATGACCGAGAGAACTTCATCAATGTGAATGTCGTACGAATCCAATAATCCCTCTGAGACGACATCGGACAGCGTATCAAACATCGCGTGAGTTGTGACTACGTTTTGGCCTTCAGCCAGCAGACGCCGTAGGGAGTGGATTTTCCTAGTGGTGACTATCTCTTGTCCACTGTCGTCGAATATAGTGTCTGCTTCGGCTGTGGGCTGCTCGAAGGTTATCCCCCGGTTCTGTGCTGCCTCTATCACGCGGTCACATTCAGTGAGCAGAGGGACAATGACTAGATACTGCTTGTGATTTTCGAATGATTCAATCATCTCCGTAGTTTTCCCTCTCCCACAGGGCCGGTCCACAATTACAACTGGACGGAATTGGGAAGAAGAATCGTGAAAAGGTAGAGGATCATGCCTCATGGTTTAATGTCTCGCTTTTTTAGTGTGGGTTGTTAAGTGCTGCCTGAGTAGGTGCTATTCGGTTGAAGCTGGTTCGGCTCCCTAAGGGTACAGTTGGAGACCGCTATGCGCTGGGCGTGAAAGTGGCGTGGGCAGGCAACATATCGACTGTGACAGTGCGTTTAGTGAGCACTGGTGAAGGAAACCCTCATCATCTGGGGCTGCTATTTGGGTCGCTGTAGAGTCAATCAGGCAGTCGCTGAGAGTTTCAAACTACTCCTCGTAGAGTTAGCCTTATCTCATTCTCAAAGGTCTCTTCCGAGGAAATCGTCTTGGTTCTCCATTGGACTGATCCAAAGAAGCTGTTTCCTGAGAGGCAGATACCACCATATCCGCAAGGGTGTGAAAAAGAGCCGCTAGTGTTTTCCACTGCGACCCATAGTTTCGAAAATTGTGAAGGATGGTCCGAGCGCTGTGTCATCTACAGATGATTTGTCTCTAGGGTCAGTACCAAAAAACGCCGCCCTTCACTTTCTGGGAAAAAGCGGACCTTGGTTCGCAGTGTAACGAGTGACCGCAATGAGCCCAAAGTAACCATCACTCGTTTGCCGGAGGTCTGAAGATGTTTCACGCTTGACCAAGTCGAGTTTTATTGAGGAAAACGGTCCCGTCGAACCCAAGAGGCCCATTCATGTTGCACAGTTTAAAGCGCACAATCGTCGTCCTGCTCACAGTAGTTGTTGTAGAACCCGCCCTAGCGCAGCAGCCAACGCCTCTCGACGATGCGACGATTGCCGACGCTTATGTATACCTGCTGGGTCGTGCGCTTGTTGACCGACAAGAGAAGACAGACATTGCCGAGGATAGGGTAGACTACAACGTCATTAAGTATAACCCTGTTGGTGCCGCCGACTTCGTGAACCCCAACCTCGATGTAGCCTATCTCGAAGCCTGGATTGCGGTCGATGACCAAAGCGCTGTCTTACTGGAGGTTCCGCAGGTCGAAGGCCGCTACTATACGGTCCAGATCTGCGATGAGTGGGGCAATGTCGTCACCAACATCAACGAGCGCGACTACCCTCTGAACCCTTACGGAATCTATGCTTTCGTGACGCCTGACACGGTTGCCGAGATACCGGAGGACGCCGTACCTGTCGTGCTGCCCTCCCGAAAGGCAAAGATGCTGGCGCGGGTCGAGCTTCAAACAGATGTGGAAGGTGCAGTTTCCCTGCAACGCCAATTCACGATGTCCACACTCGGCGAACCTGCGATTTCGGCACCTTCAAGCTTGCCTATCTTCGATAACCAGTCACTGATCGGTGTCGAGATTTTCGATCATACAGATGAATTACTCTCAGCGGCGCTGGATAGCATTCCGGTTGCTCCACAGATGCAAGCCAAGGTTCGGGCCGTGGCGCGTGTAGCCTCTGATCCAGCGCAGCGGGACGCCCTTGCAGGCGCGATTGTTGAAACCGTCATTCCGCAGTTTTTGAAGTTTGCGGTGACCGAAGCAGGTTCCTTTCAGAACAACTGGTTGGGCGTCTTGGTGGGCGGCATCTACGGCGACGACTACTGGATCAGAACAGCGGCCAATCTGGTTGGGATCTGGGCGAACACAACGCATGAAGTAATCTACTTCGTCGCCACTACCGATGGGAACGGCAAGCCGCTGGATGGCAGCAGCACCTATGTTATCGAATTCAACGAAACTAGCAGTCCCGATGCGGTAGTGAACGGATACTGGTCGGTTATTTTAGTGGATCTACCCGATTACCGTGTGGTTCCAAATGCAATCGACAGGTTCAATTTCAACTCCTATTCGCCGCTTGAGAAGGACGCGGATAGCGGTGTGTCCATGTTTATCGCCCCGTCCGAGAACGGTTCTTTTCCTTCTGCGAATTGGCTGCCCTCCGCTGAAGGAAAACCGTTTTCTCTGACGTTCAGGACCTATGTTCCGAAAGAGATTGTAAAAGCGGGCAACTGGTTTCCGCCGAAAATTCGGAAGCTGAATTGATTGTCGGCTTCGTCCGCAGAGGGGTCGTTCATATCTAGCATTGGGAATGACTGCTTTTCTTCATTAAAGGTCATGACCATAAGCCCGACAGGGGCTGTCAATTTACGCCCTTCAGAGTTTCTATCTCTTGAGGGTAAAGTTGACGGCCCCTTGCCTTGGATTAATCCAAAGGAGCTATTCCCGCGAGACTTCCTCCAAGTTCGTTGTGTAAGACTTCGAATGTACTCCTGATGATCCCGTTTAGCTCCGCTCTCTTCGCATAAACGCTTATGCCGATGTCGTCTTTGTTGGAGTGACCCACGATTAGATTCCTAGCTTCTCGGGAAACCCCAGCATTAACTAGGACGGACACAGCCGTTCTCCTGAACGAATGCATATCCCAATTAGAATTATCGCCATCAAGGGTTTTCCGGGCTTTCTCAAGCGCCTTCCCGAGGTAATGACTGGGATGCCTGTCGTAGCCACCCAAAGCAATACGAGGAAACAACCTACCGATATTATCTGGACAACTTGGCTCTACTATCGTTGCCCTTTTGGTAGCTTCCCGGAGTAGCTGACAATCCTCAGCCCCAACGATCATTACATCCCTTATTCCGGCTTCTGTCTTGCTTTGAGGGATGCTGATTTTGATGTGGTCTCCTCTGTCCTCAATGTCCTTCAAGTACCTCGAGCAGATTTCATTGAGTCTGCATCCAGTAACCCAAAGCAGTCTTACTGTGACGTACATCTCGAACTGATATTTGAGGCCATTATTGCGAGCGATGTACTGCAGCAGCTTTTGAGCTTCACCTCTAGTGACAGGCCTCAGTTTCTTAACCCGTGGGTCCTTCTTCTTTCTTTGACCGGCTACACGTCTCAGGAGAGAGCCAAAGGGGTTCCGCATATCGGGATCAACCAACCCCCAGTGGTCCAGCACACGCCAATAAGAAGCTAAGCAAGATTGGCATGATTGAAGAGAGCGGCCCGAGAGTGGTTGCCCAGTTCGCTTTGAGGGAGTGGCCTTAAGGTGCTCAATGAAGCCCAGTGCCAGAGAGCGGTTAATGTCTGTGACCTGTATGTTTCCAGAGTACGCCTCAAATGTCCTAAGGTGTTGGCGGTATCTAACCTTTGTACTGCTATTTATCCCGTCCGATTCAGCCAACCACCTGTCGGCGGTATCTCTCACAGTATTCTCTTGTTTCGGAAGGTTTGGGCGAATTGCTTGAGACGGTGTTTGTCCTTCGGTGATCGCTTCAAGGATTTCCTCAAGGACTCTTGGACGGCGCTTCAATGCTTCGGCTAGGTCCTGAGTTCCTAATCCTCGGACGATCTCTCGTTTGCCAACAATGTCTTGGTACTCAGTCGGTACAGCTACCCTAAGAGCGTATCCTTTACCTCTAAGGAACAATCCTCTGGGTAGTCCAACACGGTTTTGAGGTTTCGATTCCCTTACATTCATCCTCAAATGGTCTCCAAGTTCTCGTTACAAGACCCTGAGTAAACCATTGAAAATGAAGGGAATGGTGGGTGATGAGAGACTCGAACTCCCGACATCTTCGGTGTAAACGAAGCGCTCTACCAACTGAGCTAATCACCCGTGACGCTGCATGTAGCCAAGCCTGCGGGCGGGTGCAAGAGGGTCTGAGTGATTTTCTTGAATTCTATTCTTTGGCCAACCCGTGTTGCCTTGCCCGTCTGGATATCTGAACACGGTTTAATCCCGTTCCGTCGCATATCCGGATATGTGCGGCGTGATGATGGTCATGTCCAATGGACGCCTTGACCCTTTTGGACTTTCTGCAACGCAGCAGCACCGATCTCGGTAATTTCTCAAAGGCGCTTGCGCGGGAGCTGTACCCTCCGATATTCCCGAAGGGACTGCAATTTTCCGGTCGGGAGTGTACATGACCCTAACCTTCACCCGCCGTTTCTGGATGCTGGCACTGGTCTTAGGTGTATTGGCGTTGGCACCGGTCCGAGCCGGGGCCGAGGGTGTTTTGGTTTTTGCAGCGGCGAGTCTGAAGACAGCGCTGGACGAGATTGCTGCAAGCTATGAAACGGAAACGGGGCACCGTGTCACGGTCTCTTACGCGGCCTCGTCGGTGCTAGCGCGCCAAATTCAACAGGGCGCGCCTGCGGACGTGTTCATCTCGGCGAATCCTGACTGGATGGACATATTGGAGCGGGACGGTTTGATCCGGGCGAATTCGCGGGTGGATTTGCTGGGCAATGGGCTGGTTGTGATTGGTGCGACAGGCCGAGCAAGTTGGGGAGAGATCCAACCTGGTTACGACCTAAAGGCCGAATTGAACGGCGGTTTTCTGGCGATGGCCCTGGTTGACGCCGTGCCAGCAGGTATTTACGGCAAAGCCGCGTTGCAAAGCATGAACCAATGGGACGCATTACAGGACCATGTGGCGCAGACCGACAATGTGCGCGCAGCTCTGGCACTTGTGGCGGCAGGGGCAGCGCCGTTGGGTATTGTCTATCGATCAGATGCACAGGTGGAAACACGGGTCAGTGTTTTGGCGACGATTCCAGACGGCCTGCATCCTGAGATCATATATCCAGCGGCCGTCACATCATCAGCCCGGGGTGGAGCACAGGCCTTTCTGGATCATCTGCGCAGCGATGCGGCGTTGTCCGTTTTTCAGGAGCAGGGGTTTTCCCTGCCGGGCGGGTGATCCACGTGGACTGGTTGGGCCCTGCCGAAATTGGAGCGTTAAAGCTGTCTTTGCGCGTGTCGCTCTGGGCGACGCTGGCGACATTGCCGTTTGGGATTTTCGTAGCATACGCTTTGGCCCGCTGGAGGTTTCCCGGCCGGCAGGTCCTTAATGGTCTGGTGCATTTGCCGTTAATCCTGCCACCTGTTGTTACGGGCTATCTGTTGTTGCTGACCTTTGGAGTTCAGGGACCTCTTGGGCGTGTTCTGGCAGAGTTCGGGATAGTTGTCGCGTTTCGCTGGACCGGGGCGGCGCTGGCTGCAGGGATCATGGCATTCCCCTTAATGGTCCGGGCCATACGGTTGTCGATCGAGGCTGTGGATCCAAAACTAGAGCAAGCCGGGGCCACGCTGGGGGCGTCGCGCCCGATGGTTTTTGTGACCGTGACTTTGCCGATGATCCTTCCTGGGGTCATAGCCGGGGCCATTCTAGCTTTTGCCAAGGCAATGGGCGAATTTGGTGCAACCATCACGTTTGTGTCTAACATTCCGGGCCAGACCCAAACGCTTCCGTCAGCAGTCTATGCATTCTTGCAGGTTCCGGGCGGCGAGTCGGCTGCAACGCGGTTGGTCCTTATCTCAATCGTTATCGCGATGAGCGCCCTTCTTTTGTCAGAATACGTAGGACGGCGCGCTGCCGCACGGGTGGCCGGATCATGAGTCTTTCCGTTCGGGTGCATCATCATTTGTCGGATCTGGATCTGGATGTCAGCTTTGACGCACCGCCCGGAGTGACTGTCTTGTTCGGGCGGTCCGGGTCGGGCAAGACGACCATCGTCAATGCGGTGGCCGGGCTGCTGCGACCTCAGGCGGGTCGCGTTGCGGTCGAGGATTGGGTTCTTTTCGACACGGGTCACGGGCAATGGCTGCCGCCACACCGGCGGCGGTTAGGGTATATCTTTCAGGAAGGGCGGCTATTCCCTCATCTGACCGTACGCCAAAATCTGGCCTACGGTCGCTGGTTTGCCCCCAAAAGGGCGCAGCGGGAAGACCCTGAAAAGGTCATCGAAATGCTGGGCATTGGCCACCTGCTGGATCGCCGACCAGCCGGGTTGTCAGGGGGCGAAAAACAACGCGTGGCCATTGGGCGTGCGCTGCTGGCGAGCCCGCGTCTGATCCTTGCAGATGAACCTCTGGCCGCGTTGGACGAGGCGCGGAAAGCAGAGATTCTGCCGTATTTCGAACGTCTCAGGGATGAGGTATCTGTTCCTATTCTCTATGTAACCCACTCGGCGGCCGAGGTCGCGCGTCTGGCGACCTCGGTTGTTGCACTTCAAGACGGAAAAGCCGTGCGCCATGGGCCCGCTTCCGAGGTTTTAGCCGATCCTTCGGTTGCCCCGGCCGGGGTTCGCGCAGTTGGGGCCGTTTTGGAAGTTCAGGTCGTGCAGCATCACACTGACGGGCTGACAGAGTTGAATGCCAACGGCGCAAGATTGTTCCTGCCACGCATTGCGCATGACGTAGGGGCGCAATTGCGCATCCGCATCCCGGCGCAAGAGGTGATCTTGTCAAACCAAAAGCCCGAGGGATTGTCTGCACTGAACGTGCTCAGCGGTACGGTGGCCTCGATCCGATCGGGCGAGGGGCCTGGCGCAATTGTGTCCGTCACGACCCCTGCAGGTAGTGTTCTGGCGCGCGTCACACGTCGATCAGTGGCGGCATTAAACTTGCAGGTGGGCAGCCCATGTCACGCGATTATTAAGACGGTTGCCCTGGCTCCTCAGGATGTCGGCGGGCGTATCGCGCCGGGCCAGTAATCTCAGGTAAGCGCGCGCGCCTCATGTTCGCGCAGTATCAAACGCGCGGCGCGGCCAAACCCGGTGTGACCCGAAGCTGGCCGGTCTGGAAAGATTGCAGCCAGTTCCCGAAGCGCGTCGGAAGACAGCGTGTAAAGCGCTTCTTCCCCCAGAAACAGGCTTTCAGCTTGCAGCCCTTCTGCATTCAGAATTTCATGACGATCCAACAATATATGCAGGTACTCAATCGCCTCTACCGAGGTATCCACATAAATACCCGGCCAGTCGCATAGATGCTTTGCAGCCACCAGCGCCTCGGCGGCACCGAACAGCAGTTCCACTTTCGGGCCCTTCACCAGAATGCGGTGCTGTTGCGAAACCAGAAGATCCCGACGGGGTGAGTTCGACCCCAGACTTCCTGCTGAAATGCGCACAGGCCGCATCGCAGGCTCGGCGCATAATCGTTCGCGAGGTATCACACTGCTTTCGATCCAGCGAATGGGTTGCAGCCCGTGATCCGCGGTAGCAACCTTGTGACCTACGTCCAGCGTTTCGATGACCTTTGGACCGTCTTCGGTCTCGATCAAAGTCCCGGCTGCAAAGCACACACCTTCGATCCTGATCGTGACTGCAACCGGGTCCGGGTTGTTGGAAAACGGCAGGGTAAAGGGCCCCACTTGTGTGGTGCCAGTAACGCTGATGAAGAAGGTATCGAAAACGACTTCGCCGTTGTCCAAGCTGTCAAAAAAGGTCGGGTCGACCGCATAGGTCCACTCGCCAGTGTTTGGATCAATCGAGGCAGTACCGTTGGCGGGGGGTGTTGCAATCGTCCAGGTCTGGGTCGTTGGTGTGAATGTGCCATTGTCCAGCGTCGGCTGTCCCATCGCCACATTCGGCGGGGATCCGGTCACGTTTCCGGTCAATTCGCCTGTGATTGTTACCGAGACCACTTAACCTTCGCCTTGCTGCAACACCTGTTCAAATTCTCGTTTCCGATACAGGCGCATATGGACCTCGCCCGCCTGATCCCGCGTCCATTCGACGATCCGGTTGCGTGTCATGTCGCTGTCCATCCGGTTTGTTCGCACACGTGGATGTGGGATCTCTTGTTTAAGGATATCAACAATCTGGCTTGTTTGTCCAAACGGGGCCACCAGATCGACGATCCAGAAGGAAGGACCACTGGTAAAATCGGTATCCTTCAGTGGTTTTTCCTGTACCGCATAGCGGTACTCGGCCTCGGGGCTGAGCCCGGCAAAGGTAACAAAGCCACGGGGAAAACCGTCTTGCCGGAAGATATGGTACTGGCCCAGGCGAAATGGAGTTTCGAATGCATAGAGAACCTGTGCCAGATTGCGTTTTTGATGAGTCTTCGTCAGCCCGGCAAGATAGAACATCGCGCCCAGATCGGCATATTTCTCGGGCGGAAAATCAAACCAGTCTTTGGGGAAGCTCTTGCTCAACGGGACAGGCCAACTTTGCAATGTGAACCAAAACCTTAATCACAGTGTACCCTTTTCCAGCGATATGGGTAGAAGAATTTCTTAACCGCGCCCACGCCGTCCTCATCTCGAGGGTGCAGCGCTTTACTCGGGCGCTGACCTGGCTATGTTAATGAGAAGGGAGCATTTTTACGGGATGCTGGATTATGCGTTTTCTTAAGGTTTTTGCCTCAACTGCTCTGGTGTTGGCACCTGCAATTGCCGAGGCTGTCGGTTTTGGCCTGTATGTCCGCCCTCAATTTCGCACAGAGATTACGGCGCTGCCGGATGGGGTTTATGAGGTCAAGGCTGTAGGCTCGTCAGCGCCCGTGAATTACTGGTGCGGTATCGGCGACTATGCGATCCGAACTTTGGGCGTGCCGAACAATCAACGGATCTATATTTATCGTGCTTATGAACCCGGTGTCCGGACAGTTCAGTTTTCTCTGACACCGCCACCCGGCGCGGATACCAAGCCGGGATACTCAATAACGGTTCGAAAGGTCGGTGCCAACATGTCGGCATCGTCGGCACAGAACTACTGTTACGACAACTTCATCATGGACACGTTCTGAGCGTCAGACCCATTTCGCCATCGGCGGCAGGCTCATCAGAACCGCATCCGGGTCATGCCCGGTTTCCAGCCCAAATTTTGTGCCGCGGTCGTAGACCAGGTTGTATTCCGCATACAGACCGCGATGCACGAGTTGGGTGTTCTTGTCCGCGTCTGTGAAACCCTGCAAGCGACGCTTTTCAACCAATGGCAAGAAGGCGGGCAGGAATGCACGACCGATATCCTGGGTCAGGGCAAAATCGGCCTGCCATTCCCCGGTGCAGTAGTCATCCATGAAAATCCCACCCACGCCTCGTGCACGCTTGCGATGAGGAATATAGAAATACTCGTCCGCCCAGTCTTTCAGGCGCGGATAGTGTGCGACGCCGTGCGGGTCCAGATGAGCTTTTTGGGTGGAGTGGAAATGGCGTGTGTCTTCGTCATATTCGATACAGGGGTTCAGGTCCGAGCCCCCACCAAACCACCAGGCGTGCGGCGTCCAGAACATGCGTGTGTTCATGTGCACCGCAGGGACATGGGGATTTTGCATATGGGCCACGAGACTGATCCCCGAAGCCCAGAAGCGGGGATCCTCGGTCATGCCGGGGATACCTTTGCGCGCCGCCATCGCGTGTTGTGCGCGTTCACCCAATGTGCCGAAGACGGTCGAGACATTGACGCCAACTTTCTCGAACACGCGACCGCCATGCATCACAGACATCAGCCCGCCACCTGCATCCGAACCATCCTCAGATTGGCGCTCGGTTTCTTTGACCTCGAACCGACCGGGTTTTGCATCGGAAAACGGTCCAGTGTCGTGGCTGTCTTCAAGGGCTTCGAACGCAGAGACAATATCGTCGCGCAGTTGTCGGAACCAGGCGGAGGCAGTGGATTTTTCTGTATCGAACATGTGTCTTAGTGGGCTGGGGCAGCTACGGGGTCAAGCAATGTACGCCCGCCGTCGATTGTCAGGATCTGACCTGTGATGAAACCGGCTGCGTCGGACGCCAGAAACTGCGCGGTTTCGGTCAGCTCTGTCGCCGAAGCGATACGGGCCAGCGGCGTGTGCTTTTCAATATCGTCCCGGAAGTCCCGGTTTTCCTTGAGGGTCGATTGTAACGAAGCGCTCATGACCGAGCCCAGTGCGATCGAATTGACCCGAATACGGTTCGGAGCAAGCGCAACTGCAAGGGATCGGGTCATCTGATCCAGCGCCGCGGTCGACACGGAATAGGCCATCAGGTCGGGATGCGTCCGGCGGGCTGCGATAGAAGACAAGTTGATGATCGACCCGGCGGGGTTTTCTTCATCCCCGTCCGCCTGTTTGATCATGCGCTTGGAAACCAATTGGCTTAGCCGCAGGGCGGGCATCAGGTTCTGGTTCAGCAGAGTACGCACCGAGTCGTCATCTGGGTCCAGAGGATCAGATGGGATCACCTGCCGCGCGCCGTTGATCAGAATATCCACCTGATCAAAAGCGTCCAGTGTGGCAGAAAGCAGGTTTGCTATGGTCAGCTTTTCGCGCAAATCGCCCGCGAAATAGCGGATATTGCCGTCCTCGGCCTGACCGCCTAACTCATCGATCAGACGCTTTTCGTCCATGTCGGCGAACATGACATTTGCCCCTGCATCAGCGAAATGGCGTCCAATAGCCAGACCGATGCCGTTGGCACCGCCCGTTACGATTGCTGTCTTGCCAGCGATGGAAAAGGACATCCGAATCCTCCTGAATTGGGGGCAGGTTAGCGAGCCTTAGCGCCGAGGGCGAGAGGCCTGAAGCACCTTGAACCGGTTGTCTCCGGCAATTTCAGTGACCTGAGCGAAATGTTCGTTCAGCGTGGTTTCGTAGGGAAGGTGGCGATTGGCGACCATCCACAGAGTTCCGTTGCGGGTCAGATTGCGTGCGGCAGCGACGATAAATCCCTGACCCAGCGCGGGGTCCGCGCTGCGCGAGGTGTGAAACGGAGGGTTCATGACGACGGTGTCGATGGGCTCGGGTGCGGTCCATTTGACTGCATCTGCCCAATAGAACTGCGCTCTTGAATCCAAGATGTTTCTACGTGCGCAGGTCAGAGCGGCATGATCTGCCTCGACCAGGTGCAATGACTTGACGTCGTCACGTTTGAGGATCTCTGCTGACAAATATCCCCAACCTGCACCAAGGTCGGCGACGCGTGCGCCAAGTTTGGCAGGCAAGACATTTGACAACATGGCCGAAGCCGGATCGACTCCATCTGCCGAAAACACGCCTGGCGCGGTGTGAAAATCACCGACCTTCTGTGTGGCGGGCGCGGCCCAATCCTCAAAAGCAGCTGCGTTGGCCTGAAACCAGAAAATTTTGCCGTGTGCTTTGGACAGGGGGCCTTCGACAGCAATCCGCTTGCGCACATCTTTCAATATGCTGTCCACCCCATCGGTTTTGGCCCCATCGACCACGACAACCCCAGCAGCCCGTGAACACGCCCGCTGGATCATCGCGCGCGCCAGCGCCTTGGCACGTGGCAAAAACACGATGGCATCCTGACAGGGGTTTTTTGCTTCGGGCACTGTGTCAAAACCTTGCGCGGCAAAACAGTCGTGAAAGGGTTTGAACGGTTGCACCACCTGCGCACCGGGGGGAAGCGCCGAAAGGTCATGCTCTGGCACCGGGCAAATCACCGTCAAAGGCTGCGACAGCGACAGGCCGTTTTGCAAAGCAAGTTCCAGACGTGGGGACATGGGCAATTCCGGCAAAAAAGAGAAGGGTGCGTCAGGCGAGATGCCTTATTCTTCGCGTTCCATGGTGCATTGCAGCGGGTGTTGGTGCCTGCGGGCAAAGTCCATCACCTGGCCAACTTTGGTCTCGGCAATCTCGTGGCTGAAGACGCCGACAACGGCCACGCCCTTTTTGTGAACGGTCAGCATGATTTCAAACGCCTGAGCGTGGGTCATACCAAAGAAACGCTCTAGCACGTGCACGACAAACTCCATTGGCGTGTAATCGTCGTTCAGCAACAGCACCTTATACAAGGGCGGACGCTTGGTTTTTGGGCGCGTCTGCAGCAGGACAGACGCGTCACCGTCGTCGTCCGGGGTCTCAGACATCATCCAGGTCTTTTCCAGCATCGTGTGCAACTGTCCGATTCAGGCTTGGGGTTTATCTTGGCGCTTATATAACGTTGGGATAGCCGGTGAAAAGAGCAAGCGAACGTAAATCAGATGACGAAGAAACTGACCACAATCGGGTTTGATGCGGATGATACCCTTTGGCACAACGAACGGTTTTTTCAGCTGACACAGGCCCATTTTGCCGAATTGCTGGCTGATCACACCGACCGCGATCACCTGATGGAGCGTCTTCTGGCCGCCGAAAAACGCAACATCAGGCATTATGGATATGGGATAAAGGGGTTTGTTCTGTCGATGATCGAAACCGCCATCGAGGTGACAGAAGACCGTGTTCCGGCCTCGGTCATTCGGCAATTGATCGAAGCCGGGCAAGAGATGCTGGCGCATCCGATCGAGCTGCTGCCTCATGCGCGCGAAGCGGTCGAGAACGTGACTGACGCTTATCGCGTCATTCTCATCACCAAGGGCGATCTGATTGATCAGGAACGGAAACTGGCGCAGTCAGGGCTGGGCGATTTGTTCGACGGGGTCGAGATCGTCTCGGAAAAGACCTCGGATACCTATCGGACGATTTTTGAATCCCACGGGGATGGTCCGGCGTCTGCAATGATGGTTGGCAATTCCATGCGCTCGGATGTGGTGGCTCCGATTCAGGCCGGATGCTGGGGCGTTTACGTGCCCCACGGTCTGGTCTGGGAGGTTGAGCACGCCGAAGCCCCGGTTGAAAGCCCCCGATTCCGCGAGCTGCGCGATTTGGGTGATCTGGCTGATCTGGTGAGCAGCCTGAGGTAATGTTGCCTATTGGCCGCAGTTCTGCAAATTTCGAGCCGCGCGGCGGCAAAGCATTGCCACAATCGCGCATCTGGTGGGCCAGGGCTGGAACGTCATCAACATATAGCCTTGTGCGGGCGCATGACGAAACCGCGAAATGCGCAGCTTTCAGTTTATTTCATGGCCCTCCTGTGTTAGCTTAGTCGGTATCAAAATAATTTTGCTGACCGGGAAAACCCGGCGGCGCGAGGCAGACAGAGGCAAAGATCGTGCAGATTCGGCGGACAGTTCCGGCCCGAACGGGCTTATTCCTTATAGCGATGCTATGTGTGCTGGCGTTTGCGCCGCTCAAATCCATCGCGGCACCTTATGCGGCAATGGTAATTGACGCTCGTACCGGAGAGGTTTTGCATTCGCGCAATGCTGACACGCGGTTGCATCCGGCATCGCTGACCAAGATGATGACGCTGTACATCGCGTTTGAAGCGGTGCGAAATGGCGAGATTACTCTGGATACGCCTGTACGGATCACCAAGAAGGCTGCGGCCGAGCCGCCGTCCAAGTTGGGTCTACGAACGGGGCAGACGATTGCTTTCCGGTATCTGATCCGCGCGGCAGCGGTGAAATCAGCCAATGACGCGGCAACCGCTATCGGCATCGCCATCAGCGGGTCCGAAGCCGCGTTTGCGCGCCGTATGACACGCACTGCCAAGGCCATGGGCATGAGCCGTACGACTTTCAAGAACGCGCATGGTCTGACCGAGTCGGGGCATTTGTCCACCGCGCGCGACATGACCACGCTGGGACGGCATCTGCTGTACGATTATCCGCAGTATTATAACCTGTTCTCGCGTCAATCGACACATGCAGGGATCAAGACTGTACCGAATACCAACCGTCGCCTGTTGGCCGCGTACAAAGGGGCAGATGGAATCAAAACCGGGTATACACGCGCTGCGGGGTTCAACCTGGTGGCGTCGGCCAAGCGCAAAAATGAACGGATCATCGCAACCGTCTTTGGCGGAAAGTCGGGCGCATCGCGCAATGCCAAAGTTGCCGAGCTGTTGGATTTGGGTTTCCGCCGCGCCCCATCGCGAGCGCCTATCCGCAAGCCGGCGCGCCCGGCTTATGCTGGAAATGCCGGACTGGGCGTACAGGTCGCGGGTGTAAGCGGACCGCCCAAAACAAGTCTGCGCCCAGTTGTACGTCCAAGCGCGACAACGCAGGTTGCAAGTGCCGTTGCGGCGACTGCGGATCAGAACCGCGACCGGATCACAAATGGCATTGCGGCTGCCATCGCCCAAGCGGATATCGCACCGACCAATACGTCTGAACAAACACCGGGCACCCGCCCGACACAGCGCCCGACCGGTCTGGTACTGGCGTCGACCGAAACGGCCAAACAGCCCGAGCCCGAGCAGGAGGTGGTCACCCGACTTTCTTCGTCTGGCGGGCATCTGTGGGGCGTCAATGTGGGGCGTTACACCACACGATATGAGGCCGAGAAGGTGCTGCTGAAAACCGCTTTGTCAGAAATGACGACGCTAGAGGGCACGCTGCGCAAGGTGAACCAAAGCTCGCGCGGCTTCGATGCAACTTTTCAAGGCATGACCCGCGAGCAGGCCGATCTGGCGTGCCGCCGGTTACAGGCCCGCAATGTGACCTGTTTCATGATCGGACCATCATAAGGTTCGGCAAAATACTCTCCTGTTGGGTCTGGGCTGTGGTTTTCCACAGCCCTTTTTTCATGACAGCGCAGCATTAAAGGCGTGTAGGGTTATCGGACGAACTTCGTCACCTCGACGCCGCCGCCGATCAGGCTTTCCCTCACGGAACGGGCGATCTGAACCGCAGTTGGTCCGTCCCCATGCAGACAAATCGTGTCGATGGAGGTCTCTAGCCTCTTACCGCTTTCAGTGATGATAGCGCCTTCGCGGACCATGTTCAGAATGCGTGGACCAGCCACATCAGCGTCGTGGATCACGGCACCGGGCAGGCTACGGTCCACCAAGGTGCCATCGTCGTTGTAGGCGCGGTCGGCAAAGATCTCGCCCACCCATTTACACCCAAGCTCGCGCACGGCATCTTCCTGTTTTGTCACAGCAAGCACCATGACAATAATGTCGGGGTCCACATCCAAAGCGCCCTGATAGCAGGCCCGCGCCATATCAATATCGACCGAGCACATATTGGCCAGCGCGCCGTGCAGCTTGAGGTGCCGAACTTTGGTACCGACCGCCTTGGCCATGCCCATTGCTGCGCCCAACTGATACCGCACCAAATTGCGCAACGCATTATGGGGCACTTTCATGTTCCTACGGCCAAAGCCCTGCAGATCGGGAAAGCCGGGATGCGCGCCTATGCCCACATTGTTGTCGGTCGCAAGTTGCATTGTAGCCGCCATCACATCCGGGTCGCCTGCATGAAAACCACAGGCGATGTTGGCGGAGGTGATGATTTTCAACAGGCTTTCGTCATCGCCCATCTTCCAGGGGCCAAAACTCTCCCCCATATCGGCATTCAGATCGACGCTGAGCATCGGCAATTCTCCTTAGTCGGTGGCAGAGATCACTCCGCCGATCAATTGGTAGGACAACAGGTCCTGAATGTCGTGCGGGTCACGTATCAGGGGTTCGACCCGAGAGGGCAGGCGCGCAAGTTCTGACAGGAAGGCAGTGTGCAACGCGCTTGCCTCGTCCATGCTGACAAATCTGAAACGGATTTTACCACCGGCAGGCGTTTGTGCAGCGCGCGGCATATCGCAGGGCAAAACGGTTGCAATACGAGGGTAACCCCCGGTGGTCTGGCACTCCGGCAACAGGATGAATGGGTCCCCTGTGCCTGTCATTTGAATATCGCCAGGGGTAATCACCTCGGACAAAATGTTCAGCTGACCGGACGCCGCAAACCCGTCTCCGTCGCTATCCACTTGCATCCCCATCCGGTTGGCGCGCGTTCCGCGCCGGAAAGTGGTCGCGGCAAAGCGATCCAATGTCGTGCGATCAAACAGTGTGGTCTGAAAGCTTGCCACCACACGCAGTTCTCCGCCCGCGAACCGTTCATCAGGCGTTAGTTTCAACCCGGTCTGGCCTGCATCTGGTCCGCATGTCAGCCTGTCGCCTTGTTCTAACGCACGACCGATCCGCGCCGTCAAATGTGCCGAGCGCGAACCCAGAAAAACATCGGACTCTATTCCGCCACCCAGATGAAGATAGCCATAGTTACCCTGTACAGCTGCCCCAATGTTCAGTCGTTGCCCGGCAGTCAATTGATGTGACGCATTCCAGGCCACTGGGCTGCCGTCGATGCTGGTTTGCATCCGCGCACCGGTTAGTGCAATGCGCACGTCTTGCGTGACCTCAAACTCACCGCCCAGTCCGGCCATTTCGAGCGCTGCGAGGTTCGGGCTCTGCCCCAGTAAAGCAGCCCCTTCATGCAAGGCCAATATATCGGCGGCACCAGAACGCGACAAACCCTGGTCCAGATACCCGGTGCGCCCCTGATCCTGGATTGTACATGAAGGGCCGATCCGATGGACGATCAGACTCATGGTGCGATCTCCTCACAGATGGCACCACCGGTACCGTCTGTATTGGTGGCGCGGATATGCTCCAACTCTTCACGGGATACTGGCGTGAACAGCAATTCGTCACCGGGGCTCAACGGGAATGTATCGGACCTCTCCGGGCGAAAGCATCTAAAGGCGGTTTGTCCGACATGCCGCCATCCGGTTGGTGTTGGGCCGGAAAACAAGACGAATTGCGAGATCGCCAGAACCAACGCGCCCTCTGGCACCATCGGGGTCAGGTTTTGCAGTCGGGGAATATTGAACTCGGGCCCCAGTGGCCCAAGGTACGGCTGACCGGGCGCGAACCCTATGGTCAGAACCCTCACCCGCGACTGGCCAAGGCGTCGTATTGCCTCTTCGGGCGTTAAGCCAGCGGCAGCGGCAGCGTCGTCCAGCTGTGGCGCCAGATCGGTTCCGTAGACTGTTGGAACGCGCCACAGCTTGCGACCTGTGGGAAGGGGTGTGTTGTACCAGTCCTTTTGGTCCAGAAGATGCTGAAGTCTTTCCAGCATTTGCTGATGAGAAATGAGCTGTGTGTCGAAACGCACAAAGGTCGAGCCCAAAGACGCCGAAGACTCTGTGACTTCATCCCATTGCAGACCGTCTACTTCGGACCGGAATGCCAGCGCTGCACAATTTGCCTTCTCTGACATGATATCCGCAAATGTGACGAGCGCTCCGTCAAACCCAACGGTTCTGACCAAAGGAAACTGAACGTGACGGGCCATACTGATCCTGCGTGTGACAACAAAGTACGGGAACCAGACCCCATCCAAAGGAGATGTGCAAGACAGGTCTTGAGGGGTTTGGCGGTAGACGAACGAGGTTTGGGTAAGGTCAAAAGATCAGGGTTAGTTTGGCTGTTCTTCGATTCTCACTCGTCAGTTGGCTCGGGATTTGGTGAAATCCTCGAGTCGGATCGTGGGCTCGAGTCGCTCCGACTTGTGCCTGCGCTCTGTTGGCGCTCTAGATGTAGTGGCGGTGTGGTTTGGCCGAGACTTTCGAAGAAAGGGTTTGTTAACGTGTATAGCTTTTCAGCTCTGATTTAGCGGTATGTTGATTGATTTAAGTATTTGAATTTAAATAATTTTAAGGCGTGACTCAAAAAACTTTTGATTTTTTGTTTTTTTGGGTTGCGGGTTTTGGGAGTAAACCTTAG
>NZ_WVRE01000005.1 GCF_013111185.1 Ruegeria sp. HKCCD7303 | reverse complement strand
AACCGCGAACCTATCCGGAACAAAGTTGACGCCACTCGCTAAGAGCGGCGGCGCGAGTCAGCTTGAAGGTGTCTCGGCTGGCTAGCGATCTTTCCTGGTTGAAGTGGTTGTAGATGGAGGAATGGACGGCGGCGAACTTCTGCAAACTTCGCATGCGCCTGAAACGCTGCATCGCGCGTTCGCGTCGTCGAAACGGCAGGTGCGAGTTCTCGACGCGGTTGTTGAGCCACCTGCCCGTTTGCTGTTTTTCGAATGCACCCAGTTCTCTGAGCGCGGCTCTGTATGAGGCGAAGCGATCCGCGACGACATTTTCCGCTTTTCCGTGTCGCTTCATCAATTTCTTGAGGAATTTCAATGCTGCCTGCTTGTTTCGGCGTTTGGTAACAACGGCTTCCAGCACCTCGCCTTCGTGATCAACAGCCCGCCAAAGATAATTCCGCTTGCCATTTACCCTCACGAAAACCTCGTCCACGTGCCACTTCCATTTCGAGAATGCGTGCTGCTGCTGAACACGCTTTCGTCTGATCTCAGCAGTAAACATCGGGCCAAACCTGTTCCACCAATATCGGACAGTTTCGTGGCTCACGTCGATGCCTCGTGCGTGCAGCAGGTCTTCAACATTCCGAAGCGAGAGAGGGAAACGGATGTACAGCATCACCGCACGGCGGATGATCTCTGGTCTGGTTTTGAAGTACTTGAAAGAGGCCGGATTGGTCATGGGCAAAAACTACGCAACACCCCTGCCCCGCTCAACCAAAGTTCGTCTGACAAGACCCATTTTTTGAATACTAACTGCTAAGAATTTACCTTTGGTTCAAAGGCCGAATGGGCTTCAGGAGAAAAAGATTACGGCGATTTTGAGCGGTAGCTTTGGGCTCGATGCAAACGTTCGCACAGTTTCTGCGAAAGACCGCTTTGCGGACAAACCTGACGTTCGCTGAGGTCGTTCTCCAAATCTCGCCAAACTCGGGAGCCTAGGCCAAAGATCACAGTCAACCATAGCGACACGCTTAACAGACCGGTATCCGAAAAAAACAAGACCACTTATGGATCTGTGACACCAGTCTCGCTCAATGTTTCACCCGAAGCACTGCTAGGTTGGCTGATACCTAAAATAGTGCTTAGAGTGACGGCCACGTCCACCGTGGAGACAGGGCGGCTTACGCGAGTCGGCTTGATGCCTGGACCAGCAAAGATGATTGGAACATGCGTGTCATAGCGCCAAGGCGATCCGTGCATCACGGCAATTGGACCATCCTCAAAGAGAAAAGAATAAGGCGTTTGCACAACATAAATGTCGCCGGAGCGCGTTGGGTGATAATTTCGCCGGATCTGCTCCTCAAGGGTATGCCCTCGCTGTTCAGCAAGCGGTTCGGTTGGCATTGCAAGTTCAATGCCAGATGCAGCCATCAGTTTTTCGGCGATACGTTTTTCGATTACGCGCCGGTCGGTGCCCGATGCTTCAATCGCGACGTTGTCCAGATAAACGTAAGGACGAAAAAAGAATTGTATTGCGGATTCCACTCCGAACTCATCGGCGATCACCGAGTTCACATCCATCATCAATGCTTCGGTGGAGTTTCGGAGTGTCGAAAGCCCGGCTTCGGCCATCTCTTCTGGCGCTTCCGGCATCCCATGATCGGCAGAAAGCACGTAAAGCACATTCGCACGCCCAACCTCTCGATCCATAAACTCAAAGAAATCTGCCAATGTCTCATCCAAACAACGCACCATTTCTTCATTTTCTAGGCTAGATGCTCCGAAGAAATGGTTGGTTGCGTCTACACCTGAAAAACTGACGCTTAGGTAGTCGGGCCATTCGTCATCACCGAGCCCTTCCTCTTTGACCACGGTTTTCGCGAAGTCGGCCGTGATCCGGTCCCCATGCGGCGACAATAAAACCTGCGTGTAATAGAGCCCGTCGTCCGGAGTCCCATAGAAATGGGGGAAGGTGCGACCGAACGTGCCAAGGTTGGTTACAAAGGAGCGTTCCTTTCTTTCCATGAGGTAAGGCGCGTCTGAACACTCGGGCCACCACTCACTTTCGATCTTCGCGTCAGCGGGGCGTTTTGAATTCCAATCGAGAACCCAATCAGGATACGCATCGTAGTAAAATTCACTTGTTTCAAAGGCTCCTGTGGCCGCCGACAGCCAAAAAGCCTTTCCAGAATGTCCCGCCATTGCAACCGCCGAACGGTCTTTACCAGATACGGAAAAAACCTTAGATCGGCCCGCATTTGCTTTCACCAACTCGTCTCCAAACGTCGTCGCCAACAAGTTAACGGGAGAACGGCCCGAAGTCGCAGCAGCGGCTTGTGTCGGATCGACTTGATCAACGTTTCCGCCGAAGCCAGGAACTGGCAACATCGGGTAGTCCGGATCTTCAATATTATAACCCAATCGCTCTTCAGCCCTGTTGAACCAGGCATTGCCTATCATTCCATGTTCAGAGGGATGGGCTCCTGTCGCGAGGGTCGCGTGACCAACAATGGTTTCGGTGTTGGCGTGACGATGATGAGCGTCGGTATACCAGACTCCGCTTTCCATAAGTCTTTTAAAGCCGGCTTCGCCGAAGGAGGCCTCATAACGAGAAATCAAGTCTCCGCGCAGCCCATCAACTGTGATTTGCACAACAAGTCTGATGTCTTCCGTCGCACTGGCTGCCGTCGTGGAAATTGATAGGATGATGGTTGAGACTAACGCCAGTGATCGCTGCATTTATTACCTCATAGGACGACCTGATGCTCTGAATACCAGCATCAACGTCCACCGGCTACCTAAGGTCAGAAAAGATGATCTTTTAAACTTCTACTTTCGGACAAAGCAGCCTGAGGCTGATACTGCGAACTTCGCTACAACGCGCCAGCCAGATCGCAGATACGAACGCAGCTATGCAGTGTGATTTACCAAAAAGCAGCCATTAACGAGCTGCTATTCTCTCATCGTCCAAGCCGCGCTTTCGCTGTGCAACCGACTGGCTCCAAAGTCGCCGATACGGGAAAGTGCATAAGTTTTTGGAGACGCCCAGTTGGATAATTGGAATCGTGCACCTTTTGTCCTTGCGCGAGAATACTAGAGGCAGTTGCGAGTTAGTTTGCGCGCAAGCAATTCGATTAATGTCGAAATTGCACAGACCTGAGTATTGTTTCAGACATTGTGCGAAATAGCTTGCGCACACACGGCGCATAGAAAGTAGATTAACACCAATGGAAAATCAGGTGTGTTGCGTTCCGAACTCTAAGGGCACGTACAGTAAGGTTGCGACGCCTAATGTGGCGAAGGCGGAGGTGCCAAGATTTGAAGGGACATCGCTGATACCAAGTGGCATTCCAATAACTGGAACTGTGCGGCCGCTGATGCCTGACGACGGCGAGGAACTGCGCAAGGGGAAAGCAAAGCCCCTGAGAGAATTTCGGATCGGTGAAACAGCCGTCACGAACGCGCAGTTTCAAGAATTCGTCGAGGACACTGGATATGTGACCGAAGCCGAACGCATTGGTTGGTCCTTTGTTTTTTGGCTCAATGTGCCAAAGGGTATCGACAGCCCGCTTGGTGTGGAAGGCACCTAGTGGTGGCGACATATTGAAGGGGCAAACTGGCGCAATGTGAATGGACCGGGTACCTTTGAAACGGCTTGGTTCCCGGATCACCCTGTGGTTCAAGTTTCATGGAATGATGCGAGAGCGTACGCGCGCTGGGCCGGTGGCAGACTGCCGACAGAAGTCGAATGGGAACATGCGGCCCGTGGCGGCTTACAGGACGTAAAATACCCATGGGGAGACGAAGATCCAAACGATGATAACTTCTTCCCGTGCAATATATGGCAGGGAAAATTTCCGCGCCGAAATACAGTCGCCGATGGCTATGAAACAACAGCCCCAGCAGCCTCCTTTGAACCGAACGGATACGGTCTCTACAACGTCATTGGTAATGTCTGGGAATGGACTGCAGATCCTTTCCGAATTCCTTCCTTGAAGAAAAGCGTGCGCGAGAAAATGAGCCGAAAGAAAGGCTTCCGGCTTTTGAAAGGCGGATCCTTTCTTTGTCACGCGACCTATTGTTGGCGATATAGAATCGCAGCGCGTTCAGGAAACTCGCCAGATAGCGCCACGACCCACCAAGGGTTTCGTGTAGTGTTCGATGCCGGGAATTGAGAGGCAGCCGATCGCCGTTTTTATTCCCAATTGTGCCGGCAACACTTAGCCGTCGTTCGCTTCTCGCCGTTGAGCCTGTTGTTCCGTCCATCCGGCCTCGAGCAAGTGCCTGATGACCCCATTCGAAACGTTCTTATCCGGATAAAGGCGTTGCAATACAGCTCTCACAGGAAAAGCGGGAAAACCATCCCCTAATTCTGTCACATAGTTGTTTGCTTCCGCTTCTTCACCGTTGGCTTGATGCGACACAGCGAGATAAACGAGTGTCAGTGCGCTCACCGGTTCGCCTAGTCGGATGGCATTCTCAAACGCGGCAACTGCTTCTGAGTAGTTGCCATTGTGATAGCTCGCGACACCAAAAACATTAAGGTTTGCATGTTGCAGGCCTTGAGTATCTCTCTCTCGCTCGGGATCGGCGGCGCGGCGCGCTTCTTGATAATCACCTGCAAAGATTGAAATGACCCCGTGAAAATCCAGAACATTTCCGTCGTTTGGGCTCAACTCGGCCGACAGCCGCGATAGCTCGAACGCTTTTTTTATATCGCCGTCTGCAACTGCAACCCAAGCTAATCCTGACACGACCCAACCGTCTGTCGGGCTGATGGCCTGCGCTTTATCCGCCATCTGTTGAGCTTCCAAGAGCAAGTTTCTCTTTGCCGCACTATCGCCAACCAACATGGACTGCGTGGCAAGGCTGTGCGCAGCTCCTGCGTAACCGCACGCATAACCCGCATCCAAATCGACCGCCCGGTAGAACAGGCCGGTGGCCAAGTTTTGTTGCTCCGCATCCGCGATGGGAAACAGCAAGTTGCGACCCTGACGGCATAGGTTTTCAGCCTGAAGGCTAGCGCCGGAAAGATTGAGTAGCGCAACGCGTTCAGCTTCTGCTGACGAAGGCGGCGGTGATGTGACTTTGATGGCGTTCTGGATCGCATAAATGCCGATGCCCAATGTAACAGCCAAGGCAGCACCAGCCGAACCAAACTTTACGACATCTTTTCGTTGCACGATGCTGCCACCGAGGGTCTCATTGGCCGCAACCGTTGAAGTCTTATAATACTCGAATTTCGGTGCGTAACTGCCGGTGGGCATCTTAATGCGGATTTCGGCACCTGAACCTTCACCGGAATAATACTCCTCCAACAATCGTCGCAGTCGTCGGGCATCCACACGAACGACGTTTTCGCTGTAATCCTTGCTGGAGGGATCGCGCCCGTAGACATCCTGGGCGATCGTTTTTGCGCGTATGTCTTGGCCCCTACCGGAAAGTGTTTCCAAGGTGACATAGGACAGAAACGCGCTCAGCCGCTCAGATCGGCTCATTCGATCCGTTTTTAAGAATGTGGCAACCGCTCTGTTGATATCGCGGTCATCTACTGTTCTTGGGTCAGCCTTTGCCGCCATACCTTCCACCAAGCACTGGTTGACTTCCGTTTGACAGTCTCACGTTTCACCCCGTTTCACCGTGTAATGCGTAGAGTTCAATATTACTCTGTGTGAATGTGTGGCTGTCACTGCTATTGTCGTTTGAAAGGTAACTTAGTGAGCCACGACGTTATTGCAAAAACATTCTCGTTGGCCTCCGATGAATTGGCTCGGTTACGTCATGTTCATCCAGGTTTGGATGCGGCCTGCCACGACTTTGAAGAACTGACTGAACTTCAGACCTGCGCCATGAAAGACAGCGACACATGGGCAGCCAAACAAGCTCAACAAAGCCTTGAAGAGGTGAGGTTGGAAATTGAGCAAAAGCTGCGTGGGGTGAATACCTTCCACTCTACGACCAATAACTGATCCAAAATGGGAGAAAATCTTTGATATTCAAGCGAAATGTAAATCAATGGAGCCGCACTGCGCTGCGATCGAGTGCAGCACTGACCGTCGGTGCCGCAATGGCCTTTCCCACCGTTGCGCAAGAAGCTGCAGGCGAGATCGTGCATGATGCGGAGTTTTATGTTCTTGAGGCACAAAATGGTGCGCGTTGGGCTGCCGAAGACGAGCAACTGAAAGCGCGCCTTGCAGAACTTGAACAGCGCTTTGGCACGAAGCCCAACCTTATCCATATCATGTGGGACGATACAGCTTACGGCGATCTTGGCATCCCGGCAATTCAAGCCGTGAGGGGCTTAGACACGCCGAACATCAACGCACTTGCCGAAGAAGGCATGATGTTCACGCGCATGTACACCGAAGTGGGCTGCACACCCAGTCGGGCTGCTGCCGCCACAGGCCGGATGGCAATCCGGTCAGGTATGTACAACATCGGGATGCTGCAGGAGAGCCACGGTTTGCATGCTGATGAAGTGACGATGGCCGAAGTGCTTGGCGACGCCGGCTACAAAACTGCTTTCTACGGCAAGTGGCACCTTGGAGACATTGAACAAAGCTACCCGCACAATCAAGGCTTCGACGAGGCGCTCTTCACTGGCTACAACCAAATCCTGTCGCTCAACACTCGTGAGGCAGAGCAGGGCAACGCCTCCATCGGCTTGTTTGAGGACATGCTGGTAGAAAACCCCTACAAACTTGACGATACCTTCGTCACCAAGGACTGGGTGATGGTCGCCGAGGGCACCAAAGGTGGGGAAACTCTTCAATGGCGGGATAATACCACCGAAACCTACGAAATGATCGATGCCGAAGGGCTCGATCGTATGTTTGCCTTTATGGAAAGCAGTGTAGAAGATGGGGAACCGTTCTATGTGGCGAATTGGCCGATTATGGCGAACTTCATGCCGATCCGCCGCAAGTGCACACGCGCGCGCGCACTTTTGCAAAACGGGTTGCAATGCACAGTCGATCCGATGATCGCTGATATTCGTTCTAAGCTCGAAGAGCTGGGGATCGCCGAAAACACGCTGATTGTCGCGATGGCCGACAACGGGCCAATGTCGCACAACCCGCCTCCGGGCACCGGCTTCGCCGAAACAATCTTCCGTGGCGGCAAGGGTGATTTCCTTGAGGGTGGTGTTCGGGTTCCGGCTTTTGCAGTCTGGCCCGGCATGATCGAACCGGGTTCCTTGCCCGGCGACATGATCCATATCACTGATCTCTTCACAACCTTCGCAAGCCTTGGCGGCGCGATGGACAACATCCCAACGGATCGCGTGATCGATGGGTTGGATCAGACATCCCTGTTGCTGAATGGGGATGGCCACAGTCGGCGCGACTACACCTTCACCTATGCCGGGCCAATGCTGGGTGCGATTGTGAAAGGCGACTACAAGCGGCACTTCATTTCGCCCGACCCGGTTGGGGACGCCAGCGGCATTCCAGCGGCCTTCTACTTCCTGCCGTCCGATCCGCGCGAAGTACAGCCGATGCTGACCAATCTGATCCACCTCAAGCGACCGTTCAACCGGATGCGTCTACGCCACGATCTGTGGAAAGAACGTTATCCTGATCGTCCGGAAACGCACGGTATTCCGTGGACCGGTATCTCAAATGCGTCCGAGCAGTTGAAGCGCGAGCAGGACCCGCAATTGGTTCTCGGAGATTTGCCATTCGATCCGCTCGAGTACATTGAGCACTTGGACGAACTGCCCTTCGACCCGGCAGGTGATCCCAACTTGGGTGAATAAAAGGTACCCGCCCCGGCGCATTGGTGCGTCGGGGCTCCAGACGAAGTTACCTGAAATGTATCGACGCAAGTTTTTGCAATACGGCGCGACTGCGCTCGCGACACCTTGGATTGCGAAGGCACAAGCTGCCGATCTGCCAATCACAGTGTCCAGCTATCTGCTGGATCGCACGGCGGCACTCTTCGACGGACGAGTGCAAATCGAAGGCGTGAAAGCGACGTTTGTTCAGGATGCGATTGGTGACATGAACACGCGAGCGTTTTCCGGACAAGGTGATCGCGCAGTTACCGAGTTGGGACTGCACCCCTTTATGCTGGCACATGCGAATGATGACTTCAGGGGCTACGCGCTTTTGCCTATTCCTCTACTGCGCCAGTTCAGACACAAGAGTATTTTCGTCCGTGCAAGTGCAGGTATTGAAAAGCCGGAAGATCTCAAAGGTCGGCGCGTTGGAACGCCCGGATACTCTTCGACATCACTTACCTGGATCCGTGGAATCCTAGAAGACGAATACGGCATAGCACCATCAGACATGACTTGGGTGATCGCCAACAAGGACAGTTCTGCCGCTGAAGCCGGTGCAATTTCGGCGCAGGAGCAAGTCAATCCTGAAGGTGTTTCAATCGAGTCAGGCACCGCTGGGTTAGATGAATCCGAGTTACTGCTTACCGGGGAGGTGGATGCTTTGATCCATGCGGCAGCACCTGCGGCATTTATTGAAGGCGACCCGCGGGTCGTTCGACTCTTTGACGACACACGTGCCGTGGAACAGGACTACTTCCAACGCACAGGCATTTTCCCGATCATGCATGTGCTTGCGATCAGGCGGGATGTGGCAATTGAGCATCCGTGGCTCCCAAAGGCAGTATTCGACGCCTATGTCGAAGCGAAGCAAGTTGCATATCGTAAGCAAGATCGTCTCACATGGGTCACGGATATGCTTCCCTGGTACGCAGCCGAGGTCGAAGACACGCGGGCACTGATGGGACGCAACTATTATCCTTATGGGTTTGAGGCGAACCGCAAAACGTTCGAGACGATGTTTGCCTATTCGCATCGACAAGGGTTGGCGTCACGGGTACTCACGTCAGAGGAGGTGTTTCTCGGTTCTTCGCTGGGGTTTAACGATGTCTGAGCCGACGCCGCACAAGCAGACGCAGTGCTGGCAGACGAAAGGGTACCGTACTGCAGCCATTTCATCAGGCTCCCGAAACATCAAATAATAAAGGGCAAAATGAGATTTCATGGTATCCGTACGGGATCGATTTTGTTGATCTTTTCCGCAACGGCATCTGTATCAGAAACGGACGAGGAACTGGCGAAGCAACTAGCTAACCCTGTTGCCGCTTTGATTTCCGTACCATTCGAATACAAGTATGATGAAAACTTGGGATCAGATGGTCAAGGTACGCGAGACACATTCACCATAAAGCCCGTCATTCCATTCAGTCTGAACAATGAATGGAACCTTATCACGCGCACAATTATTCCGTACGTTGGTCTAGACGATGTCGCTCCTGGAGGCTCTGACAGAGGGGTTAGCGATATCCAAGCGAGTTTCTTTTTTTCTCCAAAGGAACCGACCCCTGCCGGGATCATCTGGGGGCTGGGCCCAATTTTACAAATACCGACTTCTTCCTCTAACGGCATCGGGCGAAACGAATGGGGGGCTGGCATTACAGGCCTCGCGCTCAAACAACCTGGTCCGTGGACAATTGGGTTACTCGCCAGTCACACATGGGACATCGCAAATGCGGAGACGGAGCAAAGCGATACGTTCCTCCAACCCTTTCTAAACTATACAACCCCAAATGCGTGGACTTTCGTAATTAACACTGAAAGTACGTACGATTGGGAAGAAGACGAATGGTCGGTCCCGATCAATCTACAAGTCAAAAAGGTGGTCGCATTCGGCGTGCGACGGATCAGTTTTTCGGCTGGCGTGAGAAAATGGGTTACTGCGCCTGACAACGGTCCTGAGGACTGGGGCGCCACAATTGGTGCAACGTTTCTCTTCCCAAAATGATCGGTGTAATACCTGCTAGTGTGAGGAACTCGTAAATGCTAATCGTACTTGGACTGTACTTCGGCCTGGCCTGGCTTGTGTTTTCCAAGCTCAAGCTCCTGCCGTGGAACGGATTTTTCAAAACCATCATTTATGGCGGCGCACTTATTATCGCCCTTGTAGTGATTGGAGCATTGAACCATACAACCCCCTCGGGTCCTGTCTCGGTTCAGAGCCCGGTCATCAACATTGCTCCGAATGTGGCGGGTCCGGTTGTCGAAGTCGCGGTCGAAGCCAACCAAAGCGTATCAGAAGGTGATGTGCTTTTCCGTATCGATGACACCACGCAGGCCGCAGAGGTTGCGCGCCTAAAGGCGTCTTTGGCCTCTGCTGAAGCGTCTGCTGATCAGCTCATTACCGATCTGCAAGCTTCGACGGCCGAGATCGCCTCGCTCAACGCTCAACTGGCTTTCGGAATACAACGACGCGATGACATAATTGAACTCACAACACGCGGCGCTTCGGCTGAATTTCAATTGCAAGAAGCGGTCTCTACGATCGAGCAATTAGAAGCGAATCTCCGCGCGGCCGAAGCCCGGAAAGCCAGTCTAGAGCGACGGATTGCAGCTCAGATTGATGGAGTGGATGTTGGCATTGTCGAAGTTCGAGAAGCCCTTGCGCAGGCGGAATGGGCGCTTAAACAAACCGTCGTCCGTGCGCCAGCCGATGGTATTGTAACGGGTTTGTCGCTGCGCGTGGGTAATCGCGTCACCACACTTCAGGGCGCGATTAACTTTGTCATCCCTGACGATCGGATATTAGTTGCTCGACTACCACAAGCAGCATTGGCAATGTTGTTGCAGGCGATACTGTTCGCGTAGCTTTAGGAACGCTGCCTGGGCACGAGTTTGATGCAGTTATTCTTTCCATTCCACCAGGAACGCGCGAGGGCTCTGTCGACGCAAGAGGCGGACTACCCAATCTGCGAGACTTGAGTGGCATATCGGATTACGTCGTGACCATGCGTGTACCGGAAAGTGTTCCGACGCAGAATGCCCGGCTCGGAGCTTCGGGCACAGCGCTTATCATCACCGAACAAGCGGGCGCCATTTCAGCCTTGGCTGAGATTCTGTTCTGGATCACAAAGCAGCTGAACTACATCTGAAAAGACTCTTATGTTTGAGACGCGCGGATGTCGAAGCACACCAGTTGAATAGCGGCATTGCTGGCTGGTTTAGCCTTGGCTTGTCTCGAAATCACTACAGCAGATGCGTCTGCGCGAGAGCTAGCTAGCACTTATAGATGTGAAGAAAAAGACAAGACGACTAGAGGCGTTCTACCTTCACTCAGTGCATTGCTGCCCTTCGCTACTGAACCAACTCAGGGGCCGGGAATACCCAGTCGCCATCGATCACGGCGCGTTTTGGCGAGTAAACACGTGCCGTGTAGTTCCAGCCGTCATATAGCGGCAAGTAATTGATCGCCTCTGGGTCACCACCGAAATGGATTGTGTAGCTACCGTCTTCATTGGGATCGGCTGTCACATTGCTGAACGTGTAGGCGTCGTATTCATTCTTCTCGAAGAAGCCGTCTTTGTTGTAGACCGACACCGACCAGAAGCCCTGCTCGTTGATTGGGGAACATCTTTAACGTTGAGAACATAGACTGTCTCACCGTCGTTCTTTTCCGGTGTCACACTCCAGTACATCGCGCCCCGTTCCGGATTGCCTCCCCAACCATAAGCCGCCCCAAGCAAGTGTTTGATCGGGTCGAGCTGCTCGACGCGACCAAAGTAACCCCGGAAGTCAGTGATTGATATGTTGCCCAACTCGTTGATCAGGCCGCGCACGGTCTCCCGACTTTGCTGATCCCAGTTCGGCAATTCGAGCGTTCCGGGATCATCCTGCCGTAAAGTAATTTGGTCTTGTAGCGCATGGGCTTTCTTCATGTCTTCCGGATCGCTCATGTTCGCGAAGGTGCGCACACAAACCCAAACATAGCGGGTCCCAGCCTTCTCCATGGTGATCAGGTAGTCACCGGGTTCTGTGACCGGATCGGCGATGGAGTGGTCCTGATTGACAACAAGGATCGATTGAAACCGATCAGGGCTTTCTGGATTAGTGATTATCACCGGCGCGGTCAGGTCGAACACAGCGAAGGAGTAGAGAGTATCGCGGTTCCCTCGGATTGTGACCTGTTCGCTCAGTTCGACCGGATACGGATCACGGTTGTGAGTAAACGTCCCGAACGCGCCTTTGTCGGCATAGCCGAGCATCTGATTGTCGCTTTCGGCTCGGACGAAGTTGAATACATCCACTTTGGTGACGTCTTCCGCAATCGCTGGCGCCACACCGGTAATGAAAATACCAGTGATTGCTGCAAGTTGTTGAAAGCGAGCATGCATGTTCTGAACCTCACGAGTGCTTTGGAATAAGCAAAGAATGAGCGATCAACAGTTGGCTTTGATTCATCGCAAACCTTAAAATAATTTTGAAACCGACACCTGACATCTGAGCAAATCCTTGGGATGTCGGCAATTTCGGCATTCCGCCAGTTTGTCGAGCGGACAGCATTGGTCAATATGAGCTCCATGCAGTTACTCGCTGCGCTTTGGTTGAATGGCTACTATGTGTGCAAAATTCGCCGAAGTTAGGACAATACCTTAACCAACTCAATTTTTGGTTCTTCTGACAAAACCTGGGCATCTAAGATGGCACTGGAACAAAGCTTTACTTATAGCTTTCGTAAATATGCCCAAGAGACAAATCCTTTTAGACCACGCGCACGTTGCACGGACACGCGGCACCAACGGGTGCCGCCGTTCTGCTCGCAACTGTGAACTCTTAAAGCGGTTCCATTTGGAAGGCCCACTATCACGTTGAACCCTATTCCCGGTCCTGCACGCAATTTCAGCATGTCTCCGTCTTCAACGCCAAAAACCTCGTATTGCCCAAGAGAAGCTGCCGTTGCGGATTGAATTAATAAAATGGTGCCTAGGAAAAATGCCACTAAGGGTAAGAGTATTGCACTTCGCATAACGTTAACCTGCCTGTTTCCACAACTGCAATCTTAGCGCCTCTGATCATCAAGCGTAACTCCCTGACCAAAGAATGCGCACGTTTGAACAAACCATTGAACTAAGATTCTTAAGTATGCCGAAGGTCAGGTTTGGGCTCAAAGCAGTCTTTCGCCGCGTAATGCATCAATGACCGCTGTGCGGACAAAGCTGTCACTAGGTGTCCTAGGATAAGGAGCTAGATCATCCAAGCTCAACTGTAAAACTAATCTGTGTTTCCCCGCTTTTGCCTATTAGGGCAAGGTCGATCTCCTGGGTTATTCCAAATGCTCAAGCATTGGCTTCAAGTTATGAAGATAGAAAAAGTACGGCTTGCTGACAGCGAACATTGGCGTTTTCCGCCATAAAATCAGTGATTTAATTAGCTTGCCTTGAACGGAGCTAGGCTCTCTTGAAACTGTTCGATGAACTCTAGCGTCACCAGTGACGGTTGCTTCAAAATCGGACGCACAAGGGAAAGCGTATGTGACAAGAGCGGTTTGAACGGTCGGTAGCTCAATCCGTTGTCTGCATATTGGACGGCATCCAACTCGCTGACCACGGAAATCCCAACACCTTTTACAGCCAATTCACAAGCTGCCGTAAACTGCCTGACTTCGATGTGGGAGTTGAGTTTGACGTTGGCGCTTTGAAACGCTTTTGAAAGTTTTCCAAAAAAGTCGCTGTCGCGCCTTGTGTGAATAATCTTGGCATTCGCAAGATCCGTAGGTGACACCTCGGAGAGTTCTTCCAATTCATGTCCGGTAGGAAACACGCAAACTGTACGGACATCGATGTCTCTGCTTTCGACGGCCGGATGCCCGTTAAAGCTGTCTGTGATTCCGAAATCATATTGCTCACCGATCATCCACTCGAGAATGCGTTCTGGTCTGTCAGGCTCGATCGTCATGGTCACACCTGGCCGATTTTGTAAAAAGGTGGCGATGACGTTGGGAAGGTGACTGGTGGCGAACCCGGGCAAACATGCGATTCGGATGTGTCCCGCTTTGCGTTGGGTTATGTCCTGACTAACGTCCGAGATCTGCTTCATCAATTCCAAAACGCGCTCTACGCTGGGTTGCAGATAACGCACCTCCTGCGAAGGAACTAAGCGACCTTCGCGGCGATCAAAAAGTTGAAAGCCAAGCGATTTTTCCAGATCAGAAAGCAGTCGGCTGACCGCAGGCTGGCTTATCCCAAGATCCTTAGCTGCAGCAGTGACCGACCCGTTTGAGGAAACTGCCATGAGCGCTTCCAATTGGCGGATTCTAAAAGTTTGACTCATGCTTTGAACCTGGTTCGTTGTTTGCTTAGTAATTTCATAACGTAGTGTTATGTTTTTTTCAAAAATTTAATGCTTGAATTATAAATTTGTAACGTTAACGTCGTGAAATCGTCATGTGTGCTGATTACGCGTTGCGGTCGGTATTCAACGAAGCATCAACACTGATGCATGGGAGGAATCATGAATAAGCAATTTCTCGGCGCTCTCGCCGTAACTACTGCGTTGTCCCCCGTGGCGGCGATGGCGCAAACTGAAGTTCAGTTCTGGCACGCTTTCACCGGTCGATTGGGTGAGCTTGTTAAAGCGCAAGTTGATGAGTTCAACGCCAGCCAGGATGAGTTCGTCGTGGTCGAAAGCCACAAAGGCAATTACTCGGAAACTCTGAACGCAGGTATTGCGGCTTTCCGCGCCGGCGAGCAACCCCACATTCTGATGGTTTTCGAAGTGGGTACGGCAACGATGATGTCGGCCGAAGGTGCGATCAAACCCGTCTATGAAGTGATGGCTGAAAGCGGTGCGTCGTTTGATCCTGACGCGTACATTGGCGCTGTCAAAGGTTACTACACTACAACGGACGGTGAAATGCTCTCTCTGCCTTTCAACTCGTCCACACCGGTTCTGTGGGTCAATCGCGATGCCTTCGAAGCGGCGGGTGTTGATCCGGACACAGATCTATCGACTTGGGAAAAGGTTGGCGACGTACTTGAGCAGCTTAAGGCTGGCGGCGAGGACTGCCCGCTGGTGACCGCATGGCAAAGCTGGATTCACCTCGAGAACCTGTCGGCCTATCACGACGTTCCGTTCGCATCGCAGGACAACGGTTTTGCCGGTCTGGATACCGAACTGATGCTGAACGGTCCAGCGCAGGTTGCACACCTGACAGCAATGGGTGACTGGGCCAAGGATGGCAAGTTCATCTACACCGGGCGCAGAAACGAAGGTGGTGCAAATTTCCGGGCCGGTGAATGCGCGTTGTTCACGGAAAGCTCGGCCGGTTACGCCGGTATCAGCTCTGAAGCTGAGTTTGAGTTCGACGTAAGGCCGCTGCCCTATTGGGAAGCAGTCACCAGTGAGCCGCAGAATACCATTATCGGCGGTGCATCCCTTTGGGTTATGGAAGGCCATGATCCCGAGGAATACAAGGGCGTTGGAGAGTTCCTAAGCTTCCTTTCCTCGTCGGACGTTCAGGCTGCTTGGCACCAAAATACCGGTTATCTTCCAATCACGGCCGAAGCGGGTGAAGCTACTCGTGCTGCAGGTTTTTATGATGAAAACCCGGGCACCGACATCGCGGTAATCCAGATGACTGCGAAGGAACCAACCGCAAACTCGAAAGGTCTGCGTCTGGGCTCGTTCGACCAAATTCGCGGCATCATCGACGAAGAGCTTGAGGCCGTCTGGTCCGGTGAAAAGACCGCTCAGGAAGCGATGGATAGCGCAAAAGAGCGCGGTGACGCACTGCTGCGCCGGTTCGAATCCGCCAATCAATAAGTCGTAAACTGATGCGGGCCTATTAAGGGCCCGCATTTTCTTTCTTCGGTGGATTATCAAGATGGAAAAACGCGTCACCTTCCGCGGCTGGCTTTTGCCATTGGCGCTGATCGCCCCTCAGGTCATCATTTCCGCCGTTTTCTTCTTTTACCCCGCAGGCCAGGCCGTTTGGCAGTCTCTGTTCATACCTGATCCCTTTGGGTTGTCGTCCCAATTCGTCGGGCTCGGCAACTTTGAGTTCCTTCTGAGCGACAAGTTCTACCGCGCCTCTTTTGTGACAACAGCGGTGTTTTCAACGCTCGTAACGCTGTGTTCAATGATCCCGGCCTTGTTTCTGGCGGTCATCGCAGATCGTCTAATCAAGGGATCGGGCGTCTACCGGACATTGCTGATTTGGCCCTACGCCGTCGCCCCCGCCGTGGCTGGTGTACTGTGGCTGTTCATGTTCAACACGCGCGTTGGTGTCGTGTCTTGGTACCTCGGCCAGCTTGGCTATGACTGGAACCACGTTCTGAACGGCACCGAGGCCATGGGGTTGGTGGTTGTAGCATCGGCTTGGGGGCGCATCAGTTATAACTTCCTGTTTTTTTTCGCAGCTCTGCAATCGGTTCCGCGGTCGGTGATCGAGGCTGCCGCGATCGACGGAGCGCGCTTCTGGCGCCGGTTCTTCACAATTGTACTGCCGCTGCTATCTCCGACGGCGTTTTTCCTGCTGGTGGTGAATGTCGTTTACGCTTTCTTTGAAACCTTTGGCGTTATCCACACCATCACAGGCGGAGGCCCACAACAGGCGACGACCATTCTGGTCTACAAGGTCTTCTCAGACGGCTTCGTCGGGCAGGATCTAGGTTCATCCTCGGCGCAGTCAGTCATTCTACTAATCGTGGTCGGCCTATTGACCGTCATCCAGTTCAAATATGTGGAAAAAAGGGTGCACTACTGATGGCCGCCCAACAACACGGTATGGTCGAAAAACGCGGGATGGGGATCTGGTTGACCCATGCGCTAATGATACTTGGCGTTCTGATCATCTTCTTTCCGATCTGGCTGGCATTTGTGGCCTCGACCGTTACCCAGCCGGAAATCGTGTCACCGCCGATGCCGTTGGTTCCGGGTGATCAGTTCTGGGAAAACTACAAGGCTGCATTGTTTTCTGGCGTGAATGTGCCTGTCGCCACGATGTTGTTCAACAGCCTCGTGATGGCCATTGGTATTGCGGTGGGTAAGATCATCATTTCATTGCTGTCAGCCTTTGCGATTGTCTATTTTCGATTTCCCGGTCGAACGACGTTCTTTTGGCTAATTTTCCTGACGCTGATGCTACCGGTCGAGGTTCGCATTGTTCCAACTTTTGAAGTTGTCGCCGGGTTCGGCATGCTCAACAGCTACTATGGGTTGATCTTCCCACTTATCGCCTCGGCCACGGCAACGTTCCTGTTCCGGCAATTCTTTCTGACAATTCCAGATGAACTGGCCGAAGCAGCTCGAGTCGACGGTGCCCGCCCGATGCGGTTTTTCATTGATATCGTTGTGCCCATGAGCAGGACCAATATCGCGGCGCTGTTCGTGATCCTGTTCATCTATGGCTGGAACCAATACCTTTGGCCGCTGCTCATCACCACCGACCCTGAAATGAACACCATTGTGATGGGCATCAAACAGATGTTCCCGTCCGGCGATGATGTGGCCGAGTGGCCGGTCATCATGGCTACATCAATTCTAGCAATGATCCCACCGGTCATAGTGGTGGTATCGATGCAAAAGCTCTTTGTCCGCGGCCTTGTCGATAGCGAGAAGTAAGAAATGGCAACAGTAACCCTAGAGAACGTCAAAAAGAGCTTTGGCCCAACGGACGTCATCCACGGCATCGATATCGATATTGCTGATGGTGAGTTCATCGTGATCGTCGGACCCTCGGGCTGCGGCAAGTCCACGCTGTTGCGGATGGTTGCGGGTCTAGAAACCGTGACCGATGGCGAAATCCGAATTGGAGAAGAACGAGCCAACGACAAAGAGCCGATGGATCGCGACATCGCGATGGTGTTCCAGAACTATGCACTCTATCCACACATGTCTGTGCGCCAGAATATGGGGTACGGCCTAAAGATCGCCGGTCTGCCCAAGAGCCAGATCGACGAGAAGGTGACTGAGGCTGCCAAGCTGTTGCAACTGGAACCCTTACTGGATCGCAAACCAAGACAACTTTCCGGCGGCCAGCGTCAGAGGGTGGCAATGGGTCGGGCTATTGTCCGCGAACCAGCAGTATTCCTGTTTGATGAACCGCTGTCGAACCTAGACGCTAAACTGCGTGTTCAGATGCGTCTGGAAATTCGTGAGCTTCAGGAGAAGCTGGGCATCACCTCGCTTTACGTAACCCACGATCAGGTCGAGGCGATGACGATGGCAGACAGGATGATCGTCATGAACGGCGGTATCGCCGAACAGATTGGAACTCCGCTGGAGGTGTACGAAACACCGAGAACATTGTTCGCGGCACAGTTCATTGGCAGCCCGGCGATGAATGTGTTTGATGCCCGGCGTGAGAACGGGACAGTCAAGATCGGTGAAATAGAAGTTGGCCCATCTGCGGGTCCCGATAACGCGTTGAAGCTGGGGATCCGCCCAGAGCACCTGTTGTTGGATGATAGTGGTCCGCTAGAAGCGGCGATCCAGATGGCGGAACCGTTAGGGGCCAACACTCTGTTACACGGTCAACTCGCGAGAGGCGGCGGAGCGATCACCATAAGCCTTCCGGGAGTTCATCCGATCGAGGACCGACATCCGAATATGCGGTTTTCGGTCGCCTCCGAGCACATGCATCTGTTTGACCAATCAACCGGGGAAAGGCTGGAAAGCTAATGGGGTTTCCGCAGGTCGAAGCATTTCGTGGTGGAAACAACCTGATCCGTGTTGTGGGACATCGAGGAGCAAGAGGCGTTTTGCCTGAAAACAGCATGATTGGTTTTGATTTCTCGCTGTCCATCGGCGTACCGCTTCTTGAATTTGATGTCGTTCTAACAGCTGATGACGTTCCGGTCATAACCCACAATCATCGTCTGCACGCATCTGGCTTTCGCGACACCAATGGCCTGTTTCTGACCGGTGAAGAGCCGAAAGTCTCATCTCTGACTTTCGAGCAAATCCAACAATTCGATATTGGACGGTTAGACGGGCATTCTGACTATGGCCAACGTTTCCCGGATCAGGCGCAACTGGACGGCGTTCGTGTTCCAAGGCTGATAGACTTGCTCGATTTGGTAGCCGAAGCAAAATACGGCGATGCCTATCTGATGCTCGAACTGAAATCGGATCCTGACCTGGCTCACGATGCGATTTTTCGAGAGAACTTTGTTGGGCGAGTTCTTCAGGAGGTTCGCGCCAAAGGTCTATCTACGCGCGCGGTTTTACACAGTTTTGACTGGAACCTTTTGGAAGAATGCCAGCGGCAGGCTCCGGACATGCCGTCTTCTTACCTTACGCAGCTTCCGGAAAACGAGGACGAAGTGGGCGAAGATTCCTCGAAAGCGGTTTGCCCAGACTTTCGCGGTCGCTGCGACGAAATCCCATTTTTGGTCAAGCAAGCCGGTGGTTCGCTTTGGTGCCCATATTATGCGGATGTGACAGCAGAAAATGTGGCCCTTGCAAAAGAGCTGGGCTTATGTGTCGCCGTTTGGACTGTCAATGAGCACGAAGAAATAAGCAGGATGATCGACCTGCGCGTGGATGCAATTGTATCTGACTACCCTGGGCGGGTTCAAAGGCATCTGTCGGATTTGGGCATGGGGTGGCATATCGATAACCAGTGAATTCTGCGTCGCTAATTGGTGACGTTTTTTTGTGTTTCTACCAGTCACAATCGGAAAGGATCGGTCACATCATCACTTCAACCTGCTGTGGAGGGCGAGAAGCATAGTGGCTCAGCGTACTAAACAAGTTGCAGCATTGCCTCTGCAGTTGTTCGGCGACCGCCTCAAGGTGCTCCTTATCACGTCGCGTGACACAGGGCGCTGGATCATGCCCAAGGGCTGGCCGATGGTCGGCGAGCAAGACTGGCGTGCGGCAGAAATTGAAGCGTTGGAGGAGGCTGGGGTGGAAGGTACAATTTCCCGCAAGCCGATCGGTGAGTTTGAGTACGCTAAGATTTTTAACGACGGTACCAGTGTCCTAGTGAAGGCCACCGTCTACCCGCTTTACGTCGATAAGGTGAAGCGCCGTTGGAAGGAAAGGCACGAAAGAAAAAGGCACTGGTTTTCACCGAAAGGAGCTGCGAAAGCACTCAAACAGCCAGAGCTGGAAGACTTGCTCTTAGACCTAAAAAACGACCCTAAAAAGAACAAATCAATTCGTGAATTGCTACCTTGAACCGATGCGTTGCAGTTTTTCCAGACTTAGGTCGATAGATACTTTGCTCTGAAAAAACGGCTTAACCCTTTCATTCAGAAGTTGTTTTCTAGGCTTGTAGCCAGCGGAAATCCTATATCATGGGATTAAGTGCCAAACTTCGACACCTCAGTGCTGCACGAAGGTTGATTGTCCGCATCGCAACTCGATGAAACCATCTTGAGGTTCATTCAATTCAAAAACTTCTTCTGGGGACAAGTTCAAGTAGATCCCTCGAAACACGCGCAGGGTTAAGCCGTGGCCAACAACTATGACAGCCCCCTCAAACGACTTGCCGGAATACCAAGCAAAAACCCGGTTATGTACGTCAGCATAGGATTCTCCGCCCGGCACAGGATAGTTCCAACGGTCAGAACTGCGCGCGTCCCATTCCAGGGGAAACCGCCTTATGATCTCGTTTTCCGTCAAGCCCTCCCATTGTCCAAAACTGCATTCCACCAAACGATTCTCATATTCGATGGTTTCTGGTGGTAGGCCAAGCTCTTCAAGGACGATGGAAGCCGTTTGTGCCGCTCGACCAAGTGGGCTTGAAATTACCGTCAGAGGGTGACGGCTGGATAGGCGGTGCCCCAGTCTTTTTGCACTCGCCATTGCCTGAGCGACCCCTCGCTTAGTCAAGAGCGAGTTCTGCCGACCTTGACGTCGTTTCTGCAAATTCCATTCGGTTTCACCATGGCGAAGCAAGAAAATAGTGGGGCTGAGTTTTTGGTTCAAAACGTATCTAAGCCATCCTGCACTGAAGCAAACCGAATTACCTGATTTCTCTTCCACGTAGTGCGCAGTTTAAACGGATGCCCCAGAATTCGATAGAGGCTTCGGATTTGTGCGGTTAAGTCTAAGGCGATAGAAAAAGTGGTATTGCAACCTTCGCGCCAAGTGCTTTGTCGCTTCACTTGGACTGCTTTGGGCTCAGAGCAGCCGTTTTCTGGGCTCTGTTCGAGTTACCCCTACGCGGACTTTCTCTACATTCGTTTTTCGTGCCTTGCTGACGCAGCATTTGTTCGCGGCTGCGGCACACGTGCTGATGCAACGCAGCGCTTGTCGTCAATCCGGTCATTCACGAGTGTTGTTCTAGTTGGAACTGAGACTGAGCTTTCTCCGAACCGTGTTTAGAATCGAAAGACGACGACAATACGGACTTTTTTTCGCCAATGGGATTTGCGTGGCCATGGGAAGCGTTCAGATCAAAATCATGTTCGTTATTGACCGCTACAGCAACACTAAGATCGCGATTTGGCACCGAGGCAAATTGGCTGAGTGCGCTGTACGGAATCAGCCCGAACAAAATGAACTACAAGGGGAAGCGTTTGAAAATCACCCAAAGTTTGGGGCTACCGGCCAGCTTCGGTGGGAGGATGAAGATTCTGAGAGAAATACGAGGTGTCAAGAATTTTTGTCGGTTGCAACGAAAACCGCAATCGCCGTCGATTGGGCTTGGAATTGGTTGCGAAAGCGCGCAAAATTGTTGGGCTTCTTCGTAGTCAAGTAAGACTACGTATTATCTCGCTGGGCGTTGAATTTAAGGACATTGCAATTGCCAACCGAGCTCTATGTTTACCTGCTTATGGGGGCGGCAGCTGGTGGGCTCATCAACGGATTGGCGGGATTCGGCACAGCTCTTTTTGCACTTGGCTTCTGGCTAAATGTCATGCCGCCGGTTCAGGCGGTTTCAGTGGTTGTTGTGATGTCCGTCGCCAGCGGTTTGCAAGGCGTTTGGTTGGTACGAAGGTCCATTGCAAATCAGCCAAGGCGCCTCGCGCGCTTCCTGCTGCCCGCTCTTCCAGGGATACCGATGGGCGTAGCCGCTCTTTCGTACATTCCGGTGGAGACACTTAAGATGATCATCGCAGGTTTCATGCTGCTCTATGGCGGATTTTTCACTTTCCGCACCACGTTGCCAAAACTCGAACGCCCCGCACCAATAATCGAATGCATCGTCGGATTCTTTGGTGGCTTACTTGGAGGTGCCGCATCGTTGTCGGGCGCATTGCCGACGATGTGGTGCGCCATGTGTCCTTGGCCTAAGGCTGAAACCCGTGCTGTGCTTCAGCCTTTTAACGTGGCTGTCTTGGCGCTCGCGTGTATCATGTTTGCGGTCAACGGAGCCTATTCGTGGGATACGCTGATACTCATCGGCTTAGCGCTTCCTGTTACTATTGTCTTTGCCCAGATCGGGATCTCGCTGTTCAAGCGGCTGGACGATGATCAATTTCGTCGCTTGATCATCGCAATGATGTTTCTGTCGGGCATTATACTGATGCTGCGCGCGCTGATTACTTAATTCGAGGTGCCTTAAGGAAAAGTGTTCGCGCGAATGTGAGAAATTGCGGGTACTCTGGACATCGCGGAATACTCTGACTGTACTTCACTTGCCAGTTGCCTGAAGGCCAGCGCCCTAAGTGAGATCACCGGTTCCTAACGCCGCACAAAGCATCACCAATCTACGACCAAAAATAGAGAAGCTCGGCAATCCAGAACTCTGGATGAACTCTTGCTCTTCCAATGCCTCGAAATGCGGTTGCAGCACCGCTGTCTCTATTTCCAAGGATTAACCCGTGTCAGCCACGGACATCGGTCGATCTGACTTCACCAATGTCTCCAGGATAAACAATGGTATGAGGCACTCCGATTCCCGTGCGACTTCATCTTTATGCGCATCGATAGGCATACCTTCAAATGACCTCATCCGTGCGGTCGTCACTTTCGCCATAGCGTTTAAGGGTTGCAGGCCTGGTGCCCTCGTAGACCCGTGCTACGTTCTTAGCGATTTTGGCGTTTTCCCGTTCAAAAAGACAGTCACCGTACATGTCGGAGGCGACGATGAAGGGGCCCATGCGGTTGCATTTGAGAACCCACATCGCCTGCGCGAGGCCGAGTTCCTCGTTCCAGTGCACAGCCTCGACATTCTCAACGCCGCGCCCAAGAAGCGCACCCGTGCCGTATCCGACGGTCGACAGGTAGACTGCGCCATTAGGCACGAAGTATTCCTTGTAGTCCTTCGATGTCATGCCGCCCTTGCCGACGATTAACTTTGCCCCGGTCTTGGCCATCCATTCAGGCAACCATTTGGCAAAGCGGAAAGATGCCGTCGCCGTCACAGCGCCCATGTCAAAAGACCCATCCGGGTTGATTCGAGCGGCGGGTGAGCAGTGGAAGTTGGCGGCGGATTGGGAGGGCAACTCCATCGGGATATTCGCCTTTTCCTCTAGAGCGCGCATATAGACGCCTTCTCGAGCTGTGTACATCAGGCCATCAAGGTAGACGACATCGCCCAGGCGCAGATCTGCGATCTCTTCGTCGGCGGGGGTGGTGGACAGGATGATTTCACGCGGTGCGCTCATTCTGCTGCCTCCCGCATAGGTTCCCAGTCAATGGTTTCACGACGCTGATAGTCGGTGAACCAGTCTGGGTCCGTGCGATGTTCGACTTGCCCGTCCGCGTGGATGCGGGCGACGGCGCGGCGCGAGCTTAGACAGAACGCATGCACCGACATGGGCATTCCGCCCGTGTGGCAATACCCAACTTCGATATTACAATCGATTACCATGTTCTTGCCGACAAACCCCATGGCACCCATGCCGATAGAGTTGCCAAGTTCTTTGAATTCATCCTCCATCTTGGCGATTTCTGGATCGCTGTTACGCGATCCGACGATCCGCAACGTCGAGGCGCGTTTGCCCAGTGTCATGCAGATATCCTTGGATCCCCCCAACCCGATGCCGATGATGGCAGGCTGGCAGGCAAGGCCGCGTTTGCCGAAAGCCATAAGGCTGTCGAGGTAGAAACGCTTGATCCCCTGAATACCATCAGACGGGAACAGCATCCGGTAATCCGAACCAAAAAGCCCGCCCTTGTGGACGGTGATCAGATCTACCCATGCGCCCTCGGGCTCATAGCCATATTCGATCTCCGGCGCGCCGATGCCCACGTTGTTGTTGTGATCCGTCCGCCACAATGGATGCACTCGGTTCGGTCGTAGCGGAACACCGTTGGTGGCATTCGCCGTTGCGCGGCGCAGAGCGGCTTCAAGTGCGACCATACCGCCTTCAACCTGCGCTTCGTTGCCCATCTTGACGAACCAGCGCGGCACGCCAGTATCACCGCACATCGCGCGTCGGTCTTCCTTGGCGGCCTCGTAATTTTCCAGCATCGCCTTGAGAACAAACGACGACAGATCGCCGTCTTCTGTCCTAGCGGCCTCTTGCAAGCCATCGAGGTAGTCTTGCGGGATTTCAATAGCGGCCTTGTCCATCAGGGTTTCGGCGGTGGATTGGATCAGGTTTATGGGTATCATTGTGCTGCAACCAATGTTTCAGGCGCACCTTCGGGCAAGACAGTCTCGCCCGGACGCACGATGGTGAATTGAACGGGTTCATTGTTCACGGCCACCCTGCCGTTTTGCAGTGTTGCGACAGTAAATGCGCTGTCTTCCATCGCACCAGGCTCTGGATAGTCTTCACGGAAATGCGCCCCGCGGGAGTTTTCACGAGCAATCCCGGCTTTGGCAATGACCTCGGATACATCGCACAGTGAACGTAGATTTAGCCAGTCATGCCAAGTCAGGTTAAACGCTAGATTACTGTCCTCAACACCTACATCCATCAAGGCCTCAGAGACGCTTGCTATCCCTTTCAACCCGCGCTTCATGCCAGCCTCGGTGCGCATGACACCCACGTCGTCCCACATGATATTCTGCAACTGCTTTCGCAGCGGTAGGACAAGATCCGGCTTGCGGCTCAGCGGATAGATGGCGCGCTCGAACTCTGCCGCCAGCACATCTTCGTCTGGGTCACGCAGGCTCATGCCTGCCACATCGCGCCCCATCGTGTCGCCTGCGATACCGCCATAGACGGTGGAATTGGCCACACCATTCCCGCCTAAGCGGTTGGACCCATGGGCGCCGCCGGCGTCCTCGCCGGCGACATAAAGACCCTCCATCTCCGTGCGCGTGTCGACATCGACGACGACGCCGCCCATGAAGTAATGCGCCGTTGGCACAACTTCGACCTTACCGGCGGCCAGATCGAAGCCGCTGTCAGCGCAGCGGTTGACCATGCCTTTAAACTTCTTACGCACGTTATCCGGCCCAAGATGTGCCATTGAGATGAAGACGCCCTCTTGTTCGGGATTGTTGTTCTTGCGCATCTCGGCATAGATACCCCTACTGACCACATCACGGGTGGCACGTTCGCCTCTGTCGTCATAATCGAACATGAACCGCTGACCAGTGTGGCTGATGAGCTGTCCACCAGCGCCGCGCAGGCCTTCTTCCAGAACGGTGCCGGTCATGCGGGTATGATCCCCGGCAAGCAGCCCTGTTGGGTGAAACTGCACCATTTCCATGTCCCGCAAAGTTAGCCCCGCACGCAAAGCCATGGCCAGACCATCCATGGTCTTGTCACCGGATGGAGTGTGGTATTTGTACATGGTCGGCCCGCCGCCCGTGCCCATCATCACCGTTTTGGCACGCACCAGACGGAACTTGCCAGTCCGCATGTCGATCATCAGAACGCCCGCCAGCGCACGGCTGTCTTTGGTCGGGATTAGACCCACCGCGCGGTGTTCTTGCAGTTTCTCAACACCGGAGGCGAGGACCTTTTCCATCAACCGATTGATGATCTCGATCCCCGTCAGATCACCCTTGTGAACCGTCCGGTCCGCCGTTTGCCCGGCAAATGCCTTTTGGTGTAGCGACCCGTCCGCGTTGCGGTCAAAGAAACACCCGACCTCGTTTTCCAGCTCGCGAATGCGGATCACGGCCTGCTCACACAAGCGCCACGCCATGTCCTGATTGGGCAGCCATTTGCCGCCATTGATCGTGTCCATGAAGTGCCGTTCAACCGTATCGCCGCCCCCAAGGGCCACGTTGTACCCGCCCTGAACCATTCGAGTGCAGCCGCATTTTCCGATCAAGCCTTTCACCGCGATGGTGATTTTCGCCCCCTCTGGTGCTGTCTGCTGGGCGTGAAGTGCAGCGAACAAGCCAGCGCCTCCGGTGCCGAGGATAAGAATGTCGGTGTCGTGGCGTTCAATGTCAGAAACTTTCATGTCAAATCGCTTTCATGAAAAAGAGAATCGCAATGCAAAAAGATCCCGCCGTTGCACCTGCCGCTAGTGTCTTTTGGGGTGCGCTCCACGGCAGCCATTCCATCGCTATCAGACGCAAACCGCCAAACATGTGAATAGCCAGAAGGAAAACGAGACCAAACTCTGCGATCTTCACCGCGGCCGCTTCGGTGAGATGAAGGAAGCCGTCCAGCCTAACGGGGTCTGTCATCGCCATGGCCAGCACCCAGAAGTGTAGGGGCAGGAACAAGGCCAGCGCGAGCCCGGACAGGCGGTGCAGGATATAGGCAAGCCACAGGGGATGCGCGCGGGATGTGATGCCTTTTGCCGCCTTCATACGCCCACTCCTTGCGAAAAGGTCACCGCCCAAACGGCGCGCGCGCCAAGCGCTAACAAACCCAGTCCAACAAGCCACATGAACCCTTCCAACGCAGCGCCTTTCAATCCGCCCCATTCCAACGCGATAGCACGCAAGCCAATGGCGCCATGGATGGAAACCGCGACTACGAAGATGCCATAGAACAGAAACCAGAGCACAGACCCTTGGGTACGCTCCAAGATCTCAGCAGCACTCAACCCACCCTGAATGGCATAGATCATCACCGCCAGATGCCCGACCACAAAGGGGGCCGTCAGCAGCGCGCTTAGCCGTTGAAACATGTAAAGCCGCAAACTCAGCATCAGCGCCCCCTCTTGAAGAAGTTTTTTGCGGTTTCTCGTTTCAGCCCCGCGATAGCTGACATCGGGTTCAGCTCATTCGGACAATACATCGTGCATGACCCCATCGAGTGACAGTTGTGACATCCACCACTGCCGGAAACAGCATCCAAAATCGCGACGCGCCCTTCGTCCTTCGCATCGTTCAGGAGGGTCCAGGCCCGCTGTAAAGCAGCCGGACCGAGGTAGTCGGGGTTGCTCGCCACTGTGTCACAAGCGGCGTAACACACAGAACAATTGATGCATTCAATTCCGGCATTCGCTTCGACCCTCGTGGCGCTTGTCTCATGCACCGGGGCAATCTCGTCATCTCGTGTGAGAGCGCCGTGATGCACACCTTCGGCGGCAACCCATTTGTCAAAAAACGGATCCATATCAACGGCCAGATCCTTGATGACGGGCAAGTTGCGCAACGGTCCGATCATCACCGCATTGCCATCAACAACCTTGGAGATGTGTGTGCGACAAGTCCAGCGCGGGACACCGTTGACCATCATCGCACAGCTGCCGCACATGCCGACACGACAGGCAAACCGATAACTCAAGGTCGGGTCCGCGTTTTGCTGCACCCAGGACACTACATCCAATACAGTCTGGTTCTCATAGGCGGGCACATCGAAAGTTTCGACGCGGTCTGCATCGCGCTGAATGGTGACTTTCAGAACCTCTGCCGTCATTTGGAGAAATCCGTAATCACTGCTGTTCCGGGACGCGTCGGGCCCTTCATCGAGCGCAATTCAGCACTTGCCCCAGATAGGGTGACTTCGCGATCCAACATGGGGGTAAGATCCACGTCGCCCCGTTCGATCATCTCCAACAAAGACGGGTATTTCCATGCAGGCATGCCGCGGGTCCCGAAAAAGGCCAATTGTTTGGAATAGATGGCACGCATGTTAACCTCCATTATGCCATCACCGGCGGGCATGCCCACATGCACGTGCCGACCAAGGGTGGCGAGACATTCAACAGATGCGTTCGTCGTCTGCGCAATGCCAAGCGCCTCAAGTGAGACCTGCGCACCGCCCTTGGTGATCTCGCGGATGGCGTCGGGAACATCCTCGGTCGCTGCGTTCACGGTTGCATCTGCGCCCAGCGTCAGCGCATGATCCAGCTTTTCCTGAACGACATCGACGACAACAACCCGCGCCCCCAGCATTTTGGCCAGAAGCAAAGCCGACAGGCCAATGCCGCCCGTGCCATGTACGGCGACCCATTCACCTGCCCGCACATTAGCGCGATCAGTCAATGCGTGCCACGCGGTTGTGACCCGACAGCCAAGACCAGCGGCCAGCGCGTCTGGCATTGTTTCAGGCAAGTGAACTAGGTTGTGGTCAAACGGAACGGCAACAAATTCTGCGTAGGCGCCCGGCGCGCCAAAACCGGGGACAATAGCACTTTCACAGGTGTTCGAGTGACCCGTCTGACACGCCAGGCAATCACCACAGCCCAAAATGAACGGGGCGATCAGTTTGTCGCCGATCTTGTGTTTGGCCTGCGCGCCTGCCTCGACCACTGTTCCGCAGTATTCATGCCCTAGGATTGAACCACTGGTGACTTTGGGATGACTGCCCACCCATCCATGAAAATCAGAACGACACACCCCGCAGGCAGCCACTTCGAGAACAACGCCGTTCTCGGGGCAGCTTGGGTCCTCTACCGTTTCAATGGAAAGATCTTCATTGAAGTCTCTGACAACAGCGGCGCGCATCGTTCATTCCCTTATTTGTTGAGCCAAGCTCTGTGCAGCTCTGTCCCCTCGGGACGCGGTGATTTCTTGTCAGGCGTCCAAACCGGCAACGCACATGTATTTGACAGACAGGTAATCCTCCGAACCCTGACTACCGCCTTCCTTGCCCATACCGCTTTCCTTGAGTCCTCCGAACGGAGCTTCGACGGTCGTGATCAGGCCGGAGTTGATCCCGATCAACCCATACTGAAGCCCATCATTTAGCCGAAAAGTGCGCCCGAGCGATTTGGTGTAGGCGTAAGCTGCAAGGCCGAACTCGGTGGCGTTAGCGGCTTCAAAAGCTTCTTGTTCGGTCTCGAACTTGAAGACAACGGAAAGCGGGCCAAAGATCTCTTCGGTTGCGCATTTCATGTCGGCGTTTGCAGCGGTGATCACTGTTGGTTCAAAAAAGGTGCCGCCTATCTCGTGCCTTTTGCCACCAGAGACGATTTTGCCACCCTTGGAAGTCGCATCCGCGATCATATCTTCCACTTTCTCGACGCCTGCCATGTCGATCATCGGCCCTTGTGCGACACCATCATGCGCGCCATCCCCGACAACCAATTCCTCGGACGCCTGCTTTAGCCGCGCGACAAAGGCGTCGTGAATACAAGCCTGTACGTAGAAGCGGTTCGTGCACACGCAGGTCTGGCCCATGTTGCGATACTTCGCGATCATTGCCCCTTCGATAGCCGCATCAATATCTGCATCGTTAAACACGATGAACGGTGCATTGCCCCCTAGCTCCATCGACACTTTCTTGAACGTGTCTGCAGATTGGCGGATCAACACTTTGCCAACGTCTGTTGACCCGGTAAAGGTGACCTTGCGCACATCAGGGCTGGCCATCATGGCTCCGGCGATTTCTCGGGCGGAGCCGGTCAGGATGCTGACGACACCGTCAGGAAAACCGACATCCTGGCACAGCTTGACCCAGGCAAGACCAGAATAGGGCGTAGCCGTCGCTGGTTTTGCAACTATCGTGCATCCTGCGGCAAGCGCGGGTGAGGGCTTTCGCGCCAACATGGAGGACGGAAAATTCCACGGTGTGATTGCCCCCACAACTCCCACAGGATGGCGTGTCACCATGAGTTTGCGATCGGCGGTCGGAGACGGCACAATCTCGCCTTTGGCGCGCCGCACCTCTTCAGCAAACCAGCGCACATAGGCCGCGCCGATGGCAATTTCGCCACGCGCCTCGGCAAGCGGCTTGCCTTGCTCTGCTGTCAGCAGCTGCGCCAGGATTTCCTGGTTGTCCATCAATGCGTCGTGCAACTTATGCAGCAGACCAACACGGAAAGACAGATTGCTGGTTGACCAGCCGTCGAACGCTTCCGTCGCTGCCGCAATCGCGCGATTGGTCTCGCTTATACCGCAACTAGGCACATGTCCGATGACTGTACCAGTTGCCGGGTTCGTCACCGAAATGGTCTCACCGCTTTCCGATCCGCTCCAAGCGCCGCCGATCAAGTTGGCCTGTTGCAACATGTCACCATAGTCACTCACGGAATTTCCCTCTAAACAAGCGATGAGAAGCGCACCGGACACAGCCGAAAAGCCACGATAGTGACTCTGATTAACAGTAAGACAATCTGTAAATAAGCGAAAAAATATTTATATTAAATTTAGTAAAGCTTTCAAAATACCATTTGGTCGTTATAGAGACAGTCATTAGCTCGTGCGGCCCCAAGGCCCCAAGCGGCCCGACATTGGCTGAAAAATCGACCCAATGGGTGAAAGGATTGGACATGACGATCCGGCAACTCCGAACCCTAGTTGCTATTGCAGACACCAAAACATTTGGTGAAGCCGCGAATGTCATTCACGTGACCCATGCCGCGATCAGTCAGCAAATGCAGGCACTTGAGGCCCAGCTGGACATTGAACTGTTTGATCGGAGCACGCGCACGCCAAAGCTTACCCCAGCGGCGCATCTGATCGTTGCAAAGGCCCGAACGCTAGTCGATGCTTATGACAATCTGGTACCGTCCGCCTTAGAAGACGGCGGCCTCAAAGGCATTATCACTCTTGGAACTCTGCGTACGACACTGACAGGGCTAACGCCAAAGGCGATGGCAGCCTTGAAATCCAAGTGGCCCGAAATTGGGCTTCACATTCGCCCTGGGCTGACAGGCGCCTTGCTAACAGAGATTGAACGTGGAGGCCTGGACGCTGCAATTGTTGTCAAACCAAACTTGATGCCTGCCGGTCTCACCTTTCGAGAACTGGCGCAAGAGCCAATGCAACTGATCGCATCCATCGACGAAACAGAAGTGGACCCGGTGGTTCTTTTGAAATCCAAGCCATTTATTCGATTCGATAGGAACGCTGTTGCAGGGACTCTAATAGACAATTGGCTTCTCTCGAAACGTATTCAGGTGGCTGAGACAATGGAATTGGATAGCCCAGAAGCGATTGTATCGATGGTACACGCCCGCCTTGGTGTATCCATCGTCCCTGATCTTGCGGTCAAGCCGTTTGATGCCGTCCCAGTAATGCGCATTGGCCTCGGCCCGGATGCGCCAATAAGAACGCTCGGCCTAGTTTACAGAGACAACCAAGTCAAAAAACGGGTTCTCGACGAGTTATTCGAGGCGCTCATGCATGCCATTGAGATATCGCAAAAGTGACAATCGCGAAATAAGGAAAGTATCTTGTTTCAAGAGCCGTCTCACTTTGACCTGATGAAAGAATATCACGGTAGTGAATCCGAGAAGGTATTTGCTTCAGTCCATTAACGACGTGACAAATTTTCTGATTTCTGCCTTCGCATACCTGTTGCGAAGGAAAATAGGAGCTGCAACATAAATGATTGCGGCGACCATTATGGCACCCAAGCACCACTCCGGCAGAATGAAGACCAGAACGCAGCAGAGCAGGATCAGTCCTACGTCAACCCACCAAGATCCTTTATTGGGCAACGGAGAAAAAATGGTTTCGGCCGACAGTACTTCAGTTTCGTGTTCTGACCTTGCAAGTGTTGTGATAGCTCGGTACCCGTAAGCGTCAACGCAAACCTTGTTGCGACTCCTGGGAATCAATTGCCAACCGTGCTGCACCGCAGTCCGCGAAATGTATTCCTCCAAAGCCCACTGTGAAGAAATTTGTTCGCCCATTCTGAATTGTTGGCAAAGGACGTTCTCTGGCTCGTGTGTTACGACTTCTGACATCAACCCTCCGCGTCCTGAAGTGCTTAGCATCCTAGCGTACAAATCAATTAAGCTCGAAGCCGCATGACCGAACGTAGTTACCAAAGTCAGCACGTTCGGGCTCGCTATACTGCCGAACTTTGTCTTCAGACCAGGAATACCTTTCGCTGTCCGCAAATTTCTTTGGAAATCTCTGTTTTTCATAGGGCTGCGACGTCGCGCGCTCTTCATCGTATTGCACAATTGTCTCCTTCAAATTGACCTCCCTATAATGGTCGACGTGACATGTGACCTGTAGTGGCAGCCGCTTAGAGATCTTCGGCGTTTGCGCGGGAAAACCAAATGCGAGGCCCGCAAATGGAAAAACATGGTCCGGCAGATCAAGCAGGTCAGAGACCGCCGCAGCCTTGTTTCGCACAGCGCTGATCGGGCAGCAGCCGAGTCCAAGCACTTCCGCCGCTGTCACGAAAGCGCCCAGCGTAATCGCTGCATCCCCCGTTGCATTGAAAAACGCGTCAAGATGGTCGTTTGCGAAGGGGACACCATGCCATTCGTGCAACAACCTTTGGCGACGGTTGTTGCCGCAAATGACGGCAATCATCGGCGCATCCGCGACCCAAGACTGACCCGACACAAGTGTTGCAAGACGTCTTTGGATATCTTCGGATTCCAGCAAGATGATATCACACTGCTGCAGATCGCTCTTTGTGGGCGCGGATAGGGCGATCGCGGAGATGGTGCGGACCCAATCGGATGGGATTGGCTTGTCCGTGAATGCACGACAAGAACCACGGGCCGCCATGGAATACAAAAGGTCCGATTGTGCGGTGCTTTCAACTTGTGAAGGTGCATCGCTGAAACGCGCCGCGAGGGCGCGTTGCAAGTCCGATTGGGGTGCCTTCGACATGCTGGTCCTTCTCTTTAGCTGCTTGTTTCTTAAAGTACACATAGAAGCTGAACGGTTTTTTGCTTGCTTAGCAACTGCAAGATGTTCCACCGGCACACGCGCCGCGTAGTTTCTTTTCCGTCATGAACGGCAATTGCCTGTTCGCACATAAACCCGCAAGCATTGCCGAAAATGTATCACCGCGCTAAGATACGCCGAAACCTGCGGCTCTCAAGCTTTGCCGCGAAAGCCGCGACAGGCAGATAAAGTAAATCGAAGCAGCAATGCATGACATTTCCCTGATCGCGTTTGCCAGCGCCGTCCTGCTGCTGGCAGGCGCAGTGAAAGGTTTCATTGGGCTGGGAATGCCGACCGTCGCGCTGGTTCTGTTAACGTTTAAGCTCGACGCAAGATCCGCCGTCACATTGATCCTGATCCCAATGTTGCTGAGCAACGTCTGGCAATTCTGGCGTGGACCTGACATGGTTGGATGCGCGAAACGGCATTGGCGCTACGCGGCCATTTTGATCCTATGCGTCGCTGGAACCGTCTGGTTCAGTCAATCCACTCCAGATCGGTTTTTGCGCGCTGTGCTAGGTGCGTTTGTACTGGCGTTTTGCTTTTTCAGCTGGCGTGACATGGTGCCTCCGATCCCGTCAAGCACAGTGCGCTTGTTCGAAATAATCAGCGCTTTGGTTGCCGGGCTGGTTGGTGGGTTGACTGCCGCATGGGCGCCACCATTGGCTATGTACCTGACCGGTCTCCGACTGGAGCGTGACGCATTTGTTCAGGCACTCGGGTTCTTAATCACGGCTGGTAGTGTGTCCGTTTTGGCGATGTTCATAGCTGTCGGGCACAGTTCGCAAGCGGATCTGGCAGTCTCGGTCTTCTTGCTGGTTCCGACCCTGATTGGGTTTTCCGCAGGTGAGCGGTTGCGGCATAGGGCAAATTCCGAAGCCTTCAAAGGCTTTTTCTTAGGCGCATTTTCGCTGCTGGGGGCGAATTTGTTGTTGGGCACTCTCTGGGGGTAGTGCGCAGCGGAATCATCGCACGCAGCACTGCGTCTGGATCTGTTGCAAACTTTTGACTGTTGACGCTCATAAGTTCTTCGAGTGATTGGATATCGAAATATTGAAGTTGAAAGTTTGTTATTATGATCTCCTTCAAAGGCGGGCAGTATCCGAAAGATGTGATCCTCTTCGCAGTGTTTTTCTATGTCCGATACGGTTTGTCATATCGCGATCTGGAAGAGATCATGCATGAGCGAGGCGCTGCAGTAGATCACACGACGCTGAACCGCTGAGTGACGCGGTATGCAGGCGCAATTGCTGAAGCGGCGCGTCGTCGAAGGGGGCCGTGCGACCGCTCCTGGAGAATGGACGAAACTTACATCAAGGTGAAAGGAAACTGGGTCTATCTCCATCGAGCTGTCGACAAGCACGGCGAGACGCTTGATTTCATGCTTTCGCAACGTCGAAACAAACCCGCGGCCACCAAGTTCTTTGCCCGAATGCTGGAGGTCAACGGCCTTCCGAGAAAGATTGTCATCAACAAAAGTGGAGCTAACACCGCTGGCCTCAAGGCCACCAACAAGATGCTGAAAGGTTTTGGTTGCCAGGTCCCAATTGAAATGGTCAGGCGAAAATACTTGAACAACATCGTGGAACAGGACCATCGTTTCATCAAAAGACGAACCCGCCTGATGTTCGGCTTCAAGTCTTTTGCTTCGGCATCAGCGACTCTGGCTGGCATCGAGGTCGCGCACATGATCCGTAAAGGCCATTTCACACCGGGACTCTGCCCGTTTCGTCAATTCTCCGAGTTGGCAATCTGACCCGGAAGCGATCGTAGATCTATTTGGCCGACCTAAAACTTTGCAACGAAACCGTGTCAACTCTTCGGTCAGTAAGAAACTTTGCAACAGATCCCCCTAGATAGCACAATTTCTTGCTTAAGCTTATTTTAATGATCATTTTTTAAACTTATTGCACGTTACACGACACCTCACGTAAGCGCACCTTTTCTCACTCTTGGAGCATTAAGAGCCAAGTCGTAGCTGAGCGCTGGCAGAGAACGAGGCAAGGACGGTGTTGAGTACCCTGCCCTAGACCAAGGTTCAACTTGACCAAAACGTAACTCAAACAAAAAACTCCGCTCTGCGGCTGCCAATATTTGCCAAAACCTTTTGTCTAGCACATGACAAACCTTGCTGCGTGGCTGGACCCCCCAAAAGAGTTGCACAAGTTGGATGGTCTCTAACTGAAATCAATATCGTAAACCGCCAGACTCCACGCCCCGAGCTAAAGGCAAGAAGCATAGGAAAATCAGTGGAGCATCACATGAGTGTTTCAAAAAAATTGCTGCGAGCGGTGGTAACGTTATCCTTAGAAGGGCTGCATTCCAGAGGATTGGTTTAATCGCCAGCTTCAAACTTTGGCTTAGTTCCACGTTTGTGCGCTGCTTTGCGAAAAATAGTTTCTGCCTCAGCATAGGCCCTCAATGCCCGCTCTATCATACTCAAAACGAACTAGCTTGGCCCGATCCTGGATGCCGATACTGGCCCCGGCTTAATACGTCTCCAACAAAAAAGGCGCGAACTGCAGTCCGCGCCTTTGATAGATTACTGCCCTAATTCTTACCCGTGGGTAAGGTCATCTTCTTCAGGCAAAGCTTCAATAAAAGCGGCGATCGCCTCTTCCAGTTTGTTGCGATCCACCCGCGTGAAGTCCAAGTTGTATTTCAACTCAATACGCCCGCTGGAAGCAGAGCATTTCGCAACCCCTGCCCGGCCGGTTACTTGAAACGTAGTTTTCGCACGCCGAGGCTTACTGGAGCTTTCACCCTTAGGCTTCTTGTCTTCGCTGGCCTCTGACGCCCCTAAAAAAGACCTGAGAATCGCGACCTCGCGAACGCCGTCACGATCCGGTTCGCTCATCAACGTCTCGCTCACCTGCCGCACAAGATTTGGCGTTGCATCGAACTTGCGTTTAAGTTCCACGCCGACATTTCGCGGAATGTCATTTGGATGCATCAGCACTTTGTCCAACATCCTCAACAAACTGGCAAACGACCTGATATAGCTGCGCTTGGTGTAGCTTGCCGACTTGAACAACGTGGAAACGGCCTTGTCCACGTCCGGGCAATCATTTGACGGGTTTTCTGCATACGCTCGTGCGAGTGCGCCCATTTCCGCAAATGAGATATCCTTACGGATCAAGTTTTCATCCACCATGCGACGGTAGCTGTTGTCGAGGTCACTAGCCTCTGAAATGCCCGCCGGAATTCGGGCGTACACGTCCTTACCCGTTTCATCGAGCAATGCTCGATAAGCAGATAGGCGACGCATCCCTTGGATGAGTTCGAACCGCCCATCCGAACGACGTTCAAGTCGGATTGGATTGGACAGCCCAATGTCCCGAATAGAATCCTTGAGCTCGTCCAACTCTGGATCCGGTCCAGGCTTGCGATCTCGTGTCAGCTTTTCGGTCAAGACATTGGCCAGAGGTACATGTTCAGTGACCAAACCTTCGTTCCGAAGGCGGACCAACTCATGTGCCAGGCGATCGTTTTCTGCTCGAATGGTTTCTTCTGTCGATTGCTGATCCCGCAATGCATCGGCATTTTCAGAAATCGCCGCTGCCATCGGACCTCGGCGCTTCTCAAGAACTTTGTCCGGCACTTTCCCGACAGGAATGTCGTCCATTGCCGGTATGTCGATATCGAACATTCTGCGCTTGCGGCTCATGCCTCATCCTCCAGCTTGTCCCAGGCCGACAACATGACGCCCCGGAATTCTTCATATACGTTGTCAAATGTCGAACGCGCTCGACGCCAGGTTTCCCGTGTCATCTCGCGATAATCCATTTCATAAACCGAGCTAAGAAAGCGGCCCGACTGCTCAACTGCGCGAGTCATTTCCACCGGGTGCTCGGCGACGTGCTCACCAAAGACCTTTTTGAAAGCCTCGAACATCGCATGGTGAAGAGCGTTACCCGGCTCATATCGTGTGAGTAGGAACCGCAACTCACAAAATGTTTTCGGCAAGCCGATCTTACCCGTGGGTAAGGTTTTGTCGAAGCCGTAAGCCAGATCCTCCAGCGCCTCGGCAAGCTGACCTATGAAAGACGTGGTGGAATCGTACTCCCAGTATCCCGGGCCCGATGGAATATAAAGCATGTCAGCAGCAAAGACGGCATTCATGGATTGATAACCAATGGCCGGAGGACAATCGAAGATGATCAGGTCATAGGCATCATCGGGGATTTGATCCAGATATCGCGACACAGCCGCAAAGAATGACCACTCAGGGTTAAGATGCCGATACTGCGCCGAAGCAAATTCAACGAAGGCAGCATTGGCACAGGACGGGATCGCGTCGATCGTGGACCAGGAAGTCTTTCTGATGAAGTCCGAGATTCTGAGGTCACCAAGACCCATATCTGTAATTGACGGCGGCAGTTCACGGCGGGGTAGGGCAGTCCCTGATTGCGCGGCAACGGGGCGATTGTTCATACGTTCCGTTTCACGGATTAGATCCCGGGCCATGATGCCCCAGACAGTATAATCCTCGGCCACATCCGTAAGACCCATCGAATGGCTCAGCGTCGCCTGTGGGTCAAAGTCCACCACAAGCACACGATACCCATCCAGTGCAGAGGCGTGCGCAAGATGTAACGCCACGGTCGATTTTCCAGCTCCGCCCTTGAAGTTGGCAACAGCAGCGCGAATGGCGCGCTTGCCTTCGGGGCGCGGGGGCATCAGGGACTTCCGGTTCACCTTGAGACGTCGTCGCAACTCGTTCACCTCTTCCAGGCTGAACCACCTCTGGCGCCCATCCGGCTCGACCTCGCCACTGGGCAGGGACGGATCCGCCGCCAATTTGCCGCGAAAGGTCGACTGGTTGACTCGGAAGATCAGCTCGGAAACCTCCCAGCTTGAAAACCGGCGGAGTGTCTTCTCCATTTCGGGGCTAAAAGTCTGCTGGCGAATCCAGCCCTGCAGCTTGAGGGATTGGTTGCGCAATGCGCTCAGGTCTTCGTGCGTGTACATGCCTCTGATCTCTATATTTGGAACGTAAATTTCTGTTCGTTTCCTATTTACGACCGATTTGCACTTTACGCAAAAGAAAATATCATGAAACTGCAACCTTACCCACGGGTAAGAAAACAAGGCGTCTAAGCGCAAAAGCGATTCGGGAGCTTCGGCCGCGCCGCTCAGCGAGTCATGTACCAAGAACCTCGTTATTTAGGGGGACAGGGAACTGTCAAATCCTATATATAGGGGGACATTAGAACTCTTTAAGGGGACATGCAGCATGTCCCCCCTCACCAATAATTCACCAAATTCTTTTCTTTTTTGAAGGATGACCGACCTAAAGGTTGCCTCGATTTCAGACTCTTCTTGACAGAATCGAAGGTTTGGACGCTAATTAGGCCAAGATGGCGAAAAGCGTTGGATAACAGCGCGAACATGGCGGGATAAACCCGTCTGAGGCAGAAGAAGCGGTGAGAACGGGTATGCAACTGGCTAAACCGGTCGGGCGTAATGCGGCGGCCTTAAAATACGATATACTCTCTGCGCTGACCGTTCACGCCTTGTCAGGAGATAAACACCGACAGCGTAGTGTTCTGCGTATAATCGCCTTGATTACGATCAGATATAACTGGCGCAGCAATGAATTGTCGATTGGACGCGAAGAAATTTCGCGCCTTTGGGCAGTGAACGAAAGGACAGTAAAGCGCGAAATGTCCAAATTTCGCGCATTAGGGTGGGTATCCGTCAAAAGGCCTGCGGCGCGTGGCAGAGTCGCCGTATACGAGATTGACCTCAAACAGATCATGATCGACACGCAAGAGGTGTGGCCGATCATAGGTTCGGACTTCCATGCGCGTATGATGCATAAACCGGAGCCGGAAACAAATATTGTGCCGTTCACGATGAAACCCGCGCCCACCGAAGATGGCGAGAGCGATGTCTGGTCACAGGTCCAGTCGAATCTTCATGAACGAGATCCAGAACTGTGGGCAAGCTGGTTTCAACATTTATCCGAAGCTGAGCGGGCAGGGGGGACTGTGACCCTCGTTGCTCCTTCGCGGTTCATGGCTGATTACATTTCTCAAAAGTGGAACCAACGTTTGCTCGCAGCCTATAGCCGGGTCGATCCCAGCATTAGAGTTGTGCGGGTGGAGTCGGCGGAGTGAGGGGCATCCGCCCATACTGGCGCAAGCCATCTGACCAACAGGAGAGCTCGTCCATGTTTCTGAAAAACTGCTGGTATGTCGCCGCTTGGAGCAAGGATATCGGGCGCGAACTGAAGGCCGAGACCTTTCTAGGCGAAAACATTGTGTTCTACCGCCAGCAGGACGGCACCCCCGTCGCGCTTGAGGATGCCTGCCCGCATCGCAAGCTGCCGCTGTCTAATGGCAACCTGATTGGCGATGTTGTGGAATGCGGCTATCATGGTCTGAAATTCGACTGCTCGGGTAAATGCACCGATAGCCCGACCCAGCGCGGTATGACCCCGCGTCGAGCGGTTGTAAAATCCTACCCGGTGGTGGATCGCTATCGCTTTCTGTGGATCTGGATGGGCGACCCGGATCTGGCCGATCCTGACAAGATTTTCCCGATTGATAACTTCGATGACCCAAGCTGGGGCAAAACCGATGGCGGGGTGATGGATATTGACTGTCACTACCTGTGGGTCTGCGACAACCTGTTGGACCCCAGCCATGTAGCCTGGGTTCATGTGTCGTCCTTTGCAGGTGCAGGCACGGATGAAGAGCGGTTGGATGTGAATAGAACAGATCGAGGCGTAATCGTTTCGCGCTGGATCGAGAACAAGCCGCCGTCGCCTTATTACGCGAAACTGGTGGCCTTTGACGGTGATTGTGACCGACTGCAGCACTATGAGATGTGTATGCCTGCGATCGGGCTGAACAAATCCATCTACACGCCCGTCGGGACCGGAGGCTATGATAAGCAACCGGTTGCTGAGACATTCATCAACATATCTTACAACTTCATGACCCCGATTGATGAGGATCGAACCCGGTATTTTTGGTTCCAGCACCGCAATTCCGATCCCGACAATGCCGAGGTGTCCAAATTCATGAATGATGGCGCGCGGATGGCGTTTCTTGAGGACAAAGAAGTGTTGGAAAAGGTTCATCTGGGCATGAAATACGCCAAGACGCCCCATATTGATCTGGGGCTGGACGCGGGGGCCAAACTGTTCCGGAAAGCTTTGAACCGCGCGATTGAGGCTGAGGCTGGACCGATCGACATGGTTGAGCGGTTGTAAGGCTTGCTGGTCGGTTCTGAAACCCACTAGGCATCGAGAGGAAAGTGAAACCGGGGATGCACCGCATCCCGCCGCTCGAATCCGCAAGCCAGGTAGGCGGCTTGGGCTTTTGAATTGTCGGGGTGGGTGCCGACCATCATGTAGGAGCAGGACAGCGCGCGCGCCTTGTATATTGCGCCTTCGATCAGCCGCCGCCCGACGCCCATGCCGCGATGGGGCCGTTCGACAAAGAGGTGGTGCATGTCGATACCACGACGACCCAGCTGCAATTGGCTGAGCGGGCTCAGAACGGTATAAGCTTCGCGACAGTAGCACAGCCATTACTTTCTCGAAGTAGGAAGAGTTGGAAGCTTGTCTTCTAACAAACTTCGATCATACGAAAGTGGCTGACTGCACACTTAGCAGACAGGTTCTGAAGTCAATATCAGCGTCGGCAGGTAGATCGAGTTCCAAAACTGTCAGCGCCCAAAGCCGCCCATCGCGGCAAGCCCCAACCGCAGTTTATCGCTCAGAAAAGGTGAAATCCAACCCAATTAGCGGAAGCAGAGACAGTTCAATCTTTGGCGTGGATGATTGTTCAGTCTGACAGCAATTGAACAACTTGGTCCGTTTCAGGTCTGCGTCTCGATTGTTCTGGCATTTCGATCACAAGAGAGCGACCTGTATGGCAGGATTGACTATGCACGGGCGTCAAAGCACCAGAAGCTAAAGCTTCTTCGATCAGACACATGTGTCCGATCAACATGCCTGCGCCGGCCTTGGCCTCTTCGACGGCAAGGCTGTAGAGCGAAAACTGAGGTCCACTTTGATCATCGCGCAGTTTATACCCAGTATTTTGGGACCAAGTGGACCAATCGTCTTTCCAAGCCTGATCATGCAGTAGTGGAATGTCTTCAAATCCGTTTCCGCCTCGGGCGCGATCCAGAAGCGTAGGCGCGCAAACCGGAGCGATAATGTCCTTGCAAACAGCGATCTGCCTTGGCGATCCATCCGTCACGGCGAAGAAGATCGACAAATCGAACAGCTCACGCCCAAGAGTGGGCGGAGTTTCCATGGCTGTTACAGAAAAAGTGATGTCTGGCAGTTGAGCTCTGATCTGACGCAGACGCTTGGGCAGCCAAAGTTGGGCAACACTGGGCAGGGCTGCGATGTGAAAATCGGCCTTGGGCTTTAAGTTGCGCAACGCTCGGGCCGCATCGGCCACTTGGTCAAAGGCCGAGGTGAAATCCGCGACAAGTGACTGCCCTTCAGGGGTGAGCTCAACGCCCTGGGCATTGCGGCGAAACAGCGGGGACCCTGCCCAACCTTCCAGTGTTTTTATGTGTTGAGATATCGCGCCCGGCGAGACGCTCAACTCTTCGGCTGCCGCGGCAAAGCTTACGTGGCGCGCAGCAGCCTCAAAGGCGCGCATGGCGTTCAGAGGTGGTCCTTTCGGGCGATTAGGAACAACGCTCATTTCAGAAGCCTTAGTTTTTCTACGCCAAGAAATATCAATTCTGCTTTGCGATGTCACGCGGCAGTCGTCACATTGAGAAAAACAGGAGATCGTCAGATGACACTTGCGCAAAGAGATTGGGTGCCCGCCGTAAGCGAAACCTTGGTTCAGGACATCGCAACAAAGGCCGCTGCGACACCGTCGGGTGATCTATTGGCCCGGATTGAGCATTTGGCAGAGGAAAACCGTCGCATCCACGAGAAAGAGTGCTTCAACCTAAACCCGGCAACCAATGTGATGAACCCCAAAGCCGAACTGCTTTTGTCTTCAGGCATTGGGTCGCGACCTTCCTTGGGTTACCCCGGCGACAAATATGAAATGGGGCTGGAAGCAATCGAAGAGATCGAAGTTATCGCCGCAGAACTGTGCGCCGAGGTTTTTGATGCCCAGTTTGCCGAAGTTCGCGTGCCTTCAGGCGCCATTGCCAACCTCTATGGGTTTATGGCGACTTGCAAACCAGGCGACACAATAATCGCTCCTCCCGCCTCAATTGGCGGGCACGTTACCCATCATGTAGCTGGTTGCGCCGGACTTTTTGGTCTGCGAACAATCGAAGCACCTGTGAACGCTAATGGCTACACCGTCGATCTGGATGGGTTGCGCGAACTGGCGAAGTCTGAGAGGCCCAAGCTGATCACGATTGGCGGCAGCCTTAATCTGTTTGAACATCCTGTGGCCGAGGTCCGCGCCATTGCGGACGAAGTAGGAGCATGGGTTATGTTCGACGCCGCCCATCAGTGTGGCATCATTGCCGGACGCGCGTGGTCCAACCCGTTGAAAGAAGGTGCGCATTTCATGACTATGAGCACCTATAAGAGCCTTGGTGGTCCGGCTGGGGGTCTGATCGTTTCAAATGAAGCCGAAATTGCGAAAGCGCTGGACGCGATAGCCTTTCCCGGCATGACTGCCAATTTCGATGCAGCCAAGACTGCTGCTCTCGCCGTCACGATGTTGGATTGGAAGGAATTTGGTTCGGCCTATGCGCGCGAGATGATCGCCATGTCACAAGCGTTGTCCCAAGCGTTGCACGAGCAGGGTGTTCCGATCTTCACTTGCCGGGATGGTTTTACAAATTCCCACCAATTCGCGGTTCTTGCGAAGGCTTTCGGCGGAGGTCAAACAGCATCCAAAAAGCTGCGGGCAAGCGGGTTCCTCGCATGTGGCATCGGCTTGCCGGTCGAACCCGTAGAGGCGGACATGAACGGCCTGAGGATCGGCACCCCAGAGTTGGTGCGGTGGGGTATGAGGTCCGACGACGCTGAGCGTTTGGCCGATCTGATCATGCGCGGCCTGAGTGGTGAAACTGTTCTAGCAGAGGTTTCCGACTGGCGCAGAGAGTTCGACCAGCTGCATTTCGTGAATTGAGATCAAAGCGGCCGTTTGAGTTGACCTCTCGAATTCCGGTCGCTTTGACAACATCCTTGGAGACGGCAAAGGGACGATTTGCCGCCGATCGTACTTGTTGGGTCGAGCGGGCTGTACAATGTCTGTCATCACCGTTAAGGGCGTGATCTTTCTTCTGCAAGGTGATCTATGCACAACCCCTTCGACCTGCCCAAGACGCTTTCGCAGGCGTTGACCCAAAAGGGTTACAGCGAACTAACACCCGTTCAAGTCGCGGTGACACAGCCTGAACTGGGCCAGCTTGATCTGTTGGTGTCAGCGCAAACCGGATCGGGAAAAACGGTGGGTTTTGGCTTGGCGATTGCGCCAGATTTGTTGGACGGCGATGGCCGATTTGATCGCCCCGCGTCCCCTTTGGCTTTGGTCATTGCGCCCACACGTGAATTGGCCATGCAGGTGCAACGGGAATTTGACTGGCTGTTTTCTGAGGCCGGGATCGTTACCGCATCCGCCGTTGGTGGCATGGATGCGCGTGCTGAACGCAGAGCGATCGAGCGCGGCGCGCATGTCATTGTCGCCACGCCCGGTCGACTTAGGGACCATGTCTCTCGGGGTGTGATCGATCTGAGCGATCTCAGGGCTGTCGTCCTGGATGAAGCGGACGAAATGCTGGACATGGGGTTCTCGGAAGATCTGGAGTTCATTCTGGACCACACGCCTGAAAACCGTCGCACATTGCTATTCTCGGCAACGGTGCCGCGCGGTATCGCCAAGCTTGCCCAGACCTATCAAAAAGATAACGCTCGCCGCATTGAGGTCGGCAACAAAGACGCCCAGCACGCGGACATTTCCTATCTTGCGCTGTCTGTGGCCCCGTCTGATATCGAAAAGGCAATCATCAACCTTTTGCGTTTTCATGATGCGCAAACGGCGATCATCTTTGCCAATACCCGGTCTATGGTGGCCCGCCTGACAGCGAAGTTTTCCAACAGAGGGTTTTCCGTGGTTTCGCTTTCGGGTGAACTGAGCCAAACGGAACGCACCCATGCCTTGCAGGCGCTTCGTGATGGCCGCGCGCGTGTTTGTATCGCAACAGATGTGGCTGCGCGTGGCATTGACCTTCCCCGGCTTGAGCTTGTGATCCACGCAGATCTGCCATCCAATGCGGAATCTTTGTTGCACCGGTCCGGGCGGACGGGCCGTGCCGGACGAAAGGGTACATCCGTACTGATTGTGCCGGGGCGTCAAAGGTCAAAGGCACAGCGCCTATTGAAATCCGCCAAACTGGAGGCCGAATGGGGTACGCCACCCTCCGCCGAGGCGGTGCTTGCGCGCGATGAAGAAAGGCTGATGTCCGATCCGGGATGGGGTCAATCTCCAAGCGCCGAAGAACAGGCCTTTGCCCAACGCCTTTTGCAAGAACGCTCTGCCGAGAAAATTGCTGCGGCGTTTCTGCGGCTCTACCGCGAGCGCAATTCCGCGCCCGAGATTTTGGGTGATGTGCCCGAACCGGGTGCCCGCAAAAAACGGGACGCTTCGGATTTCGGGCCCAGCACTTGGTTTTCGCTGTCTTTGGGCCGCAAACAACGCGCCGAGCCGCGATGGCTGCTGCCCATGCTGTGTCGTAATGCGGGGATTTCCAAAGATGCAATTGGGGCCATTCGTGTTCAATATCAGGAGACATTCGTTGAAATCCTGACCGATGCCGTGCCTGCGATGAAGAACGAGCTTGGCCCAGAGCTTGACCTTGAGCAGGGAGCGCGTTTGACCGAATTGCCCGGCGTCCCGGATTTCGACGCCTCACCAAAAGGTCCCCCTGCGGCACCAAAGACGCCGCGTGCAGATCGCAAAAAGGACGTATCGCGTCGCGACTCTAAGCCCGCTGTGGATCCAAACGCCGCTGAATCCGAACAGAGCGCGAAAAAGCCCTCAAAGCGCCAGGATAACGTTGACAAACCACAGTCTGGCAAGCCGAAGCGGAACCATGGCAAGAGCCAGGGCAATCCTGAGAAGAAAACAACCGTCAAAAGCAACGGTATCGAGACCAAGCGGCGCAAGAACGCGGCTGATCCGTCAAAACCCATGGGTTCTCGGAAAGAACGCGCCAAGGGCCGGCAGGATGGCGACAAACCCAAACGCTTTAAGGTGCGCGCAGGAAAAGGCCCGGATGCGCGGCCGATGCGCAAAGGGTCACGGAAAAAGTGAACCCCATTGTTGCTTTCTGGTGGCATTGCAAAAGGTGCATCAGCCGAGCCATATGATGGATGCGATAAGCCGGGTTGGGATCCAACTGATCTTAAAACCCAACCCGGCGCGTCTTTGTGATCATTTGCCTATTCGTACGGTTTCGCCGCTTTCTATCGCTTTTTGTGCCGCATGCCCCATCCGTACGGCCCAAAGACCGTCCTTCAGGCTGACGTCCGGTTTGGCCTTTTCACCGCGCAGCACGGCCAGAAACCCTTCGTGCTGATAAAAGGTTGACCCATTGTGGTCTCCGGCCGCCAATATTCTGGCGTCTACGGGTACATCTATTGTCGTGGGCCCCTTGGGGCTGCGGGGGCTTACAATAACTTTGGGCACTGGTGGTTCCCCCAGATGATCCGGCCAGAAGCGCCCTGGGCCGGGAACCAGCGCCTCGACCTTGGCCTTGGCTCCAACAGCCGAAATTTCTTCCTGATACCGGGAGCCTTCTGCAAACATGCACAGCTCTAACATGGCCCGTGCGCCCGAGGCGAAATCGACAATGACGTACCCGTGGTCCAGAATATCGGGTGTTTCGCCTTCGTAGCTTTCGTCCAGATGGTTGACGGCTTGTCCGCCGCTTGCGGTCACACGCACCGGGTCGGATTGCAGGATCAAGCGCATGAGGTCGAAGAAATGGCAGCATTTTTCGACAAATGTGCCCCCGGTATTGCGATTGAACCGGTTCCAGTGGCCGACCTTTTCCAGAAATGGGAAACGATGCTCGCGGATAGACAGCATCTTCACGCCACCTGTTGCTTCCGCCTTGTCGATCAAAGCAGCAATAGGGGGCATGTATCGGTATTCCATCGCAACCCAGATGGGGCAGGGATAGCTACGCTCAACCTCTTCTAACCGGGCCGCATCCTGTGGGTCGGTGAACAACGGCTTTTCCACCAACAACGGCAGGGGTCGCGTTTCGGCCACTTCGCAGATCTGGTCTACATGCAAGTGATTGGGGCTTGCGATGACAAGGCAATCCAACTCCGCGACTGCCAGAAGCTCTTTGACCGAGCTCACCATCGCGGCATCCGGTGCGATGGCTTTGGCAGCCTTTGCCATCACCGGATCCGGCTCAAAAATCGCCGCCACGCGCGTCCGTTCCAACAGGCCGATATTGTGCAAGTGCTCTTGCCCCATCATGCCGCATCCAATCAGCCCGTAGTTGATGGTTCGGGTCATGCGTGTTTCCTTTTACTTCAAACGTTGGACGTAGTTGGCCCGATCTGGGTCGAACCATGTTTTTGAGAATTCAACGGGTTCAGCGGTCTCTGACCAGCTGAAACGCTCGATATACCCCACTGTTTGGCCTGCTGGTTTGGTGAAGCTTTCGGGCGTCCAATCGGGAAGCGATTGGACCGAGACCCTGTCTTCGGCCCGAATGATCCAAAATCCCAATTGGCGTTGATAGTAGCGGTAAAGAGAGTCGGACAAGAGGGTCGGGTCGATCAAACCTGCTGATTCGTCCAGCCAGATTTCTTCGACGGCTATGATTGTGTCATTCAAGTAGCGCATCCGACGCACGCGTGATCCGCGGGTTGACTGTCCGAACGGGGGCAGATCGGAAGGTTTTTCCAAGTGATCCACCGACAGGATATCCGCGCGCGGCAAGCCGCCACCTTTAGGCAATTCAAGCCGGAACATTGCATAGACGCTGTTCTGTGTTCCTGTTTCCCGAATGTAATTGCCCGAGCCCTGGATGCGCTCGAGCATCCCCTTTTTTTCTAGCTCGGCGAGCGATTTTCGCAGCGTCCCGACCGAGACATTTAGTTCTGCGGCCAGCTCGCGCTCGGGTGGCAGGCGCTCGCCGTCTATCAGCCGACCCGCCGCGATGTCGCGGATCAGAAGCTCCGCAATCTGGATGTAAACCGGAAGGGCATTTGGGTTTCGATTAGCAGAGGGCACAGTCAGTCGCTTCACTTAGTCGCGGAAAAAATTGATACACTATTGATCTACATCAAAGCGATTGCTACGCAAGAGAAAAAGCAAACGCTGCGCGGAGACCGACTCAGATGACTATCGTCCCCATCACTTCCCCTGATCTGGCTGCGGCAGAGGTCTCGTGGTTTGCTGCGCTCTGCTCGGACGACTACCAGTTCCTTGGAGTGCCCGATGGCGATCTGCGGTCCAGTTGGGCGCATTGTTCCGGCATCGTAAAAGAGGCCGAAGCGCAAGGGTTCCGCAATATCCTGTGCCCATCCTCTTATCAGGTTGGCCAGGACACGCTGAGCTTTGTCGCGGGCTGCGCCCCGATCACTGAAAAGATTAATATGTTGGCTGCCGTGCGGTGTGGTGAGATGCAGCCCATCATGCTGGCCCGCACCATCGCTACGCTGGATCACATGCTGAAGGGGCGGTTGACGGTCAACATCATCTCATCGGACTTCCCCGGTGAGAAAGCCGATAGTGCGTTCCGTTATCAGCGATCGCGCGAAGTGGTTGAGATTTTGAAACAGGCCTGGACACAGGATGAGATCAATCACGCCGGCGAAGTGTATAACTTCTCGGGTCTGACAACGGATCCTGCGAAACCCTATCAGACTGGCGGGCCACTGTTGTATTTTGGTGGATATTCACCTTCGGCTTTGGATTTGTGTGGTGAACATTGCGACGTCTACCTGATGTGGCCCGAAACCAAGGATCAACTTGCCGAACGGATGAAGGCCGTTCACGCTGTGGCCGAGAACTACAACCGCACGCTGGACTACGGCTTGCGTGTCCACATGATCGTCCGCGATACCGAGGCTGAGGCACAGGAATATGCGGATTACATCGTCTCGAAGCTGGATGACGAATACGGTCGCGCCATTCGTGAACGGGCGTTGGACGCGACGTCGCTGGGTGTGGCGCATCAGGCCAAGAACCGCGATCTGGCAGATGAGTATGGCTATGTCGAACCCGGTCTCTGGACTGGTGTTGGCCGGGCGCGGTCTGGCTGCGGTGCTGCTCTGGTCGGATCGACCGATCAGGTTATGTCGAAGATCGAGGAATATCAGAAGATGGGCATCCGCGCTTTCATATTCTCGGGCTACCCGCACATGGATGAGGCCAAGCACTTTGGTGCTCGGGTGTTGCCCAACTTGAAAACCTGCTCGCTGCCCGAAGCTTACGGGCGCGTGCCAGCAACGACCCCAGCGACCCCACTGGGCAACGGAGAACGCCGCTGATGCAACGTGTGAAACTATCTGACTCGCTTGAGATGAGCCGTCTTGTCTATGGCATGTGGCGGCTGGGCGATGACAGCGACACGTCCACAGGGCATGTGGTAGCCAAGATTCAGGCTTGCTTGGACCAGGGCATCACCACCTTTGATCAGGCTGATATCTATGGCGGTTACGCAGCTGAGGCCGTTCTGGGCAATGCCTTGCGCGCCAACCCAAGCTTGCGCCAGAAGATGGAGATCGTCACCAAATGTGACATCATCGCCCCGGTGGGCCGTTACGCGGATGCGAAGGTGAAATACTACGACACGTCGCGCGCCCATATTCTGAAGTCGGTCGATACCTCGCTGACAGAAATGGCCATTGACCATATCGACCTGCTGTTGATTCACCGCCCTGACCCGCTGATGGACCACAATGAAACTGGTGCCGCTCTGGACGAGGTTGTCGCCAGCGGTAAAGTGGGCGCTGTGGGTGTATCGAACTTCCGCCCGTGGAACTGGTCGCTGCTGCAATCGGCGATGAAGACCAAATTGGTCACCAACCAGATCGAGATCTCGCTGGGCGAGATCAGCCCTTTCACCAATGGCGATCTGGCGTTTCACCAGCAACACGGCCATCCGCTGATGGCGTGGTCGCCGCTTGGTGGAGGCCTGTTGATGGCCGGAAACCCTCCGGTCGGCGTTGTGGCCGATGAAATCGCAGCCGAGTTCGGTGTGGATCGCGCCGCCGTCGCTGTGGCTTTCCTGCTGGCACATCCGGCCAACATCCTGCCGGTTCTGGGAACCAACAATCTGGATCGGATCAAACGCGCCTCGGACGCGTTGAAAGTCAAACTGGATCGCGAAACCTGGTATCGCCTCTATGAGGCGGCACTGGGGCATGAGGTACCATGATGAACGCAATCTCAAAGGACATGAACCACACCTTCGTTCCACATAAGGACGACACCCGTACCCTGCGCGACGCCTTTGGTCGCTTTGCCACTGGGGTGACCATCGTCACCTGCGACAGCGCGGATGGTCCGGTCTGTATTACGGCCAATAGTTTCTCATCCCTGTCATTAGACCCGCCGCTGATCATGTGGGCGGGTGACCGCAATTCGCGGCGCTTCCCCTATTTCCAAGAGGCCCGTCATTTCAGCGTTCACGTACTGTCATCCGAACAGGCCGAGCTGTGCTTTGGCTGCTCCAAGGATGCCTTCGCCCTGCGCGACATCGCGCATGAGCGCTGCGAGAACGGAACGCCGTTGTTGTCGGATTGCCTGGCGCGGTTTGAATGCGAACAACATGCATATCACGATGCGGGCGATCACGTTATTGTTGTGGGAAAAGTTCTTAGGGTCAGCATGGCGGACGGAGACGCGCTGACCTTTTATGCCGGGAAACTCGGCCAATTCGCGCAGCACTAAGCGCGATCTGACGGTCGTGGGACATACCCGCGGCTGAACAAGGGAGGATCCGCATGGGCGGACTGGCATCGGTGCTTGCGCCGATTGCATTCGTGAACGAAACCGTGCTGCGTCTGGGCCGCGCGGTTGGTGTCGTTGCTATTGCACTCATGGTCATTGCAATCCTGATTCAGGTGTTCTTCCGATATGTTCTGGGCAATGCGCTGCCCTGGCCGGATGAGGCCGCGCGGTTCTGCATGTTGTGGATGACCGGTCTGATGGCCCCCACGGCGTTTCGGCGCGGGGGTTTTGTGGCCATTGATATGCTAGAGCGCTTTTTGCCGCGCATTATCGGCCAAACGCTGAACCTGTTCTTGCTGCTAATCTCGCTTGCCGTGCTGCTGGTCGCTGTCAATATCGGCTGGTCCGAAGTGACTGGCTTTGGCGGTAGGTTCGCCACCGCAGCGCTATACCTGCCCACATCTTTCGGGTTCGACGAATGGTACCGCATCCCGCGTAGCTGGATGATGGCCTCGCTGTTGGTGGGGATCATCTTGCTGATCTCGGTGAATATCGAGTTGATCCTGCGATCTTTCATCACTCTGCTGGGCGGAGGTCACCTGTTGCCCGAAATTCCTGATGCGGCAGTGGGGGCCGAATAAATGCTGATCTGGTTCCTGCCCACCTTTCTGATTTTTCTGCTGATCGGTCTGCCGGTCTTTTTCGCCCTTCTGGCCGCGCCCGGTATCCTGCTGTGGCTGAATGGCCAAACCAACGACATCACGCTGCTCTACCGCAACGTCTATAACGGCATGGACAGTTTCCCGCTGATGGCGATCCCCTTCTTCATGCTGGCCGGAGAGCTGATGAACCGAGGCGGCATCACCATCCGTCTTGTCGAGTTTTCACAGGCGCTTATGGGCCATCTGCGTGGCGGTCTGGCACATGTGAACGTGCTGAGTTCGATCCTGTTTGCGGGCTTGTCCGGCTCGGCAGTCGCAGACACCTCCGCCCTAGGGTCCATGCTGATCCCGGCGATGGAGAAACAGGGTTATACCCGTAAATTCGCTGCGGCGATCACAGCGGCAAGTTCGGTGATCGGACCGATTATTCCGCCCTCGGGCATCATGATCATCTATGCCTACGTCATGGGCGAAAGCGTGGCTGCCCTGTTCCTCGCGGGTATCGTCCCCGGTGTGATGGTTGGTGTCGGCCTTATGCTGATGATCAAACTGATGGCTGACAAATATGACTTCCCGGTCGCCAGCCGGAAATACACCTGGCCCGAGCGTCGTCAGGCCAGCCTTAAAGCCTTCTTCCCGCTGATGACCCCGGTCATCATTCTGGGCGGTATTCTCGGCGGTATTTTCACCCCGACCGAGGCTGCAGCCGTCGCCGTAGGCTATGCTTTCATCATCGGCTTCTTCGTTCTGCGCACTTTGACATGGAAAGAGGTGCCCGAGGTTCTCAGCAACGCAGGCATGACCTCGGCCGTCGTGCTGCTGCTGGTTGGTGCGGCGATGGCGTTCAAAACTGTGGTCAGCCTCAGCCATGCGCCCGAGCAATTGGCTTCACTGATACTCAGCCTTTCGGAAAACCCGCTGATCCTACTATTTCTGATCAATCTGCTGCTTTTCATCGTCGGTATGTTCTTGGACGCCGGTCCCGCGATCATCATTCTCGGGCCCATCCTTGGCCCGATCTTCACCAGCCTCGGTGTTGACCCAATTCACTTCGCCATCATCATGAGCGTCAACCTGACCGTTGGTCTGGCCACCCCACCGATGGGCTTGGTCCTGTTCGTGGCCGCCGCCGTGTCACGCGAACGGGTTGAGACCATCGCCAAAGCGATCCTGCCATTCCTGGCGGTCGAAATCATAGTGATCTTCCTGATCACCTACATCCCCGCACTATCCATGACCATCCCGCGCATAACGGGGTTTGCCAACTAACTGAGTTCCACAGGGAGGAAACGCATGCTCAGAAACTTTATCAAAACCGCAGCGGTGGCCACATCGTTGGTGGCCGCGTCTGCCGTGGCCGCCACAGCCGCAGACTACACGCTGCGCGCCACTGCCAATTCGAACGAAAATGACGAGGACTACGACGGCCTGATCGTCTTCAAGAACTATGTCGAGGCCGCCTCGAACGGTGCGATCGAGGTCGAGCTGTTTATCGGCACGCAGCTATGTTCGAACGGGGCCGAGTGCTTGCAAGGTGTGGCAGACGGAACCATAGACATCTACATCTCCACCTCCGGCGGTGCGTCGGGCATTTTCCCATACGTGCAGGTTCTGGATTTGCCATATCTGATGGCCGATGACCGCATTGCAGAACATGTTCTGTCCGGTGACTTCACCCGTACCATGCGCAACATGGCGCTTGAGGACTCGGGCGGCGCGATCCGTTTGATGACCATTGGCAACACCGGTGGCTGGCGCAACTTCGCCAACACGCAGCGCCGCATTGCCGAGCCTGCGGATATGGAAGGGTTGAAAATCCGCACCGTGGTTGCTGACCTGCCGCAGGAATTGGTCAAAGCGCTGGGCGCCTCGCCCACCCCAATCCCGTGGCCCGAACTGTTCACCAGCTTCCAGACCGGCGTTGTTGAAGGGTCCAAGAACGGCATCACCGACATCATGGGCATGAAATTCCCGGATGCGGGTCTGCAGTACGTCACGCTGGACGGGCATGCATACATGGGTGCGCTGTGGTGGATGAACAACGCCAAGTTTCAGGAGATGCCCGAGGACATGCGCCGCGTCGTCGTTGACGGCTTCTATGCGCTTCAACAGGCTACCTTTGCCTCACCCAAGCGCAAGTCGATCCAAGCCTATGAGGATTTTGTCGCCGGTGGCGGCGATCTCTATGTGCTGACACCTGACCAGAAGGCTGCGTTCAAAGAGGCCGCAACGCCGGTCTATGACTGGTTCCAGTCCAATGTTGCCCGTGGGGATGAGATCTTTGTTGCGTTGACAGATGCGGTGGCGGCGGCTGAGGCCGATGTGAACGCGTCGCGCGATGCGGATCTGAACTAAGCTTCCGGGTCGGGCCCCTTAAGGCCCGGCCCTTACCGAAACGGGTACATCCACCCTTTGTAGTCGTTCACCAGAACATGCGCCCTTTCGATCTGCTCCGGCGACATTTTCTTGATTACTTCCTCAAGGCTGATCGCTGCGTCGGGATCGCCGCCAATCGCGCTGAGCGTGTACCACATGTAAGCCCTGACCAGATCAGGCGCGGGCATCCCAAGACCCAGCTCATAATACCAGCCAACCCCCGACTGGGCCCCCGGATGCCCCTTCATCGAGGCGCGCAGATACCATTCGAACGCGCGCTCATAGTCCCGTTCGACGCCCAGGCCCAGCCCGTACATCACGCCGATCAATTCCTCGGCCTCGGCATTGCCCGAGCGGGCGGCGGGCAGCAGTTCTTTGCGCGCGGCCTCAAACTCGCCGGCCTCCATCAAATCGCGCGCCTGTTCCAGTTCGGCGAGCGCCGGGCTGGCAAGCAGACAAAGGGCAAGTACAAACTGGCGCATGGGGTTGCTTTCCTCTTGGCCGGGAGCGCGGCGGCACAGGATGTGCCGCGCCCTCTGACAGATGATGATTTCCTGCCTTTTGATATGGAACAGGCCGCCATCGGTCATCAACTGTTTTACGACCCGATCCTGTCGGGCAATCAGAATATATCCTGCGCGCATTGCCATCATCCGGACTTCGGGACTTCAGATGGGCTGTCGCTTGGCATCGGGGAAGGCGGTGAAGGTCTGGGACCGGACCGTACTCCGGGCACGGGCGCAGACAGAATCCGAAAGCGTATCCCGCGTAACTCACCGGGGCTATGGAATCTCGGGGCGAAAGGTATCCACACGGTGTTTCACGATGGCCGCCTGAGCATCTCGGATGTTTATGAAAACGGGTTCAACTCACCCGCGCAGGAATGGTTGCCTGAAGGGTTGAACTCTTTGCTAGCCGCACAAGCGCTTTTTCCATTGACCGCACAGTTCGAAATGGCGGGAAATGTAGCCGAAAACCAAGTGACCGGGGCCGTCCACGATCGGATCGACAAAGGTTGGCCGATCCTTGCCAAACGCGTAAGAACCGATCCGTTTTACGGACCGGCGATGGTCGCGGCGTTCGGAGAAATCGAAACAACCGAGGACATTACAATCACGCAGGTCGCCAATGCCTTGGCAGCGTTCATGGCCATCGAATGGCGCAGCACGGACAGCCCATTCGACCAGTATCTGGCAGGGGACATGAATGCGTTATCAACCGTTCAAAAAGACGGGATGGATCTGTTCTATGGTAAGGCAAACTGTTCCGTGTGCCACGCGGGCCCGTTGATGTCCGATCAGGAATTCCACGCTTTGGCCATTCCGCCTTTTGGTCCGGGCCGAACCCGTCAATGGGATCCGTATGCGCGCGACGTTGGTCTTATGGGTGAAAGCAACCGGTTGGAAGATGCCTACAGGTTTCGCACCCCCATGTTGCGCAACGTTGCTTTGACGGCCCCTTACGGTCACAACGGGGCTTTCCCCGACCTTGAAAGCGTCATCCGCCATCATCTGAACCCTCAGGCAAGCTTTGATGCCTGGACGCCCGATATGGCCGGGTTGCCTCAGGTTCCGTGGTTGCACGACGCTGACTTTCTGGTTTGGGATGATCGACTGGAAATGGAACGCCAACGCAGCAAAACTGACATTGATCCGATTGAACTCTCGGAAGTGGAAATCCAGAATCTGATCGCTTTTATGGACGCTTTGACAGGTTCCAGTGTGGATGCACCGATTTTTGGCGTGCCCAGTGGATTTGTTCCTTAGCTGTCCTTGTTTTCAGCAGGGGTCGACAAAGCCACGCCTTCAACCGTGACCCGGTGCATCAGGCGTCGAAAACCGTGATAGTCGTTGATTGCCTTGTGCCATGTGGCTCTGTTGTCCCACATCGTTATGTCGCCCGCGCGCCAGCGCACGCGGCATTGGAACTCGGGTTGTTTGCAGTGTTCGTACAGCATCGCAAGAATTGCATCAGACTCGTCTTTGCTGAGCCCTTCGATATGCGTTGTGAAGACAGGGTTCACAAAAAGACCACGACGCCCGCTGAGTGGATGTGTGATGACAATGGGATGGTGCGCATCTTGTGTTGCGGCGTCTGCGTTGCCTAATCGACCGCTCTTGGCGGCTTCGCTGTCTTGTATGGCGGCACCAAAGACGTGACGTGAAGAATGCACAGCAGTCAGCCCGTCTAGAAACTGACGCATTGGGGCCGAGAGTGCCTCATACGCGGCTGCCATAGACACAAACAGCGTGTCTCCTCCATAGGGCGGCATCTCAATCGCATGCAGGATTGATCCCATGGCTGGCGCTTCGTCATAGGAATGATCGGTGTGCCACCCTTCACCCACCGCTTCTTTCTGGCCCTTTTCTTTTAAGACCGTCGCAATCTCGGGATAGCCATTAACCGGTTTGAAGAAACGGTTGACGTTGATCGCGCCAAAGCTGCGAGCAAAGTTCAGATGGTCTTCAGGGGTGGCTGTTTGACCCCTTAGGACGATAACGGAATACTTGGCAAAGGCTTGGTGAATATCAGGAAATTGCCCGCTGTCTCGAATATCGGCGCCGTAGATTTCAGCGCCTAAGCCGCCGGTGAGTGGTGTGATGTCCATCGGGGTGCTCCTGCTTTTTCAAGATCAGGATAAAGGACGATTGGGCTTTGGAGAAACGGAATTAGCTAGTACTACGCCGTCGCGCATTCTGGACGGCAGCCCCCTGACCATAGCCCTAATCCAATGCGGATCTGGACGAATAGTAAAACGCAATGGCCTGAGTTCTGTTTTTCACGGCCAGCTTGTCATAGATATTGGACAGGTGAAATTTGACCGTGTTTGTTGAAATCTGCAGTTCTTTTGAAAGGTCCCGATTGGACATGCCTTGGGCCAAGGCTTCAAGAATGGCGCGTTCTTTGCGGGACAAGCTTTGGATAGGGTCCTGTTGCATTTTTCGAACGTCGATGAATGGAAAGACCATTTTGCCAGCCGCCACATCGGCGCAGGTTTCAAGCAAGCCTTCAACCTCGCCGGATCGCGCCGCAAAACCAGCGGCCCCGGCTTGCATGGCCAGCCGCGGCGTTTCGCTGGTCACATCCCCATACACCACAAACCGGGGTGCATTGGCCTGTTCTCGAAGAACCTCGATCAGCTTTGCCGCTCCGAGCACCGGGAGGTTCCAGTCGACCACCCCGACCTGAACCGGAACTCGCATGACGGTTCCCAGGAACCCTTCGGCGGTGGCTGACGTCGCCACCAACGAGAATCGCGGGTCGCGTTCAAAGATTTCAGACATGGCAGACAGAACCAGCGGATTGCCGTCTGCCAGCATGACATCAATAGGGGTACCTGGCGCGCCAATCATCTGTTTTTACCCAACTTTCGCAATTTACTACCCAAACGGGTAGGTGAAAACTCAGTATGCCTTGGTATTTTTACCAATTCGGGTGGGAAATTCCCCATCCTTTTGGCCATCCTAAAGCAGTAGTAAGTTACGTTGCGTCATTGCGCAAGGCGGCGTTTTCTGTCCGGCAACGAAACACGACGGGTCCAAGAGCCCGACCAACGCCGAGGATGACAGACAATGACGTTTCAGATTTTCCCTCCTCTTGAGATCCCCGAGACTTTGGCCGCTGGCCCGGGACCGGGCAACACCGACGCCCGTGTCCTGCGCGCCTTCAGCAGCGCAGGCGTAGCGGATCACATGCAGGGTGACGTTCTGCGGGGCATGATCGAGTGCAAACACATGCTGCGGAAAATCTGGGGCACGTCCAACACGTATACTTTTGCGGTCGCAGGCACCGGTTGGAGCGCTCTGGACGCTATGTTCTCTGCCGTCATGCCTGGCGACAAGGTCGTGGCGTTTGCCAACGGGACATTCTCGGGTATCGACGCTCTGACCCTGCGGATCAAGGCAGCTACACCTCAAGAACACGCATCCAACCCGCTTGACCCACAAGCCGCCAGTGTCACCGTGATCGAGGTTCCGCACGGTCAGCCGGTGACAGGTGAACTGGTTGACGCTGCTTTGTCTGAGCACCAGCCCAAATGGGCTTTCATGGCGCATTGGGAAACCGGATCCGGGCGTGTCAATGATCTGCGCGGCTTTTCGGACGCCTGTGAACGCAATGGTGTCATGGGTCTGATCGACGCGGTGTCGTCGTTGGGTGCCGATGACTTTTCAATTGATGATTACCCCGGTGTCGCCGGGTGGGCGTCTTGCCCGCAAAAAGGTTTGTGCTGCCTGCCGCTGACTTATGCGCCAGTCAGCTTTACGGATGCTTATGTCGAAAGTTTGAAGGCGTCTGGCGCTTATTCTTATGTTCACAATCCGATCTTTGAAGCGCGCCATTGGGGCATTGTCGATGGGCAAGACGTAGAAAAAGGCACATACCACCGGACGCATTCGGGATACGCCGTTGCGGCGTTCCACGAAGCCCTGCGACTGACCCTGCAAGAAAGCCTGGCAAAGCGGGCCATGGCCTACCGCACCCATGAGAAGGTTCTGCGCGATGCGGTGATCGAAATGGGCTGCGAAGTGACATCGGACATGCCCAGCCTTGTTGTTCTGAACCTGCCACCGGAACTGGCGGGGCGAGAGATGGAGCTGGTCCAGAACTGCCGTGCACGGGGATTTGGCATCTGGCCGACTCTCAGCGCTCCGGTACAGGTGCGGATCGGAATCCTCAATCAGCTGAACCGGGACGCGGTCAGCCGGATCATACGCCTGTTTGCCGAAGCCCTTCGCGAGCTGGGCGGGGAGGTCGATCAGGATGCGATCGAGGCTTTACTTGAAAGCCGTTACGGCACTTCAATCGCGGCTTAACCACACTGCATGAACGGGAGGATTGCAGATGGATATTCATGAATACCAAGCGAAAGAACTTCTTTCCAATTTCGGGGTGGACGTCCCTGCTGGCGCGCTTGCCTACAGCCCGGAACAGGCGGCCTATCGGGCGCGCGAGCTGGGCGGTGACAAATGGATCGTCAAAGCGCAGGTCCACGCCGGTGGGCGCGGCAAGGCCGGAGGGGTCAAGCTGTGCAATACAGAGAACGAGATTTATCAGGCCTGCGATGACCTGTTTGGTCGTAAGCTGGTCACACATCAGACTGGTCCCGAAGGCAAAGGCATCTATCGTGTCTATGTCGAAGCGGCCGTGCCTATTGACCGCGAGATTTATCTGGGATTTGTTCTGGACCGATCCAGCCAGCGGGTGATGATTGTCGCCTCGTCAGAGGGTGGGATGGAAATCGAGGATATCTCGGCCGACCGTCCGGACAGCATCGTGCGATCCATTGTGGAGCCAGCGGTCGGGCTTCAGGAATTCCAAGCGCGTGAAATTGCGTTCAAGCTTGGTCTTGAACCCAAGCTGATCCAGCAGATGGTGCGCACACTGCAGGGGTGCTACGCCGCGTTCAGCGACTTGGACGCCACCATGGTTGAGATCAATCCGTTGGTCATCACCGGTGACGACCGGGTGCTGGCGCTGGATGCAAAGATGAGCTTTGACGACAACGCTCTGTTCCGCCACCCGCAGATTGCCGAGCTGCGCGACAAAAGCCAGGAAGACCCGCGCGAAAGTCGCGCGGCGGACCGGGGGCTGTCTTACGTGGGTTTGGAGGGAAACATCGGTTGCATCGTCAACGGTGCCGGTCTGGCAATGGCAACTATGGACACGATCAAGCTGGCCGGTGGTGAGCCCGCAAACTTCCTTGATATCGGTGGCGGTGCTTCGCCAGAACGGGTTGCCAAGGCGTTTCGGCTGGTTCTGTCGGACACCAATGTCCAGGCCATCCTCGTCAACATTTTCGCAGGCATCAACCGCTGCGATTGGGTGGCCGAGGGCGTCGTTCAGGCGCTGAAAGAATTGGATATCGACCTTCCGGTCGTTGTCCGGCTCGCTGGTACCAATGTCGAAGAGGGCCAGAAGATCCTTGCCAAGTCCGGGCTGCCGATCATCCGCGCCACAACACTGATGGAAGCAGCAGAACGCGCTGTAGGCGCATGGAAAAACGACCTTACCCAAGGCACCAAGATGAGGGCTGTGTAATGAGCATTCTTCTCGATCGCGACTCGCGTGTCATAGTACAGGGCATCACCGGCCGGATGGCGCGGTTTCACACTAAAGACATGCTGAAATATGGCACGAATGTCGTAGGCGGCGTCGTTCCCGGCAAGGGCGGCGAAACCGTCGAAGGCGTTCCGGTTTTTGACACCGTCAAACAAGCCGTTGAGGCGACCGGCGCGGATGCCAGCCTTGTATTTGTTCCTCCTCCGTTTGCCGCAGATTCGATCATGGAAGCAGCGGATGCCGGTATCCGGTACTGCGTTTGCATCACCGACGGTATCCCAGCGCAAGACATGATCCGGGTGAAACGCTACATGTACCGCTACTCCAAAGACAAACGTATGGTTCTGACCGGTCCGAACTGCGCGGGCACGATTTCGCCCGGTAAAGCTTTGCTGGGGATCATGCCGGGTCACATCTACCTTCCGGGGCATGTGGGGATTATCGGACGCTCGGGCACGCTGGGCTATGAGGCCGCAGCGCAGCTGAAAGAACGCGGAATTGGTGTATCGACCAGCGTCGGGATCGGGGGCGATCCCATCAACGGGTCTTCGTTCAAGGACATCCTTCAACGGTTCGAAGAAGACGAAGACACCCATGTCATCGCCATGATTGGTGAGATTGGCGGCCCGCAGGAAGCCGAGGCGGCAGAGTACATCCGTGACCACATCACCAAACCTGTGATCGCCTACGTTGCAGGTCTGACCGCTCCGAAAGGGCGGACCATGGGCCACGCGGGTGCGATCATCTCGGCCTTTGGCGAAAGCGCTAGCGAGAAGGTTGAAATCCTGTCTGCCGCTGGTGTGACCGTGGCGGAAAACCCTGCCGTAATTGGTGAAACAATTGCGCGTGTGATGGAGGCTGCGTGATGGTCAAACCTTCGGTTCTTGTGACCCGTCGCTGGCCTGCTGCCGTTGAGGCGCAGTTGGCCGAGAACTATAACACCGTGCTGAACACCGGGGACAAACCTTTGTCCCCGTCCGAAATCCGGCAGGCGTTGAAATCCTATGACGCGGTCTTGCCAACGGTAACCGACACGCTCAGCGCCGAGGCGCTGGACGTATCTGGTGCGCAGACAAAAATCCTTGCCAATTATGGAGTGGGCTACAGCCACATCTGTGAGCCGTCCGCCCGCGAGCTGGGTATGACCGTGACGAACACGCCTGATATTCTGTCAGAATGCACCGCAGATATCGCCATGACCCTGCTGCTGATGGTGGCGCGTCGGGCGGGCGAGGGTGAACGCGAGCTGCGTTCCGGCAACTGGACCGGTTGGCGGCCCACGCATCTGGTGGGGACCAAGGTCAGCGGTAAGACGCTTGGCATCATCGGCTACGGGCGCATCGGTCAGGAAATGGCCCGCCGTGCGCATCACGGCTTTGGCATGGACGTGCTGGTCTATAATCGTAGCCCGGTGGACCCGGCTGTATTGGCGCGGTGCAAAGCTACTCAGGTTGGGTCGATTGATGAGTTGTTGCCGCAATGCGATTTCGTCTCACTTCATTGCCCCGGCGGGGCTGCGAACCGCCACCTGATAAATGCGCGCAGGCTGGACCTTATGAAACCCGACGCGTTCCTGATCAATACGGCGCGTGGTGAAGTCATCGACGAACGGGCGCTGGTTCAATCGCTGGCTTTCGACATGATCGGCGGTGCAGCACTGGATGTGTTCGATGGTGAACCCCGTATCTGTGCGGATCTTCTGCAATGCGACAACCTTGTGATGCTGCCGCATCTGGGCAGCGCCACGCGCGAGGCACGCGAGGCGATGGGGTTCCGTGTACTCGATAACCTGCGCGATTTCTTCGAAGGCCGAGAGCCACGCGATCGGGTGATCTGACCTGCCAGCGCGCCTGAGGCTAATTGCCGATGCGGCCCACGGTGGCCGCGTCGCCGCCATCCACCGGAGGATTTACTTTTGAATGCACCGCAACGTGCCGATGGATTTTTCACCCAATCCCTGTCTGACCGCAACCCTGAGCTTTTTGGCTCGATCACATCTGAACTGGGCCGTCAGCGCGACGAGATCGAGCTGATTGCCTCTGAGAACATCGTCTCTGCCGCCGTGATGGAGGCGCAGGGCTCGGTCATGACCAACAAATACGCCGAAGGCTATTCCGGTCGGCGCTATTATGGCGGTAGCCAGTTCGTCTTCATCGCCGATTGGTTCATCGAAGTGGTCGACGGTCTGGCCGCGAATGGTGAAGACGGCAACGGCGCTGTCGAAGCCAAGGTCAAAGCCGAAGTCGCAGAGCTTTGCGCACGATTCCCGATCCATGCGAACTAGTAAGAAGAAGGACCAAAACATGAGCTTTCACCCCATTGAACAAGCCCCAGCGCGTCTGAACCGCAGCGAGCTTGCCGTTCCCGGTAGCCAGCCCGAAATGTTTGAAAAGGCGGCAAAATCGGATGTGGATGTCATCTTCCTTGATCTGGAAGATGCTGTCGCGCCTGACGAAAAGGAACAGGCGCGCAAGAATATCATTCAGGCGCTGAATGACATCGATTGGGGCAACAAGACCATGTCGGTGCGCATCAACGGGCTGGACACCCATTACATGTATCGCGACGTGGTGGATGTTGTTGAACAGGCTGGCACGCGGCTGGATCTGATCATGATCCCCAAGGTCGGAACAGCTGCTGACGTCTATGCCGTGGATATGCTGGTCACGCAAATCGAGGACGCCAAGGGCTATGGCAAGCGCATCGGGTTCGAGCACATCATCGAAACTGCGCTGGGCATGCAAAATGTCAGCGAGATCGCCGCTGCCTCGAAGCGCAACGAAAGTCTTCACTTTGGTGTCGCCGATTATGCGGCGTCGACACGTGCGCGGACAACCATCATCGGTGGTGTGAACCCCGATTATTCAGTTCTGACGGATGCGGATCCCGATGGAGGCCGTATGACACATTGGGGCGACATGTGGCACTACGCGCTTGCGCGCATGGTCGTGGCCGCACGCGCCAACGGGCTGCGGCCCATCGACGGTCCATTCGGGGATTTCCAGGACCCTGACGGCTATAAAGCTGCCGCCAAGCGCGCCGCTGTTTTGGGCTGCGAAGGGAAATGGGCAATCCACCCCAGCCAGATTGCTTTGGCAAACGAAGTTATGTCGCCGTCCGACGCCGAAGTGACCAAGGCGCAGCGCATTCTTGTCGCCATGGCCGAGGCGGAAGCGGATGGGAAAGGTGCTGTTTCTCTGGATGGTCGGTTGATCGACTATGCCTCGATCCGCCAAGCGGAAGTGCTGGTTGAGAAAGCAAGCCAGATTGCCGCAGCTTAAGAGCGATTAGGCAAAGGCCAGAACAGTTGCCCAAACGAAAAATCTGGTCTTTGCCACTTCGATGAAGCGAGAATGGGGCGCTTCATCAGTCCATGCCATTGTCTTTGACAGGAATGCCCAAGCCAACTTTCTTGCGTCCCATCACAACTGACGTTCGAAACCGGCGAACGTTTGAATTGTCGAAAAACAACTTTTTGGTCAGCTCTTCAAAATCATCCATATCACGCGCCGCACAGATCAGGCAGAAGTCCGCATCACCTGTGATGTAATAGCACTGTTGCACCCTTGGCTCTGCCTGCGCCTGCCGCGAAAAAGCGTCGATCTGATCCTGGCGTTCGCGTTCTAATTCGACCATGACAACGAAGCTCATTGCAACGCCCAGTTTTTTCGGGTCGACAATTGCCACTTCCGAGTGAATAGCACCAGAAGCTCTGAGCGCCTTCAGACGCCTTTGAACGGATGCGACCGATAAGCCTGTTTCGGATGCAAGCGCCTCCAGCCCCATTTTGGCATCACGTTGCATCAGGTGCAGCAGGCTGCGGTCAAATTGGTCGAGTTTCACAAAGATTTCCTTGATGTGAAAAAGTTTCCCGGAAAATCGGCAAATGTGACCATAATAGATCGCAGCTTGTGCGTAAAACTCTGATCATGGAACACAGTAAGAAACTTGATGTGGCAAAGCCGCTGGCGTTGCTGGCGGAATGTCCAGCTTATAAACCAAGCCCGTTAGAAACCCGCAGTTTCCAATGGCGAACGATCCTGATCAAAGATGAAACCAACAGGATGGGCCTGGGCGCGTTCAAAGCTCTGGGCGGTATTTACGCTGTTGCCAAGCTGATCGAAGCGCGTGTTGGTCGTTCTTTGACACCCAGCGCCTTTCTGAGCGATCCCGTAAAGGATGTGGCGCGATCGATGACTTTTGTGTGCGCCAGCGCAGGCAATCACGGCATGGCCGTGGCCGCTGGCGCGCAGCTCTTTGGTGCAACGGCGCGCATTTATCTTGCCGAAACAGTCCCCGAAGAGTTTGCTGTTCGTCTTCGGGCGAAAGGCGCAGATGTTGTTCGATCCGGCAGTGACTATGAGGCAAGCGTGGCCGCAGCCGTCGCTGACGCCGAAGCAACCGGTGCCATTCACCTCGCCGATGGGTCGTGGCCGGGATATACCGAGCCTCCGCGATTGGTGATGGAGGGTTATACTGTCATTGCTGAAGAAATGCGCAACGATTTAGAAGTGTCCGCAAATTGGCCGAGCCACGTGTACCTGCAGGCGGGCGTTGGTGGGCTGGCCGCGGGCATTGCCTATATGATCCGGTCGAACTGGCCGGTGCAGCCAAAGATCACAGTGGTTGAACCAGATGCTGCACCCTGTCTGAAGGAAAGCGCCCGAGCCGGAGAAATCCTTACGGTTGAAGGGCCCGTTTCAAATATGGGGCGTTTGGATTGCAAAACGCCATCCATGTTGGCTTTGGATATCTTAAAGCGCTGTGCAGACGATTGGGTTACAATCAGTGACCAACAGGCTCAGAACGCAGTAAACAGCGCCTTTGATTTGGGTTTCTCGACCACGCCATCCGGAGCGGCTGGGCTTGCCGCCTGCCTTGAGGGCGACGATGATTTGACATTGGTCATCTTGTCCGAAGGGGGCGTTTCTGATGCTTGATCTTGTTGCGTTTCGTCGTGATCTTCATGCCCATCCAGAAACCGGGTTCGACCTTGACCGGACCCCCAATTTGATCGCGGCCGAGTTGGAGCGCGCTGGGCTTGAGGTCACCCGAGGCGTGGGTCGGACCGGGGTTGTTGCCACTTTGCGCCGTGGTCCTGATGAGACCGCAATCGGGTTTCGCGCCGATATGGACGCGCTGCCGATTCACGAGATGACCAATTTGCCCTACCGGTCAAAAACAGAGGGCAAGTTTCACGGCTGCGGTCATGACGGGCATAGCACGATGCTGCTTGGTGCTGCCTTGGCCCTTGCTGCGGACACATCGTTGGACAGGACCGTTCACTTTGTTTTCCAGCCGGATGAAGAGAACGGAAATGGGGCCGCTGCGATGATTGCTGACGGTTTGTTCGAACGCTTTCCTATGACCGCAGTTTTTGGGCTTCACAATATGCCGGGAATGGAGCTGGGCCACTTCGCCACTCAGGCAGGACCTTTCTGTGCATTCGAGGATAATTTTGAAATCCGCCTTAAGGGGCAGGGGGGTCACGCGTCCATGCCAGAGAAGGGCGTTGATCCGATCGTGACGGGATCTGCGATTGTATTGCACTTGCAGTCGATTGTATCGCGCTCGCTTCCTCCCGGCGAACATGGTGTGGTTTCAGTTACTGAGTTCCTGACAGACGGCGCGCGCAATATCCTGCCGAGTAATGTGACCTTGCGTGGGGATTGCCGGGGGTTTTCCAAAGACGTCTCAGACAACATTCAGCGCAGAATGCGCGCCATCGTTGATGGTGTGTGTGCTGCGCAAGAGGTGGCGGCGGAGGTCGATTATTCAACGTCGTTCCAGCCTTTGGTAAATGATACCCGGGCCACCGAGGTAATCTTGGGCGCAGCTCGCGATGTTGGTTCTGTTGACGCTGAATACGGTCGGGTGGGTTTCTCGGAGGATTTTGCCGAGTTTCTGGCGCACCGACCGGGCGCGTTCATTCTGATGGGAAACGGGTTGGACGGGAACAACGCCATGCCGCTTCACAACCCGTCATATGATTTCAACGATGACGCGATCCGACATGGAATTGCGTTCTGGACCAACCTTGCGCAACGCGGTTTTTGAGCCTGACGCAGTGGCCCTTCTGGTGATCCTTTGTCGGTTTTGTTTTGAAGTTCAGAGAATGACATATCAGGTCAGACACGTTTGGAAACTCGCTCATTGACCTTTGGACAGCAGAAGGCATCAATACGTCGACTGTTCGCCAGGTCTCGGATGCGCACATTGGTGTTTACTTTGTAACGCATGGCACGAATGATCGTGAGTTCACCTATTTCCGTGCAGTTTCCTCCAGCAGCCGTATGGGTCCAGACGATCTGCCGGTGACGGCGCTGCGGTCGGTGAAGGTTTTACATGTGTCTGGAATCAGCCAAGCTATTTCAGACACCGCTGCTGATGCCGTTTCCGGTAGTGTGTCGGTCATAGGATGTTCAGACAAAGCACCTGGCGCACCAATAGCCAAAACCCGTGTTTCAGGTTGGCGATCTCCCCACGTACCGTGCCGTGCGATAGAATTGGTGGCATGAGCACTTGCGTCTTATCGCGAACTGTCGCTTTCACAAAGTTCCTTTACTTCCGGTTTTGAAGTCCGAAAAGCCCGATCCACGGTTGTGATGCCGGCGAAAACTAATGCGTATGCCCGGGTTAAGAGAGGCCAGATTGCTGCATAGTTGCGCGTTGGATCATTGATCGCGATGCCATGTCGCCGCCACGCAAGGTGTCGGCGGTTTGAAACGCATGGATTGCCTCGGTGAAACGTTTGGCCCTGAAATGGGACAAGCCGTCTTCGTACGCTTCGATCCAGTCGTGTGATCCTTCGAAATTGTCGGCCATCGCGATCAACTCAAACACAACAAGAGCTTCAGACCGGCCTTGTATCTCAACCGTCTCCAGCTCACGCACGACGATGGCATCGCCCGCCTCGCGCCGTGTTTCCGGGCCGATAATGATTGCAGTGCCGTAAGTTTTGTTGACCCCTTCCAGACGGCTGGCGACATTCACAACATCACCGATTGCGGTATAGTTCAACCGTTGCTCGGACCCGATATTTCCGACCAGAGCCTCGCCGCTGTTTAGCCCGATGCGAACATGAAGCGCGCTGTCGGTCTGGCTCTGCAGGCTGGAATTCTCGACCACGTCCACCAGCTCCAGCGCGGCACGGCAGGCGTGTTCGGCGTGTTTTGGGTTCTGCTTTGGTGCGCCCCAGAAGGCCATCACCGCGTCGCCAATAAATTTGTCGATCGTCCCGTCGTGGCGTTCTATTGTCGATGAGGCGGCGCTGAAAAAGGGCGCCATCAGTTCAACGATTTTGGGGCCGTGTTTTTCGGTCAGTCCCGTGAACCCGGACACATCGCAAAATAAAACGGAGATCTGTTTTGGCTCACCGCCCGGCTGGGTCTTGATGCCTTCCGCCACAAGCATCCTGACCAGATCGGTCGGTACGTATTTGCGGAAGGCCGACAAACCCACAGCCATGCTGGCGGTCGCGGCGGACAGGTTTTCAAGCTCTTTCAGGCGCGAGGGCCTGCGCGAGACCTGTTCAACGTCAAATCGTTCGATTCGGCTGAGGTCTTCGGCTACACGTGAAAGTGGGTTCGCGACGACGTGGCGCACAAACCAGATCGCCAGACCAATCGCGACAACAACGACGCCAAGCAAGATGTAAACCAGATTGATCAGAGTTTTGTCGATCCCCGACAGGAACGCGGATTCCGGAATCACTGTGGCTACCCGCCAGCCGTAGAATCCAAGAGGTGTCAGCGCCACCGCATAGGGCACATCCTCATAGATGATCCGTTTCGTCACAGGGCCTGGTGTTTTGTTGTCCGCGTCGGCCATCAGCCTTTCACCCGAGATTTTGGCAACCTCGTATAGTTCCCCCTCTCCCATTCGGGCTGGCGTGATTTCGTCGGCTTCGGGATCCGGTACCGCAATGACTTTGCCGTCGGCGTTGATGATAAAGGCCGCACCAAACTCACCAGGACGTAGTGAGCCCAGAAAGCGTGACAGGCGATCCGTATCAATCGCAACAGTCAACACGCCCTGTCGTTGTCGGCGTACGTCGATGGGCCCGGAAAAGGCATATAATGTTTTGTCGCTGCCGGGCAGATCCCGAACCTCGATCCAATCCGGTTTGCTGCGGCTTATGAAGTTGCTGTACCAAGCGTGTTCACGTGGGTCGTATTCGGTTTCTGTAAAGCTCCGTTCTTCGAACTGAATGTCACCGGGAATGAAAATATACCGATCCTTCCGCAGCATTCGGTTACGGATATTCTTGTCGATTTCCATCATCTCCAGCCCGCTGTCACCCAGCCGGTGGGCAGCAAAAAAGTTGCCATCGGGCCAGCCAAAGGTAAGCCACGAGATATTGGGCTGCGCTTGCAGCTGCGAAAGGAACACGAACTCGCGTTTGTCGGCCTGACGTGTCTGGATGACATCCTGGATGAAAATCGTGCGGACAGCGGCCCATGCGGCCTCGGCAGATCTGAGAGTTAGCCCAAGCTCGATGCGCACGGTGTTGGCAATCTGGCTGTTGATTTCGGCCGACAGCATGCGGCTGTTTTCGCGGGCTGTTGTCCACCACAGGGAATGCACCACAAAAGTCGACACGCCAATCGACAGGGCAACAAGTATAGATACGGCGATCCCTACGCTGACACGCATTCTAGCTCCACAACAGCCCATGGCAGCAGACGGTTCAATTGCTATGCCAAAGGGTCAAATTCAGCTTAGTGTCTGCCCCCTTTGGTTTCCAGACGGTTGAGCAGGATATGCCAACTTGTTTACTTGCCGTTGAATTGTTTGAGTGGTTTTCGACCTCTTTGGTTTTTAAGGGGGGGCAGGCAGGCACTTGCCGCAGGCTTTCCACGGTTTCAGGGGTTTGCTGGGCTTGCATCTCAGCCGGAACAGGACCTGCTATGGCAAGAAAGAAGACGCGAAGAAGGCTTTAAACATCCTCAACTGCGCATTAGCGAGAAATCCGGATCATAGGGTGAAAAAGGTATAACTTCTGCCGCGACCATATCTCCGCACATGTCCAAGTTCATTGTGGTGCCTGGACTGGTCAACTCGGGGGTTACGAAGGCGTAAGCCAGGTTCATCCCGACGCGATGACCCCAATCTCCGGATGTGATGGTGCCAACAACTGTGTCGCCCTCCATCAGCGATGCGCCGCCGTGGGCCGGGGCGTGTATGGCGTCGATCTTCAGCGTCACCAACGATCTTTTTGGGCCGCTGGCCTTGCGTTTCAGCAGCGCGTCTTTGCCAACAAACTGGCCTTTGTCCAAATTGACAAAGCGATCCAGCGCTGTCTCAAACGGGTCGAACTCGGTCAGCAGATCGGCTTTCCAGTGCAAAAAACCTTTCTCCATACGCATAGATTCAACCGCACGCGCGCCGAACAGTTTCAAACCATGCCTCTCACCGGCTGAACGTAGTGTAAGATAAGCGGCATAAAGCGAGGCATTTGGGACGTGGATTTCATAAGCGTGCTCGCCCGAAAAGCTGATGCCCATGACGGTGGCCGGGGCAAAGCCAATGAAGGTTTCGCGAACCGAGAGCCACGGGAAGGCCTCTTTCGACCAATCTCCACGCGCGCAGGCGGACAGGACGTTACGCGCGTTGGGGCCTGCCAGAACAAGGATCGTCTGGTCATTGGTCATCGACCGGATTTGCACATCCTCGTCCGCGCGCAGATGCTGGGACAGCCAATCCATATCGTGGTATTCACTTGCAGCTGCCGATCCATACCAGATGCGGTCTGGCCCACGATCGCTGGCTGGAATGTTGGCGATTGTGGCCTCGCCCTTGATCATGCCCTGATGGTTCAAAAGATAGCCCAGACCGACACGGCCTGAACGCCTGGTGACGTTGCCACAGAACAACCGGTCAAGAAATGAATGGCGATCAGGCCCGGTGATTTCCAGCCGGTTAAATCCATTCACTTCGCACAGGCCGACATTCTCCTGCACGTTCTTAACTTCGCTTGCAACGACGTTGAAGGCTTCGTCAAAATTGAAGGTGAGGCTGGGATGAAAATCGGGCGACGGTTTGATGTAATCCACCCGTTCCCATCCGTTCACCACAGTAAACTCGGCGCCTTCCGCTGCCAGAATTGGCGTCAGCGGCGTCGTTTTGGCGGGGCGACCTGCGGGTCGGTGTTCGTGTGGGAAATGGAAACGGAATTCATTCTGATAGTCCTCGATGGCCTTAAGCGAGGTCAGTTCTACATTGGCATGTCCGGTAAAGCGGCGCGGATCGAGACACCAGGTGTCGTAACACGCCTCGCCATGCACGATTTGTTGCGCCAGCAGCCAACCGTGCCCGCCGCCTTCGCCAAGACCGGCACGCAAACCGATAATGCAGAAAGCATTGCGCTTGCTCGGTATCGGCCCAACCAACGGTGCACCGTCGATTGTATAGGTGATCGGGCCGTTCACGACCGATCGAATGCCTGTTTCACGCAAGGCGGGCATCCGTTCGAACGCGCCTTCCAGCACATCCATGACCCGATCCAGATCATCAGGGCAGAGCGCATTAACAAAGTTTGGGTCGATACCGTCCATGCCCCAGGGCTTGCAGTCCTGTTCATAAAATCCCACCAGCAGTCCGCCTTTTTCCTGACGGCTGTAGTAGTCGCTGATTGGGCATCGTAGCAGCGGCATCCGGTGTCCGGCCTCTGCAATGCCGGGGATGTCTTCGGTCAGGAAGTATTGATGCTCCATCGAGGCGACGGGGTGATGGACACCCATCATCGCACCCACTTCGTTGACACGGTAACCACAGGCATTGACCACGATGTCGCAGTCGATGTCGCCTTGTTCAGTGTGAACGGTCCAAGTGTCGTCCTTGTGCTGAGACAGGGCGGTCACAGGTGTATTGCGATAGACTTCAGCCCCCGCTTTGCGCGCGTGATAGGCCAGAGCCTGACATAGTTGCGCAGGATCAATATCGCCGTCCAGCGGATCCCAAAGCCCACCAAGCAGGTTGGTGGTTGAGATCAGAGGATGACGGCGGGCGCATTCTTCGGCGTCGATGACCTCGAATTCCACCCCCATGCCCCGCGCCATTGACGCAAAATGGCGATAGCCCTGCATTTGCGCTTCGGTATTAGCCAACCGGATACCGCCATCGGCGTGGTGATAGTTGATTGGGTATTCCGGGTTTTCAGACAGATTCTTGTACAGATTGATCGAATGCGTTTTCAGGCCGACCATGGTTTGGTTCATACCAAAATTGGTCACCTGCGCCGCTGAATGCCAGGTCGTGCCACTGGTCAGCTCGTTGCGCTCGACCAGAACGACGTCGCTCCAGCCTTCCTGGGTCAGATGGTAAAGCGTGGAACAGCCCGCAATGCCACCCCCAATGACAACAACCTTGGTACGGGATTTCATGTGACGCGTGCCTCCGACAAATCGTTTGCGGAGATAGGCCCGTATATTGGTGCAAGTCGCAATATGGCGCAGTTTTTTTCATAACATATCGAACTTTAACTTCGATTGTTTCGCATTAAGTGCAAGGTTGTTGAATTGTCGAAGTTTAAGCCTCTTCTTTCCCGCTTAAAACACGGTCGAAGGAGCAAGCATGGCAGGGCATCGCGTAAAGCGAGGGGGTCGACGCGAGCGGATGGCTCAACGTGCGTCAAAGCCCGCGATTGATCCTTGTCCGCCGGGACAAATCGGCGGCGTCTACAAGCCGCTGAGTGACACAGACCTTCACCGGATTTTCGACACAGCTTTGGATCTTCTGGAAAAGCTCGGTTTGGGCGAGGTGCCTGAGCGCCTGCACGCTGATCTTCTGGCGGTGGGTGCGATCGACAATGGCGAAGGGCGCGTGTTGTTTCCACCGGCTTTGGTGAATGAAGCCATCGACCAAGCGGCCAAGACTTTTACGCTTCATGGCAGGGATCCTGCGCGGTCAATTGAGGTCGGCGGTAACAAGGTCTATTTCGGTACAGGTGGAGCCGCTGTGCAGACACTGGACTTGGACAGCGGTATTTATCGGCCTTCAACCCTGAACGACCTGCATAACTTTACCCGGCTTCAGGACACGCTTGCCAATGTCAGTTGGTACACGCGATGTTGTGTTGCCACTGATGTGCCCGACAATTTCGATCTGGACGTCAACACCGCATTTGCGTTGATCAAGAACACAACCAAACCAACGGCAACATCGTTCACGCTGGCCGAGTATGTGGCCCCAATTGTCGAGATGCTGGACATTGCAGCTGGCGGCCCTGGCGAGTTTTCCAAGCGACCGTTCATGAAGGCACATATCAGCCCGATGATCTCACCCATGCGCTACGGTGAGGATGCGGTGGATGTGGTTTATGAGTGCATTCGGCACAATATCCCGATTTCTTGTATTACCGCGGCACAGGCGGGGGCGACTGCACCGGCCACGCTGGCCGGGTTCCTGGCGCAATCGCTTGCAGAGACGCTGGCCAGCCTGCTTATGGTGCATGCAATCCGGCCAGGATTTCCAATGGTATTCTCCAACTGGCCGCTGGTCATCGACCTGCGCACTGGCGCATTCTCAGGCGGCAGTGGCGAAACGGCGGTGCTGAATGCCGCATCAGCACAGTTGTCGAATTGGCTGGGCCTGCCCTCGGGCATTGCGTGTTCGATGACCGATGCTAAGGCCATCGATGCCCAGTATGGTATGGAGAAAGGCCTGACCTCGATGGCGGCTGCCTTGGCCGGAGGCAATCTGATTTATGAAAGCTCAGGCATGACCGCCTCATTATTGGGGGCCAGTTTCGAAGCGTTTGTTCTGGATGACGAAATGCACTCGAACACGTACCGCGCATTGCGGGGGATCGAGGTGAGTGATGAAAACCTTGGGTTCGATGCGATCTGCGATGCGGTTCTGGGCGATGGCCATTTTCTAGGCGGTCAACACACCTATGCTGCGATGGAGCGGGACTATTTCTATCCGTCACTTGCCGACCGTGATGAGCCGCGCACATGGGCAGAAAACGGGGCTCAGGATGCATGGGCACGTGCCCGGATCCGAGCGCGGGAAATCCTGACGGAACACAACCCACACTATCTGACACCCGAGCAAGAGCGTGAAATTCGCGATCGGTTCAATATCTTGCACCCGTAGCACTTGGGCATTATCTGACAATGAGCTATTCAGTCAGCTGAGAAGCCGGAAGCTTTCGGCCAGCCAGGGCTTGCTTTGGGTTTGATGAGAGATAGCGTGCTCGGTGATCAGATTGCGCATCTTCTGGTCGACCAGTTCAAGCAGTGATCTGGAACAATCCGGTGTTGCGACGATGGCCAATGTGCGCGCGAAACTCTTGCCGGGAAAACGATGCATGCTTAGGCTGTTCTGAAACCTTTTGGCGCGGGAAAACAACAAAGGCGTCGTAATGGTCCATCCGGCACCCGCCGCGACCATTGCCATCAGTGTTTGATTGTTGCTGCATTCGAAGTTCGAAACAGAAGACAGACCGAGGCGGCGCATCTGCGACTCAATTTGCCGGGCAATGATCAGGTTGCTTGAGAATTTCAGAAAAGGCAGGGTACTGCGGCCGTCCACAATGTCTTCCACTGGGTCCTCGCACGTTCGTGGTAAGACCACAACAAACGGATCGCGCAGCAGAGGCCGCTCCTGCAGGTCACGCGCACGTTCAGTCGGAGATGTCGTGATCCCCAGATCAAGGTGCCTGTTGCGCAGCATTTCTATGATCGTGTGACTCGAGTCCGTTTGATACATGAAATTGCAACTTGGCATGTACTGCGACAGGAAAACGGCCAGTTCGGGCATGATGTCGCTGTCGAAATCTTCAATTGACCCAACCCGCAGCAAACTTGCCTCGGCTATGCTTCCGGCAGACGCCTCGGCCTTGGCCTTGCGAATGGCGAACAGGGCTTCGTCAATATTGCGCAGAAACACCTCTCCTTTAGGTGTCAGAACCATGGGCCTGCGAGAGTGGTTGAAGAGCTCGACCCCCAGATGATCTTCGAGATTGCGCAGGTGATGCGAGACCGTGCTGATGGTCAATCCCGTTTGTTTTGCGGTTGCCTGAAGCGATCCCTGGTGTGCGCAAATCTGGAAAAGTTCCAACCATTTGAGACTGAGATCTTTGGCGGCTGATTGGCGGGGCATATCGGTCTTTCCGGCATGTTTGAAAAAAGTGGCCTATTGTTTCGAAAGTATACAAGTTTTGTTACCATTTTTCGCAGCAATTCGATGATCTTTGGCCAACGGAAAACTCAGCAACCCATTTCACGACAGCCGACTTGGTTTTTCTCATGGCCGTGTGCAAAAACAAGAAGTTGGATCGCCTTGCGGTTTCGCCTCTGGTGCCCCTGACTTGGTCTATTGCTGATTGCGGTTCGCAGATCCGGCGGTAACCGCCCTCTGGCGGGCCTGGTGGGGCCAACGCATCAACATTCGTTGAAATTTGATCTACTAACGGAGTCCTCGACCAACCAGTTGAAAACCAAGGCGGCGCGATCCGATGAGGTGTTGTGTAGCACCACGTAGAAATCAAGCGGGGCTGACAGTGTCTGCGGTAAAAGCTTGGTCAACTTGCCGGATGTGATCAAGCCTGCGGTCAGGCCTTCCCACCCCAGCACGGCACCCATGTCATCCTGTGCAGCTTGCAGGGCAATGGTGTAGTTGTTCACCCTGTGCCCCGATTTAAGCGACCCTGAATACCCAAGGCCGGCAGCCCATTCCTGCCAACCTGTCCAATCGGTGCCAGGTGCGTCCAGATGTATAAGCGGGACTTTGGACAGGTCCTGCAACTGGTCGATTTTGTGCTGCCGGACGAACTGAGGGCTCGCCAAAGCCATGATCCGGTCCCGAAACAGCACCTGACTTGTACCGCGTTCCCGAGAGGCATCGCCGTAACGGATACTGATGTCGCACTTTTGTGTGTCATACCCCAGATCGGTGACAACCTGAGTAACCGAGATATGCCCGTAGCTTTTCCAGAATTGCGCCAGTCGCGGTGTCAGCCATAGCGAACTGACGGCCGTGCTGGATCGGATCGTGACACCGGAGCGATCGTATTGTGAGCGCAGCTGCTTGAGCGCCTCGCTGATGCCTTCGAAACCGCGTTGCAGCGCTACCAGCAGATAGGCTCCGCTTTCGGTCAACTCGACCCCTCGATGGTGGCGGTGAAACAAAGCGCAATTGAGTTCGACCTCCAGCGCTTTGACCTGATGGCTGATGGCGGCGGGCGTTACGTTCAACTCAGTCGCGGCCTGTTTAAAGCTGACATGGCGTGCCGCGGCCTCAAAACTGATCAGTGAGCTGAGCGGCGGCAGTTCGTATGGGCCAATGGGCAAGGTGATCTGACCTGTATCTTGCAGTTTTAAGTTATTTTCCTCGTCATAGGATTATTCGCATTAGCTGAATTTGCCCAGAGTGAAAATTTTTACAATTGCCATCCTCGCCCATGAACGCGATGATTTGGCCAAAGAAGCACGTGTTGCACAGTGTCCCGGTCAAACCGAGTACCCGCCCGGCGGGACAACGTTGGCCGGGATTTGGCGCGTAACGGAAGAGGAGAATTCAAATGCAGTCACATGCAGAAGTGGTTGTTGTCGGGGGCGGGTGTGTCGGAGCCTCGATCCTGTACGGCCTGACCGAACATGGGTGCACCGATGCCGTAATGCTGGAACGGACGACATTGACCTCGGGCTCGACCTGGCACGCGGCCGGTCTGCTAGTGACTTTCGTGCGCTCGCACAATGTGTCGAAGATGACGATGGAAACCATCCGCATCTATACCGAGGTCGAGGAAAAGATGGGCAGCTCGGTCGGGTTGCGGAAAGTCGGTCAGCTGCGCGTTGCAAACACCGAAAAGCGCTGGGACGAGTTCCAGTCTTATATCTCGATCGCCGAGGCCGCTGGTGTGCCGTGTAAGCTGTTGACTCCGGAAGAGGTGGCCGAGGTTCATCCGTTGCTGAATCAGTCTGAACACATCCGGGGCGGTATCCTGCATACCGAAGACGGCTATGTGAACCCCGCTGACATCACCATGGCGATGGCAAAACTGGCGCGTGATGCAGGGGCGAAAGTTTATCAGAACACCGAAGCGCAGTCTTACGAAAAGTTGGAGAACGGGCTTTGGAAAGTGACCACCGACAAGGGTGAGATCACCTGTAAGCATCTGATCTTTGCCACTGGCAACTACGCGCGCGAAAACGCGCGGCGGGTGGGGCTGGATCTGCCATGTATTCCAATCGTACACCAATACTGGACCACCGAGACCGTGCCGCTGCTGAAGGAGCGTCGTGCACAGGGGCTGCCGGAATTCCCGATCCTGCGCGACGAGGATTATGGTGCATATCTGCGCGAGGATGTGGGGGGCATTCAGTTTGGACCCTACGAATTCACCAAAGACCTCAAGCTGTTTGCCGAAGACCGTGTGCCGCCCGACTTCGGCGCCGATCTGCTGCCTGAGGATTTCGACGCGGTGGAAACCCAATGGGAGCGTGCCATCGAGCGTGTGCCGACTTTGGGCGAGGTTGGTATCAAGGCCAACACACGCGGCCCGTTCCAGATGACACCGGACGAATTGCCTTTGGCGGGCCCTGCCCCCGGGCATGAAAACCTGTGGCTGGCCGAAGGGATGCCGGGAGGTATTTTGTGGGGCGGGACAGTCGGCAGTCGCCTGGCGCAATGGATTGTAAATGGCGATCCGGGTATGGACATGTCCGAACTCGACCCACGCCGTTTTTCCGACTACGCTTCGAAACGCTGGACCATGGACAAGGTGCGCGAGACCTGGGGCACCCATATGGACGCGCATGTTCCAGGAGAGGACTTCCCGGACGCGCGCCCGATGAAAACCATGGGGTCTTATGATCTGCTAACCGCGCACGGCGCGGTGTGGACCAGCTTCAACGGATACGAGTTCCCCCGGTGGTTTGCCAAATCCCCCGAGGAGGCGATCCCCGAGCACTCTTTCCGGCGCACCAACCATATGGAACTGGTACAGGCCGAGGTGCGTACGACCCGCGAAGAGGCCGGGTTCATCGAAATGTCGCCGATGACCAAGTTCACCGTGCGCGGCCCCGGTGCCGCAAAATGGCTGGACAGTCTGATGGCCAACAAATTGCCGAAGATTGGCCGCATGACCCTGTCGCTGATGTTGAACGACAAGGGCGGTATGGATGCGGAATACACCATCGTTCGATATGCCGAGGATGATTTCTATCTGATCTCGACCCCTAACTGGCGAGCGTACAACTGGGATCAGTTGCAGCGCCTGCTGCCCAAGGATGGCTCGGTCATGATGGAGGATATCTCGGAACAGCTGGGCGTTATTGCTTTGGCCGGTCCGAAAGCTCGTGAGATCCTGCAACCGCTGACGGACAACGACCTGTCGAACGAAGCTTTCCCGTGGCTGTCTGCGCAGATGGGTGAGGTGGGCTATGCCAAAGGTGTTAATCTGCTGCGCGTCTCGTATACCGGCGAGCTGGGATGGGAGCTGCACCACCCGGTCGGATATAACCGCCATTTGGTCGATCTGCTTCTCAAGGCTGGGGTGAAGCCCTTTGGCCTGGAAGCCTTGGAGTCGATGCGGCTTGAGAAATCCTATCGGGCGATCAACCGCGAGATTTGCAAGGATATGACACCCTACGAAGCTGATCTGGGCCGCTTTGTCGCCATGACCGAGAAAGTCAATGGCGAGGTGGTCGAGCGGGAATTCATCGGCAAGGCTGCGTTGCAAAAGCAAAAGGCAGAGGGTGGTTACAACACGCTGGTGACTCTGAAACTGCCGTTCTGCGATACCTCAGTCATGTTTGACGAAGGCGTCTATGCCGATGGCAAGCTGATCGGGCGCGTCACGTCGGGTGGATTTTCCTACTACTGCAACCACGACATCGCGATGGCCCTGGTGCCACAGGGCATGACCGCACCGGGTACGACAATGCAGGTGCTGATCCACAATGAAATGCGTGATGCCGAGGTGATCGACATCTGCGCTGTTGACCCGACCAGCGCACGCGCCCGGGCCTGAGAAGGAGAGCTGAAATGGCACAAGCAAGAGGACGGTCCAGCCGTGGCGGTGGGCGCGCGGCACGCGTTCAGGCCCGCACCAACCCACCCCCGGTCTATTTACCGACCCTGAACCGCAAGATTGGGCCGATCGATCTGCTTGGCCCCGAGGGGGTCGAGCGTATTCACAATGCCGCAATGACCATTCTGGAAACCACCGGCATTGAATTTCGCGATCCGGTGGCTTTGGCGGACTGGAAAAAATACGGCGCAGATGTGCAGGGCGAGCGCGTCCGGATCGGGCGCGACATGCTGATGGACCTGATCTCGTCAGTACCTTCAGAATGGGCTTATGCGGCACGCAACCCAGAGCGGTCTTTGCGTGTGGGTAACGAACACTCGGTCTTCGCGAACGCCTATGGCGCACCTTTTGTCTATGATCTTGACGGCGTGCGCCGCCCCTCGCAGTTGGAGGATGCGCAAAACTTCTTCAAGTTGAGCCAGATGAGCCAGTCGATGATGGTTCCGGGTATTCTGCCGGTGGAACCGCAGGATGTTCCGGTTCCGCAGCGCCATCTTGAGCTTGTGCATGCGGCGTTGACGCTGACGGACAAGCCGATCAAAGGTTCGGTATTGTCAGAGCAGGCAGCACGTGACTCGGTGGACATGACCCGGATCGTGTTTGGCGAAGAGTTTGTAGACAATAACGTAGTGATGGCTGCGCTGCTGAACTGCAACACGCCGCTGGTCTGGGATGAGACCATGCTGGAAAGCTTGCGCGTTTATGCTGCGGCCAACCAGCCTTGCCTGCTGTCGCCTTTCGTTTTGGCGGGGGCTTCAACGCCGGCCAGCCCGCAGGGTGGTGTGGCATTGCTGATTGCGGAATCCTTGGCGGGCATGGCCTATAGCCAGATCATCCGACGCGGCGCGCCGATGGTTCTGGGCGTGGCAATCATGGGTGTGTCGATGAAAACCGGCGCGCCGATGATGGGGTCGCCGGAGCCGGGTCTGATGAACCTGTTGGTGGGTCAGATGGCGCGGTTCTATCAGGTGCCCTGGCGGACTTGCACCATGTGGACCGGGTCAAAGTCACCCGACATGCAGGCCGGCTTTGACACGGCCAACACGATGTGGCCCGTGCTGCTTGGCGGGGCGAATTACATTGTGCACTCTGCCGGTTTTCTGGAAGGGGCGTTGGGGGTCAGCTACTCGAAATGGGTGCAGGACACCATGCAGCTTGAGAATTTCCATCGCTTTTTCAGCGGGCTTCAAGAGGAAAACCTGGATCTGTTGCTAGACGACATCGCCCTGATCGGCCCCGGAGGGCATTTCCTGGGCACGGACCACACGCGTGAAAACCCGATGCATATGAATCACTTGCAAAACAACGACAGTTTTGAACAGTGGGAAGCCGAAGGTTCGAAGACGGCAGAGGTTGTTGGCAATGAAGCCGCGCGGCGAATGTTGGACAACTATGTGCAGCCTCCGATGCTTGACGATCAACGCGGCGGGCTGGACGAGTTTGTTGCCAAAAAGCGCCGGGAATACAGCAGTTAACCCTGACGTGGGCGCTGACGCGCCCCGTCGAGCCACACAAGGACAGGATCACCCCAATGACGGAAATCTCGACGAAGACGCTCTCACTCGAAGAGGTCAGGGAATTGGCCAGATCGATCCTTGTGGCAGCGGGTATGGATGCGCAAGGCAGCACCGTTCTCGCGGATATCGTCACCCGATCCGAACGGGATGGTCCCCGCAGTCATGGGCTGCGCATGCTACCGGTTTATGTTCAAAGTTTTACTTCTGGCTATGCCAATCCGGCGGCGTCGCCCAAGGTTGAGCGTATTGCGCCCGGTGTTTTGCGCGGGGATGGCGACAACGGGTACTATCAACTCGCAGCGGGGATGGCGCGGGACGAGTTGATTGCCATGGCCCGAGAAAACGGCATTGCCGCTTTCACTTGTGCCAATTGCCATCACCTGGCTGCGCTGCGTTTTGACACCGAACCTCTGGCCGAAGCGGGTCTGGTGGCGCTGGGCGTTGTGAACTCATTGTCAACGGTGGTGCCACAAGGCGGAGTGCGCCCGGTTTTCGGGACCAATCCGATGTCATTTGCGTGCCCGCGTGAAGGGGCTGAGCCGATTGTTTGGGATCAGGCGTCTTCGATGGTTGCGCTTATGGATATTCGCATGGCGGCGGCCGAAGGGCACGATCTGCCCCGCCCGGCGGGTTTGGCGCCGGATGGCCAACCTACGGCCGATCCGAATGCCATTCTCGAGACCCGCAGCCTGTTGCCCTTTGGCGAGCATAAAGGGGCCGCGATTGCCTTTCTGATCGAAGTTTTAGGCGCGGCGCTGGCCGGTGGCACCCTGTCAGTAGACAATGCCAAACGTGTGGAGCACGGCGCTTTGAACATCAAAGGCGGCTCCACTCTGATCGCGATTGATCCCACGCGCTTTGGGAACCCGGGTTTTGACGACTACGTCAAACGCATATGTGCCGAAATCGACGGCAACGGCACGGCTCGCGTTCCGGGTGACGGACGGTTGAAAAATCGCGCCGCTGCGCAGGAAAAAGGCGTGGTTGTCAGCGTAGAGTTGCTGTCACAGCTGCATGAAATTCAGCAGGAAAGCCTTTAAATGTCAGAAGTTGCGGTTGTCGGCGGCGGTATCGTCGGCATTTCCTGTGCTCTGGCGCTTCAGTCAGAGGGGCACCAGGTCACGGTTATGGAACCCAACACCGTTGGTGAGGGGGCCAGTTGGGCGTCGTGCGGCTGTATTGCGGTGGGGGAAATTGTTCCTCTATCGCAACCCGGAATGATGCTGAAAGTACCTGGGTGGTTGCTGGACAGCGAAGCGCCCTTGTCGTTGCGTCCAAGTTCAGCGTTGAAGTTATTGCCGTGGTTCTCACGGTTCACCGCCAACGCCCGCCCATCAAAAATGCGTGCCATTGCCTCTGATCTCGCGCGGCTGACATTCTCGGCCACCGCGGATTTCAAGGCGCAATTGCAGGACATCGGCGAACCTGAAATGCTGATAGAGCGACCCGTCATCAAGCTGTTCGACGATGATGCCGACAAGGCGACCATGGGGGCGGCTTTTGATCTGGCGCGCGAACTTGGCTGCACCATTGATGAAATCTCGGGCCATGATGCACACGAGCTTGACCCAGCGATAGCGCCCGATTTCAAATATGCGGCGGTGTTGCGGGACTGGAGTTATGTGACGGACCCTAAACGCCTGGTCGAAGCCTTGCACCAGACATTTTTGAAACGAGGCGGAACTGTAAAACGGGTAGGGGCCGTAGGGTTCGACCGCGAAGGCCGAAAGGTGCAATCGGTTAAACTGACCGACGGAACTGAGTTTTTTGCAGATCAATTTGTCTTGGCTGCGGGTGCACGATCCAAAGGCTTGGCGAAAGATCTTGGCGTACCAATTCGACTGGAGGGTGTGGCAGGGTATTCAACGGCATTGTCAGATCCGGGTGTGGAGCTGAAACACACGATTTTCTACCCTAAAGGCGGGTTCGGCGTTACGCCGTATGACGGAGCTCTGGCTGTCGCGGGTACAATCGAGTTCGCCAGTTTGGACGCAGCACCAAACTGGAACCGGGCGGATGTGCTTGTGCGACGGGCGCATCGGGTCTTGCCCGGCCTGAAGACGGACGTTGCCGAGCGTCGCGTCGGCTATCGCCCCTTCACTCCGGACACGCGACCGATCATCGGGCGCAGTCATCGTCTGGACAACGTCCAATTCGCCACCGGGCATGGTCAGCTTGGGCTGACTTTGGCTGCCACCACCGCCCGGTTGGTGGCAGATAACACGGCTGGGCGGAGACTTCATGTCGATGTAAAGGCTTTTTCACCTGATCGTTTTTCCTGAACCAGGCGCGAAGCTTGATAAGCTGTTGCGGTGAGCGGAATTCAGTAGCGGCTCAGGCCAGCCGCGCGCCATGTGTGTCGAAGCGATAGCTGCGATCTGGCGTATAGCCAATCTGTATCTCTTGGCCCGTGTCCACGTGATGCTGGCCAAAAAGGCGGGCTGTGACCTGATGGCCTTGCATCATCGCGATCACATTCGTGTCTCCGCCCAGATGCTCGACATGGGTCACTTTTGCGGCAAGCGGACCGTCATCGGCCAGAAAGAGATCCTCGGGGCGGACGCCCATTGTGATGTCCGCGCTGTCGCCAACCACGCTGGCGGGGAAGAAATTCATTGACGGTGCGCCAAGGAAACCGGCGACAAACTGATTGGCAGGATTGTTGTACAGCTCCATCGGGCTGCCGACCTGCTCAACGCGCCCATCGCGTAGCACGACGATCTTGTCTGCCAAAGTCATCGCTTCGGTCTGGTCATGGGTTACATAAATCATCGAAGCGTCCAGCTGCTGGTGCAAATTCGCGATCTCAAGCCGCGTGTTCATACGCAAAGCCGCGTCCAGATTTGATAGAGGTTCGTCAAACAGGAACAGTTTGGGTTCGCGAACAATCGCGCGACCGATGGCAACACGCTGACGCTGACCGCCGGACAGCTCGGACGGGTAGCGGTCGATGTAAGGTTCAAGGTTCAACATCTTGCTCGCCTTGGCGACACGTTCATCAATGACCTGCTTAGTTTGGCCTTCCTGTTTCAGCGCCAGTGACATGTTCTTTCGCACATTCAGATGCGGGTAGAGCGCATAGCTCTGGAACACCATCGCGATACCGCGCTTGGAGGGCGGTGTGAGGTTCATCAGCTCGCCGCCAATGCGCACTTCGCCCGATGTAACATCTTCCAGACCTGCGATCACGCGCAATAGGGTGGACTTGCCGCAGCCCGAGGGGCCGACGAAGACGACGAACTCGCCGTCTTCCACTTCGATATTGATGTCCTTGAGAACCTCGACATTGCCAAAGGACTTGTTCACGTTCGTAAGCGTCAGGGCGGTCATTGGTGTGCCTCTTTCAGCGAAATGGGTTGGCCAGTACGGATGCTTTCGTCTGCTGCCAGACAGATGGCCAGCGATTGCACGGCGTCGTTCATGTGGCGGGTCAGATCGATATCCTCGACAATGGCGCGCAGCATATAGGCCTGCTCTGCGTCGCAAAGCTCCTGATGGCCGGGTTCATCGGGCATGTCGATCTGACTGTCCCCCTCGGGGCGGTGGACCAGAATGCCGCCGACCTTGGTGTGGCCGTCGATATCTGAGGATGCGCCCTCGTTGCCATCGGTGATCGAAACCGACCCGTTGGGCGAGACGATGTCTTTCACGAAAAACGCGGTCTCAGACATCATCGGGCCCCAACCGGCCTCGTACCAACCGACCGAGCCGTCCTCAAAGACCACCTGAAACTGTCCGTAATTGTACATGTCTTTAGCGATCTCATCGCTCAGGCGCAGCCCCATGCCATGTACGCGCACCGGGTCCGAGTCTGTGATCTGGCACATTACATCGACGTAGTGCACACCGCAATCGACGATGGGAGAGGTGGTCTGCATCAGCGCCTTATGCGTCTCCCACTCGGCCCCGCTGCTTTGCTGGTTGAGGTTCAGGCGAAACACATATGGCCCGCCAAGGTCACGCGCCTCGGAAATCAGGCGCATCCACGACGGGTGATGGCGCAGAATGTAGCCGATCACCAGTTTGCGGTTGGTTTGGGTGGCCTTTTCGACAACGCGTTTGGCATCGGCCACTGTGGTGGCCAGTGGTTTTTCAACGAAGACATGCGCGCCGGCTTCCATTGCGGCGCAGGCATAATAGGCATGGCTGTCGGAATAGGTGGCGACAACCACCAAATCCGGATTTGTTTCGGTCAATGCAGAGTGGAAATCCGAATAGGCGGGATAATGACCCAACTCGGGATGCTCCACATGACCGGACCTGTTCACCAGCCCCACGATTTGCGCGTCCGGATGCTGGTGATGGGCCAGCGCGTGGCTTAGGCCCATATTGCCAAGGCCTGCAATCAGAACTCGGGTCATTTGACAGCTCCTGAAGTGATGCCGCGGATCAGTTGGCGTGAGAAGATGACGTAGAGCACCAGCACCGGCAGGATCGCCATCGACAGGGCAGAAAGAACCGCATTCCAATCGGTGACGAATTGACCGATGAAGACCTGACTGCCCAGCGTCAGGGTCTTGGTCTCTTCAGCGGGGGCGAGGATCAGCGGGAACCACAGATCATTCCAGATCGGTATCATGTTGAACACAGCCACTGTCGCCATTGCCGGGCGCACTAGCGGAAGGACAAGACGGAAAAAGATTGTGTATTCAGACAATCCGTCGACACGGCCCGCATCTTTCAGGTCGTCCGAGACCTGTCGCATGAACTCGGACAGGATAAACACCGCCAACGGCAATCCTTGTGCCGTGTAGACAAGGATCAAGGCCCAAAGCGTGTTGACAAGCCCGGTGGCCACCATCATCTCGAGGATCGCGACGGTACCGATACGGATCGGAATCATGATCCCAAGCGCCAGATAGAGACCCATTAGCAGGTTGCCCTTGAACCGGTATTCACTGAGGGCAAAGGCCGCCATGGCACCAAAAAGCAGGATGAATGTCAGCGATACCACCGTAACGATCATCGAATTCTGGAAATAGAGGAAGAAATCCCCTTGTTTCATCACCGTCTGGTACCCGATCAGCGAAAAGCTTTCGGAATCGGGTAGGGCAAGCGGTTCACGGAAGATGGCGCGGCGGGTTTTAAAGCTGTTGATGATGATGACGAAGACCGGGAACAGGGCGATCAGCGTGTAAAGGATCAGCGCCCCATGCATGGCGGCTGTGTTCAGCGGGTTTTGGCGTGCTTTGTTCATGGCCATGCCCTCACAACTGGTACCTGCGCATCCGGGTCTGGATGCCGAATAGGTAGATGCAGACCCCCACGAGGATGATCGCGAACATGGCCCCTGCGATAGCGGATCCCATATGCGGATCACCCAGTTGCAATTGGAAGCCAAAGAAAGTGCGGTACATGAATGTACCAAGGATGTCGGTTGAGAAATCCGGCCCTGCCAGTGCCCCCTGAGAGACATAAATCAGGTCGAACGCGTTGAAGTTACCTACAAATGTCAGGATTGAAATGATTCCGATAGACGGCAGGATCAGCGGCAGTTTGATTTTCCAGAACGCGGAAGCTCCGGTAATCCCGTCAATCTCTCCGGCCTCTAGGATTTCTTCCGGGATCGACAGCAAGGCGGCATAGATCAACATCATCGGGATGCCGACGAACTGCCAGACCGACACCAGCGCCAGCGTTGTCAGTGCGTATTCTTCTTTACCCAGCCACGGTGCAAACAGTGATTTCAAACCAATGGCGTCCAGCATCGACGGAGCAATGCCCCAGAGTGGTGACAAGATCAGTTTCCAGGCAAACCCAACGATCACAAAGCTTAGGATCGTGGGGATAAAAATGGCCGAACGGTAAAGCGCGGCGAACCTCAGACGCGGATGTGACAAGATTGCTGCCAAGGCGATGCCGATGGGGTTCTGCACGAGCATGTGGATCAGGAAAAACCAGAAGTTATTTCCCAACGCGTTCCAAAACTGTTCGGACCAGATAGGGTCGAAAAACAGCGTGCGGAAATTCTGTATGCCCACATAAACGCGCGTCTGATCGACCTCGGTGAACAGTGCGAGGCGGAGCGTGTTGAACAAAGGGAAGATCATCACCCCCGTGTAGACCAGAACCGCAGGGGCAAGGAAAACGACGATATGCCAGCGTATGCGGCGGGTCTGCATGTTGGTCTCCGGGAAAAGGACCGGACGCGAAATCCCGCGTCCGGTGATGGTTAGCTGTCAGGTTTTACTGATGCGGCGCGTACCAACTGGCCAGACCGTCCTGCAGTTGCTGGCCCAGAGCCTCGGGGGTTTCGGTGCCTTTTATAGCAGCAACAGATGCGCCCCAGGTTTCATTTTCTAGATTCGGTGTGCCGCGCGACAGGATCTGGTAGGTCGAACGGATCGTGCTTTCGCACTCATCTCGCCAGCCCACGATTTCTTTTGCCAACGGGTCTTCCAGTTCGACCGGAGTGTTGGATAAGGGGAAGAACCCAGGAACCGCGTTGCCAAAGATGCTGGCGAATTCCGGGCTGGCGACCCAGGACAGGAATGTCCGCGCGGCCTCTTGGTTTTCACTGGCGGCATTCAGGCCGATGCCAATATCGGTGTGGTCCGAGATATAGCAGGTGTCACCTGCATTCTGGACCGGAGGCTTGAAGGCACCCATTTCGAAATCGGCCTGCGTGTTAAAGCCAGCGATTTCCCAACTGCCTGCCGGATAAATCGCGGCGCGACCGAGGGTGAACAGGTTCTGACTGTCAGGATAGGTCTGTGCCTCATAACCGTCCCCCAGATAGTCCGCCCATTTAGCAAGTGTTGCATAGGGTGCAACCCATTGCGGGTCGGTCAGTTTCTGCTCGCCTTTGATCAGCGCCTGACGGCCTTCCTCACCTTTCCAATAGTTCGGGCCGATGTTGTTGTAGCCCATCGTCGCGGCTTCCCACTGGTCGTTGGTGCCCATCGCCATCGGGATATAGGTGCCGTCTTCCTTGATCTTGTCCAAAGCAACAAAGAACTCGGCCTCTGTGGTGGGGACTTCAAGGCCCAACTCGTTGAAGGCGTCTTTGTTGTAAATGAAGCCGTGGATCACCGACGCCATCGGCACGCAGAAGCTGGCGGATGCGTCATCGGTCTGCCATGCGGATTTCGCAACATCTGAGAAATTGCCCATGGCCTCGAGGTCGGACAGGTCGGTGAGATGCCCGCTTTCGTACAGCGCCAGCGAAGCATCAAACGGGCGGCAGGTGATCAGGTCGCCGGCCGATCCGGCCTCAAGTTTCGAGTTCAGAACCGCGTTGTACTCGGCAGGCGCGGAGGGTGAGAAGATAACCTTGATCCCCGGGTGCTCTGCTTCGAACGCTGGAATGATCTTTTCCTGCCAAAGGGCCAGGTCGTCGTTGCGCCAGCTTTCGATTGTCAGCGTAGCCTCTTGCGCATAGGCGCTTGTGACCAGCGCTGTGGTCATTAGTGCCAAGCTTAAAACTTTGCGTTTCATTTGGTTTCTCCCAGGTTGATGTTATCGTTTTTGTGTTTCAGTCGATTCATTGCGCGACGCAGATGGCCGTTTTCTTCATTCAGCAACGCGTGTGCAGCCTCGGCAGACCTGGCTCCAGCTGCAACAAGCGCGCCGATTTTGAGGTTGCCGTCAGCGGCGGTCAGCGCCGATGCGGCTTGTTCCGAGGTAACACCTGTCAGCTGACGCACGATTCCATTGGCGCGGGCGCGCAGTTTGTCATTGTCGGCACGCAGGTTGATCATCATGCCGTCCTGAATATGCCCCAACTCCATGGCCATCAGAGTCGATAACATGTTCAACGCTATTTTTTGCGCCGTTCCCGCGCCCATTCGGGTTGAGCCGGAAACCAGTTCGGGTGGTGTAGGCAGAAGGATCGCGTGATGTGCCAATTGCAATAGCTCGGTGCCTGCGTTGTTGGCGATACCTATAACTTTGGCGCCCTTATCGCGTGCGATACGCGCTGCCGCGACCGTGTATGGTGTTGTTCCGCTTGCCGATACAGCGATCAGAGTATCCCGGACGGTCAGGTCGGCAAGTTCATCTGTGAGAGTGGTCGAGATATCTTCGACGTCGCCAGGCATTTCCGCGTTGGAAGGTAAGCCACCCGCCATGTGGATGCGAACCTGATGTGCCGGGATTGAAAAAGTGCCCCCAAGTTCAAGCGCGTCTGCTGCAGCCATCAACCCGGAAGAGCCAGCAGCTAGATAACGCAGAACGCCTTCTGCCCGGATCGTTGCGGCCATGGTCACAGCCCCTTCGCAGATCGGGTCAACTGCGTCCAGCGGCGCCGATGCAGCCTTTGCTTGCGACTGTGCAAGAAGGGCGGCGACATCCGACAGCGGTCGCGCGTCCAGCCCGATCGCGTTTGGGTGCAACTGTTCTGTCACAGGCGTGTTCAAGTGATTCTCCCCCAGTCTATCGGCATCATACCTTTTAGATACCATTAGTCTACCATTTTGTTTATCGCCCTAAAAATAGCCATTTTCCCGCTGTCAGGTGATGTTTTGGCCTTCTAAATTTAGAAAAGGTATTATAAAGGTCTCTTCATGACTAGAAGCTCTGACAATCTGATTCTGGCAATAGATGGTGGTGGCACGCGGTGCCGCCTGGCCCTGTTCAATGGCGTTCGAACTTGGCGGGTTGAGGTTGGATCGGCCAACGTATCGACCGATTTCGAAACGTCCTGTGCGGAGCTTGTGAGTGGGCTGGCTGTCCTTTGCAAACAGGCTGGTATTGAGCTTGCAGAGATTGCACGAGCGCCCGCATACGTGGGCTTGGCGGGCGTCACCGGACAAGCCATTGCTGACCGTCTGGCCGCAGCCCTACCAATTGCGCGCGTGCGCATAGAAGATGATCGCCCATCTGCTCTGCGTGGCGCACTGGGGCCGGGTGACGGGTTTGTGGCGCATTGTGGCACCGGGTCTTTTTTGGCTGCGCAGCGAAGTGGAGCGACCGCCTTTGTCGGAGGATGGGGACCGGTCTTGGGTGACCAGGCCTCGGCCCAGTGGGTCGGCAAGCGCGCGTTGTCGGAGGTGTTGGAGTGCGCTGATGGCATGCGTGCGGCGTCTAAAATGTCCGAACACTTGCTGCGCCAATTCAATGGCGCCTCTGGAGTCGTAAAAGCCGCATCTATGATGACACCCACTGAGTTTGGCGCTTTGGCACCTGTCGTCACGCAGTTTGCAGGGCAGGGGGACACAGTTGCACAATCGATTATGCAGGCGGGCGCCGACTATCTGGCGGATAGGCTTGTGAAGATGGGTTGGAGCCCTGGTGCTGCAATTTGCCTGACGGGCGGAATTGGCCCGTACTATTCCACGTTTCTGCCTGAGGACATGCAGCAAGCCTTGGTGCAGCCATCAGGTGATCCACTGTCAGGCGCGATCGCTTTGGCGCAGGCTTTCAAAGAGGAGATCGAACATGAGCGTTGTTGATTTCCTAAGGCCCGAGGGATGGCTGGGGCAGACCGCCGGGCCACGTTATGTGCAACTGCGCCAGCGGCTTGAGCAAGGCATCGAAGAAGGTATCCTGCCGCCCAACAGCTCTCTGCCGCCCGAACGTGAGATTGCAGAGTTGACCGACCTGTCGCGTGTCACTGTGCGCAAAGCCATTCAGGAACTGGTGCGCAAAGGGACGATAGAACAGCGGCAAGGTTCAGGCTCATTCGTGCGTGAACCAGTCGCCCGGGTCGAGCAGTCTTTGTCACACCTGACTTCCTTTACCGAGGACATGGAACGGCGTGGTTTTGAGACGACCTCAACCTGGCTGGAGCGCGGAATTTTCCTGCCAGCCCCGGACGAGATGCTGGCGCTGGGCCTTTCGGCCAATGATCAAGTTGCGCGAATTCACCGTCTTCGAGCCGCCGGAGGGCGCCCGATGGCTCTGGAGCGCGCGGCGCTTCCTTTGGATATCCTGCCCAATCCGACCGAGGTGACCGGGTCGCTTTATGCCGTTCTGGAACGATCGGGCCATCGCCCGGTGCGTGCGATCCAAAAGATCTCGGCCATCAATCTTGAAGCAGCCGAAGCGCGTTTACTCGACGTTGCCGAAGGAACTGCCGGGCTACGCATCCAGCGCACGTCATATCTGGAAAGCGGGCGTGTCGCAGAACTTACCCGATCCATTTATCGCGGCGATGCCTACGACTTCGTGGCCGAACTGCGCTTGTCAAATTGAAAGGCCGGACCTGATGTCCAACCAACTCACACTCATGCGACAGGAAATCAACGAAATTCCCACCGCCGTTGACCGTCTGCTGACTGACGGTTCCGAGGCGATCAAAGCAGCCGCACTTGAAGTGCGGTCGCGCGATCCGCGCTTTTTGATTTCCGTCGCGCGCGGTTCGTCCGATCATGCCTGCAGTTTTCTGAAATACACTTCTGAACTGCTGCTGGGCCTACCTATGGCCTCGGTGGGTCCAAGCGTCAAATCGATCTACGGTGTGGATATGCGCTGTCCCGATGCGCTGTGTGTTTCGGTTTCCCAATCCGGTCAGAGCCCCGACATCGTACGCCTTACACAGTCACTGACCCAGGGCGGTGCCTATTCGGTTGCAATCACCAACGACACCGGCTCGGCCTTGGCGAATGTTGCTTCAGCCGCGTTGCACATTCATGCGGGGCCGGAACTGAGCGTTGCCGCGACCAAAACATTTGTGACTTCACTGGTTGCCGGGCTTTGGTTGCTGGCTGAGATTAAGGACGACGCCGCATTGTTGTCCGCGATCCGAAATCTGCCAAAAGACCTGGAACGAGCCATAACCTGTGATTGGGGAACGGTGATCGACGCGATCAATGGTCAATCGCTGTTCACTTTGGGGCGCGGAACGACTTGGGCGATCTCGAACGAAGCTGCGTTGAAATTCAAGGAAACCTGCCAGATCCATGCCGAAAGCTACTCCTCTGCAGAGGTGCTTCACGGCCCGGTTTCCATTGTGGATCAAGGCTTTCCGGTGCTTGCCTTTTCATCCGGCGACGCAGCTGAGGACAATTTGGCCGAAGTTGCCGATGCTTTGGCAGCCAAGGGCGCAAAGGTATTTGCAACAACGGATCGCGTGAAGGATGCGGTTTCGCTGCCACATGTTCGGACCGCGCATTGGATGACCGATCCTGTCGCCTCTATCGCATCTTTTTATAGTATGGTTGAAATCGTTGCCACCCGCCGTGGTATCAATCCCGACACACCCCGCCATCTTCGGAAAGTGACTGAAACGGTATGAGTGGCTCGATCATCACCTTTGTGGGCGGACCGATCTTTGACGGAAGGACGCTGTTTTCAAACCACGCTGCCCGGTTTGTAGAGGGAACGCTTGACGCGATCGTACCTACAGATGATCTGCCATCGGAAACCCGGACCGAGGATCTGGCCGGTGATATTCTTAGCCCCGGTTATGTGGATCTACAGGTGAATGGCGGCGGCGGCGTGATGTTCAACGACGACCCATCGGTCGAGACGTTGCGGCGGATCGCACGGGCCCATCGCGGGTTGGGTACGGTTTCTATTCTGCCGACCCTGATTACAGACACGCCGGAAAAAACCACAGCTGCCATTCGAGCCGCGATACAAGCTGTACGCAGCCGGGTTCCGGGCATCGCTGGGCTGCACTTGGAAGGCCCGCATTTGTCAATACGCCGCAAGGGTGCCCATGATGGCGCACTAATCCGCCCGATGGAGAGTGCCGATCTGGACCAATTGTTGACAGCTGCCCGCGACTTACCTGCACTGATGGTCACATTGGCTCCTGAAAATGTCGCGATTGATCAGGTCGAAGCTTTGACCAAGGCAGGGGTTATCGTCTCGCTGGGTCACACCGACGCCCCGTACGACACATGTGTGGCTTACGCGAAAGCCGGCGCAAGTTGCGCAACGCATCTGTTCAACGCAATGAGCCAGTTTGGCAGCCGCGAACCCGGTTTGGTGGGCGCAGTGCTTTCGACTGGGAACCTGTCTGCCGGGTTGATTGCGGATGCTGTACATGTGCATCCGGAAACGATGCGAGCCGCTTTTGAGGCCAAACGCGGGCCAGGAGAGATTTTTCTGGTGAGCGACGCGATGGCAGTGGCCGGAACGGATCTGAAAGAGTTTCACCTGGAAGGGCGGCTTATCCGGCGCGAAAAGGGCAAGCTGACATTGCAAGATGGCACTTTGGCTGGAGCCGATCTGGACCTGACCACTGCCATTCGAAACCTTACAACAAAGCTGGGTATGCCTTTGTCACAAGCGATGGCGGCAGCAACCCGTGTGCCGTCCAAATTGATTCATAAGGGATCATATGGGCAAAAGCCCTCGCTTTCCGAATTGATACGGATCGCGCCGGACCTCTCGAAAGCTATGCCGGTTCAGCCCCACTCTGCTGTTGCTCCAGCGGGTTCTTAGTTGTTGGCCGAGGCTTTAAGCCGAAGCATCGACGGACAACTGCTTCGTGGACAACAGCCTTGGTCATAAAGGCCGTGCTGAAACTAAGCCTCAACCGAAGTCTAAAGGGTTTCTTGCTATTTTATATGTTCGATGAACAGTTTCAAAGGCATCATTGATCTGTACTCCCGAGGAAAATACAAGAAAATCCCGGGTGTTAGGCCAAGATGGTCTTCCAGAACAGGTTTCAAGAGGCCAGCATCGATTTCGGCCGCCACATAGGCCCTGAATGTGTACACCAGCCCCAACCCTAGCTTTGCCATATCGACCGAGGCAGGTAAGGTGTTTGTAATCAGATTTCCTTGTACTTGGACGGAATACGAGCCGTCTTTCGAGTTAAAACTCCAAGGCGCAATCTGGCCGGAGGAGTGAAACCTGTATCGGACACAGTTGTGTTCAAGAAGATCGCGCGGTTCTTTGGGCGTGCCGTGGGCGGTGAGGTACGCAGGGCTGGCTGTAACGGCAACGGGCAATGGTCGAGTAAGCCGAACCGCAACCATGTCTGGTGCAACACGGTCCCCTAGACGGAAACCGGCATGCAGTTCTTCGCCCAGAATGTCCGAAAGCGCATCCGTCAAAGACAGTTCCAACTCGATCTCGGGGAACTTGGCGCAAAAGCTGTTCAAGATCGGGCTCACGTACAGATGGTAGGCAAATTCTGGCATTGCCAGCTTAAGGGTGCCACGCGCGGCATGACCCGTGCTGCGCGCGCTTTCAACGGCCTCGGACAATTGGTCAAAGGCCGGGCCTGCGCCGCGTATAAGCGCACGTCCGGCTTCGGTCAGGCTGATCGAGCGTGTCGTTCGGATGAATAGTGCGGTGCCGAGCTGATCCTCCAGTGACTTCAACTGATGGCTCACTGTCGACGGTTTGACGCCAAGCGCTTCGGCTGCAGCTCGCAGCGACCCCTGTTGGGCTATGGCAGTGAAGACTTCGAGCGTCGCGAGCGGTAAGCGCATGGGATCTCCGTTCCAGAATATTATTCGAAATAATACATGAAAGAAGTGAAAGTTGAGGGAATTATCTTTCAAGAACGGAATAGTTAAATTCTCGTCATCACGGCATGGACCCGTAGAAAGCAGTGCTGTCGCCAAACGCCCGAGCGCCAGAGAGGACGAAAATGAAAACCCTGACCAAAACAGTAGCACTCACCATCGCAATCATAGCTGGAGGTAACGCCATGGCCGCCTCGCCGGAAGAGAACATCAAAGTGGTGCAAGATTTCTTTGCCGCCTATGGGGCAAATGATCTGGATGGCATCGCCGCCGTAATGGATGAAGAGGTCAAATGGCACATTCCCGGCCGTCATCCGTTGTCCGGCACTAAATCTGGGCGTGATGAGGTGCTTGCTTTCTTCGCGCAGTTGGGCGCAGCCGGGTTTCAGGCCGAGCCCATTTATTTCGGAGCGGATGAAACACATGTGGTCGACATTCACCGGGGTTGGTCAAATGCAGACGGCAAGCCAAATGTCGATACGACCTGGGCGCTGGTCTACCGTATCGAGGATGGCAAGATCGTCGAAGCGACCAACCTTTCCGCCGATCAGGATTCAGCCAACACGTTCTTCTGGTCGCAGTATAATCTAGCACCGTTGCCGGATCGGTTGGCTAAGTAACCCATGAAATGGCGACGCTCATGAACGACTATTCTGAAATTCGATCGTTTATAACAGATTGGTTCGCGGGGTTTGACCGGCTTGATCCGATTGATGCGTTTTTGCAAGACCTGCATCCTGACGTGGATTGGGACATGCCGGATATTGACGCTGCCCTTATAGGCCATGAACGGGTTCGCGCTTGGTACGCAAAAGTGCTTGCAACCCTGCAAAGCCCGACCGAACACCACGTGAGCAATATTGAGATCACGCCAGACGCGGCACAGTTCGAAGTTTTGTTTCGTGCCCAAACCATTGCAGGTGAGGCCATCGAAGCACGCGTTCAGGAAAACTGGCGGTTTGATGTGCGGCCAAACGGTCGCCCGTTTATCACATCTTATTCAGCGAAACTTCTGCAAGAGACAATCACATGAAAATCCTTGTCCTCACAGCACATCCGGACCTGAACACATCCCGCATAAACCGCGCCTGGTTCGACGCACTTTCGGACGCGAGCGACGTAACCGCACGTGATTTGACAGCCATCGGTGGTGCAGAGATGCGTTTTGACATTGAAACGGAACAAGCTTTGCTACTTTCGCATGACCGGATCGTGTTTCAGTTCCCGTTCTACTGGTATTCTGCACCTCCTGTCTTGAAAGCATGGATGGATCAGGTTCTGAGCTATGGCTTCGCCTACGGACCCGGCGGTAATCGATTGAAAGGGCGTGAGATTCTGATCCTGGTTTCTACGGGTGGCCCCGAGCACAGCTATCACGCAGGCGGTTACAACAACTATTCGATGGCCGAGTTTCTTAAACCTTACCAGCAGACTGCGAACCTTGCGGGTATGACGTATCTGCGCCCGTTTGTTGCCCATGGAATGGCTTTGGCCACCCAGGACCAGATTGAAGCGACCGTACCGGATATGTTGGCCCATCTGACTGACTCGGACCTGGACCCAAAAGTCAAACAGGCACACCTGTTGGAACAGCTTGAGGATGATCCGATCAAAGCTGCGGCCGTCAGTTGATCATGTACCCAGCAATCCCATTCGGGTCCTGCAACCCGCGTTGAATTTGCTGATCGTCTTTATGAGCGTCAGTGCGGGTTCTTTCCCGACGAAAGACATGTAAACTGCCTGCACGTCCATACTTGCCAGAGGGGACCGTGTCCGAGATTGACCCACTGAATCATTGGCTGATTTCCGAAGGGCGGCTGTTGGGGGATGAAACCGCAATCGTCAAAGGATATTGCGAAGGGCTTGTCCGGCTTGGTGTGCCGCTGGCAAGGGCGCGTATTGCGCAGAACTACTCGAACCCATTGCTCAGCGCTTGGGGTATAATCTGGACACCGGACAAAACCCGCCGTTACACGGTACCCACCACCGTGCTGTCGACAAGCGCATGGCATGGCAGCCCTTTTGAATACATCGTCACCCATCGTTGTCCGTTGCGTAAACGGTTATCGGATCTCAACCTTGCGACTGAGCACCCGATCTACTCCGAGCTTGCCGAGGCGGGTGCCACCGATTTTTTGGCCATTCCACTGGAACACGGAAATGGTTCGGTTCAAGGCACTAGTTTTACCTCGAATGCAGAAACAGGGTTTTCTGATGCGCATATCCGATACATTGAAGACTCTCGGTATGCCTTGGCGGCGGCCTTGGAACCCATCGCAATGCGTCAGTCACAAAAAAGCCTGCTGCAAACCTATCTGGGCCATGGTCCCGCTGAAGAGATCGGACAAGGGCACATAAAGCGCGGGGAACACAGAACCGTTTTTGCAGCGATCCTGTTTGCGGATCTCAGAGGGTTTACAGAAAAAGCCCAAGCCTGGCCCGAAGATCAATTGCTGGACATGATGGGCAACTATTTTGAAATGGTGGTTGCACCAATTCAGGATGAAGGGGGCGATGTGCTTAAGTTCATGGGCGACGGTATTCTTGCAGTTTTTGAGGCTGATAACGGCGACGAGGCGGCATGCCAATCCGTCGTCGCAGCCGCAAGTCAGGCATTGGTCAATCTTGATGCCTTTAACAAAACCGCAGGTGACAGCGGCCGTAAGGAAATTGAATTTGTCATAGGTATCGATTTCGGGCAGGTCACATTTGGCAATATCGGCAGCCCTGACCGGTTGGATTTCACGGTCGTGGGGCAGACCGTCAACGTGGCCAGTCGCGTTCAGGACTTATGCAAGCAACTGGGCGAAAGGACGTTGCTGACCACACGTGTCACAAAGCACCTGAAAAACAGGGGTCAATCCGTCGGTTACCACGCTATCCGGGGATTGAGCGAAGACATTGAAGTTTTCAGAGTTCCCGCTCAGGTGTCCTGATGTCAAAGGCTTTAGACGTGAGTAGGCTATTCTATTAACGCTCGGAAAAGGCGTTGCGCATCGTCTGATGAATGGGTTTCAACATGTATGCGAGCAGAGTGTTTTCACCAGTATTCATTTCCGCCACCACCGTCATTCCAGCCAAAATTGGGCGCTTGTAAGCACCGGTTCCAACAAATTGATCGTTGAGTTGGATTGAAGCGCGAAAATAGGTGTCGCCGGTTTGATCATCTATCAGCGGAACCGGAGACACGGCGGTCACGCGACCCTTAGCTTTCCCGAAACGCCGCGCATCATAGGTATCCACCGTTACGCTCACCGGTTGGTCCAAGGTAACATGTCCAATCTCTCTGTTTGGGATACGTGCTTCAACCATCAGGTCCAGTTGGGACGGCAGCAGTTCGAAAACAGTTTCCCCAGGCGCTATGACTTCGCCTGCATTGGGGAAAGCGACCGATTGCACAATCCCCGCTTTGGGGGCGACAATGCGCAAGCCGTCGAGCTTTTGGTTCACAATCCGCAGTGAAACGTCCAATTCACTGCGCAAGTCGCGGAACTCTTCGACTTTGTTGAGGGTTTCTTCACGCAAGGTCAGGGTCTGTTCTGCAAGATCAGCCTTAGCTATCGTGAGAGCATTGCGCGCCTGTGCCAGGCGGACTTCGCCCTCAGAGGCCGCAGTCCGCAGCGCGTCCAACTGATCAGCGTCCCGAGCCAGGTCGCGGGCCGTCGTCAGCCCTTGATTGTGCAAACGGTGTGCACGGTCCAGTTCGGCTTTTTTTCGCGCGACTCGTTCCAAGGTAAACCTGTGCGACGCTTTGAGGATTTCTAGAGTCTCCTGCTGCTGCAAAATCGATACGCGTTTCATGCGCTGGCTTTCAGCGTAGATTTCCAAGGTCGCAGCCGCGCGGTGATGGTTCTGACGTCGCAGCGCGGCCAATTCTGCTACAGTGAGCGCATCATCATTCCCGAGCGTTTCTAGAATTGTGCGCCCATACGTCAGTTTGCGGTCCAGGGTCGCGATCTGTTCCTTTAGTCTTTGTTGCTCTTTGCTTAGATCCGGGTGCCTCAATTCAACCAGCACATGGCCGGCATGGACTTGGTCCCCGTCCTGTACGTGAACACGATCAACGATGCCGCCGTCCATAACTTCGATCTGGGTGTAGTCGCCCGTTGGGACGATGGCACCGGGTGCGCGCGTGACCTGGGGAACAGTTGCCCACCCAGCCAGTCCAATCAACGCGGCGACCATACCAGAGAAAACCACTGCAGTCAGCGCAGCAAACCGCGCAGGCCGCTGCTGAGACTTCTGCTTTGGTTTGGCGAGCGGTCCTTCTGCCCGGTTCTTGTTCAACGTTATACGCATTGTTCAGCTTTCCATTGCTTTCATGACCGCCTGTACCTTTTTACGAGCCGCTTGACCGGTGTCGTTCACAACAACGCGGTCCCCATTTAGATAAATCAGCCGGTCAGCCATCTGCATCAAAGAGCGATCGGCGGTGGCGACCCAAACGGTTTTGTCAGCTTTTTGATCCTTGAGCCAAGTTTTGAACCTGTCACGACACGGTTGCGACAGTCCGTTGGTAGGTTCAGAGAATAGATAAACAGAGGATGACCGCGCCATGCTGCGGGCTAAAGCCAGAGATTTGAGCAACTCGCCGGACATGCCAGACATTTGCTGAACATTCAGTCGCGTGCGGTACCCGTCCGGCAAAGCCTTGATCTCATCACGAATACCCAAGGTGTCGAGCGCTTGCGCAATGTCACTTTCGCTGAGGGTCGGGGCAGCAAGGCAAAAATTTTGTGTTACGGTGCCGTGAAACAGGCATGTGTCATAGGTCGCATAGGTTACGGACTTGCGGAGCTCGTCGCGCGCGATTTGACGGATATCGATGCCATCATGCTCGATTACGCCTGCCACAGGCGTTGCCAAACCGCAGATTAGGTCAAGTACAGCGGTCCGGTTTGCTACACCCCGGCTCATGACGACAACAAGTTCACCTGGTTCGCAGTGGAAGCCAGCCGCCGTCAACAGCGCCGGGTTCAAAGGGTCGGGGCGATGGCTTACGCCCTGAAAACTGATTGCTCCGGTCATTGTTTTCTGATGAGACCGGCCCAGACCAAGTTCGAGTTCTTCTGGTAAGGCCAAAACCTGGTCCGCCTGTTTTTGGCTTTTCAAATGTCCGCTCAATTGTCCAAGCGAGGATTGAAACGCTTGCACTGGAGCCAGCACTTTCGACACCAGCGCAATCGAAGCGATCAAGGCGCCGAAACTCATGCTGCCCTCAACAGCGCCGTGGGCGCTGAGGATGATGGCACCGGCAGAACCAAGCGTGACAGTTGATTGTGAAAGGGCCTGCATAAAATTGCGCAATTGACGCGCACGAGCTGTCGCGTCTTCGGCTTTTTCGGCCAGCGGCATGCACCTCTCCAACCATTGGTCCTGCATCCCAGGATTGACCAGTGCACTTTGATGTGCGACGGCGTCCTCAATGCAGGACGTGCTGGCCCGAACTGCGTCGGCGGCTGTTTTGTCCAACTTCTGCTGAACAGGAAGTGACACAAAGCCAATCATCAGAAGAGCAACAGCAAGCCCCAATGTAAGTACCCCTACGGGTGGGGCAAGATATGCAAGCACGGCAAAGAAAAGCAGCGCAAACGGCAAGTCGATCAGAACGATCATGAGTTGACCGGTGAAAAGTTCGCGCAGGGATTCGAGCTGGCGAAAGCGGGCGATCTGTTGGTTTACGCCGGACTTTCGCAGCTGTGACAGTGGAAGGCGCATCAGTTTGGTAAATAGCCCAACAGCGAGTGCGCGTTCTCCGTTTTGGCCGACATGAGCCAGAGCTCTTGTTCGAATGTGCCGGAACATGAAATCCGAGATTGCAAGGATACCAACGCCAACGGCCAACGCGAACAAAAGATCCACCGAGCCTGAGGGGATCACCCGATCGTAAACTGCCATGATCAGAAGCGGTGCAAACAAGCCCAGCAGGTTGGTTAGAAATGCTGCGAGCAACAGACCAGGCAGCATTTCGCGCAATGCGCCGAATGCGGCCGCAACAGTTCTGAAAGCGGGTTGCGTGTCCTGGTACTTGTACTTCTCGATATGGATCAGCGTACAGGGTACGCGTCGTCGGAGGTGCTGGCGCATAGAGCCGGTGTTCAGGTCGGCAGTTTGCAGCTTGTCGCCGTTAAGGCCGAGAGCCACATAACAATCTCCGTGCGCGGGGATCACGAGTGCGGGGCATTCTGCCTTTGTAATATCGCTCTCACGGCAGGTTGCCTGAACATACGGAACGTTCAGGTTTTCAAGTGTCTGGACTAAATCCGCTGGGTCCAGTTCCTCGGACAGATGCGGGAAAGCCTCGGCGATTGCATCTGAATTGTTCTGCCAGCCGCCAACCAACAACAGTTGCTCCAGTAAAGCTGACGCGTCGCGCGTGTGGACCATGTTCATGCCACATCCTTTCTGTGCTGGGTGGCGATTTGGTCGGCCTGTGCGTCTGAAACCCAATCTGCAACGTTATCTCCTGCCTGAGGGGCAAGCTGAATCCTCAAATCTGCCAGTCGCTGCATGCGCGGATCTGGGCTGTCCATAAGGATGGTTGGCCTGTCAGGCAGTTTGGCAAGGCAGGCGGCAAAAGCATCACGTTCTGTAGTGTCGAGAACAGATGTCGGTTCGCTCATGATCAGGATTTTCGGGCGGAGTGCCAAAACGCGCACCAATGCTATGAGTTGGCGGTTTACGGGGTCATCCTCGAAGCTACTGCCTGACCCCAAGACGGTGTTGTAGCCCGTTGGCAGGCGATTGATCCGAAGGTCCAGACCCAACTGACAGACGAGGTCCTTGGCGCGCGCGATTTGTTTTTCGTCGCCAAAGGCGCTTAGGTTTTGCAACAATGTACCCGAAAGAATGGCTGGGTTCTCTTCCAGAACGACAATGGCATGATGCCCACGCCAGGAGATCAGGGATCTGCTGTGGATCTCGTCAACATAGGCTTCTTCGGAATGTAGTGTGGTTCGACCAGTCACTGAGTCATAGAACGCGCTGATCTGTCGGCGCGTTGGGCCGGTCACCAATGCAACTTGACCAGGCAATATCGTCAGAGTGTCCAACGCCATAGTTTTAGCCCCCTCTTGATCCGGTTTAAAGCCTTTAATCGTGATCCTGCCTTCGGTCGGGGTCGGCGTTTTGGTCACTGCCGGAACTGTCTCAAGTGCATCAATTTCGCGCAATTTCCGCCAGGAAAAGGCAACGTTTTCTGACTGGACCCACAGTGTCAAAAGTTTGGTCAGCGGCTGTACGATCCGTCCGTTAAGCAACATGCAAGCAGCCATCTCGGCTATCCCGATCTGTTGTTTGATCACCAGATAGGCACCCAGCAACCCCATGGCAGCCACTGAAACTTGACCAAAAACTGCCCCAAAGCTCTGCGCGAGCCCAGAGAAACGGATCAATTGGTGACTTACGTCCACTGTTTGGTCTTCGAGCATTTCGAACCGGCGGGTCATCTGCCGTTCCATCCGGTTGGCCTTGACCGTCTGGCCTCCGGAAAGCACTTCGGACAAAAATGCATACCTGCGATTGTCCAGCGTTTTGCGTCTGTCAAACAGCGCCCACTGCGCACGTTTGATCATCAAGGAGAACACGGTGACAGCTATCAGCCCAATGATCGGAACCAAAACCAGCCAGCCACCGATCAATGCGACCATCACTGCGAAAACTAAGGTAAATGGTAGATCGATCAGCAGCGCGTAGTTTTGCCCTGCGTTGTGATCTCGCAATTGTGCGATCGCGGAAAAGCGGTCGAGATAGTTCGAATTTGCCTGACGTGAAAACACAACCGGATTGGCATGTAGTATTTGGTTTATGAAACGACGGTAGTTTGAGACTGCTGCACTTTGTGACGTGATGTTCAGCAGAGTTGCCCTGCTCCAGCGCAGCGCCAGTTCTATTGACACTGACACCAACAGAATAAGTGTCAGCATGCGCAACGTCTCGACCGACTTAAACGGAATGACCCGGTCAAAGATCAGCAATATTGTGATAGGCATGATCAGCGCCACAGTGTTCAGCGACAGTGAAGCGGCGAGAATAGGCACTTTGGTTGCGAGAGAACTGTCGCGCCCTCTGAATACCTTGTCTTTCATCTCAGCTCCGTTTGATTGCTTGGAACAAGAGGCGTGGAAAACCTTTCTGTTTCATAAAGTTGAGGGCTGTTCATAGAAAGGAATCGACTAAAATTCGCGCGATTGGCGAAAGGGTGGATTAACACTTACCCACTACTGTTCCACTCCAGTGGATTGGAAACGGGGGCCTGAAATGGGTAAAGCAACCAACAGTGGAGCGGGGCTGACTTCTGCCATGTCAAAGGACCCGAGCGACAAGGAGGCATTTGCTTCCGAAGTTGCCAAAACCGGACAGATCACACCCCAAGATCAAAGCCGAAGCACACTGCATACCGGCGACCACCAAGAGGGCAGCCTGCCAGCACGCGGAGCTACCAAAGGGGCTCAGTCGCAATCGACGGATCATGGCAGTACCCAGGTGCGCGAAAGCCAGAATGCGACGGAAAACCCAAAGACTGATTTATTGCCCGAGGCATTGGTGCCGGACGCGCTTCAGGACGCTCACGTCGAAAGTCCAAAAGCCACAAATACCGTTCTCCGACAAAAGGATGGTGACATATCTGGTCTTGAGCAGAAGGATAGGGTTTCAATCGATGCGTCAGAGTCAGCCCGCAGCACGCCCGCTCAGCGCGCGAAGCCGGTTGAACTGGAGAGCCACGAAGGCGCCGAAGAACCTTTAGCGGAGATCAAGCCATCCGATACTACTTCCCCCGGAATTTCGCTTGGCGGCAATGTTGTCGCTGAAAATGCTGATGGCGCAGTGGTGGGCGTTCTGTCCTTATCAGATATAGGGGATCACCACAGCTTGTCTGTCTCTGATAACCGGTTCGAGGTTGTTGATGGTGAATTGAAGCTTAAGGATGGTATTTCGCTGGATTACGAAGTCGAAGCGCAGATTGGCATAGAGATCACCGTCACCGACAAGGCAGGTTTTTCGCGTACGGAAAATTTCACGGTCCAAGTCACAGACACCAATGATGCGGTCAGCGGCGTGACCCTTTCAGACGCTTCAGTTGATGAAGCCGTCAAGGGGGCCGTCGTAGGCACTTTATCACCGCAGGATCAGGATGAAGGGGACAGCCACATCTATTCCGTTTCCGATGAACGGTTCGAAGTTGTCGATGGCACATTGAAACTGAAAGACGGGATCGCGCTGGATCATGAAGCCGAAACGCAGGTCGATGTTCTGGTCACCGTCACCGATTCCGGTGGAGCTTCGCATACTGAAGAATTGACCATCGACGTAAGTGATCAGAACGAAGCGCCAACTGGTCTGAGACTGAACATAATCACTGACAACCTAGTTCAAGACGGCAGCTTCGAGGAGTTTGACCTTGATCCAGGTCGATGGAGCACCTTCAGTAATAACGGTTCAGGTCCCTGGGACAGCCAGGCTGGAATGGAAATTTGGGATAATCTGGCAGGGACCAAGGCTTCGGACGGTCAACAGCTTCTGGAGATGGACGCAGGCCGCGGCGTCGACAGCTTCAGCCAGACGATCCAGACCAGTAAAGGTCAGGTCTATGACCTGGGGCTTGATCTAAGGGAACGTCTGGCCAACGGGACGGATACAGTAGAAGTCTACTGGAACGACGTTCTAGTGGCCGAGCTTAATCCGGATACCACGGACTGGACCTCGTTTGACATGCAGGTGATTGGTACCGGCGAAGACCAGTTGGAGCTGCGAGAGGCAGCTGACGAGAATGATACATACGGAGCGTTGGTCGACAACATTACCCTGACTGCAACACCAAATACCATTGCCGAGAATACCAGCAGTGTAATCGTGGGTGAGTTGCGCTTCAATGATCCGGACGTGAATGACATCCACACCTATACAGTGTCCGACGATCGGTTTGAAGTTGTCGATGGTGTCTTGCGCCTTAAAGACAGCGCGGCATTGTCCTACGAAGACGACAGCACTGTGGAGGTCACAGTGACCGTAACGGATGCAGGCGGCTCTTCCACGTCCGAAACTCTTGAAGTGAACTTGGTGGACACGCCTGAGTTGCTCATTTCGACCGGATTTCAGGCGCAGTATTTCGACGTGGATCATCGATTGTCTTCACTGGAAGATATCGATTGGGCGTCGGAACCTACGCATCAGGAACTGGTTGCTGAAATTGACTACAAAAACAGCAGTCATTCATTTTGGGAGGACGGTTCCCGAGACACTTTTGGTGTCCAGGTCAGCGGCGCGGTTCAGGTTGAGCAAAGCGGAACGTATCGGTTCGACCTAAGCGGAGACGATGGAGCGCAACTGGTGGTCAATGGGAAGGTTGTGGTCGAAAACGATGGATTACATGCCTATCAGACCAAATCAGGTGAAGTTCACTTGGATGCAGGGGCGCATCACATCGAGGTGCGGTATTTCGAAAACTACGGCCGCGCTGGGCTGAAGCTGGAATGGGACGGTCCAGGCATGAATGGCCCGGAGCTTGTAGCACCTCCGGATATGGTTTCGGCTCAAACGGTTTCAGGCATGCCCATTGCGATAAATGTTGCCCACCCTGCTGCTGATCAGCATGCGGTTTCAACGCTTGCTTTGAAAGGGTTGCCTGAAGGTTCTGTCGTGGCATCTGGTCATCAGAGCGTGGTGGTGGGTGACAATGGACACGCCGAAATCACAGGGTTTGGCGCAGAAACGCTTTCCATCACTCCACCTTTCAATTTTGTTGGTCAAATTGACGTTCTCATTGTCATGTCGGGCGATGGACTGACCGAAATCAGTCAACCTGTCAGTTTCAATGTGGATGCGGCGCAGATTGCCGAGCCTAGCGCGGCTTTGAAAGGGGGATTCCACGCAGAGTTTTTCGACACAGACCATCGGATCGGGAAACTGGATGATGTGAACTGGGACGCCGATCCGACCCATTACGAGGTCACGCCGAACATCGACTACGATAATGGGCACGGGTCTTTCTGGGAAGAGGGTTCAACCGACACGTTTGCGGCCCGCTTTCAAGGGAAAGTGTCGGTTGAAGAGGAGGGTACCTATACCTTTTTCACGTCTGCGGACGACGGTGTCGTGCTTTATGTCAATGGGCATGAAGTTGTCAAAGACGACGGAAACCACGGCTATCGGACCGAATCTGGCCAGGTCGCATTGGAGCCCGGCACACATGACATCGAATTGCGATATTTTGAGAATTACGGCCGCGCTGGACTAAAGCTGGAATGGGACGGTCCAGGTCTAGATGGTCGCCAACCTGTTCGGGCAGATCAAGAGATCGCGGTTGATGTGAACGAAACAGCTTGGGTTGCAATCGATATTGGCCCCTCCAGCGAAGACACGACGGTTAGCGTTGAAGGCTTACCAGCTGCCACAATACTAAGCAGCGGAGAGGATGCCATGGTTACAGATGGGGGGCCTGCTGATCTGTCCGGCTGGAATCTGGATGCGCTGGAAATCTCTCCACCCCCCGGTTTTGCCGGAGTGATAGGCGGCGAAATCACGATTGATTCTACAGCTTTTAACGGTGCTCCTGTTACGTCCACATCAAACTTCGCAATTGCGGTTGGAGACATGCAATCCAACCCAGAGGCCGACGTTTCAGGTGAAACCGAAACTTTGCCAGACACGGGTGTCGCTGCGTCTCATGTCGGTTCAGAGATTGCTTGGGATGTCGCATTGGACGACACCGACGCGGCAGTTCAAAAAGCTCTGGATGGATCGCAAACGGACGTCATGGCGGAACCGGTGCTGGTTCAAGAGAGTTCCGACGTTCTGCAAATCAGTACAGACACGTATGAACGCGTGGAGTGGTAGGAACAGAGCCGCCGAACAAGATCGAACCTTTAACCGCTTAGCAAAACAGGTTGTCTCTTTGAGTCGGTCGCTGACCCATTTGAGTTTGACAGTTATCCCTCAAACGGATGTGCAGGCGTTTGTTGCCTGTCTTGCGAGCAATGTCAAAAACGTACCTGCCTCTTCAAATAAGGGTCGGTCAAATTGCGTTCAATCGACAGCTACAAATGGATCGGCAATGGCAACATTCGATGGTTTGATCCCGCAGATTGAAACGGCTCTCGCACTCAAAACAGACGCAACTACGTTCAACTGCTGTGCCGGGTCTGGTCAGCAGGGCCAAATCGATTTATCTCGCGCTATAAGCATCGCAAGTTCGATGCGGGTGGATGCAACTCATCCAGCGATTTTCTTTAGTTGGTTACGATCAGCATGCCGAGCTTTAACGTCAATGCGGATGCCCCCGTATTCGAGTAGCGAGAGCGACCATGACCATTCCGATTTCAGCGCTTTCAATCGGTTCTACAGGTGGGCGAGTGCTGCGCTAACGTTCTATTGCTTCTTCCTCTTTAACTCTGGCCGAATTGCTTCCGTATTGTTTGCGGGGTCCTGACTGGTCGTTTCAGTGTCAGCCAGTTGGCTTGTTCCAGCTACATCTGTGGCTTGAGCCCTGATCCGCTTGAGCTTACCAATCAAACTGTGAGCGGTAGGAAAATGCGCAAATCCCAGGTTGGATGATCTGAAATACAAGGAATGAAGGAGGCGTACATGAGCTTTAACGTCAAACTGTCTGGCGTTATGCCAGCGTTGGTCACCCCCTTTGGGGCAGATGGCGGGATCGATTTTGTTGCTTTCGAAAACCTGCTGTCTCATTTTCGCGATGCGGGTGTCGCGGGTTGGGTTCCGAACGGCTCGACCGGCGAGTATTTCAGCCAATCGACACAAGAACGTCGTCAGGTGCTGCAATTTGTGAAGGATTTCGCGAACGCAGATGAGATTTTGATCGCGGGCACCAACGCCCCGGCCACCCGCGAAGTGATTGAGCAGACGGCGATTGCCAAGGATATTGGCTATGACATCGTTTTGCTGGCGCCACCGTTCTACACAAGACCTACTCAGGACGAACTGATCGATCATTATGAAACAGTCTTGGCCGAGGTAGATGTCAACATTGTGCTTTATAGCTATCCGTTGAAGGATGGGGCGGATATTTCTTTCGATCTGATGGACCATTTCGCTGACAACCCGCGTGTCATCGGCATCAAGGAAAGCTCTGGTGTTTTGCAGCGGGCTATTGACATCGTGTCGCGGTATGAAGGCAAGATCCAATTGATCTCGGGCTCAGACGACATTGCGCTGGATTTCATGTTCTGGGGTGCCGACAGTTGGATTTGCGGCCCATCTAATTGCATGGCCAAGGCTTGCTGCGAGTTAGACCGTCTGTACAAAGCAGGCGAGCTTGTGGCGGCCAGAGACCTGATGAAAAAGCTATACCGGGCCATGAACATTCTTGAAAGCGGCAAGTTCGTACAGAAAATCAAGTTTGGGGCCGAATTGCAGGGGTTGGATGTGGGGCAATGCCGTGCGCCGCTGGGGCCGCTGACCGAAGCGGAAAAGGCCGAGTTCACCGAGGCCATGCAGCCCATTCTGGCGATGTGAATCTTGTACGGGTCGAAGGACCAAAAACCTGAGATGACCGAATTTACAGAAATACCGGTGCTTGATCTGGCACCGCTGATCCGTGGCAAAGACACAACCCAACTGGCGCAGGCATTCCTTGAGGCCTATGGTCAGACCGGGTTTGGCTATGTGATTAATCACGGCGTGGATCCCAGTTTGCGCGCCGCCATCTTTGATGCGTCAAAGCGTTTTCATGCTTTACCAGTGGATGCGAAACAGTCGATCGCACTGGACAAAAACCATCGCGGTTATATTGCGATCAACACGTCAACAGATGTGAATTCCGATCTGGCCGAGGTCACAAAGCCTAACCAGTCGGCATCATTCATGATGATGCGCGAGGATGCAGAGGTTGACCCCGATGTCTACCTATCGGGGCCAAACCAGTGGCCCGATCTGGAAGGGTTTCGCGAAACCTGTGAAGCCTACGCGCGGGCTATGACTGAGTTGGGTCACAAGCTGCTGGGATTGGCGCTGGCTTCAATTGGGTCCGCAGATCGTTCGATCATGGCCGCGTTTGAAGAGCCAACGATTTGGTTGCGGCTTTTGCACTATCCGCCGCAGTCTGCGCACGCTCCGGAGGATCTTTTCGGATCGGCGCCTCATAAGGACTTTGGGGTGCTGACGTTGCTGGCGCAGGATGATGTTGGTGGCTTGCAGGTTCAGACTCCGGCGGGCCATTGGGTCGACGCGCCGCCGATGGAAGACGCGTTTGTGGTCAATGTCGGAGACATGTTGCACCGGTTATCCAATGGCAAGCTCTTGTCTACGCCGCACCGAGTAATCAATTCCAGCGGGCAAGAGCGCTATTCGATTCCATTCTTTTTTGACCCGCATGTCTCCGTTAATATCGCACCACTCGCCGGGACCGGTGCGCCCAACTTCTCGGCTTTGAACTTTGGCGATTTTCTGAAGAACGAACTGGAAGCCAGTTATGAGGCGCATCAAGAGGGCGCCCCTGGCACATCGGGTTGACCATGGCTTAAGAACACTTTACGCCCGGCGTCCTTTGCTCAGACAATTCGGAGATAAGCGCCATGGCACCTTTCCGCCCGTGGATTGGCATTGACTTTGGTACGTCAAATTCAGCCGTTGCTTACGTTGTCTCAGATGTGCCCCGTCTGGTGCATTTCGATGCCAAGGCGCAAACACTTCCAACCACTTTCTTTTTTGATTTCGAAACGCGCGAAAGCCTGATTGGCGAACCCGCCAACAGGGCGCTTCTGGATGGTCTCGAGGGGCGTTTCATGCGGGCGCTCAAACGGGTATTGGGCACCACGCTGATGCATGAAAAGCGACAAATTCTGAATGAGCGCCTGACATTTGTTGAAATTATTGGGTCATTTCTGCGCAAGCTTAAGGAACGGGCCGAGGCCGAGCTTGGCGTGTCATGTACCCGCGTCGTCTCTGGGCGTCCCGTGGTCTTTCACGGGCAGAACGATCCGCGCGAGGAGCAAGCCGAAGCCGACCAGCGAGCCTGCTACGATGCCGCTGGGTTCACAGAGGTTCGTTTCTGCCCGGAACCCGCTGCGGCGGCCATCGCAACTGGTGTGGCAGGGCATGGGGCTTTCACTGGCTTGGTTGTTGATATTGGTGGCGGAACATCCGACTTTTCGGTGTTTCACAGCAGCACTGCGGGGATTGAGATTCTCGCCAATCATGGCGTGCGAATTGGAGGCACCGATTTTGACCGTGCGATCAGCATAGACCACGTGATGCCCCTATTGGGCAAAGGCTCGATGATCCGGGATGTTTTTGGAAGTGGGAGTTCACAAGCCCCCAATGCTATTTTCAACGACCGTGCAACTTGGGAGGTGATCCCGTTTCTGTACACGGCGCAAAACCGACGCATGGTCGAAGATATGCTAAAACTGGCCGAGTCCCCTGAACGGTTGGCCCGGCTCGCCACAGTGCTTCAGCACGAGCTGGGGCATGAACTGGCTTTTGCGGTCGAGCGTGGCAAAATCGCGGTGAACGCAGGGGCGCAGGATCCTGCAATCAAACTTGATATGCTGGAGGCCGGATTGGCGGCTCGGCTCAGTGATGCTTTGGTGGCCGAAAGCCTTTCAGATCATGCACGGCGGCTGGCGTCTGGTGCGCATGCAGTGCTGCTTCAAGCTGGAGCGACCGCCGCCCAAATTGATCGGGTGGTCTATGTCGGCGGCTCCAGTCTGATGGGGGTCGTGCCGGAAACGATGCGAAACATTTTCCCTGCGGCTGAGCATTCCTTTGCCTCAGTTTTTACCGCCGTTGCGGAAGGGTTGGCCATCATGGCTGCTCAAGAAGCGGCATAGCTGTGACAGCAAGATTGCCTTGCAAGCGAAGATCCGGTTTGAACCAGACAACCCGCAATTCTCGAAGTTGGCACTGAGTTCTAAGTCTAAACCAATTGTCATCCAGCCCCGGAGGCAAAGTCAATCTGTGGTTGTGGACAGAAAGTAGTTGAGGTTAAAGCATCGCTTAGCGCTCGGGCCCCAAAGCTCTGAGAAATCGGAAAATATCAATTTGATATTAAAGATGTTGTAATTTCGCAATTGTATTAACAAAATGTATATGCGTGAACTAATTCACATTAATCACCTTTAAATTGTAGATATTCTTCACGAAATGGTGATGGGGAGCGCTCGATTTGCAGGTGTCTGTATTTCGGGAACGCACTTGGTCGCCGTGTTAATTGATTGCGATGGTTGTGAGGCTCCAGGGTGACTAAGAAATCGAATTTGCTGGTTGCCGTTTCGTTTTTAGCATTGATTTCAAATCCTTTGTTTGCTGCACCGACAGCATCATCAAAAGTTGGTGACACAGTCGCAAACCCTGTGACGGGTAAAGATACAACCGTAAGTGCACTGATCGTGGACCCTGCATCCAAGCCAACAGCGGGCACAACCGCTTTTGTTGAAACGGCGGACGGCTACGTTTTTTTAGTCAAAAGCGCCGGTGACACGATTTACAATTCGGACAATCCTCCGCTTGCTTTTAGCATTGTTTCTATAAGCGGAACGACTGCTCAAATCAGCGGTGGCGGGGCAACAGGAACGGCAAGTCTTTCCACCCAACTGACGTTGTCGCAGTACAACAGCAACTTCAACAGTACCGGCACAGCAGGCACCGTTACGCCACCCGTGAATGTCTCTGGCCCCAACGGAGTGAGCCAAGTTGTTTATGGCCAGAATGGCAGCAATGGGCGCGACGGCGCATTGGTGGTTCCACCAGGCTCCGGAGGCGATGGCAAGGATGGCCCGCTTCAGTCTCAATCCTTAAGTAGCGATGTCAACGCCACCAGCAATATCGGGTGGGAAATCGGAAGCGTTGGAGGAGATGGCGGAGACGGTGGAGATTCCTACCTGAGCTTCTGGGATGGCCGTGATGGTGGTGACGGTGGAAAGGGTGGGACGGTTAATGCCACGCAAACCTCGAGCAGCACAATCCAGACGTCAGGTGTTGGCAATGAAGGTATTTTTGCGTTCAGCCGCAGCGGTCAGGCCGGTAATGGCGGAAGCGGCTTTGCAGCGCCCGGTGGCGGCACTGGAGGGCACTCGGCCGATGGCGGAAATGTGACACTCACCCAAAGCGGGTCGATTTCGACCAGCGGAGACTTTGCCGACGGTATCTATGCGCTGAGTGTGTCGAACAATGGCGGCAATGGCGGTTCGCAATGGGGATTGGTTGGATCCTCTGGCAGCGGCGGTTACGGCGGCAGTGGTGGCAACGTGGTGGTTAAAACGACTTCCACGGGTAGCATCCTGACCACGGGCAACTTCGCTAATGGTATTCTGGCGCAATCAGTCGGTGGTTCTGGCGGCTCTGCCGGGACAAATGGCAACCTTTTGGTCTCGTTGATTGGTGGCGCGGACAACGGCGGCAACGGCGGGCAGGTGTCGGTCTCGCATGGAGGGGCCCTTGAAACACGGGGCAATTTCTCTCGTGGGATCGTTGCCCAGTCCATCGGTGGCGGTGGCGGTTCCGGTGGAACAGCAGGGGGCCTTGTGTCCCTGTCGCTGGGTGGTGTCGGATCAAATGGGGGCAGCGGTAGCGCCGTCAGCGTGTCGGTGCTGGGTTCGGGCAGCATACTGACACTTGGTGCCGGAGCTGACGGGGTGATGGCACAGTCGATTGGCGGCAGCGGTGGTACCGGTGCAAATTCTTACGGTTTGGTGGCGATCGGCGGCACTGGGTCTCGCGGCGGTACAGGTGCGGCTGTCAGCGTCAGCAACTTCGGGCGCATCGTCACCCAAGGGGATGGCGCGCGTGGCATCATCGCTCAATCCATTGGCGGCGGTGGCGGTGACGGGGGATCGTCCGGCGGCATGGTGTCTGTTGGCGGCAACGGCAGCGGCGGCGGCAGCGGTTCGACCGTGACCATTGTAAACGATGGAATCATCACCACGGGTGGCGACGATGCGATGGGCATCTTGGCCCAGTCTATCGGCGGCGGCGGCGGTAATGGCGGTTCGTCCGGGTCCGTTGGGGCCTTTGTAGGCGTCGCCATCGGTGGCGATGGCGGAGCTGGTGGCAAAGGTGGTGACGTCAACGTCACCCTTTCCAACACAGACGGCAGCCAGCCTTCGGCGATCCAGACGTCGGGCGCGCGATCCACAGGTGTTTTTGCGCAATCTGTTGGTGGCGGTGGCGGCAACGGCGGCGGGGCCGTTTCGGTTGCTGTAGGCGCTTTTGGCGCTGCCTCAGTTTCCGTCGGCGGATCGGCGGGCAGTGGTGGGGACGGCGGCAATGTAACGCTTGCTGGCGGCGGTTCGGCTTCGGTGCAAACCGGAGGAGACGATTCAACCGGCATCATGTTACAGTCTGTCGGCGGTGGTGGCGGTAATGGCGGATACGCGGTTTCGGTTGCGGTATCCGGCGGTCCGGCGGTCCGGTTTCTGGCTCTCTGGCAGTTGGCGTTGGAGGTGACGGCAGTACAGGTGGCAAAGGCGGTAACGTCACGGTTGGTCAGTTTGACAGCAGTGGCGCAGCCGTTGCCGCGGGTTTCGAAGGTACGGTTGTCACAACAGGGAACCGGTCAACCGGCATGCTGTTCCAGTCTGTTGGCGGTGGTGGAGGCAATGGCGGTTTGGCTGTTGCGGCAACCGGCGGTGCGTCAGCGCTGTTTTCCGGCAATGTCTCGGTCGGAATTGGTGGCCAGGCTGGCAGTGCTGGGAATGGCGGGATCGTAAAGGTCTCGACCAGTGCGGATGTGACGACGACCGGCACAAACTCAAGCGCGATTATTGCGCAATCCGTCGGTGGCGGCGGTGGTAACGGTGGCGGTAGCATCGCGGCCGGGATCAGTGCCAGCGGCGGAGCATCCGCTGGGGTCAAAGTCAGCGTTGGTGGAAATGGAGGCGGGGCCGGGACCGGGGGCAAGGTCACTTTGGTCGCGGGTGGCTCATACATCGAGACCAACGGCGCGTTTTCCAGCGGTGTTGTTGCGCAATCCGTCGGTGGCGGCGGTGGTAATGGCGGTTACAGCATCGGGGCCAGCGCCAATATCGGCGGCGCAGCTGCCGGGTCCGTGAACGTCGGCCTGGGTGGCAAATCCGGCGGTGGCGGCATCGGCGGCACCGTGACCGCGCAGGTCGGTGCAAATGTTACAACGCGTGGAAACGATTCCGGGGCGGTTGTCGTTCAGTCCATCGGTGGCGGTGGCGGCAACGGTGGGTTCAGCGTCGCGGCAGGTTTGGCGGCTGGTGGTGCGGGTGCTGGAACAGTCAACGTCGGGCTGGGAGGCTCGGGTGGCAACGGGGGCAACGGTGGCACTGTTTCAGGTATCCGTGTCAATGGAGATGTCCGAACCGAGGGTCTGCGTTCGACGGGTGTGGTGGTGCAATCCATCGGCGGCGGTGGTGGTAACGGTGGTTTCAACGTCACCGCAGGTGTCGCCGCGGCGGGGGCCGGAGCCGGTACGATTGGAGTCGGGCTGGGGGGCAATGGTGCCTCGGGCGGTGATGGCGGTATCGTAGAAGGCCAGGTTGCTGGAAACGTTACAACACTGGCTGATGCGTCAAGTGGTGTGGTGTTTCAGTCCATCGGCGGCGGTGGCGGTAATGGGGGTTTCAACGTCACAGCCGGAATAGCGGGTGCTGGTGCGGGTGGCGGTGCCGTTTCCGTTGGCTTGGGCGGCGGCGGCGCAGGCGGCGGTGTCGGTAAAACCGTGACCGGGCAAGTTACGGGTACAGTCCGCACAAGCGGCGAGGATTCTACTGCGGTTCTGGCGCAATCGGTCGGTGGCGGCGGCGGCAACGGTGGTTTCAACGTCAGCGCGTCCCTGGCAGGTGCAGGTGTGGGCAGCGGTGCTGTAAGCGTTGGTTTGGGCGGTGATGGTGGCACTGGTGCGATCGGTGGCACTGTCACCCTGACCACAACCAATTCAATAGAAACGGCTGGGGATCGTTCCTCGGGCGTGGTCGCGCAATCGATCGGCGGCGGCGGCGGCAATGGCGGCTTCAACGTTTCGGGCACCGGGGCTGGTGCGGGCGTCGGGTCAGGCGCGGTGAGCGTTGGCTTGGGTGGTACCGGCAGTGGCGGTGGCAACGGTGGCGCAGTTACTTTGACTTCTGGCGGCACGGTATTGACGCGGGGCAACGGATCAACGGCCATTCTGGCGCAGTCTATCGGCGGTGGCGGCGGCAATGGCGGCTTCAACGTCAGTGCGTCAGTCCAGGGATCGGGCACCGCTGGCGGCGGAGTGTCTGTCGGCTTGGGTGGAAATGGTGGTGGTGGAGGCGACGGCAGCACCGTCAAAGCCACGTCAAACAACGCTGTTGAGACGCGCGGAGATCAATCTTCGGGTGTCGTCGCGCAATCCATCGGTGGCGGTGGCGGCAACGGCGGGTTCAACGTGGCTCCTGTTCTCTCGGGTGCGGGTACCGCCAGTGGCGCGGTCAGCGTCGGTCTGGGTGGATCGGGTGATACCGGCGGCAATGGTGGTGCTGTCACTTTGACGTCCAACGGCACCATTTTGACCAAAGGTTTCGCGTCCAGCGGGTTTGTTGCGCAATCGCTTGGAGGCGGCGGCGGCAATGGTGGTTTTAACGTTTCTCCAACCGCCTCAGGCGCTGGCACCGGCGCGGGGTCGGTTTCGGTCGGTCTTGGGGGCTCTGGCGCGGGTGGTGGTGACGGTAGCACTGTCACGGCCAGTTCCACTGAAAACGTGGTGACCATGGGTGCTGCTTCGGTAGGTATCCTTGCACAATCCGTCGGTGGCGGCGGTGGCAATGGCGGCTTTAACGTCTCACCAGCACTGGCCGGAGCAGGCACAGGCGCAGGTGCGATCACCGTTGGATTGGGCGGATCCGGCGGCAGCGGCGGCACCGGTGGGGTAGTCGGGCTTACAGTTGCCAACAGTGTCCGCACCGAAGGCAACCAATCCAGCGCGGTTGTCGCCCAATCCATAGGTGGCGGCGGTGGCAACGGCGGTTTCAATGTTTCAGCTTCTGTAGGTGGCGCAGGTACCGGTTCTGGCGCGGCTGCAGTGGGCTTGGGTGGTCGCGGAACCGGTGGCGGCAATGCTTCATCGGTCACGGCGAACGTCACTGGTAACCTTGTTACCTTAGGCGAAACCTCTTCCGGGTTATTGGCTCAATCCGTTGGCGGCGGTGGCGGCAATGGCGGCATGAATATCTCGGTCGCGGTGGCTGCGGCTGGAACGGGTTCGGGTGGTGCATCTGTCGGTCTGGGCGGTGCGTCCGGCACTGGCGGCGATGGCGGAACGGTACAGGCAACGCTGACAGGCGACGTCTCGACCCAAGGCAATGAATCCGGAGGGTTCATTGCGCAAAGCCTTGGCGGCGGCGGTGGCAATGGCGGCATGAACGTCTCAGCGACAGTGACTGTCGCCGGAAAAGGAAGCGGGGGTGCATCCGTAGGGCTTGGCGGCAGCGGTGGAAGCGGTGGTGATGCCAACACTGCTACGGGCACTGTTGTGGGCAACGTGAATACGGCGGGCAACAACTCGGGCGGTGTTCTGGTGCAATCTGCTGCTGGTGGAGGCGGCAACGGCGGGCTGAACGTCTCTGCGGCTGTCAACCTCTCGGGCACAGGCGGCGGCGCTGTTGGCGTCGGCATTGGCGGGTCCGGTGGCAGTGGCGGAAATGCCAATGCTGCAACCGGTACGGTCACGGGCGATGTGACAACGACGGGCGACACGTCGACCGGCGTTTTGGTGCAATCCGTTGGCGGTGGAGGCGGCAACGGTGGCGTCAATATCTCGGGCGCGCTTAGCATTGCGCGTACAGGTTCTGGTGCTGCAGGCATCGGCGTTGGCGGCTTTGGGGGCAGCGGCGGAACAAGTGGCACAGTTAACAGCACGGTTGCGGGAAACATCAGCACCTCTGGCACACGGTCTGCGGGTGTCATCGCCCAGAGCCTTGGCGGCGGCGGCGGCAACGGCGCAACCAACGTTTCTGGTGCGATTTCAGTGGCCAGCAACTATTCGGGCGGCCTCGGTGTTGGCGTTGGCGGATTTGGCGGCAACGGCGGTGCGGCGGACAATGTCACGCAGCAGGTCACGGGCAATGTGACAACTGCTGGGGATGATTCAGTTGGTATCCTGACGCAGAGCCTTGGCGGCGGCGGTGGCAATGGCGGTGTGAACATATCATCCGCGCTGTCCCTGTCCCGGTCGACCAACGCGGCCGTGGGTATCGGGGTGGGCGGCTTCGGCGGCGGCGGAGCAGACGCAGGGGTATTGACTCAATCGACTGTGACGGGCGGCGTGCGCACTGACGGCGACCGTAGCACTGGTGTTTTGACCCAAAGCCTTGGCGGTGGTGGTGGCAATGGCGGCACCAATGTTTCGGCATCCGTGAGCATTAGCCAGCAGAACGGAGGCGGGATCAGCCTTGGCGTTGGTGGCTTTGGCGGTGGTGCTGGGAATGCCGGAGATGTGATCAGCTCCCTGCGGTCCAGCACAAACGCTGGCGGAACCAGTTCGATTGTCACAACTGGTGCGGATAGTATCGGGGTTATTGCGCAATCCGTTGGTGGAGGCGGCGGCAACGGCGGTCTGAATGTTTCCGGCGCGGTAAGCTTGTCAGGCAAATCCGGCGCGGCCGTGGGTCTGGGCCTCGGCGGTTTCGGCGGCGGCGGCGGAGACGCAGGCACCGTTAAACTGGACGTGCAAAGCGACGTCGTCACGGCCGGAGACGGCTCGCATGGTCTGTTTGCGCAAAGCGTTGGCGGTGGTGGCGGAACCGGTGGCACGAATGTCTCGGGGACGCTGTCGCTGACCAAACCTTCGGGTTCCAGCACGATCTTTTCGGTCGCGGCGGGTGTTGGTGGTTTTGGTGGCGCGGGCGGCAACGCACAATCTGTCGATCTGGATTACACCGGCAATGTTCAGGCGGTGCCAATGGTCATATCCAACGGCACTTCGACTGTTGATCAAAGCAAAGGAGCCAGTGGCATCATTGCGCAATCGCTTGGCGGCAGCGGCGGCGATGGCGGGATAAATGTATCCGGCGGTTTGGCGATTAGCGGCAAACCCGGCGCGGGTCTGACCGATCAAAGCAAGTCCTACGCTGCTGTTGTTGGGGTTGGCGGTTTTGGCGGTGGCGGCGGCGACGCTGGGGGCGTCTCGATTGATATTGGCGCCGGCAGCACGATCCGGGCGCATGGTACGGGGCAGTCCGGTCTGCTGGCACAATCCGTTGGCGGCGGTGGCGGCAATGGTGGCATGAACGTTTCGGGTGGGATCGTATCAGACAGTTCCCTGATCGTGGGTGTCGGCGGGTTCGCGGGCAATGGCGGCAAAGCGGGTGACGTCACTGTCACGTCGCAGGCAAACATCACGGTCACGACAAACCCTGATGACATCTCGATCCCCAACACAACGACGTTCGAGGACAAGCTGCGCGATTTCCTGGGCAACACTATTGTCGATCAAACTCAGGAACTGACCTCGACTTTCGGGCTTGAGCGTCTGTTTATCGACATGGGTGTCTTCAATGAAGAAAAGCAGGATACAGACGGGTCGGCTGGTCTGCTGGCGCAATCCATTGGTGGCGGCGGTGGCAATGGCGGCTTGAACGTCTCGGGCGGTATCGCGCTGAGCAAAGACGGCAAGATCCCCTCGGTCACATTCGGGGTTGGCGGCTTTGGCGGCAACGGCAATATCTCTGGCAATGTAGCGGTGGATCATGCGGGCGCGGTTTCGGTTGCGGGCAACTGGAAGCACGGTGTTCTGGCGCAATCCATTGCGGGCGGCGGCGGTAACGGCGCGCTGAACGTGACCGGGCAGTTGAACTATGGCGATTCCAACAATTCCAGCGGCAAGACCGATCTCAGCATCGTTGGCGGCCTTGGCGGCCACGGTGGCACCGGCGCAGATGCGGGCGACGTAACTGTCACGCAAACCGGCAATATCTCGACAAACGGGTATCACGCACGTGGCCTTTTTGCGCAAAGCATTGGCGGCGGTGGCGGAACCGGCGGGATCAACGCGACGTTCGTGGGCACCAAGGATAGCTCGCCAATCGCGATGGGCATTGGTGGTTTTGGTGGCGGCGGCGGTGACGCGGGCAATGTCACCGTAGCGCGCGGAACGTCGACAGCGGCAGCGGGTACCATCACAACCGATGGGGCCGGATCGCACGGGATCGAGGCGTCCAGCATCGGTGGCGGCGGCGGTGACGCCGGGATCAACGCGGTTGTTGGTTTCAGCAAGACTACCGGCAGTCAGAGCAACGGCGGCACGGGTGATTCAAGTGGCCGTAAAACGCCCACGAACACAGGTGTCGATGACTCAGTCATCGCAAACTACAATGCGGTACTTGATGAGCTTGAGGGAAAGGTGAACCCGGCGGATTCCTCGGGTAATAAGACGGGTGTGTCGGCTGTGGTGGCCATTGGCGGGTCTGCCGGAACTGCGGGCGATGGTGGCACGATTGATGTGGACCATTACGGCAATGTCCTGACCAAGCAGGACGGCAGCCACGGGATTTTTGGGCAATCCATCGGTGGCGGGGGCGGTAACGCAGCCCTGAACCTGGGGATGACCTACGAGTTGGCCTCGGACGCGACCAACAAGGGCTTTGGGCTAGCGATTGGCGGCGGGGTCGGCAACGGTGGCGACGGCGGCACGGTTGATCTGCGCCATACCGGTGACATCACAACACAAGGGGCAAATTCCCACGGTTTGTTCGCCCAATCAGTTGGTGGTGGGGGCGGCAACGCCGGATACAACTCTGCCTCTACCTCGGTGGACGGAGGCAACGTCAACATCCAGATCGGTCGCGTTGGCGGCACGGGTGGAATGGGCGGCAACGTCTATGCCAGCTCGAACGGAATCATCGCTACGCAGGGCAACAGCTCTTATGGCTTCTTTGCACAATCGATCGGTAATGGGGGCGGAAACTCGACCTCGACCTCGGTCAGCATCGGTACGCCCAAAACCGGCGACAGCAAAGGCAACAAGGCCAGCTTGTCTGTCGGGCTTGAAGGCGGCACCGGAGGTGAAGCGGGCGATGTCACGGCTGTTGTGGCCGGTACGGTCTCAACCCAAGGTACGGATGCCCATGCGGTGTTTGCCCAAGCCGTAGGCGGCGGAGGCGGCACCGGCGGCAAGGCCAGCAACTCGGCTGGCAAGGGCACATCGATTGCCCTGTCCATCGGCGGCAGCGGCGGCACGGGTGGCCTGGGTGGCAAGGTTGACCTTACCAATACCGCGCGGATCGCAACCTTCGGCGACCGGTCGAACGGGCTGTTGGCGCAATCCATTGGCGGCGCGGGCGGCACCGGCGGTATGGTTCAGGCAGGGCAGTCGAACCTCGACACCATCAAGGCTGTGGTCAACCCGTCGACGGTTGGCACAACCGCTTCGATCAACGTCGGCGGCACCGGCGGGGACGGTATGACCTCGGACACTGTAACTGTGGACAGCGATGGGATTATCACGACCCAAGGCACAATGTCTCACGGCATATTTGCGCAATCCGTCGGCGGCGGCGGCGGTATGGGGGGTGTTGTCGAGAACCGCATCATCAGCCTGCGCAAAGACATCGGCAACACGGCAACGCTGTCAATTGGCGGCAATGGCGGTACTGGCGCGACCTCGGCGGCGGTTGCGATCACGAACCGGGACCTGATCCAAACCGTTGGTGACAAATCCGTTGGTGTCTATGCACAGTCGGTCGGCGGCGGCGGAGGAGACGCGCAACAGGTCCGCAACATCATATTGGGCCGATCCTCGGATGGGGCAACGACGAATGCCATTCTGATTGGTGGCACAGGCGGTACTGGGGGCGCTGGCAGTACAGTAACGGTTGTGAATACAGTCGATGGTACGATCCTGACTGACGGCGCTGAAAGCCACGGAATATTCGCTCAATCCGTTGGCGGCGGCGGCGGCACGGGCGGTTCGACCATTTCGGTTGACGGCCGCTATGGCGGTGCCGAGGCCAGCACACGAAGGGCACTGCAATTCGGCCTGGGCGGATCAGGTGGCACGGGCGGCATTGGCAGCACCGTTTCGGTAACCAATGCGGGTACAATTTTGACCAAGGGTGCGGGCGCACACGGAATTTTTGCACAGTCCATTGGCGGCGGCGGCGGTTCCGGTGGCAGCTCGATTACGGGCACGCTGCGGCTGAAAACCGGGAGCAACAGCTCGCCGACAGCACAGCTGAATATTGGCGGTTCCGGTGGCAGCGGTAATGTTGCGGGCAATGTGATCGTCAGCAACAGCGGTGACATTCAGGTCGATGGCGCAGGGGCTTATGGTGTCAAGGCGCAATCCGTCGGCGGCGGTGGCGGCAGCGGAGGGCTGGCCGTTTCCATAGATGTGAATGACCTCAACAACACTATGACCGGCAAGTCTTATTCCAAGATTGCCATTGGTGGCTCGGGCGGATCGGGCGCCGATGGAGGAGATGTCACGGTCAACCATACCGGCACCATTGTGGTGAACGCCCAAAACGGGTTTGGCATCCATGCGCAATCCGTTGGCGGCGGTGGCGGCAATGCGGGCTATTCGGTTTCCTCCCCACTGATTTCGGCACTGGATTACACCATCTCGCAGGCGCTGGGTGCCCGCACGGGAACGACCGGTTCCGTCGGCGCTGTAACGGTAAATTCAACCGGAGATATTCTAGTCAACGGTGAAGGCGCGCAGGCGGTGTTTGCCCAGTCGGTGAACGGTGGCGGAGGCAATGCCAACACTACGGTCGATTTCACAGCGCGGACATCGGGCGCGACTGGCTCGGTCGTGCATAGCGATATCGCTCTTGGTGGTGACGATGTGTCGGGCACGTCAGGCAATCAGGTTGCGCAGACGCACAACGGCAACATCGCGACGACGCGTGACAGATCGACGGCCTTGATGCTGCAGAGCGTTGGTGGTGGTGGCGGAGCCGCAGCAACCAATGTGGATGTCGAAGACGGCGACGCCATAGACATCTCGGCACGTCTGGGTGCGATAAACACTAATGATGCGAGTGGCGGTGATGTGACCGGCAGCAGAACCGGCGATGTTGGCACCGGTGGGGCATTCTCGTCGGCGGGCACAGTACAGTCCATCGGCGGGGGCGGTGGTAAACTGGTGCTGAACAGCAACGGCAGCGGTGTGGCAGGCACCGAGAGGGCCGCTTCGGTAATCCTGGGAGCGGATCCCAGCTTCAACAACGATGGCGGCGCGATCAGCCTGTCGCTGGACGGTGACGTCTTTACCAGCGGAGACCGCGCGTTTGGTCAAACAATACAAAGCATCGGTGCGGGCGGTGGCGAGGTTGTGATATCAGGGCTTGGTGCCACCGATGTGACCCTGGGCGCGCAGGATGGATCGACCGGGGACGGCGGCAATGTCGATTTCACCAATATCGGCGATATGACCACAAGCGGCCAAGGCTCTCATGGCTTCGTCATTCAGAGCATTGGCGGCGGCGGCGGTATTGTCTCGACCAACATGGCGCAAAGCCGGATCACCGTGGGTCTGTCGACTAACAATGGCGGCAATGGCGGCGATATCGATTTCACGCAGACCGGGAGCATCGTGACCACCGGTCAAGACGCGATTGGTGTGCTTGCTCAGTCTCTGGGCGGCGGTGGCGGCATGGTGGACTCGGTCTTCCGTGGTGCCGCAGGCGGTGCAGGTTCCGGTGGGGCCATCGACATGGCGTTGAGCGGCAATATCATGTCGGTTGGCGCAGGCGGTATCGGTGTTCTGGCGCAATCCGACGGGCGGGATGGTGCAGGTGCCATTACCCTCGGCTTGGATGGTGTGGTCATGGGTGGCACTGGGCAGGCGGATTCTGTTGCTTCGATCATTGTAGATGGCGGAACGAACAACACGCTGTCACTGTCGGCGAACAGCGTCCTGTTGGCCGGGAACAACCAGTTGCTGAATGGGGGTGATGGGAACGATCTGGTCACGCTCTCGGGCGCGGCCCTTGGCAACCTGAACCTTGGCGCAGGCTCTAACGGACTGACCCTTGCAAATGGGGGTGCGCTTTATGCGCTGGATGTAATCGATCTGGGCTCCGCTGGGTTCATGCAAGTGAACGGCGATTTCGTTCTGGGTGCCAACTGGGGGCTGAACACAGCCTTCACTTCGTCCGTGCAAGCCAGCAACTTTGCCTTTTATGGAAATGTCAGCCAAACGCTGGACCTGATCGGCAGCCTAGCCTTCGGCAACACTGCAACGTCGACCTTCGATGTGTATTTCCTGACCTCAGGCGCGTCAGGCGGCAACAGCGATCTGATCAACGTGACCGGAAACGCAACAATTGGAGGTACGTTGACGCCGCAGTTGAACACGCTGCAACGGGCCTTGCCTTTGGTGATCATCAACCCGAATGGCGCCGCAGCAGATGCGGGGACAACAATTCGGGACACTGTGGTTCTGGACTATTCAATTGGCCTGAATGGTTCGACGTCTGACGGCAGCTCAATCGATTTGGTGGTTACGCCCGATTACTCGACCCAGGGAATGAACGTCAATCAAGCGGCCATTGGTGACTATATCAACCAGGTACTCAACGGGCAGGGTTCGGTTGCACAGGGCGAGCTGTTCGCCCTAATCGGGAACATGCAATCCGAGGCCAACGTCATCGCCGCGATAAACTCTCTGTCGACTTCTGATTATGCCTCTGATCTTGTGGATGCCTATTACGGTACCCGCGTGTTTGCCGACACGCTGCACAATTGCGAGCGGTTTACCGATTATCAAATCGGAAATAACCCGCGCAATTGCGCATGGTTCTCAGGCGGGAGGTCCTTTTTGGACCGAAACCAGACTGGCGTCTACGATGCTCTGGACATCAATGCGACCAACCTGTCCGCCGGGGTTCGTATGCCCGTGGGTGATGAGCTTTATGCGGGTTTTGCAGTGGGTCACGACCAGATGAGCCTGAGCAACGGATCGTCTTACAACGCAACCGGCGATCGATTCAATCTGGGTGCGTCGCTGACCAAATACACCGGCGCGTGGTCCTTCGCGGCGCAGCTGTCTGCCGGTTGGTCAGACTACGATACGCTGAGCGCAGGCGGGATTGTTGGAGTGCTGCCCGGTGGCACGGTTGTCAACACCACTGGGGTCAGTGAGATCACCCATAAGACCAACCACCAAAACCTGCGGTTGAGCTTTGCCTACGACCACCGGTTTGACGGTGGTCGGTCTTACCTGCGGCCCGAACTGTCTTTTGATGCAATGCGTCTCGCAACCGAAAGCAACGGCCAGGCGACCCTGTCTGGTGTTACTTTGCAAGACGACAGCAACATGATCTATTCGTTGATGCCGACAATTGAGTTGGGGACCGAGCAGATCCTGAGCGGTACCCAAAAACTGCGTGCTAGCCTGCGCGCGGGTGCCATTCTGTCGTCAGATGATACAGTCTCGGTTACGGCTGGGTTCGCGGGGGCCAGCGCGGCTGATGGCGGATTTGTCAATACCAGCTATGTAGGGGACAGCCATGGGGTGATCTCGGCCCGGCTGGGATTGTTTGCCTTGGATGACAGCCGCTTTATCAATCTGAGCGTCGATCATATGTTAGGTGATTCAACCGAGGCCTTACAGGTTGGGCTTGGCCTTGGAGTACAATTCTAATCCATGAGGAACAGAAGAATGAAAACTTGGATTTGCGCTTTTGGTTTCTCGCTGGGGCTGGCGTTTCCGCTCGCGGCGCAGGAAAATGAAGCACCGCTTTGGTCGGTCAATTGCAGCAATCTGGTCAGCGATGGTGAATTGGTCTGCGAAATGACGCAGAGCATTGTTCTGACCGAGAACAATCAGCGTCTGACTTCGATCGCTTTTGTAAAATCCGCTGGAAAAGACGAGGTTGAAGCTGTGTTATCCTTGCCGTTTGGCCTGCTGTTTGCCGAAGGATTGGTGGCAAGCGTGGATGGTTCCGAAGTTGCGCAGCCAGCGTTTTTGACGTGTGAGGCGCAAGGGTGTTTTGCCCGGTCGCCCGTGTCCTCGGACTGGATGTCCGCTATGCGCGCCGGGGATCAGTTGACGATTGCAGGTGTCAATCGAGTTGGCGAGCCTATCTCGTTTACCTATGATCTGGCTGGTTTCAGCGCGATTTCTGATCTTTTGCCGTAGGATCAGGACGCATTGATTTTCAACGCGCTGCAAGCCTGACGGCTGGGAAACCAGAGCTGTGACAAAAACGATCTTTTCTGGCCGACCGGCGAGCAGATGGCTAGGTTTTTCCTTTCTTCCTACAGCCGCCCTCGCAGGAACTGTCATCTATTGGTTTAGATCCTGACCTTAACTTGGAATGGTCTTTGGGTTCGGTAGTTTGTCTGCATTCTGCGCAGCCCACTCGTGCATTTCATGCAGCAACGGGATCAGGTTTTGGCCCAGTTGTGAGAGGCTGTATTCTACGTGTGGCGGAATAGTCTTAAAGCCTTTCCGCAAGACAAATCCTGTCTCCTGCAACTCGGTGAGTTGGCGCGTCAATGTGCGATGCGTGATGCGCCCGAGGTTGCGTTGAAGCTGGTTGAAACGGCAGCTACCCTGATCGAGCAACGCGAAGCCTTTGTGCAGCCTCCGGCAGCAATCCGTGCGCTGGTAGAACCCACCTTGCTGGATCAGATCATTTTACCTTACGACAACTTGCTGAAATCAGGCAATGTTGTGCGGGGTCGTGCAGTGTCAATCTGTCAATCAGAGGTCACGTTAGACTCTGGCACATCCTGTCCGGCGGACTTGATCGTGATTGCCACCGGATCGTCATATGCCGCCCCTTTTAAACCATCGGGCGACAGTATCGCTGATTTTCTTCAAGCCAGCAAAGAGGTCATTGCTCGTTTGGCCAAGGCGAATTCAGTGGTTATTGTCGGGGCGGGGGCCGTAGGAACGGAACTTGCGGGCGAGATTGCCTCAGCGCAGCCAGGTAAACTCATTACATTAATCGCGTCAGACGATGCCTTGTTTCCAATGTATCCAATCAAGTTTGGCGCACAACTCAAACGCAAGCTGGAAGGCCTTGGTGTCACGGTCATTCTTGGCCAAAGAGCGCAAGACCTTCGCCATTTGGATAGGCCTTACGAGGGATCGGTGACACTTACGGACGGCCGGGTGATTGCGGCTGATCTTGTATTTCCGGTGATCGGATCAAAGCCTCAGACGTCATTGGTGCAATGCCTTCCGGGGGTGACTTCGGGATCTGAGGGTAGGGTCAGGACTGATAAGTGGCTGCGACCGTCCGACTATCCGAACGTTTTTGTGGCAGGCGACATCGCCGACGTGGGAGACGGCATGACGATTGTAGCCACGACTAGGCAAAACCCATGGCTTATCAAAACACTGAAAAAGGTGTCGGAGGGTTCAGCCGTTGAAAACCTGAAACCATACAGCCCTTGGAAAAAAGCCCCAATTCTGGTGCCTTTGGGTCCAATGATCGGCAATAGCTGGCTGTTTGCAACAGTTGGTGACTGGATAACTCGTAAAATGAAGGGGCAAAATCTTTTCATTCCCAAATATCGAAAGGCATTTGGTGTTGTTAATACGAGAAAGTAGTTCTGATTATTGGAAACGAATTGTCCGCTCGCTCATAAAAAAACCGGCATGCCAAGCCAACGAAATTAGGCAAATCGTGTGCCACGAAGACCTCTTGAGGTTGCGTGCTATGGCGTGCCCGCACGGAAGAGCTCAAAAACGAGTCATTCCTTCGATTCAGGCACACCCAGTTTTCGCAGATCTTCTACCCATCGATTAAGATACGCCTCACTCTCGAATGGCGCATTTTTCGCCTCTTGGATAGTGAATTCTGGATTGGCCGTCAGAAACTCATCGATAATGATCTGCGCATCACTGGAAAGACCAAGACGCAAAAGAACTGGCGCGTAGGTGCGCTTCAATCCGTCCGGTATTTCGTTCATCTGTTCAATCGAAGCCTTTGCCTCTTCATACCTTTCAGCGAAGTACTGGGCCCAACCCAAGTTCCAAAGATACCAGTCTTGGTGGTGTGGGTTCAGTCGGATCGCCAGTTTCATGCGCTCAACGGCCTCAGGTGCTTTGCCGTCATAGACGAGTGGGTCAATGGAATCTGCAAGAACGGATGCCGAATTTGGATTCAGCGATATGGCCTTGTCATAAAGCGAAGCAGCCCGCTCGAGGTTCCCACTCTGAGTAGTTGCATTGGCCAAGACCCAATGACCCTTGAAATTGAAGGGTTCCAATTCAATGGCTTTCCGCGCCATCTCAAATGCGCGGTCCAGCGACTCCTCGCGTGTCAAAGAGTTCGTCCATCCCCAACGATACCCGTTGATGTGGGCCCAAGCGTTTTCGACATACGCCCCGGCAAAGTTCGGATCGAGCGCAATCGCTTTTGCACTGAGCTCCTCTGCCCTGATGTTTCCTTCTTTCGTGAAGGTAAACCACTCTTCTTGTGCGCGTTTGCGCAATTCATATGCACCAAGGCTTTCGGTTGGTTGATGCTTGAGGCGGCTATATTCCGCAAGATCAATGTTCGTAGAGAGAAGCGAAGCCACCGTTCGCGTTATCTCATCCTGTACTGAAAAGATGTCCTGTAGGTCTCGGTCATAGCTGTCTGCCCAGATGTTCTGGCCTGTCGTCGCATCAATGAGTTGGGACGTTACACGCAAGCGATCACCAGCAATCTGGACGCTCCCCTCAACGATGTAGCGGACACCTAATTCTTCTGACACTTTCTGTATATCTGCCGGAGTGTCCTTGTACGAAAACGTCGAGTTTCGGGCGACCACGAAGAAATCGGAAAAACGGGACAAAGCGGTCAGGATGTTCTCACTAAGTCCGTCGCTCAGGTAATCTTGGCTCGGGTCGTTGTTGAGATTGTCGAACGCCATGACCGCGATGGAGGGTTTGCCAGACAGGGCCACGGCGTGTTCATTCGAGTCCGGAAATTGCACCGCGGACCAAGGTTGCAGCCATGCGGTGACCAACAACGCCAGGAAAATTACGGCGCAACCCAACATGATCAGGCGATTTGTTGGCCTGTTCGAAAGTGGCACGATAGGAGAAACGATGGCTTGCGCCTTGTCATCCAGTTTTAGGCTGTACACGTGAACGGGGTCCGAGATGTTCTTGACCTCTCGCTTCCCCAAATCTTCGATAGTGAGATCAAGCTTGGAATGGACTTGTTCGAAAATACTGGCTGACATGTAAATGCCATCCGGAACAGCCAGACTTTCAATGCGTGCGGCGACATTTACACCATCCCCGTGAATGTCATCCTGATCTACAACGATATCGCCAACATTGAGACCGATCCGGTATCGCACTTGTGAGTCTTGAGGCAGGTCCGCGTTGGCGATCCCTATATAGTGCTGCATGTCCACTGCACACCGAACGGCCTCAACTGCACTTGCAAACTCAAGGAGCAAGCCATCGCCCATCAATTTAACGATGCGCCCATGTCGTGCAGCAACAACTGGTTCAAAGATCTGCTCGCGATGGGCCTTGACCCTTGCAAGCACACTCGCCTCGTCATTTCGAATAAGACGACTATAGCCAACCACATCGGCGGCAAGTATCGCTGCCAGACGTCTTTCCAAAGACTGAACTCCCAGAGTGGGCATCACGCTAAACAGGTTATTACATCTATGCCAGACGCACTAGTCGAACACATATCTCCGATGAGGCGATTTTTCAGTCGTTTGCAGAATTGTCGGCCGCAAAGTTGCGCCTGATAACGACGAGCGGTTATTCAATGAATGTCGGTTTCGGGACTGCCTATAGTCTATGACGGGAGGCAGTCGAGAACGGTGCTGCCGAGACCAAAGCCAACGTGCTTACCCCGGCCAAGCGAAAGTTTGCGACGACCTCATTAGGGCTTCAAGTGCGGGCGAGTGTTTTCGACCTGGAACTGTGAAAGCTGCAATCGTTCTTGAAACTTCCGGCTCTACAAGCGGGCGCTGTAACAAGCCCGGTAAACTAACCGAGTACTCAGGCATAAAGGCAAAACCAATGCCTGCAGCGACCATCGCTTGCACCCAATCTTCTCGCTCAGAGCGGAAGCGAGCGTACAGTTCCACGCCCTTCGACTGGCAGACCGACATCACCATCTCACGCAGCTCACAGGCCAGGCGATCCACGTAGTTTTCTTGCGATAAGTCTTGCAGCGAAACCGAATTGAGTTGTCCAAGACGGTGCTCGGGAGGGAATACAACCACATATCTTTCGACGTATAGTGGTCTCGCCCTGAACTCTTCTTCCAACTCTTCAGTCAGCGTCATCAAAGCGACATCGATATCGCCATCTGAGAGTTTTTTCTTTAAGTCAGGCGCGCTTGCTTCATTGACTGACAACTCCAAGCCGCTGTGGTTTTTCTCGAATTGAGCCAGAAACCGAGCCAGGCGAACATGCCCAATTGTGGATAGGACACCCAAGCGCAATGGCACCTTTTCGAGTAAGCGAAAATTCTGAGCCAGTGCTTGTGTAGCTGCTGCTTCGTCAACGATGTGCTGTAGATGCGGCAGCATTGACTTCCCAAAGTCGCTGACCAAAATTTTTCGACCTTCCCGATGAAAAACCTGTGCACCTAGTTCTGCTTCCAGAGACTTGACGCCCTTGGTCAACGCTGGTTGGCTCACGTTGCACTCTGCGGCAGCTTTGGTGAAATTCAGGTGTTTTGCCGCGGATAAAACGTATCTAATCTGAGACATCTCCATTTTGAGGCACCTCGTCACTTATGGCGATAGTCAACTATACCGCAGAATACACCGATTTATCCAAACCTGGAGTTATTAAGTCATAAGGTATCGATAGTTCCCTGCGTTACAGACCCGTGATGCAATAGACGCACTGGTTTTGACAGTTTGGAAAGGGAGCGAGATGTCTGTTTTTATGGTCGAAAGAAACCTCAAGGGTATAAGCATGGATGACTTGGGTGCTGCCCAGAAGGCAGCGATAGCGACAGCACAAAAAATGACCGCAGAAGGGGATAAGATAAGCTATGTCCGCTCAACTTTTGCCCCGGAAGACGGTCGTTGCATGTGCTTGTTTGATGGCGAAAGTGCTGAACAAGTTCGTCGACTGAACGATACCGCAGGTCTGCCATACGAGAGTGTTGTTGCAGCCATGGACTTGTCTGCATAACGACCATTTGGGTGTAAAATTCTTTTTTGATTGGGCCCAGAGCAAATGCTCTGAGGCCCTTAGAAAAGTTTAAACGGCTCGACATAGTACGGCAGGTTCGTCCGCTGAGCTGCTCGTCCCTGAACTGTAAATTGAAGCCGTCGTGTCATCCATTCTCATACGGGTTACCAGTTTCGACGTAAGTCGTCTTGGCGCTGACGGCGGCAATCCAGTCGCGGACAGCCTGGATAACAAATTCCGACCGGTGACACTTTGGGAATGAAGTTGTGTCAGAGACCATGGCTGCCTGCGAATGCATTTGAACCTTACGGGGCGGGGAACTGTTCTGAGAAAATATTCAGTTCCTTTATTTACCTGCTTGCTGCGTCGCAATCTGGGCAAGCGCACTGATAATGTCTTCGGCGTGGCGCTGATCTGCAAACAGCGCACGAAGCAAAGACGGCAAAGGGTAGTCAGGCCAAGCCTCCTCCAACAGAAGGACTGTTGCCCTTGCGCGGTCGTGTTCTCCCATCTTTTGATAGGCGGCGGCGAGGTACCCGATTGATATGGCGCTGACAGGATCACCCAGCCTGATGGACGTGTTGAACTGGTCAACGCAGCCCTGATAGTCCCCTAGATGAAAACTCGCTGACGCCAAAACGCTTCGGTAAGGGAACCTCCGATTGGTCGTATCGTCGTTTTGCGCGCGTCTGGCTGACGCGATGGCGCGTTCGAAGTCGCCGCCAAACAAGGCAAACAACGCGTCAAAATTTGTGACATGGATGTCTTCAGGTGCAAGGCTGACCGCGCGGTTTGATTGGGCGAGGGTCGTGTCGAAATCCCGCTGGGCAAAGGAGATAAGTGCAAGGGCAGAGTGGCTCCACCCTTCATCCGGTGCCAGTTCGACGGCTTTGTCGGCATGCGTTTTGGCCAGATCCAGCAAAGTGCGCCTTTCTTCGCTGGGCGGAGTGGTAATCGCAAGAATACCCAATGCTTGTGCTGACCCCGCGTAGCCACCAAAATACGACCCGTCCAGCGCAATGGCGCGCTTGAACATACCGCTGACGGCCTGCAACCGTGCGCGATCCAGAACCGGAAACATCAAGGGGCGCGCTTCTTCAGCAAGGTTAACCGCCTGTAGTTTGATGGGATTGGTGGAAAACAGCGCTTCTCGGACTGCTTGCTGTTTCCTTTCGGTTTCAGATTGGGAAGTGGTCACCGTTGATGCCTGAGGTTTGAGCTGAAGGTAAAGGCCGGTTGCGCACAAAGCGAATACGGTTGCTACAGCGGCGCCGTGCCACCAATAGCGTCGTAAAGGACGTGGCGATCCGTTTTCCTGATCAGGTGAAAGTACCTCAAATCGGGGTACATACCCTCCGGGATCAACATGAATGCGCAAACACTCATCCTTGCCGGAGTTCGAATAATAGTTGGCTAATCGTCTGCGCATACGACCGGCATCGACACGTACAACGGCCATTGGATCGCCGCGCCCACCCAATGTTCTGCCATATACGTCCTCGGCCACAGACTTGGCCCGGATGTCGTCGGCGTGGCCAGCTAACATAGTTTCAACAACATAGCGCAGAAAGGACTGAAGACGTTCAGCGCCGTCAAACTCCGGGCTGTTCAAAATCGAATCCAACGCCTGTTGGATCTGGATTTCAGTCAGGTTTTTCGGGATGGGATTGGGCCCCGATTCTGAACGCAAGCCTCTTGAAGTCATCGCATCTGTCGCTGTTGATTGTTTCGTAAGCACCTGAAAATAAACATGTTACGTCGTAACATACGTTAAGATACCTGAATATGTAAATGAATTTTGTGTATACTCCTTTTTAAAGGAGGGGGATTTGCCTTTTCGCTGAGGCCTGACCGAGATCAGACAGCTTGGGGATGGATATGAACTCATTGACATTAGTATTTCCAAACCAAGCGAATGAAATCGGTCGATTGCGCAGTTCGGACACGGTGTTTGCTCAAATCTGTGCAGATTATGAGAGTTTGATAGCACTGCTGCCCTGTGATGCTAGCGATCCAACTTATGCAGACTTAACCGATAGCCTTCGGGGGCTTGAGGACGAAATTCGGCTTTACCTCGCGTCCAAGTCCAAATCTCCCGAGGGCTAACCACACGTAAGAAAGGCGATCTGAATGCTGGCCAACATTTTGTTTTATTTGGGTCTTGTCGTTTCGCTGACCATTGGGTTCATGTATTTTCGCGACCTTGGAGACATCAGCCAGATGGTTTTGAAGGTAAAGCGGAACAACATGATCCGTTTCATTCGAAACGAAAACGCCTATATCGCTGCGGGCGTAAGTGGGTTGGCTTTGATGCTGGTTGGCCATTTTATGGGCGGCGGACCAGGCTGGTTGTTCTTTCTGGGTGTGCCTGCAGTAACTTTATTAATTTTATTCCTGTTCGTCTTCCCGTGGGTCTGGGTTCACGTCGGTTTGCGTAACCAGCAAGACAGCGCCCGGTATTATCCGATCTCGGAAGCTAAGGACTTCATTAATCCGTCGGCCAGCGTTTTGGTGATCGAAAACAACGGCCATGCCCGCGCGCATTCCGACGGGCAGTTGATGCGCCCCCACCTGGCTGGCAATGCCGATGGACTTGGAGGCGATGACATCGTCATGACGTATTGCGCCATGGCGAACCTGGGTCTGGCCTACAAACCGCAGATAAATGGTAAGCGGCTTGATCTGGAAGTCATGGCCCAGCACGGCAACAACCTGATCCTGCGCGACAACCTCACTGGCGAACCCATTCAGCAGATCTATGGTCACTTTGATAGCGATACGTCCAAACAATCCGCCATGCAGCCCTGGCCCACTTTCCGGATGAGTTTTCGGGGATTTCAAAAGGCTTTTCCGGACGGCGAGGTGTTTTTGAACAAGCCTTCTTCGAACCCGTTTCTAAAACTCTTCGATCTATTCACAGAAACTGTGTTCGCCTCGGGCATTGCGAAACAGCATCAAGAGGCAGCGCCGGTCATGGATAACATGAGCCACAGCGACGACCGGTTGCCCAACAAGACCTATGTCTGGGGTGTGACAGTGGGTGACGATGCTGTGTGCTGGACCGATGAGTTCATTGCCGAGCATAAGGGGTTGATCAACGCTACCGTGGGCGGTCGTGATCTCGTCGTTGCCTATGATCCAGCCTATGAAAGCGTAGGGGTCTGGTACAATGACAGCGGAGAACCGGTAACCGAAATCGACTTCTTCGGAAATTCGGACCAAGGAAATCTCAGTCGTGTCGAGACTCTAAGATCCGGAATGTTCTGGCATGTCTGGGTCGAGTTCTTCCCGGATACTGACATCAATCGCATCGGACCTCAGACCTTGGATGCAGAAGAGATGCAGAAACCCCCAAAACCCGAAACGCACACAGAACCGGAATAGAGCCAATGAGCAGGAGCGACATGAGAAAAGTTATTTTTCTTTCGGCAAGCCTTTGTTTTGCAGCCCAAATGGTGACGGCGCAGGAAGCGCCCATCATTCACGACGCTGAGTTTTACATACTGCAAGCCCAGCACGCCGAAAAATGGGCCGAGGATGATGCTGCGGTTGACGCGCTACTTTCCGAGTTTCGGGAGCGCAATAAAGGCAATCCGCCAAATATCGTTTCCATCCTGATTGATGATCTCGGTTTCGGGGATATGGGCATACCGGAACTCAACGCAGTACGCGGCATCGAAACTCCGAACATCAACCAATTCTCGGACGAAGGTATGCGGATGGTGCGAATGTACACCGAACCATCCTGTACTCCGACACGGGTTGCTCAAATGACTGGGCGTCTTCCAGTACGCATGGGAATGGGGAACACGACTGTGGATATAGCTGGCTTCGGTCTTCCAGGAAAGGAAGTCACTCTTGCTGAGGTTCTTAAAGAAGCTGGCTATGCTACCAGCCATGTAGGTAAATGGCACATGGGTGACATCGCTGAGAGCTGGGCGATGAACCAGGGTTTCGATTACGCACAACATGCGATCCACCAACAAGGTCAGCTTACGATTTTCAACGACGATGCCATTCGCGAGCAAGTCTCAGTTGGTATCGGAGATTTTGTCCCTGAGTACGTGCTCGACGAATGGTTCCGCCCAGACGCTTCAGCAATGATGACCGTCATCGAAGGCGAGGCAGGTGGACCAATCCGGGAGATTAGAATGCAACCTGGTGAACGTTGGGGCGCATTGAAATACGATGAGATGAACCAAGCGTATCAAGACAAGACGATAGAAGAGCTAAGACGTCTTGCAACCGGTGAGCAACCGTTCTTCCTTCAATACTGGCCGATGATCCCACTACATAACACGCGCACCGGAAGAACTGGGCCAGAGTCACCCAATGGTGGCCTCTACGCCGATAAGCTCCAGTTGCTCGATGAATACCTCGGGGAAATCTTCGCCGAAATGGAAAATCTGGACGTCGCGAATAACACTGTCGTTGTTGTCATGGGTGATAACGGACATTTCACCAAATACTCACCTCAATCCGGCTTCACGCCTATGATCTACAAAGGTGGCAAAGGCGACACCACCGAAGGCGGGGTTCGAGTTGACGCCTTTATTCGCTGGCCTGGTGTTATCGGCCCAGATTCAATGGTTAATAACATCTTACACGTCTCCGATCTCTATACGACACTGTCACGTATCGCTGGCGCAGATGGGTTCATCCCGCGCGATCGGCTGGTAGATGGCGTCGATCAGTCAGCTTCGATTTTGTTCGCTGATGAATCCAAAGGTCGCCGAGACTCGTTGATTGTGTATAACATTGATAAACCCGGAGCCATCATTAAGGATAAATTCCGAATGAACCTGCCGAAGGACCTCACAAACGGTATTTTGGCAGACTTCATAGACATTTATCGCGACACTCATGAAAAGTACCCTGTCTCGACTGAAGTCGGTGCTTGGGGAGGTCAGGAATTCGTTCGAATTCTCGCTCGTCACCAAGCCCGGAAGGAAAAATTCCCTGACGAGAAACCCGCATTCGGCATACCTTACGAGGGGATTGAAAACATTCGCCCTGAAACCGCCGCGGCAGTTGAGGCATTCAAAATCAAGCAATCCTCGGTCAGCAAATGAGGTGCGATTTGTCGAAGCATCACCAGCGTGGCCTGTTCCTGTGGAAGTGAAAAGCTAGGAGATTGGCACATGAACTTCAAAAAATCTGCTTGCGGCGCAAGCACAATTACTCTGACCTGTCTGCTGGCTTCTGCAGCGTCCGCTCAATCCTTGCCCCCGCCAGGGCAGGATGACGAGGGTTGGCGGCACACGCTTGGCTTTTACCTATTCACACCACTCAGGACCACCGGAACGTCCACCGTTGCGGGTGTCTCGGCTGATCTTGATCTTGATCTGGGTGATGTTTTGGAGGTTCTCGATTTCGCCGCCGCCGGGCGTTACGAGTCATGGAATGGCGATTTTGGTATCATTGTTGACGCCAATTATGTGGGCATAGAAGAAGACGCGACACTGCCCGGACCGATTGGGGCCTCGGTGAACGTAGATGTACGTCAAAAATGGTTCGGAATCTTGGGGGCTTATCGTATTGCGGATGGCACCTATGGCGCGGCCAATCAACGCTATACCATCGATCTTCAGGGGGGCATTCGGTACAACTCGATCCGGCAGGAGATTGACATCACAACACCGGGCCCAACAACACCACCGGTATTGGGCGGTGATCCGGGATGGGTCGAGCCCGTTATCGGTGCCCGCGGCATGTGGAGACTGAACGACCGTTGGACGGCTATCACGTCCCTTGATCTTGGTGGCTTCGGTGCGGGTGGTAACGATCTGCAGATCGGGGCGAATATCGGTTTTGACTACCAGCCGTGGGAAAGAACAGCGATCACATTTGGCTATCGGTACTTCAGTGTTGACTTCAGCGACACGCTGAGCACCGGTGCTTTCGCCTATGATGTTACCCAACATGGACCGTATTTTGGATTGAAAGTCTTCTTCAATTAAACGCCAAATGGCGAGGCCGACACGGCATCTTGCCTATTCATTTCACAAACCGCGCGGGGCAGGTGTATGGACTGGCGCCGCGTGCAGTTACGTTTTGCTCTCTTGAAGCAAAAATTGCGAACGATCCAGGCTCTGGCCAAGCTGAGCCGGTCTGGGTGTTGTTGCGCCAATCTGGGCAAGGGTCAGGCTCGTCTCCTGCGACAGCACATCCCAAAGGGTTCGCAACCCAGTCTCTCCTCCAGCAGCGATTGCATATAACAGAATGCGCCCCAGAAAGGCAAAATCAGCACCTGACGCCAGCACCTTCACAACGTCTTCACCGCTGCGCAGCCCACTGTCGTAGAACAATGGAAAATCCGAGCCAACCGCCTGACGAATGGCGGGCAGCGCGAGAGCGGGAGGGATTGCAGCATCTAGCTGCCGACCACCGTGGCTGGACACCTGTATGGCATCCACTCCCGCTTGTTTGAGGCGCTGTGCATCTTCGGCATCCAGAACGCCTTTGACGACCAGCTTGCCTGGCCATCGGTCACGCAACCGACTGAGATAGTTCCAATCGGCACGCGCGCGGGATTCGGTGCGATCAAAGGTGCCGTCTGGAAAATTTGCCATCTGTGGCTTGCCGCGGAACAAAGTGTTCAGCGACCAGCGTGGATGCAGCGCGAAATCGAAAAACTGCCTGGGCCCGATCCGAAACGGCATCTTGAAACCGTGGCGCAGTTCGCGCGGACGTCTGCCAACTTCTGGTACATCCAGTGTCAGAACTAGTGTGCGATAGCCTGCCGCTTCGGCCCGGTCCACAAGACCCATAGCGCTGCTGCCGTCGCCGCTGAAGTACAGTTGGAACCAGGCGTGCCCTTCAGCCACTTCGATGATCTTTTCCAACGGCGTCGAGGCTACGGTCGAAACCCCGTGCGGGATTTCGTAGTCAGCTGCCAGGCGCGCCAGCATAAGGTCCGCGTCGGGCGCAGCCAGATTGCACATCCCCATTGGAGAGATACCAAAAGGCCGTTTGGCAGCATGGTCAAAGACAGCCAAATCCAGGCTGCGCTGGCTGACATCCACCAGAACCCGCGTGCGCAGGCGAATGTCCTGCAAGGCGCGCCGGTTTAACTCCGCGCCGTGTTCTTCACCCGCGTTGCCATCCATGTAATCAAACACCATCCAAGGCAGACGCCTGCGGGCTATCCGCCGGGCATCTGCGCTAGAATGGATCTGGCCGGACGGCAACATGTTCGGGACCTCAGGCCTGAACAGCTTTCATGAACCGATCACGGATTACCACCGGGTCCATGGTGATGACGGGCATCTTGGCATTGCCGCTTTCGCATTTGGCCACGATGATGGTCATCTTGTTCCCGGCCAGAGCGTCTTCGATCGCCTGTTTTGTATCCTCGGCCCGGCATTCGACAACGTTTTCGCAGCCGCAGGCCGAAGCGACTGCCGCTAACGAGGTTTTCTGCCCCGCATAGGTCGGCTGATCACCGGTCGAACCATATGATCCGTTATCAACGATCAGCAGGATGAAATTGTCGGCCACGTTGTTCGCGATCGTGGGTAGAGTGCCGAAATTAGTCAGAACCGAGCCGTCACCGTCGATGGCAATCACCTTTTTGTCCTGAGCCAGCGCCAAACCCAATCCGATGCTTGAGGCTAGTCCCATTGTGCCCAGCATGTAGAAATTGGTGGGCTGGTCGTCGATGGCGTGCAGTTCCTGACTGGGGATGCCGATATTGCAGACCACCAACTGGTCGCGGATAACAGGGGCGATTTCTTTCAGAATCTCAGAGCGGATCATTGGTCTCCGTAGCCTCCCCAGAAGGACGCGTCGGTCAGGATGGCGACCGGCTTGTTGCACATGAAGGTGTATTTCAGGATTGTATCCAGCTCATCCGCGTCACTTTCCTTGTGGAAGTGATAGGTCGGGATGTTGAGTTGGGCCAGCAGAGCCTTGGTGTGCACCGCCATTTCAACCTGGCAGGCTACCGGTTCGCGCAGTTCACCCCGGTATGAGATCAGCATCGGCAGCGGCATCCGGTAGTACTGGATCAACGTGGCCAGCGTATTGATTGTCACGCCGATCGCGGTGTTCTGCATGATGATGGCGGGTCGCTTGCCCCCCATCCAGGCCCCGGCGCACAGACCCATGCCTTCGTCTTCTTTGTTTGAGGGGATGTGAAAGATCTCGGGGCGCGCTTCGACCTCGTCGATGACACCGGCCAACTGCTTGCAGGGCACGGTCGTCACGAAACTGATGTCATTGGCCACCAGATCATCAACGATTTTGCTGTGGATGGACATTCTCGATTCCTCTGTTCACTGACACTCATATCGCCCAAAACCTATGCTTTACTCAATGTAATAATACTTTATTATGAATAAAGTTTTGGTTTAGTTTAGTCATGCGCCGCGAAGAAATGGTTTCATGAGCATCACGCTGTACAAAACCCTGATTGCAATTGCTGACACAGGCAGTTTTGCTGCCGCCGCCGACAAGGTCTATGTCTCTCAGGCGGCGGTTGGTCAGCAGATGAAGCGGCTTGAAGATCACTTGCAAATTGCCTTGTTCGACCGAGGCGAGCGCACTCCCAAGCTCAATCAAACCGGCTGGGCGCTGGTACCCAAGGCCAGAGATCTGGTGCGCGCCTATGACACAATCCTGGACGGTGTGGTTGGTGACACGGCTTTCGGCGGTGAGTTTAATCTGGGCGCTGTGTCATCGACCATTCGCAGCTTGATCCCGGTCACCGTCCGGCGATTGCTGGAGGCCTATCCGGAGCTACGAGTCCATGTGACGTCGGCTCTATCCGGAGATCTTCAGACGCAGGTAGAGCGTGGCGTGATCGATGCGGCGGTGCTGAGCGCGCCAGAAACTATGACCCCGGATCTGGAATGGCATCCTTTTGCGACCGAAGAACTGGTTCTGGTGACATCGCCCGAGGTGACCGAAACTGATCCGATCCAAATCCTTGCAACACAACCTTTCGTCCGACACGCCCGGGATGGGATGGTCGGTGTTCTGGCCGACACGTGGCTTGCCCAGAGCGGAATCCGGGTGAGCTATGCCATGGAAATGAAATCGCTCGAAGACCTCACGAGTATGGTGGCGCATAACTTGGGTGTCTCAATCGTGCCCAACCTGTGTATGCCCGATCCGGAATTCGGCCGATTGCGAAAAATCCCGCTAGGTGGCAAACCCGTTTCCCGCGCGCTGGGCGTTTTGCTGCGCGCCGACAGTCCCAGAAAGCGGTTGATTGATCTGTTCGTTGACGAAATCCGGACCTCTGTCGCGTACCATCCGGCTGTGTCCAAGGATTAGCCAAACTTTCTAATTGTATTAAGCACGGCCCTCTATGCCAGCTTCCTCATTAAAACTTGCTTCCTCTTCCTGTACCAAGGTTTCCGCTTGCAAGACGCCGGGTTGTGTCGCGCCGATGATGCCCACAACCTGCACTTCTCCGGTCTCGGCAGGCGCGGCAACCTTGACGCGCCGGATCAATGCGATCACGGCAACAGAAAGCCCGATGCCGGCTAAAAGAAACTGCAATCCCCTGCCTCCGAACAGGGAAATGGCGTTTGGACCCAATATGGTTCCGATGAGAAGTCCGATGTTCAGCAGCAAAACCATGGTGCCACTGGCGGGTACGATCTGAGACAGGCGGAGCTGATCATTCGCATGAGCGGTCAGGATTGAGTAGGTCGGGTACAAACCGATTGCAATCACGACAAAGCCGAAGACAATGTATTCGGGTGATGTGTTGGCTGCCATCCAAAGACCCGACACCAAGACGATAACGCCCAGACCAATAACAACATAACGCCTGTCGGTGTGGTCTGAAATCCAACCCACCGGATATTGCACGACGGCACCGGCAATCAGGGCAGCCACCAAAGCGCCTGATGCCTGCGCAGCCGAGAACCCCTGTTGCAGTGCATACAAGGGCAGGGTGATATAGTGTGCGGAAACACCGATACTGACCAACACAATCCCAATAACCGCGATGGGAGAGACCTTGTACAACCGTGTGACTGGCATGCGCTCAGGGACGGTATAGTCCGGTGCTTTGTTGCCTGACAAAAGCAATGGCACGATCGACAGCGAAATCAGGATCGAGACGGTTCCGAACAAGAGATTGCCAGTAGGATCAGGAAAGCCAACAAGAGCCGTACCCAACGCTGGTCCCGCAAGTTGGATGATGAAATAGAGCGACAGCACCTGCGCCCGCGTATTGTTTTCGGATTTGGCGTTCAGCCAGCTTTCGGTGATGACGTAAAGACCCGGGTAACAAAACCCTCCCAAAAAGCGCATCACGCTCCAACTGATGGCATCGCTGGTCAGCAGGTGTACGATCGCCGCGATAGAAACCAGTGACGCAAGTGCGGAAAATGCCCGGATGTGCCCGACGTTTTCCACCAGACGCGGCGCCATGGCCGTTCCGGCCAGCGCGCCCAGCGGATAGCTTGCTTGCATGACCGAGATGGTAAAATCACTGAACCCAAGACTTGCGCCGCGAATTGTAAGCAAGGTCGCCAACAGGCCATTGGCAACCATCAGCATGAGCATCCCCAAAAACAGGGCCCAGTTTTCATTTAATGCGCGTATCATGCCCCATGCCTATTGCGGGCCGGATCAGCAGTATATCAATCCCGCGACAAGCTGATGTCGCGACAAGCCACAGCAAGGCACCTGAAACGGGCCTTGCGAGATTGCCGATACTTTCAAAGAAAGTTCAGGCTGGCAGACAGCAGAGATCTAGGTGTCTCTTGAAACCAGCACTGCCCAAACCGTTGAATCGAGGCGGGGACCTCGCGCGCTGGCGAGAAATTCGGTGTCTCACATTGTGTCGGGAAAGGATTGGCGCGACGCCCAAAGCGCCACTACGGGCAGATTTTCGCATCGCAATTCCATGGCGAACGCGTCAAAGCGCTGGCGCAAGCGTTGGTGCCCTCGAACATACAAGCCATGGCAGAGCGACCGTTACTGCGCGCAGACCGGTAGACAAGATTTCTTTTGTCAAAAAGAGCGGCAACCGGCACTGATCTGAATTGCGCGTCCTGCACCTTGGCGGGCCAAGGTGGGTTCACTCCAGCGAGACCCAAAGCACCTTTGCGTCTTCTTTGCTGGTCGAAATGCAACCATGCCCCATTCCGCTGTCATAATAGAGCGAATCCCCGGCCTTCATTGGAAGTGGACGGTAATGCTCGGACAGGAAAATTAGCTCGCCGCTGAGGACATACATGAATTCTTCGCCCGAATGGTGAACCAGCGGATCGAATTCTGATATGTCTCGCGCCCGGATTGTTGCGATATAGGGCAACATGCGTTTGCTGGTCAGATCCGAGCACAAAAGTTCGTGCAGGTAAGTGGCGGTTTCTCGCGTGTCGCCCTGACCTTTGGCGGTGAAATCGCGCCGCCCTGCTATGCCTGACTGACCCGACTCCAAAAACAATTGTGGGGGGTTCATGTCCAGCGCCTGGGTCAGACGGCGCACGATCTCGAAACTTGGTTTGGTCTGGTTGTTTTCAATCTTCGACAGAGTCGAGCGACCGATTCCCGCAGCGCGCCCGGCCTCTTCCAAAGTCCAGCCTTTTTCCCGCCGTGCATCGCGAATGGACCGGCCCAACGCCGCGCCTTCGTCCTCTTCGTCTTGGACAGAACCTTCATTCCAATGGTCGTCGCCCATCATTTTCCTCCCAATTTACCACAGGTTACAGGTTCTCCTATACGCACGCAATATCGCGAATATGAGAAATATGTTGCCATTAAGAGCGTAGTTCCACTATAGGAAACAAAGTTTCGAATACAGGATTCGAAAGTGGAGGAAGAAACCATGTTCAAAACGTCGCTGAAAGATGCTGATCCTGTCATCGCTGCGTCGATTGACCGTGAGGGCGTGCGCCAGGCCGAGCAGATTGAGCTTATCGCATCCGAGAACATCGTCTCTCAGGCCGTGATCGAGGCGCAGGGCTCGGTCCTGACCAACAAATACGCCGAAGGATATTCGGGTCGCCGCTATTATGGCGGGTGTGAATATGTAGACGAGGTCGAATCCGAGGCCATCGACCGTTTGAAGAAACTGTTCGGGTGCGAATACGCCAACGTGCAACCGCATTCCGGTGCGCAGGCAAATGGCGCAGTCAAAATGGCACTGTTAAGCCCGGGCGATACAATTCTGGGCATGTCTCTGGATGCTGGCGGTCATTTGACCCACGGGGCGAAGCCGGCGCAATCAGGCAAATGGTTCCGGCCTATCCAATATGGCCTGACCGAGGCTGGCCTGATCGACTATGACCAAGTCGAAGCCTTGGCCAAGGCTGAAAAACCGCAGTTGATCATCGCAGGTGCGTCGGCTTATTCGCAAAAGATCGACTTTGCCCGTTTCCGTTCCATCGCGGACGAGGTCGGCGCATGGCTACTGGCCGACATGGCCCATATCGCGGGTCTGGTTGCAACCGGTTTGCACCCTTCACCTATTGGTCATGCGCATGTTGTCACGTCGACCACGCATAAAACCCTGCGCGGCCCGCGCGGAGGCATCATCCTGACCAATGACGAAGCGCTGGCGAAAAAGATCAACTCGGCCGTGTTCCCCGGTCTTCAGGGCGGCCCGTTGATGCATGTGATCGCGGGTAAGGCGGTTGCGTTTGGCGAGGCGCTGAAGCCTGAATTCAAAGAATACATGCAGCGCGTGGTCGATAGTGCTTCGACGTTGGCCAATGTGATGATCGCACGGGGATGTGACATCGTTTCTGGTGGTACCGAGAACCACCTGATGCTGGTCGATCTGCGCCCAATCGGCGTAACCGGCAAAGATGCCGAAGCCGCGTTGGAGCGTGCCGGGTTTACCTGCAACAAAAACAGCGTTCCGGGTGATCCTCAGAAGCCAACCGTTACCAGCGGTATTCGACTGGGTACCGCTGCCGGATGCAGCCGTGGCTTTGGGGCGGAAGAATTCAAACAGATTGGCAACCTGATTGGCGATGTTCTGGACGCATTGGCTAAGTCGCCCGACGGTGATGCCGCTGTCGAACAGGCGACCCATGCAAAAGTCCGCGCGCTCTGCGCCAGCTATCCGATTTACTGAAAGACGACGAAATGACTTACGACCTGATTGTCATCGGCGGAGGGCCAGGCGGCTATGTCGCCGCGATCCGTGCGGCCCAGCTGGGTATGAAAGTGGCTTGCGTCGAGGGGCGCGGGGCTCTGGGTGGCACTTGTCTGAACGTCGGGTGCATACCCTCCAAAGCGTTGCTGAACTCCTCGGCGAAATTTGCCGAACTCTCCCATCTCTCCTCCCATGGCATTGCGGTCGGGGAGGCCAGCATTGATGTACCCGCGATGATGGGGCGCAAGGACAAGATCGTTGGCGATCTGACTAAGGGCATTGCGTTCTTGTTTCAGAAAAACGGAGTTGATCTGATCGAAGGCTGGGCCACCATTCCCGCAGCCGGTCAAGTCAAGGTGGGCGACGAGGTTCATGAGACTAAGAACATCCTGATTGCTACGGGGTCCGAGCCTACCCCATTGCCCGGCATCGAGATTGACGAACAGAACGTCCTGAGTTCGACCGGTGCGATTGCGTTGGACAGCGTGCCGGATCATCTGGTGGTGATCGGAGCTGGCGTTATTGGTCTGGAACTGGGTCAGGTCTGGGCACGTCTGGGAGCCAAGGTCACAGTTATTGAGTATCTGGACCGCATCATGCCCGGCATTGACGGTGAAATAGCCAAATTGGCGCAGCGCGCGCTCAGCAAGCGCGGCTTGAAGTTCCAGTTGGGGCGTGCGCTGAAATTCATTGAAGAAACCACGACTGGTCTGAAATTGACCGTGGATCGTGTGGGCAAGGACAAAAAAGAGGTGATCGAGGCCGACAAGGTTCTGATCGCCGTCGGTCGCCGCCCCGTTACACGCGGGCTGGGTCTTGAAGACCTTGGCATCGCTGTGAGCCCGCGCGGCTTTATTGAAGTTGACGGCACGTTCCAGACCTCGGTTCCTGGCGTCTATGCGATCGGTGACTGTGTTCCCGGCCCGATGCTGGCGCACAAAGCCGAAGAGGACGGCGTTGCCTGTGTCGAAATGCTGGCCGGTGAAACGGCTCACGTCGATTACAACACTGTTCCGGGTGTGGTTTATACCGACCCCGAGGTCGCCTCGGTGGGCTTGACCGAAGAAGCGCTGAAAGACGCGGGTACCGAATACTCGGTTGGCAAATTTGCCTTCATGGCCAACTCGCGGGCGCGTTCGACCGGCGAAACCGATGGTGCGGTCAAGGTTCTGGCAGGTCCCAACGGCAAAATTCTGGGTGCACATATCTGCGGTGCACATGGTGGTGATCTGATCGCCGAACTGGTTCTTGCGATGACCAAAGGCGCCACCGTGTCCGAGGTCGCCTCAACCTGTCATGCACACCCGGCTAAGGGGGAGGCGGTCAAAGAAGCCTGCCTGGACGCCCTGGGCCGCGCAATCCACGCGTAAGAAAGAGCAGACAGATGACTATCCAGCTTCGCCCTCGCCACCCTGAAAAGGCCAAAAAGGCTGACAGTGTCATCCCGCGCAAACCCAAGTGGATCCGCAAGAAAAAGGGCGATAGCGCCGAGTATTACGAAACCCGCCGCCTGATGCGCGAACATAACCTGGCGACCGTTTGCGAAGAGGCTGCCTGCCCCAACATCGGCGAGTGCTGGTCCAAGCGTCACGCCACCATGATGATCATGGGAGAGGTCTGCACACGCGGTTGCTCCTTCTGCAACGTGTCCACGGGCCGCCCGGATGCTTTGGATGCGTTCGAGCCCGGTCGGGTTGCGGCAGCGGTCAAGAAACTGGGCCTGCGTCATGTGGTCATCACCTCGGTCGACCGCGATGATCTGGACGATGGCGGGGCTGAACATATCGCGCAGACCATTCGCGCCGTGCGTCATCAGAACCCGGGCACCACGGTCGAGGTTTTGACCCCTGATTTTCTTGGAAAAGGCACTGCTTCAGATATCGTATTTGACGCGGCACCGGATGTTTTCAACCACAATCTGGAAACTGTGCCGCATCTTTATCCGACAGTGCGTCCCGGTGCGCGGTATTATACTTCGCTGCGTCTTCTGGATGATGCGAAACGCGCCAATCCCGAGATTTTCACAAAATCCGGCCTGATGGTGGGCTTGGGTGAAAGCCTGAATGACGTGCGGCAGGTCATGGATGACCTGCGCGCCGCTCAAGTCGATTTTCTGACGGTTGGCCAATACCTGCAACCGACCCCGAAACATCATCCAATTGACCGGTTCTGGTCACCGGAGGAGTTCGCCCAACTGGAACAGATCGCACGTTCCAAGGGCTTCCTACACGTGTCGGCAACCCCGCTGACCCGTTCATCGTTCCACGCGGACGAAGACTTCGCTGCTCTTAAGCAAGCCCGCCAGCGGGCCATCGCAAACAGGGCGTAACCAAACGCAAATGGGAGGGAAACCATGGAAGCGTTAACTTCAATCACAGGGGCTATTAATGGCGTCGTATGGGGGCCGTGGATGCTGGCGCTCATCCTTGGCGTCGGCTTCTTCCTACAGGTTGGTCTGAAATTCATGCCGATCCTGCGCATCGGCACGGGCTTCAGCCTGCTGTTCAAAGGCCGTGAAGGTCAGGGCGAAGGGCAGATTAGCCCGTTCAACGCGCTGATGACCTCGCTGTCGGCGACCATCGGTACAGGTAACATTGCCGGTGTGGCCACTGCTGTCTTCCTGGGCGGTCCGGGCGCCTTGTTCTGGATGTGGATGACCGCCCTGGTGGGCATGGCCACCAAATATGCCGAGGCTGTCTGCGCGGTGAAATACCGTGAAAAAGACGAGCTGGGCAACTATGTCGGCGGCCCGATGTACTACATCAAAAACGGTCTGGGCGCGAAATGGGCCTGGCTGGGTGTTGCCTTCGCTTTGTTCGGCGGCATTGCGGCCTTCGGCATCGGCAATGGCGTTCAAGCCAACGGTGTGGCGCAAGTTCTGGAAACAAACTTCGGCATCAATGAATCGATTACTGGTATTGTGCTGATGATCCTGACCGCCGCCGTTATTCTGGGTGGTATCACTCGCATCGGTGCGGTTGCAGGTAAACTGGTTCCGTTTATGGCCATCGCCTACATCGTTGCGGGCCTGCTGGTTCTGCTGATCAACATCGGTTCAATCGGCGCCGCGCTAAGCGATGTGTTCACTTATGCGTTCACGCCTTGGGCTGCCAAGGGCGGCGCAGCTGGTGCAGCAGTGTGGCTTGCCATCCGCTTTGGTGTGGCGCGCGGTGTCTTCTCAAACGAAGCCGGTCTGGGTTCTGCCCCGATCGCCCATGCCGCAGCCGAGACCAAGGGACCTGTAAATCAGGGCCTGATCGCGATGCTGGGGACATTCATCGACACGATCATCGTGTGCTCGATCACAGGTCTGGCGATCATCGCTTCGGGCGCATTGGATGCGTCGGTCGCGGATTTCGTCGCGAATGGTGAAACCGAAGGATACAAGGCGATTTCCGGCGCAGCTCTGACGTCGCTGGCCTTTGAAACCACTCTGCCGGGTATCGGTGGGTACCTGATTGCCATCGCTCTGTCGATCTTTGCGTTCACCACTATCCTGGGCTGGTCCTTCTATGGCGAGAAATGCGTTGAGTTTCTGCTGGGTGTTAAATCCCTGCTGCCTTACCGCATCCTGTGGATCGTCGCGATTTACTTCGGCGCAACAGCAGATCTGGGTTTTGTCTGGCTACTGGCGGATACACTTAACGCCATGATGGCTATCCCAAACCTTATTGCACTGGCCTTGCTGAGCCCGATCGTCTTCAAGCTGACGAAAGAGTTCTTCGCATCGAACGGTCAATCGGAAGAGCCCGGCGGTCAAGCTGCCGAATAAGCTCGGCCCTGACGAATGCGGGGGGCCAAACTGGCCCCCCGGTTTTAAAACAGAAATCCATATCTCGAGGAGAGACGTGATGGCCACGAAAATCCTGCTGCCCATTGATCACACCGACGACCGCTCGTGGAAGAACGCCCTGCCGCTCGCACTGGAACAGGCCAAGTTCTATGGTGCCGAGCTGCACGCAGTTGCCGTCATCCCCGAGATCATCCAGCTGCCGAACCTGCCCGCCAACTATGGCGCGGGTGCTCGGGATCATGTGCGCAATGAAGTTCAGGCTATCCTAGATCATGGCAATGCCTCGGACGTGAACGTTCACATCGAAGAAGGCAGCGTATACCGCGAAATCCTGAAACTCGCTTACAAGGATGGCTTTGACCTGATCATCATGGCCTCGACCAAAGGCGATTTCCCGAATTACGAGATCGGCCCGAACCTGGCCCGTGTGGTGCGCAATGCGCATTGCACAGTCACAGTCGTTCGCGACCAATCCCGCTGATCGAAAGGTGAGAACTATGTCCGACATTAAACGCACTCCCTTGTATTCGTTGCATGTTGAGTTGGGAGGTAAGTTGGTTGATTTTGCTGGCTGGGAGATGCCTGTTCAGTATCCTTTGGGGATTATGGGGGAGCATAAGCAGTGTCGTGAGAAGGCGGCGTTGTTTGATGTGTCTCACATGGGTCAGGTGATTTTGCGCGGCGAGAATGTGGGTGAGAAGCTGGAAGCTTTGTGCCCTCAGGCTTATGCGACGCTGAAGGAAGGCAAGGCGCGGTACGGGTTCTTTACGAATGCGGATGGCGGGATCATGGATGACCTGATCGTGTCGAATGCGGGCGATCATTTCTTTGTGGTTGTGAACGCGGCGCTGCGGCATCAGGACATTCCGCATATGCGCGCGCACCTCGAAGGCGTCGAAGTGACCGAGATCTTCGAGCGGGCGCTGGTGGCGGTGCAGGGTCCCAAGGCCGAGGATGTGGTGGGGGAACTTTGCCCTGCTGCCCGCGATCTGAAGTTCATGGAAACCACAGTGGCCGATATCAACGGCGTTGAATGCCGCATCTCGCGCCTGGGCTATACCGGCGAGGATGGTTACGAGATTTCGATCCCCGAGGACAAGGCGATCGAGATCAGCAAGGCCTTCCTGGCGCATGAAGATTGCGAACCTGCGGGTCTGGGCGCGCGCGATAGCCTGCGGCTGGAGGCGGGTCTGTGCCTGTATGGCAACGACATCGACCAGAGCACCTCGCCGATCGAGGCCAGCCTGGGCTGGGCCATTCAAAAACGCCGCAAGGAAGAAGGCGGCTTTCCGGGCGCGGATCGCGTGCAAAAGGAACTGGCCGAGGGCGCGGCGCGCAAGCTGGTGGGCATCAAGCCCGACGGCCGGGCACCGGCGCGTCAGGGCGTTGAAGTGCAATGCCTTGAGGGCAACACGATTGGTCAGATTACCTCGGGCAGCTTTGGCCCCACGGTGGGTGGTCCGGTTGCGATGGGCTACGTGTCGAAGGGCCATGGTGAGCCCGGCGAGAAGGTGAACCTAATCATTCGGGGCAAGGCGCAACCGGCGCAGATCGTGGCGCTGCCCTTTGTCACACAGAATTACAAGCGTTGAAGTCAGGAGAGAGACAAGATGGCAACCTATTATTCCGAAGAGCATGAATGGCTGACCGTTGAGGGCGATACCGCCACGCTTGGCATCACCAAGCACGCGGCTGAACAGCTGGGTGAGGTGGTGTTTGTCGAGCAGCAGGAAGCGGGCGACGAGTTCGAGAAAGACGGCGAGATCGGCGTGATCGAATCCGTCAAGGCCGCGTCCGAGCTTTATGCTCCGGTGGATGGCGAGATCGTTGAAGTGAACGAAGCGCTGGCCGACAACCCCGGCGCGCTGAACGAAGACCCCGAAGGCGAAGCCTGGATCTACAAGATCAAGATTGCGGACGCATCGCAGCTTGAGGACCTGATGGACGAGGCCGGATACAAAGCCTTCATCGGCTAAACCAAACCGGGGGCCCGCGCCTGGGGTTCCACCGCTTTATCCGGAGCTTCTGCTTTTGGGGCTCCGCCCGCTCGGGCCGGACTGGCCCGCCTTCCACCGGAGATCTGCGCGGTCTCTGCCGGACCTGACTTATTCATAGGAGCGCTGCAATGGCCTTCAAACTGACCGACTACGAAGCCTATGACTTTGCCAACCGCCGCCACATTGGCCCGTCGCCCACCGAGATGCGCGACATGCTCAAGGTGATCGGCTTCAAGACATTGGACGAACTGATCGACGTCACCGTCCCGCCCGCGATCCGGCAGAAAGAGCCGCTGGACTGGGGTCCGGCGATGACGGAACGTGATGCTCTGTTCCACATGAAAGAGGTGGCGAGCAAGAACACCGTTCTGACCTCGCTGATCGGTCAGGGCTATTACGGCACCACCACACCTGCACCGATCCTGCGCAACATTCTGGAAAACCCGGCCTGGTACACGGCCTACACGCCCTATCAGCCCGAGATCAGCCAGGGTCGTCTTGAGGCGCTGCTGAACTTCCAGACCATGGTCAGCGACCTGACCGGGCTGGACGTGGCCAACGCGTCCTTGCTGGACGAAGCCACGGCGGCTGCCGAAGCCATGGCCATGGCCAAGCGCGGCGGGCGGTCCAAGGCGAACAATGCAGCCTTCTTTGTCGACAAGAACTGCCACCCGCAGACCATCGCGGTCATTAAGACGCGTGCCGAGCCTTTGGGCATCGACGTGCAGGTGGGTGATCCCGACAGCCTGGATGCGGGCGCGGTCTTTGGCGCGATCTTCCAATACCCCGGCACCCATGGCCATGTGCGCGACTTCACCGCCGAGATCGCGGCACTGCATGAACACAAAGCCATCGCCATTGTTGCCGCCGACATCCTGTCGCTGGCGCTGCTGAAGTCACCGGGCGAGATGGGCGCGGATATCGCCATCGGCTCGACCCAGCGCTTTGGCGTGCCGATGGGCTATGGCGGCCCGCACGCCGCTTACATGGCAACCACCGACAAGCTGAAGCGCTCGATGCCGGGCCGGATCATCGGTGTGTCCATCGACAGCCGTGGCAACAAGGCCTACCGCCTGTCGCTGCAAACCCGCGAACAGCACATTCGTCGCGAGAAAGCCAACTCGAACGTTTGCACCGCGCAGGCGCTGCTGGCGGTCATTGCCTCGATGTATGCGGTCTATCACGGCCCCGACGGCATCAAGGCCATCGCGCAATCGGTGCACCGCAAGACCTCGCGCCTGGCCGCTGGCCTGGAAGAGGCGGGTTTTGCCGTTGAGCCGGAAGTGTTCTTCGACACCATCACGGTCGAGGTCGGCCATCTGCAGAAGACCGTCATGGAAGCTGCCGTGGCCCGTGGCGTCAACCTGCGCAAGGTCGGCGATACGAAAGTGGGCATCAGTCTGGACGAACAGACCCGGCCTGAGACCATCGAGGCCGTCTGGGGTGCTTTCGGCATCGACCGCACCGATGACAGCTCGAACAAGCAGTACCGCCTGCCGGACTATGCGCTGCGCGAAAGTGCCTATCTGACCCACCCGATCTTCCACCAGAACCGGGCCGAGGCCGAGATCACCCGCTATATGCGCCGTCTGGCCGACCGCGATCTGGCGCTGGACCGGGCGATGATCCCGCTGGGCTCCTGCACCATGAAGCTGAACGCCACGATCGAGATGATCCCGGTCACCTGGCCCGAGTTTGGCAATCTGCACCCGTTCTGCCCCGAAGATCAGGCGCAGGGCTATCACGAGATGATCGCCGATCTGAACGACAAGCTGTGCCAGATCACCGGTTATGACGCGATCTCCCAGCAGCCCAACTCGGGCGCGCAGGGCGAGTACGCGGGCCTTCTGACCATCCGCAACTATCACTTCGCCCGCGGCGAAGGGCAGCGCAATGTCTGCCTGATCCCAACCTCGGCGCACGGGACCAACCCGGCCTCGGCCCAGATGGTGGGCTGGCAGGTTGTGCCTGTGCTGGCGGATGAGAATGGCAACATTGATCTGAACGACTTCCGCGCCAAAGCTGAGAAGCACAGCGATCATCTGGCCGCCTGCATGATCACCTATCCCTCGACCCATGGCGTGTTCGAGACCACCGTGCAGGAGGTCTGCCAGATCACCCATGATCACGGCGGTCAGGTCTATATCGACGGGGCCAACATGAACGCTATGGTCGGCCTGTCGCGCCCCGGAGACATCGGCGGCGATGTCAGCCATCTGAACCTGCACAAGACCTTCTGCATCCCGCATGGTGGTGGCGGCCCCGGCATGGGTCCGATTGGCGTCAAGGCGCATCTGGAAGAGCACCTGCCCGGTCACCCGGAATACGGCACCGCCGTGGGTCCGGTCTCGGCAGCGCCCTTCGGCTCGCCCTCGATCCTGCCGGTCAGCTGGGCTTATGTGCTGCTGATGGGCGGCGCGGGTCTGACGCAGGCCACGAAAGTGGCGATCCTGAACGCCAACTACATCGCGGCGCGGCTCAAGGATGCCTATCCGATCCTCTACACCTCGGAAACGGGCCGGGTGGCGCATGAATGCATCCTCGACACCCGCCCGCTGGATGCCGAGGCGCATGTCACCGTCGACGACGTGGCCAAGCGCCTGGTCGATTCAGGCTTCCACGCGCCGACCATGAGCTGGCCGGTGGCCGGAACCCTGATGGTGGAGCCGACCGAGTCTGAGCCCATGGCCGAGCTGGACCGCTTCTGCGACGCCATGCTGTCCATCCGCTCGGAAGCGCAGGACATCATCGACGGCAAGATCGACGCGGAAAACAACCCGCTGAAAAACGCCCCCCACACCGTGCGCGATCTGGTCGGCGAATGGGACCGCCCCTACACCCGTGAACAGGCCTGCTTCCCTCCGGGCTCCATGGGTGTCGACAAATACTGGTCCCCCGTCAACCGCGTCGACAACGCATATGGCGACAGAAACCTCGTCTGCACATGCCCCCCAATGGACGCATACGCAGACGCCGCAGAATAATCCCATAACAAAACCCCGCCAAAACATAGGCGGGGTTTTCGCCAATCGGAAACTCGCGTTCCGATTTGTAGCCTTTTCAGATGTCGTTTTCGCCTGACGAAGTGTCTTTTCCGCTTGCTGCAGGTGCAAAGGCCCCATAGCTCTGTGCGTGGGACACCCCTCCCCAACGAGGGGCGTGTATCTGAAAGGGTAATACAGATGACGATTGAACGACCGGCAGCGCGGCCGGCAAATCCGCGTTTTTCCTCTGGCCCCTGTGCCAAACCCCCTACATTTGATCTGACTAAATTGGCCGATGCCGCGTTGGGTCGTTCCCACCGGGCCGCTGTTGGCAAGGATAAGCTGAAAGCGGCCATTGAAGGCACGCGTGAGGTGCTGGGTATTCCGGCAGATTACAAAATCGGGATCGTTCCCGCCTCGGACACCGGTGCGGTTGAGATGGCGTTGTGGTCGCTGCTAGGTGAGCGCAAGGTCGAGATGCTGGCTTGGGAAAGCTTTGGCGCGGGCTGGGTGACGGATGTGGTCAAACAGCTGAAGATCGATGCCGAGGTGAAAACGGCGGATTACGGGCAGATCGTGGATCTGGCTTCGGTCGATTTCGCCAATGACGTGGTGTTCACCTGGAATGGAACAACCTCGGGCGTGCGGGTTCCCACTGGCGACTGGATCGCTGATGACCGTCAGGGCCTGACAATTTGTGATGCGACCAGCGCCGCTTTTGCGATGGACCTGCCGTGGGACAAACTGGATGTCACCACCTTTAGCTGGCAGAAAGTGTTGGGTGGCGAAGCGGCCCACGGCATGTTGATCCTGAGCCCACGTGCGGTTGAACGGCTGGAGAGCTACACCCCCGCATGGCCGCTGCCCAAGATTTTCCGTCTGACCAAAGGCGGCAAGCTGATCGAAGGTATCTTTACCGGAGCCACGATCAACACGCCCTCGATGCTGGCGGTTGAGGATTATCTGTTCGCGCTGGACTGGGCGCGCTCGGTCGGTGGGTTGCAAGGGCTGATCGCCCGTGCTGATGCGAATGCCAATGCGGTTCATACGTTCTGTGCGAAGAATGATTGGATCGCCAATCTGGCCGAGGATGCGGCGACGCAATCGAACACATCTGTGTGCTTGAAGTTTACCGATGCACGCATTCAGGACGGTGCGACTTTTGCCAAGGCTGTGGCCAAACGGTTGGAGGTCGAGAATATTGCATTGGATATCGGTGCCTATCGCGACGCGCCTGCGGGTCTGCGTATCTGGTGCGGCGGTACGGTTGAGACCTCGGATATCGAGGCGATGTTGCCTTGGTTGGCCTGGGCCTTCGAGGCCGAGATCGCAGCGCAAACCGAAGCTGCCTGATGACCCGGTGCCGGGCTGAAGCCCGGCCTACTCACATTTGAAATCGTAGGGCGGGCTTCAGCCCGCCAACCCCCAGAATTCTTCAAAGGACCAGAGAAAATGGCCCCCAAAGTACTCGTATCTGACAAGCTCAGCGAAACCGCCGTGCAGATTTTCCGTGATCGTGGCATCGACGTGGATTTCATGCCTGATCTGGGCAAGGACAAAGACAAGCTGGCCGAAGTGATCGGTCAGTATGACGGTCTTGCCATCCGCTCGGCCACCAAGGTCACACCGACCATCCTGGAGAAAGCCGACAAGCTGAAGGTCATTGGCCGCGCTGGTATCGGCACGGACAATATCGACAAGGATGCGGCTTCGAAGAAAGGTGTGATCGTAATGAACACGCCGTTCGGCAACATGATTACGACCGCTGAACACGCGATTGCGATGATGTTTGCCGTGGCGCGGCAAATCCCCGAGGCCTCTACCTCGACCCATGCAGGCAAGTGGGAGAAGTCCAAGTTTATGGGGATCGAGCTGACCAACAAGACCCTCGGTGTTATTGGTGCAGGGAACATTGGTGGCATAGTTTGTGAACGCGCCCTTGGACTCAAGATGAAGGTCGTCGCCTATGATCCCTATTTGGGCGAAGAGAAAGCCGCGCAAATGGGCGTGGAAAAAGTTGAACTGGATGAGTTGCTGTCGCGCGCCGACTTTATCACGCTGCACGTACCGCTGACTGATCAGACCCGCAACATCCTGAGCCGCGAGAACCTCGCCAAGACCAAGAAGGGGGTTCGTATCATCAACTGTGCCCGTGGTGGACTGGTAGACGAAGACGCTCTGGCCGAAGCGCTGCAATCCGGACACGTCGCCGGAGCAGCCTTTGACGTGTTCAGCGAAGAGCCGGCGAAGGAAAACGCGCTGTTCAACCTGCCCAACGTGGTCTGTACACCGCACCTTGGTGCGGCAACGACCGAGGCGCAGGAAAACGTGGCTTTGCAGGTGGCCGAACAGATCTCGAACTATTTGCTGACAGGCGCGGTCGAGAATGCGCTGAACATGCCCAGCGTGACGGCGGAAGAGGCCAAGGTCATGGGGCCTTGGATCAAGCTGGCCGGGCATCTTGGCGGCTTTATTGGTCAGATGACGGATGAGCCTGTTAAGGCGATCAACATCCTTTACGATGGTGTGGCCGCTGAAATGAACCTTGCCGCGCTAAACTGCGCAGTGGTCGCGGGGATCATGAAAAAGTTCAACCCCGAGGTGAACATGGTTTCGGCCCCGGTTGTCGCGAAAGAGCGTGGGATCAAAATCTCGACCACCAATCAGGACAAATCGGGCGCGTTTGAGGGCTATATCAAAGTCACCGTTGTGACCGACAAGCGCGAGCGTTCGATCGGGGGCACTGTGTTCAGCGACGGCAAGCCGCGCTTTATCCAGATCAAGGGCATCAATATCGACGCTGAGATCGGCGCTCATATGCTGTACACGACCAACGAAGACGTGCCGGGCATCATCGGTGCATTGGGTCAGACCATGGGTGAGAACAACGTCAACATCGCCAACTTTACCCTTGGTCGGTCCGAGGCAGGCGGTGAAGCCATTGCGCTGCTTTACGTAGACGAACCGGTTCCAGCGGAGGCCCGCGCCAAGCTGGCGGAAACGGGTCTGTTCACGCAAATCAAGCCATTGGTGTTTGATGTCGCCTGACGCGGCCTGTTGAGTTTGAGAAACAGTTCAGGGCCCGGTTTTGAAAAGACCCGGGTCCTTTGTTCTCTGGAACCGCGATCTGGGGCAAAAGCGTGCTGAACATTACCGGCGGAGGATGTCTATGACACAGCCTGTCTATGTAATCGGGGATCTGCATGGGCAGGTGGCCGAACTGGAGCGCGCACTGTCTTTGATCCAAAGTGACGGCGGACCTGATGCTCAGGTTGTGTTTCTGGGTGATTACGTGGATCGCGGTCCCGATAGCCGGGACTTGATCGATCACCTGATCGCCGGGCGTTATGCAGGTCGGAACTGGATCACCCTGCTGGGCAATCACGACCGGATGTTTGCCTGGTTCATGGAAGACACCCCACGCCACGATCCGCATCTGCTCGTGGGGTACCACTGGCTGCATGATCGGTTAGGCGGGATTGAGACTTTGCGCAGTTACGGGGTGGAGTTTGAAGGTCAAATCCGGCTGGAAGACTTGCACCGGATGGCGAAGGGGGCGGTGCCAAAGTCTCACCTGACCTTCCTGCGCGATTTGGCGTTGATGCACCAGACGCCCGAGCTTGCCTTTGTTCACGCCGGTATCCGCCCGAACGTGCCGCTCAATGAACAACGCGCAAGTGATCTGGTCTGGATCAGGCAGGTTTTTCACAACCATCGAGGTCCGCATCCCAAGCTGATCGTGCATGGTCACACGCCAGTGGATAAGGCCACGCATTATGGAAATCGCGTCAACCTGGATACAGGTGCGGGCTATGGGCGTCAGGTGGGTGTGGCCGTATTCGAAGGGCAGACTTGTTGGGAATTGACGGCACGGGGCCGTATCCCATTGACGCCTTAAACCACCTGACGCAGGCACGACATTGGAGATTGAATATGTATGTCGCAACTTTGCTGACCAATCCTGCAGCGCCTTCGCTGGACCGCGCCCTGCCCGAGTCGCTGCGCAACGCGTGGGGCGGTGGGGATGTCATCTGGCTCAGCCCTGATGAGGCGCTAGAGTTTGAATTGAGCGACATGCCCGACAATCGCTGGGATGTCTGGGCGGACTTGCAGGGCATGGGTGTCGACCTGATCGTGCAACCTGCGGATGGGCGGCGCAAAAAGATGCTGCTGGCTGATATGGACAGCACGATGATTCAGCAAGAATGCATCGATGAACTGGCGGATGAAGCCGGTGTTGGAGACAGGGTCAAGGACATCACTGCCCGTGCCATGAACGGAGAGCTGGACTTTGAGGGGGCGTTGATCGAACGGGTCGGATTGCTCAAGGATTTGGATGAAAGCGTCATTGGCAAAGTTCTGAACGAACGGATCACCCTCATGCCGGGTGGCAGGGCATTGCTGGCCACGATGCGGGCGAACGGTGCCCATGCGGCGTTGGTATCCGGCGGGTTCACAGCCTTTACGGCACGGGTGGCAGAGTTGCTGGGGTTTGATGAAAACCGGGCCAATACGCTGTTGGCTAAAAACGGGAAACTGACGGGCGATGTTGCGCGCCCCATTTTGGGACGGCAGGCCAAGATCGAAGCACTGGAACAGATCTCTGCCCGGCTTGAGCTGTCTGAAAATGACGTAATGGCTGTTGGCGACGGAGCAAATGACCTTGGAATGCTGGGCCGGGCCGGAACCGGAGTTGCCCTTCATGCCAAGCCTTCAGTTGCCGCCCAATGCGACGTGCGTGTGAATCACGGTGACCTGACGGCGCTGCTTTACCTGCAAGGGTACAGCCGCGCTGACTTTGCCGAGGAATAACCGAGGCTATCTTTTATTTAACATTTGTGTTAAATAGTGGTCATGAGCACGCTTCTGACCGCCTTTTCAGCACTGTCTGACGCCACCCGATTTTCGATTGTCGAACAATTGATGGAACAGGGTGAACTGCCCGCCGGTGACCTGATCGAAGGGCGCGGTGTCTCGGGGGCTGCAATTTCGCGCCACCTAAAGGTCTTGCGAGAGGCAGGGCTGGTGCAACAGCGCGCCCAAGGCACGCAGCGGATGTATTCTGTCCGACCCGAGGGGCTGCGGCTGATTGCCGATTGGACCATTTCCAGGCGCCAATTCTGGGAAAGCAGCCTCGATCGTTTGAGCGAAATTATCGAAAGGGAGAATTCATGGCCGACCTGAAACTGGAACGGGACTTCCCCGTCAGCCCTGAAGACTTGTTCGCATGGATCAGTGACGGCAGCAGGTTGCTGCAATGGTGGGGGCCCGAAGGGATGCATGTGCCCGAACATAATCTGGATTTTTCGCGAACAGGCCCATGGTATTCGGTGATGGAGAATGGCGAGGGCCAACGATACAAGGTTTCAGGCCATGTGACCCATGTCGATCCACCTAAATCCGTGGGTTTCACATGGGGCTGGCATGATGATCAGGACCAGCGCGGCAACGAAAGCCACGTGACTTTGTCGGTCGCAGCAACCGACACCGGATCACGACTGACACTGGATCACCGAGAACTGGCCGATGCCGAAGCGGCAGCGAACCACAATCAGGGTTGGACATCTTCGCTGCGTAAACTCGAAGCACTTTGCAAATAGGTTTTCATCAGGGAGGAGCGACATGCCCCAATTTTTGTTTGTATATCATGGGGGCCACACCCCAACCGACCCCGCCGAGATTGAGGCGACCATGGCCGCCTGGGGTGCCTGGTTTCAGGACATGGGTGAGGCGCTGGAAATCCCCGGCAACCCGGTGGGCCAGTCCTATACCGTCACCAACAGCGGGGTCGTTGACAACGGCGGTGCGAACCCGGCCTCGGGCTTTACGGTGATCAAGGCCGACAGCATCGACGCAGCGACCGCCATGGCCAAGGGTTGTCCAATGGTCGTCAACGGTTCAGGCTCGGTCGAAGTGGCCGAGGTGCATGAGATCGAGATGTGAGGACCTTAGCCGGGGAAGCCCGGCGCAGGTTTGATCACGCCGCATTCCAGCCCGCGCCGGCTGTATTGCGTGGCGTTCATGAATTTGCGGGTGGCCGGGTGATCGGCCTCCAGCACGCCGAGGCTGACCAGTATCGCGGCAATCGCACATTCGCTGGCGCGGGTGGTGCCGTCGGTGATCTTCAACGCAACGCCCATACGTTTTTCCGGTATGATGGCCACAAACACGGCCTCGGCCCCGGTTTTGATGGCAACCCTGCCATTCATGGCGCGCATCAGCTCGGTGCAGGCACGGGTCTCACCGGCCACCAGCTCGGGGTGCTTGACCATTGCCGCAACCAGTTGTGCCGCAGCATCAGAGGAGCGATCCGAGCGGTCTGCGGCACTGGCAAACCACGCCATCGAACGTGCCAATCCCGCCAGCGAGATCGCGAAATTTGGAGCGGAACAGCCGTCGATGCCATATCCCGGGCTGGTCTCTCCGGTGGTTTCTTCAATGGCTGACAGACAGGCTTGTTGCACCGGGTGGTCGATTTCAAGGTATTCCGGGCCTGCGCCCATGTGCTGAGCCAATGTCAGAAATCCACAGTGTTTGCCCGAGCAATTGTTGTGGATCTGGCAAGGCGTGTCGTCAGCTAAAATCAGCCGATCGCGAGCTGCTGTATCTGCTGGTTCCTGTGGGCCGCAGCGCAGATCATGCTCGGTCAGCCCCAGGTGATCCAGCCATGCTGTTACCCGATCGGTGTGGATCGCGGCACCGTTATGTGAGGCGCAGGCCAGCGCAAGATGTTCGCTGTTCAAGCCGTATTTCGCCGCGGCACCCGACGTGACCAGTGGAAGTGCCTGAATCATTTTGGCTGAGGACCTTGGGTAGATCACCGCTTGCGGATCGCCCCAGCTGCGGACGATTTGGCCGCTGTCATCGCAGATCACCGCGTGGCCCAGATGCAAACTCTCAAGCAAAGCACCACGCCACAGTTCTGTCATGGGTATGGGCTGCGTCATCTGGACCTCCGAAATTATGCGCAAAATTCTGCCAATCGCCCTTTCGCCTGTGGCGAAACCTGCGTTAGTGTGTGTATGTCGGCAATCATCGGAATGCGCAACGGAATAGACGGGCCGGAAGGGTTCGCAGCCATGTCCGATGGGTTTGAGGTATGGGTCGAGCTAGGAGGCTGGACAAATGGGATCAATGCTCGTTCGTGTGATCGCGGGCCTGTCTGTGGCAGGTACCGTCGCGACATCTGCAATCGCTCAGCAGGCCAGCAGCACCAACCGTGTTGCGGTCAAGACAGATTGGAGCGTCTTTGTTGAAGAAGACCCCACTGAATGCTGGAGCGTCGCAACCCCGGACGAAACGGTTAACACCCGCGGTGGTCGCGTGGTTTCTGTGCGGCGTAGCGACATTTTGCTGTTTGTGGTGTTTCGACCAGGCGATGACGTGAACGGAACAGTGTCGTTCACCGGCGGCTATCCCTTTGCGGCGGGTTCGACCGTCAACGTCAAGATCGACGACGCCGAATTCGAATTCATTACTGATGGCGAATGGGCCTGGCCTTCGACTCAAGGGCAGGAACCCAAAGTGATCGAAGCGATGAAGCGCGGGAACGAGGCTGTTCTGACGGCCCGCTCGGAACGCGGGACGCAGACGAAAGACACCTTCTCGTTACTGGGCTTTACCGCAGCAATTGACGACGCGAAGCAACGCTGCACTAATTAAGTCAGCGTATTTCGGTGCAGGCCCCGTCGGTATGGCGGGGCTTTTGTTTTTGATGCTGTCCGGCGCGCCAGCATTACGCGACGTCCGCGCCCGCACTTGATCCGTATCAAAGTAAGCCCTCGCACTTTCTGAACTAAATAGTTCAGAGGAAACGAAGGAGTTGCCCCGATGCTGAACAAATTTCTTGCTGCGCTGATGATGATCTCGGCCATGGTGCTAAGCGCTTGTGAAAACACAGGTGAGACATATCCGGTGACTGGCGAACAGTGCGGCCCGGAAGACCCGGTTAAGACTCTGGACGCCGAAGATTGCTACATTCCGCCGGCAGGTGTCTAAGCGGGCTTTGATCCGTACGGATTAAAACAAGACAATGGCCGCAGTGACTGTGTTACTGTGGCTTTTCCATGCATACCCGCCAATTGTGACGAATCCTTTTGATCTTTGCGCAGGTTCCTATATAGAGGCGCATCCCAAGCCAGAATCTTTCGAGATACGCCTCAGAGAGCCCAAAATGTCGCCCAAAGCGCCGATCACTCAAGATGTCCTGACCCTCCCTCGCAAACTGCCCGAGGGAAAGATCAACCTTGTCGGGCTAACCCGCGACCAGCTGCGCGCTGTTCTGATCGAACACGGCACGCCGGAAAAGCAGGCCAAGATGCGCACCGGTCAGATCTGGCAGTGGATCTATCAATGGGGTGTGCGAGACTTTGCCGAGATGACCAACCTGGCCAAAGCCTACCGCGCACAATTGGCCGAGAATTTCGTGATCGAAATCCCCGAGGTTGTGACCCGCCAGGTTTCTGAGGATGGCACCCGCAAGTATCTGTGCCGTATCGCAGGCGGGCATGAGGTTGAGGTCGTCTATATCCCCGAAGAGGATCGCGGCACGCTTTGCATCTCGTCTCAGGTCGGGTGCACGCTGACTTGTTCATTCTGTCATACCGGCACCCAGAAACTGGTGCGCAACCTGACTGCGGCCGAGATCGTTGGTCAGATCATGATGGCCCGCGATGATCTTGACGAATGGCCCACCCCCGGTGCGCCCAAGGATGAAACGCGCCTGCTGTCGAACATCGTTCTGATGGGCATGGGCGAACCGCTTTACAATTTCGAAAACGTCCGTGATGCGATGAAAATCGCCATGGATCCCGAAGGGATTTCCCTGTCGCGCCGCCGTATCACGCTGTCGACCTCTGGCGTCGTGCCCGAAATCGCGCGCACGGCTGAGGAAATCGGCTGTTTGCTGGCGATCTCATTCCATGCCACCACGGATGAGACCCGCGACGTGCTGGTGCCGATTAACAAGCGTTGGAACATCGAAGAATTGCTACAGGCGCTGGCCAGCTATCCCAATGCGTCGAACTCCGAACGGATCACCTTTGAATATGTGATGCTGGATGGCGTGAACGACAGTGATGAGGATGCACACCGCCTGATCGACCACATCAAGCGTTACAACATCCCGGCCAAGATCAACCTGATTCCGTTCAATGAATGGCCCGGCGCGCCGTATAAGCGCAGCTCGAACAACCGTATCCGGGCTTTTGCGAATATCATCTACCACGCGGGCTATGCATCGCCCATTCGCAAGACGCGCGGTGAGGATATCATGGCGGCCTGTGGTCAGTTGAAATCGGCAACCGAACGCGCTCGCAAGTCTCGCAAACAGATCGAGGCCGAAACAGGGTTGAGCCGATAGAGTTTCCGCCGGCGTCCGACCGGGTCGGTTGTATCGCGCATCAAGTGTTTTCGGTCGCCACCTGCACGCCATAAGTGTACTTGTAAACTTAATGTTTCAGGTGCTGAAACAATATGCATAATTTGCTATGTTTCCCGTGTTCATCGCTAGCATGGCCCTTTTCAAATCCATGCACAAGGTGGTGAGCGGACCGGGCCAGAGCTGGCAAGTTATTGCGAGGTCGCTAGACTAAACCGGTGCTGTCAGGCGGTGCTCAGGCGAACTGATTTTCAGGTGGGCCAATATTATGAACACAAGCTTTACTAACACTAACCTTTTCGGAGCAATCTTGTTTGCCTTTGCGTTTGCGGCAAGTTCAAGTTTGGTTTTTGCCGACAGCGAAAATGCTCATATCGCGATCGAAAACCCTGCTGAGCTGAGCAAGGACGAGGCTTTGAAGCACTACCGTTCGCTGAACCGTCGCATGGCGCGCGGGTATGCAGCGGCGCAACTGGACCTGATCCTCAACTACCAAAGCTGGCCGTTATTCAACGATGCACCCTATATTTCGGCAACCCATGGCCGGCGGTTTGTGAACAGTTATGCCAACCGCATGGCCCATAACTATGCGACTTTGCAAAAAGGCGAAGAGCTGCCTATGGGTTCTGTCCTGGCCAAGGACAGCATGACCGTGACGGATGAAGGGCGCATACATCCAGGTGCCATGTTCATAATGGAGAAACTGGCAAACGGGGCGAACCCGGATACAGCGGATTGGCGTTATATCATGGTCCTGCCAGACGGTTCTGTGTTTGGCGATACCTTGGGTGATCGCGCCGGTGAAGTCGCGTATTGCCATGTCTGCCACGAACAGGTGGCGGATCGAGACTACACGTTTTATGTGCCGGAAGAGTATCGCAAGAGCGAATGAACCGGATCAGGCCGGTTCGCCTGGCAGCTTCAGTTCCGTCGCCTCGCGGCGGCTGAGTTGTTCGCCTTGTTTGCGTTTTGACAGAACTTCTCGAGCCAGCGCGTATTTCTCATCCTGCCAGAAGATCAGACACCCGTTACACCCCTTGCCACAGCAGCCTTCGGTTCCGATACGGTTGGTCTTGAACCGGCGTTCATTGCCATCCTCGCCGATCTTTTCGACCAGTTCGTCGCGACGACGGGCATAAGCCGTCGGGTTGTCACGGCCAGTGGTTTCCAGCCCTTGCACCAGTTTGTCGAAACGAATGCGGCTCCAGTGTTCATCGGTCAGGGCGCGTTCCTTGCGCAGAACCGAGTAAACCGGGAAGCGCGCGCGCAGATCGTCAATGTCTTCGTGATCGAACAGGGTGAAAGGCAGCCGGATGGCTGTCTTCGTGCTGCCATGCACCACATCCAGCCGCTTGCCGTCAGACGCGCGTTCGAAATCGTAGACCCGCAGCAGAACCGTATCGCGTGAGATAGGTGAGACAAAATCCAACACGTCGCCCGGTTCCAGCTTGTTCTTCACCTCGACCAGAAAGGCGTCTTCAGTCACTTCGGTGACAATCCCCGCATACTCCCACTGCGCGATCGAAGCGGTGTGTTCATAGTCATGCGCGTAGTTGGTCAGACGTCCTTCGTGGAAGGCGAGCGTGTAGCCGCGGTTTCCTACGGTTTCCAGTTCGCGCATATATGGTCTGGGATCCCAGTTCTCAGGATCGGCATTGTAGTCGTCGATCGCCATCCGATACGCCCGCGCAACGATGGCGGCGTAATACTCCGACTTACCGCGCCCTTCGACCTTGAGGCTGTCGACACCGATCTTCAGGTATTCATCCAGCTTGGGCATGATGCACAGATCGCGGGAGTTCAGGATGTATGACCCGCGATCATCTTCTTCGATTGGCATCAAATCACCGGGGCGGCAGCCTTCTTCCAGCAGGAATTCAAACAGGTCCGCGTTTTCGTCGGTGATGCGCAGTTCCTGATGCGTGCCGTCCTTCAGGCGCAGTTTCAGGCCATAGTTCCAGCGGCAGGAATTGGCGCAATTGCCCTGGTTCGCCCCGCGTTCGGCCATAAAGTTCGAAAGCAGGCAACGACCTGAATAGGTCATGCACATCGCACCGTGGACGAAAGCCTCAAGCTTGATGTCAGGGCACTTCTCGCGGATTTCCACAAGCTCGGGGTACGAGACTTCGCGTGCCAGAACCACCAGTTCAGCGCCCTGATCCTGCCAGAACTTCACCGATAGCCACGAACAGATATTGGCCTGGGTCGAGATATGCAGCGGCAGTTCGGGTGCGCGTTCGCGGACATATTGGAACACACCCGGATCAGCAATGATCAGCCCGTCGGGCTGCACCTTGCGCACCGTGTCGATGTACTCATCCAGTTTCGGGATGTCTTTATTATGCGAAAACAGGTTCAGCGTCAGATAGGCGCGTCGGCCATGGCTGTGGCAGAACTCAACCCCTTCGATCACCTCTTCCAGCGAGAACTCGGATTTCGTGCGCAACGACATGTCGGGCGTGCCCAGATACACTGCGTCTGCGCCGTAAAGGATGGCGAGTTTCAACTTGCGCAGATTGCCCGCGGGCATCAGCAATTCGGATCGGGACTGGGTCATAGAGCCACCTGGCAAAGGATCAAGGCGGCCTTCTACGCCAAATGGGTCGAGTCCAAAACCCCGTTATCTGCGACGGAACCGCGCTGTGCCGATCACTTCAACCAGTTGCTGACGCACCGGTTCGGGTTGAGCCTCGACCGCGTTCAGAACCTCGCGCAGTTCGGCCCGTAGCCCGTGCATCTGATCAATCAGCGAGATCATCATCGACAGCGCATCTGCCTCCATGTCGTACTGTTCGTGCAACTCGCAGGCCAGTTCCAGACGGGCGACGTCGATGCTGTGATAGATCAGCCCTTGGTCTGATTGTTCGGGGATCACAATCTCGGCCGCCAGATATTCGGTCAGCCGATCCGAGGTCAGTCGGGCGACGGTTTCGATCAGTTCCTTCTCGGTCAGGGTCATGACGGCATTCCTTTCCGCGGGTCGTAGCTGTGCGTCTCGCGCCAGGTCTCCATGAACTGTTTCAGATCGTCATCGATTTTCTCGGGCATCGAGACGGTCAGTTCGATCAACTGATCCCCACGCTCGGACGAGCCGCGTTTTTTGACACCCTTGCCCCGCAATCGCAGGGTTTTACCACTGCTGGTGCCCGCCGGTACGCTGACATTCACGCCACCGTCGATGGTCGGAGCTGGGACTTTGCCACCCAGTATGGCCTCGTCAATCGTGATGGGCAGCGTAATATGGATGTCGTCGCCGTGGCGATCAAAGACCGGATGACTGGCCACCGAAACAGTTACCAGAGCATCGCCCGGAGGGCCTTCGCCATATCCCGGGGCCCCTTTGCCCCTCAGGCGGATGGTTTGACCCTCGGTAATTCCAGCCGGGATCTTCACTTCGATCCGGTCGCCGTCTGGCAAGGTCAGTTTCTGACTGGCACCGAACACGGCATCCAGAAAACTGATCTGCAGCGAATAGTTCAGGTTGTGCCCCGGCGCGTGAAACTCATGGCCGCGCTGGCCGCCAAACCCGCCACGCCCGCGCATGAATTCGGCGAAGATGTCGGACATGTCGTCCGGGTCTGCCTGACGTCCGCGATAGGGGTTGCCAGCGGCTTCGGCATATTCACGGTAAAACTGCTGTTGCGGGCGTTCCTGACCCGAGGCGTCAATCTCGCCATTGTCATACCGGGCACGGGTTTCCGGGTCTTTCAGCAAATCGTAGGCTGCGGCGGCGGCTTTGAACTTGGCCTCAGCCTCGGCATCGCCGGGCTTCAGGTCCGGATGGCATTCCTTGGCAATGCGCCGATAGGCTTTCTTGATCTCGGCGGCGCTGGCGTCTTTTGCCACGCCAAGAACGGAATAGGGATCGTCGCTCATCTCACTCTCACGGGTCAGGGCATGTCTGATCTTGATGAATGTCTTCTACCATGCGATTTCAACGGGTCAAAAGGAAGAGACGATTGAATTGCCTCGTAAAATCCTGCAGGTCTGTTAACATCTGCATGTTTCTAATTGTTGATTGACGGAGATCGTCTCATGTCTCGTAGAATTAAGTCGGCTCTGGCCTTGCTGGCCGGGAATGCCATTGGGTTATTGCTTGCCTCGCTGTTGTTGTCAGGATTTGCGATCAAGCCGATCTCTTTCATCGTCGTTGTAATCGTCTTCACCGTGGTGCAGCTGATTGCCGAACCCCTGATCCTGAAGCTGGGTGAAAAGAAAGCGCCTGCGCTGAAGGGCGGGATTGCTTTGATCGTGACCTTTGTAGGCCTGTTGGTGACTGATCTGATAACCGCTGGGCTGACCGTAGGTGGAGTTGCGAACCTGTTGGGAGCAACGCTGTTGGTCTGGCTGGGGGCGCTGATCGCCAGCGTTGTGCTGCCGATCTACGTGTTCAAAGAACTGCGCGAAGCCAAGAAGTAATCACAGCGCGTTCAGGCTGGCCTCGATGGCTTGCCACAGTTCTTCTACAGGTTCGCATCCGACGGACAGGCGGATGAAGGCGGGATCGACATCGTCGCCCCATCGCGCGCGACGTTCGGCTGAACTGTGGACCCCTCCGAAAGAAGTGGCGGGGCGCAGAAGGGGGCAAGCGTTGATGAAGGCTTCGGCTTTCTCTTCACTTTCCAGTGTCAGGGACAGCAGAAACCCGAAGCGTGCCGTCTGTGACTGTGCCAGTTTGTGGGATGGATCGCCCGGCAGACCTGGATAGCGGACCTGTTTCACTGTGGGATGTGACGCCAAACGTTCGGCCAACACCTGCGCCGAGCTGCACATACGGTCAAAGCGTACATCCAGCGTTTCCAGCCCGCGATGCAGCAGCCACGCCTCATGCGGTCCGGGGATTGATCCGGACACTTTTCGCCATTCCTCGACCCGTTCCATGATATCGTTGTTGCGGCTGGCCACATGGCCCATCAGCATGTCGGAATGCCCGCCCATCGCCTTGGTATCTGACGATACAACCACATCGATGCCCAGTTCCAGTGGGCGTTGACCCAGCGGGGTCATCGTCGTGTTGTCGGCAATGGTCACTCCCCCGGCTGCGCGCGCCTGTTCAGCAACCGCTGCCAGATCGATCATATCCAAACCGGGGTTCGAGGGGCTTTCTACAAAGACAACATCGAACCCGTCAAAACCGCCGTTGGTAAAGGCGGCAGTGGGTCGTTCCTCAACGGTCACGCCCAGACCTGAAAGGAAACGATCCGCCAGCAGGCGTGTCACGTAGTACCCGTCCGACGGGATCAGCAGGCGTGATCCGGCCTTCAGGGTCGCGAACAACGCTGCCGAGATCGCTGCCATCCCCGAAGGGAATGTCAGGCAGGGTGCGTCCTCCAGATGGGCCAGAACATGTTCCAGATGCTCCCAGGTTGGGTTGTCGACGCGGCCATAGGTGCGCAAACCTTCCGTCACGCCGGGCAGGTGGTACATGCTGCTTTGGGTCAGTGGCAGGGTTACCGGCTCACCGGCGTTCAACGCGTTGCCGCGCAGGTGCAGCATCTCTCCGGTTTTAGAAGCCATAGCTCAGCGCCCCGGAATTTCGTCGCGGGGCGGGGCGGGTTCCCAGTTCTCGATGATCTCGACCGCCTCTTGCGCGGTGTCGACGAACCGGAACAGGTCGAGGTCTTCTTCCGAGATGGTGCCGGCATCGGCCAGCGCTTCCCAATTGATGACCTTTTCCCAGAATTCGCGGCCAAACAGCAGGAAGGGCACGCGGTCCATCCGCCCGGTCTGGATCAGGGTCAGGGATTCGAACAGTTCATCCATGGTGCCAAAACCGCCGGGGAAGATGGTGATGGCGCGGGCGCGCATCAGGAAATGCATCTTGCGAATGGCAAAGTAATGGAAGTTGAAGCTGAGGTCCGGCGTCACATAGAGGTTCGGCGCCTGTTCATGCGGCAGCACGATATTCAAGCCGATCGAACACCCACCCGCGTCCTGCGCGCCACGGTTTCCGGCCTCCATCACACCGGGACCACCGCCGGTGACGATGACGTTCTCACGGCATCCGGTTTCGTTTGACTTTTCGGTCATTAGCCGCGCGAACTCACGCGCCTCATCGTAATATTGTGACAACCCGGCCAAAGTCTCTGTTCGCGCCGTGTGTTTCTGCGACGGTTCCGGAATGCGCGCGCCGCCGAACATCACAATGGTCGAGGTGATCTCGCGCTCGATCATGATCATCTCGGGCTTCAGCAATTCCAGTTGCAGACGCACCGGGCGCAATTCGTCCCGGCACAAGAATTCGTCATCGGCAAAGGCAAGGCGATAGGCAGGTGAACGCGTCTGCGGCGTGTCCGGAACCTCACTCGCGGTCGAGCGGTCGGTCTGCGCGTCGCGGAACGGATTGTGGCGGTCTTCTCTCATAGGTGATCGATCCCTGCTTGCGTGTTCATGAAACAGCTATAGGGTTCGCGATCAGAGCGCCAGTCACGGAAAGACAAGAATGAATTGGAAAAGTGAAATTTCAAAAGCCCGCGACCGTATCGCCGGATATGCACAAGTGACCCCAGTGATGGAAAGCCGCATTCCGGGCTATCCGATCGAGCTAAAACTCGAGCACATGCAGCACACTGGCAGTTTCAAGGCACGGGGCGCGTTCAACACATTGCTCAGCATGGACGTGCCACAGGCAGGCGTTGTGGCCGCGTCCGGGGGCAACCATGGTGCGGCGGCTGCTTATGCTGCGCAGACGCTGGGCTATCCCGCCAAGATATTCGTACCGGAACTGGCAGGTCCGTCGAAAATCGCGCTGATCCGGCAAACTGGCGCGGATCTAAGCGTCGTGTCCGGCGAATACGCCAACGCGCTGACCGCGGCGCAAGAACATGAGGCAGCTACTGGTGCCATGCAAATTCACGCCTATGACGCCCCGGCGACAGTGGCGGGGCAAGGGACCTGTTTTGCCGAATGGGATGCTCAGGGGTTGCAGGCCGATACGGTTCTGGTTGCTGTGGGTGGCGGCGGTCTTATTGCCGGTGCGCTGGCGTGGTTTGACGGCGCGCGCAAGGTCGTTGCAGTCGAACCTGAAACCTCGTGCGCGCTGAACGCTGCGTTACAGGCGGGTAAGCCGGTGGATGTATCTGTCTCGGGTATCGCTGCAAATGCGCTGGGCGCGCGGCGGATCGGACAGATCTGTTTCGATCTGGCGCAAGGCATGAGCTCGGTTCTGGTATCGGATGACGCGATTGCGGATGCGCAAAAGGCGCTTTGGCAGAGCCACCGCATTTTGGTGGAGCCCGCAGGCGCAGCAGCCTTGGCTGCATTGGCGTCGGGTGTCTACCAGCCTGAACCGGATGAGCGTGTTGCCGTTCTGCTGTGCGGCGCAAATATTGCACCGGACCCGTTTGCAGGGTGAATTATCGGCTTGTGAACGGGTAGGGCGGATTTTATCTATAATCCATGTCCGCTACGATTTCCGACACGATCTACCAAAACCTGAGCCAGCAAATCATCACCGGAGAGCTTGAGGCCGGGGAAAAGCTGCGGCAAGACCATATTGCCCGCCAATTTGACACCAGTCACGTCCCTGTACGTGAAGCCCTGTTGCGGCTTGAGGCGCATGGATTGGCCCGGCATGAGCCTCGCCGCGGGATGCGCGTCACCGCGCTGGACCCGGCAGAAGTGCGTGAGGTGATAGAAATGCGAGTGGCGTTAGAGACCCTTGCGTTGCAGCAATCCGTGCAGAACATGTCTCCGGTCGCGTTGGACAAGATCGATCGCGCACGCATCGCCTGTGATGAGGCGCAGACGATGCCGCAATGGGAAGCTTTGAACCGAGCGTTCCATCGTGCCATTCTGACACCTTGTGGCCTACCCCGGCTTTTGCACGCCATTGACGATCTGCATATCGCAAGCGCGCGCCACCTGTTCGCACATTGGCGGTCAAAATGGGTGCAGCAGGTAGACAAGGATCACGCCGCGCTGGTTCAGGCCCTCAGGCGCAGGGATCTGAGCACCGCCAAGGGCATCCTGACCCGCCATATACGCCGCGCAAGCTGACGAAAGGCCGTTTCAGACGCAAAATGATCCATGTTCGTCGCATTGCACCATTGTTTCCACTTGCGTATAGGCCAAACCGACACGAACAGATTCTGTAGGGAGACGCCCCATGTCCAACGCGCAACTGGAAGCCGCCATCGAAGCCGCCTGGGAGGCGCGCGACACAATCACGCCCGCCACCACCGGCGAACAGCGTGAAGCGATCGAGGATACGCTGAACGCGCTGGACAGCGGATCGCTGCGTGTTGCGGAAAAGCTTGAAAATGGCGACTGGCACGTGAACCAGTGGGCCAAGAAAGCGGTTCTGCTGGGCTTTCGCATCAAGGATATGGAAATCCAGTCCGGTGGTCCGCAGGCTGGCGGCTGGTGGGACAAGGTGGACAGCAAGTTCGCCGGTTGGGACGCAAGCCAATGGCAAGCCGCCGGGTTCCGTGCTGTGCCGAACTGCGTTGTCCGCAAGTCTGCCTATATCGCACCCGGCGCTGTTCTGATGCCGTCTTTTGTGAACCTGGGCGCTTATGTCGATGAAGGCACCATGGTTGATACATGGGCCACCGTTGGATCCTGTGCGCAGATCGGCAAGAACGTTCACCTGTCGGGGGGCGTCGGCATCGGTGGTGTCCTTGAGCCCATGCAGGCCGGACCGACCATCATCGAAGACAATTGCTTTATCGGTGCCCGTTCCGAAGTGGTCGAGGGTTGTATCGTACGCGAAGGTTCGGTTCTGGGCATGGGCGTGTTCATCGGCAAATCCACCAAAATCGTGGACCGTGAAACCGGCGAAGTCACCTATGGCGAAGTGCCGCCCTATTCGGTGGTTGTTGCCGGTTCGATGCCTTCCAAGAACAACATCAGCCTGTACTGTGCCGTGATCGTGAAACGGGTGGATGAAAAGACACGCTCGAAAACCGGCATCAACGAATTGCTGCGCGACTAAATTGCCGTATATCCTCCAAGAAGGGCTGTAGCTTGCGCTGCAGCCCTTTTTTGAGCCTTATGCCTTCACCGGATAGCGGTCTGGTTCTTCAAAAACGTCAATCACACGAGAACCCGCTTTGATCTTGCCACCGTGTTCGACACCCGAAGGGATCGAATAGCTGTCGCCCGGGCGGTATATTCTGGTCTCGGTGCCGATGGTCAGTTCGACCTCACCCTCGACGACAGTGCCCCATTGGGCTTTGTGAGAATGTGCGGGCAGTTCAAAATCCTTGAGAAAAGTAAAAAACGCCACCAGCCCAGCATCCGACCGGATCACAGCGGTCTGAACTACATCTTCGGGGAAAGGGACGTCGAGGCTGGGAAATGCTGTGATGAAATCGGGATATGTCATGAAATGGTCCTGTGTTGTCATGGTTCGGCTGTTTACCGGTACTATGGACGCCAGATTGCCCGTCTGCAATTCTGGGCTTCTTGACCGTCGGCGGGCACGCAGCTATGGCCCTGCGCATGGAAAAGCAAAAGAAACCTTCGCGTCAGCAAGTTTATACTCTTCTGGTCCAGATCGGTCGCAAGGATGGTGACGGGCTGCCCGAAGGGGCGACCGGCGCGGCGTTGATCTGCTATGCCAGCGGAGTCGACGAGGCCGAGGCCGTGCGCGAAACGGTGGCCATTCTGAAGCAAGCCGATACAGCGCCGCTGGATGTCACCGGGTATGGCACTTTGGCGGAACGCGAAGCGCAAGGGCATGACATAGAGCCGGACGAGCGTGCCCTAATGCAACGCGCATTGGACGAAAACGCCGTGATCGTCGCGCAGATGACACCGTTTTATGGCGACGAGGCTGAAGCCTAGTTTCGTGTACCGAACCACTTGCGGTAAATTTCGTCGTAAGTTCCATCTTCGCGCAGTGACAGTAAAGCCTGATTGACGTCCTCGACCAGCGGCGATCCTGTCGGGAATGCGATGCCATAGTTTTCGCGCAGGAAGATGCCGCCTGTCATGGACGCAATACGCCGCCCCTCATGCGAGGCGAAATAGGACAGGACTGGCGCGTCAAATACGACTGCGTCAAGTTCCTCGGCCTTGAAGGCGTCCAGCATCTGCTCCAGTCCGGGATAGCCGGTGAATTCGATCTCACGCCGGTTTAGAAAACTTGCCGCGGTCGAGTTGGAAATGGTGCCGACATTTTTGCCGTAAAGATCGTTGACCGAGTTCACGCTGCCGGTAATCGCGTCTACCGTCATGACCGAGGTTATGCGTGCGGTGAAAACCGACACAATGAACAGCGACGACACAACCAGCACGACCCCCAACATTCGCCCAAATGGGGTGCGGGGCATCCGCTCTTCGAAGCCGCCATTCACAACCAAGTTGAGCGCCCACCAGAATGACGGGAACCAGGCTTCGTTCAGTTTGCGGTCGAAATAAGGTTGGGCGCGGCGCTCAAAGCTCCACATCAACATGCCGCCGCCCAGTAGAATGGCAAAGGCCAGACCGATAGCAATGAAGAGTTCTTTGGACAGCAACGCCTGCAACAGCGAGGGCCGACGAACCGCGTCTGACGGCACCATGATCTGCAGCCCGGCCTCAAAGATCGGCTGACTGAAATCCATCTGTGTTTCACGCATCGCCGTGATCGAGATATTGGCGATGGCTAGGTCGGCAGACCCGTCTTGTACGGCACCCAGCATTTCGGAAAAGGCGTCCACACGGTTGACGGAATAGTCCCAGCCCAGCGACTCGGCCAGTGCCGCAAGCAAGTCCATCGAGAAACCCGTTTCATCCCCGTCCTCGACATAAGAAAACGGGGGGCGTGTCACGGTCGTGACGGAAAGGGTCTGTGCCAGGCTCTGCTGTGCGATGACGGCGAAAGTCAGGCAGATCAGAGCGTAAAACGCGCGTTTCATTTTCTTTTCACCTGTTTCGCGGCCCTGTAACGCGATTGTGTGACACACGGCAAGGTGGTCGCTGGGTAAATTGCCATGTTTTGTTGGGGTCTCGCTTTGACACGTCCGGCGTCGGAAGATTGATTTTTTTGTGGATTGGGGTTGGAAAACCGGGCAATTCGTTGAATCTGTGCGCGAACCCGCGAAAGACAAAGCTCCAGAGGCCTCCGCATGACCGACCCCGTTCAATTGACAGCCGACCTGATTCGTTGCCCATCGGTCACACCGGAAGAGGGCGGCGCGCTTGAATTGCTCGACTCGGTTCTGACTGGCGCGGGCTTTGAGTGCACACGTGTCGACCGTGGCGGCATCAGTAACCTTTTCGCGCGGTGGGGCCAGAAAGGCCACGCGCGCAGCTTCGGGTTCAACGGCCACATAGATGTTGTTCCGGTAGGCGACGAAGAGGCTTGGACGATGCCGCCTTTCGGGGCCGAGGTGCGGGACGGTGTGATGTACGGGCGCGGTACCACCGATATGAAATCCGGGGTCGCGGCGTTTGCTGCGGCTGCGATAGACTTCGTGCGCGACACACCGCCGGACGGGGCCGTCATCCTGGCGATTACCGGCGATGAAGAAGGTGATGCGCTGGATGGCACCACCGCCTTGCTCGACTATATGAGCAGCGCAGATGAGCGCATGTCGGTCTGCCTGGTAGGTGAGCCCACATGCCCGAACACGATGGGCGAGATGATGAAGATCGGCCGTCGCGGTTCGATGACGGCATGGTTCACGATCACTGGCGTTCAGGGGCATTCGGCCTATCCGCATCGGGCTAAGAACCCACTGCCTGCGATGGCGCGGCTGATGGATCGGTTGGCAAGTCACGAACTGGATCAGGGCACGGATCACTTCGACGCCTCAACTTTGGCAGTGGTCACGATCGACACGGGGAACGCTGCCACCAACGTGATCCCAGCCCGGAGCAGTGGCGCGGTCAATATTCGTTTCAACGATCTGCATTCCGGTGCGAGCCTAAGCGATTGGTTGCAATCAGAGGCGGATCAGGTGGCTGCCGAGTACGGCGTTGAGGTGGACGTAAGAATCAAGATTTCTGGGGAAAGCTTTCTGACCCCGCCGGGGCCACTGTCTGATCTGGTGGCCAAGGCGGTCGAAGCGGAAACCGGTGTCACGCCCGAGTTGTCCACAACAGGAGGCACATCGGATGCGCGTTTCGTCAAAAATCACTGCCCGGTGGTTGAGTTTGGGCTGGTCGGGCGCACCATGCATCAGGTGGATGAATGCGTCGAGGTGGCACAGGTCGAACAGCTCAAGTCGATCTACACGCGCATCCTGACGGAATACTTTGCCTGACCCATGCCGCGCACATTGGTGATCATGGTCAAGGAACCCCATCCGGGTCGGGTGAAAACACGGTTGGGTCGCGACATCGGCATGGTGGGTGCAGCATGGTGGTTCCGGCATCAGACCCGGTCGTTGATCCGGCGTCTGCGGGATCCACGCTGGCAGATCGTATTGGCGGTGTCCCCGGATGCAGAGGGTCTGAACAGTCGGGTCTGGCCGGCTGATTTGCCGCGCGCCGCACAGGGGCGTGGCGATCTGGGGGATCGGATGGGGCGAATGCTGCGGGGCATGCCCAAAGGTCCGGTTTGCCTGATCGGTGCCGATATTCCGGGAATTTCGCGGGCTCACATTGCCAGCGCTTTTGGTGCACTGGGGCGGTCTCAAATGGTCTTTGGCCCTGCACCGGATGGCGGTTACTGGTTGGTTGGCGCGCAACGCTATGCGGCTTTGCCAGCAGGTCTGTTTCGCAATGTGCGCTGGTCGACGGAACACGCTTTGGCGGACACGTTGGCCACGGTTCCCGGCGCGCGGGTCTCGTTGCTGGATCACCTGCGCGATGTGGATACGGTGGCCGATCTGAAAGCCTGAAGTTTTTTGATCATGACGCGGTCGCAAACGCGTGATAGGCCGAAGATATGACTCGCATCCCCACCAAGCAGGAGGTCCTGGACTGGATCTCGGCGAACCCCACTCTGACGTCGAAACGCGATATTGCCAAGGCCTTTGGCATCAAGGGCGCAGATCGGATTGATCTCAAGCGCATCCTCAAAGAACTTGAGGCCGAAGGGCATCTTGAAAAGCGCAAGCGCAGCTATCGCGACCCGGATCGCCTGCCGCCGGTCAGCGTTTTGCAGGTCAAGGCACCGAACCAAGATGGAGACCTGTTTGCCCGTCCGCTGGAGTGGCATGGTGAGGGGGTCGAGCCCATCGTGCTGATCATTGCCCGCGCCAGTGATCCGGCGCTGGGCGAGGGCGACCGCATTCTGGCGCGTCTGACCGTGGTGCATGAAGAAGATCATAACTATGAAGCTCGCTTGATCCGCCGCATCGGAACCAACCCGCGCAAAATCGTCGGCATCTTCCGCAAGGGCGCCGAAGGGGGGCGGATCGTGCCCATCGACAAGGCCGGATCCACCGAATGGCTGGTTGCCGACGGGGCACTGCTGGGCGCTAAAGACGGCGAATTGGTCGAAGCTGAGCAGGCGGGACCCAAAAATCGCATGGGTCTGCCGCGTGCGCGCATTGTTGAACGTTTGGGTGATCCGACCGCGCCCAAGGCTGTGTCACTGATCGCGATTCATCAGCACGGCATTCCGGATGACTTCCCTGACAAGGTGATTGCCGAGGCGGACAAGGCCAAGCCAGTTGGTTTGAAGGGCCGCGAAGACCTTAGGGAAATGCCTTTGCTCACCATCGACCCTTCGGACGCGCGGGATCATGACGATGCATGCTATGCGCACGCCGATGACGACCCGAAGAACCCGGGCGGGCACGTGATCTGGGTCGCCATTGCAGATGTCGCCGCTTATGTGCAGCCCGGAACTGCCCTGGATCGTGAGGCGCGAAAGCGGGGCAACTCAAGCTATTTTCCTGATCGGGTGGTTCCGATGCTGCCGGATCGTTTGTCGGGCGATTTGTGTTCCCTGCACGAGGGTGTGCCGCGTGCCTGTATCGCTGTGCGGATGCAGATCGACGGAGATGGGAACAAGATTGGACATCGCTTTGTCCGCGGACTGATGCGGTCGGCTGCCTCGCTGAATTACTCAGAAGTACAAGAGGCCATTGACGGCACTCCGAATGATCGCACCGGGCCGTTGCTGGAGCCAGTGTTAAAACCGCTCTATGCCGCGTACGCTGCCTTGAAAAAGGCCCGCGCGGTGCGGCAGCCGCTAGAGCTTGATTTGCCCGAACGTAAGATCGTTCTGTCAGAAACCGGCGAAGTGACGAGCGTGGCGTTCCGCGACCGTTTGGATGCCCATAAGCTGATCGAGGAGTTCATGATCCTCGCCAATGTCGCCGCTGCTGAAACCCTGATTGCCAAGCGCCGCCCGCTATTGTTCCGTGTGCACGAGGAACCCGCGCCTGAGAAGCTTGAAAGCTTGCGGGAAACAGCACAGGCGGCGGGTTTGAACCTGGCCAAGGGGCAGGTATTGCAGACCCGGCATCTGAACGCATTGTTGAACGCGGCTGCGGGGACAGAGGACGCCGAACTCATCAATCTGACCACTCTGCGGTCAATGGCGCAGGCTTATTATAACCCCGAGAACTTCGGGCATTTCGGATTGGCGCTGCGGAACTATGCGCATTTCACATCACCCATCCGCCGCTATGCCGACCTGATCGTACATCGCGCTCTGATCTCGGCCCATGGCTGGGCCAAGGACGGGCTGACTGAAGATGAAATTATGCGCTTGGACGAAATCGCCACGCACATCTCGGACACAGAGCGCCGTTCGATGATGGCGGAACGGGACACAACCGATCGTTATCTGGCCGCCTATCTAAGCGAGCGGGTGGGCAATGAGTTCTCTGGCCGGATCAGCGGCATCGCCCGTTTCGGGGCCTTCGTGAAGATGGACGAAACCGGCGCGGACGGGCTGGTGCCGGTGCGGTCTTTGGGGCGCGAGTTCTTTCATTTCGACCGCGAGGCCGGGACACTGATGGGGTCGGACACCGGCCTGATCATCGCCATCGGTCAGCGTGTCACCGTTCGCTTGACCGAAGCAACACCTGTTACTGGCGGTCTGGAACTGGAACTTTTGTCGATCGACGATCAGGCGCTGCCGCGCGGACGGGGTCATTCCAAGCGGGCGACCCGCCGAAAGGCTGTCAGCACCAAGCGCAAGAAGGACAAGATCAAGCGCAAGGTGGAACGCAAGCGCCGTCAGAGGTGATAGGTCAGCGCCCGGGCGATCAGCCACCCGTGGCGGTTCGGATCTATCTGATGCGGGTCGTCGAACAGAAGGGCACGGGTCCCGTCAATGCGATCTTCATTCGGGAAGGCAGAGGTGAAATCACCCATCAATCGGCTTTGACAATGCACGAACAGTGCAAAACTGGCCGACTTGTGTGCCCCCAGCCGGATCGTTGATCCTTTGGGCGCAAGATACGCAGGTTGGCCCCAGCGCAGCTCCTCTCGCAGCGGGGTGGCCGCGGGCAGAGTTGTTGCCGTATCAATGATCAGGTCACGCAGCGCAAAGGCCCCTTCGCGCGCGGGCGGTGCCAGGGCCTCGAATGCTGCGGCGACTTTGGGGTTATCAAAAGGTTTCAAACGGGTATCGCCTGTTCCATCCGGTCCACGTAACTGTTCAACACCTTATCCTGTTTGATGCGCTGGGTCAGCGGGGTATCCGCAGGCGTTACGCGCATTGCAGCCAGCATCGGACCGACGCTCATATCCGCAGACGTCGGCCTGTCCCCCAGCAAGAACGAGGATTGCCAAAGATAGGCCGAGATCGCCTCAAGATCGCGTTCAACCCTGTCCAACCGTTCGGACAGCGAGAACCGCCCAATCCCTTGAGACGTAATCCCCTTCAGAACAGATTTTCGGATTGCGTTGGACGCAGGCTTGCGGATCAGGGCCGGTATCCCGGTAAAGAAGGTTTCGCGTAGGATCGGCCACACGTCGTCATTGCCCCAACGGTCCAGAACGATGTGAAAATACAGGTGTTCTTCGGCCATGCGCACCAAAGCGCGGGAATGCGCCTTTTCCACATCGGTCAGCCCCTGATCGAAATTTGCGCCGTTGGTTTCCAGCCAGTCGCGGATCAGGTCGCTGTCGGGGATCAGACGCTCGGGTGTGCGCAGAACGGGTAGTTTCTGATGCGGCATCTTTCGGGGATCAAGCATGTCAGAGCGCTGCCATTTCCGGCCGGAATGTTGCAGCATCAAAGCCGTCTTGACGCAGAACGGGCTGGCACTGAACAGGCCGAAGGCAGAAGGATAGGTGAGAAGGGTCAGCATCACTGGGCTCCGTTTGTGGGGATGCTTGATACGTAGTCGGCACTGATGACAGTTTCTGACATTAGGTTTAAGCTAGGGTGCATCATGTCTCGCACCGCCCGACTCTTCCAATTGATGCAGGCCCTGCGTTCTGGCCCGTCGCCCAAAACCTCAGCGCAACTGGCGCAGGATCTGGATGTGTCTGCCCGGACCATCCATCGCGATATCGATGCGCTGCGTGGTCTGGGGGCCGTGATCGACGGCGAAGCGGGGTTTGGGTTTACTCTGATCGAGGATGCAACATTGCCCCCGCTGGGCTTCACCGATGATGAGCTTGAGGCGCTGGTTCTGGGCCTGCGTGAAGTTCAGGTTATTGGTGATCCGGCTTTGGCAGAAGCTGCCAATGCTGCCCTTCGAAAGTTGCAGGGCCGCTTGCCCGCGCGTCAGTCGCACCGATTGAGTCACGCAATTTTGGCGGCCACCCGGTTTGACCGACCCCCGGCACCGACGATTGACGCGGCAACACTAAGACAGGCGGCTTGGGATGAGCGTGCAGTAGAGTTTTCCTATACCGACGCAAAGGGAGAGGCCACGCGGCGGCGCGTAGATCCGCTTAGCATCGTCTATATGGACCGTTCGAACGTGTTACTCAGCTGGTGTCATCTGAGGCAGGATTTCCGCGTTTTTCGCCTCGACCGGATGCAGGATATGTGTGTGACGGATCAAAGCTTTAGGCCAAACCGGGTGCCGATGCTGCGCGATGTGCTGGCCCGCATACGCGCAGACCGGGAAGCACAAGACTGCGAGGCAGGTACCTGAGCGCTTTGTGATTTACCGATTTTGCGCTACCCTAAGGGTGAGCAGTAATCAGGAAAAATCGGTATGCATAAATGCGTAGGCGGCGTCATGACCGTCGCATTATGGGCATCCATGGTGCAGGCGGACACAACAAAAACTGGAAAATGGTCGGGCGGCAATATGCTTGGCGAAACGATAAAGCTGGCCTCGGCAGACTTGGCTGTTTCGCTTCGACCCGTTCCGCGACCATCAATCGAGGCGCTGCAGGTGTCTGCGGCGGCGGCAGCGCGGTTTCAGGTTTGGCTGAGCGCGTTTCAGGATAGGGCGCGACAGCAGGGCATATCGCAAGGAACGCTGTCTAAGGTGTTTTCGGACATAACGTTTGACGAAGACATTATCGCGCGGGATCGAAATCAGGCGGAATTCTCGAAACCGATCTGGGAATATCTCGATTCCGCCGTCTCGGATACGCGCCTGTCCAATGGTCGGGCCGCAATGCAACGGCACCGGCAGGTGCTGAAGCAGATCGAGGCTGAATACGGAGTCGAGAAAGAGGTGGTCACGGCAATCTGGGGGCTGGAAACCTCGTTTGGGTCCTACCGTGGCAGTAGCCGCACGCTCAGGTCTTTGGCGACACTGGCTTTTGATGCACGGCGTGCTCAGTTCTTCGAAACTCAGTTAATCGCTGCCCTAAGGATCGTGCAGGCAGGCGATGTAAGCGCTGCAAATATGTTGGGCAGTTGGGCGGGCGCGATGGGCCACACGCAGTTCATGCCGACCTCGTATCTGGATCATGCGGTCGACTTTGACGGAGATGGCCGTCGCGACATTTGGTCAGATGACCCAACGGATGCGCTGGCTTCGGCGGCGTCGTATCTGGCGCAACACGGCTGGACTAAGGGGCAACCTTGGGGTGTCGAAGTGCGATTGCCTGCGGATTTCGATTACGCTTCGGCCCGGCGCGACTTCACCCGGATGCCGTCCGCATGGGCTGCACAGGGTGTCGTGGGAACTGACGGCAACGCTGTTGCGGATCATGGTCAGGCCGCGATTCTGCTTCCCGCAGGCGGGCGGGGTGTTGCCTTGATGATCTTCGACAATTTCAAAGTGATCGAGGCGTATAACGGGGCCGACGCGTATGTGATCGGAATCGGGCATCTGTCCGACCGGCTGGCCGGAGGTGTACCGTTTCGATCCGACTGGCCGCGCGCTGACCGCGTGTTGAGTTTCACCGAAAAAAAGGAACTGCAAACCCGCCTGACCAATGCCGGGTTTGATACAAAGGGTATAGATGGGCGGGCTGGGCCGAACACGATCAGCGCGGTGCGCGCATACCAACTGGCGCAAGGTTTGCGGCCAGATGGGTATCCAACTGAGGAACTATTGGAGCGGCTGCGATAAGGCAGTCGTAAAACCCAAGGCCGGCTCAGTTTCAAACCCAGGCGCTGACTGCGTCTTTCACGATTTGGCATTGTGAAGCCTCCTGTCTGCCACCACTCACACGGCAGACAGGAGGTAGACCCTGCGGGATGGCAGGTTGCGATACAGGCCGAGGTAATATTCTTCCGAAGCGCATTCGAATATTTGAAGTTGACGTGGGTGAAATCAAGTTTTTTGTCGCGCGTAAACTTATGGTAGCTGTTGGCAAGAGGTCTCGTAACTATTGACGACTGTCTTCTCAAAGGTGGCAACGTGCAGAGTTCTACGTCTGGGTTTGCAGTAAGAAACGTAAGTTTGAAGCCAAATAAGAAAAGGGACGCTGTTCAAAGCGTCCCCTGACTCTAATAATTTCGAAATGGCTTACGAGGCCGCTTTCATCAATCCTTGTGCGATGATCTCGGCCTGCGCCTCATCTAGCGATTTGTGGATTCGCACAAACATCTCGTCGATATCTGCGGGGGTCAGGATCAGCGGGGGTGATATGATCATCCGGTCGCCGACATGGCGCATGATCAGGTTGTTGGCAAAGCATCGGTCGCGACAGATATAGCCGACAGTGCCTGGCTCGGACGCGAATTTGGCGCGGCTGGCCTTGTCTGGTGTCAACGCGATTGAGGCCATCATGCCGACAATCTTTGCCTCACCGACCAACGGGTGTTCGGCCAGAGCCTCCCATTTTTCCTTCAGGTAAGGGGCAGCTACATCGCGTACATGCTCGACGATTTTCTCTTCTTCAAGAATGCGCAGATTTTCCAAAGCTACGGCAGCGGCGACCGGATGGCCGGAATAGGTGTAGCCGTGGTTGAACTCGGTGCCGCCGATCACTTGGGCAATCTCGTCGTTCACGATTGATCCACCGATGGGCGCATAACCCGAGCTCAGGCCCTTGGCGATGGTCATGATGTGCGGCTTGATCCCGACGGTTTGCGAACCGAACCAATTGCCGGTACGGCCAAATCCGCAGATGACCTCGTCGGCGATCAAAAGGATGTCGTACTTGTCACAGATACGCTGGATTTCCGGCCAATACGTATCCGGCGCGACGATCACGCCGCCTGCGCCCTGCACGGGTTCGGCGATAAAGGCTGCAACGCGGTCTTCGCCCAGTTCCAGAATGGCTTCTTCCAGTTCGCGTGCGCGGGCCAGTCCGAATTCTTCGGGCGACATGTCACCACCTTCGGCCCACCAATTGGGTTGGTTGATATGGTGAATGTTTGGAATCGGGATGCCGCCTTGCGCGTGCATTCCTGCCATACCTCCCAACGAGGCCGAGCCCACGGAAGACCCGTGGTAGGCATTATGGCGGCTAATGATGATGTTCTTATACGGCTGGCCTTTTTCGGCCCAGTAAGTTCGGACCAGACGGATATTGGTGTCGTTGGCCTCGGACCCGCCCGCCGCAAAGAAGACGTGGTTCAGATCGCCAGGCGCCAACTCGGCAATCTTTGCGGCCAGTGCTATGGCCGGAACGTGGGTCGTTTTGAAAAATGTGTTGTAGTAGGGCAGTTCACGCATCTGACGTGCGGCTACTTCGGCCAGTTCGTCGCGACCGTAACCGATATTGACGCACCACAAGCCAGCCATGGCGTCAAGAATCTCTTCGCCCTCGCTATCGGTCAGATAGACCCCCTTGGCGCGAGTAATCACGCGTGCGCCTTCCTGACCCAGCGCGCCGTTGGCAGAAAATGGATGAAGGTGATGCGCGGCGTCCAGTGCCTGTAGTTCGGCGGTTGGCATATGGTTGGTGATGGTGGACATCTGAGGCTCTCCCACAAAAGCAGTGGTGATCACAATATGATCAAATTTTGGACTGTCAATCGAATCGGACGAAATCAGCCTGATGTGAGCGACTCCGAGATCAATTCCATACCCTGTTCAATGTCCTGAGCGGTAGCTTTTGCCGCCTTTTCAGCGTCTCCGTTTCGTAATGCGCTGATGATATCCTTATGCCGATCAGGCAGGCTTTGCGTGCCAAAGCGACCGCACACCACACGCAGAGACGGGCCAAATCGCAGCCACAGTCTTTCGGCAAGATCACTGAGAATCGCTGCATTGGCGTGGGAATATAGCGATTCATGAAAGGCCTGGTTCAAACGCAGATAGCCCCCAACGTCGCCATCTGCGATCATATGATCCAGCTGTTTGTCGATATGCTCAAGATGATCTATGTCGTCTGCCTGTAAATTCGCAGTGGCGAGTCTGGAAAGCTCTGATTCTATTGAGATTCTGGCGAAAATCATCTGCTCAATGTCGTCGGAGGTCAAAAGCGGAACGCTAACGCGGCGGTTGCCTTGAAATACCAAGGCCCCGTCCGAAATCAGCCTACGGATTGCCTCGCGGACCGGGGTCATTCCAACACCCAGCGAATCAGTCAGACCCTGGATTGTGACGGGTTGCCCAGGGACCAATTCCCCAAACAGGATCTGCGACCTGAGGGTTTGATAAACCTGCTCGTGCGCGGGCTGTTTCCCGCTTTCGGCTTGCGGCGAAGATGCCTTATTTTTGATCAAATCCAATTGGTTCATCCTATTTCGACTAACCCTGACTTGTCAGGTGACAGGCCTCGTGAAACCATACGCTGGATCGGGGGAAAACGCAAAACTTGATCAAATCCAAAAAAACGGGAAAATAGCCGTACACTTGCAGGGAGAAGAATATGACAATCAAAACGCTGACCATGACAGCGGTCATCGCATTGGGGACTTCAGCGGCTTTCGCTGAAGAGGTGCGTGTCTACAACTGGTCCGACTACATCGACGAAGAGCTTCTGAGCAAATTCGAGGAAGAAACTGGTCTGACCCTCATCTACGACGTGTTTGACAGCAACGAGGTTCTGGAAACCAAGATGCTGGCTGGTGGTTCGGGCTATGACGTGGTGGTGCCTTCTGGCACGTTCCTTCAACGTCAAATTCAGGCAGGGGCGTTTCAGGAACTGGATGCGGCCAAATTGTCGAATGCGGGCAACCTTTGGGACGTTATTCAAGAGCGAACTGCTGGATATGACCCAAACAACGCCTATTCGATTAACTATATGTGGGGCACCACGGGCATTGGTGTGAATGTCGACAAGGTCAAAGAAGCCTTGGGCGACGATGTGGCACTGAACAGCATGGATCTGGTTTTGAAGCCAGAGAACATGGAAAAACTGGCGTCGTGTGGTGTTCATTTCCTTGATGCGCCAGCCGAAATGATACCGATGACCTTGCAGTATATCGGTGAAGACCCGGACAGCCACGACCCGGATGTGATCAAGAAAGCCGAAGACGTTCTGATGAGCGTTCGTCCGCACATCCAAAAGTTCCACAGTTCGGAATACATCAACGCGCTGGCGAATGGCGATATTTGCGTTGCCGTGGGTTGGTCAGGTGACATCCTGCAGGCACGAGACCGCGCAGCCGAAGCCGAGAACGGTGTGAACATCGAATATCATCCGTTCGCGGAAGGATCGCTGATGTGGTTTGACCAAATGGCGATCCCGGCGGATGCACCGAATCCGGAAGGCGCGCATAAGTTCCTGAATTTCATCCTGGATGCCAACAACATGGCTGCCGCGTCCAATTACGTCTACTACGCCAACGGCAACGAAGCTTCGCAGGAGTTCCTCGAGGAAGACGTGATCGGCGATCCGGCGATTTATCCGGATGAGGCCACGATGCAAAACCTGTACATCACGACGCCATATCCCGCGAAAACGCAGCGCGTCGTGACTCGTCTTTGGACCAAGATCAAGTCAGGTACCTGATCGGAGTGAACAAGCGCGGGGCGGTCAGGAAACCGCCCCGCTGCAATATTGTCCTTTAAGACAAGCGGGGGCTGCTTTGAATTCTGACGTCTTTGAGCCATGGGAAGACCCACAGGCGAAACCTTTGATCCAGTTCCAGAATGTGACCAAGCGCTTCGGCGAGTTCACAGCGATCGACAACCTGTCGCTGGATATTTTCGAACGTGAGTTCTTTGCGCTGCTCGGCCCGTCAGGGTGCGGCAAGACAACGATGATGCGGATGCTTGCCGGGTTCGAGACCCCGACCGAAGGCCATATTCTACTGGGCGGTCAGGATATCGACCCGATCCCACCGAACAAGCGGGCCGTGAACATGATGTTTCAGTCATATGCCCTTTTCCCGCATCTCAGCGTCTGGGAAAACATCGCGTTTGGTCTGCGCCGGGACAACATGCCGAAACATGACCTGGATGAGCGTGTTGAAGAGATGTTGCGTCTGACACGGTTGGAGCAGTTTGCCCGCCGTAAGCCGCATCAGATTTCAGGTGGACAACGACAGCGCGTGGCTTTGGCGCGCTCGCTGGCGAAGGCTCCAAAACTTCTGCTGTTGGACGAACCGTTGGGCGCGCTCGACAAGAAACTGCGCCAAGATACGCAGTTCGAATTGATGGATATTCAAGAGAAAACGGGCACGACTTTCGTGATCGTCACCCACGACCAGGAAGAAGCCATGACCGTTGCTAGCCGCGTGGCAGTGATGGATCAGGGGCAGCTGATGCAGGTTGCCACGCCCGACCGGATTTATGAAAACCCGGCTTCGGTCTATGTCGCTGATTTCATTGGAGATGTGAACATTATCGAAGGCCGTGCAGCCCCATCGGGGGAGGATACTTATCAGATTGATTGGGCCGAAGGTCAGGCCCCTTTGACGGCGTCATCGTCAACCGGATTCTCGAACGGTCAGTCTTGTCATCTGGCGATCCGCCCTGAAAAAGTGACTATCTCTGCCGAGCGGCCGGCCGATGCGGTCAACGCCGTTCAGGGCAAGGTTCATGACATTGCCTATCTGGGCAATCTGTCCACCTATCACGTCGAACTGCAAAATGGCACAATCATCAAGGCGCAGACGGCCAACACCCGCCGCATCTCGCGCCGTTCGTTCACCTGGGAAGACCCGGTCTGGCTGTCCTGGACAGCGACGGCTGCGGTTTTGTTGGCCCACTGATGCGCCGCGCTGTTCTGATCGCCATCCCTTATGTCTGGCTGTTGGCATTGTTTCTGGTGCCGTTCTTCATTGTCTTGAAGATTTCACTGTCGGACACGGCGCTTGCCATTCCGCCCTATACTCCGACTTTGGACTTTTCAGCCGGTTGGGCGGGGATCAAAGATTTCTTCAGTCAGCTGGATTTTGAGAATTATGTCTGGCTCACCGAAGACGATTTGTATTGGAAAGCCTACCTGTCCAGCGTCAAGATCGCTTTGATCTCGACCTTCCTGACGCTGTTAGTTGGCTACCCTATTGCCTATGGCATGGCACGTGCACCCCAGGAATGGCGTCCGACGCTGATGATGCTGGTTATCCTGCCCTTCTGGACCTCATTCCTAATCCGGGTTTACGCGTGGATGGGTATTCTTTCGAACGAAGGGTACCTGAATCAGATTTTGCTTTGGACGGGTCTCATCTCGACCCCGCTGACGATCCTGAACACCTCGACCGCTGTCTATATCGGCATCGTTTACACCTATCTACCCTTCATGATCCTGCCTATCTACTCGGCTTTGGAGCGCTTGGATGGATCACTGATCGAGGCAGCCGAAGATCTGGGATGTTCCCGTTTGCAAGCGTTCTGGCTGGTGACGATTCCGCTGTCCAAACCCGGGATCATCGCGGGTTGCTTCCTTGTGATGATCCCAGTGATCGGTGAGTTTGTGATCCCCTCGCTTCTGGGCGGTTCAGGTACGCTGATGATCGGCAAGGTTCTGTGGGAGGAGTTCTTCTCGAACCGAGACTGGCCGGTGGCCAGTGCTGTGGCCATCGTGTTGCTGTTGATCCTGGTGATTCCCATTGTGCTGTTCCAGCGGAACCAGCAGAAACAGGCGGAGGCCGACGGATGAACAGATTAAGTTGGTTCAATACGGTTTCGCTGACGTTGGGATTTGCGTTCCTGTACATCCCGATGATCATCCTGATCGTTTTCAGCTTTAATGAAAGCAAGCTGGTCACGGTCTGGGCCGGGTTTTCTACCAAATGGTACGGAGAGCTTCTTCAGAACGAGGCGTTTTTGGATGCTGCCTGGGTCACGATCCGGGTCGCGGTGTTTTCGTCGACACTGGCAACGATTCTGGGAACGGCTGCCGCTTATGTGCTTGTCCGAAGCGGGCGGTTCTTTGGCCGGACGCTGTTTTCCGGCATGATCTATGCACCGTTGGTGATGCCCGAAGTGATCACCGGTCTGTCACTGTTGCTGCTGTTTATCGGAATTGGTCTGGATCGCGGTATTCTGACCATCGTGCTGGCCCACACGACCTTTTCGATGTGTTTCGTTTCGGTTGTTGTGTCCTCGCGCCTCATCACTTTCGATCGCTCGTTGGAGGAAGCTGCGCTGGATTTGGGATGTTCACCGGCGCAGGCGTTCCGCCTTGTCACCCTGCCGATCATCGCACCGGCGGTGATCTCAGGTTGGTTGCTGGCCTTCACCTTGTCGCTGGACGATCTGGTGATTGCCTCTTTCACCTCGGGGCCGTCGGCCACGACATTGCCGATCAAGATCTTCTCGGCCGTGCGCCTTGGCGTCAGTCCGGAAATCAACGCATTGTCCACGATCATGATTGCCGTGGTGACAGTTGGGGTGATTACGGCCTCGCTTGTGACCAAACGGGCGATGGTCAGGCAGCGGCAGGATGAGATGGCCGCGGCACGCACCGAATGAAGCGGGTATTTCCCGACTACGCTTATAGCGACGCACCACGCGACGGCTGTTGGTGGGACGAAACAGTGCCTGCCTTGGATTGGCCAGAGTTGCAGGGCGACACGAAGGTGGATGTCGCGGTTGTTGGTGGCGGGTTTACTGGCGTTTCCGCTGCCCTGCATTTGGCTGAAGCCGCTTCAGTTGCGGTCTTCGAAGCTGGTCCGCCGGGGTGGGGTGCGTCGGGGCGAAATGGCGGTTTCTGCTGTCTCGGTGGGTCCAAACTTAGTTCAGCGATGATGGAGCGTCGCTACGGGCGCGCTGCGGCGCAAGCCTATGCTGCGGCGGAAGAAGATGCGGTGAACCTGGTCGCCGCTCTTCTTGACCAGCATGGGATAGCAGCAGACAGACATTCCAGCGGAGAAACCCAATTGGCGCATTCGAACCACGCCATGGACGTGTTGCGCAGAAACCAAGATGAGATGGGCGTGCTGCATGATGCAGCAGACTTACCCGGGTTGGGATTGGGCGGTCCCTTTTTGGGTGGGTACACGCACCCGGTTGGCTTTGGCCTGAACCCTCGCAAATACTTGTTTGGGCTTGCGAAAGCAGCGGAAGCTTTGGGTGTGCGCCTGTTTCAAAACAGCCCGGTGCAGCGTATCGACAAAACTGCATCAGGATTTGCTTTGAAAACACATACTGGGCAGGTCCACGCAGAAATCGTGCTGATCTGCACCAACGGGTATTCCAGCGAAGACATTCCGGATTGGATGTCGGGGCGGTACATGCCTGCTCAGTCTACGGTTATGGTTACGCGACCGCTCAGCCAGGCCGAGCAAATGGCACAGGGCTGGACGTCGGACCAGATGTGTTACGACACACGTAACCTTCTGCATTACTTCCGCCTGATGCCGGACGGGCGATTTCTGTTTGGCATGCGGGGCGGGCTGCGGTCCTCAGTGCAGACAGAAGCATCCATACGGGCAAAGGTTCAGCAGGATTTCAAAAAGATGTTTCCGGCCTGGTCACAGGTTGAAGCCACGCATCTTTGGTCCGGATTGGTGTGCATGTCCCGTGCGCTGACGCCTTATGTCGGTCCCATACCTGAGCAGCCGGGCATGTACGCTGGCTTTGCATATCACGGCAACGGCGTCGCTATGGGAACCTATTGTGGTCGAGCCTTGGCAAGGCTGGCCTTGGGGCAGAATGCCGGCTTGCCCACGCTTATGAGTCAAACACCTCAGCGGTTTCCAATGGGACGTTGGCGGCGGGCAATCATGCCGCCAGCCTATGCCCTGATGGCTCTTGCGGATCTTAGATAAAGTCGTCGATCACAGAGCAGCCGTTTCCAGCCTCAGACCTTCTGCATAATCGGGCGCGCCATTCTCCGCGCGCCACAGACAATAGCTTGCCATACGCCAGGCGTACCAGGGTTTGAGGTGCTGATAGCGGGCTACGATTTCCGCATTATCATAGGCGGACAAAAACTGGTCTTCCTCTGCTTTTGAAAGAGGTGCCCCCCGGTACAGCCGTTGCATGGCAGGCGACAGGAACAAGGCAAGGTCTTCGGTTGGGTCGCCACGGGCAGGGCATTGCCAGTCGATCAATGTCAGGCCGTCAGTTGCAACCAAAATGTTGCCTGCAACAGGATCACCGTGGATCAAACATGTCCGTTCCGTGGGCGCAACCTCTATAGTTGGTTGCTGTTCAAACAACCTGTGCCGTGCCTCCGAGGTGCAGCCTTGTAGAATGCGACACCCGTGGGCCTTTAGATCGGTACTGCCGTTACATCCGGACGGGGCCGGGACCGAAAGCACAAGGTCATGCAATCGTCGCAACAACCTGCCAACCGTATCGGTGCCCTTCTGCCAGGGTGTTCCGGGGGCGTGGTCATAAAAAACCCAATGCGCGTCCTTGTGCCGCCCTGCTGCACGCAAACGCGGCACGAAGCCTTCCGGGCCAAGGGCCTCCAGGCACCGCGCCTCGAGTTCAGCGTCATTACGAAACAGCGGATTGCGAAGCGTGGTGCTGTAAAGCTTCAGCACCTTGTCGCCTCCGTCCTCTAGAACTTTCCAAACTTGATTGGTGCGTCCACCATACAGCGTTTCAAAACGCGGGTATGTGCTGACCAGCCCCTGAGCGCAGAGGTGGTCAACCAGATCGCGAGGAGGTGCAGGCGTTTCGGGCAGAGCTTCTGTCACTTTTTTTGGCGAGTCGATTTGCCAAGCTTTGGACGCTCCTGTGCCGCAGATCAAGCACCAGTTCGAACGGCGTTCACCTCGCCTGCGGAAATCACCTGCCCGCCGCTGAGGGTCAATAGCACTGAGTTGCCCCCAACCTGTGCTTCTACAACGCGGTTATAGGCAGCAGCTGGCGTTTGAGACAGCGGTTCTCCATTCTTGTGGCTTTCCAGTGTAGCAGTGTAGTTGCCGGTGCCTATCGGATCGCCCGATGCGGTCACGCCAGCCCACACAAACTTGGATTGTGCTGGGGACACTGTCATTCTATCGAGAACGGTTCCGTTTTCGTCACGTATTACCAGTTTGGCAGTGTCGGCCTTTGGATCAGCCTGAGCAAACAGTGTCTTGGGCTGACCGTCAAAATGGAAAGCAGATGTTGATCGGACGTCCATGCCGACCCAGCTTGCAAGCTCATTCAGATTGACGCTGCCCAAAGTGCTGGCCAAAGACGACAAGTGATCATTGGTTTGAACTTGTTGTTCGACCATCGAGAACTGGGCCAGCTGCGATGCGTACTGAGTCGAGTCCATCGGTTCTAACGGATCCTGATTCTGTGCTTGGGCAGTGAGCATTAGCAAGAAGGTCTCAAAGTCAGATGTGATCGCAGAGGTCCGTGTATTCTCTGCGGATTGCTGAGAGGTCGATGCTTGTGTGGTGGTGACGGGAGTGATCATCGGTCAAAACCTCATGTCGATGCCCCGGCCTGGGACCTGAATTTGTTGCAGAGATACGATTTGAGCATCCGAATCGCTTTGCGGGTCATCGAACGCAGATCCGGACTCTGGTGTATCGGTGCCAACCGCCTGGCCATCCGCATCGGAAGATGTGCCCAGATCAAAGTTCAATTCACCGTATCCCAGTTTCTGAAACTCTTCCGCAAGTACGGATAAATGGCGTCGCATCAGCTCCAGGGTCTCGGGGCGTTCGGTGGCAATTGTCATATGCATGCCGTCGTCGCGCCCGTTCAGAACAATGGAAACTCGCCCCAACTCTTCAGGGTTCAGCGCTATCTCCATTGCTCCGGATCCCGCACGACCCTGAATCGACGCCGCAAGTTGGCCAGCGATTGCTCGTGCGATTTCGGCGCGGGCAAAAGTTGACTGTCCAGAAAGGTGTTGCGTCGTTTCACGCGGAGCGGTTTGGAGTGCTTCGTCCTTGGTAACAACTGTGGTTTCAGCGCTCTGATCAAGGACCGCGTGTTCCTTCTCGATAAGGTCTGCCAACATTTGAAGCTGTGCAACAGGCGGCGCGTGGGCCGGTTTTGTTGATTTGATTGTTGCGGGCGTGACCTCAGACCGTTGCGTGGACTCAATGCTTTGAGATGTTGGGGCGGATTCCGGGGCGTTGAACGTGCCTTTTGCCTTAGTCAGGTGGTCAATCGGTCGGCTCTCCTTTGCGACCGCGACAGGCGTCACGTGCTGGTTCAAAGCAGGCAGTACCTGACCTGTCTTGGATCGCGTTAATGCGGGTGCAGGAGCATCAACCGGGTCGGGCTGGCTTGTTGTCGATGAAAACTTTGGCCGTTCCGGGTCATTTTCAGCGGATGCACTAGGATCACCTGCCGATGCCGGTGTGTTACTTGAAAGCCCTCCTTCAGCCACAGGCTGACTATACGCGACATGTGTTGAAGAGCTCACCAGTTCCACGACACGAAGAGGTTCTAAAAGCGGGGCAGCTTCGGGTTCCGCCATATCTATGCTTTGTGCTTCTGCGTCCGGCGTTTCGATTTCAGGGGCGGCAAGGGACAGGTCGGTATCGGGCAGATCGTCGGCTTTTCCATCTTGGCCCAGGATGTCCTCAAAGCGTGTCACCCCGCTGGCCTGCCCCATTTCATTTTGTGACGAGGTCGGTTTTGCAGGGGCTATTGACGCCGTAGTGGCCAGCATAATTGAGTTGGGCATTTTGCTCCGGCTCCGTGTGATTGGCCAGAACTCTGCACTCAGGAAGTTACGTTTATTTTAACTGCTTTCGCTTTTGATCGAGAAAGTTCGAAGCAAATTTCGGAGAAAGCTATGCAAGTTTCCACCCACGCGCAGGCGGGCCAAATTCCTTTGGCCCAGACCCAACTCAAAGAAGCAGCCGTTGAACTGGAGGCGGCCTTTTTAAGTGAAATGCTAAAATCCGCTGGGCTGGGAGAAACGCGCCAGAGTTTTGGCGGTGGGGCAGGGGAAGACCAGTTTGGCTCGTTTCTTGTTCAGCATCAGGCGCAGCAACTCGCCCGGTCCGGCGGCGTCGGTCTTTCTGAAATACTGCTCAAGTCGTTGATGGAGAAAGCTGATGACATCTGAGGTCAACATGACGCTGATCAAGTCTTTGGAAGAGGTTCTGGATCTTGAGCGCGCGGCGCTAGTGCAAGGGGATCTTGATCGATTGACGCATATGGTTCCGGAAAAAGAGAAGCTGATCGGCGCAATAAATGATCTTCAAGTGCAGGACAGCGACGCATTGATTCGGGTGCAGCAGAAGGTCGCGCGTAATCAGGCCTTGCTGAACAGTGCGGCCGACGGAATCCGCGCCGTGGCCAGCCGCATGGCTGAACTGCGCCGGGTTCGGCAGGAATTCAGTACCTACGGCGCTGATAGTCAGCGCAGCGAATTCGCGATGCGTGGAACAGTGAAATTGGAAAAAAGGGCATAGGCAGGAGTTTGATTCAAATCCGAAATTTCCCGCCTTGAGGTTTTAGCACTCCGTTAGGGGATCTGGTTCAAGAGTGAGGCTGCACCTGAGAATGGCAGGTGGCGCGATTGGCCAAGCGGCGCATCGCATAGGTCAGAACGACACCAATGCCCGCAGGTTTTGCGGGGTGAACACGGGCAAAATGGCTCAAACGGAAAAGGATGACAGCAATGTCCAGCATTCTGACAAACAATGGCGCGATGGTTGCGCTGCAGACACTGAAGTCGGTAAACAAAAATCTGGCGATGACGCAGAACGCGATTTCGACCGGTAAGGATGTCGCGACGGCCAAGGACAATTCGGCAGTTTGGGCGATATCCAAAGTGATGGAATCGGATGTCAAAGGCTTCAACGCCATCAAGGACAGCCTGGCGTTGGGGGAATCGACCGTTGCTGTGGCCCGGAACGCGTCGGAAACCGTGACCGATCTGCTGACACAGATGAAGGAAAAGATCGTTGCAGCGCAGGAAGACAACGTTGACCGCGGCAAAATCAACGATGACGTGACTGCTCTGAAAGACCAGATCAACTCGGTTGTCAGCGCCGCGCAGTTCAACGGTCTGAACCTGGTGGACGGCTCGGCAGGCTCTGCGTCGATCCTCGCGTCCTTGGATCGGGACAGCCTTGGCAATGTCACGGCATCGTCGATCACTGTAACAGGTCAGGACTTGTCCACTGGTGGTTACACCGCAGCCCAGGTATTTGACGGTTCAACCGGGGCGTCTACTGGCAATGACCGAGTTGGTGCGACTATCGACAACGGTGCGACTTCAGCAACCGCTCTGGTTACGGATGAATCCAGCGGGGCCTTCGCGGCGGGTGACAAGGTAGTTGTCGCAATTGACGATCAGGTTGTGTCGTACACAGTTTCCGCAGCCGATGCAGCCGCGACCACAACGGGCGACCTGGTTGCCGTGGGTCTGAAAGCAAAGATCGAGGAGTTGGGGATTTCCGGCCTGACTGTTGATTACGATTCTGGCACTCAAGGCACTCTGTCCATCACCAATTCGACCGGCGACGACATCTCATTCTCGGCTCAATACGTGAACGCTGGTTCGGGTGGTCTGGGTGCGTTGACGGGCATTGACGTCTCGACCGGCGCTGGCGCGACTGCCGCTTTGGCAACGATCGAAACGCTGATCGATACCTCGATTGACGCATCGGCTGCTTTCGGGTCCTCGCAGGGTCGGATCGAGACCCAGAAAGAGTTCATCTCGAACCTGGCTGATTCGTTCAAGTCCGGCATCGGCTCGCTTGTCGATGCGGACATGGAGGAGACTTCTGCGCGGCTGCAGGCGCTGCAGGTACAACAGCAGCTGGCTACTCAGTCGTTGTCGATCGCCAACCAGGCACCACAGTCGATCCTGTCGTTGTTCCGCTAAATCACAAAGCGGGTCGGGGCATGATTTTAGTGCCCCGACCCTGATCGCCTGACGACGGCCCTTTGGAAGGATTTCAAGTGATACCGCAAACGCTCGCCCACCGCGCTTACGCACAAACCGCTGCGCCGACTCGAACGCCCCGCGATACCGAATATGAGGCAATTTCCAGGATCACGCGGCGTCTTAAGGCCGCAACAGCCCGCAAGGCGACAGATTTCTCGGCGTTTGTTCAGGCCGTTCATGAGAATCGACGGCTTTGGGGGGTGCTGGCAACAGGCGTTGCCGATTCCGCGAACGCTTTGCCAAACGATCTGCGGGCGCGGATTTTCTACCTTGCCGAGTTTACCGAACAACACAGCAGTCGTGTGTTGGGAGACGGCGCAACGGTTGAGCCATTGTTGGAAATCAACACGGCTGTATTGCGCGGGTTGCGCCAGATGGGGGCGACCTGATGAGCGGTTTGGTCCTAAAGCTTGCCCCGAAAGAAAGAGTACTGATCAACGGCGTGGTTATTGAGAACGGGGATCGTCGGAGCAGGTTTTCAGTCATGACGCCACAGGCAAACGTTCTGCGGCTGCGGGATGCGATCCATCCTGACGAAGTTAATACGCCTGTGCGCCGTGTCTGTTATGCCGCGCAGCTGGTTTTGTCAGGTGACATGGAGCCGGATCAGGCACGTCAGCAATTGCTGCGTAGCGTGGAAGAGTTGAGCCAGGTGTTCACGGATGCGGACAGTCGCAAGGTGCTGTCTGAGGCCACGGATGCCTTGGTGGCCGAGCATTACTACAAATGTCTTAAGTCCCTGCGTTCGCTTCTACCACGTGAAGAGCGGCTTATGGCCTATCAGCAATGACCTTTCAGCCAGTTATCCCAACCGGTGGAATTGTAGGCTGGCGGTTTCTTCAGCGTACGTACGACAACCAGTTCCAAAGTTTCTCGTCTTCCTCGGTGAATGAGCGGGAGACGCGGTATTTTCTTGAGAATATCGGCAAGGTGGAATCTGCAGAACAGCTGGTGTCGGATCGCAGGTTATTGCAGGTCGCCTTGGGCGCGTTTGGATTAGAAGGCGATTTGGACAATCGGTTTTTTGTCCGCAAAATCCTTGAAGACGGAACGCGAGCCGATGACGCTTTGTCCAACCGTCTGGCGGACAAACGGTATCGAGAGTTCTCTGACGCTTTCGGGTTTGGGCCCGGGGACGTTCGGAAAACAGCGTTGAAAACCAACATGGAAAAGATTGCTCAGGCCAATGTGACGACACGGTTTGAAGTCGCCGTAGGCGATTCGGACGAGACAATGCGTATCTCGCTTTACGCGCAGCGCGAGCTGGCCGATTTGGCCAAAACGGCTTCAAGCGCAGATACCAAGTGGTTTGACCTGATGGGCCTGCCCCCCTTGCGCAGCATGATGGAAACGGCGCTTGGCCTGCCTCGGTCCTTTGCTCAGCTGGATATCGACAAACAACTGGTCGAATTCAAAGACCGGCTGTTGCAGCTGACGGGCTCGGAAGATTTGTCTCAGTTTTCGGATCAGAAAGCACTCGAGCAACTGACCGACACTTACTTGGCCCGAAGTCAGATTGCGCAGCTTCAGAATACGATTTCACCGGGGCAGACGGCTCTGATCCTGCTTGGGGCTGGTTAGAAAGAGTGTTTGGTCCAGAACTGGATCGTCCTTTTTTGGGGCAGGATCATGTGTGTGCAGACAACATTTTCACGTAGGTTTTAACTGTCCAGAATGGCATCCGCCGCAGTACGTAAAGCATATGACACAACAGGTTGAGACACGTTGTGCAGCTCTACCGCACCCAAAGGCAAAGCGTTCGAGCAGGCGGGCTCGATATCTTCGGACACGACAATGCGATGCCCTTTGGTTTTCCCGAACTCTCCTAAACGTGCGGCGATATTGGCGGCTTGACCGATGACTGTGAAATCAAGGCGTTCGCGTGAACCCACATTTCCATAGGTCACGCGCCCGTAGGACACGCCGATCGAACAGTCACAATGCGTGTCAGAGCCGTCCTTACGCAGCTCCCCCAACGTTTCAACGATTTTGACCGCTGATAGTTGTGCGTTCATACGTGCGGTTGCGGCGTTCTCGTCCGCAGCTGGAAAGACGGCCAAGACAGCATCGCCAATAAACTTAAGAACTTCCCCACCGTTTTCATGAACGATACCTGAGACCGTTTCAAAGAACGCATTCAACACATTGATGTAGTCGCTGCGCCCCAGCTTTTCTTCCAGGCTTGTCGAGTTGCGCAGATCGCAGAACATGATCGCCGCGTCGATCTCATCCCCGTCCCCGCGCCGGATCTCTCCTCCTAAAACACGGGCACCCGTGCGTTTGCCGACATATGTTTCCAACAAAACCTGAGCGTTTTCTCGTTGCATGAACACTTCATAGAATCGCGCGATAACCGAAGAGCACTCGAAAACAAGGCCCAGGTTTTCTGTCGTAAACCCGTCTGGGTGATCGCAGGTCAGTGTCAGTACATTTGTCCGCCCATCGGAAAACGGCAGCGGCATGGCGACATAGTCGGTCGCGCCTTTGGCCCGTAAATCCTCCATGATCGGGAAACTATTGTGCGGGTTGTCATCGTTCAGCCGTTGCCGCACGCCCCCCAAACCGTTCGAGACGTGGCGCAGCGGGCTGTTTATGAAGGCCGGGTGATCATGGATTTCGTATGTTGGCGCCCGGGTCAGAATCTCTTCTTCGCCTTTTTCCCAGATATAATGCTTGCCCACGATCAAGGGGTGTAGGGACCATGCCAAAATACTCAGACGCTGTATCGCGATACCGTGCTCCAGCATTTTTTCAGCCAAAGCTTCTGTAAAGCTCTCTGGTGTCGTCGCTGTCGACGCACCGCGCATCAGCCAATCAATCAGAGGCCCGCTGATGTTGCCATCGTCAACTTCGCGCAGGCGGTTGTCGCCCAAATCTATCCGTGTATAGGCGCTGGGCGTAAACCCGATGCAGCCTTGTATCGCTTTGCTTTCTGGCAAAGTGTCTTCGTAGGCCCAAACGGAATTGGTCAGTGTTTCACCGGGCAGGCTAATGTCGTGATAAGTGGCCGTGCCTTTGAACGGGCAAAAAGTTTGCAATTCAGTTTCTGCGCTCAGATCTACGCAAACGTCTGCGCGCGGCACATAAACCGTGGGCGGCAGGCGTGTTTCATACATAACCTTGGCATTTGTGCTTTCAGCCAAAAGGACGTCATCGCGGTAAATCGCAATCCTGCCGCTCAGAGGTTCGACAGAGATTCCATATCCATTCATCTTTGGTGCGGCGTGGACGTTCATAAGCGACCTCCCTTGCCTTTGGTATATTCAGAATGGGCGCTCCCATCCCACTTTCCAAGAGGCCGAAACTGGATTTTACCGGAAACGAGCGTTGGTGTCCAAGTGATCAGACCATCTGAATGACGTCTTTTTCTATGGACAGCATATAGCCTTTCTTGGCGATATTCTTGACCAAAAGTTCACTGACCATTTGATTTCCAAGCGCGTCGCGCAGCCGTTTGATCCGCGTTGCGCCTGCGGCTTCGTCGCAGTCGGCTTCGTCGCGACCGGAAATCACTCCTTCGATCTGGGCACCGGACAGAACCTCGTCATCCAGCCGGGATTCCGCCAGAACGGATAGGGTTTCCATGGCGGCGGGTGTCAGTTTGAAATCCATATTGTTGAGGTAAACGGTGTTCTCCTCGCGACTGATCAGCAGGGATGTCACCTGAATGCCAGTGCGTTCAATCTGAGCCATGCGTCGGTTCAGCAGAACCAGCATCACCAGAAACACCAGCGCCGAGATCATCATCGCGCTGGCAAAAACCAGTAGTACGTAGATGACCATTCGGTAACTGGACAAGGTGTCGGCAAAGGCGGTGCCGGACTGGGCCAGTATTTCAAGCAACCGGATTTCTGTTTGCGAGGTCAGATCGGCCTCGACAAACAGCCGTTCGACCCGCGCGTTGAAGGCGTTTGCGTCTGGCAGCGTCCAGAACAGGAAAACGGCAGCGGTGATCAGGATAGCAACGATGGCAGCGATGCCCAGCACAACCAGCCGGACGCCCGACCGGCGCGCATCAGAAACGGAGATAGAATTGTCCGGCATTGTCCTTCCTCTGATCCAGCCCTTCTGGCCCAAAAACGGATTGCACCTCTAGCAGTGTCCACCCCGATGCGTTCAGGCGCTGTGCGATTTCAGCCCGGGCCCGGCCCTTGTCGCAGGCCGAGACCTGAATGACCCCGTAATGCAGGCGCAGCGGGTTGTCTTTCTTGGCCTTGTAATCCGCATAGCAATCCGCCGCAGACACGGCAGAACCAAGCGATATCAGGGCCGCAAAGGTCAGAGAAGAGAGGATCTGTTTCATAGGCCGCATCCTGCGCATGAGTTGCCGCGATATTCAATAACCCAAGGGGTTTGCGGGCTCTGATATCGGATAACACAGGGCTGTTATTGCCTGTCTGGACCCACCGCCCCCAGTGTCAGGGCAGTCAGGACGCGGTCCGTCATACGGTCGCCCAATCAACGAAAAGGATGCGCATCATGCATAAGAAATTCATCGCTCTGATCATTGCGACCGCTGTTGCCATTACTGGTGTCTCGGCTTCTCAGGCGAAGGCGGCGGATGCCAAGGACATTCTGGGTGGCCTGGCGGCCATCGCGATCATCGGCGCGGGAGTTCATTATTATAACAAAGAAAAGCACAAAGACCGGGCGGCTCGTTATCAGGCATATAACCCGAAACCCTACAAGCCACAGCCCGTGCGCCCGTTGCCGCCGCGCGTGGCGCGGTACGATCTGCCGCAGCGCTGCCTGCGCAAGTATAACGGGTATTCACAGGACCATTTGTTGCTTGGTCCGAAGTGCCTGAAGAAGCACTACAAACATGTCCATAGCCTGCCGAAAGAGTGCAAGGTTGGTTTCTGGAACGGCAAAAAGGTTAAGCGGGCATATGAGCCTGCATGCCTGCGCAAGAAAGGATACCGCGTCGTTTATCAGTAACATCGGTCGAGCAGGAGCGGCGCCCATGAAGCGTCGTGTTAGAGAGGGTGGTTTGGGCCACCCTCTCTTTTTTCTTGCGGTGTCGCGTGAAACACGTTTTTCCAGTGAAATGACAAAGCCGAATTTCGAACTTGAGCAGGCGCTGCTGGAGCGGGGCCATATTCGTATCGCCGGAGTGGATGAGGTCGGGCGTGGCCCTTTGGCCGGGCCTGTTGTGGCTGCAGCCGTGATTCTGAACCCAAAGGATATTCCCGAGGGGTTGAATGACTCCAAGAAGCTGACCGCAAAACGTCGGGCCGCACTGGACGCAGAGATTCGCTCCAGCGCTGAATTTGCCATTGCCGAAGCGACCGTTGCCGAGATTGACGAGATTAACATCCTGAGGGCTTCGCATTTGGCGATGGTGCGCGCGGTTGAGGCACTGACACCTGCCCCTGATTTCCTGCTGATCGACGGCAACATGATTCCGCGTGGCATGAAAATCCCGTCGCAGGCCGTCGTGAAGGGGGATGCCCGTTCGGTGTCGATTGCAGCTGCTTCGATCCTTGCGAAAAACTGGCGGGATCAGGTGATGGTGGATTTGGCGCAACAGCATCCGGGTTATGGATGGGAAACCAACGCCGGTTATCCGTCAAAACAACACAAAGAAGCGCTGCAAAATCTTGGCGTGACCCCACACCATAGACGTTCGTTCAAGCCGGTGCACAATATCTTGTATCAAGAGTAAATCGTAAGTTGCTGATTCAAAAAAGAAATTGACGGCGAATCGTCTTTGACTCATCCTTGTCTCAACCAAATGAGCGCAAAAGCGCCGTGGATACTTGAGGCAGTGATATGACAACGACCACCAAAAAGGGCGCAAAAGCGCTCCCTTTAAACACGATTCTTTCCGGGGACTGCATCGAAGTGATGAACAGTCTGCCCGAGGCGTCGGTTGACCTGATTTTCGCGGATCCGCCCTATAATCTGCAGTTGAAAGGCCAGTTGCACCGCCCGGATAACTCTCAGGTGGATGCGGTTGATGATCACTGGGATCAGTTTTCCAGCTTTGGTGCCTATGACCAGTTCACGCGCGAATGGCTGAAGGCGGCACACCGTCTGCTGAAGCCCAATGGCGCGATCTGGGTTATTGGGTCTTATCACAACATCTTCCGCGTGGGCTCGGCCCTGCAGGACGCGGGGTACTGGATTTTGAACGACGTTGTATGGCGTAAGTCGAATCCCATGCCGAATTTCCGGGGCAAGCGCTTTACCAACGCGCATGAGACTATGATCTGGGCCAGCAAGCGCGAAGGTGCGAAATACACGTTCAACTATGAAGCTTTGAAAGCGCTGAACGAAGGCGTGCAAATGCGCAGCGACTGGGTGCTGCCGATCTGCACCGGGCATGAGCGTCTGAAGGACGAAAACGGCGACAAAGCGCATCCGACGCAAAAGCCGGAGTCGCTGCTGCACCGCGTGTTGATTGGCTCGACCAATCCGGGCGATGTGATTTTGGATCCGTTCTTTGGCACAGGTACAACCGGTGCAGTCGCCAAAATGCTGGGTCGCGAGTTCATCGGAATCGAGCGTGAGGAAAGCTATCGCAAAGTGGCCGAGAAACGCATCGCCAAGGTGCGCAAGTTCGATCGCGAAGCGCTGGAAGTCAGCGCCAGCAAACGCGCCGAACCGCGCGTACCCTTTGGCCAACTGGTCGAGCGTGGAATGCTGAGACCGGGCGAAGAACTCTATTCCATGAACCAGCGCCACAAGGCCAAAGTGCGCGCCGATGGCACGCTGGTCGGTCAAAACGTCAAAGGCTCGATCCATCAGGTTGGCGCACATCTGGAAAACGCTCCATCTTGCAACGGCTGGACATACTGGTGCTTCAAGCGTGATGGAAAAACGGTTCCGATCGACGTTCTGCGTCAGCAGATCCGGGCCGAGATGAACTGATTTCACGAACACCGCCGGTGCCTGTGGCCTGACACAAGGCACTAAGCCTTGCCCCGCCGATCCTACGGCGGGGTCTTTTGTTTTGGCATCAAGAGTGGTTGCATGACAGTGACCCTGACACTGCAAGAAAGATCACGGCCATGACCGAGACGACCGCGCAGCCCCGCCGCAGCCTGTTTTTTACACAGCCTGATACATATGATTTGGACAACAAGTATACCGAGGCGGCGTTAGAACGGCACAAGCGCGAAGGGTTGGAACTGGCCGTGCGTGCCCGTTGGGTGGCGATGGCGCTGACTGGGGTTCTTCTGATTTTCCTTAACCCGCAGTGGGAAGTGCTTTGGTATCACTTCATCCTGTTGCTGATCTGCGCCAACGGGTGGCTGATACGCCGTGCGGGTCGCGTTGGGCAGTCGCGGGTTGAGTTGCTGCTGATCTTTGTCGACCTGCTGATCATGACGCTTGGAATGATTGTGCCTAACCCGTTCAGCGAAGATGTTCGACCGTTGGCGATGCAATATCGGTTCGACAACTTCCAGTATTTTTTCATCATTTTGGCAGCTGGGACTTTGGCCTATTCTTGGCGGACGGTGATTGCCATCGGCTCCTGGACCGCGATGATGTGGACGGCGGGGTGGATCATTGCCTGGTGGGTGGCCACCCCCATTCCAGGTATCAGCGAAAAGGTTGCGACGGCCTTGCAAGGGTATCCGGATGTGGCGGAATTGCTAAATCCCAACAGCTTCATGGCCCCGCAGCGTATCCAGCAAGTCGTCGTTTTTATCATGGTTGCGGTGACATTGGGTGTCTCGATGCGGCGATTGAACCAGCTGTTGATGAGCAACGCCGGTTTGGAGCGGGAACGGGCCAACCTGTCGCGATATTTCTCTCCTAACGTGGTGGATGAACTCAGCCAGAACGACGAGCCGCTGAAACAGGTCCGTAAAGAGAATGTGGCAGTCTTGTTCATCGACATCGTGGGTTTCACCAAATACGCCGCCGGGCGTGATCCCTATGAGGTCATCGAGGTGCTGCGAGGTTTCCACGCCCGTATGGAGACCGAAGTGTTCCGGCACCATGGAACCCTGGACAAGTATCTGGGTGACGGCTTGATGGCGACTTTTGGTACGCCGGTGCCGACGCCCTTGGATGCGAGCAATGCCTTGGGCTGCGCGCGCGCGATGGTAAAAGTGATCGACCGCTGGAATCTGGATCGTCGGCGTGCCGGAGAACCTGAAATCCAAGTTGGGATTGGGGTGCACTATGGCTCGGTCGTTTTGGGGGATATTGGCGCCAACCGGCTGGAATTTGCAGTGATCGGTGATGCGGTTAATGTGGCTGCCAAGCTGGAGGCACTGACGCGCGAGTTTCAGGCAAACATAGTTGTCAGCGATGCTGTGCGGGAACGGGTAGCCGAAGAAAACCCCACTGTGCCAGGTGCGATGGAAGGCTTCACTGCACATCGCGATCAATCTGTCCGCGGGGTAGAGACGCCGATGAATATCTGGGTGATGAAGAACTGAAACCCTCCCGCCCATCAGAACAGCATCGAAGATGCCGTGCTGACAGTTGGGCCAGACAGCGCGCAGACGCGCGCTGCGGTCACGCTTTGGGCATCGGGTTCAAAGCCTTGTTGTAGGGGTGCCAGTCCTTAATCTCGGGGTAATAATGGCGTCGCCATTCCCGAACACGCGGGTTCATCACCCGCTTCCAAAGCGGAGGGATCATCGCTGCGACTGTCATCACCGGATAGCCATACGGCAATTGCGGGGCTGAGTCTGGTCTGTGATGTTGCAACAGCGGAAACCGGCGGTTGGGTTTGTAGTGATGGTCGGAATGGCGCTGCAGATTGATCAGCAACCAGTTTGATGCCTTATGCGCCGCATTCCAGGAATGACACGGCAAGACATGTTCGTACCGACCGTCGCCCAGATATTTTCGTGTCAGGCCGTAGTGTTCGACGTAGTTGACCAGCTCAAGCTGCCAGATCGCGACACCGGCTTGCAGCAGAAACAGGGCCAAACCAGCCCACCCTCCGATCAGCGCAGCCAGCGCCAGCATCGCGCCTTGCAGGGCCCAGTATCGCCAAAACGGGTTGGAACGATCCGTCCATGGCCGGTCTTTGCGGGCCAGCTTGTCGCGTTCGGCGTTGAAGGCTGACATCAGACATTGCCATAGAACGCGGGGATAAAAGCGGTGGAACCCTTCATTGTAACGGGCTGTCACCGGATCGCGTGGTGTGCCCACGTAACGGTGATGGACCAGCAGATGTTCGGACCGGAAATGAGAATACAGTACCATGGCCAAAAGGATATCCCCCAGCCATCGCTCGCCCCGACTTTTCTGGTGCATAAGCTCGTGACTGTAGTTGATCCCGATTGTACCGGACAGGACGCCCATACCGAAAAACAGGCCAATCTTTGCGGGCGTCGACAGATGGTTGGTGTGGGTTGCATACCAGATCAAACCAAACAGCGTCAGGAATTGAAGCGGCACCCAAAGCTTGGTCAGCAGGATGTACCAGCGCAACACATCATCAGATGTCTCCGGATCGGCGTTTTGCTCGTTCAGGCCGGTGATCCGGTCCAGAACCGCAAAAGCCCACCACGTTGAAAGTGGGATCAACAGGACCCACCAGCCTCCGGCAATTGCGGTGAACCAGATCAACGGGATCAACAGCAGGGACACCCAGAAAGGGGAGGCGGATTGCCAGCGGGACAATGTGCCTGTTGCGATCATTTTTTCTGCTCCGACGTTATGGGCCTAGCCTATCCGCGACCCGGCGGATTGCACAGCGGTCTTAACGTTCTCTCCACAGATCGTAGGCTTTGCGCATCACTGTCGGCAGGTCGCTGGGTTTGAAACTGTGCTTGTCTAGCACGGTTAGGTGTTCGGGCACGAATTGATCCTCTAGATCGACAGTCCAAACTCTGAGAATCAAATGGAAATGCGTAAAGGTATGGCGCACTTCTGCGGGCAGGATCGTCCACTCTGCCGCGAACGGGGCGCGTTCGGTTGGGGCATCGTTCCACTCTGATCCGGGCCAGCCTAGCATTCCGCCCAGCAGCCCCTTGTCCGGTCTGCGTTCCAGCACCATGGCCCCGTCTGCCTTGCGCGCAATATAGACGTGGCCATAGCGGGTGGGCTTGGGTTTTTTCGGTGTCTTTCGGGGCAAGTTGATCATGGTACCCGCGATGCGGGCCTGACAGGGATCACGCAACGGACATATGCCGCAGGCCGGAGATTTCGGCGTGCAGATCGTGGCCCCCAGATCCATAACCGCCTGAGCATAGTCACCGGGTCGCGTGGTCGGTGTCAGGGCCTCGGCTTTTTCTTTCAGCAAAGGTTTGGACCCTGGCAAAGGATCGTGGATGTCATAAAACCGGGCCATGACCCGTTCGACATTGCCATCCAGCACTGTTTCGGGCTGATCAAATGCAATGGCCGAGATCGCAGCGGCGGTATACGGGCCGATGCCGGGCAGTTTCAGCAATGCATCATAGGTGTCAGGAAACTGGCCATCGTGGTCTTGCGCCACAGCACGGGCGCATTTCAACAGGTTGCGGGCGCGGGCATAATATCCAAGCCCAGCCCATTCCCCCATCACCTGTTCATCCGGCGCTGCGGCCAGCGCGTGAACTGTTGGCCAGCGGGTTGTGAAACGCAGGAAATAGTCTCGCACTGCCGCCACGGTGGTTTGCTGCAACATCACTTCGGATAGCCAGACCCGATAGGGGTCAGGGCGCACCCCGACCGCCCGATCCGCAGGGCTGACGCGCCATGGCATGTCGCGCGCGTGGCGGTCATACCACTCCAAAAGCGGGGTGCTGACGATGAATTCAGGGGAGTCACGCAAGTTTTATTCATCTCCTTGTCGGGTTTCGCTGGCACCCGATGGTCTGCCTATTACAATAGCGGTGTAGGAGTGGGAAACCAGATGCAACGCAGACGTTCCTCGACCCGCGGGTTCAAACGCACCGCGTCCTTGCTGAATGATCAGATCCGGCGCGCCGGTGAAAGCCGTGGCTTTGCCGTGTCGCGGTTGTTGACCCATTGGGCCGAGATTGTAGGTCAGGACACCGCTGCCATCGCGCGCCCGGTCAATGTGGGCTATGGCAAGGGCGGCTTTGGTGCGACCCTGACCGTGCTGACCACCGGCCCGCAGGCACCGATGCTGGAAATGCAGAAGGAACAACTGCGCGGTAAGGTCAACGCGGTTTACGGATACAACGCCATCAGCCGCATCCGCATCACCCAGACTGCTCCGACCGGTTTTGCCGAGGGGCAGGCCAGTTTCGACCACAAGCCGAAGCAGGCAAAACCCCAGATTGCTCCAGACGTTGCCGCCGAAGCCGACAAAGTGTCACGCGACGTGAATGATGAAGATTTGCGCGCAGCCCTTGAACGTCTCGCTTGCAACGTTTTATCCAAACAGAAACGCTGAGAAAGGGCCGAGAATGAGCCGTATTGCAACCGTAATCTGTGCGGCCGTCGCCGTAGCCGCTGGAGGCTATTGGCTGTCGCTGTCAAATTCCAATTCGTCCAACCTGTTGGTGAGCACTGCTGAGGCGCAGGAGGCTGAGATTGATACCTCGACCGTTATCGAAATGGTGCAGGGTGCCGAAGACGCACCGGTCGAGATCATCGAATATGCTTCTTTCACCTGCCCGCATTGTGCGAGTTTTCATCAGGGCGCGTACAAGCAGCTCAAGAAAGACTTTATCGACACCGGAAAGGTCAAGTTTACCTATCGTGAGGTTTATTTTGACCGCTACGGTCTGTGGGCGTCGATGGTCGCACGCTGCGCCGGACCCGAAAAGTTCTTTGGCCTCACCGACGTGATCTACGAGAAGCAGTCCGAGTGGACACGCGCGGGCGGTCCGACTGAGATCGTTGACGAGCTGCGCAAGATCGGCCGTTTGGCCGGGATCGACGGCGATCAGCTGGAAGCATGTCTACAAGACGGCACCAAGGCGCGTACACTGGCCGCGTGGTACCAGGAAAACGCTGAGCGTGACGGCATTCAAGCCACCCCGTCCTTCATCGTGAATGGCAAGAAGGTCGACAATCAATCCTACGCGGATTTCAAAAAGCTGATCGAAGCCGAGCTTGGCAGCTGATCTTTTGCCGGTCGGCTCCCGATGGGGTCGGCCGGATCTACTTAGGTGACGGGGCCGCGGTCAACAGCATCTCTTTGACCTTTTCGCCTTCTGGTATCTGAAGCCGGACCGGCAGCGTGATCACCTTACTTCGGAATGCAGGTGGCAGGCGCACGGCGTCTTTTTCTGTGGTCACCATCTGAGCACCCAGAGTGCGTGCGTCGTTTTCCAGCCGGGTCATCAGGGCCTGGGTTAGGGGCTGGTGATCGTCCAATGCTTCGGCCCGTATCAAATCGGCACCCATACGGCGCAGAGTTTGAAAGAACTTTTCTGGGTGTCCGATACCGGCAAAGGCCAGCGCCCGGGTTCCTGTCCAGTCCATACCGGTTTGCAGCGGTTCGATTGCCCCAGTGACATGAGGCACCATCAGGTGGTCTTGCCATTGTTCAGCAAAGGTCTTTTGTGCGGTCTCGTCGCCAAGCGACAAAACCAGATTGGCGCGTTTCAGGCCCACATCCACGGGTTCGCGCAAGGGACCGGCGGGCAGACACAAGCCGTTTCCAAACCCGCGCTGCGCGTCGACGACGATAACCGAGAAATCCTTGCTGACCGAAGGGTTTTGGAACCCGTCATCCAGAACAATCACGGTCGCGCCTGCAGCCGCAGCCGCACGTGCGCCTGCAGCCCGGTCCTTGGCCACCCAAACCTCGCCGAACATTGCCAGCAGCAGCGGCTCATCTCCGACCTCGGCGGCTGTGTGTTTGGCCGGATCGACCTGCACCGGGCCTTCCAAAGACCCCCCGTGCCCACGCGTGACGACATGCGGCTCGTGCCATGCGTTTCTTAGTTGTTCGAGCGTCCAAATCACCGTGGGAGTCTTACCGGTACCACCTGCATTTAGGTTGCCGATACAGATCACTGGTACCCCGGGCTGCGCACCAGTTTGCGAGGCGATCCGGCGGGCTGTTGCTGCCGCATAGAGGTGACCGAGCGGCGCCAGAAGGCGCGCCCTCAGATCCCGTTGCTCAGGGGAAGTGTTCCAGAAATCAGGTGCCCGCACGTTCTGCACTCCGCTGATCCAGAATATCCTGCACCATGTCGATCAGGGCGTCCGCCTGGGGTGCGCCTTCGGTTATCATCTGCCATCCCGCCAGCGCCATCCCGGCCGCAAGATCCGGTGCCAAAAGTTCGATAAGTGCATCCCCCAATTCGGTCGCTGTCTTGACCTGTTTCGCAGCGCCCGCCCGCTGCAGCTGAGAATACAACGCGTCATGGCGGTGCACAAAGGGTCCGTGAATGATGGCTGATCCCAATGCAATAGACTCGGACGGATCACGCCCACCGGCGCCACGTTCCAGAGAGCTGGCCATAAAGGTCACAGCGGATACACGGCACCAAAGGCCCAGGTTTTCTGGGTCAGCGGTCAGGATCACTTGGGTGCTGTCTTCGATTTCGTCGCCGTCGTCCCAATTGACGCAACGCAAATCCATGGTCTCAAGCCGCCGCTTTAGCGGCCCTGCTTCCGTTTCGTCAGCGACATGCAGAACCAGAACAAGACGGTGCAGCATCCGAAGCACCTGCCGATGGGCCGTTAGAACCGAAATGAATTCTTTGTCTTGTACCCAAGCCGCCAGCCAGACCGGACGCCCTGCAAGGGTGTGGTTGGTTTCAATCAACTCGTCTTCGGGCCAGGGTCGCGGGTTTGGGCTGATACGCAGGGGTGGAGCCTCGTGGACCTTGGACGATTGAACACCAAGTCTGCGTATATGGCGTGCAGTCTCTGGCGATGCCGTCATGATTTCTTGAAAACAGTCAAAGGTTGCCCGGGTGATGTCCGGTAACCAACGTGCACTTCGCGGCAAGGAGACGCTGAATTCGGCATCGAATAATATCAGCGGGATGTCCTGATCACTTGCTCTGATTAAAATGTTGGGCTTCAGATCACCGCCGACCCAAAGACCCATTGTCGGATGCCAATGCTCCAGGAAACCACGCACAGCCCCGCTTTGGTCCTGAGGCAGGTTGGTCAGATGGAAATCACAACCTGGCCAACTGTCCAGATCTGCGTCCGGTGGACCGGTCAGGACAAAGCTCAGTTCGGATCGAACCTGAAGCAAGCGTTGGCAAAAGTCGCTCACAGCGCGCAAGTGACCTGGCGTGGCGACTTGAATCCAGAGCAACTCACCTTCAGGACGAGGTAGGTCGATGCGCTGACCGACGGTGTTGCGCATTCCCCAGGACAGAACCCTGTAGGCCGCCAAGCTCAGGGATCCCGGCTTGCTCATGCCCCAATCCCGGGTCCGCTCGGATCCAGCCGCTGTGAAAGCTCTTCATGCAGCGCCGCGTTCGCTGCGATTACTCCGTTCAGCCGAGGAGTGGCGTTGTTGAACACCAAAGATTGCCCAGCCCGGTCGGTACACACGCCACCGGCCTCTTGGATAATCAGATCACCGGCGGCAATGTCCCATTCCCAGCTTGGGCGCAAAGTCAGCATCGCGTCAAACCGCCCCTGTCCAACCAGAGCCATGCGATAGGCCAGAGACGGGCGATATGCGCGCCCGAAGTCAGGCACATGCCCGTCGCGCCAGTGCCGTGTATCGAGATTCGGCTTAGCTGCCAGAACTTCCGATTGCTGCAAGTCGACATAGGCCGAGGTTTTGATTTCCTCACCATTCAGCGTTGCCCCCATTCCCCGGGCGGCAGCATAAAGCAAATTCCGCATCGGCAAATAGATGACAGCGGCCGTCACTTTGCCTTCATCGGCGACGGCGATCGAATGCGCCCATGTGCGCGCACCCTCGGCAAAGCTGCGCGTGCCGTCAATCGGATCGATGATGAAGGCGTTGCGGCGCTCCAGCCGCTCGGACGTGTCCTCGGACTCCTCGCTCAACCAGCCATACCCCGGTCGTGCGGCACGCAGCCGATCCCCAAGCATTGCGTTCACGGCCAAATCGGCCTCGGTCACTGGACCGGCGCCATCGGGTTTATCCCAGCGCTGCGCTTGCGTCCCGGAATATCGTGTGGCGATCTTGCCGGCCTCGAGTGCTGCGTCAATGAGCAGGGACAGGTCAGTTGCCGGCAAGTGTCATTCCTTCGATCAGCAACGAGGGGACCACGCGTGACAGATATGGACGGGCGTCATTCGCCGGAATAATCCGTCGTAACATGTCCCGCAAATTACCTGCGATAGTGCATTCATTGACCGGATGTTTGATCTCGCCGTTTTCCACCCAGAACCCAGAAGCCCCGCGTGAATAGTCACCGGTGTTGGGGTTGATCGTCGACCCGATCATGGATGTGACCAGCAAGCCGGTACCCATATCACGCACCAGATCAGCACGGCTTTTGTCGCCCTGCGTCAGGCTGAGGTTCCAGTTGCTGGGAGAAGGCGGGCCGGACACGCCACGCGCAGCGTTGCCTGTTGACACCATGTCCAGCTTGCGTGCGCTGGATAGATCCAGCGTCCACCCGGTGAGGACACCGTTTTCAACAATTGCCCTGCGTTGTGTCGGCAAACCCTCGGCATCAAAAGGGCGAGAGCCCGAGATGCGCGGGCGGCGCGGGTCTTCGATCAGCGACAAATGCGCGGGCAGAACCTCTTGCCCCAAGCAATCCTTGAGCCAAGACGCGCCGCGTGCGATCGCTGCACCATTGCTGGCAGCCAATAGATGGCCGATCAGTGAAGACGAGATGCGTTCATCAAACAACACAGGGAAACTGCCGGTTTCAGGCTTGCGCGCGCCCACCTGCTGCACGGCGCGTTCACCTGCGGTGCGCCCGATCTCAACCGCGCTGCGCAGGTCGGATTGAAACGTCCGACTGTCGCCGTCATATTCCCGTTCCATCCCGGTGCCTTCGCCCGAGATCGCAACGCAAGACACTGACCGGCTGCTGCGCTCATAGCCGCCGGAAAAGCCGTTTGTGGCGGCCAGATGCACGCGGTGGGTTCCATAGCTCGCGGCCGCATCTGAGACCTGAGTGACACCTGATACAGCCAATGCCGCAGCTTCGGCTGCCAGAGCGTCCTGCATCAGGGTTTCGGCGGATGGGGCCGGGGTTGGGTCAATGAGTTCCAGTGACTGCGCATCCCAGTTGCTCAGCAGCTGGTCGCGATCAGCCAATCCTGAATACGGGTCTTCGGGGGCTTCTTTGGCCATTGCAACGGCGCGTTCCGCCATAGCGTGCAGGGTTTCCGGGCGGCTGTCGGAACTGGATACGATGGAAGACCGTTTACCCAGAAAGACCCGCAACCCCAAATCCGTGCCTTCCGAGCGTTCTGCATGTTCCAGCGCGCCGCCCCGCACCTCGACCGCAACCGAGGAGCCGTCAAGCACGATGGCATCCGCCGCCTCTGCGCCTGCTTTGCGGGCCACATCAAGCAATTGCTGGCTGATTTCTTCTGGTGTGCGGGTCATAAGGCCTCCGGGTTTATTTCCAAGGACCTAGCCTTGGACTGCCCGTCTCGCAAGACCCGTGACCGGATTGTGTGATGGGGATTTCGACAGACCCACCCCGGTTCAGAGATTTGGGCGAGGAACGGTGGAAAGAGGGCCGCAAGATACGCGGCCCTTTTCAAACATTATTTGATACGCTGGCCATTCGCTAGGATCTGACCATCCTCGGTGAATTCGATGGTCGAATTCAGTGTGTCCGGTTCTTCGCCCGGAACTGCCATCAGGCCCATCATCATCCGAGCCCCCAAGGCGTCATTGTCTGAAATGATACCCATGCCGATCAGGGTGTCGATCAACTGGTTGGCACCAACAAGTTCCAGGTTCGCAACGCCGCTTGGGCTGGGCAAGCCATCGAATTCTTCGGTGTTCGAGTTGTCGAACGCAAAATCGCCGTCACCTGTCAGTTTCGTACCGGCCAGAGACACCAGCAGTTCATTGATTTTCAGAGAATGCAGCTCACCCGGAGCTTCCTCGGACTCGAGGTCAATTTCCGGGTCGAAGATGTTCATCAGAACCTTTGCCGTGCCGGTGGCATCCAGCGCGATTGTCGCGGGATCACGCGGAAGTGCGCCTGCAGGATCGAATATACCCCACAGTACGTCCGACATCGTGAAATCGGTCAGATTAAACCCCAGACCAAACGGCTGAACTTCGTCCGACTGCTGAACCGGGAACTCAAAGTTAAGCCCGGCATTGGCCATTGAGATTTCAATCGGGAAGGGCAGGTCTGCTGTAGTCACTGCCAGCGTCGTGCTGTTTTGGTCGATGTCATAGACCAGCTTTTCGGCATCGATGGTGGCTGCAAAGCGCCCACCTTCCGAAGTACTGTTCATCGAAAATGCCTGGCCTTCGCTGGTTCCACTCAGATCCGTGTTGCCCGACGCGTAGGTAAAAACTCCGTCGAACGCAAAACCGGCTTCGTAAAAGGACTGCGGATCCGAAAGATCAATGTCTTTCGGAAACACGTTTTCGCCTTCAAATGCCAATTGGTCCAACTGCCCATTGATCAATCCGGTTTCACCGCTTTCAGGGTCCTGAAAGTTCATGTTGTAGGTCAGGCTGGCTGCATTGAATGTCTGTGTGAGATCGCGGTTTTCGCCGATCTGCATCCGCGAGCTGCCGTTCAGATCATTCGCCGCGACCGCCAGGTCAAAGACGTCATCCGGAACCGTTTCGCCGTCAACTGCGATCGAGTCCAGTGAAATACTAAGCATATCGGCATTGTAGTCATAGGTCATGTCTTCGGGGGCGCCCGATACGACCATGTTCAATTGGCTATGAGAATAGGTCACCGTAGCTGCAAAGTCGCCTTCTTCGGCCTGACCCGTGATTTTCATGGGAAAGTTCTCGGGTATGCCGACCGACACAGTCCCGTCGCCGTTTTCGGTCAGCGTCATTTCGGGCATGACCATTTGGAATTGCCCTTCCTCTTCGGGCAGTGCCATTGAAAGCGTCATGTTCGAAATCGTGGTCACACCGTCCGCCGAGCTTTCGTCGCCCGTGATGGTATAGCCCATCGAGGTAAAATAGCCTTGCCAGTTGGACCAGACATCATCAGCCGTCAGGTCGGCAAGCGCGCCCTGAGTGGCAACGGCATAAGCCAAAGCTGCACCGCAGCTGCGGCGGAGAAAAACGGACATAAGGTAACCCTTCTTGATCAATTTGTGGCGCATGGTCGGGTTTGTGACGGGTATCGTCAAGGGGGGGCAAGGGCTGGACCCTTTCCCCGTTTCCGGGCTACGGCTGTAGCCGAAAGCAATTGCAGCGCGTGAGGAGGGGCAGATGCAGGGTAAAACGGTTCTTATTACAGGGGCCAGCCGGGGAATCGGGGCTGAAGCAGGGCGCGTTTTTGCCGCAGCCGGGGCCAATGTGGCTTTGGTGGCGCGCAGCCACGACCAGATCGATGCTTTGGCAGCCGCTTTGGGCGATCAGGCCATCGCTTTGGCGTGTGATGTCAGCGACTTTGCGCAGGTCGAGCAGGCCGTGGCCACCTGTGTCGACCGTTTCGGTGGCTTGGATGTTCTGATCGGAAACGCCGGTGTGATCGATCCGATCTTTCATCTCTCGAACGCCGATACTGAGGCATGGAGCAAGGCCATCGACATCAACCTCAAGGGTGTCTTTTATGGAATGCGCGCCGCGCTGCCGATCATGCGGGCCGCTGGCGGGGGAAGCATTCTGACCATCTCGTCCGGGGCCGCATCAAACCCGGTTGAGGCATGGAGCCATTATTGCGCGTCCAAGGCCGGGGCCAAAATGCTAACGGAATGTCTGCATCTGGAAGAGGCCCATAACGGTATTCGCGCCATGGGCCTGTCACCGGGGACGGTGGCCACGGATATGCAGCGGTCGATCAAGGCCAGCGGCATCAATCCGGTTAGTCAACTGGATTGGGATGTGCACATTCCCGCAGACTGGCCCGCGCGGGCGCTGCTCTGGATGTGTTCCGATGATGCGAATGAGTTTTTAGGCACCGAAATCTCGCTGCGGTTGGAGGATATTCGCAAACGGGTTGGGCTGATATGATCAATTTGATCAAAGAGGATGGCCTGTGGACAGTCACAATCAATAACCCGGGCAAGGCCAACGCTCTGACCGGAGGCATGCTTACCGAACTGGCCGAGATTGCTGAGGCCGCGACCGAGGCGAAGGCGTTGATCCTGACAGGGGCGGGCAAGGTGTTCAGTGCCGGTGCCGATCTTGACGAAGCGCGCGCCGGTCTGGCCACGTCGGATGTCTGGGAACGTCTGTCTGGCGCCATTGCTGCACTGCCCTGCCTGACTGTTGCTGCACTGAACGGAACTCTGGCTGGCGGGGCCAACGGTATGGCCTTGGCCTGCGATTTGCGTATCGCGGTGCCCTCGGCCAAGTTCTTCTATCCGGTGATGAAGCTGGGGTTTCTGCCGCAACCTTCCGACCCCAAGCGGTTGGCGGCTTTGGTAGGACCGGCACGTACCAAGCTTATTCTGATGGCGGGCCAGAAAATCAGCGCACAAGAGGCATATGATTTTGGTTTGGTGGACCGGATTGTCGAACTTGATCACCTGATGCAGACCGCGCGCGATCTGGTGGCCGATAGCGTCAACGCCGACCCGAAGATTGCCGCCGGAATCGCAAGGTTGTGTTCATGAGGCTGTCGGCCCTGCGCCTGCGGGTCGCTGATCCGCTCAATTTGGCGGCCTTTTATCGCGACATTTTGGGTATGTTTGTCAGGGAAGAAGGGGCTAACGTTCGTGTAGGTTATGCGGGCGAGGATGCAGTTCTTCTGTTGCTGCCCGGCGGCGGTGGATACACCCATGACCGAGGCCAGCGTTATTGGAAGATCGGCATAACCGTACCGGATGTTGATCTTGCGGCGACCCATCTGCGCGCGCGGGATGTCCCGGTAAGCGATCCGAACCAGTTCCTGGATATCGGCTACATGTGTCATCTGACCGACCCCGAAGGATTTGTCATCGAGCTGTTGCAACAGGATTTCGAAGGCAACCGGCCTCCGTACGCCGCTGATCCCGATGCGCCGTTCGCGCAGGCGCGGATCGGTCAGATCACGTTGCGGACCGGGGATATCGCAGCTGAAGACACGTTTTGGCGCGGGCAAGGTATGTCATTGTTGTCCATGCAAGAGGTTGCTCCTTACGGCTTTGATCTGCATTTCTATGCCTTCACGCAGGAAACGCCTCCAAATCCCGATCTGTGGTCGGTTGAAAACCGGGAATGGCTTTGGAAACGGCCCTATACAACGCTGGAATTTCAGCACGTTGCGGGGGCTCAGTTCGCGCCTGTACCAGATTATCAGGGCATTGAAATCGAAGGCGTGCCTGAACCTCTGAACGACGCCTTTGGTGATCCGATCCTGCCGGGTTGATCACCGTCCGCGCCGTTTGCCTGGAACCTTTGACCGAAAGCCGGGTGGGCGTTTGCGAACCCAGTTCAGGAACTTTTCAAGCCTTGGATGCGCGCGCAGGGCTTCGACCGTGTTGTAATTGCGCGCCAGTTCGGCCTCGGTCAGTGTGGCATGGACCTCCTTATGGCAGATCTGATGCAAAAGAACGGTTGGCCCGCCCTTGCCTCCTTTGAGTTTTGGGATCAGATGATGCAGGCTGCCGCCTCCGTCGGGGATCGGGCGGTCGCAAAGCGGGCAGATCGGATCGCTGTTCGTCATAATGGTTAGAAACTTGCGCCTGAAAGTGGCGAAGGCAAGAGGATGTGAATGGCGCAGGCAGTGGTAATCGGAGCAGGCCCCGCCGGGTTGATGGCCGCCGAACAACTGGCCGCTGCAGGGCATTCCGTGCTGGTGGCCGAGGCTAAACCGTCAGTCGCGCGTAAGTTCCTGATGGCTGGAAAATCTGGACTGAACCTGACCAAGGAAGAGCCGTTCGATACCTTGATCCGCGCATACGGCGAGGCTGCGGATTGGTTGACTCCAATGGTTTCCGCTTTCGATTCCGATGCGGTTCAACACTGGGCGCGCGATCTGGGTCAGCCGTTGTTTACAGGCTCAACAGGCCGGGTTTTTCCCGAGGTTATGAAAGCCTCCCCCCTATTGCGCGCCTGGCTGGCCCGGTTAGGAAACGCAAGGGTAGAGGTCAATACCCGCTGGCGCTGGACAGGCTGGGAGGGTGAGGCGCTGAAGTTCGACACCCCCGACGGGGTGCGCAGCGTTTCGACTGATGTCACCGTACTGGCGCTGGGTGGGGCAAGTTGGGCGCGCCTTGGCTCGGACGGTCAGTGGACAGAAGCTCTTGCAAGTAGAGGTGTGGCTCTGGCTCCATTCGAGCCAGCAAATTCTGCTCTTTCCGTAGATTGGAGCGATCATATGCGACCACACTTTGGGGCCGCGTTGAAATCGGTCCGCTGGATGGCAGGCGATTCTGAAAGTCGAGGCGAAGCCGCAATTTCTGCAAAGGGGCTGGAGGGCAGCGGGCTGTATTCGCTCACCCCAGCCTTGCGTGTCGGGCAGTCGTTGTTTGTGGATTTGGTGCCCGATCTGGATCACAAAACCCTGCAGGCGCGCTATGCCGCGAAACGGTCGAAAGTTACTCTGTCTCAGTGGTTTAGAAAGTCACTGAACCTGTCGCCTCAAAAAGCCGCAATTTTCCATGAGATGATGAAACGCAGCGGCACAGCTCAACCAGATCAGTTTGCAGTGTTAAAGAAACTGCCCATCCTCTACGCCGGTCTGCGCCCGATGGATGAAGCAATCTCGACGGCAGGGGGCGTTAAAAGCGCGTCGTTGGATGGCGGCCTGATGCTGACCGCGTTGCCGGGTGTGTTCTGTGCCGGAGAGATGTTGGATTGGGAGGCCCCGACAGGGGGTTATTTGCTGACAGCCTGTCTGGCTACCGGACGGTGGGCTGGTCTGGCAGCCGCAGATTGGCTGGAAAAGACCCGGTAGTTCAACGTGATCGCGCCAGCATCGCAAGGCGGATCATGGCGCGTTCCACCAAGGCCATAGCGGGTGCCGTTTGACCTGCAGACCTAAGCGATAAATCCGTGTCGGTCAGAACCGTCAGCGCAGTTTCCAGCTTCGGTGCGCCCCATCCCTGCGCCTGTCGCAGAATACGGTCCCGCCGCTTGCCATAAACCGGCGGGCGCAGCTTGCCGATACCCTGTGCCGCGCCGCCCGGATCCGAGGCGCAGGCATAAAGCGTTCGAAAATGCCGGGTCGCCCCAATGCACAATGTCACACCATTAGTCCCTTGCGCCTGCAAGCGCCGGATCAATGGTCCGATCTCGCCCGCGCGGCCTTCGGCTACCACATTAAGAACATCGTCCAATGCGGCTTCGGTCGAGCGTGGGGCGCATGCTTCGACGTCTTCGATGGTCAGTTCTGAACTGTCCCCACGCTTGTAAAGCGACAGTTTCTCAACGGTTTGGGCGAAATCGCCGGGGCTGAGGCTGACTGCCAGCTCGCTGATGGCAGACATGACATCGCGGGGTATGTTCTTCAGGCCTGACTTGGTCAGAATCCGTTCCACCTCGGCGCGGGATGGCGGGTCGTCATAGATGCCTACCGCATAGGCTGCGGGGTGTGCTTCGAACGCTTTGCGAATTTTCGAACTGGGTTTCAGTTGCCCGGCCGTAACGACGATCTGGGAGTCTCCGGGGGCCCAATCTTCAAGCGCGGCCAGAATCGAAGGTGCTGCGGTTTCGGTGGCCTCTTCGACAAATACCGCGCGGGGGCCGGGAAAGAACCCAACGGCCTTGATGGCATCCAGCAACAACGCGGGATCACCGCGCAGATCGCTGCCGGGCAGGCGTGTCAGGCGCATTTCCTCTTCGGCACCGGGGCCAAGCAAAGCTGTCAGAACCTGCTGACGCTTGAGCGCGACCCGCATCGCATCCGCGCCATAGATCAGCAACCCGGTCTTGTCCGCGTCCGGCTTGGAGAAATATCCATCAGCCTCGCGCGGGCTCAGCTTCATGTGGCCAGATCCGGTTTTGAATTCAATCGGTTCACGATCTGGCTCGATAGAATCACCATCAGGCGGTCTTTGGCGTCGCGCTCATCAGCCAGGGTGGAAACGGTCGAACCCGCGGCGGAATAGGCCACAAAGTCGGTCGCAGTACCCGAAGCTACGATCTGTCCGGTTGCATTGGACCGCAGCGTATACTGGGCCCGCCCGTCAATCGTGTACCGTTGCGTTTCATTCGTCGTGGTAATCGCAGCCCTACGCGTCACGGTTGTGACCCGCACGTCCAATTTGTACTTGCTGACCGCATCAGCGCTGCGGCCCAGTTGCTGTTCCAGATTCTGGACCAGAAGATAGCTGTCGACATTGTTCGGCTCGGACACAGCAACCTTGCCGTAGAGTTGCGAACCCGTTCCCCCAGGTGCGTAGACCGGTTGGAAGCCACAGGCCGCGCCAAGGAAACAGGCGGCCAGCGGCATCAGCAAAAGGGTTCTGCGGTTAAACAACGACATTCACGATCCGACCTGGAACTACGATCACTTTCTTGGGCGCGTTGCCATCCAGCGCCCTTTGCACAGCTTCGGTGCTGAGCGCGATTTTTTCAACCTCGTCCTTGGCCAGATCCTTGGAGACGCTGATTTCCGCGCGACGCTTGCCGTTGATCTGGATGGGAAGGGTAACGGTGTCATCAACCAGCATCGCCTCATCAGCGACGGGCCAGGCTGCGGTGGCAACCAGACCTTCACCACCCAACATGTTCCAAAGCTCTTCAGACAGGTGCGGTGTCATCGGCGACATCAGCTGTGCCAGCGTTTTGGCGGCTTCGCGTTTGGCCCCAGAGCCTGCCTTGGATTTGGCTAGCGTGTTGGTGAAAGCATACAGTTTGGCAATCGAGGCGTTGAAGCCAAAGGATTCGACGCCGCCCGAGACATCGTGGATCGCCTTGTGCATCTCGCGCAGCAGGGTTTCGTCTTCGCCATTGGCCGGAACGTCCGACGCGACGATTTCAGAGGTGATGCGATGTACGCGGCTCAGGTGTTTAAAGGCAGCCTCTGCACCCGAAGCAGTCCATTCCACGTCCCGCTCGGGCGGCGAATCGGACAGTACGAACCAGCGCGCGGTGTCGGCTCCGAAGGCCGAGATGATGCTAACCGGGTCCACCACGTTTTTCTTGGATTTCGACATCTTGGCCGAGGGGATGATCTCGACCTCAGTGCCATCTGCCAGTTTGCCGTCGGTAACGTCCTCGGGCAGGTGATAGACCGGGCGGCCATTGGCGTCGCGGGTCTGGTAAATCTCATGCGTCACCATGCCTTGCGTGAACAGCGCATCGAAGGGCTCGATGGCTTTTTTCGGCAGGTGGCCGGTGATCTGCATTGCCCGGGCAAAGAAGCGGGAATACAGCAGGTGCAGAATCGCATGTTCGATGCCGCCGATATACTGGTCGACATTCATCCAGTATTCGGCCTCGGCCAGATCGGTTGGCGTCTCAGAACGGGGCGCGGTGAAACGGGCGAAATACCACGACGAATCGACAAACGTGTCCATCGTATCGGTTTCACGCTTGGCCGGAGCCCCACATTTCGGGCAGGCGCAATCCCGCCACGTCGGGTGGCGGTCCAACGGGTTGCCCGGTTTGTCGAAAGTGACATCGTCGGGCAGGCGGACCGGCAGGTTTTCTTTTTTCTCGGGCACCACACCGCAGCTGTCGCAGTGCACAACAGGAATCGGGCAGCCCCAATAGCGCTGGCGGCTCAGGCCCCAGTCACGCAGGCGGTATTTGGTCACGCCTTCGCCCCAACCGGCCTTTTCGGCGAAATCGACGGTGGCATTGATGGCCTCGTCGCCGGTTGCCTCGGTTAGGCCCGCGAAATGATTCACCCAGCGGACTTTTTCGGTTTTCGGCGGAACGAACGCGATCTTGTCGACCGGCGTGTTATCGTCCAGGGCAAAGAACGTATCGATCACCGGCAGGTCGTATTTGCGGCAGAAATCAAGGTCGCGCTGGTCATGCGCCGGGCAGGCAAAGATCGCGCCCGTGCCGTAATCCATCAGGATGAAGTTCGCGATCCAAACCGGCAGTTCCCAGTTCGGGTCCAACGGGTGCTTGACGCGAATACCGGTGTCATAGCCCAGCTTTTCGGCGGTCTCGATGGCCTCTTCGGTGGTGCCGCCTTTGCGGCATTCGGCAACAAATTCAGCAACTTCGGGGTTTTCGGCCTCGAGCTGCTTGGCAATCGGGTGATCCGGCGAGATACCAACAAAGGACGCGCCCAGCAGCGTGTCGGGGCGAGTCGTGTAAACCGTGATTGGGTCGCCACCATCGGTGCGTTCGAACCCAAATTGCAGGCCGCGCGACTTGCCGATCCAGTTTTCCTGCATCAGCCGCACCTTGGCGGGCCAATTGTCCAGCGTGTCCAACGCGTCCAGAAGTTCTTCGGAATAGTCGGAAATCTTGAAGAACCATTGCGTCAGTTCGCGGCGCTCGACCAAAGCGCCCGAACGCCATCCGCGCCCGTTTTCCACCTGCTCGTTCGCCAGAACGGTCATGTCCACCGGATCCCAGTTCACCACCGCGTTCTTGCGGTAAACCAGCCCGGCTTCGAGCATGTCCAGGAACAGAGCCTGCTGCTGGCCGTAGTATTCAGGATCACAGGTGGCGAATTCGCGTGACCAGTCAATCGACAGACCCAAAGGCTTCATCTGCCCGCGCATGTCGGCGATGTTGCCATAAGTCCAATCTTTCGGATGGCCACCAATAGCCATCGCGGCGTTTTCGGCAGGCATCCCGAAGGCGTCCCATCCCATCGGGTGCAGTACGTTATGCCCTGTCGCCAGCTTGTGACGCGCAATCACGTCACCCATCGTATAGTTGCGCACGTGTCCCATATGGATTCGGCCGGACGGGTAAGGGAACATCTCAAGCACATAATACTTTGGCTTGTCCGCCTTGTGGTTGGCGGTGAAGATTCCGGCCTTGTCCCAGGCCTCTTGCCATTTTGCTTCGATTTCGTTGGCCGAATAGCGCGACATTGTGCGGTCCTTCGTGAATGAAAACGCCGGGTAGGAACCCGGCGTGGTATTAGTGTGATTTTCGGCGGGTTGCTAGAACTTGTTGTCCGCAATGCGTAGCTGACGCGCACGAGACAGAATAGCGTCCTCTACAGCGCGGGTCGTTGCAGCGCTTACAGGTGCCCCGCCGTTGGCTTGCAGAGCAACGGACAACGACCTGGCTGCCAGCGCAGGGTCACTGATGTGAACGGTAGCCCGGTATGAACGCCCTCCACCCGGCGGTGTGCCGTAACCCGTTACAATGACACCGGTAAACGGATCGACTTCTTGCACGGGCAGGAAACTCAGCACATCAAGTGAAGCCGCCCAAAGGTAGCGATTCACATTGGTCACCTGCTCGGCTGTGCTGCGGTCGAAAATGTCCCAAATTGTCGAACGGTTAGGATCGTTCAACTCGCGTTCATCTGAATTGCCGCCGGCGAGGTTGGGCGTATAGGTCGTCGAGGCGCTTTGATTCTGTCCACATGCCGAAACAGCGGCGGTCAGCATGATCAATCCCAAAATCGTCGGCAGGCGCATTGTAAACCGGTCCTGTTTCACTTGTTCTACGGTATTCAGGGGATACTCCTAGCCAAGGACCCCCTCTGCAACAACCCTATTCTTCTGAAATCCTGGCGGGTGGCCGGTATTGGGGGGTGAGCGGACTGTGGCATCCTTGCACCAATCTGACCCCAATGACGCCGCAGCGTTTATGCCAAGCTTGCGCAAAGGGGGCAAAAAGAGCGAAACGGTGTCCGTGCTGAGACATATGCCGAGGCATGTGTCGAGTAGATAACTCTTTTTGAAACCGAGGGAAACAAGATGAAAAAAGTTCTCTTCGCATCGACGGCGCTGATCGCGACCGCAGGCGTTGCAGCAGCTGAAGTTAACTTCAGCGGTTACGGCCGTTTTGGTATTGGCTACGTTGAAGATCGTGTCGGTGCCGTTACGAACATCTCCACTTCGGGTGGCGTGATCACCACCATCAACACCGCAGTTGTTGACACCGACGACGCAATCCTGGTTTCGCGTTTCCGTCTGAACATCGACGGTATCGTTGAAACCGACGGTGGCGTTCGCTTCGAAGGTCGTGTTCGTCTGCAAGCTGACGAGGACAGCAGCACCGGTGAAGCAAACTCGGCCGGCCTGAACGGCGCGCGCTTCTCGGTCATCTACGGCGGTCTGCGTGTTGACGCTGGCAACGTTGCAGGTGCCTTCGACAACTTGGCAAACTACTACGGCAACGAAGTTGGTCTGGAACTGTTCGCAGGCCAGTATTCGGGTGTTAACTACAGCTTCCTGGGTTACTCGTCGACCGGTTCGGGTTCGAACGCCGTGTTCTTCCAGTACGCTGTTGGTGACTTCGCCTTTGGCGCGTCGTACGATCAGGCGACCATTGGTATCAACGGTGTTGCCACCGATGCTGACCGCTGGGACATCAGCGCGACCTACACCTTCAACAACATCACCGCCGCTGTGGCCTATGGTCAGACCGACGCTGGTGTTTCCGGTGTTAGCGATCCGAGCCTGACCGTTCTGACCCTGGGTGCAGAATTCGGTGACTTCTCGGGTACTCTGTTCGTTGCAGACGACGCAACCGAGATCGCAGCAACTGACGGCACCGCATGGGGTCTGTCGGCAGCCTACAACCTGGGCGCTGCAACCACCCTGCTGTTCACCTACGGTGACGGTAACGCTGATGCCGACCTGCAGCAGGTTGCAATCGGTGCGATCTACGACCTGGGTGGCGGTGCATCGCTGCGCGGTGGTATCGGTGTGAACGACTGCGACATCTGCGCAGACTCGACCATCGTTGCTGACTTCGGTGCTCAGTTCAACTTCTAAGCTGATCTGAACCGTAAGGTTTAAGGGCGGGTCTTCGGACTCGCCCTTTTCTTTTGTGCCGACTTGGTGTTTTTCTGCGCCAAAGACAGATTGAGGATCCCATGTCGCTGCAAGATATCACCGCTCGTATCGCCAAAGCCGAGGACAGGTCGGGGCGTCCGACAGGCTCTGTTAAACTCATCGCCGTGTCGAAAGTTCAGCCGAATGAACGTGTACAGGCGGTCCTGGAGCAGGGGCACAGGTGTTTCGGCGAAAATCGGGTGCAGGAAGCCGCCGGGAAATGGCCGGCCTTCAAAGAACAGTTCGATGGGGTCGATCTGCACCTCATTGGCCCGTTGCAGACCAACAAAGCTCGGCAGGCGATGGAGCTGTGCAACGCGATCCACTCTTTAGATCGCCCCAAACTGGCCAAGACGCTGGCGCGATTGGCGCAAGAGATGGGGTCATGCCCGGATATGTTCATTCAGGTCAACACGGGTGAGGAGCAACAAAAGGCCGGTATACTTCCCGCGGATGCTGACGGGTTTATCGCCGAGTGCACGGCCTTGGATTTGCCGGTTCGCGGATTAATGTGTATCCCTCCCGTAGACGAAGAGCCGACGCTGCATTTCGCTCTTTTAGCCAAAATCGCCGCGCGCAACGGTCTGGAGGGATTGTCGATGGGGATGAGTGGCGATTTCGAGCAAGCTATCGCTTTGGGTGCAACCCATGTCCGCGTTGGCTCGGCCATTTTTGGCGAACGCGTTAAACCTCAGGAATAATCAGGCGGGTTCCCAAGGCAATGCGCCCCGCGATCCAGTGCAAATGGTCCCGACGAAAAGCCACGCATCCTTCGGTTGGATAGCCCGGCCTGCGCCATTGGTGTAAGAAGATTGCTGATCCATCGCCGGGGACGGCGTTGGGCCAGTTCCAGTCTGTCAAAAGAACCAGATCATAAAGCGGGTCGGATCGACGAAGTTTTTCGTGACTAAAGGCGTATGGCGCAGCAACCATGTGGTTGTAGTTGCTGTCAGATACGTCATCCGACCATAAATCCTGCGGGCCAATCGGTCGCGCCCAGTAATTCGGTCGTGCAATCCGGTCTGCGCGGTAAAGCATTCCGATAATCCGATGCGCCCCAGTGGGTGTCGCACCATCACCTTCTCGCTTTGATTTGCTCAAACCGCCTTTTCCAATGGAACAAGGGAAGGTTCTGCCCAGAAACCGAATACCGCGCGGTGTCAGCACAAGGTCACTGGGGGTCAAAGCAGATGCCCCGACTTCGCAGCCTTTGTCGCCAGATAGCCCCGGTTATGCGCTGTTTCACCCACTTTCAGGGGCACGCGTTCGGTCACGGCAATCCCTGTCCGCTCCATCATTGCGATCTTGGCCGGGTTGTTGGTCAACAACCTGACCGAGTTGAAGCCCAGTGATTTCAAAATGTCCGAGCCCAGCCGGAAATCGCGTTCATCATCTTCAAAACCCAGCCTGTGGTTTGCTTCGACCGTGTCAAACCCCTGATCCTGCAGGAAATAGGCCCGCATCTTGTTGGCCAATCCGATGCCGCGACCTTCCTGATTGAGATACAGCAAGACACCAGCGCCTTCAGATCCCATCTGTGCCAATGCTCCGCGCAACTGCGGCCCGCAGTCGCATTTCAGACTGCCCATCAGGTCGCCTGTAAAGCAGGCAGAATGCAATCGGGCCAATACCGGCTTGTCCCGATCCGGGCGGCCAATTTCGACGGCATAGTGTTCTTCGCCACCATCTTCTGGCCGGAAAACGTGCAGGCGACCGGCCTCTGACACTTCCATCGGCAATCGGGCGGCAACCACTTCGTGCAATGCGCTACGATCTGCCAGATGCGGTGCGGCGCGCGTGTGATCAATGCAGGTCAGGCCATGCGTGGCAGCAAACGAACGACCTTCTTCTATCGAAACAACGACCGCCGCTGGAAGAATCCGCGCGGACTTTGCCAGCGCGATTGCGATACGATGCAGATTGGCATTGCCCTGCCGCTCGGTCATCAGCGGGCCTTTCATCGGCGCACTCAGGTCGTCCGAAGGGTCAGCCACTGCCTGAACCCAGGTGATATCCGCATCTGCGGGCACCACAACACGTGCTAAATCCCCGTCATAGGCCCGCGCTTTGAGCGTTTCGGCCCTACGCCCGGTTATCGCCACAACCGGTGTCCCTAATGCCTTCAGGTCAGCCAGGCGCTGCGGGCTCAGCGTCTCTGCCGACACTGCAAGCACGCTATAACCGCTGTCGTCGGTCAGTGCCACGGGAACACCCATGCGCAAGTCAGCCCGGGCTCGGGCCAGCAACTCAGTGATATCGGGGGCGAGACTCATCTAGGTTACCCTATTACGTTCAACCCTTCTCCTAGCTCTTTCGGAACGAAATGTGAAACATTTCTGCGAACTCTGACACGAAGGCGTGAGACCGTTGCAGCAAATCTTGTTGATTGCATCTTTCGCGCGCAAGTGATGGAAAAGCGTTTGGAGGACCGGGAAATGGCACAACTCAAAAAAATCCTGTTGGTGGACGATGACGAGGATCTGCGCGAGGCTCTCAGCGAGCAACTTGTAATGACCGAGGATTTCGATGTGTTCGAAGCCTCTGACGGAGCCTCGGCGATGGAACGTGCGCGTGAGGCGATCTATGACTTGGTCATTCTGGATGTTGGCCTGCCCGACACGGACGGGCGCGAGCTGTGCCGCCTGATGCGCAAGCAAGGCGTCAAAAGCCCCATCCTGATGCTGACCGGCCATGACAGCGACGCTGATACCATTCTGGGTCTTGATGCTGGCGCGAACGACTATGTCTCCAAACCTTTCAAATTCCCCGTACTTCTGGCCCGCATCCGTGCCCAGCTGCGCCAGCATGAGCAGTCGGAAGATGCCGTCTTTGTGCTTGGCCCCTATACGTTCAAACCGGCGATGAAGATGTTGATCACCGAAGATGACCGTAAAATTCGCCTGACCGAGAAGGAAACGAACATTCTCAAGTTCCTGTACCGCTCGACCGACGGCGTCGTGGCGCGAGATGTTCTGCTGCACGAGGTCTGGGGTTATAACGCCGGTGTGACAACCCACACGCTGGAAACCCACATCTACCGTCTGCGTCAGAAAATCGAGCCCGATCCGTCCAATGCGCGCCTTTTGGTCACAGAATCCGGTGGATATCGGCTGGTGTCTTAACTCGTTATGGATTGATGTGGATCAAAGTGATACTGTGAAGTCATAATTAGGTTACTCCCAACCCGCGCATGTCCGGGTCATGACATGCACCTCCCTGTTGGACTGCCGGGCCGAATGGCCCGGCTTTTTTTGTGGGGTGGTTGGCAAGATGGCTGCTTTGAGCCCAGCAGAGACATCTCCAAACCCTCACGTTACAATCGATCGCAATGGAAATGGAACGCCATACCGGAAAAGTATCTAAGATTGTCCGAAGCAGGATTGTTGTGCCGACACAACTGTCGGCCAGTGAGCGGCGAACACTGTCGCACAAACTGTATTCAGTACATCAAAAGATCTTTGCGGGTGTTTCCGCCGAAGAGTTTCATCAGCACGTGATAGAACCACCGGCAGAAACAACATCCATCCAGCTTTACTGCGCGGCAGACCAACGTGTTATTGGTTATTGTGCAGTTCACCGTTATCGACGCCAAGTGCATGGGCGCGGCGCCATAGTACTGCGGGCAGAGGCTGGGTTGGAACCTGGGTTTCGCGGGCGCGGCGCAACCTACGGCTTCGGGATCGTACGTGCTTTAACTGAAAAGCTCAGCCATCCATTCACCCCGGTGTACTATCTCGGCACGCTCGTTCACACGTCGAGCTATCACCTGTTCTGCAAGTATTTTCGGCGAATTTTCCCGCACCCGGACATTAAACAGCCCGCTGATATTCAGGAAATCGCGCGCCAGCTCATAGAAAGTTTCTCTGATCCGGCAGTTCGTCCAGAAGACCCGTTTGTGCGCGACGTCGGCTGGGTCACTATCGAAACACCGCAAGAAAAACGTCTCAATGAACAGCTTGATCCATCAGACGTGCAGTTCTTTAAGCGACGCAATCCAGGTTTCACGAAGGGTCATGGCCTTGTCGTTCTAGTTCCGATGACCTGGGTCAACCTTTTAGGAGCACTTCTTTCACTTCTTTACGAGCGCGCGCGCATCGCTTCCGGACTTCATAAACCCGACCTTTGATTGAACGGCGGCTTCGTCCGCATAGCGGTCGCTCATTGACCTGGCTTTTTGGGGCCTTTTCCCATGGCACCCCATCCCACACCACGCTAACCTCCGTCCAACCGCGACAAAGGAATCCCCCATGCCCTTCACCCTTGCCACCTGGAACATCAACTCGGTCCGCCTTCGCGAGCCTATCGTATTGAAATTGTTGCAGGAAGAAGCGCCGGATGTTTTGTGCCTGCAGGAGTGTAAATCACCTGTCGAAAAGATCCCGACCGAAGGGTTTGCCGAGCTGGGCTATACCCACATGGTTGCACGCGGTCAGAAGGGCTATAACGGCGTCGCGATCCTGTCGCGCCTGCCGATGGAAGAGGTGGGCGACAAGGACTTCGCCGGTCTTGGCCACGCCCGCCATATTGCCGGGCGGTTGGAGAATGGTGTCACCATCCACAACTTCTATGTCCCGGCAGGTGGTGACGTGCCGGATCGGGAGGTGAATGAGAAATTCGGCCAGAAGCTCGACTACCTCACCGAAATGCGCGACTGGTTCCATGCGGAGAAGCCCGAGAAATCCATACTGGTCGGCGATCTGAACATCGCACCGCGTGAAGACGATGTCTGGTCGCATAAACAACTGCTCAAGGTTGTCTCGCACACACCGATCGAGGTTGAGCACCTGGCCGAAACACAGGACGCAGGTGGTTGGGTCGACATTACGCGGCAGGATATACCTGAGGGTCAGCTGTACAGCTGGTGGTCTTATCGGGCGCGCGATTGGGACGCAGCCGATAAAGGGCGGCGGCTGGATCATGTCTGGGCCACGCCGGATATTTCCAACGCGGGCCATTCCAGCCGCATCCTGCGGGACGCGCGCGGGTGGGAAAAGCCCAGCGATCATGCTCCGGTCTTTGCGACCTTTGACGTCTGAGATGTAACTCTGCCCTTGGTTTCTGCGGCAAGCGATTGCATATAGGGCGCAAGTTCGAACGAAAGAGTGATTGCCATGGACCTTCTGAACGGCGCAGATTCCCCCGCCACCGATCTGATCAAAGACGGGAGCGAGGCCACTTTCATGGCCGACGTGGTCGAAGCTTCGCAGGAAACGCCAGTAATTGTTGACTTCTGGGCACCCTGGTGTGGTCCGTGCAAAACGTTGGGCCCGATGCTGGAAGAGGCTGTTACCGCCGCGAAAGGCGCGGTGAAGATGGTCAAGATCAACGTGGATGAGGCGCAGATGATCGCCTCGCAAATGCGGATTCAGTCGATCCCAACCGTCTATGCCTTTTTCAAGGGCCAACCGGTCGATGGGTTTCAGGGCGCGCTGCCAGGGTCCGAGATCAAGGCGTTTGTCGACCGTGTGATCGAAGCGGCTGGCGGTGAAAGCCCGGGCGGCCAGTTGGATGATGCAGTGCAAGCCGCCGAGGAAATGCTGACCGAAGGCGCGGCTGCGGACGCGGCGCAAACTTTTGCGGCCATTCTGGGTGAAGACCCGAACCACGCAGCAGCCTATGGCGGTTTGGTGCGGGCACATATCGCAACCGGCGATCTGGAACAGGCCGAGGCGATTCTGAATGGCGCCCCAGCTGAGATTTCGACATCCGCCGAGCTGGAGGCTGCACATGCACAACTTGCGCTGGCCAAACAGGCCGCGGATGCAGGCCCCGTCGCCGAGTTGACGGCTGCTGTTGAGGCTGATCCAGGCAACCACCAAGCCCGGTTCGATCTGGCCCAGGCCCTGCATGCGAACGGCGATGTGGAAGAGGCTGTGGCGCAACTGTTGGAGCTGTTCCGCCGGGATCGCGAATGGAATGACGGCGCGGCCAAAACCCAGCTTTTTACTATCTTTGATGCACTCAAGCCCAATGATCCGATTGTTCTGAACGGTCGCCGCAAACTCAGCTCGATGATATTTGCCTAATCCCCGATCAGAGCTAGAATTGGGTACATGATTCATCCCGCCGACTTGCCGGATACGGTATCCGTTTTTCCATTGCCCGGGGCACTGCTATTGCCCCGGTCGCCTTTGCCTCTGCACATCTTCGAGCCGCGCTATCTACAGATGCTGGACGATGCGCTGAAAACCAAGGAAAGGCTGATCGCGATGGTTCAGCCGAACCCATCGGTCAGCGACGAGAACAAGCTGCACCGTATTGGCTGTGCGGGGCGGGTGACGCAGTTTTCCGAAACAGAAGACGGCCGGTATCTGATCACGCTGACCGGAGTGTCCCGCTTCCGAATTGTGTCAGAGTTGGACGCGTTCACACCCTATCGCCGGTGTGCTGTCTCGTGGGATGGATTTGATCGCGATCTTGGTAAGGCCGAGAAAGACGACGGGTTCAATCGCCCGAAATTCCTGACCCTTCTGGAACGTTTCTTTTTGTCCCGGCAATTGTCGACCGATTGGGAGTCAATGAAAGACGCTGAAGATGAGTTGCTTGTGAACTCATTGTCTATGCTTTTGGATTTCGATCCCGAAGAAAAACAAGCTCTTTTGGAGGCCCCCTGCCTGCGCACCCGGCGCGAGACGCTGGTGACGCTGATTGAATTCGCCATGCGCGGCGGATCAAACGAGGAAAAACTGCAATGACTGACACTGACCACGCTTTCGACCGCCGTATGCTCGAAGCGCTGATCTGCCCGCAGACACACACAACGTTGCGTTATGACGCAGAAAAACAAGAGCTGGTGTCCAAAGCTGCCGGGTTGGCCTTTCCCATCCGCAACGGGATCCCGGTCATGTTGATCGATGAGGCGCGGCAGCTCGACTAGATAGCTCGCCCTTGCAACAGCTTGGGCAGATCTCCGGTCAATCCTGCGGCCTCACGAACGAAGCCACGGCGCAATCCGGGCAATGACCCGACAATTCCCATTCCAATATCCCGCCCGAGGCGCAGCAGGGGGTTATCGTTGGAAAACAGCTTGTTGAAGACATCCGTCGCCATCGCAAGCGAGGCGGTGTCAAAGCGGCGCCATTCCTGATAGCGCTCCAACACTATGACCGAGCCGATATCCTCGCCGCGCCGCCCGGCCAGTGTCAGAACCTCGGCCAATGCGCCGACGTCGCGCAGGCCGGCATTTAGCCCTTGGCCTGCAATTGGGTGCATCCCGTGCGCGGCATCGCCGACCAGTGCCATGCGGTCACTGATGAAGGAATTGGCGATGGTCAGGTTCAGCGGGTATGTGAAACGGTCGCCTGCCAGACGGATATCACCCAGGAAATCGCCGAACCTTGGGCGTAGCACTTGCAGATAATCTTCTTCAGACATGGCGTTGATCCGTGCTGCAGCCTCGGTACGCTCACTCCAGACGATAGAGCTGCGGTTTCCGGTCAGCGGCAGAATCGCAAGCGGACCGGGGGGCATGAAGAACTGATGGGCAATGCCATTGTGCGGCAGATCATGTTCGATGGCACAGACCAGCGCGGTCTGACCATAATCCCAACCGGTGCGTTTAATACCCGCCCGTGACGCGGTGTCACTGCGGCGGCCGTCGCACCCAACCAGCAGGCCGCCGCCCACGGTTGTGCCGTCGTCCAACGTTAAGGTCACTTCGGTGGCGTCGGCTTGTTGGGATACAACTGTCTTACCGCTTATCTGGGAGATGCGCGGCGCCTCTGCCATTGCGTCCAGAAAAGCGCGGCGCAGATGGCGGTCTTCGACCATATACCCCATCGGGCCTTCTTCGATCTCGGCATGATCAAAATGCATGAAAAACGGCGATGGCCCTGTTCCGGCATGGCCATCTGTGACCTTGATTTCCAGCATTGGCTGAGCGTGTTCAGCAACGCGATCCCATACGCCGATCGCATCCAGCAGCCGTTGCGACGCCAGGGCCAGCGCATAGGCACGACCGTCAAATGCCGCATTCTTGCGAACCTTTTCCGCCAGCGCATCAATCACCGTGACCGAGTGCCCGGTTTGTGCCAGTGCCAGCGCCAAGGCTGGGCCGTTCAGCCCGCCGCCCACAATCAGAATGTCAGATGCCTGTGTCATGCCCTGCAATATGCGCGCCCTTTCGGGATTGTCCATGTGCAGTCCTGTCGCTACCGTCACCCAAAGCCGAAAAATCAGGAGGGGTGAGATGCAGGATTGGTTGACCATGACCGCGTGTGATTTGGGCCGTGGCATTGGGATGGGTCAGATTGACCCGGTTGAGCTGACGGAAACCTACCTGTCAGCCATCGACTCTCATCCGCATCGGGACCGCATCTATGCCCGCGTCACCCACGACCGCGCCCGGTCCGAGGCTGAAGCAGCCCAGCAACGCGCCAAACTGGGCCTGCGTCGGTCTTTGCTGGACGGCGTTCCGATCAGTTGGAAAGACCTATTCGACACAGCGGGCACTGTGACCGAGGCGGGTTCGGCGCTGCTAAAAGATCGTGTGCCGGATGCGGATGCGCTGGTGTTGCGCAATGCGACTCAGATGGGCACCGTCTGTCTAGGCAAAACGCATATGAGTGAGCTGGCATTCTCTGGTCTGGGTCTTAACCCGATTACCGAAACGCCGCCTTGCGTTCATGATGAAGCCGCTGTCCCCGGTGGGTCGTCTTCAGGGGCTGCGGCTTCGGTTGCGTGGGGTTTGGCGGCTTGTGGAATTGGATCGGACACGGGCGGGTCGGTGCGTATTCCGGCGGCGTGGAATGACCTTGTGGGATTGAAAACCACTGTCGGGCGGCTGAGCCTGGAAGGTGTGGTGCCGCTCTGCTTGCGGTTTGATACGGTCGGGCCTCTGGCGCGGTCAGTCGCGGACGCAGCGCATATGCTGGCTCTGCTTGAGGGTGGAACGCCAGCCGATCTGCGCGGTGCGTCGCTGAAAGGCCGGCGCTTTGCCGATTTGCAGAACATCGCCAAGGACGATCTGCGTGACACACCGGGTAAGGCATATGAGGATGCCCTTGCAAAACTTGCGGATGCGGGGGCTGAAATCGTGCCTTTAGAGGTGCCTGCGCTGAACGAGGCCATGACCCTGACCAGCATCGTTTACACGACCGAGGCCTATGGGCTGTGGCGCGATGTGATCGAAGCCAATCCCGAAGCGATGTATCCTGAGATTCTTGAACGGTTCCGTATTGGCATGGGATTCTCTGGCCCCGACTATGTGGCCGCCTGGTCCAAGCTCAAGGCTTGCCGCACCGCATGGGACGCAGCAACCGCCGGTTTTGATGCGGTTCTGGCCCCCACGGCCCCGATTCTGCCGCCTAATCTGGAACGGTTGATGAGCGACCACGACTACTACGTGACCGAGAATCTACTGGCCCTACGCAACACGCGGATTGGCAATCTGATGGGTCTTGCAGCGCTGAGCCTACCCACCGGAACCCCCAGTTGCGGGTTGATGATGTTGGGTTATCCCGGCTCGGAAGAGGCCCTTTTGCGGCTGGGCTCAGCAGCAGAAGCGGTACTGGCCTGAATGCCACAATCCCCTGATTCGGAACCTCTTTGTCTGGACGAAGAGGGGCCCGGGCTGTAATCTGCCAAAAAAACGGGGCGTAAATGACCCCGATATTGAGGCAGTACTATGGATTTCCCCGAGCGGTTTTCGAACCTACCGGCTTATGCATTCTCGCGTCTGCGCGCCCTGTTGGATCATCACCAGCCGGGCGGTGACGTCGTTCACATGACGATTGGCGCACCCACACATGATTTTCCGGCCTGGGTGACGGATGTCATCATGGAAAACGCCTCTGGGTTTCAGGGCTATCCGCCAAACGAAGGTTCAGAAGACCTGCGTGGTGCGATCACGGATTGGATTCATCGCCGCTATGGCGTTCAGATGGACCCGGATGCCAATGTGATGGCGCTGAACGGCACCCGTGAGGGGCTTTACAACGCCGCTATGGCGCTGTGTCCGGAACAGAAGAACGGCCAGCAACCGATCGTCCTGTGCCCGAATCCGTTTTATCAGGTCTACATGGTCGCTTCGCTTTCGGTCGGGGCGCAGCCCTATTTTGTACCCGCCACCGACGCAACGGGTCATCTGCCAGATTATGCCGGCCTGCCCGCGGAGGTGCTGAATCGCACCGCTGTGGCCTATATCTGTTCGCCTGCCAATCCGCAGGGGGCTGTTGCTTCGCGTGACTACTGGGGCGAACTGATCCGTTTGGCCGAGCAATACGATTTCCGCATTTTTGCCGACGAATGCTATTCTGAGATTTACCGGGACAAGGCCCCGACGGGCGTTTTGACCGTCGCGCAAGAATTGGGCGCTGATCCTGAACGGATCACACTGTTCAACTCGCTTTCCAAACGTTCGAACCTGGCCGGGTTACGGTCGGGGCTGATCGCGGGCGGGCCGGAGACGATCAAACAGGTCAAGCAATTGCGCACCTACGCCGGGTCGCCTTTGCCGCTGCCCTTGCAGGCTGCCGCGGCAAAGGTGTGGGCAGATGAAGAACACGTCCGCGAGAACCGCGCGCTCTATCAGGAAAAATACGCAATCGCGGATGAAGTCTTCGCGGGCGTGCAGGGATACATGTCGCCTGAGGCTGGGTTCTTCTTGTGGCTGCCGGTCGACAATGGCGAAGACACCGCATTGAAGGTCTGGAAGGACACCGGGGTTCGGGTCCTGCCGGGCGCATATCTTTCACAAGGTGATCCGGGGAATAGCCCGGGCAAAGGCTTTATCCGGGTTGCATTGGTAGCCCCAAAAATAGAGTTGCAGCGTGGTCTGATCACACTCCGCGACTGTATCTATTCGTGAGGTACGAGGGCAAAATGGCATCATATAACGCGCGCAATCGCGATCCATTGTTGGACAGCACCACGCAAGCCGCCTTGGAGCGGCGCAGCAAGGAACTGATCGGCATCGCCCTGATCCTGCTGGGTTTGGCTGCGGCGGCGATGATCTGGTCCTACACGCCCGATGATCCGAACTGGATGGTGTCGACCGACGCGCCGGTGCAGAACTGGATGGGGCGTATAGGCGCATCGATCGCAGCGCCCCTTTTCATGATTGTGGGCTGGGGAAGCTGGGGTGTTGCCCTTGTTCTGATCGGCTGGGGTATGCGTTTTGCGGGTCATTTCGGTGAAGACCGCGCCATTGCCCGGTTGATTTTTGCCCCGATATGGATTGCCGTTGTTTCGGTCTACGCTGCGACCCTTGTTCCCGGTGCCGAATGGCGCGCGACGCACAGCTATGGTCTGGGTGGTCTGTTCGGCGACACGGTTATGGGCGCGTTGCTGACGCTTTTGCCGATCTCGTCGCATTTTCTGGTCAAGCTGATGTCGCTGGCCATGGCGGTCGGGATGATCGCGCTGGGTATTTTTGTTCTGGGCTTTACCAAAGCCGACGTGAAACGCGGCTTCCGTGCGTTCCTTTTGGGTTTGGTGATGGCCTACGACCTGCTGATGAATCTGCTGGGCCGTGGTGCCTCGGCTACTGCACAGGCGGCTCGGGATCGACAGGCGCAATGGAAAGAGCACCGCGCCGCGCGGGTGGAACCTGTTTTGAATGATGACATCGCCTTCGGCGATCCCGTCTTTGAAGAACTGGAAGAAGAGCCCGAACCTGCGCCCAAAACCGGCCTGCTGGCGCGTATGCCGTCGTTGATCCGCCGCCCGGAACCGATGCCTGAGCCCGAGTTGGTCGATCCCGAACCGATTGCGGGCTTTGACGAAATGCCCGGCGAAGATCGCATCCGCTCAAAAATCTCGGCTGCTGTGCGCAATCGCAAAGTAGCAACAGGTGAGATGACGCCCGAGCCGGATCCGAACCTGCCTTTGACCAAAGGCCGAGGCCGTCGGCCCGACCCGTTGATCCTGAATGCGCATCAGCCGGATGAATTGCCGGCCGAGCCACCGGTTACCGCCAGCGGGTTGCCGCCCGAACCCCCGATGACAGCAGGTGCTGCACCCGAGTGGCATGATCCGGCCCCGGTCGAGTATGCGCCCGAAGCGATCCAAGGCCATTATGCACCGGACCCCGAACTGGACGATGAACCGCTTGTTGAGGATATGGCGGAACCCGTGCCGCAGTCGCGCCCTGCGATGAAGATCCCAGTGGCGGAGCCGCGCAAACCCGTGGTCGCGCAACCGGTGCGCCGCGCACCGCCGCCGTCGCGCCGCGCACAGGCCGAGGCACAACCTGCGTTGTCTTTTGAAGAAAAGCACTCGGATTTTGAACTGCCCCCGCTGGGATTGTTGTCAAACCCAGCCAGCATTCAACGCCATCATCTGAGTGATGAGGCGTTGGAAGAAAACGCGCGGATGCTGGAGAACGTGCTGGATGACTATGGCGTCAAAGGTGAGATCGTCAGCGTGCGCCCCGGTCCCGTTGTCACCATGTACGAACTGGAACCGGCACCGGGCCTGAAGGCCAGCCGTGTGATTGGTCTGGCCGATGACATTGCGCGTTCCATGTCGGCGCTGTCGGCACGGGTTTCGACCTTGCCGGGCCGTTCTGTCATCGGCATTGAACTGCCGAACGAAAACCGCGAGATGGTGGTTTTGCGCGAAATCCTCGCCAGCCGTGACTTTGGCGACGGCAACCACGCACTGCCGCTGGCGCTGGGCAAGGACATCGGTGGTGAATCCGTTGTGGCCAACCTGGCCAAGATGCCTCACCTGCTGATCGCAGGTACGACCGGCTCGGGTAAGTCGGTGGCGATCAACACCATGATCCTGTCGCTGCTGTACAAGCTGTCGCCGGATGAATGCCGCCTGATCATGATCGACCCGAAGATGCTGGAATTGTCGGTGTATGATGGCATCCCGCATCTGCTGTCCCCTGTCGTCACCGACCCGAAAAAGGCGGTCGTGGCCTTGAAATGGGTCGTGGGTGAGATGGAAGACCGCTATCGCAAGATGTCCAAAATGGGCGTCCGCAACATCGCGGGCTACAATGGCCGTGTGAAGGACGCGTTGGACAAAGGCGAAATGTTCAGCCGCACGGTGCAGACCGGGTTTGATGATGAGACCGGCGAGCCGACCTTTGAAACCGAAGAATTCGCCCCCGAGGCGATGCCTTATATCGTTGTGATCGTCGACGAAATGGCCGACCTGATGATGGTCGCAGGCAAGGAAATCGAAGCCTGCATCCAGCGTCTGGCGCAGATGGCGCGGGCCTCGGGCATTCACCTTATCATGGCCACGCAGCGTCCGTCGGTTGACGTGATTACCGGCACGATCAAGGCAAACTTCCCAACGCGAATTTCGTTCCAGGTGACATCGAAAGTCGATAGCCGCACGATCTTGGGCGAGATGGGTGCCGAACAACTGCTGGGGCAGGGCGATATGCTGTACATGGCGGGTGGCGCCAAGATCACCCGCTGCCACGGTCCTTTTGTGTCTGACGAGGAGGTCGAGGAAATCGTCAACCACCTGAAGCAGTTTGGCCCGCCCGATTACATGAGCGGCGTGGTCGATGGCCCGGCCGAGGAAAAGGCAGAAAACATCGATGCCGTTCTGGGTCTGAATACCGGTGGCAACACGAACGGTGAGGATGCTCTGTACGATCAGGCAGTGGCGATTGTGATCAAGGATCGCAAATGCTCGACCTCGTATATCCAGCGGAAACTTGCCATTGGCTACAACAAGGCTGCCCGGCTCGTTGAGCAGATGGAGGACGAAGGCGTTGTTTCTGCGGCAAATCATGTCGGTAAACGCGAAATCCTAGTCCCTGAACAGTAAGATATTTAATAACAAGGGCAGAAGGCCTATCTGTACGGCATGAAACAGATTGCTTTTGCCCTTGCTTTGACACTCGCCGCACCTGCCGCATGGGCGGCGGATAAGCTGCCGCTGTCGCAGATTTCGAATTACCTTAATGGATTGAAAACGGTTGAGACGACCTTCACGCAAGTGAACGACGATGGATCGCTGAGCACCGGTAAGCTGTGGATGCAGCGCCCGGGCAAGATGCGGTTCGAATACGATCCACCCAACAGTGCGGTCGTGCTTGCGCGTTCCGGCAGCGTACAGATCTTTGACCCGAAATCTAACCAACCGCCCGAGCAATACCCGCTGAAGCGGACACCCCTTTCCATAGTACTGGCGCGGAATGTGAACTTGGGGCAGGCCAATATGGTCGTGGGGCACAGTTTTGACGGCACCGCCACTGTAGTCACGGCGCAAGACCCAAAGAACCCAGAAGCAGGACGGATTGAGCTGATGTTCACAAACGACCCGGTCGAACTGCGCAAATGGGTCATTCACGACAATGCGGGGGGACAGACAACTGTTCTTCTGGGTGCTCTGACTGAAGGCGGACGCCTAGATCAGGGTTTGTTCTCGAACAGTAAAAGGGTCGGGTCAGGCAATCGCTGACCCGAGCCAAACTTTGTCAGTACCGGCAGTTTGACAACTGCGCCTGATATAGCTGCGCACGCGCGTCTACATCATTCGCAACGTTCAACAGCCAGGATTTGCTGTTGTAACTGCCGCGTGCGAAACCGGTATGGCCTTCGTGATAAGCCAGGTATTGATTGCGCGTATCGGCCGGGTGAATGCCGTTACGTTCGTAGCTTTTGTTCATATACCAGCCGATAAAGTCTGACGCGTCGCGAATCCGATCCCGCTTGGCGCGGCGTTTTCCGGTTTCACGCTGGTACTGTTCCCAAGTGCCATCCAACGCCTGACCATAGCCATAGGCACTGCTTTGACGCCCCATCGGGATCACACCCAACACATATCTGTGTGGGGTGCGCGCATCGTGGCGATAGCGGCTTTCCTGATAGATCGTGGCCATCTGAACGTGTACGGGAACACCCCATTTACGTTCCGTGTTCTTGAAAGCCCTGATATAGTCGGGTTTTTCGCGCGCAATGCTGCACGCGTCATTTAATTTGCTGGGCGGCTGTTTGGAGCCGCCCCCACAGGATGCCAGAAGCAGCACCCCGAAGAGTACGATAAGAATTCTGCTCATGTGCCTCATGCCTTTTTTTGGGCATTCTAGCGCAGATTGAGCGATTTTGAAATCACAATCGTTACAGAACGATAGCAAGGATAGCGGGCAGTGCCGCAACGGAAAGTACGGTTGACACCATCACCATCCCGGCGACGGCATCCGCGTCAGCTTCGAAGCGTTCCGCCAGAAGATAAGAGGTTACCGCGACAGGGGTGCACATCTGCAGAACCAGCACACCGAAGGCAATTGCATCCAACTCAAATACAACGGCGACCCCCCAGCCGAGGATGAAACATACCAGCAGCTTGAGAAACGACAGCCATACAGCCTGACCCAAACTGCGACTGGTCAGGCGTGCGATAGCCACTCCAACGGTCACGAGCATCATCGGAACAGCCATTTGCCCTAGCAAATCCAAAGTGTTGGTCAAAAAAAGCGGAGTTTCCCAGCCCTGCCACAAAAACAGGGCCCCCAAAAGCGTTGCCCAAACCATGGGCTGACGGATGACCTGACCAAAGGCGCCTTTGCCCGCCACAAGGTAGATGCCGTAAGTAAACGAAAACAAAGCGGTCACCGACAGAAAAATTACGGCATAGCCTAGACCGGCCTGGCCAAACGCGAAAATACACAGCGGCAGTCCCAGATTACCGGTATTCCCGAATATCAGCGGAGAAAGATACGTACGCTGTTCGAGTTTCAGAACACGAACGACGCCCCAAAACACAAATGCCAGAATAATGTTTGCGACGATCGTGGCAGCGGTGAAGCGCGTCAGATCGCCTCCCGGAATCTCGGTCTGCATCAAGGCAACGAAGATCAGGCTGGGGACAGCCAGGGTCATTGCAAAGCGGGTAACAAACTGAAGACGATACTCGAATCCAAGTTTGACCCAGACAAAACCGATCCCCGCCAACAGAAAGACCGGCGCCGCAATTTCGAACACTGTCAATATTAGGTTCACAGACTGTTTCCCTGAGTTTCACATCAATGATTGGCTTTTAGGGCCAGAAACGGGTAGTAAATGCTTTGGGGGCTGAAACAATGCTAAAGACACGTGCAAAATACGGCTTAGGCCAGGTGGTTCGTCACAAAAAACACCCTTTTCGAGGGGTGATTTTTGACGTGGATCCAGAATTTTCGAACACCGAGGAATGGTATCAGGCCATTCCCGAAGACAGTCGTCCGCGGAAAGAACAGCCGTTTTACCACCTGCTGGCTGAGAACGACCAATCCTTCTATGTTGCTTATGTTTCAGAACAAAATCTGGTTGCGGACTATTCCGGAGAGCCGGTCGAGCACCCTGATATCCCCAATATGTTCGGTCCGTTCGAAGACGGAGCATACCCCCTGCATTTCCAACTGAACTGAGGTTCTCCAACCACGCGATCGTGGTTGCGCGTTTATCAGTAGCCAAGCGCGCAACCGTCCTTGCGTGGGTCGCTGGCCCCCTCCAAAATACCATCTTCGCGGATTCGGATCGACTGCGCACCCCCAAGCGGCGTTTCCGGTCTTTCGATAGTGTGTCCGATTTCCGATAATTGTTTCGCAACCCCTTCAGGGTAGCCGCGTTCCAGTTTCAGAACCGATCCGTCGAAAAACGCACGGGGGGCGTTGATGCTCTCTTGCAGTTCAAGTCCGAAATCCCTGAGGTTTGAAACAAATCTAGCGTGGCCTGTTGGCTGGTAGGCTCCGCCCATCACGCCAAATGGCATCATAATGCGGCCATTCTCGGTCAGCATCCCTGGAATGATCGTGTGCATCGGACGCTTGCCACCGCTCAGTTCGTTCGGGTGCCCCGGCTCCAGCGTGAAGCCTGCGCCACGGTTCTGAAGCAATATGCCGTATTTTTCCGAGGCGATCCCCGACCCAAAGCTGTGGAAAATCGAATAGATCAGCGAAACCGCCATCTGGTCGCGATCTACGACGGTTATATACACGGTGTCCTTGTGAACAGCCTCGGTCAGTTGAGCCGCCGAAGGCATGGCGCGTTTCGGATCAATAAGCGCGGCAAGTTTTGCGGCTAAGTCCGGGTCAAGGAAACGCTCGGCTTTGGACACATGGTCCGGGTCCGCGATGAACCGGTTGCGCGCGTCATAGGCCAACTTGGTGGCCTCAGCCTCGATATGGACCCGTTCAGCGCCAAAGGGGTCCATGTTGGCCAGATCCAAATGTTTCAGAATATTGAGCAACAAAATTGCAGTTGCGCCTTGGCCGTTTGGCGGATGCTCAACCAGTTCGATCCCGTTATAGGCCCCTCGCATGGGCTGCGTTTCTGTAAATTGCGTGTTTTGAAAGTCGTCGGCGGAATGCACACCGCCCTGCGCTGACACGGCAGCGATCATGTCTTCGGCAATTGCGCCCGAATAAAACGCATCGCGTCCTTCGCGCGCGATGCGCCGCAACACTTCAGCCTGACCAGGTGCGCGAAAAACTTGACCGACATCAGGTGCTTGCCCATCGATCAGGTAATGGTCGCGCGCGGCACCTTGCAGCGTTGCAGCTCCAATCTTCCAGTCAAACGCAACGCGGGGCGCAACCGGAATGCCGGCTTCCGCGTAGTGAATTGCGGGGGACAGGATTGCCTCCAACCCCAAACGGCCTTCGGCCTCTGCCAGATGGCAGAACGCATCCACGGCACCCGGAATTGTAACGGCGTCCGGTCCGTTCAGTGGCACAGAGGACAGACCAAGATCGCGCAAAGGCTGTGCTTGCGAGCCGGCTGGTGACCGCCCCGAGCCGTTCAGAGCGCGGACCCGGTTCTCTCCAGCGCGGTTGAACAGAACAAAACAATCGCCACCCAGTCCGGTCATTTGCGGTTCGCAAATTCCCAAAAGGACCGCTCCGGCAATTGCTGCATCCATTGCGTTGCCGCCCCGTTCCAAAATGTCGATTGCGACTTTGGCCGCCAGCGGATGAGAGGTTGCGCACATCCCTTGTGTCGCAAAGACTTCTGACCGGCCTGGTTTGTGCAAATCCCGCATGGTTTCTTTCTCCTTGGAACAGGGGAAAGCTATTCACTGATCGGGGATTGTCCAGAAATTTCAGGGGAGAAGTTCCTCGGCGCCTTTCACTGGGTGGGGGCTGTGATAATTGGCGCCGAGGGAAGCTATCTGAGCTACGAGTCACTGTATGGCGGTTGTTTGCGGCGCGACAATGTTTCGAAAATGGCGTTATTGTGACCAATTGGGCCTGATTAGGCGTTTTTGTCGAAATTAAACCGCAGCGAAAGCCGATTACACCCATCTCGGCGCTCATATTGGATGTCACTGGTGAGTTGGTGAATCAGGAACCAGCCAAACCCCCCTTCCGGCAAATCTTGCGTTGTTTTCCCCAGCGGCGCGGGCGTTCCGTCCGGCATTTGTAGGCCAGGCAGCGGGTGCCCGGTATCCGAGATCAAGATGTCCAGCCGATTCCGATCAAGTCGACAAGTCACCTGCACCTTAGCCGGAGCAATGCCCTTGTAAGCATGTTCCACCACATTGTTGATTGCTTCGGCCAATGCAATCTTCACATCGTCAGATTTATCAGGCGGCAAACCATGGTTTGCCAGACCGCTGCTAAGCCGCGCGATACCTGCGCTGGCTTCGGCGTCTGTTGCGGGGAAGCTTAGTTCCAGGCAGGTCTCGTTACAAATTGGCTTCACGCCCATTCACTCCTGCCTTGGTCACGCATCCGGGTCCGACAGTGCGTCGTCCAGTGTTTCAAACAGCCGGAAAACGGTGTCCATCCGGGTCAGGCGAAAGACTTTCTGGACCACGGGTTGCGGTCCGGCCAGATCCAGCCTGCGGTCTTTGCCCAGTTGCTTCATCGACGCCACAATCGCGCCCAGACCGCTGGAATCGATAAACTCAACCCCCGACAAATTCAGCACAACCCGATCTGCGCCGTTTTCGGTTTCCGCGCGCATGTCTTCCTTGAACTGAATGGCCATCGCGGCATCGATCCGGTCGGAATGCACGGTTATGACCTGTATTGGGCCGTGTGATGTGCTGGTCAGCCCCATGGCTCGGGCGCCCTCCAAACTGAAAAATGAGTCGTAGAAATACGCTAGACGCCAATTCTTACCATTCGGTATTCAAGAACCCGAAAGCAGGAGGAAAACCCGGATGAAAGATGTTGTGATTACAGGAGCCGCCAGAACGCCGATGGGTGGCTTTCAGGGCATGTTCGACGGCGTTGCCGCCGCCGACCTGGGGGGGGACGCAATCCGGGCTGCGTTGCGCCAGGCCGGGGCCCAGACCGTCGACGAAGTTCTGATGGGATGTGTTTTGCCTGCGGGGCAAGGCCAAGCCCCCGCGCGGCAGGCCGGATTTGCAGCTGGTTTGGGCGAAGAAGTTCCTGCGACCACGTTAAACAAGATGTGCGGCTCAGGCATGAAAGCGGCGATGGTCGCCTTTGACCAGATCGCGTTGGGCCATGCGGATACAATGGTTGCTGGCGGTATGGAGAGTATGACAAATGCTCCTTACCTGCTGCCCAAGATGCGCGGTGGCGCCCGAATTGGCCACGGTCAGGTGGTCGACCATATGTTCCTGGACGGGCTGGAAGATGCCTATGACAAAGGTCGTCTGATGGGCACCTTTGCCGAAGACTGTGCCGAAGCGTATCAGTTCACACGCGAAGCGCAGGATGAGTACGCACTGCAATCTTTGTCGAATGCCCTGACCGCACAGGAAAACGGGGCCTTTGATCAGGAAATTGCGCCTGTCACAGTTCGCACGCGTAAGGGCGAGATTGTCCAGGACTGTGATGAGCAACCGAAATCTGCCCGCCCTGACAAAATCCCGACCTTGAAACCCGCGTTTCGAAAGGACGGCACGGTGACGGCTGCCAACTCCTCTTCGATTTCGGATGGCGCCGCAGCGCTTGTCCTGGCCTCGGCCGAAGCAGCCGAAGCGCAAGGATTGGCGGTGCGCGCACGTATTCTGGGTCATGCAAGTCACGCGCAAGCGCCCGGGCTTTTTACCACTGCGCCGGTTCCGGCCGCACAGAAACTTTTGTCCCGCATCGGTTGGAGCAAGGATGACGTTGACTTGTGGGAGGTTAACGAAGCCTTCGCGGTTGTGCCGATGGCGTTCATGCATGAGATGGGTCTGCCGCGCGACAAAGTGAATGTGAATGGCGGGGCCTGTGCGTTGGGTCATCCTATTGGTGCCTCGGGCGCGCGCATCATGGTCACATTGCTGAACGCTTTGGAGAAGCGGGACCTCAAACGCGGCGTGGCGGCAATCTGTATTGGCGGCGGCGAAGGCACAGCGATAGCAATCGAACGCGTTTGACCCTTCATCTTTTTCCAAATACTTCGAGGGTGCGGGGGCATGGCCCCCGCGCGGCCCCTATGGATAAGAAACAATGAAAGTCGAATACGATACCCTGACCAAGACAATCGCGGCCTTGACTGAAGGCGAAACGGATCTGGTCGCTTTGATGGCCACGGTCGCGTGCGAGGTGCATCATTCCGATGACCGCTTTGACTGGACAGGGTTTTATCGGGTCGTTGACCCTGGCTTGTTGAAAATCGGCCCTTATCAAGGCGGGCACGGTTGCCTTGTCATCCCATTTGACCGGGGCGTCTGTGGTGCCGCCGCAAGGACAGGTGAGGTGCAGCTTGTGCCGGATGTCGACGCCTTCCCCGGCCATATTGCGTGCGCCTCTTCAACTCGGTCCGAGTTGGTTTTACCCGTTCGCAACGCAGCGGGTGAGGTGATCGCGGTTTTTGACATCGACAGCAATCAACCGGATGCGTTTTCGGTCGATGACGCGGAAAATCTGTCGACGATTCTGTCACAGACCTTCGCTTCAGCGTAGCAGTTTTTGGATGGGTTCAGACTCGTTCAATGGTGGCTGTGTTTTGGTTCTTCTCGGCATCTGATACAGTGTAGCTGCCGAATTTGAGTTGGAGCGGGCATGACACCAAACCAGTTCTCCACACCGCGCCTTTTGGTCAATCATTGGACGGAAGAACTTCAGGTCCCGTTGCTGCGGCAGAAACTCGAAAGCGAGCTCAGCACATTGCTGACACCCAATGTCTTGAAGTGCTTGCCGCCATCCATGCAGTTGCAGGATCGGGACATTTCGCACTGGATCGACGCCCGTTGCGTTGAAAGTGATGTTCTGGTGGTGCGGCAAAGACAAGATGGTCATCTGATCGGACTTACGATTCTGGCTACTGAGTTAAGTCTCAATGCAGTCCCAAATATTCATCTCGGCTATCTGATCGCAGAAAACGCCTGGGGCAATGGCTATGCCTCAGAGCTTTTGGATGGGCTGATCGCTGCGTTGACACCGGGCCCGGTCACACGCCTTGTTGCCGGGGTAGGACGTGATAACCCGGCTTCCACCCGCGTTCTTCAAAAATCAGGCTTTGTGTTGCTTTGTGAAAATGCGCCGGCAGATACCGAGATGTATGTCTGCCAAACCGGTAAACCGACAGAGCCGTCGGCTGTTTAGTTTCCAAAGGCAGATTACCTGCGATGCAAGCCCGAGTGCGCATCGATCCGGAATGAGGGGTGCATGAAAAAAGGCTTGGATTTTTCACTAAATTGCCTCATCGTGAAAAAAGGATAAAAAATTTCACGAGATTCGGAGTGTCTGTGTGAACAACCAAGCCCCACAAAGCGCGACATTGGGTGCTGACTTGCGTGCCTTGCGCAAGGCGCGTGGGTTAACCCTGACCGAGATCGCGACACGGCTGGAGCGCTCGGTCGGTTGGCTCAGCCAGGTTGAACGGGACATGTCCGACCCTTCCATCTCGGATCTGCGACAGATCGCAGAATGCCTTGGTGTACCTATGTCGATGCTGTTTGCTCATGCGGCGGTTCCGGTTGATGAGAAGGGATATGTTGTTCGTGCGGGAACGCGCCGGCCCATGGGGTCGGGGGAAGAAGGGTTGATCGAAGAACTGCTTTCGCCTGATCTGACCGATGATTTCGAAATGGTGCATTCCACGTTCGAGCCCAATTCGAAGATGCAGACGCCCGCTAATCGCCCGACGCAGGAAGTGGGCTACATGATTTCGGGCCGGTTGGATCTGACCATCGGGTCGCGCGTATTTACCGTTGGCCCGGGTGACAGCTTTCGGATCAAACACGAAACTTACCAATGGTCCAACCCCTATGATGAGCACGCAGTGGCAATCTGGGTCATTGCTCCGCCGGTGTATTGATGAGCTTTGAAGCCTGGACCATATTCGCGCTGTTTTGGGTGGTGTTCGTGACCACGCCGGGTCCGAATGCGGTTAATTGTATCTCGAACGGGATGAGTTTGCCCTTCCCAAAGGCGATGTTGGGTGTTCTGGCAATCCTGACGCAAGCAAGCGCGTTTCTGATCCTGTCGGCGCTGGGCATCACCGCACTGATCGCCGCGTCACCGACCGGGTTCTTCGCGGCCAAACTTGTGGGGGCCGCTTTCCTGATTTGGGTCGGCATCCGAGGCTGGATGAACGCTACGAAACCAGCGCCGGCCTCTGAACGACCTGCTCGGCATGTCTATTTTCACGCGCTGGCAGTGGCGACGATCAATCCCAAAAGCGTGGCCGGATACCTCGCGGCCTTTTCGCAATTCGTGCAACCTGACGTGCCGATCTGGCAGCAAATGGGGGTTATCATGCCCACCGCGCTGATCATCACCACGCTCAGCTATACCGGCTTCACCTTGTTGGGTGCGCTGATGGGCAAGGCGGCACTAGGGGCTGTGTTCAACATCTGGGTTCGCCGCGTGATGGCAACCTGTTTCATCATCTATGGCGTGTTGCTGGGGGCCAGCTCCACGCCCACAGCAAGGGGGTAGTCTAATGCATACTGGTTCCTGCCTGTGCGGCGCAGTTGCGTTTACGATCGATGGAGAGCTGTCGCCGCCCTCGGCCTGCCATTGCGGCCAGTGCCGCAGGCAGTCGGGCCATATCTGGTCCTCGACCTCGACCCAGCAGGACAACCTGAGCTTTACCGCCAGTGACACGCTGCGTTGGTTCCGTGCGTCAGATATCGCGCGGCGTGGCTTTTGCAGTGAATGTGGCTCTTTCCTGTTCTGGCAGCACAATGCCGAAGACACGATTTCGATTTCCATGGGTGCGCTCAGCGAACCTACGGGCCTGAAACTCTCAAAGCACATCTTTGTCGCTGACAAAGGTGACTACTACGACATCTCAGACGATCTGCCCCAGCGGGCACAGTAACAGAGGATCAAAACACATGAGTGACTTTCCAACCAAAGCCCGTGTTGTCATCATCGGTGGCGGCGTCGTGGGCTGCTCGTCCCTTTATCATCTGGCCAAGAAGGGCTGGACCGACTGCGTTCTGCTGGAAAAGAACGAGCTGACTGCTGGCTCGACTTGGCACGCGGCGGGCAATGTGCCGACCTTCTCGACCTCATGGGCGATCATGAACATGCAGCGCTACTCGACCGAGCTGTATTCGCGCTTGGCTGAAGAGGTCGACTACCCGATGAACTATCACGTTTCGGGTTCCATCCGTCTGGCGCATAGCAAAGAGCGGATGCAAGAGTTCGAGCGCGCCATGTCCATGGGCCGCTATCAGGGCATCCCGATGGAGATGTGGACCCCGGAACAGGCCAAGGAGCACTATCCGTTCCTCGAGACGCATGACCTTGAGGGCGTTTTGTATGATCCCACCGACGGCGATATCGACCCGGCGCAGCTGACGCAGGCACTGGCCAAAGGCGCGCGCGATCTGGGTCAGAAGATCATCCGCTTCTGTCCTGCGACCGGTGTGACGCAGCATGACGATGGCACCTGGACCGTGCATACGGACAAAGGCGACATCGCCTGTGACTACGTAGTGAACGCCGCGGGTTACTATGCACAGCGCGTGGGTGAGATGTTCAAGCCATTCGGCGGCCGAACTGTGCCTGCCATGGTGATGAGCCACCAATACCTGCTGACTGATGAAGTCCCCGAAGTTGAAGCGTGGTCGAAGGAACACGGCGGCAAGCTGCCTCTGCTGCGGGACGTCGATGTCTCCTACTATCTGCGGCAGGAGAAGAACGGCTTCAACCTCGGCCCCTACGAGCCCAACTGCAAAGGCCACTGGATGACCGAAGACGATCCGATGCCCGAGGATTTCAGCTTCCAGCTTTGGAATGACGATCTGGATCGAATCGAGGACATCGTCACCGACGCAATGGAGCGGGTGCCGCTGATGGCAACGTCGGGCGTAGGCCGGGTGATCAACGGCCCGATCCCCTACGCGCCGGATGGCCTGCCGCTGATTGGTCCGATGCCGGGTGTGAAAAACGCGTTCGAGGCGCACAGCTTTACCTTTGGCATCGCGCAGGGCGGTGGCGCGGGCAAGGTGCTGGCCGAGTGGATCGTTGATGGCGCGACCGAGTGGGACATGTGGGCCGTCGATCCGCGCCGTTACACCGATTACACCGATCAGGACTATTGCAACCAGAAAGGCATGGAAGTCTACGGCAACGAATACGCCATGCATTTCCCGCACCACGAATGGCCTGCCGCGCGTGACAAAAAGCTGTCGCCGGTACATGACAAGGTCAAAGCGCTGGGCGGCGTGATGGGTGTGTATAACGGCTGGGAACGTGCCAACTGGTTCGCGCAGCCGGGCGATGATACATCTTTGGAGGCGACGCATACCTGGGGCCGTTCCGGCCCGTGGGAGCAGCGGATCAAAGAAGAATGCGAGGCGGTGCGCGACCATTGCGGCGTGCTTGACCTGCCAGGGTTCTCGCGTTTCATGGTCAAAGGCGAAGGCGCGGCCGAGGCACTGCGTGGCCTAGTAGCTGGAGGATTGCCTAAAGTGGGCCGTATCAATCTGGTCTACATCTCGGATGACCGCGGCCGCATCCTGACTGAGATGTCCTGTCTGCGTTTGGGTGAAGATGAGTTCGTCATGATCACTGCCGCGACCGCGCAATGGCATGACCGCGATATTCTGGTGAACGCAATGCCTACCAGCGTATCGGTTGAGGACGTCACCACAACCCGCGACACGCTGATCGTCACCGGCCCAAAGTCGCGTGAGATTCTTTCGGGCCTGACCGATGCCGATCTGTCCTCGGGCTGGCTGACCCATCAGGCCGCAACCGTGGCTGGCCAACCGGCCCACCTGATCCGCGTTTCTTTTGCTGGTGAGTTGGGGTGGGAGGTTCATGCGCTCAACGCGGATATGCCTGCGATCTACGACGCGATCCTTGATGCGGGGGCCAAGCCGTTCGGTATGTACGCCCTGAACTCGCTGCGCATCGAAAAGGGTTACCGCGCGTGGAAAGGCGACTTGTCGAGCGATTACTCGCTGCTCGAAGGGGGGCTGGAGCGGTTCGTCAAACTGGACAAACCGCAGGACTTCCCCGGCAAGGCCGCGATCCTGAGCGAGAAGCAGCAAGGCGTGAAGAAGTCGTTCGTCACCCTGACTGTTGAGGCTGGCGATTGCGACGCGCCATACATGTCCTGCATCTGGCAGGGGGACGAGATCGTCGGTGAGACGACGTCGGGCGCATGGGGGTACCGTGTCGGCAAATCCATCGCTCTGGGCATGATTAAGGCTGAGCTTGCAAACCCGGGTACCGAGCTTGAGGTCGAAATCTACGGCCAAAAGTGCCGCGCTGTGGTAGAGCAGGATCAACCGCTTTGGGATCCCGAGAACGAGCGGTTGCGCGCTTAACCCCTTGCGGAGACCGCCATGAGCAAACGATACGCCAAACTGGGGCCCGGCGAGGGCCCCAACTATGACTGGGAAAATGACCATACCTTCGTGAAGGTGTCAGGTCAGGACACAGACGGCGCATACACGCTTATGGAAGACAATCTGAAGGCCAGCTTCGCGCTTGGCCTTCATCGCCACGATACGCACGCCGAAACCTTCTATTTTTTGGAAGGTGAAGTTGACTTCTATGTCGACGGCGACTGGCATCGATGCGGGCAGGGCACCACGATGCACGTTCCGCCCGGAGTACCGCACGCGTGCCGCATTGCAGTTGATACACCTGCCAAAATGCTCATGATCTTTCAGCCGTCAGGGTTTGATGGGTTCCTTGCCGAACTCGCGAAGATGACCGAGGCAGACTTTGCCGATGAGGCCAAAATGGCGAAGGTCAACGCAAGGTACGATATCGTTCCCATGGGGCCTGTTCCCGCGCACCCGGATGATGAGGTCTGAGATGGCTATCCCCAACACCATGTCTGGCGTTTATCTGACCGGTCACGGTGGACCCGAAGTCTTGGAGTGGCGCGAAGATATTCCGGTGCCAAAGCCCGGTCCGGGCCAGGTGCTTGTTCGGGTTGCCGCGGCCGGTGTGAACAATACGGATATCAACACGCGTGTCGGCTGGTACTCGTCGGATGTGACCGGCGCTACGGATACCGTGGAGCAAGACGTCGAAGCCGGTGGGTGGGGCGGTGCCTTGCACTTCCCCCGCATTCAGGGTGGGGATCTGTGCGGCATTGTCGAGATGGTGGGCGAAGGAGTTCATTTCAGCCCGGGCCAACGCGTAACCTGCCCGATCAACCTTCCGCGCCCGCGTCCCGGACATCCTCGGGGGTTCGTTGCGCTGGGGTCAGAGATCGACGGCGCGTTTGCCCAGTATTGTCTAGTAGAGGCGGATGATCTGTACGACGTCAGCACCTCGCCCTTGTCGGATGTTGAAATTGCAGCCATACCCTGCGCCTTTGGAACCGCCGAAAACCTGCTGACCCGCGCAGGCGTGACTGCAGGGCAAAAGGTCTTGATCACTGGTGCGTCAGGTGGTGTCGGTCTGGCCGCTGTACAGCTCGCGTCACTGCGCGGGGCCACTGTATGGGGCGTAACGGGCGCTGCGAAAGCCAAGGTCGTCATGTCCCAGGGGGCAAGAGCTACGTTTGACCGTAGTGAACCGCTGCCTCAAGACATCTTTGATGTGGTCATTGACGTCGTTGGTGGTCCTGCTTGGGCATCGCTGATCCTTGCCCTGAAACCCGGAGGGCACTACGCCGTGTCGGGTGCAATCGCAGGCCCAATTGTTCAGGCCGATCTGCGGGATATCTACTTGCGCGACATCACAATTCACGGGTGCACCCATCAAAGCCCTGAAGTCTTTGGACGTCTTGTCGAATTGATGAATTCGGGACGGATCAAACCGTTGATCTCTTGCACCTATCCGTTAAAGGATATCGCCCAGGCGCAAGCGGACTTCCAATCCAAGACCTTACCGGGCAAGCTGGTTCTTTTGCCTCAAGGAGCGATAGCATGACAGATATCACCCTTTTGGATGGTTCGATCGGGCAGGAACTGGTTAAGCTCAGTGGCAATGCTCCAACGGCGCTTTGGTCAACCCGTGTCATGATTGAACACCCCGAATTGGTGCGCGAAGTTCACGCCGAATATTTTCGGCGCGGGGCCACCATTGCGACCACCAACACATATGCGGTTCACCGGTCGCGACTGCGGTTTGAAAACATCGAAGATCAGCTTGAGGCCCTTGTTGATACAGCCGTCTCGCAAGCACAAGCGGCTTGCGAGGGTCGGCAAGGGCGCGTTGCCGGATCATTGGGGCCTTTGCTGGCATCGTACAGACCTGACCTGAAGCCCGACCCAATCGATGCTGGTGAGAAATTTGCGGAACTGGTTGGCCTTATGGCGGATCACGTAGATCTGTTTCTGATCGAGACGGTGTCATCAGTACTTGAAGCCGAAGGTGCGCTACGGGGTACGTCGGAATGTGGCAAGCCGGTATGGCTTTCTCTTTCAGTAAATGATGACGACGGTCGTTTCCTCAGGTCGGGAGAGCCCTTGGCGGATATTGCTCCGCTTATCAAAGAGTTTTCCCCGGATGCGCTGTTGATCAACTGTTCGCGTCCCGAAGCGATCCCGGCCGCGTTGGAGATCCTGTCCGGCATGTCTCTGCCATTTGGGGCCTATGCCAATGGGTTCACGCATATCTCGGACGGGTTCCTCGAAGATGCGCCGACAGTGGACGCATTGGAACAACGTCACGATCTTGGCCCGGACGCTTATGCAGATCACGCGATGCGTTGGATCGGTCAGGGTGCTACTATTGTTGGCGGATGCTGCGAAATCGGCCCGGATCATATCGAAACACTGGCCAACCGTTTGCGGGCGGCCGGGCACAATATCGTCTGAGCACACAGATGACAGCAGAAGCGACACAGAGAAGCCCAAAGCAGACGATCCAGCATTTCGACATACTGGTCGCGCCCGGTTTTGTGCTGCTTGAGCTAGCCTCGCTGGTGGATGTTCTGCGTGTGGCGAACCGTGTTTGTGCTTCTCCACCTTTCACATATTCGTACCGGTCGCTGCGCGGTGGCGATGTGGCCAGCAGCAGTGACGCGGTTGTTTCGACCTCAATTGTGCCGCAGCAGCCCAAGGCGGACTATCTATTTGTCATCGGCAATTCCGACCCGGATCAACCCGACCTGTCGCTTGGGCGCACTGTCTCGGATTATACGTACCGTGGTGCACAGGTTTTTCTGCTGTCTGAAGCCGCCAGCCGTTACATAGATGAAAAAGGCACCGAAGACCTGGCAACCCATTGGGAAAATGCCTCTTTCCTGCGTGAGCGCGGCGCCCGGTTTGAGGCGAAACTTCTGATTGCCACAGAGAACGGACCTGTGGTCACATGTGCGGGCATGGGTGCGACTGCGGACATCGCACTGGCTGTCATCGGGCGGCACATCTCGGGGCCGGCGAAAATGACCGTCGCGGATATCATGCTGCATGAGCAGATTCGCGACTTTTCTTCCATGCAGCCGTTTTCCGGGGCAAAAACCTCGGCCACCGGAGATGCAAAACTGGATCAGTGCATCAAACTGATGCAAGAGAACATCGAAGATCCGCTGCCCATCCAGCAGATTGTCGAGGATCTGAACCTGTCGAATCGGTCGTTGGAGCGTAAGTTCAAATCCTTTTTGGGCACCACGCCCAATGGGTTTTATCGTGAAATGCGTCTGGCAAAGGCCAACAACTTGCTTATGAACACCACGATGAGCGTGCGCGAAATCGGTATGGCTTGTGGGTTTCCAAACGGATTTTCTTCTGTTTACAAGAGCTTCTTCGGGGTTACTCCGTTTGTCATGAGGCGGGACAGGCGTCAGACCAACCAAAGATGATTTTCACGAATTTGGTGACGTTTTTGGTGCATTTCCTGTCGACCTCCTATGGCATCCTTCCGCAGACCAAACACTATCGGAGTCGTCATCATGGTTGATCTTCCCAGCAAGGCCCGCGTGGTCATAATTGGCGGCGGTGTCATCGGATGTTCTGTTGCCTATCACCTGACCAAAAAGGGCTGGAAGGATGTTGTTCTTCTGGAACGAAAACAGCTAACCAGCGGTACCACATGGCACGCGGCGGGTTTGATCGCACAACTGCGTGCCACTGCGAACATGACCAAGCTGGCGAAATACAGCCAGGAACTTTACGGATCTCTGGAAGAAGAAACCGGCGTTGCCACGGGCTTCAAACGCTGTGGATCAATCACCGTGGCTTTGACCGACGAGCGCAAGGAAGAGATTTACCGTCAGGCGGCCATGGCGCGCGCCTTTGGTGTCGAGGTCGAAGAAATCTCGAACGAACGCGTTCAGGAGCTGTATCCGCATATCAATCTCGATGGCGTCAAAGGGGCCGTTTACCTGCCGCTGGACGGCCAGGGTGATCCCGCCAATATCGCACTGGCGCTGGCCAAAGGTGCACGGCAACGCGGCGCCGTCGTGAAGGAACGGGTTAAAGTCACTGACATCGTCAAGCAGGGCCGTTCTGTCACCGGGGTGGATTGGGTCGCGGATGACGGCAGCGCTTCGGGCCATATCGAATGCGACATGGTGGTGAACTGCGCCGGGATGTGGGGCCACGAGGTAGGCCGCATGGCGGGTACCAACGTGCCGCTTCATGCGTGCGAGCATTTCTATATCGTGACCGAAAATATCGACGGTCTGACCCAACTGCCAGTGCTGCGTGTGCCTGACGAATGCGCGTATTACAAAGAAGATGCAGGTAAAATCCTGCTGGGCGCGTTCGAACCCAACGCGAAACCGTGGGCAATGGACGGCATCCCGGACACGTTCGAATTCGATCAACTCCCCGAAGACTTCGACCATTTTGAGCCGATCCTCGAAGCTGCGTGTGAGCGGATGCCGATGCTGGCCGAAGCCGGTATCCACACTTTCTTCAACGGCCCGGAATCGTTCACACCTGACGATGCCTATCATTTAGGCCTTGCGCCCGAGATGGATAATGTATGGGTCGCTGCGGGCTTCAACTCGATCGGTATTCAGTCTGCCGGTGGCGCGGGTATGGCGCTGGCTGAATGGATGGACACAGGCGAGAAACCCTTTGATCTGGGCGATGTGGACATCAGCCGGATGCAGCCGTTCCAGGGCAATAAAAAGTACCTCTTCGAACGCTCGAAAGAGACGCTGGGGCTGCTGTATGCCGACCACTTCCCCTATCGTCAAAAAGCCACTGCGCGCGGTGTGCGTCGAACGCCGTTCCACCACCACCTTTTGGAACAGGGTGCTGTCATGGGCGAGTTGGCTGGTTGGGAGCGCGCCAACTGGTTCGCGGGTGAAGGGCAAGAGCGCGCATACCAGTATAGCTGGAAGCGTCAGAACTGGTTCAAGAACTCGGCTGCTGAACACCGCGCCGTGCGCGAAAATGTCGGCATGTATGACATGTCGTCTTTCGGCAAGGTCCGCGTCGAAGGTCCCGACGCCGAAAAGTTCATGAACTATATCGGTGGTGGCGACTACTCGGTACCTAATGGCAAGATTGTCTACACGCAGTTTCTGAACCGTGCCGGCGGGATCGAAGCCGATGTGACTGTCACACGCCTGAGCGAAACCGCATATCTGGTCGTGACTCCTGCCGCGACACGTCTGGCAGATCAAACCTGGATGATGCGCCACGCGGGCGATTTCAACGTCGTGATCACCGATGTCACAGCAGGTGAGGGTGTTTTGGCCGTTATGGGGCCCAACTCGCGTGCTCTGCTCGAGAAAGTGTCGCCCAACGATTTCACCAACGCGGCCAACCCCTTCGGCACTGCGCAGGAGATTGAGATCGGAATGGGCCTGGCGCGTGCTCATCGCGTCACCTATGTGGGCGAGCTTGGATGGGAGATCTATGTTTCTGCGGACATGGCAGGCCATGTATTCGAAACCCTCCACGAGGCCGGACAGGATATGGGGCTGAAGCTGTGCGGGATGCACATGATGGACAGCGCCCGTATCGAAAAAGGCTTCCGCCATTTCGGGCACGACATCACCTGCGAGGATCATGTGGTGGATGCGGGTCTTGGCTTTGCGGTCAAGGTCGACAAAGGCAGTGACTTCATAGGGCGTGAGGCCGTGATTGCCCGCAAAGAAAGTGGCCCCAAGAACCGGTTGGTGCAATTTAAGCTGACAGATTCCGAACCTTTGCTGTTCCACAACGAGCCGATTGTCCGCGATGGTGAATATGTGGGCTATCTGAGCTCGGGCAACTATGGCCACACATTGGGCGGTGCCATTGGTCTGGGTTATGTCCCATGCGAAGGCGAAAAGGCTGCGGACGTTCTGGCATCCACTTATGAGATCGATGTCTGTGGGGTGAAGGTTAGAGCAGAAGCTTCGCTTAAGCCGATGTACGACCCAAAATCCGAGCGCGTGAAAGTCTGACAATGGCGAGGGGGCACTGCCCCCGCCGCCCTTCTCGGGCGACTCCCCCGAGGTATTTGGGGCCAGATGAATGTAGGATCCCTTGTTCATCTGGCCTAAAAATACCTCGGAGCGCGAGGCAGCGCCTCGCTGCACTAACATGGGTTTCCAAGCGACGTCTGAGATCGACCCATCACTATTCGTTATGTACGACTTCACGGTTTTCAGAGTTTTCAAGTTGACCTGAACTGCCGTAAGTGTGTCCGGTACTTACCGGAGACTTACTGTGGCAAATACGCCTCCTGCTTCTCAGAATGCAGATACCCCGAAGGGCCTTGCGCTTGCGGTTACCGCCTATGTTTTGTGGGGGTTTCTGCCGCTTTACCTGAAAGCGCTGGACCATATCGGGCCGGTTGAGGTTGTGGCCCATCGCATTATTTGGTCGGTTCCGGTGGCCGGGTTGCTGTTGGTTATTCTCGGGCGCACTAGGGACCTTAAGGCGGCTCTGACCAATCCGAAGATGTTGGGGATGGCTGCATTGACGGCAGCGCTGATCTCGGTGAACTGGGCGATTTATGTTTGGGCGATTTCGACTGGGCACGCGTTGGATGCAGCCCTGGGATACTATATCAACCCGCTTTTCAGCATCGCGCTTGGCGCGATTTTGTTGCGCGAGCCATTGACGCGGACGCAATTGGTGGCCGTAGGTCTGGCCGCTTTGGGTGTGTTGGTTTTGGTCCTGGAAGCGGGTCGACTACCTTGGGCTGCGCTTGGTCTAATGGTCAGCTGGGGATTTTACGCTTTTTTCAAACGATCTCTGCCAATTGGACCCAATCAAGGATTCTTGCTTGAGGTGCTGATCCTTTTGATCCCGGCTTTGGTCTACGTCACATTTCTGGGTGTGCAGGGTACGGGAAAATTTGGCGTGGCTCTTTCCGATACCTTGCTGTTGTCCTGCGCCGGAATCGTGACGGCCGTGCCGCTGCTGGTTTATGCAAACGGTGCCAAGCTGGTGCGGCTGTCCACGATGGGTATCCTGCAGTACATCGCGCCGACCATGATCTTTGTGACGGCAATCACTGTGTTTGGCGAAAAGATCGACACCGGTCGGATGATCGCTTTCCCGCTAATCTGGGCGGCGTTGATTGTCTATTCGATCCCGATGATCCGGCAGGCGCGGGCTCAGGCCTGACGCAACAGTTGCGCTGCGGCGTCTGCCCAAAGGGCGTAGGCGTGTGGACTGGGATGATAGCCGTCCGGGGCAGCAAGCGCCGGGTCATCCGGCAGATCGAGTTTCAGATGCCAGACATGGGGGTGAGCGGACACAACCTGCTGCAGCGCCTGATCCAGCCGGGCCGCCTGACGGCCAAGGACCCAGGCCAAAGGATGGGACAAGGCCGGGAACCTGTTCATTTGTGGAACTCCGGTTACGACAATGCGTCGTGCTCCCAGATCGTTGGACAAAGCATTGATAAGCTGCGTTTGGCGGTGCGCAAATTGTCGGGATGTAACGGCGCGGGTCACATCATTGACGCCTAAGGCCGTGACAACTGCGTCGAACTCCCCCTGCACGCTTTTCAGGCGGTCGAGTGTGTCCAGTGTTGTGTGCCCCGTGGCCGCTTTCAATTGCCACTCGACCGAATAGTGTTTGGCCAGCCGGTCAACCAGCTGCCCTGACAGAGCCTGCGCTTGGGTTCCGGCCCCAACGCCAGCAGCCGAGCTGTCGCCGCAGATGAGCAGGCGCAGGCGTGGTCCGCGACCTGATCTGCCCGTTCGCGGACCAGCCGGTTCAGGCAACATCTGAGCGTTGCGGCGCACAGAAAGACCCTGTGCCGCCAAAACCGGCAGCAGGGGAATGCGCAGGACCTGATCGGCTGCAATCAAACCGCGCATAGTCAGCTCAGGGCGTCTTTGAACTTAAGAAAGCGTGCGTCGGTCATCACGCGCGCCATCATCGCTTCTCGTAACGCACCCACTGTTTTGTAAGGGCGCATCACGACCTCGAAGGTCTGAATCAAGCCTTCGTCGTTCAGCGTGATCAGATCCACCCCGATCCCGTCAAGATCGCCGACCTTGCACTGGAATTCCAACGCCCAGTCTTTTCCTTCGCCCATGATGCGGCGATAGCGGAAGTCTGAAAACACCTGACCAACATGTCCCAGAACGGCGGTCACAGGCGCACGCCCGGTCCAGGTGCTGTAATAGGTCGGGGGCAGGAACTGAACGTCCTCGGCCAACAGCGCGTGGATCAGGGATTCATCGCCTTTGGCTACAACCTCTTGCATTCGTTCGATGGTCGGGTGCATGTCGTTTCCTCCTGTGCCGAAGGTCACTGAACATTGCCCAACAGGCAAGGACGACGTTGCGGGAGGTCACGGGCTGCGATAGGCAGGCTCCCATGAGCGAGACTTATGCCCCCCCTCAAACCCCGCTGGATGTCTTGCACGAAGACGCCCAGTTGATCGTGGTGAACAAACCGTCTGGCCTGCTTTCGGTGCCGGGGCGTGGTGAACACCTGGCCGATTGTCTTTTGACTCGGGTGCAGGCGGCTTTTCCCCAGGCATTGCTGGTGCATCGGTTGGACCGGGATACATCAGGGGTCATGGTTTTTGCCCAAACGCCCCATGCTCAGCGCAATCTGAGCATGCAGTTCGAACAGCGCCAGACCCGCAAAACCTATGTCGCCCGTGTCTGGGGTCGGCTGGAGCCAAAGACCGGCACAGTGGACCTGCCTTTGATTGTGGACTGGCCCAACCGGCCCCGACAAATGGTCTGCCACGACACCGGAAAGCCTGCGCTCACCGATTGGCGCGTCGTAAAACATGAGGGCGACACAACGCGTGTGCGCCTGTTTCCCAAAACCGGTCGGTCTCATCAGTTGCGGGTTCACATGCAGGCGTTGGGTCATCCGATTCTGGGCGACCCGTTTTATGCAACGGGTGCTGCGGCGGATTTCCCAAGATTAATGCTGCATTCGGAAGAACTGCGCCTGAAACACCCAGAAGGCGGGGTTTCGATGAAATTTCGTGCCGGGGCCGATTTTTGAAGAATTCGCATCCCAGTTGGCGGCTAATTGCCGATCTCACTGGATTGTTGCTTGAGATCCAACACCCTGACCGTGATATACTGGGGAAAACCAAAAGCGCCTGACAAACGGGTGTTTGAGCAGAAGGTGATATCATGACGATTTCCAAGTTTATTCTGGCCACGGGGCTGAGTTCGGCTCTTGTTCTGTCGGCTTGCACAGATCCGGGTACGTTGTCGGTGCAAAGCGATCCGAACCAAAATACCAAGCAAGGCGCCGTTCTGGGCGGTCTTGTCGGGGCGGGCATCGGGGCGATTGCCAACAACTCGAACCCCGGTCTGGGCGCGCTGGCAGGGGCCGCAATTGGCGCTGCTGGTGGCGGTCTGATCGGCAACCAGCTGGACAAACAGGCGGCAGAGCTGCGTCAGCAATTGGCAAATGACGGGATCACCATCGTTAATGCGGGTGACCGGCTGATTGTGACTGTTCCTAACGATATTACCTTTGACACCGACAGTTCGACCGTGCGCCCGGCGCTGCGATCGGATTTGGTGAAAGTGGGTCAAAATCTGGTCAATTACCCCAATTCGAACGTGCAGATCATCGGTCACACAGACAGCGACGGTGACGCGGGTTACAATCAAGGGCTGTCTGAGCGTCGCGCCAATGCGGTTGCGGATGTTCTGCAGGCTAATGGTGTCAGCTATAATCGCATCACAACAATCGGTCAGGGCGAGAACAATCCTGTGGCATCGAACCTGACACCGGAAGGCAAGGCGCAAAACAGGCGGGTTGAAATCGTTGTTGTGCCCAGCGGAAACGCGTAACGCGGATTAAACATTTTGCACGGGGTCGCCTTTGGCGGCCCCGTTTGCGCATTGACTGTGCGTCAAATGGGGTTTGGAACAGATCAAACTCGGGCTAGTTTTCAAAAAGTCACTGAAATGGAGTTCCCCTAGATGTCTCAACCCACTCTCCTTGGTCTGTCCGGGTCCCTGCGTCAGGATGCGACCAACCGCAAGCTTTTGCGGGAAGCGGCCCGGTTGTTTGATCCGGCCCACTTTGTCGAAGCAGACCTGAACTTGCCCCTTTATGACGGGGATCTGGAAGAGGGTGAGGGCATACCGGCAGCGGTGCAGTCTCTGGCAGATCAAATCGCACAGGCTGACGCGGTAATTATCTCGACGCCGGAGTACAATAAGGGTCCATCTGGCGTTCTGAAGAACGCGCTGGACTGGGTCAGCCGCACTCAGGGTAACCCTTGGGCCGACAAACCGGTTGCGGTCATGTCGGCGGCAGCGGGTCGTGCAGGCGGTGAGCGGGCACAGATGATCCTGCGGTCGTTTATGGTGCCCTTTCAGCCACGCATTCTGCAGGGGCCTGAAATCCATCTGGCGAACAGTTCGAACGAGTTTGACGAGCACGGAAAACTGGCCTCTGACCGCTATGAAAAGTCACTGCACAAACTGATGCAGAAACTCCGTGCCGAGGCTGGTTTTTGAAACTGGCTCGCGTATTGGGCATGGCACGTTCGGGCTGGCTAGCCTCAAAGGGTGGTGTTGGGTATATGCGTCCATCTCGTAGAGTGCATCGATTACAATGAGGCGTCGGGTCGGAAATCTTCGGGGATTTCATCCCGGTTTTCCAGCATCAGATCAGCCATGACCTCGGCGATCTTGGGGGCCATGCCAAACCCGATCTTGAACCCGCCATTTGCGATGAACTGCCCCTGATGCAATGGATGTGCGCCCAGCATTGGCGCGCGGCTTTTACTGCGGGGGCGGACACCAGCCCAGCGTTCTATTACCTCGGCCCCGTGCAGCAGCGGCAGGGCACGCGTGGCGCGGTCAATCACGTCGTCCAGAGCGCTGTCTGTGCTGGTCGGATCGTCATACTCCCGCTCCGAGGTTGATCCGATCGCCAGTGTTCCGTCCGCGTGGGGCACAATATGTATAGCATCGGCAAAGAGCTGCGGGACCTCACCCGCGTCAAAGCGCAACAGGGCAGCTTGCCCTTTGACGCCGTTGCCAACGGTCTTGCCGTAGGCATCGTTGAGCTCTTTTAACCCGGCAAGGCCAGTTGCGTGTACAACCTGTCCTTTGTTTTCCGCATCATTGACAACGTGAACGCCCATAACCTCAAGGGCGGCCACAAGCGCGGCGCAGGCTCGCCGGGGGTGCATCCGTGCGGTCAGAGTGTCCCGGATGACAAATCCGGTGGGGCTGGGCGGGCACCACGCTCCAGCCTGCGCGGTGGTGATCACGCGCCATTCGGCCTGACCTTGCCAAAGTCTATCTGCCGTACCTTCGCGCTGCCGCGCAAGGTCAAGGCTGCGGGTATCCAAGATGGGTTGAAGGCGACCCAACCGACCATAACCGGAGGAAACGCCGCCGGTTTCTTCGACTTGCCGCCAGAAAGCTTCAGCCACGATCAGGCTTTCGAACTGAAAGGCTTTCTTGGCGTTCCAGTTTTCAGGTACATGCGGGGCCAATGCGCCGACCAGACCGCCGCTGGAGCCGGCTCCGGGGCCGAATGGATCGACAACCTGCACTTTCGCGCCGCGCCGGGCGCAGGTCCAGGCAATGGACAGGCCGAAAATGCCTGCACCGCGAACTGTAACATCGACCATTGCCAATTCCCTTTTCCTTGTTCAGTGTCGCGCCGCTTAGCTACAGGATTCCCCGATGGCAGACCAGCGTGCCAAATTGACTTGGACCGAGGATCAGATACCGGTCTCGGATCGTTTCGATGATCCCTATTATTCGCTGCAGAACGGGCTGGAAGAGACGCGACACGTGTTTTTGGCTGGCAATGATTTGCCTGCGCGCTTCACACCTGGATTTCACATTGCCGAGCTGGGTTTTGGCACGGGCCTGAATCTGCTGACCGTTTGGTCTGAGTGGGAGAAATCAGGTCAAACAGGACCCTTGCGGTTTACCAGTTTCGAAGCTTTTCCCATGGCCGCGAAAGATATGCAGCGTGCGCTTGAAGCCTTTCCCGAATTGCAAGCGTGGAGCAGCCGGTTTCTTGCGCATTGGACGGGCCGCGATTGCACGCTTGAAACCCTCGCGTTTGAGCTGATCATCGGAGATGCTCGTGAGACTTTGCCGAAATGGGCCGGAATAGCAGATGCCTGGTTTCTTGACGGGTTTTCGCCCGCCAAGAATCCGGAACTATGGGGTGCAGACCTGATGCAGGAGGTTGCAAACCACACCGTTACAGAGGGGACCGCCGCCACATATACCGCCGCAGGCTTTGTGCGCCGAGGGTTGGAGGATGCCGGGTTCGACATCACCCGCGCGCCCGGCTATGGCCGCAAGCGACATATGACGCGGGCATTCAAAGCATGACACAAAAGAACAACGTTGGCGCAGGCATCGCCTTAATGGTGGGCGCGACAATTGTCTTTGCCCTACAGGACGGAATCTCGCGCCATTTGGCCGGGACCTACAACACCTACATGGTGGTTATGATCCGCTATTGGTTCTTCGCGGCGTTTGTCATAGCGATAGCCGCGCGCTCTGCAGGCGGTTTGAGGGCCGCGACGCAAACAAATCAGTTGGGTCTGCAGATCACCCGGGGCGTGTTGTTGGCCGCAGAGATCTGCGTCGCGGTCTTCGGCTTCACTGTGCTTGGACTGATCGACAGCATGGCCATTTTCATATGTTATCCTTTGCTTGTCGCCGCACTCAGCGGGCCGGTTCTGGGCGAACAAGTCGGATGGCGGCGGTGGAGCGCGATTGGAGTGGGGTGTATCGGCGTTCTGATCATTTTGCAGCCCGGCGTTGGGGTATTTGACCCATGGGCGATCATTCCCCTGATTTCCGCCCTGATGTTTGCGATCTACGCCTTGTTGACACGTTATGCCGCGCGTCAGGACAGCACAGCCACCAGCTTTTTCTGGACCGGCGTCTCAGGCGCAGTTGCAATGACTCTGGTCGGTATGTGGTTTTGGGAGCCGATGGTCCCCGCCGACTGGGGCTGGATGGCGTTGCTGTGTGTAAGTGGTGCATCCGGGCACTGGTTGCTGATCAAGTGCTACGAGATGGCCGAGGCCAGCGCGGTGCAGCCCTTCGCCTATTTCCATCTGGTCTGGAGCGCGATTCTGGGGATCTCGGTCTTTGGCGAGATGCTGCGCCCCGAAGTTGTCGTAGGCGCAGCAATTGTTGTGGCCGCAGGGCTGTTCACCTTATGGCGCGAACGCCGCCAGAGATGATCCGATCAGCTCCTGCGAGAACGGGACCGGAAGCGCGGGCTGCCCCAATCGGGCCCGGTAAACCGGCAGGCTTTCGGTCACGCGCATCACGTAGTTACGGGTTTCACTGAACGGAATTGTCTCGATCCAGTCGACGATATCGATCTGGCCCGCGCGGGGGTCGCCAAAACGTTCCATCCACGAGATCGGTCGCCTTGGCCCCGCGTTGTACCCGGCCGCCATCATCACTACGTTGCCGTTGAAATCAGCGGCCAGTCCAGAAAGGTAGTTGGCCCCCAGCTTGGCGTTGTACTGCCAATCCGTGGTCAATCGGCCGGTTTTGTGGCCACTGAGAATGCCCAGCTCACCTGCGACCAGCTTGGCTGTTGCAGGCATCACCTGCATCAGGCCGCGCGCTCCCGCGCCACTAATGACGACAGGATCAAACTCGCTTTCGCGTCGCGCAATCGCCAGCGTCATTTCCTTGGCCATAGGCAGGCGCATATCGGCCACCGGATGCATCGGGTAATATGCTGCGGGCAAAACAGTGCCTGTGGTCGCTGCCCGCTTGGCGATCATAACCGCCAGGTGCGGCTGTTTCAGCTCGATGACCAAGTCGCCAAGTTGATTGGCCTGTACCGGATCAAGGCTTTCAACCAGATGGGTCAGGAACCTCTCGGACAGGTTCGCCTCTCCGGCCTTCAGCAGCAGCAAGCCTGCTTCCAAAACACTGGAATCGGCAAATTCTGCCTGCCGCCAATGCGGTGCGCGGCGTGGGTTGGCCAGCTCTGTGTCAAACGGCCTTCCTATCTGTTCCGCAGCAAGCAAGCCGTAGAACGAAGTCTGGTAGTCGGCCCCTGCGGCATACGCGTCATATGCTTTGTCCGCATCCCCCAACGCAGCATAAGCCCGCCCAAGCCAATAGCCGCCGCGCCCCTTCGAGATTGGGGACCGGACCGCGTCCGAGAAGTTTTGGAAATGCCGTACAGCCGTGGCTGGGTCATTCAGCTTACGCAGCGCCAGAAACCCTGCCAGCCACTCCAGATCCGCATATCCATAGCCCATTTCAGGTGTCATGTGGTGATTGGCGGCGACGTCGTAAGCTCGTGCCAATCGTCCAGACCGCATCTCAAGCCGTGCCAGACGGCGGCGCCCTTCGGCCCATTTGTCGGGTTCGCCCAAGGCATCCGGGCCAGTCGAACGCGCCAGCATAAGGTCAATGGCACTGTCATCCAGTTCCTTCCTGTCCCGCCAGACAAACCGATCAAAGGCAAGCCCAGGCGCACCCTTTAGCGATTTCGGAACCGCCGCGACTTTGCTGTCCACACCAGGCTGGCGCTTTTGCAAGGCGATCCGCGCCTCTGCCAACTTGCGCTGGTCGGCATTGACCAGCGACAGCATTTGGCCGGAACTGACCAGATGACCATCCCACAACATTCGGTCCAAACGTGCGGTGTGATGCGGTTTCAACAGCTTCGCAAAGTTTTCCAGATACGTCTTCTGCAACCCCGAACCCATCGGCATGGTCCGCCACGCGGTGACGATATCCGCTTCGGCGTCTCCGACGCGCCCCTTTGCTTTCAGAGCGATTGCATAGTTCAAAGCACCTTCAGCAGTCTGAGGGGGCATGTCAGAATAAAACTTCAATACCCTGTCAGGATCGGCGCCGGTAAAGACCGGTTCGCTTTTGCGGCGCAACCATGCAAGTCCGGGCCAGTCCGGACGGCGTTCAAGAAACACCAGCACATCGCCCGAGCTGCCGAACCCTTCGCGCAGCCAGTGCCAGACGATGATATCGCGCGATACGGACCCGCGCTGGCCAGACACACGCAGCGCGGCGTTCCAGTCGCCCTTGCGCATTTCATAAAGACCTGCGCGCAAATCACCTGCGGCATCCGCCCGCGCAAGCTGCGGTGCCGTCACTGAATACACAATCACAGCAATCAACAATGCCAGAAAGCGTGTCATCCCTTGCATTTCCCAACCAACCGAGGATAGAGCCTGTGAGGATAAACCGTGCGTCGCCGGGATCAACTCACAAAGCTGGAAACGTGAGGGACCGAGGCGCAAAAACCGCAAATTGCACCTTAAAGGAGCGTGTCATGTTCAAAGGCTCAATGCCAGCCCTCGTCACCCCGTTCAATAACGGCGAGTTGGACCTGAAGACGCTCAAACACCTTGTGGATTGGCAGATCACCGAAGGCTCGACCGGTCTGGTGCCGGTCGGAACCACGGGCGAGAGCCCCACGCTCAGCCATGATGAGCATGAAACGGTGATCGAAGAGGTTGTGAAAACAGCGGCGGGCCGCGTTCCGGTCATCGCCGGGGCCGGATCGAACAATACGGTCGAGGCTATTCGGTTCGTGCAGTTCGCCGAAAAGGTCGGCGCGGACGCAGCGCTGGTCGTCACCCCCTATTACAACAAGCCGACCCAAAACGGCCTGATCGCACATTTTCAGGCTCTGCACGAAGCTGCGAATATTCCGATCATCATCTACAACATTCCCGGACGGTCCGTTGTCGATATGACACCCTCTACAATGGGTGAGTTGTCGAAGCTGCCACGCATCGTTGGAGTCAAAGACGCCACGGGCGATCTGGCCCGTGTCAGCCAACAGCGCGCGACCTGTGGCTCAGATTTCTGCCAGCTTTCCGGTGAAGATGCGACGGCGCTTGGTTTCAATGCTCATGGCGGTGTTGGCTGCATCTCGGTCACCGCAAACGTAGCCCCCAGGCTCTGTGCCGAGTTCCAACAGGCCACACTGACCGGGGACTATGCAAAAGCGCTGGCCTATCAGGACAAGTTGATGCCGCTGCACGAAGCCATCTTTATCGAGCCGGGCCTTGTTGGCGCCAAATACGCACTCAGCAAACTTGGTCTCTGCAGCACCGAGGTCCGTTCACCTTTGACCGAGCTTGAGGACAGCACCAAGGCCGCAATTGAAGCCGCAATGGCACATGCCAGCCTGATCTAAGATGGACCCGAGATGACAAAGGGCGGCCTCGAAGCACGAGAGCCGCCCTTTTCATTTTACGGGTCCAGACTTCATCTGGCTATAAATACCTCGGGGGAGGCGCGGCTTGCCGCGTCGGGGGCAGAGCCCCCTTTTAGCGTTTCCCGTAGTATAGCCCTACGACATGTTCTGCCTGCGCAAAGAACAACCAGCGGGACGTCGCCACACCCGCCAGATGCGACGCTACGGCCAGCAACGCAAAGACGTGATTGAACGGTAAAACCAGCAGCAACACCGGCAGCACAAAGGCCAGAACAAACGAGATGATCCGCAGCTTCTCGGCATGTTTGCGACCGACTACGTACACAAATTCCCGCAGCAGATAGTTGGTTCCGGTATGCGGTGGTTCAAAGGCGCGGACAGATCCGCGCGCGCCAAGACCAGTCGCGGTGCCCAGATCGGTTCCCGAGGATGCAAAGGCCTGATCCCCTTTGCGCCAGTACAAGATCTGTACAAGCGCGGCGATCAGAAGCAGTGGAATAGCAACGCTTGTTTGACCAGCCAGCAATGCACCACCCGCCAAGCTAAAGCTAAGGAACATCACTGGGGTCAGGTTCATGTTCCAGCGCGGGATGGTTTTGAGCTGTGTGTAGATCATCGACGTGGTGAAAACAGTTGCCAGCGAGAACAGCGCACCGATCAAGCCCAACAGGCTCCATTTCTGATCCAGAAATACCAGGCCAAGCGCGTAGAGGCCCATGAAAATCAGGGCCAGAACAGCGCACCAGCCTTCGCGGCTGAGCCAACTGGTCTTCCATTGGGTAAAGGCTTTCCAAGCGCGCTCCGGGTGGCCCAGATGGAACGTTGATGCCATCAGCCCGCCGACAGCCAACGCATAGGCGATGGCAAAGAAGACAAAAGCTATCCAGCCCGAGACGGCTGGAAACCCGAGGCCCAGGAAGACCAACAGGCCAAAACCCAGTCCGGACAAAGTGGTGAAGATAATGACGGAGGGTGCAGGATGCATCAGAGTTTCTCCAGCGTCTTGTCGAGCCAGCCGAGGAAACCTTTGGGTTCTTCAGCGACCGGCGCCAACAGGGGTGCCAATATGTCGATTTGGTCTTCAACCGTATCCTTGGGGCGCGGCGGCAGGTATTTGTTAACGGGTTTGGTGCCCATTTCGGGCATCAGATCCATGCCACCCCGGTCTGCAACCAGCTTGCTGACGTCGCTGTCAGGATCGCCCAGATCGCCAAAGTGCCGAGCACCAGCGGGGCAGGTGCGTACACAAGAAGGGACACGATCCACCTCTGGCAGGTTTTCGTTATAGATTCGGTCAACGCAGAGCGTACATTTTTTCATGACGCCTTCGGCCTGATCCAGCTCGCGCGCGCCGTAAGGGCACGACCAAGCGCAGAGGCCGCAGCCGATGCAGTCGCTTTCGTTCACCAAAACGATGCCGTCTTCAACACGCTTATAGCTGGCACCAGTCGGGCAGACGGTGACGCAGGGCGCATCTTCGCAATGCAGGCACGACTTAGGGAAGTGGATCAACTGAGCGTGACCTTCCGCAGGTTGCACTTCGTACGAATGCACCCGGTTCAGGAACGTGCCCGAGGGGTTGGCGCCATAGGCGTCCTGGTCGGACAGAGGCGCGCCGTAGTTTTCGGTGTTCCAGCCTTTGCACGAGATCACGCAGGCGTGGCAGCCCACGCAGGTGTCCAGGTCAATGACCAGACCCATCTTGCGCTCGGTGGATGTGGGGAGCTGGGTCATGACTGCCTTGCCTCCGCGATTGTTGTGAGGGCGGGCTGGGGCTCAGCCCCAGACCCCGAGGTATTTTGGGCCAGATGAAAAGCGGATCGGGTCATTTTCCCACCTTCCACGCCAGGTCTTTCGGACCTTGGCCAACTGGTGATTTGATCGGTGCAAATTCCGGCTGGCTTTCTGCATCTGAAGGCGGTGCAGCCTTTTCGAGTTTGACTTTGAGGTCAAACCAAGCGGCCTGACCGGTGATCGGGTCGGAATTGGCCCAGCGCAGACCGTCGCCCTTTGCTGGCAGAAGCTCGTGGATCAGGTGGTTCAGCAGGAAACCCTTGGTGGCTTCGGGCGCGTCCTCCTGCAGGGCCCAAGCGCCTTTGCGTTTGCCGATGGCGTTCCAGGTCCAGACGGTGTTGTCGTTCAGTGCCGCCATTTCCATGACCGGGACCGTGATCTCTCCGTGCGGAGACGTCACCTTGGCCCAATCGCCGTCCTGCAGCCCGTGCTCGCGCATCAGCTTGGTCGGCACGTAGAGCGGGTTGCGCCCGTGCAATTGGCGCAGCCAGGCGTTCTGGGTGCCCCAGCTGTGATACATCGCCATCGGGCGTTGGGTCAGGGCATTGACGGTGAAGCCCTCGTTGCCAGTCTGATCGGTTTCGTACCAGATGGGCATCGGGTCCAGCGTCTCTTTTATGCGCGCGCGCAGATGATCCGGCGGTTGACGTTCGCCATGGCCTTCGGCGGCCAGCTGGAATTTGCGCATCGGTTCGGAATAAAGCTGGAACAGGTAGGGTTGCGGGCTGTCATAGATGCCCATGTCTACGGCCCAGTCCTGATAGGCAGTGTTCCACGGCTTGTAATAATCCGCACCCTGAGGGATGTGGGCCACGTAGAAGCCGCCGTTTTCGATGTAGCGGTTCAACTGGTCCGGGTTGACCTCGCCCCGACCTTCCTTGTCGCCGTTCTCGCCCCGGAACCCAGCCAGCGGGCCGATGCCCGGTTTGCGTTCGTGGTTCACGATGTAATCGGCATAGTCCGTCCACTTGGCACTGCCGTCTTCATTGGTGAAGCCGGGCAGGCCCATGCGGTTGGCCAGATCGATCAGCACCGACTGGAACCCGCGTACGTCGCGATCAGGTTCGATTACAGGCCAGCGGATCGCGTCTGCGGCGGCTTCGGCCTCGCAGATGGGGCGGTCAAGCAGTGAGATACAATCGTGGCGTTCCAGATAGGTGGTATCTGGCAGGATCAGGTCGGCATAAGCCACCATTTCCGAACTGTAGGCATCGGAGTAGATGATGCGCGGGATCACGTAATCGCCGTTCTCATCCTTGTCGGTCAACATCTCCATGACGCCCTTGGTGTTCATGGTCGAGTTCCACGACATGTTGGCCATGTACATGAAAAGCGTATCGATCTTGTAGGGATCACCTGCGTGGGCGTTCGAGATCACCATATGCATCAGCCCGTGGCTGGACATCGGGTTTTCCCATGTAAACGCCTTGTCGATCCTCGCCGGGCTGCCATCAGCCTTGAGTGCCAGATCATCAGGTCCTTGAACAAAGCCCAGATGCGGGCCGTCCAGCGGTGAGTTCGGAGTAACCTTGCAATGTGGTTTCGGGTGCGCCTCGACCGGTTTGGGGTAGGGCGGTTTGAAGCGAAAGCCGCCGGGAACCTCGACCGTGCCCAGCAGGATCTGAAGCACATGCAGCGCGCGGCAGGTTTGGAAACCGTTGGCATGGGCCGAGACGCCGCGCATCGAGTGTATGGCGACGGGCCGGCCGATCATCTTGGTGTGTTTTTCACCGCGGAAATCGGTCCATTCGTGATCCAACTCGAACGCTTCGTCGAAGGCGACGCGGGCCAGTTCACCTGCGATGGCACGGATACGCTGGGCCGGGATGCCGCACTGATCGGCGACATTCTCGGGGGCATATTCATCGCTGAGATACCGTTCGGCCATCAGGTGGAAGACCGGGCGGTGGGTGACGCCGTCTTTTTCGTAAGTGGCCGACAAGTCCGGGCGAACACCGGGCTTGTCAAAGGCAGTCAATTCACCGGTGACGCGGTCGATGACAAGCGGTTTGCCATCCTCATCCCGCAGGAACAAACCCTTGGTCGCGCCTTCGGACGCGTCGATCAGTACCGGTGCGTTGGTGTAGCGGCTGAGGTAGTCGAGGTCGATCTTGCCTGCTTTCATCAACACGTGAATCATAGACAGGATGAACAGCCCATCGGTGCCCGGTGTGATGCCGACCCAGTCATCCGCCACGGCGTTATAGCCCGAGCGGATCGGGTTGACACCGATGACCCGCGCACCTCGAGCCTTGATTTTGCCGATACCTATTTTGATCGGGTTTGAATCGTGGTCTTCCGCCACGCCAAACAACATGAACAGCTTGGTGTGGTCCCAGTCGGGTTGTCCGAATTCCCAGAACGCGCCGCCCATCGTATAGATGCCACCCGCAGCCATGTTTACGGAGCAGAAACCGCCATGCGCTGCGTAATTACATGTGCCAAAATTTTGTGCCCAGAAACTGGTGAAACTTTGGCTCTGGTCGCGGCCGGTGAAGAAGGCCAGCTTTTCAGGATTGTCCTCGCGGATCGGCTTCAACCAGCTGACGGCAAGTTCCAGCGCTTCATCCCAGCTGATTTCCTCGAACTCACCCGAGCCGCGCGGGCCAACGCGTTTCAGCGGCGCCCGCAGCCGCGACGGCGCGTTGACCTGCATGATCCCCGCAGAGCCTTTGGCGCACAGGACGCCTTTGTTGACGGGGTGATCCCGGTTGCCCTCGATATAGGCGACTTTGCCGTCTTTCATGTGCACGTTGATGCCGCAGCGGCAGGCACACATATAGCACGTGGTCTTGCGCACCTCGTCCGAAACTTTCGGAGATGTATCAAGGATCGGCTGCTGATGGGTCATTGGCGGGTCCTGTCGGTTGAGTTGGGAAGAATGTGTCAGTTTCTTCCCAATTTGAGAACACTGTTCCGAAAAACGGTGTGAATAAGTGCGTTACGTCTTTTTGGCTTGCAGGCAGGTCACAGCGATCATTTGAGTCACATCCGCGGCGGAGCATCCACGCGAAAGATCGTTGGCCGGTTGGGCCAGCCCCTGAAGCACAGGACCAATCGCGGTGTAACCTCCCAGTCTTTGAGTGATCTTGTAGCCGATATTGCCCGCATCGAGATTGGGAAAAATCATCACGTTGGCCTGACCGGCGACGGATGATCCGGGGGATTTGCGTTCGCCGACCGAAGGAACAAAAGCGGCGTCAAACTGCAATTCTCCGTCGACGGACAGATCTGGTGCGGTCTGACGTAAAGTGTCCGTGGCTTCGATCACCTTGTCCACGTCCGGGTGTTTGGCGCTGCCTTTCGTCGAAAAACTGAGCATTGCGATTTTCGGATCGATCTGAAGAAGAGTCTTTGCCGAAGCGGCCGAGGCGATGGCGATTTTGCTCAATTCAGAAGCAGACGGATTGATGACCAGACCGCAGTCTGAATAAAGCATAGCCCGTGCGTCGGGTTGGGCATTTTCCGGAGGGTACATCAGAAAAAATGACGAAACCATTCCTGCATCGGGGGCCATTCCGATAACCTGAATTGCAGCACGGACAATATCGCCGGTGGTGTGCACCGCACCGCCAACCGTTCCGGTGGCGCGCCCGCTGCGCACCAGCATGGCGGCATAGACCGGCGCTGTTTCAACGGCAGCGCGAGCCTTGGCCAAGTCGACGCCCTTGTGTTTGCGCAATTCGTAAAATGTTTGGGTAAACTCCTCGGTCAGATCCGAGGTTGCAGGGTCATGCACCGCAACGTTCTGTGAAGGAGCAGCACCTTGGTCTTTCAGGGCTGCTTCGACTTCGGCTTGCGGGCCAACCAGAATAACATCGGCCAGATCGGCCTTTTGGGCGGCAAGCGCCCCCGCAACAACGCGGGGATCACTGCCTTCGCATAAAGAAATCACAGGACGGGTGGCCGGGGCGCGCTGACGCAACAGCTCGATTGGTGTTTGGGTCATGCGCGCTGGCTCCTGTTCTGCTTAGACGGCTTGCTCGCGCATGTCGTCGGCGTCGATACCGGCAACAGCTACAGGCTTTTTCATCGCGTCACGGCGGAAGGGCTCACCCAGTTCTTGGTTGATCAGAGCTTCGATCAGAGTGGTGATGCCGTTTTTCTGGTCTTCAATCGCCTGGTTCAGCGCATCGGTCAGCTCTTCCTGAGTGCGAGCGACAACGCCTTTCAGTCCACAGGCCTTGGCGATACCGGCATAGGAAACCTGAGTGTCCAGCTCGGTGCCGACGAAGTTGTCATCGAACCACAGGGTCGAGTTCCGCTTTTCCGCACCCCACTGGTAGTTGCGGAAAACGATCTGAGTCACGGCGGGCCATTCCGAACGGCCAATGGCGGTCAGTTCGTTCACGGCGATACCGAATGCACCGTCACCAGCAAAGCCGACAACAGGAACGTCTGGCTGGCCGATTTTCGCGCCAACGATGGCAGGCAGACCGTAGCCACAGGGGCCGAACAGGCCAGGGGCCAGGTACTTGCGGCCTTCTTCGAAGGACGGGTAGGCGTTGCCGATGGCGCAGTTGTTGCCGATGTCGGACGAGATGATCGCCTCTTTCGGCAGCGCGGCCTGGATTGCGCGCCATGCCATGCGGGGGCTCATCCAGTCAGGCTTGGCAGCACGTGCACGCTCGTTCCAGGTGGTGCCCGGATCGTCGTCTTCGTGGGTCATCGAGGTCAGTTCCTGTGCCCATGCGGATTTCTTCTGGGCGATACGGTCCTTACGCTCTTGACGGCCTTCGTCACCTGCAGTTTCGCTCAGGCGAGACAGGATGCCGGTGGCCACTTTGGCTGCGTCACCGATGATGCCGACGCTGACGTCTTTGGTGAGGCCGATACGGTCAGGGTTGATGTCGACCTGAATGATCTTCGCGTCTGCCGGCCAATAGTTGATGCCGTAGCCGGGCAGGGTCGAGAACGGGTTCAGACGCGTTCCCAGAGCCAGAACAACGTCTGCTTCCGAGATCAGCTCCATACCGGCTTTCGAGCCGTTATAGCCCAGCGGGCCAGCAAACAGCGGGTGGTTGCCGGGGAAGGCGTCGTTGTGCTGGTAGCCAACGCAGACCGGGGCGTCCAGACGCTCGGCCAGGGCTTTCGAAGCTTCGATGCCACCTTCGGCCAGAACAACACCGGCACCGTTCAGGATGACCGGGTTCTTGGCGTTCGAAAGCATTTCTGCAGCTGCCGCAACCGCATCTTCACCGCCTGCGGGACGTTCGAATTCCACGATCTTGGGCAGCTCGATGTCTACAACCTGGGTCCACATGTCGCGCGGGATGTTCAGCTGCGCCGGTGCGCTGGCGCGCTTGGCGTTCATGATCACGCGGTTCAGAACTTCGGCAACGCGCGAGGGGTCACGCACTTCTTCCTGGTAAGCAACACAGTCTGCGAACATGCGCATCTGCTCCATCTCCTGGAAGCCGCCTTGACCGATGGTCTTGTTGGCTGCCTGCGGAGTGACCAGCAGAACCGGAGTGTGGTTCCAGTAGGCGGTCTTAACAGCGGTGACAAAGTTGGTGATGCCAGGGCCGTTCTGCGCGATCATCATCGACATTTTGCCAGTGGCGCGGGTGTAGCCGTCTGCCATCATGCCGCCTGAACCTTCGTGGGCGCAATCCCAGAAGTTGATTCCAGCTTTCGGGAACAGATCCGAAATCGGCATCATTGCCGAGCCAATGATACCGAACGCATGTTCGATCCCGTGCATCTGCAGAACCTTAACAAAGGCTTCTTCGGTCGTCATCTTCATGTGAGTGCTCTCCAAACAAGTGGGTGAAACCGGGCAGATTGCCCGGGGTTTGATAAGGTTTTGGCGTATGGCCGCGACTGGCGTTAGGGCCAAAACGAAAGCCAGATTAGGTCCAGATGCCGCTTAGGCAGTCCGAATGGCGTCTGCGATCAGTTTGACGCCCGGCGCGATGCGCTCGGTCGAGATCGAGGAGTAACCGAGGCGGTAGAAGTTCTGAGGTCTGTTCCGCCCGGAGAAAAATGGCGCGCCTGGTTCAATATGAACACCTTGGGATTGCAGCTTTAATGCAAGTTGGGTCGTGTCTACTTGTTCGGGTGCTGACATCCACATTGAGGACCCGCCAATCACGCCACGTCCGGCCACGGTCAGCCCGCTTTCTTCTATGGCTGAGTTCATTGCCGTACGCCGCTCTTGCAAAGCTTTGGACATGCGCCGGATCTGCGCGTCGTAGTGACCCAGTGATAGAAAATATGCTGCTGTACGCTGTATGTGACCAGGCGGGTGACGCAGGACCAATGACCGAAGTGCACGTGCTTCACGGATAAAAGGTTCAGAGCCGACCATATATCCAAGTCGCAAACCGGGGAACAGCGACTTGGAAAAACTGCCGACATAAATCACGCGCCCATCCCGATCCATGGATTTGAGTGCTGGGGACGGCGCACCTCGAAAAGCCATTTCAAACTCGTAGTCATCTTCGACAACCATCGCATCCAGTTCGTGGGCTCGATCCAGCAGTTGGTTGCGGCGCTCGATTGGCATTGTCGCGGTGGTCGGGCTTTGATGGCTGGGAGTCGTAAAGATGACATCGGCGTCGTCAGGGATCGCCTCAGGCGGAAGCCCGTTTTGATCGACACTCAAGGGCGTAACCGCGCAGTCCCAATGGTTCAGTAGGCTCCGGAGCGCGTAGTAGCAGGGGTCTTCAATCACGGCGGAACGATTGTGAGTCAGCAAGATTCGCGACGCCAGCCAGAGCGCGTTCTGCGCGCCCAACGTGATCAGTATTTCTTCGGGGCGGGCGGTAATGCCGCGCCTGGGAAGGGTGTGGCGGGCGATGAACTCGACCAGAAGAGGGTCATCCTGATCCACGTAATCACCGGTCAGTGAATCGAAGTCCTTGTGTCCCAACGCGCGCACGGCGCACAAGCGCCAGTTGGCGTGATCAAACAAAGTCCGGTCAGCCTGTCCGTAAATGAACGGATAGCGGTACTCGCGCCAGTCGCTGGGTTTTGGCAGTACGTTGCGGTCCAGAAAACGACGCGCCAGTGCTTTGTCCCAGTCAACGGATTCTGTGCCGCGCTGGACAGGAGAGTATTTAGGTGGGACAGGCGCGTTATGCGAAACGTAGTATCCAGATCGTCCCTTAGCGGTCAGGTAATCATTCGCCAGCAATTCTGTATAGGCCAGTGTCACCGTGATTCGACTGACGCCAAGGTGGGCGGCCAGTTTACGCGAGGAGGGTAGCTTTTCTCCTACGTGAAAGCGTCCCGACAAGATGCCTTCGGCAATCATCTGTTGGATCTGAGCCTGCAGCGTGCCCTGACCGTTGAGTTCAAGAAAGAATGTATCGACCGAAATCCCCATGCTTGCTTATAGGGTGGACCTAAGGGGTGTGCAATCTGGACTTACATGGGCGCGACGTATTTTCCGGGCCTGGGTTGACTAGAGGATTTATTTAAACTAAAAAACCAGAAATCTAGTTTAATGGAGGTGCCGCATGTGGGAAGCAGCAGCTGCCGGATTTTCCGCCATGGGCTCGGAGGCCCGGCTGAAGGTCCTCAAGACCCTGGTACGGGCTGGCGAGGCCGGTTTGACGGTTGGTGAAATACAGAGCAGGACGGGTATCGCCCCGTCGACCTTGGCCCATCACCTGCGGTTTCTTGCGGCCGGTGGTGTGGTTGAACAGGAAAAGATCGGGCGTACCACGATCAACCGGGCCAGTTACGATGAATTGAGAAACCTTGCGCAGTTCATTCTAAGCGAATGTTGCGCCGACGCGGTTGGAGAGGCTGCGAACGATGGCTGAATTAACACAAAACCCCAAAGTGACTGCCAAGGGCGCGATTGAACTGATCAAGACGCCGTGGGCATTGATCGTTGCAATTCTTGCGGCTGTGGCGGTCCTGGATCCAAGTAATCTGCGCGAAGTCATAACGTTTGCCGCCAAGGCTTTGGCGCATACAGGGCAATACATCCTGTTTGCCGTGTTGCTCTTGTCATACCTGAAGGCCACCGGTGCGGAAGTGATGGTTGCGCGCGCCTTTGAGGGGCGCGAGACCCGGATGATCTTTCTGGCCGCACTGTTTGGCGGGCTGGCGCCCTTCTGTTCTTGTGAGGTCATTCCCTTTATCGCGGGTCTTCTGGCCCTTGGGGCGCCATTGTCAGCGGTCATGGCGTTCTGGCTCAGTTCGCCCTTGATCGACCCGCCGACGCTTTTGATTACCGCTGGTGCATTGGGATGGCCCTTTGCCATTGGCAAAGCCGTCGCGGCCGTTGCTTTGGGCCTGTTTGGTGGGTTCGCGGTGCGGCTGCTGATGCGCCATGGTGCATTTGCCCAGCCTCTGCGCGAATACAAACCGGCTGGATGCTGCGGATGCGGTCCAAAACTGGATGACAAGCCAGTCTGGAAATTCTGGCAGGAGCCCGAGCGACGCGTTCGGTTCCGCTCGGAATTCGTGCACAACGGCTTGTTCCTTTTGAAATGGCTGGCTCTGGCCTATGTGCTCGAAGCGCTGTTGGTCAACTACGTGCCTGCCGACCTCATCGCTGGCGCGGTTGGTGGGGAAGGTGTGCTGCCCATCGTTGTCGCCGCTTTGGTGGGAATGCCGGCCTATCTGAACTCGTACGTCGCACCGCCACTGCTGGCCGGTTTGATGGAGCAAGGAATGACAGCAGGGGCGGCCATGTCTTTTATGGTTGCCGGTGCCGTCAGCTCGATCCCGGCGATGGCCGCTGTGTGGTCGTTGGTCAAACCCCGCGTGTTTGCGACCTACCTGAGTCTTGGTGTGGGTGGTGCGATTTTCGCAGGCATCATCTTTCAGATGGTATAAATACAAAAGCCGCCCGACGTGAGGGCCGGGCGGCTTTATTACACGGGTTCAACCCATCAGTTGTCTTCGCACAGGTGTGGCAGTTTGAACCTATACCGGGCCTCGCCACTTTCGACATATACGCGTTTCTCGATACAAGCCGTTGTGCCCACGGTTTGGGAAATTTGCCCTTCGGTCGACGTGATTGAAGTAGCAGATCCATCCGGCAACCGAACCGAGGCGATGACTCCGTTTTTAAGATCTCCGTTCACCGCAGTCGCAGTCAAAACCGGTACTGTCAGGAAGGCTTCGTGCTCGTGTTCACCTTCGTCACCCAGCAGAAACAGGAACGTGACAATAGCGATCATGACAACGCCGCCAGCCAAACCAAGACCCCAGGTTTTGAGGAAGGCATAAATCGAGACGGCGCGATGCGGGCCAAAAACAGCGGATAAAACGTTAAGCATGGCTAGTCCGTAAAAAAGCCCCAGCCGTACCGGCCAGGGCTGATTTTGGATTATGGGCGAAGATCATCTTCGTCTTCGTCATCCGCCCCACCTTTGGGAAGGTTGAAGAAGCTGTCGGCATCGATGACCGGCTCTTCGTCTTTTTCTTCTGCTGGCTCGTCGGACAGCGAGAAGGTTTCGAGCCCTTCAATGGCTGTCGGAATCTTCGGCGCGGCATCCATTTCCAGAGACTGTTCGGTCGAGACCAGTTTGCGACGCTCATCATCGCTCATCACACCGCCTTCGGCTGCTTTCTTGGCGGCTGCTTTCTGAACGGCTGTGTCCAGCTCGGATTGTTTGCAAAGGCCCAGAGCAACCGGGTCGATAGGCTGCATGTTGGTGATGTTCCAGTGGGTACGCTCGCGGATCGACTGGATTGTCGGTTTGGTGGTGCCCACCAACTTGGCAATCTGGCCATCGCTGAGTTCGGGGTGGAACTTGACCAGCCACAGGATCGAGTTCGGACGGTCCTGACGCTTGGACAACGGGGTGTAACGCGGACCACGGCGCTTTTCTTCGCCAGCGGCCGAAGGATTGAACTTGAGCTTCAGCTTGTGAAGCGGGTTGTTCTGCGCCGCGTCGATCTCGTCCTGCGTCAGCTGGTTGTTGGCGATCGGGTCAAAGCCCTTAACGCCAGCAGCGACATCACCATCGGCGATGCCCTGCACTTCCAACTCGTGCATTCCTACGAAATCCGCGATCTGCTTGAAGCTGATCGTGGTGTTGTCCACCAGCCATACGGCGGTTGCCTTGGCCATAAGCGGTTTTGCCATCAGCCCGTCTCCTATACATACATCTGTCCCGTCGCCGGAATGCGGCGGCCCCGGGGATTTGGGGCAGGTTTCCGTTGTCGGGGAACTTGGGGACTATATAGTCCCGCATGTGCAAGAAGGGAAGAGGCGAATGCGCTGGTTCGTATTGTGGGTCTTCAGCGCGGTTGCCGCGCTGGCCGAAGGCGAAAAGGTCGGAGAGTTCGATTACTATGTTCTGTCGCTCAGCTGGTCGCCCAACTGGTGCGCCCGCGAAGGTGATGCGCGTGGGTCTGATCAGTGCGATGCGCGTCATGATCATGGCTGGATTCTGCATGGCCTTTGGCCGCAATTTCACCAAGGCTGGCCGTCGTATTGCAGAACGCCGGAAGCACCGCCAACCCGACGTATGACACGCGAAATGGAAGATATTCAGGGCAGTGCGGGCCTAGCCTGGCACCAGTGGAAGAAACACGGCACCTGTTCCGGGCTGTCGGCAGCCGATTATTTCGCGCTGTCCCGGAGTACCTATGACGCGGTTGAGCGCCCGGAGGTCTTCCGTAAGCTGGACGCATCCGTGAAGTTACCCGCCGAAGTGGTCGAAGAAGCGTTTCTGAAGGCCAATCCCGAACTAGAGCGCGACATGATCACCGTCACGTGCAAGCAAGGCTATATCGAAGAGGTCCGCCTGTGCCTGTCGCGCGACCTTAACCCCGTGCCTTGTGGCCGTGACGTGATCCGCGACTGCACCGCAAAGGACGCTCTGTTCGATCCGATTCGTTAAAGCTTTTTGTTCTGACAATCGCGGGCATAATCCAGTGCTTTGGCGGTGCCTTTGAGATCGATGGCCATGACGACCTCACCAGCCGGATTGTAGACGGTCATTGTCTTGTTCTGGGCGATTGCGTTGACGAAGCTTCTGTCGGTGAAAAACACGGTTGCGCCCGGCACGTCGCGCTCGTTGAACCCGATGGCCGTGGCATCATAGCTTTTGCCGTCCAGATCAAAGCGGATCGGATAGCTCTCACCCTGTTTAATGTCGCCCCACGCCTTGTTGTAGACTGCGAAATACCCGCGATTGCCCAATGCGTCGTAACCCAACCTGACCACCGAGAGATCCTGATACACCGTCTGGATCAGACAGCCATTGCCAAGTGCTGGGTCCATCATGATGTTCCAGCCTTCGACGAAGCCCTTGTCGACAAGTTCCTGCGACAGGGCGGTGGTTGCAGTGAAGGTGGCAAAGGTGAGGGCGAGAAGGCGGGTCATAACGTATTCCAATCAAAGGGATCAAGTCTGAGGCATTCTACTACGCGCGCACGGAAGGCAAAGGCCCTTTTGCTTTTTAGCGACCTTTTTGACTCCGGGTCTTGATCCATGCGCAAGGGTGAACCCTGCTATGATGGCTTGGGAAGCAACTTGAAAACCGATCGCTGACCAATAGTTTTACGACTCAGCAGTTTAAGGAGCATTCTATGTCTCAGTTTCCGAGGACTTTTTCACATATCGGGTTGTCTGTTCCAAACGTGGACGAAGCCGTAAAGTTCTATTCCGAGGTTTTGGGGTTTTATGTCATCATGCCGCCTACGGACGTGGTCGAGGATGACACAGACATTGGCGTCATGTGCACCGATGTTTTCGGCCCGGACTGGAAGAAACTGCGTATCGCACATCTCGCGACAGCGGACCGGATTGGAATTGAGCTTTTTGAGTTTGACGGGAATTACGCGCCCGAAAACAACATCGATTTCCGCAGAAATGGAACGTTTCACTTTTGCATTCAGGACCCTGACGTCGAAGGTCTGGTCGAAAAGATTGTGCAAGCCGGTGGAAAACAGCGGATGCCGATCCGGCACTATTATCCCGGAGAAAAGCCATACCGCATGGTCTATGTTGAAGACCCATTTGGTATCGTATTCGAACTCTACAGCCACTCGTATGAGCTGACCTACTCGTCTGGTGCTTACACCTGAAGCCTGCGAGCATGCTTTGATAAGCGTTAGGGCGACAATGCAGTTGTCGCGCTGGTCCAACACGACCCGCTATATTTCCTTTCGCGCCCTGAGTGCCGCGGTGATTGTCCCGTCATCCAGATAATCCAGCTCTCCGCCAATCGGCACGCCCTGAGCCAGTGAGGTCAGGCGGACCTGCCCCTCCAACTGATCGGCGATGTAGTGGGCTGTGGTTTGGCCATCGACGGTGGCGTTGAGCGCAAGGATAACCTCTGTGATCCCTTCGGCCAGAACCCGATCCTTCAGGCGCGGGATGCGCAATTCGTCCGGGCCAACTCCGTCCAGCGCCGACAGCGTGCCGCCCAGAACGTGATAGCGGCCCTTGAACACGCCAGCGCGTTCCATCGCCCAGAGGTCGGCCACGTCTTCGACGACGCACAGCTCTCCGGTTGCGCGGTCCTCGCTGTTGCAGATGTCACAGATATCGGTGGTGCCCACATTGCCGCAATTCAGGCATTCCCGAGCGGTGATTGCGACCTGCTGCATCGCGTCTGAAAGGGGCGTCAGCAGCAGGGCGCGTTTTCGAATCAGGTGCAACACCGCGCGGCGGGCCGAGCGGGGGCCAAGGCCGGGCAGTTTGGCCATCAGGTCGATCAGATTGTCGATGTCGCTGTTCGAACTCACGGTCTGTCCTGCGTATCGCCGGAGGGAAGCTCCGGCGAATCCAATTGTGAAATGATGAAAATCAGAACGGCAGCTTGATGTCTGCGGGCAGGCCCATGCTTTCGGTCAGCTTGGCCATTTCAGCCTGAGAGCGCTCGGCAGCTTTGGTCTGCGCGTCCTTGATGGCAGCCAAAATCAGGTCTTCGACCACTTCCTTGTCGTCACCGTTGAATATCGACGGGTCGATGTCCAGACCTTTGAGCTCGCCTTTGGCGGTCGCCGTCGCCTTGACCAGACCAGCCCCGGATTCACCGACAACCATCATGTTGTTCAGCTCTTCCTGCATTTCGGTCATCTTTGTTTGCAAGTCCTGCGCGGATTTCATCATCTTGGCCATGTCGCCCAGACCGCCAAGCCCGCCGAGTCCTTTCAGCATAGGTATTCTCCTGTGTCTCTGTTTGGTCTCTAGATACGGCCCGTCGAAGCGCGGCACAAGGGTTGTCCCGCCGGTCGGAGAGGTCTTTCAAACCACGCGGACGTCGTGCAAGCCGTCTGTCTCGGTAACCGAGCAGCAGATCGATTTCAGGGTTCTTGGATGGTCGTAGTCCCAGGGACGACCGCGATGCATTGTTGCGCGCTCGTCCCAGATCAATACATCGCCGACGGACCAATGGTGCGAATAGACGTATTCGGGCTGCGTGCAAAACGCGATGGCTTCGTCCAGTAGGGACTGACTTTGTTCATGCCCCATGCCTTCGATGGCAAAGGCGTGCGAGGCGATGAACAGGGCTTCTTCTCCGGTTACCGGGTTCGGCCAAATCGCGCGCCATGGGCGATCTGGCCATCGCGTCATTTTTGGCAGCGCAGCGAGGTCGGCTGAAATTTTTGAACGGGAATGCGACAACCGGTGCCAGATGATGGCGTCCCTAAGAACGGATTTCAGACGATCTGGCATATGCGCCCAAGCGGCGCGGGTCGATGCGATCTCGGTTTCGCCGCCGGATGGCGGGACGACTTTTGCCGTCAGAATATTGATCAGCGCCGGCGTCGGCAGGAACGTGCTGTCTGTGTGCCACAACATGTTGGCCTGCAAATCCAACAGACGCAGATCGTCTTTCGCACGCAGCCCATCCTTGGTTTTGTTTGTCAGTTCGGGAAGCTGAAACTCAACATCGCGACCCGCTGCCATGGCTTCACGGTTTTCCAATGGCCCAAAAAGTTCGGCAAGGCGAATGTGGTCCGCATCAGATATCGATTGGGCCGGAAACAAAAGCACAGAGCGGGTTTCGAATGCGCGCCGGATTTCCGGAAAGTAACGCTGTTTGGTAACGTCGCGCAAATCTAGGTCGTGAACGACCAATCCGAAACGTGGGTGCAGTGGTGATGTTCGCATGAAATCCCTCCCTGGCATCATGGAAGGGTGTACCTGTTTGAAGGGTCGATCTGCTTCGTTTGCGACACGGGATCGAGCGCTTTCGGGTCAGTCTTCTTCGAACGGGTCCCACTCATCTTCAACTTCAGGAAGCGCTTCGGTCTGGACCTGGGCGGCGCGTTGTTCCGGCGTCTCGATCTTTGTGATCTTTGCCTTGGGGAATTGCGCCAGCACCGCCTGAACCAGAGGATGCTTTTCAGCTTCGGCCTTCAAGGCCAGCTCGGCCTCATCTCGCACTTCGGCAATTGTCGGCGTATCCCCGTTCGAGACGATCGAGACAGCCCACCGGTTTCCGGTCCAGCGTTGCAGGGCAGAGCCCAGCCGGGGCGCAAGGTCTGTCGGTGCATTCGTGGCTGGGGTGAACTCGATCCGACCGGGCTGATAAGACACAAGTCGCACGCCGTTTTCCACTTCAACCAGAAGCTTCACGTCGCGGTTGGCGCGGATCAGTTCGACCACGTGCTCAAAGGTCGGGTACCGGGCCAGGGCCGTCTGAGCATCCTGTGCCAATGCGGCAACCGGCGCGCCGCTTGAACCACGTGGGGCCGAGGCGTATGTGGATGCGGGGGTGGCGCTGGCCTGCGCGGGTGTTGCACCCTGCCGAGACATCAAGGTGCCGCCGCTAGGTCCACCTGCCGGAGGCGGCGGGGCGTCCTGCAGCCGTTTGACCAGTTCTTCAGGGCTGGGCAGATCAGCAACATGGGTCAGGCGGATAACGGCCATCTCAGCGGCCATCATGGCATTGGGCGCGGCCGAGACTTCTTCGAGCGCTTTCAGCAACATCTGCCACATCCGGGTCAGAACGCGCATCGGCAGGGCCTCTGCCATGTGTTGGCCACGGCTCCGTTCGTCCGGAGAAACGGTTGGGTCTTCGGCGGCGTCTGGCGTGATCTTCACGACGGACACCCAATGTGTGATCTCAGCCAGATCGCGCAAGACAGCCAATGGGTCAGCACCTTCTGCGTATTGGCCGCTGAGTTCTGTCAGTGCGCCTGCGGCGTCGCCCCGCAGGATCATGTCCATGAGGTCCAGAACGCGGCCACGGTCCGCAAGGCCCAGCATTGCGCGAACCTGTTCGGCAGTGGTTTCACCCGCCCCGTGCGATATCGCCTGGTCCAGCAGCGAGGTTGCATCCCTTGCAGACCCTTCCGCGGAGCGCGTGATCAGCGCCAGCGCATCTTCTGCGATCTCAGCGCCTTCCGCTGACGCGATCTTTTGCAGAAGGCCGATCATATCCTCGGGTTCGATCCGGCGCAGGTCAAAGCGCTGGCAGCGGGACAGAACTGTGACCGGCACCTTGCGGATTTCAGTGGTTGCAAAGATGAACTTCACATGCTCGGGCGGTTCCTCAAGCGTCTTGAGCAGCGCGTTGAAAGCGCTGGTCGAAAGCATGTGGACCTCATCGATGATGTATATCTTGTAACGCGCGCTGGCGGCGCGATAGCGGACACTGTCGATAATCTCGCGAATATCGTTCACGCCAGTTCGGCTGGCGGCGTCCATCTCCATCACATCGACGTGGCGGCCTTCCATGATCGCCACGCAGTGTTCGCATTGGCCGCAAGGTTCGGTCGTCGGGCCGCCATTACCGTCGGGCCCGATACAGTTCATACCCTTGGCGATGATCCGTGCGGTGGTGGTTTTTCCGGTGCCGCGAATGCCGGTCATGATGAAAGCCTGCGCAATTCGGTCCGCTTCGAACGCGTTTTTCAGGGTGCGCACCATGGCATCCTGACCCACCAGATCGGCAAAGGTTTCCGGGCGATATTTGCGGGCGAGAACCTGATAGGCGGGGCTGGGCGTGTCGGTCATGTTTTCTCGGTCGGATTCGGTGCTTCGGCTCAGCGTAGTGGCCGCTGCCTTCCGCGTCCACCGCGAGGCGCGATGATTTTTGATTTAGATTCTGACCGGATTCGCACTAAGCTGGTCCAACAAAATTTATGGTGCATTTTCGTTAAGAGTTCTTGGTGGAGGACACTGGTTCATGTCGCAACTGGTTATCTATGCCCTGCAAGTCGCGGGGGGTACACTTGCCCTGACATCGATGCCCGGACGGGGCGGGGATTATGAAAGGGATCTGGATACGATTGCCGCATGGAAGCCGGGGCTGGTTGTTTCAATGACAACGGACGTCGAGATGCTCCAAAACGGGGCGCAGGAATTCGGCAGCGATATCCAAAGCCGCGCCAGCCGGTGGGTGCATCTGCCGATCGAAGACTTTGGCGCCCCTACGCCTGCAGTTGAAGAGGCGTGGCCCTCGATCAGCGCGGCCGCCCGGCATGCTTTGACGGGTGGAGGGCGGGTACTGGTGCATTGTCGGGGCGGCTGCGGCAGGTCGGGAATGGTTGTTCTGCGGCTGATGGTCGAATGCGGCGAACAGTCAGACAAAGCCCTGGAGCGTTTGCGGGCGCTGCGTCCTTGTGCCGTGGAAACAGACGCCCAATTGGCCTGGGCAGCACAGAATTTTCAGGCTCAAGTCGTATAGTCTTAGGCCGAAATCTGTTCAGGCGCGTGCACGGGTTTGCGAGGCCGCAGCTTTGCAACCTCGATCATCGCGCAGGGTGGGTCTGTAATGATGCCGGATGGCAAGGCGCTGAACGTGTTTCCAAAGATCAGATCGGCGTAAGCGTTCAGGTCCTGCGGCTCTGCTTCAGGCTGTGTATCGCAAAAGATGCGAATTCTGTCTGATTGCGCTCGGAAAGTTGCGTGGCATCCTTGCGTGCAATGTGACAATTCACTGCCACCTTCAAACTCGAACCCGTCGCTTGTGGCGGCTGTGGCCTGCTTCATCGCCTCGGAAATTGAGCGTGCCAGCCGCGCCAGGGCAGGGCAGGTTTTGCCCGTCCGCTGACACACCGTTGCACTGTATTCATGCGTCTTCGTCTTCCAGATCATCCTGCGCCCTCCGCGCGTGGTGGGCAGGAGAGTTGGGTCAGGTGGGACGGCAACGTGCTGTCAGGACCTGCCCGGACACCCCGCCCGAGTTTCGGTTTCAGTTCCGATGGCAGGTCTCCTGACTTGCGGGTCATGGCTTTGCCGACCTTCCCAGCCTTTGGGGCCAGTGGTGTTTTGGCATCGCTCACCGCTTACAGTTGCGGGGGCAGTCGCGGATTTGGTTTGCGCCCGGATGACCAGACTGAACCGCACCGTGTTCCCTTTTCATCCCGACCCCTTGTGGGGGACAGGAACCATCACACAATCGCTAGCGTCTGATCCGGTTCCGAGTCAAGCTGATCTTTTACCCCGACGTGTGGTCATGCTGGATGGGGGGAACGTTCCCCTTTAGTGTTTAAAAAATTGAAGCCAAGCAATTCAGTTTTTCAGTGCAGGGTCAGGGATCATGTTGGACGCAGAGCAGACGGTGTCGGCTGAAGATTTCCTTTTCCTTTCCGGGTCCACGACCCTTTCAGCACGGTTGTACCGACCGCTGTCAGAGCCTGAAACCGTGGTTGTGCTGAATAGTGCAACGGGTGTGCCGCGCGACTATTATCGCCACTTCGCGCATTGGCTTGCGGCAGAGCGAGGCATGGCATGTCTGACCTATGACTACCGGGATTTCGGGCATTCTCTGACCGGTCGCATGAAAGATGCGCGTGCGACAATGGCGGATTGGGCCTTGATCGATATGCCAGCGGCGCGGGCGGAAATGCGCAGGCGTTATCCCGATGCGCAGCAATGGACCATTGGTCATTCCGTTGGTGCGATGCTGGGGCCTGTTCAGCCCGACATCGACCAAATCGATCGGATGATTTGCGTGTGTTCGGGGCTCGTAACCCTCAGTGATCACCCATGGCCTTACCGTGGATTGGCCGGTGTTTTCTGGTATGGACACGCACCGGTACTGGTCAAAGCACTTGGCTATCTGCCGGGAAAGGCGATCGGGTTTGGTGCGGATTTGCCGGCCTCAGTCTACTGGCAATGGCGCAAATGGTGCACGGCTCCTTTGAATTATGTACCTGAAATCGGACAAAACCTTCCTGAGGCGCGTTGGGACGGCTCCGGTAGACCCGTGGATTTGTTCACTTTCGAGGACGACCAGATGGTCCCGCCCGAAGCTGTCTGGCGGCTTGCCGACCTTTATGGCGCCGAGGCTAAGCGGCACCTGCTTAGGTCTGATGACTTCGGATTGTCAGAGATTGGCCATATCGGAGCTTTTGCTCGGCGTAATGCGGCAGTTTGGCCGAGCCTGATCGCGTGATCAGGCTCGACTTTTGAATTACCGAGCACCTTTCGCTTAGCGCCCTTTATGCAGTTTTCGATCCTTCATGACACCCCGCACCATCTTACCGAACGCTTTGTCCCGTGCCCGGGATTGGGCGACGGTTTCCGAGTTGCGCTGATCTTCGCGCCGAAGCTTTCGCCATCGATCCAAGCGGGCAGGGTCAAGCACGCCTTGTTTGATCGCCCGCTGTACGGCACAGCCTGGTTCGGATTCGTGCTGACAATCTGAAAAACGGCAGTTCAGGCCAAGTTCGGTGAGGTCCGAGAACACCTCGTCGATACCGTCCTGAGCTTCAAGCAGACGCAATGCGCGCATTCCAGGCGTATCAATCAGCCAGCCGCCGTTGCGCATCCGATGTAACGCGCGCGCCGTGGTTGTGTGCCGACCGCGAGCGTCGTTCTCGCGAATACCTGATGTCGCCAGATCCTGATCGGTCAAGCCGTTGGACAATGTTGTCTTGCCAACACCTGACGACCCAACCAGCGCTCCGGTCTGGCCTCTGGGGCACCAGGATAAGACCTTTTCCATATCCGTTAGGTCCAGCGCGTTGATCGCCAGAACTGTCAGAAACGGGTCCAGAGCCTGCACCTGTTCCGAGAAACGATTGGGGTCATCCGATTGGTCAGCCTTTGTCAGGACAACAACCGGGTAACATCCTGCCTGATGTGCAAGTGCCAGATAACGCTCTAGCCGGGGCAGGTTGAAATCAGCGTTGCACGAACTGACGATGAACAGCACATCGACATTGGCAGCGATCAGTTGCGTCGCAGCGCCTGTACCGGCGGCGCGCCGGTGCAACAGGCTGCGCCGGTCGAGTAGATGTTGCACGCGATTGTCGTCGTCCGTGAGAACCCAGTCTCCGACGGCATAGCTGCCGGTCGATTGATCAAGGGTCAGCAATGGAGATTCGCCCTGCGGATTCAGCCCGATCAGGCGGTCCCTATGAACGGAAGCGATGCGAAAAGGCGTGCACGAAGGATGAGCCGCGTGTTGCGCGGCAAAGTGAGAGGACCATCCAAGGTCCGAAAGTGAAGAATTCATTGGTCTGCCTGTTGTCAGAAACAGCAATCCCGACGGATGGCGATCGCGCATCCCCGGGTCATGTGTTCAGGCAGTCAGCAAGTAGTGTGAGATCAGAACCGCGCTGCCCGAAGGGTTTTTGTTACAATCATAAAGCCCTCCTGTGGCTAAGGTTCATGAAGTGAGAGGTTGGACATCGACCCAAGCGGGGCTCGTTGTGGCTGCTTCCTTCCGGACCTGACCAGGTTGGCGAGGCGCTCGCCCGCGCCAACCTCTCGAGTCTGGATATAGGGAAGGTGTGGGCAAAAGACAACCCGTCAGAATGTCAGGCGAATACGTTCGAACCCATTGGAATCTGATTCCAGCAGTCTGGCTTTGAACGGGCGCAATTCGTTAATGTGTTTTAACGCACCCGGACCGGTTCGAAGCACGGATTGTGTACCTGTTTGGGGTGCCAGCACAAAAGGATAAGGTTGCTGCGCGATTGGATCAGGCGGAAGGCGATCGGACAGGTAATCCCGCACCAAATCCTTGATGTCCAGCGACGGCAGATTGATGCGTTGGGCCGTGGAAGCGGCGGGGAAATGCCCACCACCGCTGACGCGGTAATTGTTGCTGGCCAGCACTAATCTCTGTTCAGGAAGAACCGGCTGGCCTGCGTATTTCAGGTCGCGAATCCGTCTGTTAGCAGGATCGATCATGCGCCCCTCGGCGTTGAAGCGCCCTGGTTGCGACGGATCAATTTTATAGGTCAGGCCAAAGATGACGTCGAAATTGTACCCGGCGCGTTTGGGGTTGATCAGATCCGTTTCGACATCACAGGCAAGCTGGTTGAACATGCTTGCCGACATTTCAAGCCAGTCCAGCACATCTGCGCCGCTGATCTGGATGGCACGCAATTCGTTGGGAAACGGATACAGATCCGCAACATGGCGCAGGCATATTTCTCCTGCCGGAACATCCGTAAAGTGCCTGGGGCCTGCGCGGCCGCCGCTTTTACCGGGAGCCACGACTGACAAAAGCGGTAATTCGCCCGGGGCGGATCCATGCAGGAAAGGACGCAGAGCTGCAGCCTGTGCCGCGGCAACCAGGGCCAGCCCGCGATCTGGTGCGCAGAAGCTGAAATAGCTGTGCATGGTGTCAGCCACGTGCGCCACAGGTTTGGCCACTGCGCGACGGGTTTGACGATGGGCATTGGCAACAAGGCGCACCAAGTCATCGTCTTCATCGACCTCAGCGCCATTTTCACAGACAGGGTGCAGTTCAACGTGGCAATCCGTAACGCTGAACCCGGCATCTGGCCGAGGTGTAACAACCAGATCGATTACGCCAAGATACGACCCCGCGGAACCGGCCATGACAACCGGTGTTTCATGTATCAACCCTTTTTCCTGATCGAGATACGAGGCGTCGCCGTGGCCGCCGCCTGGAAAGGTCAAGTGAGTGTGCCCGGCGACAATTGCGTCGATTCCATCTATAGCTGCCAGGGGGATGACGGCGTTTTCCATGCCTTCAGAAGCATCCGCCGGACCCAGGCCTGAATGGGCCAACATCACTATCAGATCACACCCTTGATTGCGCAGAAGCCCAGTCAGGTCGCGCGCGGTTGAGAAGATACCGCTGGCTGTTACCTCTCCGTTCAGGTGATGTTCTTCCCAGCGGACGGTCTGGGGGGGAAGACCAGAAATGAGGCCGATGCGAATGGGTGTCTCGGTGCCGTTCACAGATACGGTTCGGTCCAGGATTGCATGGCTATGCCAGATCTGATTGCCGCCCGAGCGAAGCAAGTTGCTGCACAAAACCGGGCATGGCGCTTGTGCGAGGATGTCGTCCAAGGTTGGCAGCCCAAAGCCAAAATCATGGTTTCCAAGGCCGATGGCGTCGTAACCAAGCGCCGCGAACGCCTGCATCATCGGATGCGGTGTGTCGTTACGAACAGCCCATTCGCCCAGAGGTGTACCCTGAATAGAATCTCCGTTGTCCACCAAAAGGACCAACGCGTCATGGGCTTGTTGACGGGCGTTTCGGATCAGGCTGGCGGTGCGCGTTAACCCAAGCGTCGGGTCCTGGGTGTCTGTGTAATAGTCAAAACCTGTCAGGTGCATATGCAGGTCAGTCGTTGCCAGAATGCGAACACGCCCGTAGTTTTTCGCGGGGCGTACCTGCTTCAATGGGTTTTGCTTCACTTCGGATAGTCTGCTTTTGAAAAGGGTTATTGATTAAATAGCACAGAGCGCAACTTAAATGATTTTTCCGAGGCCACCATGCGGCTTTTCGACGGCGGCGATGTGTAGCGCAAAGGATTGAATTGCCATTGCAACGCAGGCTGTGACATGACAGCCCTGTGCCCCGAACCAAAAGGAAACCCAATGAAACACGCAGAGCAGGTGACGTTTGGCGGCTCGGGTCTGGATCGGGCGGCCCATATTCGCGGGAGCGCTGAACTTCTGGCAGAAGCGACAAACAACCCGGCCGCGCAATGCATGATGGTGTGGCGCGGCAAAGTTCTGGTTGAAGGTGACGGGCTGGATCAGCTTGCTTTGCTGCCGATGACGCATTCGTTGGTCAGTGACGGCCCCGAAGGCGTAGTTGAGGCCCCGGTTTTTTTGGGTTTGACCGCCGAAGATGCGCCTTTGTTTGCCTTGGATATCTCGGCCTGGACGGCCGAAGGTCTGGACCTGACCGGACTAGGGGAGTTCGTAGACAAATCTGAGCAGCAGCACCCGGATTTGCCGGATGGGTATGTTTTTGCCGAGTTGCGCCGGATCATGACGCGATTGTCAGCGCGGGATGCGGAACTGGCCGCGATGGCTAAGGCAGTGATCGGCTGGCACGAAACGCATCGATTTTGCGCGCGTTGCGGTGCAGCCAGTGAGATGTCGCAAGGCGGTTGGCAACGCAGTTGTCCATCATGTGGCGGGCAACACTTCCCACGTACCGACCCTGTTGTGATCATGTTGATCACATATGGGGAGAATGTGCTGATGGGGCGGTCTCCGGGTTGGCCCGAGGGGATGTTTTCGTTGCTGGCCGGCTTTGTCGAGCCCGGAGAAACCTTGGAAGCTGCCGTACGCCGCGAGGTAATGGAAGAGGCGGGCGTGCCGGTCGGGGAAGTATCCTATCTGTCCAGCCAGCCCTGGCCATTCCCGGCTTCGTTGATGTTCGGCTGCGCGGGTGAGGCACTATCGTGTGACATCGCTATTGATCCCGTCGAGATCGAAGAGGCGATGTGGGTGAGCAAATCCGAGATGATGCAGGCCTTTGCCGGGGACCATCCAACTCTGTTGCCCGCTCGCAAAGGTGCAATCGCACATTTTCTTCTTGAGAACTGGCTTGCGGATACGCTGGACTGACGAAATATTGGCGCGGCCATAAACATCGAAGGGTATCATGCAGTTTTCAGCCCGTGAGGATATCGAAGCCCCAATCAACGCGGTATTCGACATGGTGTCGGATTTCGAGCGGTTCGAACGCATGGCCATGCGCCGGGGGATCGACGTAAGGCGCTCAGATGCCGAGGCGATCTTTGCTGCGGGAACTGAATGGCAGACAGAGTTCAAGCTGCGCGGCAAGTTGCGCCAGATGTCGGTGATCATGGCGGGCTACGACCGGCCTTCGCAAATGCGTTTCGAGGCCAACAGCAAGGGCATGACCGGCCTGACAAGTGTGGATTTTCTGGCCCTGTCACCGCGCAGAACGCGCCTGAGCCTCGAGATGTCACTGGCGGCCAAAACCTTGCCTGCACGCCTGTTGTTGCAATCTGTAAAGTTGGGCCAATCCCGGTTTCGCAAACAGCTGCAATCCCGGCTGAGTGAATTTGCACGCGAGTTGGAGCAGCGCCATCTGCATGGCGCATAACAAAACGCTTTAGCGCCGTTACATAGTGCGATTGAGCAGATGAGGCAGGTTGTCGAGTTGAACGGCCACACGCACTAGCGTGATGATCGCTTGCTAGGAGGCTAGGCGCAGCAACCTGCGCCAATCCGAATTTGCCCAATCGAAGGAATTGTTACCTATCCGCGCGGTTGCGCGGCTGGGTAAACGCCCAGGATTTCAACGTTGGTCGTGAAATGCTCTAACTCGTCCATGGCCAGTTGCACATTCCGGTCGTCGGGATGCCCGACGATATCTGCATAGAACTGTGTCGCGGTGAAGGATCCGTCGACCATATAGCTTTCCAGCTTGGTCATGTTGATCCCGTTGGTAGCAAAGCCGCCCATCGCCTTATAAAGCGCCGCCGGGATATTGCGGACCTGAAACACAAAGCTGGTGATCATGCCATGTTCGCCGCGACGTGTCAGATCGAACTGGCGGGACATCACAAGGAAACGGGTCGTGTTGTCGTCACTGTCCTCGATGTGGCGGGCCAGCACATTCAGGTTGTAGATCTCACCAGCCAATTCGCTGGCCAGCGCTGCAGAGTGGAGGTCGCCCACCTCAGCCACTTCGCGTGCCGCGCGGGCGTTGTCGGGGCTGACACGCCCGCGAATGTCGTGCTTTTTCAAGAACCCCGCGCATTGCGGCAGCAGCACCAGATGAGAATGTGCCTCGGTGATATCTTCCAGTTTTGCGCCGGGGACGCCCAACAAGTTGATATGTACCCGCACAAATGCCTCGCCGATGATATGCAAGCCGCTATGAGGCAACAGCCGGTGAATATCGGCGACCCGTCCGTAGGTTGTGTTTTCGACCGGAAGCATCGCCAGATCGGCCGCGCCGGAACGAACCGATTCGATCACATCTTCGAAAGTACGGCAGGGCAGGGCCTCCATATCGGGCCGCGCGTTGCGGCACGCCTCGTGACTATAGGCGCCCGGTTCACCTTGAAATGCGATGCGATTGGTCATTTGGTCGATTCCATGCAACAAGTTCGCGATTTGGTCGTTTCGTCGCGGTGTCTATACCTTGCCTCTCGTAAGGGGAAGCCTTAGACAGCAGCCCAGACAGCTGAAATGGACTCGCGATCAATGTTCGACACGATGACAGTTACCAAGGCCGCTGCAGGCCTGTTCGGCACTTTCCTGGTGCTGCTTCTGGCCAAATGGGGGGCGGATGTCCTCTATTCTTCCGGTGGCCATGGCCACGCTGAGGCCGCCTACATTATCGAAACCGAAAGCTCGGGCGAAAGCGCCGACGGTGAAGAAGTGGTCTTCGAAGACCTGCTGGCCGCCGCTGACGTTGAGAAAGGTGCCAAGGTTTTCCGCAAGTGCACCGCGTGCCACAAGCTGGAAGACGGCGCAAACGGAACGGGCCCATACCTGTACGCTGTTGTGGACCGCCCTGTTGCATCGGCCAAGGGCTTTACAGGTTACTCGGCCAGCATGCAGGCCCACGGCGGCAACTGGACGCCTGAGGCGCTGGATGCCTTCCTGGAACGCCCAAGCGCCTACATCTCGGGCACATCGATGAGCTTTGCGGGTCTGAAAAAGCCGCAGGATCGCGCAGACGTGATTGCCTATCTGCAGACAATCGGCAACTGATTGCCAGTCAGATCAAAGCTTTCCAAAGCCGCTGCCCCATGCAGCGGCTTTTTTTGTCTGAAGGAAACTTCACAAAGCGCTCACGCATTCTAAACTTGAATCTGTCAGCGTTGGCACTTTAGCTAGCGGTTACGACATTGATGATGACAATGACCCAAAGGACGAGCCACATGATATCCCTGATGCCCGCTGCACGTGATCTTAAGATACGGCCTTGGGCTGGCATATTGGGGCTGTGCATGGCTTTGATCACTCCGCAAATCGTGCAGGCTTTGGACGATGGTGTTACCAGCAGTCATGGCTACTCATATTTCGGCAATCTGGATTATCCCGCTGATTACGCTCACCTGAACTATGTGAACCCGGATGCTCCTAAAGGTGGTGAGCTTTCTTTGGCTGCCTCGGGCACGTTCGATTCTCTCAATCCCTATTCCCGCAAGGGGCGCGCTGGCGCTTTGACGACGCTGCAATATGATCGCTTGTTTGAAAGTGCGGATGACGGTGTCGGGCAATATTACGGAGTATTGGCAGAAAGTCTGGAGTATGACGAAGGGCGGAACTACGTCATCTTTCACCTGCGACCCGAAGCAACCTTTTGGGATGGAACGTCGGTGACGGCGGAAGATGTCGTCTATAGCCACCGCCTGTTCATCGAACAGGGTCTGCCCTCTTACGCGCAGGCCGTAGGTCGCATGGTGACGGGGGCCGAAGCGCTGGATGAACATACGGTTAAGTTCTCGTTTAACCCCGAAGTCACACGCCGTAGCCTGATCGAAACAGTAGGCTCGACCCCCGTATTTTCAAAAGCGTGGTTCGAAGCGGATGAGTCCAGGCGCCTGGATGAGCCTCGCCTGGAAGTAGCGGTTGGATCAGGTCCGTATAAGCTTGACAGCTACGACATCAATCGTCGGATCGTTTACAAGCGCCGTGATGATTATTGGGGCAAGGATCTGCCGTTTAATGTTGGCCGGAACAACTTCGACACAATCCGCGTCGAATACTTTGCTGATCAGACCGCGGCGTTCGAGGGTTTCAAAGCCGGTGAGTACACGCTGCGTATCGAAAGCGACCCCAAGCTTTGGGCGACGGGGTATGATTTCCCCAAGCTGAGCGAAGGCGTGGTGGTTCGCGATGAGATCGTGGATGGTAGTCCGCCGACCCCATCGGGTTTTGTTTTCAATCTGGGAAAACCGCAGTTTGCTGACAAGGATGTCCGCAAAGCCCTTGCCTTAGCCTTTAATTTCGAATGGGCAAACGAGTCTTTGCTGTTCGGGCTGAATGCGCCACGCAATTCCTTCATTCAAGGCACCCCGCTTGAGGCAAAAGGTCTGCCTGAAGGTGATGAGCTGGCGTTTTTGCAAGCGTTGGGTGACGTTGTGCCCGGAGACTTTCTGACAGAGCCTGCTGTCTTGGCCCACGAGTCAAATCCTGCGCGTCTGAACGATCGGAGAAATCTTCGCAAAGCAGCGAAAATACTGGACGAGGCCGGTTGGCCTGTTGGTGATGGCAATGTGCGGCGCAATGCCGAAGGGCAGACATTGAAGGTGAATATTCCCTATCCTTCAAACCTGCCAACATCGACAGCAACCATGATCGAAACCTACGTTCAGAACTTGCAGTCTATTGGTGTCGACGCTTCGGCTGAAAAGGTTGACCCGGCGCAGTACACCCTTCGCAGCCGCGAGAGGGACTACGATATGGTCTATTCCACACGTTACGGTTCATTCCTGTCCACAGGCGGCGGGTTAAGCCAGATGTATGGATCGGAAGAAGCTGCATTCAGCCTCTTTAACCCCGCCGGATTGGCTAGCCCCCTGGTTGACGCAATCATTGAAGCGTCTTTTGAAACCGACAATCAGGCAGATCAGGACACGGCACTTACTGCGCTTGATCGCGCCCTGCGTTATGAGTTCTTCGTGGTCCCTGTGGGATTCATCGCTGACTACTGGACGGCATATTACGATATGTACGAATACCCCGAAAACCTGCCGCCCTATTCGTTGGGTCATCTGGATTTGTGGTGGATCAATCCGGAAAAAGAGGCTGCGTTGAAAGCGAAAGGCGCACTGCGATAACATGGGCGCCTATATTCTAAGACGCTTGTTGCTGATCATTCCAACCCTTTTGGGCATCATGATCGTCAACTTCACGCTGGTACAATTCGTGCCGGGTGGACCGGTCGAACAGATCATCGCGCAGATCGAAGGTCAGGGGGATGTTTTTGCAGGATTTGCGGGCGGGGGTGATGCTGGCGCAGGTTCTGAACCCGCTGGTGGTGTTTTCGACGACAAATATGTCGGCGCACGGGGTCTGCCGCCCGAATTCATCGCTGAACTTGAAAAAGAATTCGGTTTCGACAAACCGCCTTTGGAGCGGTTCCTGATTATGATGGGCAACTATCTGACGCTGGACTTCGGCGAGAGTTATTTCCGTTCGATCAGTGTGATTGATCTGGTGCTTGAAAAGATGCCGGTTTCAATCTCATTGGGTCTGTGGTCGACCCTGATTGCTTATCTGGTTTCTATTCCGCTGGGCATTCGCAAAGCGATCAAAGATGGATCACAGTTCGATACCTGGACCAGCGGGGCGATCATTGTGGCCTATGCGATTCCGGGCTTTCTGTTTGCCATCCTGCTTCTGGTGTTGTTCGCGGGTGGGTCGTATTGGCAGATCTTCCCTCTGCGTGGGCTGACCTCGGACAATTGGGAGAGCCTGAGCCTCTTCGGCAAGATAGCGGACTACTTCTGGCATATTGCGCTGCCGACCATTGCGCTCACGATCTCGGCTTTTGCGACACTGACATTGCTGACCAAGAACTCGTTTCTGGATGAAATCAAGAAACAATATGTCATGACGGCCCGCGCAAAGGGGCTGAGCGAGCGAAAGGTGCTGTATGGTCATGTTTTCCGCAACGCGATGCTGATCGTGATCGCGGGCTTTCCTGCTGTGTTCATCGGCGTGTTCTTTGGTGGGTCGATCATCATCGAGACCATTTTCTCGCTGGACGGTCTGGGCCGTCTGGGATTCGAGGCAGCCGTGGCGCGCGATTACCCGGTGATTTTCGGCACCCTCTTCATCTTCGGCCTGATGGGGCTGGTCGTTGGTATCATTAGCGATCTTATGTATGTGCTGGTCGATCCGCGCATCGACTTTGAAAAGCGGGAGGGGTAAATGGCGCTCTCCCCTCTGAACCAGCGTCGCTGGAACAACTTCTGTCGCAACCGGCGCGCGTTCTGGTCGCTCATCATATTCTCGGTTCTGTTTGGCCTTTCCCTATGCGCCGAGTTTATCGCAAATGACAAACCTATCCTCGTGAAGTACCGGGGTGAGTTCTATACGCCGATCTTCAATTTCTATGCGGAAACGGAATTTGGTGGCGATTTCCAGACGGAAGCCATTTATCGCGATCCCGAAGTTCAATGCCTGATCGACAGTGGCGGACTGGAAGAGTGTTTCGACGATCCCGAAGGCATTATAGAACAAATCGACGCCGGGACATTCCAGTCGGAAGGGTTCGAGCGTGGCTGGGCGCTTTGGCCGCTGATCCCATACTCCTTCAACACATCGGTAGACCGACCTGGGGCTGCGCCTTTGCCGCCTAACGGTCAGAATCTGTTGGGCACGGATGACACCAAACGCGATGTGCTGGCACGCGTGATATACGGGTTCCGGTTGTCGATCCTGTTCACACTGCTTGTGACCGGTGCCGCCAGCCTGATCGGCATTTTCGCTGGTGCCATTCAAGGGTTCTTCGGCGGTTGGTTGGATCTGATCTTTCAACGGATCATCGAGATCTGGTCAGCGACGCCTTCGTTATATGTGATCATCATCATGTTCGCTGTTCTGGGCCGAAGTTTCTGGCTGCTGGTAGCGTTGATGATCCTGTTCAGTTGGACAGGACTGGTCGGTGTCGTACGCGCGGAATTCCTGAGGGCCCGGAACCTTGAATATGTGCGCGCGGCGCGTGCGCTGGGCGTCGGCAACATGACCATCATGTTCCGCCATATGCTGCCCAATGCAATGGTGGCCACTCTGACGTTCATGCCCTTCATTGTCACCGGAACCATCGGCGGTCTCGCCTCGCTGGATTATCTGGGCTTTGGATTGCCATCTTCGGCCCCGTCTTTGGGAGAGCTGACCTTGCAGGCAAAACAAAACCTGCAAGCCCCGTGGCTGGCTTTCACTGCCTTTTTCACCTTTGCCATCATGCTGTCGCTGCTGGTCTTCATTTTCGAGGGCGTGCGGGATGCGTTTGATCCTAGAAAGACCTTCTCATGAGCTTGCTGGATGTGAACAACCTCAAGGTCTCGTTCCGGCAGGACGGTCAGGTCAGTGCTGCTGTCAAAGGCGTGTCTTTTACCGTGGATCGGGGTGAAACCGTTGCGTTGGTGGGCGAATCCGGCTCAGGCAAATCCGTAACGGCTTTGTCGACAGTGTCGCTGCTGGGTGACAGTGCGCTGGTTGAAGGATCGGTGACCTATGATGGGCAAGAGATGATTGGCGCCTCGGAACAACACCTGATGGATGTACGCGGCAATGACATAAGCTTCATCTTTCAGGAGCCAATGACCTCGCTGAACCCGCTGCACACGATTCAAAAGCAAATGGCGGAATCGCTGGCGCTGCATCAGGGGGTAACCGGTGACGCGGCGCGGGGGCGGATTTTGGAGCTACTGACCAAGGTTGGTATCCGCGACCCCGAGGACAGGTTGGACAGCCACCCCCACCAGTTGTCTGGTGGACAAAGACAGCGGGTGATGATCGCAATGGCGCTGGCCAACAAGCCGGACATTTTGATTGCCGATGAACCGACAACGGCGTTGGATGTGACCATTCAGGCGCAGATACTCGAGTTGTTGGCCGAATTGCAGAAATCCGAGAATATGGGGATGCTGTTCATCACCCATGATCTGGGTATCGTACGCCGGATTGCCGACCGCGTTTGTGTGATGAAGGATGGTGAGATTGTCGAAACCGGTGTCACGCAGGACATCTTTGACAACCCACAGCATCCCTATACCCGGAAACTTTTGGCCGCGGAACCTTCGGGTCAGCCCGAACCGGTTGCCTCAGACGCGGAAGAGGTCGCGCGCACCGATCACCTGAAGGTCTGGTTCCAAATCCAGCGCGGATTTCTGAAGCGTACTGTTGGCTATGTGAAGGCGGTGAATGACGCCACGCTGAGTGTACGCGCGGGTGAGACTTTGGGAATCGTCGGCGAAAGCGGTTCGGGCAAGACTACGCTGGCGCTGGCGATCATGCGCCTCATTGCGTCCGAAGGCGGCATCACCTTCCGCGATCAGGATGTGCGAAGATGGTCTACCCGCGAATTACGCAGATTGCGCAAAGATATGCAGATCGTGTTTCAAGACCCGTTCGGCAGCCTTAGCCCACGCATGACCTGTCAGCAGATCATCGCGGAAGGTCTTGCCATTCACAACATTGACCCTCACCGCGCCCCGCGTGAGCTGGTCGCCGAGGTGATGACCGAAGTGGGGCTGGATCCTGCGGCGATGGACCGGTATCCGCACGAGTTCTCAGGCGGACAGCGCCAGCGTATCGCCATTGCGCGCGCGATGGTTTTGCGGCCCAAACTGCTGGTGTTGGACGAACCGACCAGCGCGCTGGACATGACGGTGCAGGTTCAGATCGTTGATCTGCTGCGCGATCTGCAGAAGAAATACGGGTTGGCCTATCTGTTCATCAGCCACGACCTGAAAGTCGTACGGGCGATGTCGCACAACGTGATCGTCATGCGAAATGGGGATGTGGTGGAAATGGGTGCGGCCGAGGCATTGTTCGAAAACGCCCAGACCGACTATACCCGCGAGCTGATTGCAGCGGCGGGCTGAGATCAGCCCGCCTTCCTCTGGCCATTACGCGCTTGCCTTTTCTTTGGTCGCAGCTTTCGGTACTGGCCCGCGCAGTTCTTCGTAGTGATCAAAGGTCAGCTTGACCCACCCGGTTCCGCGCGTGGCACTGGCAAGGGTGCGATGCAGTTCATCCTCGGTCACGGCGGGGATCTGGGCGTTGAAGATCTCCCATCCCGACGCGTTTGGGTTGCCTTCAAATCCTAGAACCTGCCCTTGCAGCGAACTGATCGTTGGCACGAGATCGCCCACAAAGTCCGATGGCAGGTGAATCTCGGCGTTCAGCATCGGTTGCAAAACCACTGGCTTGGCCTGAGGTAGCGCTTCACGCACCGCGTTCTTTCCTGCGGTTCGGAACGCATAATCCGAACTGTCCACGTTATGGTGTTTACCGTCGCTCAGCGTGACTTTGACGTCGACCACGGGGAAACCCTCGGGGCCTTGCTCCAGCGCGTCCTTGGCACCGTGTTCCACGGACGGGATATAGTTCCTGGGCACAGCACCGCCTTTAACCACCTCTTCGAACTGGAACCCCGACCCGCGAGGCAGGGGTGCGACCGAGATCACCACATCCGCAAACTGTCCGGCGCCGCCGGATTGTTTGCGATGACGGTGCCGATGTTCGATGGGCGCGCGGATGGTTTCGCGATAGGCGGTTTCGACCTGATCCGCTTCAATCTCGATCCCAAAATCCTCGGCCAGCTTCGCGGTCACACGGCGCATGTGTTGCGGGCCTTGCGATCCAAGGATCGAATGGCCGCTCAGTTCATCCTGTTGCAGGTGCAGACCGGGGTCGATTTCGGCCAGACGGCTTAGGGCGTTGGACAGGCGCACATCGTCCCGCTCATGCGCGGGTGAGACGATCTGACGATGCGCGACCGGGTGCGAGGCCGCCCATTCCGGCAGTTCAGTCGCAGAATTGCTGTCGTAGATATAGCCGGGGTTGAGGTGGTCGGATTTGACCGCCAGACCAATCTGCCCGGCTTCCAGCGTTGCGATTTGGGTCTTGGCATCAAGCGTTGTCAGATTGCCAACGGTCTCACCGCCCAAAGCTTCATGCGCTTTGACGCCATCCCCAAGCCCGCGCAGAACAACGATCTTTCCGATGTGCTTTTTGACATCTGCAAAACCGGCAATGGCTCGGGCACTGTCGGCGGCTTCGTCCCGCCCGGCGGCGATATCAAATTCAGGCGCTTCGTGCCGCAGCGCCTTCATCAACCGCGTTAGCCCGTTACCATGGCTCGCGGCACCCAGGCATGCTGGAATCAACTGGTGGTTTTGCAAGACTTGCGCGGCCAGGTCATAAACCTCGTCGCTGGGGGGCTGCTTGTCTTCGATCAGCTGCTCCAACAGATGGTCGTCAAAATCAGACAGAGTTTCCAGTAACTCGGTGCGCGCTTCCTGCTCTCGGTCTTCCACGGATTGAGGCAACTCGATCAGGGCCGAGGGTTGGCCCTCTTGATACTTCCAGGCCCGTTCAGAAATCAGATCAACCGCGCCGATGATCGTGTCTCCTTCGCGGATTGGCACCTGACGCAGGGCGATATGATGGGTGCAGTACGTTTGCAGTGCTGCGATGATGTCGCGGATGCGCCCATTGGGATTATCCATGCGGTTGATGAATAGAAAGCAGGGGATGCCCGCTTCTTCCACCAGTCGAAGGTAAGGGGCGCACAGAACGGCAGCATTGGGATCGGGGGGCACAACCACGACCGCCGCGTCCGAGATGGCCATTGCAGGCCCGACATAGGCCAGCGCATCGCCGCCGCCATCTACGTCGATCGAACACCAAGGCTCGTCCAGGTAAGAAAAACCGTGCAAATGCACGGTTCCGGAAACATCGAATGTTGTGGGGCGCCCGTCGAGGCGGCTGATGGCCTCGACCAGGGTAGTTTTGCCCGATTGGCTGGGCCCGAGGACGGTGAAAACGCGCATTAGTGTTGTCCCTCTTTCAGGTTGCAGAATGGCTGCACGAAAGGGGCGTCCGCCGCTTTTTCGTCGGCAAGGACCGTCTGTATTTGCCCGCCTCAGGGCGCAGAATGGATGGCCAGTCTGCCCCTTGAGTGTGGAGAAAAGCGCAGGCGCGCGTCAAGCCCCCGTTGTGCCCAGTGGCCTGCGGGCCCGGCGAGGCCCGCAGAAGAAGAGATCAGATCGCCGAGCTGTGGCCTGCCTTGCTCAGGTCATAGGCGTCAAAGCTGCGGGCGATCATCCGGGTCAGGGCGCGTGCCTCGGGCGGGATGAAAAGCCCGTCTTCGGTGATCCGCAACAGCCCGTCGAATGCGGCATTGGCGGAATGATACATGTCATTCAACGCGGCGGCCGAGATGTCGTGGTCGCGCAGGATTTCGGCACTGTTGATCTTAAAATCGCACATCAGCGCCTCGATCAGGCGCGCGCGCAAAATGTCCTGACCCTTGAACAGGTGCCCGCGGGCGGTCGAAAACTGCCCGTCGCGAACCGCTTTGGCATGGGCCGAGGTGGCCGAGGCGTTCTGCGCATAGCCTTGCGGAAAGCGCGAGATCGAACTGGCCCCGACGCCAATCAGAACATCGGCCTGATCGTCGGTATACCCTTGGAAGTTACGCTTTAGACGTCCCGCGTGCAGGGCACGGGTCAGACCGTCATCTTGTATGGCGAAATGGTCGATGCCAATTTCGGCATAGTTGTCCCACAGGAACAGACGGCGGGCGGTATCGAACAGCTCGAGCCGTTGTTCCGGCGTGGGAAGCGCGTCGGACGGGATCATCTGTTGGCGCTTCGCCATCCAAGGCACATGTGCGTAGCCATACAAAGCCACGCGATCCGGGCTGAGCGACAGCAGCTTCTGCACGCTTTCGGTCATCCGGGCCTTTGTCTGATGCGGCAGGCCAAAAAGGATATCTGCGTTCAAACTGGTAATGCCACGTTCGCGGATCATGTCGATGGCGTCGCGGGTGGTGTCGTAGCTTTGGATGCGACCGATGGTTTTCTGAATTTCGTCGTCGAAATCCTGCACCCCGATCGACGCACGGTTCATACCTGCCTCTGCCAGCGCATCCAGACGGTCTTCATCAATTTCGTTCGGATCAATCTCGACCGAAAATTCGGCATCAGGCCCCATGGGCACAATACCCAGGATATATTGCGCCAATTCGCGCATCAGCTGCGCGTTCAGCAAGGTTGGCGTACCGCCACCCCAGTGCAGGCGCGATAGCACCACGCCTTTGGGCAGGCGTGCTGCAAGCAGGTCTAACTCGGCCTTCAGAACGTCCACATAGGCGATCACAGGGTTGTCGGTTTGGGTTCCCTGTGTCCGGCAAGCACAGAACCAGCACAGTCTACGACAGAATGGAACGTGGATGTACAGGGAAATGGCACTGCCGGGTTTGATCCCCGAAATCCAGTCACCAAACAAGTCTGCTCCCACATCATTGCTAAAGTGGGGGGCGGTGGGGTAGCTTGTGTAACGCGGTACTTTCGCGTCAAAAAGTCCAAGCTTTGCCAATTGTGGTTTCACTATCATGGCGATACCCTTAGGCGACAGATGACTTGGTTACTTTGATGGAGATCAAGTGGGGACCCGCATGACAATAAAAGCACAGTTTGATCATTCCAATTGCGAAGACTGCCCGATTCGGCATCGCGCAGTTTGTGCTCGTTGCGATGCGGATGAGCTGGAAGAGCTTGAAAGTATTAAGTATTACCGCAGTTTCGAGGCGGGCCAGACCATCATATGGTCGGGCGATCAGATGAATTTTGTGGGCTCGGTCGTGGCCGGGATCGCTTCGTTGACGCAGACCATGGAAGATGGTCGGACCCAGATGGTGGGTTTGCTGTTGCCAAGTGATTTTGTCGGCCGCCCCGGGCGCGAAGTTGCGCCTTACGATGTGCAGGCGACCACAGATGTCGTCATGTGCTGTTTCCGCAAGAAACCGTTCGAAGAGTTGATGGCAACTACACCACATATCGCCCATCGCCTGTTGCAGATGACGCTGGACGAACTTGATGCTGCCCGCGAATGGATGCTGGTGCTTGGGCGCAAGACCGCGCGCGAAAAAATCGCCAGCCTGTTGTCGATCATTGCGCGCCGGGATGCGTCGATTAGCCAGAAGGGTCTGGCAGGGCCGATTGTGTTTGACCTGCCTCTGACCCGAGAGGCCATGGCAGACTATCTGGGCCTGACCCTTGAAACCGTGAGTCGCCAGATTTCGGCCTTGAAAAAGGAAGGCGTGATCACACTGGAAGGCAAGCGCCATGTGACCATTCCGGATATGGGCCGTCTCATGGAAGAAGCTGGCGACGACTCGGATGGTGGCTTTTTGGTCTGATCCTTGTGCGCGATGGGATAGGATAAACGCCGTGACCTTGGATCGCGGCGTTTAACAACTCAGGAGCATCGCATGGTTTTTAGCAGCATCTTGGCAATGATTTTTATCGGCGCAATCGCCGGATGGCTTTCGGGAAAGATCATGGAGGGCCGCGGATTCGGTTTGCTGGGGAACATCATCGTCGGAATTGTCGGCGCGTTTCTGGCAGGCATGATTTTCCCCGCGCTAGGCTTTTCTGTGGGCGGAGGGTTCTTTTCCTCGGTCTTTTTCGCGACCGTGGGGGCCGTGATCCTGTTGTTTGTGATCGGCCTTATCCGAAAGGCATGACAAAAGCCGCCGACTTGGGCGGCTTTCGAACTTTTTGGCAGAGTTCAGTGTGCCAGGAAAACGGGAACTGAAGATTGTTCCAGCATGTTGCGGGTTGCACCGCCAAGTATTGCTTCGCGGAAGCGCGAGTGACCGTAGGCACCCATTACGATCAAGTCAGATTCCGTGTCCGACGCATGACGGTTCAGAATATCTGACACGCGCGTCATGGTCTTGCTCAGCACATCGATCTCACACTTGACCCCGTGTCGGGCCAGCATCTGAGACAGCATTCCGCCCGGATCCGACCGGTCAGGGCCGTGGCGCGGAGGATCAATGACAACGATGCGGGCCAGTTCCGCCTGTTTCAGGAAGGGCAGAGCGCGCCGGACGGCGCACATCGCCTCGACGCTTTCATTCCAGGCGATCATTACATTGCGTGGCACTTTCATTGGCGGAGTGTCGTCCGGAACCACCAGAACCGGGCAATGGCCTTCAAACATTGCGGACTCGATGATGGGTTCAGCTTCGGCCCCGCGATCTTTTCCATAGGGGTGCGGTAAAACCACAAGATCCGAAAACCGGGCCCGATGCGCGACATGGCGTCCGATGTCAGCGATCTGCGCTACACCATGTTCAGCAGACCAGCGAACGCCGGATTTACCCAAATAGTCTTGGGCAAATGCCAGCACCTCCTGCGCCTCGGTGTTGGCTCGGCTGAGCGTCTCCTGAACGATCAGGGCGTTCGCTCCGGCATAGTAATAGCCGGTCTGGCTGCGATCGACACCAAGGCACAGCGCCTCGGCATGGGCATCCTGCGACTCTGCCAGCGCTATAACCTGAGCCAATGCAGGCTCAGCCGTTTGCGTTTCGGTCATGACAGTGAGAATAGATTTGTACGCCATTTCGACCTCTTAGTTCGGGCATATGGTCTCATGTGACCGGTTGGCCCCTTTCATCCTTTATGCGTGTCACAGAAAACGCGGAACTGTCTTGATACAGATCAAAGCAATAGCGGCTGTCGTGCTTCAGAACGGCAGCCAGTCAAATAGGTTTCGCGTGTCAAAAGAATCAAAACCGCGCGAAGCACGGCAAAGGGACGCAATATGTCGAATTACATCAAGCTGATCGTGCTTGGTCTGGTCGTGGTGTTTGCCGCCATCGGATCAAATTATGCACGCGATTTGGCGTATCAGGTGCATGCGATTCTGGTGATGCTTATCGCCGGTGGATTGTTCATCTGGACGCTTCGAAACACAGAAGAGCCAGATATTCTTGTCGATCGCTCGGGCGAATACATGGATGACGTGATCCGCTACGGCGTGATCGCAACGGCCTTTTGGGGTGTGGTAGGGTTCCTGGCTGGAACCTTTATTGCGTTCCAACTGGCGTTTCCGGTGCTCAACTTCGAATGGGCCCAAGGGTATCTGAACTTTGGACGTTTGCGTCCGCTGCACACCTCGGCGGTGATTTTTGCATTTGGCGGTAACGCGCTGATCGCAACGTCGTTCTACGTGGTGCAGCGCACCAGCGCCGCGCGTCTGTGGGGTGGAAACCTCGCATGGTTCGTGTTCTGGGGCTATCAACTGTTCATCGTGCTGGCCGCGACCGGTTACATTCTGGGCGGTACTCAGTCGAAAGAATATGCCGAACCTGAATGGTATGTGGACCTGTGGCTGACCGTTGTTTGGGTCGCTTACCTTGCTGTCTATCTGGGCACGATCATCAAGCGGAAAGAACCCCACATCTATGTGGCAAACTGGTTCTATCTGGCGTTCATCGTGACCGTTGCGATGCTGCACCTGGTCAACAACATGACCATTCCGGTCAGCATCTGGGGTTCGAAGTCGGTCATCGTCTGGTCGGGTGTTCAAGACGCCATGATCCAGTGGTGGTATGGCCACAACGCTGTGGGCTTCTTCCTGACCGCGGGCTTCCTGGGCATGATGTACTACTTCATTCCGAAACAGGCCGAGCGTCCGGTCTTCTCGTACAAGCTGTCGATCATCCACTTCTGGGCACTGATCTTCCTGTACATCTGGGCTGGTCCGCACCACCTGCACTATACCGCGCTGCCTGACTGGGCCTCGACGCTGGGCATGGTGTTCTCGGTGATCCTGTGGATGCCGTCCTGGGGTGGTATGATCAATGGCCTGATGACCCTGTCGGGTGCATGGGACAAGCTGCGCACCGACCCGGTGATCCGGATGATGGTGATCTCGGTCGGCTTCTACGGCATGTCCACCTTTGAAGGCCCGATGATGTCGATCCGCGCAGTAAACTCGCTGAGCCACTACACCGACTGGACCATTGGTCACGTGCACTCGGGCGCGCTGGGTTGGAACGGCATGATCACCTTTGGTGCGCTGTACTTCCTGGTACCTGTCCTGTGGAAGCGCGAGCGTCTGTACTCGCTGCAGATGGTCAGCTGGCACTTCTGGCTCGCCACCATCGGCATCGTGCTCTACGCCGCTTCGATGTGGGTCACCGGTATCATGGAAGGCCTGATGTGGCGTGAAGTGGATGCCAACGGCTTCTTGGTGAACTCGTTCGCCGACACCGTGGCCGCCAAATTCCCGATGTATGTGGTGCGTGCGCTGGGCGGTGTCCTGTTCGTCGCTGGCTCGGTCATCATGTGCTACAACCTGTGGATGACTGTACGTAAAGCGCCGGCCAAAGAGGCCAGCCTGACCGTCGCAGTCCCGGCTGAATAAGGAGGGCCGGAGCAATGGCAATTCTCGACAAACACAAGATCCTCGAGACCAACGCGACCCTCCTGCTGATCTTCAGCTTCCTGGTCGTAACCATCGGTGGCATCGTTCAGATCACCCCGCTGTTCTACCTTGAGAACACCATCGAAAAGGTGGAGGGCATGCGCCCTTACACCCCACTCGAAATGGCGGGTCGTGAGATCTATCTGCGTGAAGGCTGCTATGTCTGCCACAGCCAGATGATCCGCCCGATGCGGGATGAGGTTGAGCGCTATGGCCACTACTCGCTGGCGGCTGAGTCGATGTATGACCACCCGTTCCAGTGGGGGTCCAAGCGTACCGGACCTGATCTGGCGCGTGTTGGTGGCCGTTACTCGGACGACTGGCATGTGCGCCATCTGCGCGATGCACAATCGGTGGTGCCGGAATCGGTGATGCCCAAGTATGGCTTCCTCGAAACCCGCAAGATCGACGGAGAGTATATCGGTGACATCATGGCTGCCAACGCTTTGGTGGGAACGCCCTATACCGAAGACATGCTGGAGAACGCCGTGGCAGATTTCCGCGCGCAGGCCGATCCGGACAGCGACTATGACGGGTTGCTGGAACGCTATGGCGATAAAGTCAACGTGCGCAACTTCGACGGCCAGTCTGATCTGACCGAAGCCGACGCGCTGATCGCTTACCTGCAAATGCTGGGCACGCTGGTCGATTTCTCGACCTTCACCCCGGACGCAAGCCGCTAAGGAGGGTGTGATGGAAGAATATACACTCCTACGGCAGTTCGCGGATAGCTGGATGCTGCTTTTGTTGTTCGTCTTCTTTATCGGCATCATCATCTGGGTATTCCGCCCCGGTGCCAGCAAAGAATACAACGACACCGCCAACATCCCGTTCCGGCATCAAGACAAACCCGCCACATCCAAGGAGGCGCGGCAATGAGCAAGACACCTGAAAAACAGCCGGGTGATCCGAATACAACCGGTCATTCCTGGGATGGGATCGAGGAATTCGACAACCCGATGCCGCGCTGGTGGCTATGGACGTTCTATGCGACCATTTTCTGGGGTCTGATCTATACGATCATGTATCCGGCATGGCCGCTGGTTCAATCTGCAACAGCAGGGGTTCTGGGGTGGTCCTCGCGTGAGCTGGTTCAGCAGGAGCTGGTTTCGTTCGAAGAGGCAAACGCCCCTTGGAATGCCAAGCTGGTAGAGACATCGCTCGAGGATATCTCGAAGGACCCCGAGTTGCAGCAATACGCCGTGAACTCTGGCGGGGCCGTATTCCGCACCTGGTGCGCACAGTGCCACGGTTCCGGTGCTCAAGGCGCGCCCGGCTTCCCCAACCTGTTGGACGATGCATGGCTGTGGGGCGGTTCGCTTGAAGATATCGAGTACACCGTTGCCTATGGTATCCGGAACGAAGAAAGCGACGATGCGCGCTATTCTGAAATGCCGGCCTTTGGTGAGATTCTCGAAAGCGAAGAGATCACCCAGGTTGTCCAATACGTCATGTCTCTGACCAATGCGCAGACCGACGACGCGGCGGCGCAAGCGGGCAAAGTTGTCTTCGATGACAACTGTGCTGCCTGCCACGGCGAAAACGGCCAGGGCGACGTATTCCAGGGTGCTCCGAACCTGACGGACGCAATCTGGCTTTACGGCGGCAGTGAAGAAGCTCTGACTGAAACGGTCACATACAGCCGCTTTGGCGTGATGCCCCCGTGGGAAAATCGTCTGACCGACGCGCAGATCCGCGCTGTCACGGCCTATGTCCACCAGTTGGGTGGTGGTCAGTAAGTTTAAAGGAACACTTTCGGGCGGTTCGCTGCCCGAAAGTTGTGGCACCGGCTGTTCCATCTGTTCGCGCGTTTCCTGAACAGCCGGTGCCTTATTTTCCAACAAACCACCTTACAGACCTACAGCCCGCTTTCGTGGGGCTATTGGGGGCGTTCTTACGGCCCGAGTCTCAGGCTGCGACAATTGGTCGGCCTGAAGCGCGTGGTTTATAAGCGTCGTGATCGGTATCGCGACAATAGCCGGTTTTCTGTTAGAATACGTGAATAATTGGTTAAAAAAACGTCTACTCCGACATCTCAGAGGTCGGTTCATCTTCAAAAGATGTGTGTTCGATGCGCGTTTTGACCCATGTCAAAGTTCGCTTGCCCGTGATCTGGAACAAGACGCCTTCAGAAGACCCATTAGTGGAGCCAGCCAGTGAGCGATTCCGATCCTGCCCCCAGCCTTTACGCAGCCAGAGAGCCGATCTTTCCAAGACGTGTCTCAGGGCCGTTTCGGAACCTGAAATGGATCATTCTTATAGTGACACTGGGCATCTACTACGTGACCCCGTGGATCAGGTGGGATCGCGGCCCCAGCCTGCCGGATCAGGCGGTACTGTTGGATCTGGCGAACCGACGGTTTTATTTTTTCTGGATCGAAATCTGGCCACATGAATTCTACTTTGTCGCCGGTCTGCTGATCATGGCCGGCCTTGGCCTGTTTCTGTTCACTTCGGCCCTTGGGCGCGTCTGGTGTGGCTATGCCTGCCCGCAAACAGTCTGGACCGACCTTTTCATACTGGTCGAGCGTTGGATCGAAGGGGATCGAAATGCTCGTCTGCGCCTGCACCGCCAAGAAAAGCTGGATTTCCGCAAGGCTCGCCTACGGATCACCAAATGGATCGTTTGGTTCTTGATTGGCTTGGCGACGGGCGGGGCCTGGGTATTCTATTTTGCAGACGCCCCGACGCTTTTGATGGATCTGGTCACTGGCAACGCGCATCCGGTCGCGTACACAACGATGCTGATCCTGACGGGCACTACCTTTTTCTTTGGCGGTTTCGCCCGCGAACAGATCTGCATCTACGCTTGCCCATGGCCCCGCATTCAAGCGGCAATGATGGACGAAGACACACTGGTTGTCGGTTACCGCGAATGGCGGGGCGAGCCACGCGGCAAGGGTAAACGGACTGCAGATTCCGAATTGGGGGATTGCATCGACTGTATGGCCTGCGTGAATGTCTGCCCTGTTGGGATCGACATTCGCGATGGACAGCAGCTTGAATGCATCACCTGCGCCCTGTGTATTGATGCCTGTGACGACATGATGGCCAAGATCGGTAAGCCGCGTGGGCTGATCGATTACATGGCCCTCAGCGATGAAACGAGAGAGCGGTCCGGCCAGCCGCCCAAAAGCGTGTGGAAGCATATCTTCCGGGCCCGCACGATCATGTACACGTCCCTGTGGTCGCTGGTTGGCTTTGCCCTGCTCTTTGCGCTGTTCATTCGCTCGGATATCGATTTGACTGTTGCGCCGGTCCGCAACCCGACATTTGTAACCCTGTCTGATGGAACGATCCGCAACACTTATGATGTGCGGCTACGTAACAAACATGGCGAAGATCGTCTGTTCACCCTGTCTCTGACCGGAGATCCGGCTATGCGGCTGGAAATCGAAGGCACGAACCTGCACACTGTGAATGTGCCGGCAGATACAGCACAATTGACTCGTGTATATATTATCTCGTCCCGCGACACGGGCCCAGCCGGAGCGGATTCAACGCCGGTCCGCATCTGGGTTGAAGATCTGAGCAGCGGTGAGCGGGCCTATAAGGACACCACGTTTAACGGACGGGGGAATTGATCATGGCGGAACGGAAATTCACCGGAAAACACGCTTTGGCGGTGTTTGTGGGCGCCTTTGGCGTGATCATCGCCGTGAACCTTGTTCTGGCCTACAGCGCGGTCAAAACCTTTCCGGGGCTTGAGGTCAAGAATTCATACGTGGCCAGTCAGGAGTTCAACGAACGTTTGAAAGAGCAACAAGCGCTGGGGTGGACCGTACGGGCTGAAACCAAGGGCGGGTTGCTGATCCTGCACATCACCGATGAAAGTGGTGCGCCGGTTCAGGTCAGCGAGTTGCAGGCTGTTGTGGGCCGCGCGACTCATGTCCGCGAGGATTTCGTGCCGGATTTCACCTTTGACGGAACGGCCTACGCCACGCCGGCCACGTTGGGCGAGGGCAACTGGAACATTCGTCTGGTGGCGCGGGACAGTGATGGCGCGGAATTTTCGCAGCGCGTTCCGCTGTATGTGAAGGGGTAAGCGATGACGGCGCAGCTTTCTTCCGGCACCGCAGCCTGCCCGGGCTGCCTTGCAGCCCCGGCGGAACCCGCCCGGTCGATTCCGGAGGATGTGCAGATAGCCCTGTCTTTGCCGGGTATTCACTGCTCGGCCTGTATTGCGACCGTCGAAAGGGAACTGAACGCGCATCCCGGTGTTGAAAATGCACGGGTGAACCTAACCCTGAAACGCGCGATGATCAAAGCAACGCCTGAAACACGTGCTGTCGATCTGATCCCAGTGCTTGAGAAAGCCGGTTTTGAAGCGCACGAGCTTGATCCGGGCGCCTTGTCGGCCACTCAGACGGACAAGGCAGGGCGTGACTTACTGATGCGCCTGGCGGTGGCCGGGTTTGCTTCCATGAACGTCATGCTGTTGTCGGTTTCGGTCTGGTCCGGGGCCACTGACGCCACGCGGGACATGTTCCACTGGATTTCTGCCGCGATTGCTCTGCCTGCCATCGCGTTTTCAGCCCAGCCCTTCTTTGCCAATGCGTGGAGCGCCTTGCGGGTGCGCCGCCTGAACATGGATGTGCCAATTGTGTTGGCGATCTTGTTGGCGCTGGTCACATCGCTTTGGGAAACCGCGTTGAGTGGCGAACATGCCTATTTCGATGCGGCCCTGACCCTGACCTTCTTCCTGCTGGCCGGTCGTTATCTGGATTACCGCACCCGTGCCGCAGCCCGATCCGCGGCCGAAGAACTGACCGCGCTTGAGGTGCCGCGCGCGATCCGTTTGGTGGATGGCGTAGAAAATGAAATTGCAGTTGCTGATCTGAAAGTAGGCGATTTGATCCTTGTGCGCCCCGGCGGTCGGATGCCAGTGGACGGTGAGATTGTGTCGGGCCAGTCCGAACTCGACCGCTCGCTACTGACCGGAGAAACGGTGCCTGTATTTGCCGAAATCGGCCAGTTGGTCAGTGCAGGTGAGGTCAACCTGACTGGTCCTTTGACATTGCGCGCAACTGCGGTGGGCGAGGATACGTCGCTGCACCGCATGGCGGATCTGGTGGCCATCGCTGAATCCGGTCGGTCGCGTTATACTTCTTTGGCCGACAAGGCGGCCAAGCTTTATGCGCCGGGCGTTCACATCCTATCAGCGCTCAGCTTTCTGGGCTGGTACATTTATTCCGGCGATATCCGCACGGCGTTGAATATCGCGGCGGCGGTTCTGATTATCACCTGCCCATGTGCTCTGGGTCTGGCCGTTCCAGCGGTGACAACGGCGGCGTCTGGCCGGTTGTTCCGCAAAGGTATGTTGATCAAACATGCAACCGCGTTGGAGCGTTTGTCCGAGGCTGACACGGTGGTGTTCGACAAAACAGGCACTCTGACATCCGGTTCGCCGGAACTGGTCAACTTAGGGGATCATTCCCGCGCGAAGGTCGAAGTTGCCCTGGCGCTGGCCGAGGCGTCCGCACACCCATTGTCTGTGGCTTTGGCGAAAGCCGCGCGTGAGGCCGGGATCAAGCCTGCCAACGTGCGGGGCGTCGTTGAGGTTCCGGGTTACGGCACCGAAGGTGAATACCGTGGTCAACGCGTGCGTTTGGGCCGGGCCGCTTGGGTCGGCGCAGAGCAGGGCAGTGAAACCTCAGCCTGGCTGGCTATTGGCGATCATGCGCCTTTGGCCTTCCGGTTCTCGGATGCGTTGCGCCCGGGTGCGGCCGAGGCGGTCGACGCGTTGCGTGCCGCTGGCAAGCATGTGGTCCTGATGTCCGGCGACTCGCAGGGGGCCGTGCGCGCGTTGGCTGAAAAACTGGGGATCACAGATTGGATTGCCGAAGCTTTGCCGCAGGACAAGGCGCATCGCATTCAGGACCTCAGCGATAAGGGTCACCATGTCCTGATGGTGGGCGACGGTCTGAATGACACGGCGGCCTTGGCGGCGGCGCATGTTTCGATCTCACCGGCGTCAGCGTTGGATGCCGCACGGGTGGCGTCGGACATTGTGTTGTTGGGCAATGACCTTTCCCCCATCGCGGATGCTTGCGACACGGCGGTCAAAGCGACAAAACGCATTCGCGAAAACTTCCGCATCGCGACTGTCTACAACGTGATAGCCGTTCCATTGGCAGTGATTGGGCTTGCAACTCCATTGATCGCGGCGCTTGCGATGTCGACCTCGTCCATCACCGTGTCGCTCAATGCCCTGCGGTTGAGGTGAACCGGATGGAAGTTCTTGCCTACCTGATCCCGATTTCACTGTTGCTGGGCGGCGTTGGCCTGGTGGCTTTTGTCTACACTGTCCGGTCGAACCAGTATGAAGATCCTGAGGGCGACGCGCGCCGGATCCTGAGCGATGAATGGGACGATAAACCCAAACCCTGACCGCTCAGGGCAGAGTTGATCCAACTGCCCTTGAAATTGCCGCAATGCCCGGTTATGTCCGGGCCATCCGCTAGCAGAGAGAACACGCCAAATGGCCACCACCAACCCGATTCAGTTCATTCAGCAAGTCCGTGCCGAAGTGTCCAAGGTCGTCTGGCCGACCCGGCGCGAGGTGCTGTTGACCACGGTTATGGTTTTCATCATGGCGGCGCTTACGGCGGTCTTCTTTGCTTTGGTCGATCTGGGTATCCGGGGTGGCCTTCAGCTGATTCTGGGCGCGTTCAGCTAAGCGTGGAAACGCGGCTGCCCCCTTGCACAGCGGGCAATGTCAGAGTAGTTGACGCAGGACTATTCGGAATGGGCGTGTGGCGATTCGGGCTGCGCGCCGCTTTTTATTCCGGATAACGTGACAAGATTTTAATGACGGGTGTATCCGGCAAATCCGATACCCCGAAGACAGACAAGGACGACAGGTTCATGGCGAAACGGTGGTACTCGGTCAGCGTTCTTTCGAATTTCGAAAAGAAGATCGCAGAACAGATCCGCACGTCGGTGGCTGAACAGGGCCTTGAAGACGACATCGACGAAGTACTGGTGCCCACCGAAGAGGTGATCGAAGTGCGCCGCGGCAAGAAGGTCACGACCGAACGCCGCTTTATGCCCGGCTACGTTCTGGTGCATATGGAAATGTCAGATCAGGGCTATCACCTGATCAACTCGATCAACCGCGTGACCGGTTTCTTGGGCCCGCAAGGCCGCCCGATGCCGATGCGTGACGCCGAGGTGAACCAGATCCTCAACCGCGTTCAGGAAGGTGAAGAAGCGCCCAAGCTGATGATCACCTTCGAGGTCGGCGAGAAGGTCAAAGTCAACGACGGACCGTTCGAGGATTTCGACGGCATGGTCGAAGGTGTGGACGACGAAAACCAGAAACTGAAGGTCTCGGTTTCGATCTTTGGTCGCGAAACCCCGGTCGAGCTGGACTTTACGCAGGTTACGAAGCAGGGCTAATCGCTCTTCGCTTATTTTCGACGCCGCGCTGCCACGGGCAGCGCGGCGTTTTTTTTTTGACGATCGTTTATCAATCAACACCAAACAGCGATCCAGCCACACGGCCAGCCGTTTTTACGGCCGGCCCGGAATAAGCTCTTGTTCTTGAAGCACTGTCAGAATGTCGAGGATTGTCGAAGGGCTGACGTCCACTGAGCCTTCAAGGAGAACGCCAAGACCACCTTCTCCGATCTCGCGCGGGCCGCCTTTGTCGTAGGTTGGGTCAAGTGACGCAAGCTCTGCCGGCAGTTCCGGGCACAGCGGAGTGTCGTTCAGTGCAAGATCCACTGCAGCCAACATCAACTCCTTCACCGAGTCTAATGTGTCGTCTTCCAGCAGTTGCTCTCGCTGTTCTTCGGGGGCCGTAAGGGTAAGATCAATAAGCTTGAAATAGGCGCAGTTGTCCCGCACTTCGACAGTTGCTTCGGTGGATAGGCTTGCCAGTATCGCTCTTTTTTCTTCACCGCGTTCAAAGTTGCGTTCACCGGTGCGGCTGCATTCAAAAATCGTGATGGTCACGTCCCCATCCAGATCTATTACTTGGTCTTCGGCCTTAAAGCTCAAATCATCAAGTCTGACTTGCAGACCACAATTGTCGACGATCGCATTGTCAGCCAACCGCTCGGGCACAACCTTTTGAACTTCGCGCAGGTCGAGAAGGGCACCGACCCCGATCCGAGTGGGCGCAGCGGCGGTGAGGTTCAGATCAAGAGTATACGGCAGTTCGGTATCGCGAACCGGTAGTGTCGCGTCGATGACAAAGTCTACCTGCTGCGCGTCAGGGGCGCGAGGGCCCAGAACTGCTGCGATAAGGGCTGGAAGAATTAACCAAAGTCTCATTCAGCAAACTCCAACACACCAAGTTCTTTCAGCCCTGCAAGGACTTTCACTATCGTCTCGGCGCTTACATCGGCCGAACCGACAACAGCAGCGCCCAATCCTCCTGGCGCGATTTCGCGCGTTCCGCCGGATTCGTAATTCGGATCAAGTACAGAGAATTCTTCAGGTAATGGCGGACAAACCGGATTGGCCGCCAAAAACTCGCCGCCCTTTTCAAGGACAGCTTCATTTATTCGGTTGGTCAGCCCAAAAAGGTCGGTAACAGCTCCGATGAACCCACGCGGTCTGAGGTCAGCGCTTTCGATACTGAACGTAAGGCATTGGCCTTTAACCTCTGCCTTGGCGACAGCAGTTGCATCAACCGTGGCCCCGAAATACCGAAAGCCGGGTTCTTCATTTCGTTTGCACCGCGTAAACTGGGCGCGGGCTGAGCCTTCTACTTTAACGGTTTCACCTATTGCAGTGACATCTCGGATCTCGAGGTAAATCTGGCGTTTACAGCTTTCTTCCAAGGGGCCAGTCAGTATCTGAGGTGCCTTTTCCTGCAATCCACGCAAATCCATGAACGCTCGCAATCGCAGGCGGGTTGGGCTGGATTCCTCTAGACCGCCGTAGACGGTGAAGGGAACGGGAATATCGCGCAAAGGAACTTCCTTGGTCAGCTTGACTTGAAAGCGACCGGCATAGGTGGCGGGGTCAATTCCTGCCGTGTTGCGTGAAGCAGTGTTTTGGGGTGCTTCGGATTGGGCAGTTGTCTCGGACACTGCACCCTGATCCTGGGCGTTGCTGCCGCATCCGGGCACAATTGCGAAAAGAACACAAATCAGTAGCCCTTTGTTTAGTCGAGATGATGCCAACTCAGACCGCCCCTTCTATATCCAACCTGCCCTAAGATAACCGTCGGGGGTTCATAAGCAACTTATGTCTTTGAGAAATCTGTTTTACTTCTTACGCGGTTGTTGGTGTTCGGGAATGGTCAGGGCGCAAAACGGTTGTGTTGCGGTAATTCTTTAGTTGGTTTCCGACGTCTCGGGGCGACGCATACTGATCAGATGAGGATCAGATCAAACTGCGCATTAGTCAGATCAACAAGGTCCGCAAACATGCAAAAAACGCCGCGAAGCATCAGGCACCGCGACGTTGTTTGATGACGAATTACGTTTCATTCTTCTCGCTCTACTGCGCCTGAACCATAGCTGCGCGCAGCAGTTGTGGGCGGTCGGTCTGTGACGGTAGGAAAACAGCTTGCGATCCGGCATCCAGTGCCGAAAGGCTCGCATCGTACCACTGCATCGCCAGATCACGACGTTCTGGCACACCGAAGCCTTCGCGCAGGTGGTGGCCAATAAGCTCTCCGTAGGCGGGCTCACCCATTGCAACCAGCATCAGCGCAGACCCGACTGCGGTGTCCATATTGTCCTGACGGTAGCCGATCGCGAGGCAGACCTTGCTTGTTGCCGCAAGATCTTCGGGGCTAAGGCCGGAATCCAGCGCAAGCTTGCGCATCTGAGTTTCTGCATCAGTTTTTGAGTTTAGAGACAAGGCGACCACTTGCGGTGCCAACATATCGCCATACGAGTCGCACTGGGCCGTTACCTGATCCGGCGTCAGCCCTTGGATGTCCTGCATAAGCTCCTCGCCGCGGGCCATGGCATAGCTTCGGGCGAGGCAGAACTGCTCGCTGAGTGCAAAATCAGGATCAGACATGTTCGACAAAGTTGTATAACCGCCATTGGTCGATGTTTGAAGCATCACCCCGCTACAGCGATTGGCTAGCGATGGACCTCCGGTTCCTCCGGAAAACAGGCTTGGCAGGCTGGCAGATTTTGTCTCTGCGGTCTCGGTCTCCTGAGGGGTCGCGACTGGCGTGGTCGGTGCCGGTGCCTGAGGGGCTGCAGCCACGGCTGATCCGCTATGGAGTTTTTGGCGATAAGCCATAAGCAGCGGTTGGCCCGAAAGTTGCATAGTGGCTTGTCCGCCGCTTGTCGCCCAGTAATAGGCTTGCATCAGGAAATCATATTGATAGGGCTGGAAGTCATGGCCATTCACAGGATAGCCCATTGAAGCCTGGTAGCGTTCGATCGCCGATCGGGTGCCACGGCCGACCTGACCATCGACACGCCCGGCATTGTAGCCAAAATAGTTGAGCGCTGTTTGGGTTTGCGCACCTTGCGTGGTCGACGGAATGCCCGGTCGGTATGTCCGGGTGGATGACCGCGCTTTCTTTTTCTGCTGGTCCTTGCCTATCGCATATCCCACGACCCCGCCGACAACGGCTCCGCCGAGGAAATCGCCAGCGTCTGCTTGTGCTGTCTGAGGCGCGGTCGCAGCGAAAGAGACCGCGATGACAAGTGTTGCTGCTAATCGGAAAATCATAATTAACCTCCACCAAAAATAACTATTTTCACTAAGTATAACACAGCTGGGATCCGCACGGGTGTCCAAGCCCACGACCGTCTGAAGCTTGGGTAGTTTGCCCGCTGGTTTGCAGGTTGTGCGGCAGTGCTTTTTTCACTGCAGTTAAAGGCATTAACACTTTATTGCATTGTTGGGTGCTTAACGCCTGGCATCTCATTGAGGCGATCGGAGCGGACTTGTATCGGACGCTCGGCAAAGCCCAAGCCTTGCTTTGGACGCGAGGGTATTGATTCTATGATTTCCAATTGGAATCCAGACCACTTGCCAAGCTTCACATTCCCCTGTACACGCCGCCTCTATCGTCTTCGGGCGAGATTCTCTCGTGGGAGGTTTCTGGGATCGCGATCCCCGACCGGACCACGCAACATAATCTGGGCGGGACGCGTCCTGCCTAAGTTGAAAGGAAAACCAAATGGCCAAGAAGCTTGCTGGTACAATGAAGCTGCAGGTTCCTGCAGGTCAGGCGAACCCGTCGCCGCCAGTTGGTCCGGCGCTGGGTCAGCGCGGCATCAACATCATGGAATTCTGCAAGGCGTTCAACGCCAAGACAGCAGACATGGAGCCCGGCGCTCCTTGCCCGACCGTGATCACCTACTATCAGGACAAGTCCTTCACCATGGACATCAAGACGCCGCCCGCGTCTTACTACCTGAAAAAAGCAGCTGGTCTGAAGCCGGTCGGCAAGCGTAACCGCCCCCGTGGCGCGGAAAACCCAGGTCGTGAGACCGTGGCTACCGTGACCAGCAAGCAGGTTCGCGAAATCGCCGAAGCCAAAATGAAAGATCTGAACGCCAACGACGTCGAAGGCGCAATGCAGATCATCCTGGGCTCGGCCCGCTCTATGGGTATCGAGGTGAAGTAAGATGGCAAAACTCGGTAAACGTACCCGCGCTGCGCGCGAAGCTGTCGCCGGCAAGGAAAACCTGTCGGTTGAAGAAGCTGTTGCTCTGGTCAAGGGCAACGCAACCTCGAAATTCGACGAGACCATCGAAATCGCGATGAACCTGGGCGTTGACACCCGTCACGCAGACCAGATGGTTCGCGGCGTTGTTGGCCTGCCGAACGGCACTGGTAAAGCGATGCGCGTTGCTGTTTTTGCTCGCGGCCCGAAGGCTGACGAAGCGAAAGAAGCTGGCGCAGATATCGTTGGCGCAGAGGACCTGATGGAAACCATTCAGGGCGGCACCATCGAATTTGATCGCTGCATTGCCACCCCGGACATGATGCCGATCGTTGGTCGTCTGGGTAAGGTTCTGGGGCCCCGTAACCTGATGCCGAACCCCAAAGTTGGCACCGTGACCATGGATGTGAAAGCAGCCGTGGAAGCAGCCAAGGGCGGTGAAGTTCAGTTCAAGGCGGAAAAAGGCGGTGTTGTGCACGCTGGCGTTGGCAAAGCGTCGTTTGACGAAGCCAAGCTGGTCGAAAACGTTCGCGCCTTTGTCTCGGCTGTTGCCAAGGCCAAGCCGTCGGGCGCCAAAGGCACCTACATGAAGAAAATCGCGCTGAGTTCGACCATGGGCCCAGGCGTGACGCTGGATGTTGCGGAAGCTTCGGGCGAATAAGCGCTTGGAAACGTAAGAATTGTGGACCCCGGTGGATTATTCCGCCGGGGTTTCTTTGTTTTGCAGGTCGTGCTTTCAAATTTGTGAAGAACAGTCTCTTTCAAATCGGTTCAATGATTTGATAGCGTCCCGCAGGTAAGCTTGCCGTGACAGTCTTGAGGCAGGGTCAATTGGCGCGCGTCAAACACTTGGTTGGAAGTTAATATGGTCGAACGAGTATTCTTTGCGCAGGACAACGAAAGTCTGGTCGTAACCTCAAGCAGTAACGGGTCGATTGTCGGAGACGGCATCATAAACAACTCTGACACACCGAATGGCACGGTTTTTGTGTACTCGTCGGGTATGGGCGCAACCATCACCCTGGATGACACGCTTGACGTTGATGTCTTCAACGATGATGACACGGCAAACCACACGATCATTGATGGCGGCGGCATTGTTGCAAACGGGCAGGGCGTTGAATCTGAATCCGTGATTACAGTGCGGGCTCTGGATGCAGGGGGAAGCCCAACCGGACCTGAGATCGACATATACGTATTCTCTCAAGGTGGCGTGACGCAGGATGTATGGGGATATGCATCTTCAGCCCCGTTGCAGGATGGTGTCTCTTACGTAAAGGTCGGCGGGTCCAACTTAGGGGCATCAGATTACGCCGATTATATCACCTGCTTTGGAGAAGGCACTTTGATCCGAACGGAGGCTGGCGATTTGCCAGTCGAAGATCTGCGGGTCGGCACTAAGGTCTGGACCCGCGATGCCGGGTTCCAAGAGGTTCTTTGGGTTGGCCATACCGAGGTGGCCGCCAAAGGTGCGTGTGCCCCGGTTGTGATCCAGGCTGGTGCGATTGGAAACTCCGGCACGTTGGTTGTGTCACAGCAACACCGGGTTTTGATTGATGTGCCCGCGGCGGAAATGCTGTTTGGTCAGGCCGAGGTTTTGGTCGCGGCCAAGCACCTGTGCGGCATGCCCGGTGTATCGATCCGCGAATCCGGGACAGTGAGATACACGCATTTCATGTTTGATCGTCATCACATCGTGCAATCGAACGGCGCTCTGACCGAGAGCTTTTTCCTGACCAAAAATTCGGTCAGCACGCTGTCATCCTCGCAACGCAGTGAAATCCTGTCTCTGTTCCCGGCGCTGCAGAACGCGGATGCAGGGTTTGATTGCACTGCGGCCATGACCATCGGGTCAGGCGCGGCGTCAGTGTTGCGTGCTTACATATAATCCCTGCATCGGTTGGGTCAGATGCGAGGGCGCTTGAAATCGGGGCGAACCCTCAATTTACCCCTTGGAAACCCCGCCCTTCTGCCCTAAGTAGACCTGCGGAATAAAGCGTGCGATTCGTCGTGCGCTTTCTTTCGTTTCGTCCAAGACGGTGGGTGGGTCCATTTGGTCCCTTAATTCCCTGCCTGAGACGGGTAAGACCAAAGAATTCTGAGGGTCCCACCCTCGGGCGCATTTTGGCCAATCCCGTAACAACGGACCTGAACGCCGGAGCGAAGGCTGCGGCAAATATGAGCCGGGGTGAGGTATCGCCCCTAACTTGGAGAGAACTGTGGATAGAGCCCAGAAAGAGAAAGTGGTCGAGGAACTCGGCCAAATCTTCGAAAGCTCTGGCGTCGTAGTGGTTGCTCACTACGCCGGTCTGACAGTTGCCGAGATGCAGGACCTTCGCGCACGTGCTCGTGACGCGGGTGGCTCTGTGCGTGTTGCCAAGAACAGGCTCGCCAAAATCGCCCTTGAGGGTAAGCCGTGTGAAAGCATGGCCGACCTGCTGACAGGGATGACCGTTCTGACCTATTCCGAGGACCCCGTGGCAGCAGCCAAGGTGGCCGAGGACTTCGCCAAGGATAACAAGAATTTTGAGATCCTCGGCGGTGCAATGGGTGAGAACGCTCTGGACCGCAAAGGCGTCGAAACAGTTTCGAAAATGCCGTCTCGCGAGGAGCTTATTGCTTCGATCGTGGGCTGCATTGGCGCACCTGCTTCGAACATCGCCGGCGCGATTGGCGCACCTGCAAGCAACATCGCAAGCATCCTTTCCACCATCGAAGAGAAGGCGGAAGCTGCGTAAGCGGTTGGCACTGAATGATCTGCGTAGGGTGAATACCCTGACGTTGGAACACACACTGTAAACGGAAAGAGCTGATAAAATGGCTGATCTGAAAGCACTCGCAGAAAGCATCGTGGGTCTGACCCTGCTGGAAGCACAAGAACTGAAAACCATCCTCAAAGACGAATATGGCATCGAGCCCGCAGCAGGCGGCGCAGTTGTCATGGCAGCAGGCGGCGACGCCGGCGGCGCAGCTGAGGAAGAAAAAACCGAATTCGACGTCGTTCTGAAGAACGCCGGCGCATCGAAAATCAACGTCATCAAAGAAGTTCGCGGCATCACCGGCCTGGGCCTGAAAGAAGCCAAGGAACTGGTCGAAGCCGGCGGCAAGATCAAAGAAGGCGTGGACAAAGCAGAAGCAGAAGACGTCAAAGCCAAGCTGGAAGCAGCTGGCGCCGAAGTCGAGCTGGCCTAAGCTTAGTCTCAGGTGCGTCGCTGATGCGCCGAAAAATTTGGCTGGGTCCGGAGAAATCCGGGTCCAGCCGAACCTGTCTTAGAAAGGGCCTCAACGCATGGGGTGTTTTCTAAGACACGGTTTTCGGATCGGGAGGCCGCCTTCGGGACGGTGGCCATGAATTGATCCGGACGTGTTGTCTCGATTGTGCAAGATGCCGGGGCCCGACGGTGTCTTTGCCCGCTGAGAACATCGAAAGGTGACATCTGACATGGCTCAAACGTTCCTTGGCCAGAAACGTCTTCGTAAATACTACGGCAAAATCCGCGAAGTGCTGGAGATGCCGAACCTTATTGAGGTACAGAAATCTTCTTATGATCTTTTCCTACGCTCCGGCGATGCAGAGCAGCCAACAGACGGCGAAGGCATCAAAGGTGTGTTCCAGTCGGTTTTCCCGATCAAGGATTTCAACGAAACCTCCGTTCTGGAGTTCGTGAAATACGATCTGGAAAAACCCAAATACGACGTCGAAGAATGTATGCAGCGTGACATGACTTACAGCGCGCCGCTGAAGGTCACTCTGCGTCTGATCGTGTTTGATGTCGACGAAGACACCGGCGCGAAGTCGGTAAAAGACATCAAGGAACAGGATGTCTTCATGGGCGACATGCCTTTGATGACGCCGAACGGCACCTTTGTCGTGAACGGGACCGAGCGTGTGATCGTATCCCAGATGCACCGCTCGCCCGGTGTGTTCTTTGACCACGACAAGGGCAAGACCCATTCCTCGGGCAAGTTGCTGTTTGCCTGCCGCATCATCCCGTATCGCGGCAGCTGGCTGGACTTTGAATTCGACGCCAAGGACATCGTGTTCGCCCGTATCGACCGCCGCCGCAAACTGCCTGTGACAACCCTGCTTTATGCACTGGGTTTGGATCAGGAAGCGATCATGGACGCGTATTACAACACCGTGTCCTACAAGCTGGACAAGAAGAAAGGGTGGATCACGCCGTTCTTCCCCGAGCGTGTGCGTGGGACCCGTCCGACCTATGATCTGGTTGACGCCAAATCCGGTGAAGTGATTGCCGAAGCAGGTAAGAAAGTCACTCCGCGCGCGGTCAAAAAACTGATCGACGAAGGCACCGTAACCGACCTTCTGGTTCCGTTCGATCACATCGTTGGCAAATTTGTCGCGAAGGACATCATCAACGAAGAAAACGGCGCGATCTATGTCGAAGCCGGTGATGAACTGACCCTGGAATACGACAAAGACGGTGACCTGATTGGCGGTACTGCCAAAGAACTGATCGATGCGGGCATCACCGACATCCCGGTTCTGGATATCGACAACGTCAATGTTGGTCCGTACATGCGCAATACCATGGCTCAGGACAAGAACATGAGCCGCGAAACCGCGCTGATGGATATCTACCGCGTCATGCGTCCGGGCGAACCGCCCACCGTTGAAGCTGCGTCGGCCCTGTTCGACACCCTGTTCTTCGACAGCGAGCGTTATGACCTGTCCGCCGTTGGCCGCGTGAAGATGAACATGCGTTTGGCACTGGATGCGCCGGACACCCTGCGCACCCTACGCCGTGAAGATATCGTGGCCTGCATCAAGGCGCTGGTTGAACTGCGTGACGGCAAAGGCGACGTGGACGATATCGACCACCTCGGCAACCGTCGTGTGCGTTCGGTTGGCGAACTGATGGAAAACCAGTACCGCGTTGGCCTGCTGCGCATGGAGCGCGCGATCAAAGAGCGTATGTCGTCGGTTGAAATCGACACCGTCATGCCTCAGGACCTGATCAACGCGAAACCTGCTGCGGCTGCTGTCCGCGAATTCTTCGGCTCGTCGCAGCTGTCGCAGTTCATGGACCAGACCAACCCGCTGTCAGAAGTTACGCACAAACGCCGCCTCTCGGCGCTTGGCCCCGGTGGTCTGACACGTGAGCGTGCGGGCTTTGAGGTGCGCGACGTACACCCGACCCACTATGGCCGGATGTGCCCGATTGAAACGCCGGAAGGTCCGAACATCGGTCTGATCAACTCGCTGGCCACCTTCGCCCGCGTGAACAAGTACGGCTTCATCGAAACACCGTATCGCGTTGTCAAAGACGCCGAGGTGACCGATGAGGTTCACTACATGTCCGCGACCGAGGAAATGCGTCACACCGTGGCGCAGGCGAACGCGACGCTGGATGCCGATGGCAAGTTCATCAACGATCTGGTGTCGACCCGCCAGGCCGGTGACTACACCCTTGCCCCGCGCGAGAATGTAGACCTGATCGACGTGTCGCCGAAACAGCTGGTCTCGGTCGCTGCATCGCTGATCCCGTTCCTTGAAAATGACGACGCCAACCGCGCTCTGATGGGCTCGAACATGCAACGTCAGGCGGTTCCGCTGCTGCGGGCCGAAGCACCGCTGGTCGGTACCGGTATCGAGGAAAAGGTTGCGATCGACTCGGGGGCTGCGATTCAGGCGAAACGCGCCGGTATCATCGACCAGGTCGATGCCCAGCGTATCGTTATCCGCGCCACCGAAGATCTGGAACTGGGTGACGCTGGCGTTGACATTTACCGTCTGCGCAAGTTCCAGCGTTCGAACCAGAACACCTGCATCAACCAGCGTCCGCTGATCAAGGTGGGTGACACCGTCCAGAAGGGCGAGGTTATTGCAGACGGTCCGTCGACCGACATGGGTGAACTGGCGCTTGGTAAGAACGTGGTCGTCGCGTTCATGCCGTGGAACGGTTACAACTACGAAGACTCGATCCTGATCAGCGAACGTATCGCGCGTGATGACGTCTTTACCTCGGTCCATATCGAGGAATTCGAAGTCGCCGCCCGTGACACTAAGCTGGGTCCGGAAGAGATCACCCGCGACATCCCGAACGTCGGTGAAGAAGCGCTGCGCAACCTCGACGAGGCGGGCATCGTTTACATCGGCGCGGATGTTGAGCCGGGCGATATTCTGGTCGGCAAGATCACTCCGAAGGGCGAAAGCCCGATGACCCCGGAAGAAAAGCTGCTGCGCGCCATCTTCGGTGAAAAAGCATCTGACGTGCGCGACACCTCGCTGCGCGTGAAGCCGGGCGATTACGGTACAGTCGTCGAAGTCCGTGTCTTCAACCGTCACGGCGTCGAAAAAGACGAGCGTGCGCTGCAGATCGAGCGTGAGGAAGTCGAACGTCTGGCCCGTGACCGGGACGACGAGTTGGCGATCCTGGACCGCAACATCTATGCGCGTCTGCAGGGCTTGATCCTAGGTAAAACCGCTGTCAAAGGGCCGAAAGGCGTCAAGGCAGGGTCGGTGATCACCGAGGAGCTGCTGGAAACTCTGACTCGTGGTCAGTGGTGGCAGCTGGCGCTGGAAGGCGAGCAGGACGCGCAGATCGTCGAAGCTCTGAACGAGCAGTACGAAGTGCAAAAGCGTGCTCTGGACGCCCGTTTCGAAGACAAGGTCGAAAAAGTCCGTCGTGGCGACGACCTGCCGCCGGGTGTGATGAAGATGGTCAAAGTCTTCATCGCCGTGAAGCGTAAGCTGCAGCCAGGCGACAAGATGGCCGGTCGTCACGGGAACAAAGGTGTGATCTCCAAGGTTGTTCCGATGGAAGACATGCCGTTCCTGGCCGATGGTACCCCGGTTGACTTCTGTCTTAACCCACTTGGCGTACCTTCGCGTATGAACGTTGGTCAGATCCTTGAAACCCACATGGGTTGGGCTGCACGCGGCCTGGGTCTGAACATTGATGAGGCTCTGGGTGAATATCGCCGCTCCGGCGATCTAACCCCGGTGCGCGAAGCGATGAAGCTGGCCTATGGCGAAGATGTCTACGAAGAAGGCATCACCGGTCTGGACGAGGATGGCCTGATCGAGGCAGCGGGCAACGTGACCCGCGGTGTTCCGATCGCAACCCCGGTCTTCGACGGCGCCAAAGAGGCTGACGTCAACGATGCGCTGGTGCGTGCGGGCTTCTCGGAAAGCGGTCAGTCGGTTCTGTTCGACGGTCGTACCGGTGAGCAATTCGCGCGTCCGGTGACCGTGGGCATCAAGTACCTGCTGAAACTGCACCACCTTGTGGACGACAAAATCCACGCGCGTTCGACCGGGCCGTACAGCCTGGTGACCCAGCAGCCGCTGGGTGGTAAGGCGCAGTTCGGTGGTCAGCGCTTTGGTGAGATGGAAGTCTGGGCTCTGGAAGCTTACGGCGCCGCCTACACCCTGCAGGAGATGCTCACCGTGAAATCGGATGACGTCGCCGGCCGGACCAAGGTCTATGAGTCGATCGTCAAGGGCGAGGATAACTTTGAAGCGGGCGTACCGGAATCGTTCAACGTTCTGGTGAAAGAAGTCCGTGGCCTCGGCCTGAATATGGAACTCCTGGATGCGGAGGTTGAGGAGTAAGGGCGCTGCCCTTTCTCCCGTCCCCCCTTCCGCAAGATTTGAGGTAACAAATGAACCAGGAAATCACCAACAACCCGTTCAACCCGCTGACGCCCCCGAAGGTCTTTGACGAGATCAAGGTCTCGCTGGCGTCGCCCGAGCGGATCCTGTCTTGGTCCTATGGCGAGATCAAGAAACCCGAAACCATCAACTACCGGACGTTCAAGCCTGAGCGTGACGGTCTGTTCTGCGCGCGTATCTTTGGCCCGATCAAAGATTACGAATGTCTGTGCGGCAAATATAAGCGGATGAAGTATCGCGGCGTTGTCTGCGAAAAGTGTGGCGTGGAAGTCACCCTGCAGAAAGTCCGCCGCGAGCGTATGGGCCACATCGAACTGGCCGCGCCCGTCGCACATATCTGGTTCCTGAAGTCGCTGCCGTCCCGCATCGGTCTGATGCTGGACATGACGCTGCGCGATCTGGAACGCGTTCTGTACTTTGAAAACTATGTCGTCATCGAACCAGGTCTGACTGACCTGACCTACGGCCAGATGCTGACCGAAGAAGAGTACATGGATGCGCAGGATGCCTATGGCATGGACGCGTTCACCGCGAATATCGGTGCTGAAGCCATCCGCGAGATGCTGGCCCAGATCGATCTGGAAGCCGAAGCCGAGCAGCTGCGCGCTGATCTGGCCGAAGCAACCGGCGAGCTGAAGCCCAAGAAGATCATCAAGCGTCTGAAGGTTGTCGAATCCTTCCTCGAGTCGGGCAACCGGCCCGAGTGGATGGTGATGACTGTGATCCCCGTCATTCCGCCGGAATTGCGTCCGCTGGTTCCGCTGGATGGTGGCCGTTTCGCGACTTCGGATCTGAACGATCTGTATCGCCGCGTCATCAACCGGAACAACCGTCTGAAGCGTCTGATCGAGCTGCGCGCGCCTGACATCATCGTCCGCAACGAAAAGCGGATGCTGCAGGAATCCGTTGACGCGTTGTTTGACAATGGCCGTCGTGGCCGCGTGATCACTGGCGCCAACAAGCGTCCGCTGAAATCGCTGTCGGACATGCTGAAAGGCAAGCAGGGCCGCTTCCGTCAGAACCTTCTGGGTAAGCGCGTCGACTTCTCGGGCCGTTCGGTCATTGTGACCGGTCCGGAGCTTAAGCTGCACCAGTGTGGTCTGCCCAAGAAGATGGCGCTGGAACTGTTCAAGCCGTTCATCTACTCGCGCCTTGAAGCCAAGGGTCTGTCTTCGACCGTGAAACAGGCGAAGAAACTGGTCGAGAAAGAGCGTCCCGAAGTGTGGGATATTCTCGACGAGGTGATCCGCGAACACCCTGTCATGCTGAACCGTGCGCCGACGCTGCACCGTCTTGGCATTCAGGCGTTCGAGCCGGTCCTGATCGAAGGTAAAGCGATCCAGCTGCACCCGCTGGTCTGTTCGGCCTTTAACGCCGACTTCGACGGTGACCAGATGGCCGTTCACGTGCCGCTGAGCCTTGAGGCGCAGCTGGAAGCCCGTGTTCTGATGATGTCGACGAACAACGTTCTGTCGCCTGCAAACGGCGCACCGATCATCGTTCCATCGCAGGATATGATCCTGGGTCTCTACTATGTGACCCTGGAGCGCGAAGGCATGCCGGGCGAAGGCAAGGTCTTTGGTTCGATCGAAGAAGTTCAGCATGCGCTGGACGCGGGTGAGGTGCATCTGCACTCGAAAATCACCGCGCGGATCACGCAGATCGACGACGAAGGCAACGAAGTTCAAAAGCGCTATGAAACCACTCCGGGCCGTCTGCGTCTGGGTGCTCTGCTGCCGATGAACAACAAAGCGCCGTTCGAACTGGTCAACCGCCTGCTGCGGAAGAAAGAAGTGCAGCAGGTGATCGACACCGTCTACCGTTACTGCGGTCAGAAAGAGTCGGTTATCTTCTGTGACCAGATCATGTCGATGGGCTTCAAAGAAGCGTTCAAGGCGGGCATCTCGTTCGGTAAGGACGACATGGTCATCCCAGGCGACAAGTGGGGCATCGTTGATGACACCCGCGGTCAGGTGAAGGATTTCGAACAGCAGTACATGGATGGCCTGATCACTCAGGGCGAAAAGTACAACAAGGTTGTCGATGCCTGGTCGAAGTGTAACGATCGCGTCACCGACGCGATGATGAGCACGATCTCGTCGTCGGATCGGGCAGAGGACGGTTCCGAGCAGGAACCGAACTCGGTCTACATGATGGCTCACTCGGGTGCGCGTGGCTCGGTCACTCAGATGAAACAGCTGGGCGGTATGCGCGGCCTGATGGCCAAGCCGAACGGTGACATCATCGAGACGCCGATCATCTCGAACTTTAAAGAAGGCCTGACCGTTCTCGAGTACTTCAACTCGACCCACGGTGCCCGTAAGGGTCTGTCGGATACCGCTCTGAAGACAGCGAACTCGGGTTACCTGACCCGTCGTCTGGTGGACGTGGCGCAAGACTGTATCGTTCGTGAGATCGACTGTGGCACCGAGCGTGCGATCACAGCCGAAGCCGCTGTGAACGACGGTGAGGTTGTCGCCTCGCTGGCCGAACGTGTGCTGGGCCGTGTCGCTGCTGACGATGTTCTGCGTCCGGGCACCGATGAGGTGATCGTGGCTGCAGGTCAGCTGATCGACGAACGTATGGCCGACACCATCGACGAAGCCGGTGTTGCCTCAATGCGCATCCGCTCACCTCTGACTTGTGAGTCCGAGGAAGGCGTCTGTGCAACCTGCTACGGTCGTGACTTGGCCCGCGGTACCATGGTGAACACAGGTGAAGCTGTCGGCATCATCGCCGCTCAGTCGATCGGTGAACCCGGTACGCAGCTGACCATGCGGACTTTCCACATCGGTGGTGTTGCGCAAGGTGGTCAGCAGTCGTTCCAGGAAGCCAACCAAGAAGGTGTTGTCGCGTTCGAGAACCCGCAGATCCTGGTCAATGCCGCAGGCGAAAGCCTGGTCATGGGCCGGAACATGAAGCTGGTGATCAACGACGAGCATGGCGAAGAGCGTGCCAGCTTCAAGTTGGGCTACGGCTCCAAGCTGTTCGTCAAAGACGGCACCAAAGTGGCCCGTGGCGACAAGCTGTTCGAATGGGATCCCTACACCCTGCCGATCATCGCCGAGAAAGCCGGTACCGCGAAATACGTTGACCTTGTTTCGGGCCTTGCTGTCCGCGACGAGACTGACGAAGCAACCGGCATGACCCAGAAGATCGTGATCGACTGGCGCGCGGCCCCCAAAGGCAGCGACCTCAAGCCCGAGATCATTCTGGTCGGTGAAGATGGCGAGCCGGTCCGCAACGACGCGGGCAACCCGGTTCACTATCCGATGTCGGTGGATGCGATCCTGTCGGTCGAAGATGGCCAGCAAATCGAAGCCGGTGACGTTGTCGCGCGTATCCCGCGTGAAGGTGCCAAGACCAAGGACATCACCGGTGGTTTGCCGCGTGTGGCCGAACTGTTCGAAGCCCGTCGTCCGAAAGATCACGCGATCATCGCAGAAGCCGATGGTTACGTGCGCTTTGGCCGCGACTACAAGAACAAGCGCCGTATCAGCATCGAACCGGCGGACGAGTCCATGGAGACCATCGAGTACATGGTACCCAAGGGCAAGCACATCCCGGTCGCCGAAGGGGACTTCATCCAGAAGGGTGAATACCTGATGGACGGTAACCCGGCTCCGCATGACATCCTGTCCATCATGGGTGTCGAAGCGCTGGCGGATTACATGATCGACGAGGTGCAGGACGTGTATCGTCTGCAGGGCGTGAAGATCAACGACAAGCACATCGAGGTCATCGTGCGCCAGATGCTGCAGAAGTGGGAGATCCTGGATTCAGGCGACACCACCCTGCTGAAAGGCGAGCATGTCGACAAGCAGGAGTTCGACGCGGCCAACGAGAAGACCCTCTCGCGCGGTGGTCGTCCGGCACAGGGCGAACCGATCCTGTTGGGGATCACCAAAGCCTCGCTGCAGACGCGTTCGTTCATCTCGGCGGCGTCGTTCCAGGAAACCACCCGTGTGCTGACCGAAGCTTCGGTTCAGGGCAAGAAGGACAAGCTGGTTGGCCTGAAAGAGAACGTCATCGTTGGTCGTCTGATCCCCGCCGGTACCGGTGGGGCCACTCAGGCCGTCCGCCACATCGCGCAGTCGCGTGACAACGTGGTCATCGAAGCCCGCCGGGAAGAGGCCGAAGCCGCCGCTGCTCTGGCCGCGCCGACTTTCGACGACGACATGGTTGGTGATGAGCTGGACGTTCTGGTGGAAACCCCGGAAAGCCGCGAGTAAGCTCACAGTATAAATTTGAAAAAGGCCCTGCAAAACGCGGGGCCTTTTTTCTTGGATAAGTGTCAACGTTGGCCCACGGCAATTGAAAGCAATTGCTAAGGCATTAGCGGTATATCTGTAGGCTCTGGCGCGGCCCCTGCGGCGGTGAGCATGGCATGTATTTGCCACCGGTGATGGGCTTGGTGATTAAAGAACTGAACAACACAGACGGCCTTAGGCATTTCGATTTTGGATAAGCTGCCAGGTGGGTACCACCTGACAAAACCATTGAGATCTTCACAGGTTGTGCCAGAAGCCCATCCTTGGATTTCCGTATCGCGCTGCGTGCGTAAGTCTTTGAATTCAGACCAATCTGAAGGGCTGGTCAGTGAATGGGTGATTGTTTCCTGTGGGCGTTCGTTTCCTTTGATGCGCTCAAGCATAAGGGCATCGGCCCAATAGAGGTGGTTCATAGTTGCAGCGATGGATTTGAAGAACGCGCCTCGATCCTTCCAGCGCTGAGCTTCGGTCAAGCCGTCCGATGCAGTGATGAGCGAGATATTTTGCCATCTATTGTAGCGCGCCATAAGTCGGCAATAAGCGGCTGAAATCATCTTTCATGGCCTCAGAGTTATTGTGGAAGTATTGGGAAAATTGAGCGCTTTACATTGGAACAAGGCAAATTGCGCTGGGGCCCGCACACGCTATCACGTCGTTGGGTGACTATGAAATTACAGATGTCACCGGCTTTGCGTGAGCTTTTTCTCAATCAAGCCTGTCAATGCGCTGCATAACCAAGTCCTGTTTTCGGTTCGCGCTTGTTAACACGAAAGCAGATTGCGTTGTGGCAAGACAGCACGACAATTTGATCCAACACTGCCTTCAAGCACGGTGCTTCGTTCTTGCGGACCCACAATCTCTAGCTTAGCTCCGACCAGAGATATTATTTTGATTTTGAATTGGCTCATGGGCACAGAACACAACTCTTTCGAAGATCGCGTTGCGCGGATCAGGCAGCGCTCAGACGAGAATGCAAGAAACGCACCCCGGCCCAGAGCCGAGAGCTTCTGGCGACGCCTGGCCTATCCAGGTGCATTTGTCGGGGCGTTTTTGCTGGGGATCTTTGCCGTTTTTCTGACCCGCTACATTCAGTATCAATCCGTCGGCATACCAGTTCAACGACAGGTTGATACGCAGGATTTCGTCAGCCTCGGTCTTGCGGGTGGGGCCTGCATCATGGTGACGCTTTTTCTGAAAGGTAAGCTTCGAGAATTTGCAGGTGCGCTAACGGTTGGCGCGTTGCTGACGACATTCACCTTTCACAACCTGGTTTGGAACTACCCGGTATTTTTTGAGCAAACCTACGGAAAAGACTGGGTGGATTTTGTCAAAGACACGACGGAACCTTCGAGCTTGAACGTCTTCGGAATTATTTTGCCTTTAGGCTGACATCTGGATGGTGGCGGCAAGCGATATTGACATCCAAGGTTATACCCTGGCCAATACAGGCGTTTGCCAGCCCGGAGCCCAATCCTTATGACCCCGAACACCAAAGGTGCCTTGCTAATGATGGGCAGCATGGCGGCATTTACCCTGAACGATACGCTGGTGAAGGTCGCGTTACAGGAATTGCCGCTTTTCCAGTTGGTTGCACTAAGGGGTGCTTTGGCCGTTATGCTGGTTTATCTGCTGGCGCGGTCTCTGGGGGCGCTGCACCTGAATTTTTCGCGGCACGACAAGTGGCTGGTCGCCCTGCGTAGCTTGACCGAACTGGCTGCCACTTTCTTTTTTTTGACAGCGTTGAAGAATATGCCGCTTGCCAACGTGACGGCCATTTTGCAGGCGCTGCCACTGACTGTCACGCTGGGCGCGGCGTTGGTTTTCTCAGAGCAGGTCGGCTGGCGGCGTACCTTGGCGATTGTTGTGGGGTTCATTGGTATGGTGTTGATCGTACGGCCGGGCCCGGACGGGTTCAGCGTGTATTCTGTCTATGCCCTGATCGCAGTGGCGTTGATTACGGTTCGGGATCTTGTTACCCGACGCATGTCCGCCGATGTGCCGTCGATGGTTGTGACCCTGGCAACCTCGGGCTCAATCGCAGTTGTCGCGGCGATTGCTTCGGTTTTTGAAGGATGGGCGCCGGTCTCGGCTGCAGCAGGGTCTCTGGTCGCCGTCGCTGCCGTCTTTGTGCTGATGGGATATCTTTTAAGCGTCATGGTCATGCGTCAGGGGGATGTTGGATTTGTTGCCCCGTTTCGGTATTCCAGCCTGCTCTGGGCGTTGGGGCTGGGGTGGGTCGTTTTTGATGAATGGCCAGATGCGGTGACGATGCTAGGTGCAGCGCTGATCGTAGGCGCAGGGTTGTTCACACTCTTCCGCGAGCGGGTTCGTCAAGGTGCAGCGTGAACCTGCCTGACATAGGTCTGGTCAATGGCAAAGCGGGATAGGAATTCGGCTTTTTGTGGTGGTGAAAGCGGACTTAGGTCGGCATTCGTGCTTCTTGTGCGGGGAGAGTCATTGAATCGGTTCAAGCCACGCACCCACATCGGGCCATCGGGGCGGGTGACCACAGGCATAGCCCGGTTCATCCTGTTGTGGGCAAAATTCATGATTGATTTCCGGTTGCCGCCCTGCACAAACATGCCAAGCCCGGCTGTCATCAGCGGGCGATGCACGCGAATGGCCTGAATCCCTTGGGCATTTGCGCGGGCCAGATACCCGAAGTTGAAATCAATCGCCACCATAGTGCGGCTCTGCAAGAGCGCTGCGCAATCAACTGCCGTTCCCCGCAGTCTTTCGACAAAGTCCACGGCCACTGCATCATCATCGTCGTGACGAAACTGCAGGCAAGGCGCGTCGAGATTTTGACGTGCCGCATTCAGAACCTCTTGCATGACCTTCCTGTGCCGGCCCGGAGGTCTGGCGACAATTTCTACCTGTTTCAGGTCAGCGGTCAGGTCGTTCAGGCGATCGAAGGCGGGTTTGGGCAGGCATTCACCAATGACGATCCGCAGATGAAAGTCTTGGTCGGTTTGCTGTCGCAGACCGGGCAGGGCGATGGTTTCAAACAAACGGAACCGCTCTTCCAACCGATCGTGGTGATACAGGAACTGCCGCCGTTCTTCGACAGAGGCATGCATGGTCTGAAACCCACCAATGGCGGGATAGGAAAAGCGGCAAAGACCGAGGACCTGCATCTGCTCAAGTCCCAACAGGGGTAGTTTCGACCTCTTCAGGGTCGATAGAGAAACGTGTACGCAAATCCATTGCCTGTTCCCCAGTGACGGGCAACAAATCACGCGTATCCTTCCGGGCGTGGTCCGAGTCGTTGAACCCGTGCAGCATCCGCACCCACATTGGTGCGTCCGGGTAGCTGACGACTGGCATGAACCGCGCCAGTCTGTTGTGCAGTCGGTCAAAGATTGTCCGTTTACTTCCGCCCCGAACATACATACCCAAGCCGACCCCCAGCAGCGACCGATAGACCTGCGCGACGTGTAACTCATTTTTGTCACGCCGGGCGACGTAACCGAGGTTGTAGTCTATCGCGACCGACTCGCTCTGCTGTACCAGTCCTGCATTTTCGCGAATTGCAGAGCGTAGCTTTTCTATGAAATCGACCGAGACCGCGTCATCGTCGTCATGCCGAAACTGAAGGCAGGGTTTATGCGGGTCTGTTCGGGCGGTGTTCAGAACCTCCCGCATCACTCGCTTATGATCTGCGGCTTCCTTTTCGATGATGCGGATCTGTTTGATCCCAGCGGTCAGATCTCGTAGCCGTTGCGCATAGGGTGGCGGCAGGCATGTTCCCGTAAGCACCAGCAGCTCAAACGCCTCATCGGTTTGGGAGCGAAAGCCGGGCAGAGTGATGGTTTCAAACAGGCGAAAGCGTTCCTCCATCCTGTCGGTGTCATACAGAAACCGTCTTTGATCTTCGATTGAGTCTTGGCTGAGCCGAAAGCCGCCAATCGAAGGATAGGAAAAGCGGCACAGGCCAATCACTTGCATCTGTTGTCCATCACCTGGTATTCCGCACGACTATGCCCCCGCCGTGAAATGGCTGCAACGGGGTGGTAGCGTCTTATGTTGAAGTCTCCGACGCCCTAATCCCTGCCCGCCCGAGGCTGCCGGTATAGTGCTGTTGACACTTGGGTCGACTCCGCCTATTACGCGCGTCATCTCGGTACCGGGGGCCGCCCCAAAACCGATTTCAGTAATGAACTGGTCAAGACCCGGACAATTTTGCAGTTCGCGTCCTCTGATAACCAACCGCGACGTTCACCTCGGAATGGGAACGCTCGCGGATTTTGCGCTTGTGGACGCATGAGTGCAACGAATTTAGCCGCACGCAGCCCGCGTGCATGTCATGTGTGTTGCAAAACGGGGAAGAAACCGGAATGCCAACTATTCAACAGCTGATCCGCAAACCGCGGCAGCCTAAAGTAAAACGCTCGAAGTCCATGCACCTGGAGCAGTGCCCGCAGAAGCGCGGCGTCTGCACCCGCGTGTACACCACCACACCGAAAAAGCCGAACTCGGCTATGCGTAAGGTTGCCAAAGTGCGCCTGACCAACGGGTTCGAGGTCATCTCGTACATCCCCGGTGAAAGCCACAACCTGCAGGAACACTCGGTTGTTCTGATCCGTGGCGGCCGTGTGAAAGACCTTCCCGGTGTGCGTTACCACATCCTGCGCGGTGTTCTGGATACTCAGGGCGTCAAAGACCGTAAGCAACGTCGTTCGAAATACGGCGCGAAGCGTCCCAAGTAAGAAGGAGAGGCTGATATGTCACGTCGTCACGCCGCCGAAAAACGCGAAGTCCTGCCTGACGCCAAGTTTGGCGACAAGGTACTGACCAAATTCATGAACAACCTGATGATCGACGGCAAGAAGTCGGTCGCAGAGCGCATCGTTTACAACGCGTTTGACCGCGTTGAGAACAAGGTAAAGCGCGCTCCTGTCGAAGTGTTCCACGAAGCGCTCGACAACATCAAACCGTCGGTCGAGGTTCGCTCGCGCCGGGTTGGTGGTGCAACCTATCAGGTTCCGGTCGAAGTGCGCCCCGAGCGCCGCGAAGCGCTGGCCATCCGCTGGCTGATCACTGCTGCGCGCGGCCGCAACGAAAACACCATGGAAGAACGCCTCGCCGGTGAACTGCTGGACGCTGTACAGTCCCGCGGTACTGCCGTGAAGAAGCGCGAAGACACCCACAAGATGGCCGAGGCAAACAAAGCCTTCAGCCACTACCGTTGGTAATTCAGAGGCTTATCAAAAATGGCACGCGAATATCCGCTCGAACTGTACCGTAACTTCGGTATCATGGCGCACATCGACGCAGGTAAGACCACCTGCTCGGAGCGTATCCTGTATTACACTGGTAAATCCCACAACATCGGTGAGGTGCACGATGGTGCAGCCACCATGGACTGGATGGAGCAGGAGCAGGAACGCGGCATCACCATCACCTCGGCTGCGACCACCACCTTCTGGGAACGCACCGAAGACGGTCAGACCGCCGATACCCCCAAGCACCGCCTGAACATCATCGACACCCCCGGCCACGTTGACTTCACCATCGAAGTTGAACGCTCGCTGGCGGTTCTCGACGGTGCTGTCTGCGTTCTGGACGCAAACGCCGGTGTTGAGCCCCAGACCGAAACCGTGTGGCGTCAGGCTGACCGCTACAAGGTTCCGCGTATGGTTTTCGTCAACAAAATGGACAAGATCGGCGCAGACTTCTTTAACTGCGTTCGCATGATCGAAGACCGCACCGGCGCACGCGCTGTTCCGGTTGGTATCCCGATCGGCGCCGAGTCCGAGCTTGAAGGTCTGATCGACCTGGTCACCATGGAAGAATGGCTGTGGCAGGGCGAAGATCTGGGCGCTAGCTGGATCAAAGCTCCGATCCGCGACAGCCTGAAAGACATGGCTGACGAATGGCGCAGCAAGATGATCGAAGCGGCCGTCGAAATGGACGACGACGCGATGATGGAATACCTGGAAGGCAATGAGCCCGACGTTCCGACCCTGCGCGCCCTGCTGCGCAAAGGCACCTTGGACATCGCGTTTGTTCCGGTTCTGGGTGGTTCTGCGTTCAAGAACAAAGGTGTTCAGCCGCTGCTCAACGCTGTGATCGACTATCTGCCCAGCCCGCTGGACGTTGTTGATTACATGGGCTTTAAGCCCGGCGACGAGGAAGAAGTTCGTGACATCGCACGTCGTGCCGATGACGCAATGGCGTTCTCGGGTCTTGCGTTCAAAATCATGAACGACCCCTTTGTTGGCTCGTTGACCTTTACCCGGATCTACTCGGGCACCATGAACAAGGGTGACTCGATCCTGAACTCGACCAAAGGTAAGAAAGAGCGCATCGGTCGTATGATGATGATGCACTCGAACAACCGGGAAGAGATCGAAGAAGCGTTTGCAGGCGACATCATCGCGCTGGCGGGTCTGAAAGACACCACCACCGGTGACACACTGTGTGATGCGAAGGATCCGGTGGTTCTGGAAACCATGACCTTCCCCGATCCAGTGATCGAGATCGCGGTTGAGCCCAAAACCAAGGGCGACCAGGAAAAGATGTCCCAGGGTCTGGCCCGTCTGGCCGCTGAAGACCCGTCTTTCCGCGTGGAAACCGACCTGGAATCGGGTCAAACCATCATGAAAGGCATGGGCGAACTTCACCTGGACATTCTGGTTGACCGTCTGAAGCGCGAGTTCAAGGTTGAAGCGAACATCGGTGCACCGCAGGTGGCCTATCGTGAAACCATCTCGATGCCGGTCGAGCACACCTACACCCACAAGAAACAGTCGGGTGGTTCGGGTCAGTTCGGTGAAGTTAAGCTGGAAATCCAGCCGACTGAGCCGGGCGAAGGGTACTCGTTCGAAAGCCGCATCGTTGGTGGTGCTGTTCCGAAGGAATACATCCCAGGTGTTGAAAAAGGCATCAACTCGGTCATGGACAGCGGCCCGCTGGCTGGTTTCCCTGTGATCGACTTCAAGGTTGCCTTGCTGGACGGTAAGTTCCACGACGTTGACTCGAGCGTTCTGGCGTTCGAAATCGCGGCCCGTATGTGTATGCGTGAAGGTATGCGCAAAGCAGGCGCGAAACTGCTGGAACCGATCATGAAGGTCGAAGTGATCACCCCGGAAGAATACACCGGCGGTATCATCGGCGACCTGACCTCGCGTCGTGGCCAGGTGTCTGGTCAAGAACCGCGCGGCAACGCAATCGCGATCGACGCGTTCGTTCCGCTGGCGAACATGTTCGGCTACATCAACACTCTGCGTTCGATGTCGTCGGGCCGTGCCCAGTTCACCATGCAGTTCGACCACTACGATCCGGTTCCGCAGAACATCTCGGACGAGATTCAGGCGAAATACGCATAAGCGAAGATTTGAGGGAGCTCCGGTGCGGGGCTCCCTTCATTACCGAAAAAGGAGGCCATCATGGCAAAGGAAAAGTTTGAGCGTACAAAACCGCACGTCAACATCGGCACGATTG
>NZ_WVRE01000004.1 GCF_013111185.1 Ruegeria sp. HKCCD7303 | reverse complement strand
GGTTCTGAGGATAGTCGACGTTCTCTGGCTCTTCCTCAGCATTGAGGTGGTAAAGATTGCCGAAGAACTCGTCGAAACCATGATTGGTTGGAAGGTGTTCATCCCTGTCACCCAGGTGGTTCTTTCCGTATTGCGCGGTCATGTAGCCCTTCGACTTCATGTACTCGGCAATCGTCGGGTCCTTCTCGGACATACCTTCAGGTGCACCCGGCAGACCAACTTTGAGCAGGCCGGTTCTGAAGCCGGATTGCCCCGTGATGAAGGAGGCCCGCCCCGCGGTGCAGGACTGTTCGCCATAAGAATGCGTAAACAGTATACCTTCGTTGGCGATCCGGTCGATGTTTGGCGTCTGATATCCCATCATGCCCTGATTGTAGGCACTGATGTTCCAATATCCGACGTCGTCGCCCCAGATAATCAGGACGTTTGGAGGGGCGTCCTGAGCCCACGCCGAAGACGCTAAAAGCGTCACAGTCGATGCAAATGCAAATGGTTTTAAAAGTTTCATTGGTCCTCCCACAAAATCGATTGTTTCGGCAGTAAATATGCTTAACACAAAAAGTCTAAACCCCCTAAAAGTGTCGAATGCCAAGGTCTCTTATGGGCTCGGAGCAGTCGTTCACTCAATTCCGCTCAATGACTGCAATGCGGACATAACGGGCATTAGTCTTATTGACGGCAAAGACTGCAGTCGGCCCAAAGCAGACATCGCCATTTTGCTCATCGGGCGGAAACCGGCCATTCGCTGCGTGCGTGAGCCTGTCAGGTCGAATATTCAGAAGCAGACATTCAAGTAGCCTTGAGACCGGATTTCAATCTGCGCGACTGAATGACGCCGGAGCGTTAATAAATAGATATTGTCAAGAGTTTTCCGGATTTTGATTAAGGTCTCGTGCCCAGCTCTTCATTGTCTGGTCGAGTAGATGTTTATTTTGATGATTTTATAGTTTCCTGGCCAATATGTTCGAAAATATGCCACTAACGTTCGCCGCGTCGGTAGGGTGCCATCAACGCCGCTGGGACTTCGGCTCTGCGGGCGACAAGGACGAGCGCAACGATCGAAAGTACATACGGCGCCATAAGGAACAACTGATATGGCACACCCTCAACCGTTGTCTGCAACCGCAGTTGGTAGGCATCGAAGAAAGCGAACAACATCGCGCCAATCAGAGCCTTACCGGGCCGCCAGCCAGCGAAGACTACCAATGCGATGCAGATCCAACCGCGCCCCTGCACCATGCCCGGGAAAAAGCTGTTGAACGCCGTTGTGGTCAGGAAGGCCCCGCCAACCGCCATCAAAGCCGACCCGACAACAACTGCGCCGATACGGATACGGATCGGGTTCAGCCCCTGCGCCTCAACCGCATGAGGGTTCTCTCCGGTCATACGAATGGCCAACCCCAAAGGCGTGCGGGCAAGAACATAGGCCATCACAGCCACCGCAGTGAGCGCCAGATAGGTCGGCAAAGCTTGGTTAAAAAGGATCGTTCCCAAAACGGGAATATCTGACAGGACCGGAAAATCGAGCGGCTTAAAAGTCTCGATCGTAGGAGGCAGATCTCCCACCTCAACAAGTAACCTGTACAGGTAATAGGCTAAAGCGGATGCAAACAGCGTTATGCCCAGCCCTGAGACGTGTTGCGAAAGCCCAAGTGGAACTGTCAACATGGCATGAAGCAATCCCATCACCGCGCCGCAAAACGCTGCAAAAATGAGGCCTGCAAGCAATGGCGCGCCCATGTAGACGACAAGCCAACCGCTCATCGCCCCCATGGTCATGATCCCCTCGATTCCCAGATTGAGCACGCCCGAACGTTCGCAAAGCAACGCACCAAGAACACCAAATATGAGCGGTGTCGCAATACGCAACACGGAAGCCCAAAGACTGGTATTCAGCAGCAGATCAATTGCATCACTCATCGGCGCACCCTGTAGGTTGTGAAAAGAAGGGCCACGATCATGGTGAGCAGGCACAGCGCCACGATCACATCGGCAATGAAACTGGGTACACCCGTCGCACGGCTCATGGCGTCGGCCCCGACAAAGACTGTTGCGACGAAAACAGCGGCAGCGACCACTCCGGCCGGATGCAAAGCGGCGAGCATGGCGACGACAATGCCTGCATAACCAAATCCGGGGCTCATAGTGGTGGTGACCCCCGCAGTGACCCCCATGACTTCGACAGACCCGGCAAGCCCTGCCAGCGCGCCCGAAAGCAAGGCAACACCCATGATCGTTTGGGGCAGAGCAATTCCGGCAAAGGCAGCGGCACTGGCATTTAAGCCTGCGGCGCGTGTTTCAGTGCCAAAAACAGTACGCGCAAGGATCAGCCAAACAGCACTTGCCGCTGCGATGGCAACAAGCAGCCCGATATGGAGACGTGTACGGGGGATCAGATCCGGAAGGCGGTAATCCCCGTTTACGGGCACCGAAGAGGGCCACCCAAAGGCCAGCGGATCGCGCAAAGGGCCCTCAATCATGAGGCCAACAAAAAGGATCACGATGAAGTTGAGCAGCAGGGTTGTCACCACCTCATCCACGCCGAAACGTAAGCGTAAAAAGGCAGGTCCTGCCAAAAGGGCCGCGCCTGCCGCCATGCCCGCCAACATCAAGATCGGAATACCTATCCACCCTGGAACCCCGAGTGAATGACCGATCCAAGCGGTGATTAGCGCCCCAACAAAGAACTGTCCCTCGCCCCCGATGTTCCAAAGCCGCGCTCGGAAGGCGACAGCTGCGGCAAGCCCCGTAAAGATAAGCGGAGTGGCGCGGGTCAACATCTCGGCGATGGAAAGGCGCGAGCCGAATGTGCCATTCACCATTTCGCCATAAGCCGTTAGCGGATTTACGTCAGCAGCAGCGATGAGACCTGCGGCCAAAAGCAATGCAGCAAAGATCGCGGCCAGTGGTGCAATGATCGCAAGATGCAGCGGCACATGTGAGCGTCGTTCAAGCCGCATCATCATTTTCCTTCCAGACACCTGCCATCATCAGGCCAAGGCGTTGTGGGTCGGCTTCATCAGCCGATATCGATTCTGACAAGCGACCTTTTACGATGGCCTGTATTCGGTCTGACAGGGCTACAGCTTCTTCCAATTCTTCTGAGATGAGCAGGATTGCGGCACCTTCGGCCCGTGCTGCCAAAAGCTCGGCATGAACTGAAGCAATTGCACCTTCATCAAGACCACGCGTTGGCTGGTTTGCGAGCACAAAACGCGGCCCATTGGTCAGAACCCGGCCAAGGATCAGCTTTTGCATATTGCCGCCGGACAGCAGCCTTGTTCGCGTGTCGGGGCTGGCGCCGCGGATATCAAAACGTTCTATCAGCCCCGCAGTGTAATCCCGGGCGGCGCGTTGTCGAACAAAGCCGCGGTGCGAAAATTCCGGTGTGCGCAAGCGCTCAAGCACCGCGTTTTCCCACAAACTCAATTCGCCCACAACGCCTTCTGCGTGCCGGTCTTCAGGCACCCTGCCTGCGCCCGCATGGATCATGCCGCGCGGACCCAGATGGCTGATATCTTCGTTCAAGAGTGTTAACTGACCCGCACTTGGGTGTGCCAATCCTGACAGCAGCGCACCAAAGGAGGATTGACCATTGCCTGAAACGCCGACGATACCAAGGATTTCACCGGCATGGACAGCGAAAGACACATCATCCAGCCGCAAATCACCGTCTTCTTCCACGCTCACGTCCTTTGCGATCAGGACTGGCGCTCCAATCTCATGGTCTTGACGTACGGGACGCTCAACCTTGCGGCCAACCATCAGTTCCGCCAACTCTTCTGGTGTGGTTTCGGGTGTTTTGCGTTCCGCGACTATCCTGCCGCCACGAAGCACCGCCACACGGTCAGAGGCTGCCATGACCTCATGCAGCTTGTGGCTGATGAAAATAAGCGAGAGGCCCTCTTTTGTCATATCACGCAGCGTTTCGAACAGGCGCATCGCCTCGGGCCGGGCCAGAACGGCAGTCGGTTCATCCAAAATCAAAATACGTGCGTCGCGATAGAGTGCTTTCAGAATCTCGACCCGTTGACGTTCACCAACGGAAAGCGTCCGAACCTTGGCCTCTGGATTAACAGGCAGGCCGAACCGCTCTGAGATCTGCAACAGTTTCTTGCGCGCCTCGCCACGAGCAGAACGCGTGCGCGTCAGCGGTTCGGAACCCAGCATTACGTTTTCAAGAACCGTGAGGTTGCCCGCAAGCGTGAAGTGCTGGTGTACCATTCCCACCCCCACTTCGATCGCTGCGCGTGGCAGACCCGGGGGCAGTTCTTTGCCAAACACCCTGACAGAACCTTTATCGGCTGCGTAGTGGCCGAAAAGAATATTCATCAGTGTCGTCTTACCCGCACCATTTTCGCCCAACAGAGCAAGAATTTCCCCGTCTTCTAGTGTGAGGGTCACATCGTCATTTGCGGTAAGCGTTCCGAAACGCTTGGTAATGCCGTTTAGTTCCAGAACCTTGGTCATGCGGGCAGGCCTGCGATTGGGTGCGGAAAAGTGATTGTGGGCGCGCGTGCTTCGACAAGTGCGCCAAGTTTCAGCAGCGCAAAATCCGAGCCGGGGGGACCAATCAGTTGAACGCCGAGTGGAAGACCATTTGCCATGCCAAAAGGCAGCGCCAAAGCTGGCAAGCCCGCTACATTTGCTAGTGCGGCGTTCGGGGCAAAAGCCTCGAGCCGCGCCATGTGATCGTTTGGGGAGGAGCCGGACAGATCCAAAGTGCCTACATCGGGCGGCGCAGACGAGAGGATCGGCATCAGGACAGCATCGGCAGACTTAAAAAGCTTGCGAGATCGATTTGTCACACGAGCGAGCTTTTGTGAGGCCGCAAAAAGCGCTGTGGCCGACGTCGCACGGCCCTCGGCAGCCATGGCTGCGGCAAGTGGTGGAATCTCATCATCAGTTATCTTGAGCGCAGTCAGCCACTCGGCCATGGAAACAGCTAGTATGGTTCGAGCGATTGCGTGAGCCTCATCCCCCAATTGGTCGGGGGCACGAATATCGCACACCTCACAGCCTGCATCGCGCAGCGCGTCGGCAGCACTTTTCGCGGCCTTGCACTGGTCGGCACCGCACCGCTCCGGCAGTGCCAATGCGACGCTGGGGCGTTCTGGCAGATATACCGGGGCCAAGGGCTGGGCCACCGCGTCAAAGGCCGTCTTCACATCGCGGATCGACCGCGCAAGGACCAACTCAGACGCTATGCCCATCAGGTGATTGGCAAAATCAGGGCCTCCAGGCACCGCGCCACGAGAAGGCTTAAGCCCGGTCAAGCCGCAACATGCGGCGGGAACCCTGATGGACCCGGCTGCATCCGTGGCATGAGCAATTGCAACAATACCAGCTGCAACCGCGGCTGCGGCGCCGCCGGATGAACCACCGGGTGTCAGTGCGGGGTTCCATGGATTGCGGGTCACAACCATACCGTCGGGTTCGCATGTTAGGGAAAGGCCAAAGGGCGGTGTTGCGGTCAAGCCGAAAGGGATCAGGCCGGTGCGGCGAAGACGGTGTAGCAGGTGGCTGTCACTTTCGGGTCTACAACATTGTGCTCGGATTGCCGCAGATCCTGCCGCCGCCGGCAGCCCTTTTGCGAAACCACCGAGGTCTTTCACCAAAAACGGAACCCCATGAAATGGCACGCGCTGGTCTGGTGGCAAAGCGTCCGCCGCCCTTGCCCCAGCGCGGGCCATTTCTTCGTCCAGATAAACCACGGCCCCCAAATCCGCCCGTGCGTGGCAGGCAGCAAGACTTGATTCCATCAGTTGGCAGGCAGAGATCTGCCCTGCTGTGATGGCAGCTGCAAGAGCCGTGGCATCGGTCACGTCAAAACCCTCTGGATCAGGAGGGCTCGCTTTCATCAATCGGAACGTCCCATTCACCGGATTGAATCGCGGCCTGTTTGGCCTCCATCCCCGGGATGGCGTCGGCGGGCACTTCATCGGCGACATAGATCAACTCATTGCCGCCATGGGCCATAAAGGAATATTCCGTGTAGTTACGACCTGTTGGATTACCGGCCTGAACATCCGCCACGATGGCCTCGATTGTGGGACCGTAATTCCAGATTGCATTGGCAAAAACCGTGCCCGGGTATCGCGGAGTATAATCGATAAGCGAACCGATCGCCTTCACACCTCGCGCTTGGGCCGCATCCGCAGTGCCAATGCGCTCACCAAACAGAATGTCTGCACCCGCATCAATCTGGGCAATCGCAGCCTCTTGCGCGCGGGCCGGATCGAACCATGCACCGATAAAGCCGTTGACGAAGGTGGCGTCTGGGTTCACTTCGCTTACGCCCATGCGGAAAGCGTTGATCAAAAGGTTCACCTCGGGGATCGGATAACCCCCGACCGAACCATAGACATTGCTTTCGGACATTTGACCCGCGAGCATACCAGCCAGATAGGCTGCCTCGTGGTTACGTGTGCCAAAGACACCGAAATTGTCACCTTCTGGCCCACCGGAAGACCCCATCAGAAACGCGGTGTCGGGGTAGTCACCCGCCACTTCGCGTGCTTCACGCTCCACAGCGTAAGATTCACCCCAGATGATTTGCGCACCTCCCTCGGCATACTCGCGCATCGCGCGGGGATAGTCGGTCGGCGCTACTCCTTCTGAAAACTCATACTCTATCAGGCCAGTGTCGGCGGCTTCCTGCATCGCCAGGTGAATGCGGCTGTTCCACGCATTTTCAACCGGAGACATGTGCACTCCGGCGACGCGGATCGCAGATTGCGCATTCACGCGATGGATATAAGCCGGCAGGGCCAGCATGGCCGCAGCGCCGACCATCAGTTGACGGCGGGTTGTGGTGAGTTTCATTGGTAGATCCTCTTCTGTTGGTGGCAATTCTTCTTGTTAATGAGCTTCCTAAGTATTGGGCCTGGGCGCGTAATCTGCGGGATCCAGGGTCGTGGGACGGCCAGGCAAAGAAAGCGCGGCCATTCGTGGTTCTGTGCGGGCCAGCACCTTTCCGTTTTTGATAACGGCAAGCCGGGTGGCTTTGATGCGAACTGCTTCAATCGGGTCCTGCGCTTGCAGAACTACCATATTGGCAGGGCCGCCTTCGCGGATCGTCGGGTCGGGCAAGCCCATAGCCTTGGCACCATTCTGAGTAACGGACGTAAACGCCCACTCCATCGCCTCGCGGGATGTCATCGGCACGGCATGCACGCCCATATGAGCCACTTCCAACATGTCGGCGGAGCCAAGCGAATACCACGGGTCCATCGTGCAATCCTGCCCGAAGGCGACATTTACACCCGCCGCGCGCAGCTCTGGCACTCGGGTCAGCCCCCTACGACGCGGATAGGTATCCGAGCGACCTTGCAGCGTTATATTGATGAGCGGGTTGGGCACCACGTTCATGCCGCTTTCTGCGATCAGAGGTATGAGCTTCGACGCATAGTAGTTGTCATACGAGTGCATCGCGGTGACATGACTTGCTGTTACCCGCCTGCCAAGCCCAAGGCGCGTGGTCTCATAGGCTAAGGTTTCCACGTGGCGCGACATTGGATCGTCGCTTTCATCGCAATGCAAATCCAGCATCAAGCCTCGGTCCACCGCTATCTCGGCCAGTCTCCTGACCGACCGGGCACCTTCCGACATCGTACGCTCAAAATGCGGGATACCGCCCACTACATCAACACCCAAATCAAGGGCTTGGATCAAGTTTTTTTCTGCATTCTCTGAGCGGTAAAGGCCATCTTGCGGGAATGCTACCAGCTGCAGATCAATATAGGGAGCGACCTGCTTGCGGACCTCCAACAGCGCTTCAACGCCAACCAAAGGTGTGGATGAAACATCCACATGCGAACGGATTGCCAGCAATCCCTGCGATACGGCAAGGTCGCAATATCGCATGGCGCGCTCAATTACTGCTTCGGGTGTCAGCAGAGGCTTTAGCTCACCCCAAAGCGCGATGCCTTCCAATAGTGTACCCGAGACATTCATGCGAGGCGTTCCAAGGCTCAGGGTCGCATCCATATGGAAGTGCGGGTCGGTAAACGGGGGCGAAACCAATCGTCCAGCCGCGTCAATGTCCTCGCCTGCCTCAGCCTTGATCTTGGGGGCAATTTCTGCGACGCGGTCATCCTTGATCGCTATATCCAAAGGCCCTCGGCCATCCGGCAGTTGGGCTTGTCTAATGATGATGTCGAGCATTCATCTTCCCCCAAATTTGACCACAAGGTAAAAGTATTCTGATAAAATGCTACATTTTTTTGCTGTGTTTCAGGAACCAGCGCTTCGGATAGTCTGACGCAATTCGCATGCCTGCAAGGCGGAATGCGAACGCAGCAATTCGTCGTATCGATGGATGGCGGCTGTGGGCCGTTTGTTAAACCTTGCAAGGTCCGGTTCCTGTGCAAAGCCGCCCTCAGTGATTTTCACAGCATTGTTCACCTTGGGCTCAAGGCAGTCATATGAGTCTTTCAGTCAGATGACGGCTTAGGAACGGAAAGCGGTCATTGATGGTGGTCATTCCGAGAAATTTCGCCCGAAGGTCTGCATTGAACGGCAGCGGACGTTCGCTGAAATCTGCTGAACGTCTGCCAAGCGGACGTAGCGGTCATTGGCTTGAAGTCTTTTTAAACAACAGCGTCGTCCTTGCGGTCGGTTTGGTGCCAGTGTTCGGGACTCGTTAAATGTCTGGATTTTGAAAGCGCCCTTCCCATAGGCTGCTAACCAAAATGGATGAGCGATGGGAGGATGAAATGCTCGATACGACACTGACGGATCAGACACAGGCGTTTCTCGACGCGTTCGGCGAGGCACTCGATAAAGGAGATGTTGAAGCTGCCACCGAGATGTTTCAGGATGACTGCTACTGGCGCGATCTAGTGACCTTCACTTGGAACATCAAAACAGTCGAAGGAAAAGGTCAGGTAGCCGATATGTTGCGGCACCAATTGGCGACGATCAAGCCAAAAGGATGGAAGGTCGCGGACGGCGAGGTTCCGACTGAAGACGGTGGCATCACGACAGCATGGATCGAATTTGAAACTGAGGTTGCGCGCGGTTACGGTTTAATCCGTCTGAAGGGTGGGTTGATCTGGACGCTGCTGACCACGATGGTCGAACTCAAAGGATACGAAGAACCTAAGGGCTTTCAGCGTCCTCTAGGAGCTAAACATGGAGCTGGGAAACACCGCACGACCTGGAAAGAAGAGCGGGAACAAGAAGAGGCGGAACTCGGATACAAGACGCAACCTTACTGCCTGATCATTGGCGGCGGACAGGGCGGTATTGCTTTGGGTGCACGTCTTCGCCAGCTCGGCGTGCCTACTATCATTGTGGAGCGCAACGAACGCCCCGGAGACAGCTGGCGCAAACGCTACAAATCCCTCTGCCTACATGACCCGGTCTGGTACGACCATCTGCCTTACATCAAATTCCCAGAGAATTGGCCGGTCTTCTCACCCAAGGATAAAATCGGTGATTGGCTCGAAATGTACACCAAGGTGATGGAGCTCAACTACTGGACACACACGACCGCCAAGTCCGCCAGCTATGACGAGACAACCAAGGAATGGACGGTCGTTGTAGACCGCGACGGCGAGGAAGTAACGCTGAAACCCAAACAGCTTGTCATGGCAACGGGTATGTCAGGCAAGGCCAACATGCCGAGCTTTCCCGGAATGAATAAGTTCAAAGGCGATCAGCACCACTCATCGCAGCATCCAGGCCCAGACAAGTACAAAGGTAAAAAGGCAGTTATCGTTGGATCAAACAATTCCGCGCATGATATCGCCGCAGCCCTTTGGGAGAATGACGTCGACGTCACCATGGTTCAGCGCTCCTCGACGCATATTGTGCGGTCCGATACTTTGATGGAAATCGGGCTCGGGGATCTATATTCCGAACGGGCCGTCGAAGCCGGCATGACGACCGAAAAGGCAGACCTTATCTTCGCTTCGCTGCCTTATGCGATCCTACATGAGTTCCAGATTCCAGCCTACGCTGCGATGAAGGAACAAGACAAGGAGTTCTATGACGGGCTTGAGAAAGCAGGGTTTTGGCTTGATTGGGGCGACGACGATTCCGGTTTGTTCATGAAATATCTGCGCCGTGGATCAGGCTACTATATCGACATCGGCGCCAGCCAGCTCATCATTGATGGAGAGATCAAGATAAAGCGTGGTCAGGTTGTTGAGGTCGACGAAACCGGCGTAATCTTGGATGATGGAACACATCTCGACGCAGATGTCATTGTCTATGCAACTGGCTACAATTCGATGAATGGTTGGATTGCAGATCTGGCTGGTCAAGAAATGGCTGACAGAGTCGGGAAAGTATGGGGTTTGGGATCGGATACGACGAAGGACCCTGGCCCTTGGGAGGGGGAACAGCGCAACATGTGGAAACCTACACAGCAAGAAGCTCTATGGTTTCACGGCGGGAATCTGCATCAGTCGCGCCACTATTCGCAGTTTCTATCGCTGCAGATAAAAGCTCGAATGGAAGGTATCGAAACGCCTGTTTATGGTCTTCAAGACGTACACCATTTGTCTTAAACGTCGTCGGGCCGGAGCTTTTCCGGCCCCACTTTCCCAAAAGATTACACCCTAAAAAGAACTATCCCTTCAGCAAATCAAAATCAGAAGCGTTCGCAAGATAGACTGCGCGGCTTGTAGTCGAAACTCAGGACGGTGCTGTCAGACAAATTCGAACCAGTCTCAGTTTGCCGCGGAAACCGCGAACCTATCCGGAACAAAGTTGACGCCACTCGCTAAGAGCGGCGGCGCGTGTCAGCTTGAAGGTGTCTCGGCTAGTGAGCGATCTTTCCTGGTTGAAGTGGTTGTAGACGGAGGAATGGACGGAGGCGAATTTCTGCAAACTTCGCATGCGCCTGAAACGCTGCATTGCGCGTTCGCGTCGTCGGAACTGCAAGTGCGAATTCTCAACCCGGTTATTGAGCCACCGGCCCGTCTGTTGTTTTTCGAGAGCACCCAAATCTCTAAGCGCCGCCTTGTAGGAAGCGAAGCGATCCGTGACGAAGTTGTTCGCTTTTCCGTGCCGCTTCATCAATTTCTTGAGGAATTTCAGTGCTGAAGCTCTGTTTCGACGTTTGGTGACAACGGCTTCCAGCACTTCGCCCTCATGATCGACGGCACGCCAGAGGTAGTGTCTCTTGCCATTCACCTTCACGAAAACCTCGTCCACATGCCACTTCCATTTGGAGTATGCTCTCAATTGCTGAACACGCTTTCTTCGGATTTCAGCAGCAAACATTGGGCCAAACCTGTTCCACCAATATCGGACAGTTTCGTGGCTAACATCGATGCCTCGCTCATGCAGAAGATCTTCGACATTCCGAAGCGAGAGAGGGAAACGGACATACAGCATCACTGCAAGGCGGATGATCTCGGGGCTGGTTTTAAAGTATTTGAAAGAGGCCGGTCTGGTCATGGGCAAATGCTACGCAACCACCCTGCCCCGCTCAAGCAAAGTTCTTCTGACAAGACCCTTAGCAAACCTTCGAACTCAGTCGAAATAACTTCTCGAGCAGAGTTGTGGTAAGGTGTCTTCAATTATGGAGGAAAAATTGTTTCGCTTTCTTTTGTCAGCAGCTCTCATTCTGGGGAGCCCAGTCTTAGCTCAGGATGCAATAAATCCGACAGGCCTTTCCGGTCCTTCCGGTCGACCCTATTCACCTTACGCTGAGCGCGCATATCCAACTCAAGTCTATTTTGGTGACACTCACGTTCATACTGGTCTTTCCGGGGATGCTGGTGGAGGCGGTACGCGCCTCATGCCGCGCGATGCCTATCGGTTTGCGCGCGGAGAAGAAGTTGTGTCGAACACGGGGCAACCTGTAAAACTGTCGATGCCTCTCGATTTCTTCATGATTACAGATCATTCGGATGCGATGGGTGCTATCACCGACATCATCGGAGGTTCTCCCAACATCTTAGCAGATGAGCAAGGCAGATATTTCCATGAAGAATTCAATAAGGGTGGCGAAGCCGCACTAGCGGCAGCGCTCGAGCTTACAGCGGCGTTTGCTCAAGGACAGGTTTCGCCTGCGCTGAACTATCAACCGGGCAACCCCGCGTACGCCCGTGTTTGGGACGACATTATCGATGCCGCGGAAGAGTACAATGATCCAGGCGTGTTCAGCACCTTTATCGCCTATGAATGGACATCACTTGTTGCAGGGAACAATTTGCACCGAAATGTGATCTTTCGCGACGGCCCGGAGCTCACAAGACAGATACTGCCTTATACAACAACGCCACCTGTGGGCTCACCTAACCCTCGTGATCTTTGGAAATGGTTGGAGAACTATGAGCATACGACAGGCGGGCGTGTTCTTGCTATTCCACATAATGGGAACTTGTCTAACGGCTGGATGTTCCCGTTAGTCGATGACTTCGCGGATGGGGTGCCGTTAGATCCCGCATACGCAGAAGCGCGAAACAAATGGGAAAGACTATACGAACCAACTCAGATTAAGGGAGATGGTGAGGCCCACCCGTTCCTATCACCAGACGATGAATTTGCTGACTTCGAAACATGGGACTACGGCAATCTGGATGCTTCTGTTCCGAAAGAGCCAGAAATGTTACCTGGTGAATATGCTCGATCCGGGTTACTTCGCGGCCTATCTTTGGAAAAGGGTTTGGGAGTAAACCCTTTCAAGTTTGGCCTGGGCGGGGCTAGTGACACACACACAGGCTTAACGGCTCCAGATAACGACAATTTCTTCGGGAAGTTCACCGGTTATGAGCCCAGCGAAGAGCGCAGCCAACATGTCAGCAAGACCTATGCAGACGGGAATGTTGCGCTGCTTTCGTCGCAATATATTACTGGCGGTTTGACAGCTGTATGGGCGCAAGAGAATTCCCGCGAAGCCATTTGGGATGCGATGCATCGGCGTGAAACCTACGCAACTACAGGACCTCGAATGCGCGTCCGAATGTTCGGAGGATATTCTTTTACCGAAGAGGATGCCTTGCGGCGGGACTTGGCGCTTGTGGGATACACCAAGGGTGTGCCGATGGGTGGGAATCTTGGCCCAGGGGAAGGCGCACCTTTTTTTTTGGTATATGCGCTTCGTGATCCGATGGGAGCAAACCTGGATCGAATCCAGATCATAAAGGGCTGGATAGATGCAGATGGAGAGCAACGGGAAAAAGTCTACGACGTGGCCTGGTCTGGTTCCCGCGAACCAGATGCCGCTGGTAAGTTGCCGTCAATAGGCACCACAGTGGACCTTTCTATCCCCTCGTGGACTAACACGATTGGAGCCTCTGAGCTGGGAGCCGTGTGGGAAGACCCGGATTTCGATCCCTCGGAAAGCGCATTTTATTATGCCCGGGTTATAGAAATTCCAACCCCGCGCTGGACGGCGTATGATGCAGTGAAGTTCGGAATAAACATGCCGGATGGTGTCCCTATGACAGCACAGGAACGCGCCTATACTTCGCCGATTTGGTACTCGCCACAACAATAGTTTGAATTTACGATGTCGGTCGGGCATGGGCTCAGAGCAGCCATTCGCTGCGTTCCGTCTGACTGACCTCTTAGCAGACAAATCCGCCGTTCCCCGAGAAAACGGATAGGCATACCTTTTTAATGATCGCCTCCACACGTCTTCCGGCAACTAGAGATCTTATTCACCGATCATGCCACCGCCCGTTGGCAGGTATTAGGCAAGTTGCCGGTTCTAACAGTCTTTTAACGTGGTAGTGTTTTCGAGCCAACTTGCGGGAAGTAACCATGAGTCAACGTCGCCTTGCTGCAATCGTGTCTCTCGATGTCGTCGGCTTCAGTCGGATGATGCAGGGTGGCTCCAAGCTACTTCTCAAAACACTGAACACCTTGTACCGCGATTTGGTAACGCCGATCGTTGAGCAAAAGTCTGGCCGGGTGGTCAAACTGTTGGGCGACGGAGCATTGATTGAATTTCCGTCGGCCGGAAACGCCCTAGAAGCGGCAATTGCGATCCAAACCGAGCTAAGAGAGCCAGACCATCCCTATTTGGTTCCGGAACGTATCCAGCTTAGAGCGGGTTTGCATGTCGGCGACGTCACCGTCGATGGCGACGATATCTTCGGAGACGGCGTCAACATCGCTGCGCGGCTCCAATCGGCAGCCGTACCCGGGGGCATTCTGGCCTCAAAGGTACTTTGTGATCTTGCCGGAGCGGATTATGCCAAACGATTACGCCGGGAAGGGCTACATACGTTCAAAGGCATTGAACAGCCGATCGAAGTGCTGTCGTTCAACTTCACCGATGAACATGTGTCCAAATCGCGTGCTCGCTTCGCCAAAACACAGGAAATTCGTTTTTGCAAAACTGACGACAACATTAGTCTGGCCTGGAGCTCAGTTGGAGACGGTCCTCCGGTCGTAAAGGCGCCAAGTTGGATTGGACACTTGGAGCTTGACTGGCGCAATCCGGGGAAAGCTCCAATTTATACGTCCATCGCTCAACGGCATCGTTTGGTCCGTTTTGATGCCAGGCTCAACGGTCTATCCGACTGGGACGCCGAAACATGCACGTTCGAACGGTTCGTTGATGACTTGGAAACCGTTTTCGACGCAGCGGGTATCAAGCGCGCCCCGATCCTTGCGATATCGCAGGGGTCAGCAGTGGCAGCCGCCTTCGCAGCGCGCCGACCTGACCGCGTGTCTGCGATCGTAATGATAGGTGGGTTCCCCGTTGGTCGGGCAAAAAGAACATCGCAAAAAGATGTGGAACGCGCCAACGCAATTAAGCAAATGATGACTGCCGGGTGGGACGATGATTATCCGTCTCTGCGTGATTTGATGGCGCAAATCATCGTGCCGGGCGCGAGCCAAGAAGAACGGCGGCAATATGCCGAAGATATGCGCAAGATGATTTCACCCGAAAACATGGGGCGGTATCGCGGTGTGATTGATAACATCGATATCTCACCGATATTGTCCAAGGTCGAGGTGCCGTGCCTTGTTTGTCATGGGACCAGTGACAGGATGCAACCGGTCGAACAAGGACAATTGTTTGCGAAGGGATTACCCAACGCGAAGTTCATCGCCTACGAAAGCTCCAACCATACCATCCCGGACAACGACCCGGAATGGCCACGTTTTGAGAGGGACGCCCTGGCTTTCTTGGCTGAACACAGCTGAATTATTGCTCCAAGTATCTTCGGGTCTGGCGCTATATCTCTCAAAACAAATGCAACAAGAGTACTTCGCCAGAGCAATGGAACAGAGAGTTGCAATAAATGCGGACAGGCTGTCCTACGCCCAAGACGGCGAAGGAGAGCCCGTGGTCTTTGTTCATGGATCGAATGCAGATCATCGGGTTTGGGATGCGCACCGTGATCTAATCGCCCCACACTACCGGATGATCAGATTGACGATGCGTTACTTCGGAACAGGTGCGTGGCCAGACGACGGAGAGAATTTCAGCATACAAGTCCTTGCAGATGATCTCGCCGAGTTCATTCGAAGTCTGAAGCTTGAACCAGTGACACTTGTTGGGTGGTCTTTGGGCGCAGGGGTTTGTCTAACGATGGCAGTACAGCATCCAAGGCTCGTTAAGCGCATGTTCCTTTACGAACCCGCGTTGGCAACGTTTGTTTCTGACGAGGAAAAAGCCCAAGAGGCTCTAAACGATCGAGTCACAATGAGCGAGAAAGCTCGCATTCTAGCCGAAGCAGAAAACCTTGAAGGTACGGTTCAGCAATTCGTGGATGACGTTAACGCGCAGTATGGCGCATTTAATGGGCTTCCCGAGGATATTCGGGGGATGATGGTTGAGAATGCGAGGATGCTGCCGCTGCTCTTCGCCGGACCTCCGGCACCACCAGTTTTAAGCCAAGATCTGCAGGAGTTGGCACTTCCTGTTGCGATCGCTTTGGGTGCTCAAAGCCGCACTTTCTACCAAATTACCACTCGTGCCGCACACTCGTTGATCCCATCAAGCCAATTGAGAGTGATCGAGAATGCCCGGCACTTGTTCCCCGTTCAGAAGCCGGAAGAGTTTTGCATAGCGGTGTTGGACTACTTGAAGCACGATGTACCTGCCGAGACGAGGTAGGCCTGTTTAACGCTCGTCGCGCTAGATATCACATGACAGTTTAAACCATCTAAAAAGTCTGTTCTGGGCCCGATGCGGACATTGGCCTGAATATCGCGAACGGCTGCAATGCGGACAAAGCCGACATTACGAAAATCATTCAAATGCCTCTCAGTGGTCCAAAGTGGATCACCAAACCACAGTCTAGAAATCTCCGCTTAAAGTGTTTGTTTAAGCCAAGTAGCAAGTAAGCTTCGCAACTATTGAACTTCTAAATGTCCGGGCGGATGTAGTTCAAGATTGAGTTCATCCGAATGATGACCTTACGAATAACATGTGTGGCGGACGCGCTTTCTGTGTAAATCGCCGCGATTCCGGCGGCACCAGGCGGGATCTCATCTAGGATGTTTGGATCGTCGAGAACTATCCTTACAATGAACGGTTCGCTCGCGATCTGACCTGCCTGATACACCGTACCGGTCACCTGCGCTTGCCCTTGCGAGGCAATGTCGAGCACGGTTTCGACGGTACCTGTTATCAACACACCTGGCATTGTTTTGAAAGCCACTTCGACAGGCTGACCCACTTCGATGTGGCGGAGATAAATCTGATGGACTTCGGCGATCACAACTTTTTCGGCTGTGTCGACAAACACTCCCGCTGGAGCAAAGGGAAACGTAACCACGCGCTGACCTTCAGTAATCGCGAGATTGGTCAGGTATCCCTCTGATGGCGCACGGATAATCGTCTGTTCAAGATTCCATTCAGCCTGGTTAAGGGACGCTCTGGCCTCAGCCAGTTTCGCGACTTCACCGTCATCTGTGAGGGCACTGATTTCCACCTCGGCACGTGACACGGCAGATCGAGCTTGATCTACAGCGCCTTCCGCAGCTTCCAGGCTGGCTTCTGTTGATTCGAGTCGGCTTTGAGAGATCGTACCGCTGACGGCCAACCTGCTGTCATCTTCAAAACGTAGTTTTGCGAGGTCCCGTTGCGCAAGAGCCTGACGTAATTGGGCTTGTGCTGAGGCAAGCGCATCTTGGTCCTGACGAACCTGTGCCTCAACCCGCGCCAGGGTGGCTTCCGCCTGTCGAGCGGCTATCTCGAAGGGCTCCGGATCGAGGCGAAAAAGTACTTCACCTTCTTCCAGCGGAACGTTTGGTTTCGCTGCAACTTCGATCACCTGTCCCGCAACATTCGGAACAATCTGGGTGGCGCGTGTTAGGACCTTTATCGGTCCTGAAGGAGCGCCCCACTGCATTGGAATGAAAAGAAAGATCAACAGCACGACCATCCACACAATCGTTGAAAGCCATGTGGCCTTGGTGTTGGGTAGAACCTTCATCTTTACGAGAACGAACAAAACCGCGACATAAGCTAGGGTTAGAAAGACAATCATGCGGTCTCTCCTGAATCCGCACGTCTGCCCCCGCTCGATTCAATCTGTTTTGACAATGGCGACCTTGTGAAAGCCCATATCAAAGCGAGCGGCCAGAAAACCCCAAAAGTCAGAGCTCCGACCCAACCTGCGACATTGATCGCGTCCCGTTGTGGATGACTGCGCTCTGTGGCGATTTTGCCTGGCAACATGGCCAGGTAAATGAACCCGACCAGAAATGTGAGGATCAACACAATCAGCACGATCCACGCAAAAATATCCAATCCACTCATTTCGATTTTCTCCAGCAGCCCCAACCTCTTGTGTCGACCACCGGACCTTCAGCAAAGTATGGCGGACAGTTCGAGCGGTTACAGATTTTATGCGGATCAGTGTGGCCGATCCGCACGATCGACGGTCAATTAGCCTATGGCTAGGCTTGCGTACTCAATGCGGCGCGCAGCTCTTTTTCATCACTGACCGATAAGGATGTTTCGATCACTTCGCCCTTGAGGCCCTCGAGTTCGTTGAGCAGCTTTGTCGGACGGCTGGTCCAGCCGATCATTGCAAGCGCAGAGGTATCTGGCTTCAGTTTGGAACCGAGCATAGCCGCCAGACGGTCTTCGTCATCGGCCTGATCGAGGGCTCCGGCCAGTGTTCCCATCCCGGTTCCAGCAGCCGCCCCAAGTAGCAGGCCAGCCGCCGGATTGCCTGCCAGCGCACCAATCATTACGCCTGTCAGGCTACCCATCGCACCTCCGCCGAGCATACCAGTCGCGGTGAGCGTGTCAGAGTTCTTGATCCGGATGTCGCCAGCTTCATTCCGCGTAATCACTATGAACTCATTAATGTCGGCCTCCCATTCCTTCGACATTTTCGCGACGCGAAGTAGCGCCTCGTCCGCGGCATGACGGCCTTCAAAAAGTATGATGACAAGGTTGGACATTGGTTCTCTCCCTTTGAAATTTTGAAGCCAGTGAACGCGACGTCTTTGATAAACTTACCGTTTGCGTTGTGATCGGGAGTAAATCGAACGCCCCAATCGTATCCAAGCCGGGTTCATTTCACGGAGACATCGACGGTCTCGACACGGTGAATACTCGGCAACCGATAGGATCCATCATTGAACTCAGCATGCGCCCCTTAGGCTCGGACTTAAAGAAAACAGCTGCGACTTTGAGTGACGGCATGGTTGATTGACTAACATCAGAGTTGACCTTGCATGTTAAAAGAGCAGCAGGGGCGCAGGACGCCGCCCCCGCCTGACGGCGATCAGTCGCCGCTTACCAGCTCGAACTCACCGGGCCGCCAGGACTTGTCGAAGAACGCCTTCTCGGGGAAGTAGAGGCGCAAGAAGGTGAACCAGCCCTTTTTCGGATCGGTCTCGATCCAGTTGCCCCGCTCCACACCTTCCGGCTGTTCCGGCGCGAACCAAATGGTTGTCGAACCGTCCTCGTTTTCCACGGCTGCCGGGCTCGGGTAGGTCTGACTGCCCGCACGCGGATAGCGCTGCGATGTCTGCAGCATCCCGCGTGATTGGTTGTCGTAGACCGTCATCGACCAGAAGCGCGCCGCGGGAATGTCCGGCGGTAGATCCAGCTTGTAGGTCTTGGCGCCGTCGAACGGGTTACCATCGGAATCGACATTGGCAATCAGGTACTGCGAGCCGATGTTTTCGAGCCGCATGATCATCGCCGGTGTCACGCCAGTAGCGGTGTAGAACCACGACGTCCGCGAATGATACTTGCGCGCGCCTTTGTCCTCCAACGGCTTGATCTCTCCGTCTTCGACCACACCCGGCGGGTTCATGAAGTCATAGCCACCTGCCCAAAGACTTGCCCACCAGGCCGAGTCCTCATCGTAGTATCGGAAATGGTCCCTGGGATGTGCGCCCATGCCAAGGGTACGGGCCCCGGCGTTGCCGACCGCGACTGCCTCATCAAGGATCCGTCTCATCCGCTCATCCGGATTGAACTCTTCACCCTTCACGATGCCAATTGCAGCTGCTTGCCCTGCAAGCTCGACATCAAACGAAGAGGCAGGTTCCATCTGGATCACTTCGTGAAGCCACTCGTAATGGGTGAAATCGTTCGGTGGGATGGTGTTGAACGACACGCCAGTGCCGTTGACGAACCGAGGAGAAGGATGTTCCGTGGTTACACCGGCGATTGGCGCTTCGCCCAACAGAAATGACCCGATGCTCGTGCCCGTTCCACCCGGAACATAGGGGTAGATCTTGGTGTATTCTTTGACCGTGTCCATCGGTGGCTTTGGGTCATTGTCCTCAAGGAACGCACGCCCCAGCATGAAGACCCGGTTCGTGCGGGAATGGGCCACATAGTAGCCGCCTTCGGGCAGTACGCCGTCATATCCCGGGGGCACCAGCAAATACCGGCCGCCTTCACCGCGGTCAGGGCCGGGGAAGCCGAAATCGATGACCCAACGGAACCACATGTCATCGAAGATGCCCAGCACATTAGGCGGGGTCTCGACAACCATGGGGCCATCGTTCAGGTCGATGAATGACAGGAAATAGGGTGTGTCGGCATTCGCCGTGAGAAAGAGCGAATGCGCGTCCATCAGTTCTTCGAACAGCAGCACTTCGTTGTGCTGCACGCCGATGTCGAGAAAGCCTTTGTAGAAGCCGTGCATCGATACGACCTGGATCGTGTTCATGAAGGTCTCAATCCCGTGAAGGTAGTCGAGCTCATCCTGCACCTTCTGGGCTGTGTCTCCCGTCGGATAGCCGTCTTTGAACGTCAGAGTTCCGAGACGCGTCGATTCTACCTCGTCAGGCGTTGTGAGAAATTCTGGAATGGGTTCGTATTCGACCTCAGCGTAAGCCGGGCTCAATCCCGATACCGACAATGCCAGAATTATCGCGATGGATATGGTGGTTCTTCTTGTCATGAAGAGTGTTCTCCAGATTCGATTTGAGGGATAGCTGTTGATGTCTTCGTTGCGCAGACAGGGGCTGATGCCCCTGTCCACACCTGAACACCTCGGTTACCGCAACTTGACCTCGACCTTCTCCAGCGTGCCGGGGAAGTCGAAGGGCACGTGGTAGCTTTCGCTCACGGGTTCGCCCGCGTCGGAGCCGATGTCGAATGTCTCATCGAGCGAGATTCGGAAGCCCATGGTGCGCTCGACCCGACCCTCGCCAACGAGTTCATCGTTAACGAAAAGCTTGCCCATGCCGCCCTTGCCGACGCCGCCGCCATCATACTCGAACTCGTAGCGGATCGTGTGCTTGCCAGCCGACAGAGGGTCGCCCTCAATGTTGTAACGTTCAAGATTGGCAACATTGTAGGTGTAGACCGGCTTGCCATCGAGCACGTAGAGCGCCCAGCCGCCGAACCGGCCGCCCTGGGTGACGAGCATCCCGTCATTGTCCCCGTCAGCGATCTCGATATGCGCCGTGATGGTGTGCGACTTGTTTTTGAAGTCGGGCGCGGTGCCTTCGGGAATGCGTGTCATGTTGTCGTAGTAGGTGAACTCTGTACGACCCGCCGTCAGGCTGGGGCGCAGCGAGACATCCATGCGCTCCACCTTGCTGCTGACAATCGGCAGCACGTCATATTTTGCTGCCTCGCCGTAGAACAGAAGCTGCAACTCTGCCAGTTTCTCGGGGTTCTCCGCGGCAAGGTTGTTGGCCTGGGTGAAGTCCTCGGCAACGTTATAGAGTTCCCAATCCCACTCGGTGATTACATCGGTCGGCTTTACCACGCTGACCCAGGGGGCTTCCGGCGGTGTGGTGGTCGCCATCCAGCCGTCACTGTAGATCGCGCGGTTGCCCAGCATTTCGAAATACTGGGTCCGGCGGGTTGAGGGTGCCTCCGCGTTATCGAAGGCATACATCATGCTGGTGCCCTCGATCTCGGACTGGGCCACCCCGTTGATCGAGGTCGGTGCTGGCAGGCCAGCCGCTTCGAGGATTGTCGGCATGATATCGATAACGTGGTGGAACTGATCACGGACCTCCCCCCGCGCTTCAATGCCAGCGGGCCAGCGGATGATCATGCCGTTGCGGGTCCCGCCAAAATGGCTGGCCACCTGCTTTGTCCATTGGAACGGCGTGTTCATCGCGTGCGCCCAGGCCGAGGGAAAGTGGCCGAACGTATTCGGTCCGCCCAGCTCATCGATGCGCGCATACGTGTCCTCGAAGGGCACGGGGATGTTGTTGAAGAACGTCATCTCGTTTAGCAATCCATCCGGGCTGCCCTCAGCCGACGCGCCGTTGTCACCCATCAGGTAGATAATCAACGTGTTGTCGAGTTCGCCGGTTTCCTCGACCGCGTCGATGATGCGGTTGATCTGGTAGTCCATGTGCGACAGCGCCCCGGCATAGACCTCCATCATGCGGGCATAGAGCTCTTTCTGCTGATCATTCAGCGAATCCCAGGCACGAAGCTGTTCCGGACGCGGCGTAAGCACAGCATCCTGTGGAATGATGCCGCGCTCTTTCTGACGCGCGAAGGACTCTTCGCGTACGGCGTCCCAGCCCTGATCAAACTGGCCTTTGAACCTGTCGATCCACTCTTGCGGGGCGTGGTGCGGCGCGTGACTTGTGCCCGGCGCGTAGTAGACGAAGAAGGGCTTTTCCGGTGCGAGCGCGTGCTGTTCCCGGATGTAGTTGATGGCCCGGTCGGCCATGTCCTCATCCAGGTGGTAATCATCGGTGTTCGGCGGCTCAATCGGCTTGGTGCCGTCAAAGATCGCGGGCGTGAACTGGCTTGTGTCGCCACCGATGAAGCCAAAGAACTGCTCGAAACCAAGCCCCGTCGGCCACAGGTCGAACGGCCCGGCCTGGCTCGACTGCCAGTCCGGCACGTTGTGGTTCTTGCCATACCAAGCGGTGTTGTACCCGTTGCCTTTCAGGATCTCGGCAATGGTGCCGTTCTCTTTTGGCATCAGCGAGTTGTAGCCCGGGAAACCAGTGCCCAGCTCCATAATGACGCCGGTTGAGTTGGAATGGTGATTGCGCCCGGAAATCAGCGCCGATCGGGTCGGAGAGCAAAGTGCCGTCGTGTGCATCCGGGTGAACAGGAGGCCATCCTCGGCAAGCCGATCATAGGCTTCGGTTGGCACGGGACCACCAAAGGCAGTCGGCGCGCCAAAGCCCACATCGTCCGGCATGATCAAGAGAACATTGGGCGCACCCTCGGGTGCGGACACCTGCCGCGGAAAATCGAGACTCGAGTCCGAGGTGCGGAGCGCGATATGGCCACCAAACTCAGTCATTGGGACCGGCAAGACCGAGCGATCCCAGTCATCTTGGGCCACAGCTGGCGCGGCAGTCAGGGCGAGCGTTCCTGCCAAGAGCGCCATGGGCAACCTGGTCAGTTCAAAAAGTTTCACGGCTGTCTCCTCCTTTTGATTTGAACTGCGCGACGCACCTCGTTTTGTCAGACTGCTTCCATGTCGCGCGGCATGAAGCGCGAGCCAGAATGAAACCGCTACCTTTTGGCAGCGCTCTTCGTAGGACATGTCCGGGAGGCGCCGCGTCGAGTTCTTTTTGCTGCAGTGTTGTAGGCACAAATCGCTTAATCTAAGAATCAACACTAGCGCCCAAGGAACCAACTATTGTCTTCAAACACACGGGAAGATCGATCGTTTTGCCGTCCCGACGACTCGAGACAGGTCCGTGCGGGCCTGTTGCTGGGTTTGTTTAAGTGCCTGTCTGATCCCATGTTTGGTCTGGGGAAAGGTCTCTCCGCAGAGGTAGCGGGGCTCGATGTTCCGAATCAGGCGGAGCGTTGGATGCCCGACGGCACCTACCTAGAGGGCCTCGCCCGCATCGACCACCTCGATGATCTTGGCGGGATCATGCTGAGGGCAGGTATGGACCAAGAGTTCGCGGATATGGGGCTTTTCGGCAAAGCCGTCATTCATTCTGAGACTATCTGGGCCGCCCTCTGCATTCTGCGCGACACGGTTCCCTATATCGTTCCCGGGGTCAGTGTTGGCCTCCGAGTGCGAAGGGATCGTTGTCGGTTCACGTACGTTCACCCCTTCGGCGTGGGCCCGGAAGCCTCGCTCGATGTGCAATACACAATCGGACTGATCTGCAACCTTCTCGCCCAGCGCACGGGCACACGCAGCGCGCATATCCGGGTGAGCTATCCCGGAGCGCGCGCTCACCACACAACATTTCTCAGTGGCGTGAGCCAGGTTTCGGAGGGTGATATCGGAACAGTTGAGTTCGATGATCACCTCTTGCGGACGCCGCTCAAACACTCCAGGCCCGACCTGTCCGATCTCCTTCTTTTGGCCATGGCAGAGGCGCCCGAAGTGCCCAATGCGTCCTGTGAGATGTCCGACCTCGTAACTCATTTGCAATACGCGTCATTGCGCACCAACCAGCGCCCTCTTGCGCAAACCGAAGTCGCTAACCTTCTCGACAAACCGCTCAGAACCCTCCAGGATGCCCTAAAAAAAGAGGGCAGCCGTTTTGATCGCCTCCGCGATGGCCCGCGCCATGCCATCGCGCGAGAGGCTTTACGGCAAGGCCGCGAAATTGACGAGGTCGCTCAAAGCATTGGTTTTTCGCACCGGCAGAACTTTTCTACGGCCTTCTCAAAGTGGGAGGGGTGCTCTCCATCAGAGTTCCGGTCGCGCGGAGGCACCTGACCCTCTTCTCTGGCTAGCAAAAGGCATTGAGCAGTGGAGTTTATAGCCACGAGACAACCGACCAGAAGCATTCAACGTGTACGCGAAAGGCTTACTTTGAGACACCATTACTGCTAGATAGCAGTGGAGCGATTTCCGTTTCGCGCTTAGTTCTGCCTGTTGCCGCGTCGAGTTCGAAGGTCCGCTTTGGGCTCTGAGCAGTCGGTCAGCCAGGATTGCCCCAACGACAGCTTCCGAAATCCGAACGGCGGCTTTACTGCCCCGCCACGCCCAACAAAAGTTCGTCTGACAAGACCAGACGGAGGGCCCAAAAGTTGTTACGAATGGGAAACTCACATAGCTTTGGCCCGAGGGTAACTCAGTCAGGCTTTCCCCTGTCTATGGAATGGGCGATGAAATGCTCGGCACGGTTTTGATTATTGCACTCATCGCGTCAGAGGTCATTGCGATTGTTTTCGCGTGGCGCGCTATCCAGACGGCGCGTACTCCTCAAGGCGCGATCGGTTGGGCAATCTTTCTTGTAACAGCACCTTACCTTGGTGTGCCGCTTTATCTGTTTCTTGGACACCACAAATATCGTGGCTATGAAATAAGTCGTGCCTCAAGCGAACAGGTTCTTGAAGGTGTGGCGACTTATCGCGAACAACATAGGCCTAAGTCCAAACCCAAGAACGACACAACACTTTTTGAAAAGATCGCAGAACTACCCGGAGTAGACGGAAATGGTTTTCAGCTTCTCATAGATGGTGAGGAGACGTTCTCAGCGATTTTCAAGGCGATTGATACTGCAAAATCATACGTGCTTGTCCAATCCTATATCGTCAACGATGATGGCGTTGGCCGAGCCCTTTGCGATCACATGATCAATGCCGCTGAACGAGGGGTGTCGGTCCGCTTCATGGTCGATGCTGTAGGAAGCAAAAAGCTTCCTCCCACCTATTTTCAGCGCTTAAAGTCAGCAGGGGTAGAGTTCGTCGATCCGAAGTCGACAAGGGGGCCGAAGTACCGTTTTCAGCTCAATTTTCGCAATCACCGCAAAACAGTAGTTGTCGACGGTCATGTGGGCTTCACGGGTGGTTTGAATTTCGGAGACGAGTACAAAGGACTCGATCCACGTTTTGGTAATTGGCGCGACACACATGTTCAGATGACTGGCCCAGTAGTTTCCCAGCTTCAGTTGATTTTCGTGGAAGACTGGCACTGGGCAACAGACGAAATACTGATCGATGACCTGAATTGGAATGCCGATCGAGATAAAGCTGACATGACATCACTTTTGGTCGCTACTGGTCCGGGTGACGAACTGGAAACAGGGGCCATGTTCTTCATATCCTGCATCGCTGAAGCTAAGAAACGAGTGTGGATTGCATCTCCTTATTTTGTGCCAGATATCGATATTCTGACCGCGCTTAAACTAGCGGCGCTACGCGGCCTAGATGTGCGTATATTGGTCCCGGAGGTCATAGACCATACCGTTCCTTGGTTGGCTGCCTTCGCATACTTTGACGAGATCCGCGACGTAGGAGTCAAAGTGATGCGCTATGATGCGGGTTTCATGCATCAAAAGGTCGTACTTGTTGACGATACGCTTGCAGTTGTCGGAACCATGAACATGGATAACCGGTCGTTTCGATTGAACTTTGAAGCCATGGCGGTTTACTTTGATGATAGTGCTGCATCACAACTAGAAGCGATGTTTGAAGCTGATTTCGAACGTTCCTTCGAACTTTCGAAAAGGCTGTCGCAGCAACCAAAACGTATCAGAATTGGTGCTCCCTTGTCCCGACTAGTTTCGCCTTTGTTGTGATTGGTAGTTTGCACCTTCTTGTAGAGAGACTTCGCCGTCGTTGAAAAAAGCGGGCCAAGCAGAGTCGATTCCACAGCGCCAAACGGATAGGAGGCAATACGCCGCACATTTTCTTCCAGATGCTTTGCCTCACCCAGCCATTCCGACTATGCCGCCTTGATATCGTCCATTGCGAGATCGCGAAATTCAATGACAGGTTCCGGTTCTCGTTCAGCGCTCATTCGAGGCGCGACAAGCACCGGGACGACAGCAAGATCCAGGCTCAAACAGCAAGGATTCCGCCGCCCAGCGCTTTCCCGTAGTTATCGCCCAGACAGAAGAACAGGCAACGTTCCCAAAAAATAGGCCAATCACTGCAACAAGCATAGCAAAACCACTAAGCCAGATTGATAGCGTGCCACCGCAAGACGACGGCGCGCGATCTGATCGCCTGTCCCTTGCGGTTAAGAAATGAACAATCGTCGAGATGGCAATTTTGCAAGGACACTACGCGATTGAGACTATCTCGCTCAGAACACCTCAATTAAAATGACGTAGCCACGCCATACGTTTGAGTTTTTCAAAACTTTTCGCGTTTAGTGATCCTCGCTTGTTTCCGCAGACTAAACTGCTTTCTTCATACGTTCGTAGGCGGCCTTCATCTTCAGACCCAGCTCGCGGGCCGCTTCTCCGACTTCATCTTCGGACTTTTCGAACTGAGACTTACTCAAGAACGAGTCCCAGTCACGCATAAGGCTTTCCCATTCATCCTCTGCTTCTTTCGCACCAAGATGAAGTTGCAAACGAAGCTCGTCACGTGTTTGCTTGAGATCATCCATCCATTTCGCAATATCAGCCATGTCAATCTCTCCTATCGCTGCGGGCCAGAACTTATTTAATGATGTAAGTATTAGTTTAAATTCAAAGTTCTGTATACTCTCGCAGCGCTACAGTTTTGCTAATTTGGGATTGGAATTGAGATCCGAACCAAAAGCCAAACGCTTGACTGCGATACCCTCCAAACACTTTGCATGCACGGTTCAACCACTGTTTGCTGATCCATTACTCGCCGTCATCGCTGCAGCCACGTTCAATCGATTACAGGGGCAAATAATGGTGGCTTAAAAAATTTGACAACCTGGCCGCCGTTTTGACACTGGTAGAGAACTTCATCGATATAGTCGCGCCCCTGTTAAGCGTAGACTATTTATCTCTACTGTCGAAGTCTGCGCGAAGTTGCTCAATTTCCTCTTCAAACTCTTGGCGTTTTTTGGATTGGCCTATATGCGACAACACCGATTGATTATTCTTTTTTGAAGCAACACTCTGCTCTTCCAGTAATTGACCATCCGCTGACAGAACTATTGCGATCCACCGTGTTGCGGGGATTTCTGCACAAAAAACCATAACGATTACCGTCATCGGTATCGCTAAAAACGCGCCGATCCCGCCCCAGACAGTGGCCCAGAAAGTAAGAGCGACCATTACCATGAACGTGCTGAGGTTCAGAGAGCGACCTTGCATTTTCGGCTGTATGACATTGGCGATGAACTGATCCGCAAGGCCATAGCCAATCAACACGATTAAAAACGGCCTCATAGTATCGAATTGGATCAGAGCAACGAGAGAGGGCAGCGCAATTGCGATGAACGCCCCAATGTTTGGAATGAAGCCGGCTACAAACACGGTCAGTGCAAGTAGTGGCGCAAAGTCCAAGCCAACCCACGAAAAAATGGCGAATGCAACAACGCCGCTCATGGCACTTGTTACTGCATTCACCCACATATACTGCTTCACGCCATTGGAAATTCTCGAAAGCACTTTCTTGGCGCGATGTGCCTCTTCCTCCCCAGAAGCCAAAAGTGGCAATTTAGTAGCCCAAGCTAGTCGTTCAGCAGTCAAGAAGATCAAATAGAGCGTTATAAGGCCAAGCATTGAAAGTGCTCCGCCCACTCCGCTCATTGCTGCAGTAAACCAACGCCCTACATCGGCTTGCTCCATGGCTTGTTGGATTGCGATCACGATCTTGGGTCCGAGAAAACCTTCCAGTTGTTCCGACAAAATTGAGAAGCGCTCCCGGTATCTTGGCAACGCGTCTTGAACATCATCCGCTGATGAAGCGGCAACAAGACCCAGAAGAACGACCGCTCCGACTATCAAAACCGTGCTCAGAAGTTGAGCTAACCAGCCGGGTGGCGACCAGCCAATCAAACTGGTGTGCTGAATTTTATCAACAAGCGCAGAGGTGAGAATATAAAGAAGACCCGTTACCGCAAGAGGAATGAGAAACCCGCGCCCGAACCACAGAGCGCAAATCACGAGAGCGATAGTGACCATCGTGAGGAACCAAATCGGCACTTTTGTATTGTCTTCGCGAGTTGGGTCCAAACAATTGAGTCCTATTGGTAAACTTGTCTCAAATTGAACACGTTATGCATACAAAATACAACATCGCTTAATCGGCTGGGGCACTTCGCGCAGTTTGGGGGCCACTGTCCGACCAGTCTGGCAACTCCGACGTCCAGACGCCAACAAATTCGGACGCGGATGAAATGACTGAAATAAGCACCCGTGCATTTTTGGAGGATGAGGTAGCGAAAGAACTAAATGAACCAAAGAGCGCAGAGACGAAGGTGTTCTGCAAAATGAAAATGGCTCGTTAGCCACCAGTTCGTTTGGCTTCAGCTTTTTCCTGCGTGCTCTGCCATATGTATCGTTTGGGTGGGGTAGGCTAGCGCGGTGCCTGCCCTTGCGACAGTCTCTAAAACTTCTAGGGCAAGGCGTTCACTTGTTTCCAGATAGTCTGAATAAGTACCAGACTTCGTCCAGGCATAGAACTGAATGTCGATGGAACTGTTGCTGATACCCGATACGTTAACGCACTTGGGAGCATCATCATCGAGTGAGAAGGCCCCACTGTTCTTCAAGAACTCACTCAAATCACGTCTAACTTTTTCAATTTGGTCACGGGACGACGAAAGAACAAGTGGAATTGAAATCAGGATACGCCTGTGCTGCATTCTTGAGTAATTTTTAACAACAGAATTTGACAGATCAGCATTCGGAACATGGCGGGGCACTTGGTCGAAGCCAACCACGAGTGTGGAACGCAGATCGATCTTTTTAACCGTCCCCAGAAACTTGCCATCAACTTCTATGGCGTCTCCGGTGACAAATCGAGCCTCGCTTTGGTTGGTCATTCCCGCGATCAAATTCCGTACTAAGTCCTGTGCAGCGATCGCAAGCCCTGCGCCCAAAACACCGACGCCAGTAAGAGCTCCACTAATGTCGACGTTCCAGACCTTCAATATCGCAGTAAGTCCAAAGATAAAAATGGCGAAGCGAGTAACTCTAGTGGTCCAGTCGGCCTCAAGGGTTACATCCTGAAACTCACCTGTTTTTAAGATTGAAACAAAGTTACCCGCTAGTTCATACCAAGTTGCAAACACAGCCACTATGGCAGCGGTCGCTAGAACGCTCCTAAAGAGGCCACCTGTAAACTCGGGAAGTTCCAGAGCTTCAGAGACAAGGAAAATCGATAGGGCTACAAGAAGTACTTGAGTAGCCGAAACGAGGCGTTCACGCGTCGCTTCACCAATCTCGGAAGATAAGTTTGACAGCAATGCATTGAGCGCTGAAACCACCACCATGGCCAGTGCACGACGAAAAACCAAAACCGCCGCACAAAACACGATCGCGGCAAGGGCCGCGGGATGATCTACTGAGCTCCACCACCGTGACAGAGCATCACCGTAAGTGGAAAGTGGCTCTCGAAAACTGTTTTCTTCCATAAATTCGATTTGTAACTCCAGCAAACGGCTGTGTCGAACCCGCTTTAGAATTTGGCGGGTTCGTTGGCCCGTTAGCCGAGTGCCTCACCTGCCAGCTTGGCTGCTTTGCTCAAAAGAGCTTTTCTGTGAGAGTATTCCTCTTGTATCTCTGCTTTTCTCTTTTGGAACCGAGCTTTCGAATTTTCTGTCGCCGAGTCGATTTGCTGGTCAATTGCATCCAACCTAGCATCGAACTCCGCGTCGATCTCCTCTAGCCGAGCGTCAATGCGGTCATTTGCTTCTTTGACCTTTGATTTGGTCTTGTCGATACTTTCTTGGATGTCTGTCGCCATTTCTTCAGCGGCTTCGTCCAGTTCGTCTTCCATGGCAGTCAGCTCTTTGTCCAATGCAACCATTTCCGCCATCCTCAACTACATCCGTCCCGGCTTATAGCGATTGAAATGGCGCTGGACCGGAAGCTGAAGAGCCCTCCGTAACCTATTCGGCAGTCCTGTCAGAGACTTGAGCCGAAAACGTACTGGCAAGAGCTTTTTCCTGCAGCCGTGGTGTCGTTGTATGATGGCTAAACGATCATCGTTTTGATGAACACACCTGCGGATTATACTGACTTAAGAGCATCGTTGATCTGTTGCACGACATCGTCAGAGAAATCCGATATCAGCACCTCACCCTCAAAAGCAGACAGCTTTTCAAGAACCATTTCTGGGTTCTCGGTTCCACCCAATAGGAAAAGTATGGCACGACCATCTTCCAATGATCGTGCTGTTTTCTTCATAAAATCATCCGGAATGCCACGATCAGCGACCGATCCTCCAACGGCACCTGTGAGTGACCCAAACACACCGCTTGCAGCCAATAGCGCTGGATTCCCGCTCATCAGACCAATAGCGCCACCGATAACCACACCGACCCAAAGACCGCCCAGAGCCCCGAATTTCGTCATGTTGACGGTCTGATCAAGTTTGATTTCGCCATCTTCAGTGTAGACGACAACCGCGTCTTCTAACTGAACAAGCGCCTTTCTGGTTAATCCCGCAATTTTGCCACGCGCGGAGCGCGCCGCTTCAACATCTTTCATGAGAATTGCGACCAGGTTCAACGTTCGGTCTCCTTTGGTTCGGCCGCGGATCCTTCTGCGAGACCCATCGCATTATTGTTGGGCCCAAAGTTATGAAACTTCTGGCGGGCTGGCAGCCGGGTTTGAGGCCGCACTGAATCACCCAATAGCCTGCTTGATCAGGTTGCCTTTTTCATCTTGTCATACGCGGCCTTCATTTTGAGGCCGAGATCGCGTGCCGCTTCTCCAACTTCCTCAGCGGACTTTTCGAACTCGGCTTTTGTAAGAAACTTGTCCCATTCGGCCTGAAGCTCTGTCCATTCATCCTCAGCTTCTTTCGACGCAAGGTGCAGTTGCAGTTTCAACTCGTCGCGTCGTTGCTGCAGGTCTTTCATGAGTACAGTCAAGTCCATATGAATTGCCTTTATTTTGATTGAGAGCAGACGAATGTTGCCAGTGTCCGTCGTCAGGGGTTTTGGTACAGAAGGCGGCCATAGCTAAGAGAGGATCTGGCCCATCTGGTTTTTCCGATTATGCGGCGGATTTTCGGTGAAGCAAGCGCCTTGTTTCGATTGTCTTCCGTTTGATCCTTTCGCGTTGTTTCAGAATGGTCTGCCCGCGCCCGAAGTAGACATCAGCCGGCGTGAGGTTTTGTAGGCTTTCGTGGTAGCGACGGTGATTGTAATGCTCGACGAAGGCGTCGATCTGTTGTTGGAGGTCGCCGGGCAGATAATAGTTTTGCGATAAGATGCGGTTCTTGAGAGTTTGATGCCAGCGCTCGATCTTGCCTTGGGTCTGTGGGTGATATGGCGCACCTCGGATATGATCCATTTGTTGATCTTCCAGCCAGTCTGCAAGCTCACCAGAGATGTAACTGGTTTTGAAGTACTTGAAAGAGGCAGGTTTGGTCATGGGCAAAAGCTACGCAACCGTCCTGCCTGCCTCAAGACAAGTTCTTCTGACAAGACCAGCGCTAAGACGAGTTTTTCTGGCAAGTCGCTACCAATTATTCATCTTTTTCATAAACTATAAATGGCGTTCTCTTAGCGACTTTGTCGTACAGAACTCGACCGGGATAATTAAATTCTTGAGTTGTCCAGTAGGTGGTCGGAACACCGTCCTGCTTGGCGATCTGGAAGACAGTTTCGATTAGAGCTCGACCAACACCTTTTCCTCTAACCTGCTGATCAGCGAAGAGATCCATCAAATAACAGGTATCCTCCACCGACCACATGAACCTATGGTAAAGGTAGTGCGCTAGTCCAACCGGTTTCCCTTCTAACTCAGCGATGAGGCAATTGTATTCACCTGCATCTGTTGACAACAATCTGTTGAACGAAACCTCGTAGACTTCTTCTGAGACAGAGGTCTCGTAGAAATCCAAGTATGCCGTCCATAAGCGCCGCCACTCTTCGTTGTCTTTCAATTCAAGCGGACGGATGATTAAGCCTTCCGGCATGGGTGATTTCTCCTGCGTTCCCTTGAGTGCGTACAACCGAGATCGTCCAGCGCAGTCAAATCGGCTGCTGCCGGACATCCAGACGATCATGTCTAAGTGGAATGTCCTCATCCACTGCTTCGTCCAATTCCTGCGCGTATCGATGGCCTGAATAAACCGCCGCCGCAATTATCGCCGGAGCGTCGCAATCTCCTATGCGACGAAGGCTGAACGGCAAATCCTCGGAACTCGCCCGCCCCAGTAATCCCCTGTAGAGACCATCATTTGGCTTCCGAGCAGTAACCATCACTATGTTGGCAACCGGAACATTCACATTTGGACCGCCATAGGCGCACTCCAACTCTGCGATTTCGCCATCAAATTGCTTAAGCGACTTTGACGGCAGGACCTCGACCCCTAAGCGAAGCAAATGCCTTCTGATGCGCCAACGTTCGGACGTATTTCTTGCCCAGTCAGAAACACTGTCAAACGGTGTGACCAGCGTGACGGCATGTCCCTGCGTTCTGATTTTTTCAGCAACAACACTGGCCATGTAGTAGCCATCACCATCAAAAACGAGCGTTGGTCCAATGGGAAGATTCCCATCCATGATGTCATCGGGAGTAAAGACCCGACCTAAGGCTGACCCTTTTGCGACCGGGGCGAAACGTTCTTCGTCAAAATGCTCTTTTCGCCAAGTCGCGCCGGTTGCGATCGCAACGTGGTCAGCATCGACGGCCAAGATATCGTCAACTGTCAGCGGGCTTTCACGGTAGATTTCAACGTTGGGCATCTCCATCAATTGCTGCTCGCGATAATCTTTGACGCGAATGTACTCGCTCATTCCAGGCAGAGCCGCTTCGCGCGAGACCCTGCCACCCAACTCACGAGTAGCTTCCGCCAATTGGACATCATACCCACGCACGCCAAGTGCCCGTGCCGCTTCCAGTCCGGCAGCGCCTGCCCCGACAATCAAGACGCGCGCATCTGAGGATTTCTTACGAATGATTTCAGGGTGCCAGCCTTTGCGCCACTCCTCTCCCATTGTTGGGTTCTGAGTGCATCGAATAGGTACCCCTATCGAGTCACTGGCGTAACAAACATTGCATCCGATACACTCGCGGATCGCGGACAAGCGTCCTTCTTCGATCTTCTTTGGAAGGTAAGGATCAGCGATTGAGGGGCGTGCAGCCCCAATGAAATCCGTAATCCCCCGCCTGACTTGCGAGACCATGGTATCAGGTGACGTGAAGCGACCAACGGTCACGACGGGCTTATCCGTCACGGACTTGACCCAATGCATATAGGGTTCAAGAGCAGCTTCTTTAGTAAAACGGGAGACACCCATCTCAACCGAGTAATCTGCGATGTTGATATCCCACAAATCCGGAAGATCGGAGAGCATCTCAAACATCTCTCGTCGCTCACCATAGATTGGCTGGCCATCCTCGCCGATCTCTTCGTCAGCCGAGAACCGAACGGCCACGGCGCACCGGTCGCCAACGGCGTCCTTGGTTTCCTGAATCAATTCTCGGGTGAGACGCACCCTATTTTCTAAGTTGCCACCATATTCGTCACCGCGCGTATTCACGCGCGGATGCAAAAAATTCGAGATCAGGTATCCGTGCGTTGCATAGACATAGACAACGTCAAATCCAGCGTCCCGTGCCCTCAATGCGGCCTTTCGATGCCAGCGGCGTAGATCCCGGATGTCCTGCTTGTCCATTGCACGGGTCTGAAAAGGGTGCCCTTTCGTATTGGGACGGCTGTCGACGTCCATGCTCGGCAACCGGGAAAACAAGTTGTTCGAGTTGGCGCCTCCGTACCAAAGCTCAGCACCTGCCAGGCTACCGTATTCGTGTACGGCATCGGTCATAAGGGTGTGCGCCCGAACATCACTTTCATCCCAAAGCGAAGCATAAGGATGCGGTAGGTCATCAGACGACGGGTGGATCGAGTTATACTCTGTGCATATGACGCCCCACCCCCCTTGCGCCTTCACTTTTCGCATTGCAGCAAGAGTACGCGGATATTGCCAACCCATACCTGTACAGTGCGGCACCTGATAGAACCGATTTGGCGCAGTAACTGGCCCGATTTGAACCGGTTCGAAAAGGATATCGTAGCGAGGGTCCCTATCCATTTTTTGATCCTTGGTTGGCTGCGCCATGCGCTGGCTGATCTTGTCTGGAGTGTCCGGTTTGAAAGCCGCTCTGTTTCAACCACCGTTTTTGAACGCGGGCATTCGAAAGTGATCTGGGTAGACCTTGGCAAGAAAGGCGGCAATGTGATCCCGGGCAACCGAACGTTGAAAGTTCTCGGGATAGGTCAAAAGCTCCAACCAGATTCCGTCGTACAGAGATTCCAGAATATTGACGACTTGCCTTGGCGGTATGTCCTTGTATCCACCGTCTTCAGCAATCTCTGAACACAGTCTCAGTGCTACGTCGTACCGCTCCTGATCGATGTCATTGATCAGACTGCGATAGACTTCGCGCCGTCCTGCCTCTCCAAAAAACGCAAACCAAACAGCTAGCTTTTTTGGCGTGCAAATCTGAGGGTAAAAGTGCGCATCGACGATCGCCAACAATTTTTCAGGCGCTGACAATCCTGCATTGTCAAAGGCTTCCAACCACTGTTCGTGGTGTTCCTTTGCTAGAAACAGCAACGTTTCTTCCAGCAAGTTCTGCTTACTTTTGAAGTGGAAGTTGACGATGCCCAATGACAAACCTGCAATCTCGGTCACTGTGGACATGGTCGTTCCACCAATCCCGTTTTCGGCAATCGAGTCGATTGTCGCATCGATGAGTTGTTGTCTCCTTACCTCCTTGGACTCGGTACGACGCCGTCCCTCAGGGTTTGTTTTTTCGATTGGCGATTGTCTCACCAAAATGCATCCCATCTACTAAGCACTTCTTTTGTCTTGCCTGCCCCCAACAGCCGTTCTCACTCAGCGTGTGGACGATTGACATCTAAGCGATAGATGCCATTGATTGAACGATCATTCAATGGAAAAGAGAAAATGATGTGAAAACATCCGGACGTACGCAATCGCAGATCTAGAGTTCCGACCAAAAAGTGAAAACCGGATCGTGCACCAAAGAAATAACTCTACGATGCAAAGCCCCCAAAGGCTCAACGCGGCCTTCAATGGCGGCCCAAGCCGCGTCTGCCTGCGATTGATCCCTGAACTCTACAACAGCCATAAGCGTATGGTTGCGCAGCTCGTCGGTATCGTAACCACTTGCGGGGATGCGCCTGCACAAAGGCGCACCCTCGGCGGCAAGGTCCGTCTTGATCAAGTGTTCGACAAACGCGTTCCACGCCTGCTCGAATGCATCGAGCTCGACGGTTGGTTTCAATTCGAATTGGTTCAAAAGTCTGGGCATTCGTCACATACTATCCGGCAAGTATCACGAGCCAAACCTACGTAGTTCCCCCCACAAGGCAAGCGCGAGGCCACTAGATGATCCGAAACGAAAACCCAGTCATTGCAAATAGCCTGTGGTCAGCAACAGCAGGCTATTCGTCAGAATGTCCACAATTGGTTGGCGAACAGCACTCTGACGTGACCGTGATTGGCGCCGGGTTTACCGGGCTTTCGGCAGCACTTCACCTGGCCGAGAAAGGCGTCAAAGCTGTTGTCATCGATGCGCATCATCCGGGCTGGGGAGCTTCTGGACGTAATGGCGGTCAAATCAATGTAGGCCTAAAGGACGGGCCGACGGGCATCAAAACCAAATTTGGTGACATCTGGGGAACCAGAATGATCCGAATGGCCGGTGACGCCGCCGATCTTGTGTTTGACTTAATAACTCGGCACGGGATTGAGTGCGACGCAAATCGTCCTGGCTGGCTGCGCGCGGCGCATAGTAAAAAAACACTCAGTGAACTACACAAACTGGCCGAGGATTGGGACAACCACGGCGGGGGTATGGTATCGCTTGATCAAAGCGAAATGCAGCGACTGACCGGGACCGAAGCTTACCTTGGCGGCGTTCTGGATCGCCGCGGCGGTGTTTTGCACCCGTTAAACTATGCACTTGGGCTGGCCGAAGCAGGTCGCCGCAATGGCGTGCAAATTTTCGGTGGAACGCCTGCCAAGCAGATTTTGTCAGAGGCCGGTCGCTTTCGGATTGAAACTCCCAAAGGAGCGGTTATCTCAGAAAAAGTGCTGATCTGTACGAACGCCTATTCTGGAGATCTGCATCCGCGCTTGGCTAAATCCGTTTTGCCCGTTCGCTCGGTCCAAGTCGCTACGGCGCCCCTGTCCGACAATGTCCGCCAGTCAATTCTGCCAGAAGGCAACGCTTTGTCGGACGCACGACGCCTGCTTCTGTACTTCAGGCAAGACGCGGAAGGTCGCTTTCTGATGGGAGGACGCGGCACATACAACGACAATTCCACTCTCGAACAAATTGAGCGGTTGAAACGCATTTCTGTTGAACTTTTCCCCCAGTTATCTGGAGTTCAGTGGGAATACGAGTGGGGCGGCTTTGTTGCATTGACGAGAGATCACTATCCACATCTGCATGAGCTCACACCGGGGATTATGACAGGTTTGGGATATAATGGGCGCGGCGTTGCTATAGCTACTACAATGGGGCGCGTCCTCGCTAAATGGGCGAGTGGAACCAAATCAGACGAGTTGGAATTTCCGGTCACCCCCCTCAGACCACTGCCTTTCTCCTTTGCGAAAGAGACTCTGGTCGAAGCGGAAATCCTGCGCCTGAAACTCTTAGACAAGTTGGGCCTTTAGAAGGCCAGCAAACAGCGCCGCTTAGCGGTTTTGGGAGAAGAAGCGATAGGTCAACGCGATAGCCGCCAAAGAGAGACCTGAGCCGTATCCGATCCAAACTCCGTTGGGACCGAACCCAAGCCAAAAGCCCAGCGCATATCCAAGCGGCAATGCAAAGAGCCAATATGCAATCAGGGTAATCGCAACAGGAACGTGATTGTCCATCATGCCCCGAAAAGCGCCCAGCATTGTCCCCTGCACGCCATCTGCGATCTGCATTGCAGCAATCACAAGGAACATCGATATCGCGAGAGAAACAACTTTTGGATCATCTGAGAGGCTATTGGCCAAAGGAGCGCGGCCAATCAAAATACCAGTAACGACAACGGCCATCCAACTAACGATGACCAACAGCGATGCCAATACTATCGGCTTCAGCCTTTCTTTTTCATTGGCGCCAATGGCCTGAGCTACACGTATCGAAATTGCAATCGAAACGCCCAAGGGCACCATGTAAACTACGTCGCTGACCGCAGAAACGATTTGATGCGCGGCGAGCGCAGCGGCGCTGAACCAACCAAGCATAAGGCCGGCAACTGCGTAAGCGGCCCCCTCCCCCAGATAACCAACGGAGATAATGAATCCTTCTTTGAGCTGCGCTTTGACCTCGGATCTGTCGAAACTCGCGGCCCTCAGAAGGCCTCTCTTTCTTTTCCATACTCGTATGATCACGAGCGCCATGATCAACGGCACTATCTGAGACAACAGACTTGCAATCCCGGCGCCAACAAGACCCAGACCTGGCCAGCCACCAACTCCGTGGATCAAAACATAGTTTGAAGGGATGTTGAAACCGACCGCAAGAAACGCAAGACCAACCCCAATCCACGGACGGTTCATGGCGTCAAAGAGAGCCTTAAGCGTGTAGAAAACCGTGAAGGGCACCAAAAGAAGGCTCATCGCAATCCAATACCCGCCAATTAGACTGACCACTTCAGGCGGCTGCCCAATCCAAGAAAGAGCAGGCTTAAGGCAGATCATTGCAACAGCGCCAACTGACCCCACGACTAGGGAAACAAAAACCCCGGCGTTTGTTGCTGCTGCCAACCCTTGGTCACTTGTTTTCCCAAAAGCTTCGGCCATACGCACACCAATTGCGGACACAAAGCCGTAGAGCGCTGAATAGAAAATGATCAGCACCGAGGCCGTAATTGAGACCGCCGCCAGAGGAAGTGTGCCCAACGGGGCCACCATCACTGTGTCAACGACGCCAATCAAAGCAGCAGCAGCAAGAGAAATGACTATCGGAAAGGCAAGCCGCGCAAGGTAACGCGCCTCTTTTAAGATGGCGCCCCAGGATGGCCGAGGCCGCTGCGATATCCGAACTCGCGTCATATTGTGGGGCCTTTCAGTCGAAATTGACTAAGCCGTATCTCCAAGTAATTCTGGAACCAAACGAACAAGGCATCCCCAGGCAGCTTGCTCCGCCTGCTTTCGGCTCAGGCCTTCCGGAGCTAGATGCAATCGTTGCCAATAGCCATCCGTTAATGTCTCCATCCATTCAGCCATTTGATCTGCTGATATAGCGTCGTCTGCTGAGAGCAGTTCATTCCAGATCAATCTCAAAGTCTCTCTTCGACGTGTCTCAAAATGCTCGGCAACTTCGTCATACTGCAGCTGAAATCGAAGCTCGCCCCAAAATGCATACCAAAGGGGCAAGACATCGGGACCACAGGCATCCGGGTGGAAGTCAGCTTTTATCAAAGCCCTTATCTTTTCGGCGGGCTTGTCCCCTGCTCGCTCTAAAGAAGCTGTCCAGTGCTTTTCGTAACGCTGGTAAAGGTCGCGCAATGTTTCTGTCAGAAGACCTAGTTTTGACTTGAAGTAAAACGCCGCGACACCCTGAGAAAGCTCAGCCTCAGACGCCACCGTTGCAAGCGTCGTTTTTGCCAACCCGTGCGTCAATATAGAGCGGCAAGCCGCGTCCAGCAGCTGCCGGCGACGACGATCTGCGTTCTCCTTCCGCTCTTTGCGAGGACGTTTCCGCTCAACTTCGACCAATTGCCGCTCCTCCTACGAATGCAGCCATCTACAGCGCGCAAAAAAGATGCGTCAATAGCTTGAAGTTTATTTGAGCGCTCAAATAAACTTTACGAACGCGCACCCGATCTGTAAACGGAAGAGAAAGGGATGGAGCAATTTGACAGTTGATAACAGATACGATGTGATTGTGGCTGGCGCTGGTCACAACGGATTAACCGCCGCAGCCTATTTGGCGCGCGCTGGCATGCGTGTTTTGGTGGTCGAAAAGAACGACTGGATTGGTGGCGCGGCAGTCAGCCGGTCGCTACACGAGGGTTGGACATACTCCAACTGCTCGTACGTTTGCTCTCTTCTGCGGCGCGAGATTGCCAGGGACCTCGAGCTTCCGAAATACGGACTTCAGGTTATTCCGTATGAAGGCGGCGCGAGCTTCACACGCGATGGGGATTACTTCGCCTACTATTCCGATCACAACGCACTGAAGCGTGAGATGGCACGTCATTCTGAAAAAGATGCCGACGCCTATCGCCGCTATTCGCAAGCCATTATGCGGCAATGCCGTTTTATCCGTCCCTTTCTACTTCGGGACGCACCGGACCCCGCTTCTCTCCATCCGCGCGATTTCGGCGAACTGGCATACCTCGTAAAAAAAGCACATGGTCTGGGCAGTCGGGAGCTTGGTGAAACGCTGAAGTTCTGGACAATGTCCATTGGTGACTTCTTGGATGAACATTTCGAAAACGACCTGATTAAGGCCCATTTGGCAGGCTCAGGTATTATCGGAACCGGCCTCGGGGTGTATTCGCCCGGAACAGCCTACGTTCTGCTGCACCACTACATGGGTGACATTGATGGCGGCATCGGTGCCTGGGGTTTCGCGCGCGGTGGGATGGGCGCGATTTCGAATGCGATTGCTGCCTCATTCAAAGAGCACGGGGGTACGATTCACACAGGTTCAGGGGTTGAGAAAATCCTCAGCAAAGATGGACGCGTTGAAGGTGTAGCTCTCGAGGACGGCAAGGTTTTTTATGCCCCTGTCGTTGCCTCCAATATGGATATCAAACGCACTGTTCTGCACCATATTGACGCGGCCGAGTTGCCGGATGACTTCACCAAGGCGGTGCGGAACTTCAAAATTCGCGGATCTTCGGCGAAACTCAACATCGCACTTGATCGCTTTCCAAATTTCCCTGCAGCACCCGAGCACACCAGCTTCCTCAGGGGTGATTTGCATGTGTCGCAGAGCCTCCTTGAACTTGAAAAGGCCTACGATGATTGGAAAGTCGGGCGCTGGTCGGAAAAGCCTTATATTGACATGCTCATCCCTAGCCAGATTGATCCGACTATGGCGCCGACAGGTGCCCACATGATGACGGTTTTCGTCCAATATGCGCCTTATGACCTAGAAGTCGACGGCGTTAAATCGGCCGAGAATTGGGACGAAAAGCAGCGCAACGCGATGGCAGAAACTGTACTCGACCAGATGTCTGTGGCGTGTCCCGACATTCGCGAGCGCGTTGTTCATATGGAAGTTCGCTCACCATTGGAAATTGAGCGCGAGGTCGGTCTGACAGAGGGCAACATTTTCCAAGGCGAACTGACTTTTGATCAGCTTTTCTTCAATCGGCCCGTCCCGGGTTGGTCGCAGTACAATTTACCTATCAAGGGGCTTTATTTGTGCGGGTCGTCCGCCCATCCCGGCGGAGGGGTTATGGGGGCCCCAGGTGCAAACGCTGCCCGCGCTATTCTCAGAAAAGAAACACGGCATGGCCGAATGAAGGGGTATGCCGCATGAGCCAATTTGATGCGATTGTCGTTGGCGGCGGTGTAAACGGCCTGATTGCCGGAACACTCCTTGGTCGACGCGGCAAGAATGTCTGTATCATTGAGAAATCCGACAGGTTCGGCGGCATGGCGTCTTATTCTGTGGACGGCGGTCCGACCCTTGCACATTCGCTATACAACCTGAGCCCGCGGGCATTGGGTGACATCGGCATAGGTATTCAACACCCTGTCCTGTCCAGCAAACCCGTCTCCACGGTCTCTCTGTCTGAGGATGGGCGGCACATCGTCTTCAAGAACGACGGCGTGTATTGGAGCGACGGGACAAAACACCGGGAATCAGATGCCTGGTCTGATCTGACACGCCAGCTGATTACATATGGAGACCTTTTGCGCCAACTCGCCGAGGCTCCACCTCCCGGGGGGCAAAAGGCCATCCTTTCCCGGGGTGCGCTCAACGAGTTCTTGCGCCTGGCGAAACTGGGCATAGACCTGAAAAAGCTGGGCAAATCTGAAATGCGGCGTTTCCTGCAGGTCGTCTTATCTAATGTCCACGACATTATCCTAGATGACCTGTCGGAAGGACCGGTGGCTGGAATGCTTGCTGCTGATGCAATCTGGGGGACAGCCACTGGTCCAAGATCTCCGGGCACTGTGTTCAATCTGATCTATCGTTTGGGTCACGGAGGGACCATCACTCAACCAGCAGGCGGGATGTGCGCGTTAACCGATTTGATGGTGGAAGCTGCGCAAAAGGCAGGTTGCCTGCTGATGCCGGACACTGAAGTATCCCGCATTCTGTTGGACAACGATGCAGTCTCCGGAGTGGAAACCACCGATGGACGAACCATTGCCGCGCCTAATGTGCTCAGCAGCCTTGCCCCGAAACTAACAAGCCGAATGACCGGTCCCTCTGCCTTTGACATCGAAACGATGCGGCGAGTGCGAAATATACGGGCGCGTGGAACAACGGCTAAGGTCAATCTACGGCTCAAGGATAGCTCCGCCCTGCCCAGCCTGAGTGACGAATTGGCACACGAACGTCTGATCTATGCTCCTTCTGTGGAATACGTCGAAGCTGCGTTCAATCCGGCTAAGTATGGTCAAATGTCCAAAGCACCTGTGATTGAAGCTTTCAAAATGCAGACAGCCGACGGGGCAAGCTGGCTGTCAACCATAGTGCAATATGCGCCATCTGACCTTGAAGGCGGCTGGACTGAGACTGCAAAGGAACAGCTTGCGGAAATTGCAGTCGAAACTCTTAGCCGCGCCCTGCCCGGCTTGGGTGATCAAATTGCAGGTAAGCAGGTCATAACACCGGATAAAATCGAAAGCGCAACCGGAGCGCCCGGCGGGCACTGGCACCATGCAGAAATGTCTTTGGACCAGCTCCTGACACTTCGGCCCACGAACGGGATGTCCAGATACTCCATGGGGCCGAAAGGGCTGTTCCAATGCGGTGCAGCAACGCATCCCGGTGGCGACGTCATGGGCCTCGCTGGTCGCAATGCGGCCCTGGCGGCGCTGGAGGCTCTGCCATGAGCATCTTTACCGATCCAAAACTCGGTTTGATACCCGGGCCATTTCACAAAAAACTCGAAGAGCAAAATCGCGCACAAAATTGGTACGATTGGGCCGGTTATGCTGGCCCGGGTGTGCTGGACAGTGTCGAGTTCGAGTACTTCGCGCTGCGAAATCAGGCCTCTTTGTTTGATATCTCACCAATGCACAAGTACCGATTGACCGGGCCGGACACGACCGCGATGCTCAATCGCCTCGTGACACGGGACGTCCGAAAAATCAGCGTTGGTCGCGTGGGGTACGCGGTCTGGTGTGATGAAGAGGGTATGATCATCGATGACGGGACTCTTTTCCATCTTGGCGACAACGATTGGCGCCTTTGTTGTCAGGAACAAATGCTGACATGGCTACTCGACGCTGCATGGGGTTTTGACGTTTCAGTCGTCGACGAAACTCACAGTGTTGCTGGACTTTCGCTGCAAGGGCCGACCTCTTATGCAGTTTTGGAAGCCGCTGGTTTAGATGTCAGCAAGCTGAAGCCATTCGATCTCGCTCAAATTGAACACAGTCTCATGATCTCGCGGACGGGTTTTACTGGTGACTTAGGTTACGAGCTCTGGTGCGACTGGGACAAGGCAGAAGCGCTTTGGGACAGAATTTGGAAAGGCGGCACACATCAGGGACTGCGCGCCATTGGATACGAAGCTGTAAACTTGGCCCGCATCGAAGCCGGTTTTCTGACCGCAGGTGTGGATTTTCAACCGGTTCATGCGACCGAACGGTTGCACCGAGGCCAAACACCCTTCGAACTTGGTCTGGGTCGGCTAGTCGATTTCAACAAAGGACATTTCAATGGCCGGCGAGAGCTGCTGTCCAAGCGAGAGAATCCAAGAAGCCTCCTCCTACGTTTCGATGTCGAAGGATTCAAACCCTCGGAAGGGTCGTTGATCTACAATCGACGCAAAAAAGAAGTTGGGCACATAACATCCGGGATATGGTCGCCGACCGCCAAGCGCAGCATTGCGTTGGCCCATGTCCGTATGCCGGATGCTGGCCGGTCATCTGGCTTAAAGGCCGAGATTTACACTCTGCAAGAAGGCAAATGGCGCACCAGGATGGCGCGCCTCACTCCTGTCACCAAAGCCTTTTTCGCACCGCCCCGCGCACGAGCTACGCCACCGGCCCGCACCTAAAGGAGAAGCAGACGTGAACACCCTGGGTAATACACCAACCGACGGCGACCTTGTCGCTTGGGATCGCGACCATCACCTACATCCTTGGGCCGGAACCAACGGCTTTGGGTCTGACGAGTACATGCGGGTAAATACAGCGGATGGTATCTACCTTTGGGATGCTGCCGGGAAGCGATATATCGATGGCCCTGGCGGAATGTGGTGCACACAGATCGGATATGGGCGTCAAGAGATGGCTGATACCATTTCCCAACAGGTTGTGAAGATGCCCTACGCGTCGCCGTGGTCGTTTACGACCGAACCCGCGGCAGTTTTGGCGCGAATGATCGCCGAACGTACACCAGGCGATCTGAACACGGTGCACTTCACGACCGGTGGGTCTACGGCCGTTGACACCGCACTGCGGACCGCACTTTTCATGAACAAACGGCTTGGCCGACCGGAGAAGAGGATCGTGATCGGCCGGGAAAAAGGCTACCACGGCTCAACCTTTCTCGCCGCGACTGTCACTGGAAAAGAACGTTTCGAAACGAGCTTTGAGAAAGCTCAGGATCTGGTGCGTTTTCTGCCCGACGTGAATCCCTACCACCGGCCAGAGGGCATGAGTGTTGATGCCTGGTGCGACGCCAAAGTTGCGGACCTTGAGAACCTGATTGCTGACGTCGGCGCCAACCGTATTGCCGCCTTTATCGCGGAACCGATCCTATGTTCCGGTGGCGTGATCGTTCCACCTCCGGGTTATCACAAGCGCACGCTCGAAATTTGCCGGGCAAACGACATTCTGTACATTTCGGATGAAGTCGTAACCGGCTTTGGCAGGCTGGGCCATTGGTTCGCCTCAGAAGAGGTCTTTGGCATCGTCCCTGACATTATCACCTGCGCAAAAGGTTTAACCTCGGGCTATCTGCCGCTAGGTGCCTGCGTAATCTCGGACGCAGTAGTGAAACGCATTTCAGACGCACCGGGAGAGGATGTTTTCTACAACGGCTACACATACTCCGGGCACCCTGTGAGCTGCGCGGCTGCCATTAAAAATATTGAAATCATGGAGCGCGAGGACATCCTAGGACACGTTCAACGCGTCACACCGCATTTCCAGGACCGCCTAAATCAAATAAAGGAAAAGTTTCCGATAGTTGGGGATGTGCGCGGTGACGGGCTCCTCGGGTGCATAGAATGTCGCCCTGAATTGAACGTCGAGAGTTATGAAGCGCATGTGAAGTTTGGACAGAAACTGGACGATGCGTGCGAGGAGATGGGACTCCTGTTGCGACCATTTGGAAACATGGCCGTGTTCTCGCCCCCTCTGATCATAACTCCGTCGCAGATAGATGAAATGTTCGACATCATGGAAGCTGGTATGGCGCAGGTCAGCAAGGACTACGACGCATAACGGTCATCGCGCCCATTCAAAGTTCCAGTCAGATCAGGCAGGTTTCCGACCACGGATGTGATGCGGGCAATGCTCTCCGGTTTTCAACACTGGCTGCATAGCGTCCCAGATCTCGATCTGATGTTCGATAAACTCCGCACCATGCCGAGCTTCCCAGTCGGCTCGGTTTGGCCCGGTCAATTCCTCAAGCTCAGCAGCTGATACCTGAGCATACCAAGGGTTGCGGTTGACTAACTCTACGTCCTCAAAGCCAGCCAGCTCCATCGCAGCGCGGTACTTAGAGGGCGACGCCATCTGAAACTCTAAGGCTTCCATCTTTACGTAGTGCGCCATTTCTGGTGACATCTCACCATCATGATTGGTCAGCCAGTCAGAAGCAGCGAAATGACCGCCTGGTTTGAGCACACGAAAAGCTTCCGCAGCCATCGTTACTTTGTCGGGGATATGGATTATCGAGTCTTTCGAAAACACTACGTCAAAAGCACCATCTTCGAATGGCATTGGACCTGGAGTGACCCGTATGATTTCGACCTTCTCCTCCAAGCCTGCCTGCTTAGCTCGCTCTCTCGCAGCCGCGCAAACTGGGGCCTCTACATCAATCCCCGTAACTCTAGCGGCGCCGAACTCCCGTGCCATCAACACTGCAATGGCCCCAGATCCGCATCCGATATCAAGGATATGCTTATCTTTCAGATCAATCCCTTTAACAACACGCGCAACTTCTTCAGGGCCTCCCGGTGAAAGAAACCCCTCTCCCCAGAGCTCTTCCAGAAAGCTGATTGCCTGTTGGTCATATAGGATCTCGTCTGACATAGGATTCCCCCGCATCTGATTGTCAGTCAGTCACTGCAGTGAAACCTTTTATCTCATCTCAGACAAGCTTTATCGCGAAATCGCAGGTCATAGATTCAGCTATAATTGAATGATCATTCAGTCAGTAGACAGCAAGTGATTTGGCTGGTATTCGGAGAAAAGAACGCCTAAAAGGATTTTCTCGCAATGGCTGACACCCTACCGACGCATGCCCAAACCGTGATTATTGGTGGGGGGTCGATCGGCGCGAACACGGCCTATCACTTGACTAAGCTTGGCCATACCGATGTTGTCGTTCTGGAACAGGGACAACTGACATCAGGGACCACTTGGCATGCCGCCGGCCTGATAGTAGCCGGCCTTCTCAAATCCGAAGCTGAGTGCGCTATCTACACGCACGGTCGAGACCTTTATGCGAAACTAGAGAAGGAAACCGGTATATCCACAGGTTTCCGCGACGTTGGATATCTGCAGATTGCAACCAATGAAGAACGCCTGCATGAGATGCGTCGCGTCGCAGCCTTCATGCGGCGTTTTGGGATAAACAACCACGAAGTCTCAGTAAAAGAAGCGCAGGATATGTTCCCTATAGGGGACCTCTCAGACGTCGTTGGAGCGTTCCTCATTCCGGAGGACGGTCGGGCCAACCCGGTGGACGTGACAATGTCTCTGACCAAGGGAGCCAAAAACAGAGGCGCACGTTTCTTTGAAGGCGTGCGGGTTGAAGAGATTTTAGCCAGGAACGGCACTGCGACCGGGGTCCGCACTGCGAACGGTCATACTATAACAGCCGAAAACGTTGTGATCTGCGGAGGCATGTGGTCTCGCCAACTTGGTGCAAAACACGGTGTAAATCTACCGCTCCAGGCGGCTGAACACTACTACCTGATAACGGAAAGTATCCCGGGCCTACCTCGCGATCTACCCGTTCTCGAAGACCCTTCCACCTACACTTATTACCGTGAAGAAGTCGGCGGGATGATGTTAGGGCTTTTTGAGCCCGGCGCTGCGGCTTGGAAGCTCGATGGTATCCCGGATGAATGGCAATTCGGAGAGATTGAACCAGATTGGGAACGTGTTGGGCCCGACCTGGAGAAAGCCTATTCGCGCGTGCCTGACACCATGAACTACGGTGTCAAAAAACTATTCTGCGGCCCTGAGAGCTTTACGCCTGATCTTGCGCCGCTTGTTGGCTCGACGCCTGAACTGCGCAATCTCTGGGTTGCATGTGGGATGAACTCACTTGGCATCCTGAATGGCGCGGGTACGGGAATGGTTTTGGCCCATTGGATGGTGGACGGCTTGCCGCCCATCGATGTTACCGGCATCAACGTCAATCGCTTTTCCCGTGAAATGGCGACACCGGCCTTTCGACGCGACAGAACACCTGAGTTGCTGGGAAAGCTCTTTGGTCAGCACTACCACAATGAGAACTACAAAACGGCCAGGAACGTTAAGCGTTCAATGCTCTATGACCGTCTCAAAGCGGCCGGAGCCTTTTTCGGCGAAGGAAATGGTTGGGAACAACCTGATTGGTTTGCTCCGACGCCCGAAGAGGCCAAAGTCGAGAAATACAGTTGGCATCGCCAAAATTGGTTTGAATGGCACGCTGAAGAACACCGGGCAGCACGCGAGGATGTCATCGTAATGGACATGACATCAATGGCGTGTTTCAGCGTCGAAGGACCGGATGCCTGCGCCCTCCTCTCTCGCCTTTCCTGCAATGACGTTGATGTTGAACCCGGTCGCGTCGTCTACACGGCCTGGGTAAATGAACGGGGTGGGTTTGAGGCAGACCTTACGGTTACCCGGCTATCCGATCGGAAATACTGGGTCATCGTGGGAGAAAACTCGGCGGGTCATACCGAGATGCGCATGCGACGGCACGTCCTGGACAACGAGAACGTTGTTATAACAGACATCACCGCAGGGCGCTGCCAAATCAACGTTCACGGCCCAAAGTCGCGTGAACTATTGAGCAGAATATCCGGAGCTGATTTGTCGGACGAAGGTTTTCCCTTCATGACGGCGCGTGAAATCGACATCGGGTACGCCGTAGTTATGGCCTATCGCGTGACGTTTGTTGGCGAACTCGGCTGGGAACTTCACGTACCGGCCACTCAGGCCATTCAGACCTACGATCTGATTATGGAAGCAGGTCGAGATCTGGGTGTTCGCAATGCTGGAATGCAAACTCTCAACTCCCTACGGCTAGAGAAGGCTTATCGTGATTTCGGAATTGACGTGGACAACACGGACAACCCAATTGAGGCCGGGCTTGGTTTTGCCATCAAATTGGACAAACCCGGTGGCTTCATCGGCAGGGAAGCACTCGCCACGATCAAGGCGAAAGGCACGCCCAACAACCGGATGTTGCAGTTCCTGCTAAAAGACCCAGAGCCTCTCATGTACGGCAATGAGATGATTTATCTAAACGGCAATGAAGTCGGATATATTCAAGTTGGCGGATATGGGCACACGCTCGGCGCTGCCGTCGGCATTGGTTTCGCCGAGATTGACGAACCGTTGACCGCGGACATAGTCGCAACTGGGCATTGGCAGATCGAAATCGCAGACGAGAAATACGACGCGGCAGCCTCGTTAAAGCCGCTCTATGACCCCGGCATGCACAAAATAAAGCGCTGAAGCCATATTGTTCGATGCTTTCGCTCAGACTGGAAAGTGTTTTGGGAAGAACCGCGACAGCGAAAGCATGCAAACATCCCTGAATTCCCGACGATCAGCCACTTTTGGATACAACATCAAACTTAGCCAGGCCCCGTCTGACATCGCCTCTACGGCCCGAGCTGTTTTTTCTGGATCAAGATCGTCGTAGCCACCGTCGGCAATCAATTCACCACATAGGTGCAAAATTCTATCATATCTTTCGTTGTCATATTTATTATGAATCTTCAGGTAATTAGGCCGATACTTCGCTTGCCCCCAGAAGGCAAACCAGACGGCCAACCGCTTGTGGGTACAAATGCTCTTGTCAAAGTCCGCTCGAATAATCGCAGCCAGCCGATGTGCGGCTGTAGGTTCCGCAGCCTCATAGTATTTGAGCCAATTTTCATAGTGTTCTTGTGCAAGGAAACCCAGCGCGGCGTCATACAAAGCTTCCTTACTGTCGAAGTGATAATTCACCACGCCATGGGACAGATTGGCTGTTTCTGTCACGTGTTTAAGCGTCGTGTCAGAAAACCCGCGTTTCGAGATCGAGTCTATGGCGGCCATGATCAACTGTAAGCGACGAACTTCGGGAGGTTCGGTGCGTCGTTTTTTCTGAAGCTCATGCGTCTCCAATTTAACTCTCCTCTCGTTCAGCCATTTGCCTGTCCAACAAATCCGCTCTCTGTTGCCGGAACATAATTATTGCTGCGATAGCGACACAGATAGCGATCACAAGAATCATGATGGTTGCTAGCGCGTTGATGTCCGGCCTGAGGCCCAGTCGAATGCGCGAAAAGATCAAAATTGGCAAGGTATTTGCGCCTGGGCCGGTAACAAAACTTGCTATGACCAAGTCATCGAGAGACAGCGTGAAGGCCAGCAACCATCCCGAAATTAGTGCCGGCGTCAGCTGTGGGATCGTTATGGCCGTCAGAACTTTGAACGGTTTTGCGCCAAGATCGGCGGCGGCTTCTTCCAGTGTTTGCCCCACACCGGTTAAGCGTGCCTGAATTGTTACCGCCACATAGGCCATGGAAAAGGTAATATGCGCGATCGTAATCGTCGCAAAACCGCGCTCAGCAGGCCATCCGATCAGCTGGTTCAGCGAGATGAAGAAAACCAGCAAGGACAATCCGGTTATCACCTCGGGCATCACCAAGGGCGCGACCAACATGCCACCGAACAAGGTCCGCCCCTTGAACCGTCCAAAGCGCACCATAGCCAGACCTGCCAAGGTGCCAAGCGCCGTGGCAAAAGTAGCGTTGACAACGGCAATCTGAAGACTGAGTGAAACAGCGCTCCAGACTTCCGCAGATTGAAAAAGCTCTTTGTACCAGCGCAACGACCATCCACCCCAAACCGGTACCAGCTTGGAGTAGTTGAATGAGTAAATAACCAACAGGATCATTGGGATGTAAAAGAATGCCAGTCCCAAGGTCAGCATGATGGTTAAGAAACGGGAGCGTTTGGCGTACATCTATTGCTCCTCCGCTGCTTTGCCTTGGTAGTGCTGGAAAACCATGATTGGCAGCACCAGTATGAACAGCAGAACAATCGCAACTGCGGCGGCCACTGGCCAATCGCTGTTTCTAGAGAACTCATTGTAGAGAACCCGCCCAATCATCTGCACGTTGCCGCCACCTAACAGATCGGGGATAACGTACTCGCCGGTCGCAGGGATAAAGACCAGCAGTGAACCAGCGACAATTCCAGGCATCGTCAGAGGCAATGTGATTTTGAAGAAAGTGTTCGTTGGTTTGGAACCAAGGTCGGCGGCCGCCTCGTTCAGGCTGTTGTCCAGCTTCTCCATATTCGCGTACAGCGGCAGGATCATGAACGGCATATAGGTGTAGACGATCCCGATATAGACGGCGAATTCCGTGTAAAGCATGCGGATCGGCTCATCGATCACCCCCAGCGCTATCAGAAGGTTGTTGATCGTGCCTTGATCCGCAAGCAGGCCCATCCACGAATAGACCCGCAACAAGAAAGACGTCCAAAACGGAAGAATGATTGCAAACAACAAGAGCGGCTTCGCAACCGGCCCCGATCGTACAATTGCATAGGCAATAGGGTAGCCAAACAAGAGGCACAAGAACGTACACGTTACTGAAATCTTGAGTGAATTTACGTAAGTGTCAAAGTACAGGCTGTCTTCCCAGATGTAGACAAAATTGTCGAAGACCAGGCGGATTGTCATGATCCCGTCACCTGTCCACTCAATTAAACTTGTGAATGGCGGGCTCGCAATCGCCAGTTCAGCTAAGCTTATCTTGGCGACAATGAAGAACGGTGCCAGAAAGAATACAAGCAACCAGAAGAACGGTATGACGGTGACGATCTGACGCCATCTGCTATGGATACGCCGCATCACTAAACGGATCATGGGTTGTCGTTCAACCTGCGGCGGTTCGAACATATCCTCGGTGAAATCCGTCATGAGTGGAGCAACATGGCGCTAGACGGATCCCAGCTGATATTTACCTTGTCTTCCCAGGTTAATCGCTGCGCAGCATGCGTCGGACGTGACTGGTTGGGCTGAGTGACGTCGAAGATTTCGCCATTGGGAAGCCTTACCTTGTAGATCGATGTCTCTCCCAAATACCCAACATCGTCGATAACGGCCGCTGTCTGGTTCGCGCCCTCAGCAATTGTATCAGATTTCTCAAGTCGAATTTTCTCGGGCCTCAGCGCAACCCAAATCTTGCTGCCAGCCTTAACAGAATGACCGTGATCAATATAAACTTCGCAGAACTCGGTTTCGACCCGAACATGGTCGACCCCATCCTCGGTCACCCTGCCCTCAAAAATATTTGCTGATCCGATAAAGTCAGCCACAAAGCGGGATTCTGGAAACTCGTAGATCTCTGTCGGAGTTCCAATCTGTTTGAAGCGACCCGCGTCCATAACGGCCATTCGCGAAGACAGGGTCATTGCTTCTTCCTGATCGTGAGTCACGACGATGAACGTGACGCCGACCTTGTCCTGAATGTTGGCAAGCTCAAACTGCGTTTGCTTACGCAGTTTTTTGTCCAGAGCAGCCAAAGGTTCATCCAGGAGCAGCAACTTGGGACGTTTGACCAAGGCCCGCGCCAATGCAACACGCTGGCGTTGCCCACCGGACAATTGTTTAGGTTTTCTCTTTTTGAAATCTTCCAACTCAACAAGCTTGAGGATGTCGTGAACTCTGTCCGCAATGTCTAGCTTGGGGACATGGTCTTGCTCCAACCCGAAAGCCACGTTTTTTTCGACGGTCATATGCGGAAACAGCGCATAGCTTTGGAACATCATATTGGTCGGACGTTCGTAAGCTGGCACATCGGCCATATCGACTCCGTCGATAGTGATTGTACCACTGTTCAAATCCTCAAACCCAGCAAGCATTCGAAGTAGTGTCGACTTTCCACATCCAGATCCGCCTAAAAGGCAGAATAACTCTCCTTTGTAGATATCCAGATCAACGTTATCGACAGCAGTCACTGCACCGTATTTTTTGGTTACGCCTCTGATTTTGACCAGAGGTTCCTGTTCTTTTTGATCGAGCCATGGTTCTGGGCTGACAGCCGTGGAAACAGTCAATTTGGGCCTCTTAGTCTGCCAGTCGGGATCTGGGGATGCAGTAGCGAACCGGTCTGGTCCGCTACTTCATTTGCCGGTGTGAGTGGATTTAGTTTCCGGCCTTAAAGTCAGTCCAGGTACGTGTCTGCAAGCGCTCGACCTTGGGAGGAAGAACGGCAGTCGTGTACATCTTGGCAACCTGATCCGATGTTGGGAACGCGGCTGGGCTGGAGGTTACAGCCTCATCAACCATGGGCTTGGCCGTCAGGTTGGCGGTCGCATACCAGGTGAAGTTACTATCATTGGCCGCAACCTCGGGGCGCATCATATAGTTCAGGAAAAGATGAGCGTCTTCTTTGTTCGCGGCGTCTTCCGGGATTAGCCAACCATCAATCCACAGCTGCGCTGTACGATCACCTTCGGGCAGGAAGAAGTCTAGCACTACACCAGTGTCGGCTTCCGCTGCGCCAGACATGGCAAGGAGACCGTCAGGGCCCCATGTGGTTGAGACACAGAACTCTTTCTGAGGCATCCGTTGATAAGCATAGTTATCGAAGGTTTTGATGTATGGCCTGATTTCCGCCAACATCTCCCCAACCTTCTCATAGTCTTTCTTGTTTGTGGAGTTCGCATCCAGGCCCATATGCGCTAAAGCCATCGGAATGATGTCGCCCGGGGAATCCAGGAATGAAACTCCACACTTGGACAGCTCTTTCATGTGAACAGGATCGAAAACCATATCCATCGAGCCTATGGGGGCATCTGGATACGTCTCTTTCACCAATTCTTCGTTGTATGTGACGCCGTGCGTTCCCCACATATAAGGAATGAAGTGTTGGTTGCCTGGATCCCATTCACTTGACAACTGCTCCATGATTGCCGGGTCGATGTGCTTGATATTGTCCAGCTTCGACATATCCAACGGTGCAACAATTCCCGCCTTAATCAGACGAGCCGTATCACTGCCGGCATGACTAACCACATCATATCCGCTGTTTCCCGCGAGTAGCTTGGCATCAATTGCTTCGGCAGAGTCATACGGATCATAGATCACCTTGATACCGTATTCTTTTTCGAAGTTCTCGATTGTGTCTTCAGCGATGTATTCTCCCCAATTCGTAACCTTCAACACACGCTCTTGCGCGTAAGCCGATCCCGAAACTGCAGTAGTAGTTGCTGCTATAACTGTAATTCCGGCGATTTTCCTGATTGAGTTCATAACTTCGCTTCCTCTCCCTGAGTGGTGGCTGAATTTGTCTTGCCTTGTTTGCTAGTCTGTCTTCTCGAATGATCGCGCCTGCGTTGCCGGCGCGATCACCAAGCACCCCATTCCCCCAAGTCGCTATGTTTTTATCTGACTGGTCATTCAAAACGGTAGTCCGCTGAAATCTGCACTGTCAAGCTTGGTTGAATGAATTTTGATCATATCTCTACGTATCACTGGTTTTGCACCTGATTTGAGCAGGTAAATCGAAAACCATCGACCAAGGAAACCTCACAGGCGTGACTAGCAGCACATTTCTGAATGATCATTCAGTCAGAAAAAGTTGACGAGCAAGTCAATTTAAGCGACACCTACACTCAGTCGAAGAGTGGCGGATCCAGCAAGGCCAAATTTTCACTCCTGGATACTGTCCCCATCTGAGACCCAAACTGACCAAACCAAAACTATGCGGGTTGTTCCGATGCGCGACGAAGTAAGAAACACAGAAATTCCTACCAATTGGGACCGTCGCGGGTTGCCCGGTTGGTGCTATCACAGCAATGCCCTTCTTGAACTTGAGAAGAGCGAACTTTTCAAAACGCATTGGCAAATCGCGTGCCATGTTTCGGATGTTCCGGAACCCGGTAATTTTCTATGTTTTGACATGTGCGGTGAGCGCGCCCTGATCTTGAAGGACAGCAACTCGGACATCCGCGCGTTTCTAAACGTTTGTCGTCACCGCGGTTCTCGGCTGGTCTCGAAAGAGCAAGGAAAATGTGCAAACGCTCTAGTCTGCCCATTTCACGGCTGGGTTTACAATCTTGATGGAACGCTACGCGGCGCCGCCCGTCCAGAGTCGTTCCCCGATCTAGACAAGCACGAGTTTGGCCTGAAAGAGATTGAAATGGAAATCTGGCAGGGTTTTGTCTTCGTCCGATTCAAACCTGGACCCCAGCCATCAGTAGCCGAACTGCTAGCCCCGATTGAACAGGAAGTCTCTGCCTACAAAATGGCCGAACATGTCCCGACGGACGGAATCTGGACCGAGGAGACTCCTGTAAACTGGAAATCGATCAGAGATGTCGACAACGAAGGGTATCATGTCCCGCTCGCGCACCCTGCCCTTCAGGATCTGTATGGCTCGACCTATTCAGACGAACCATATGTCGATGGTATCTCACGTTCTGACGGAAAATTCACTCCGACAAAGGGCCGGAGGTGGGCCGTTCGCAACTACAAGAAATTCACTAAACCACAGCCTCACCTGCCAGAACACTTGCACAAAACTTGGCTTTACTACGGCATTTTTCCAAATGCGGTCATAGCCGTCACACCTGAGACGACCCTCTTTTATCAAGAGTTTCCGATCACGACGGATAAATCCATTCTACGGAGCGCGACATACCGAAACCCGAACGAAGACCGCCAACAAAGAGCGGCACGCTACCTTGCCGCCCGGATTGATCGAGAGACAGTGGAAGAAGATATTCAGCTCACGATATGGTCCAACGAAGCCATGGCTTCGGAGGCGTTTGAAGGCTTCTATCTTTCTGATCTCGAGTACGGCGTGCGCTCTCATCATGACCATCTCAGGAACATTCTGCCAATCTACAACTCTGAATCAGCGCCTGGAGAAGATGAAGTTGCCGCGTTGAATGATGCGATGTCCGCTGAGCCGAAATCGTGACTAAAGGTATATTCAAAGTGGAGGAAGCAGAAGCTCAAACGCAGTTCCTGGTAACAGCCATCGGAAAACCTGGCTCTGGCGCCACAAGATATGCTGCCGCGATGTATTTTTTTAAGAGCGGCGAGCTTTCTGCCGAGATGCTGGAAATCTACCGAAGATGCAGCAAGCTTGACACGGAAGATCCGCTCGATCTGGCTAGATACGAGGGCGTTTCAATTCCAGAATTCGTTTGCAATCTAAACTCAAGAACCAATCAATGACTGCTTCCGCGCAAACGACAAAATCCTTGGATAACTCAAATCCTTGTAAATTCTCAAAATGTAAGGAAAGCGCAAACCCACTCCGAAAACCATCTCTCATGCCAATCTCATTTCTGGAGCGAAAGCATTGAAAGTTCACGACTTTGACGTCGTTGTCGTTGGCGCCGGAGCAGCAGGAATTGCAGCTACTCACGCTCTCAAATCCGCGGGACTCTCAGTAGTCTGCATCGAGGCATCCAACCGCGTCGGGGGGCGCACACACACGGACACGGAAATCTTTGGCGTCCCGTTCGACATGGGTGCGCACTGGATGCATACCGAACATGCAAACGCTCTGAAAGCTCCAGGTCTCGCACTCGGCCTTGATCTCTATGCAGCCCCAGACAACGCGGTGACATATGGCTTGGAGGATGACGCTGTTCTGTGGGACGAAGTCGACGAGCTTCATAGCGCGATCACTGAAGCGGCGCGCATCGATGCAGAAATTGAAGCAAGTACCGGAATTCCAACAGACCGGTCCTTGGCAGACATTTGGCAGAACAAAGGGCATTGGTCGTTCACGGCAGCGATGACATTTGCCTTGTCGATTGCCAGAGATTTGCCGGATACATCTCTGCGAGACATCAGTGCCTGGGAGGGCGGAGACGATTGGTTTTGTCGCGAAGGCTTCGGACACCTAATTGCATGCACTGCAAAGGGGCTGCCAATTAAATTGGCCACTCCGGTCACAGAAATAAAATCTCTCACTGAAGGGGTGCAGATAACTACGGCCACTGGCAAGATCAAAGCTCGAACCGTAATTGTTACAGTTTCCGTCGGCGTCCTAGCCGAAGACATCATCCACTTTGATCCCCCGCTAGAATCCGACCGACGCTCAGCGCTCGAGCTCATCACTATGGGAGACTACAATCACGCTGGCCTCCTTTTCCGCTCCGGAGCTTTGCCAGTGCAACCCGATACTTGGTTGACGTACCACTTAGAACCCGACGCCAACGGGGTAGCCCGCGGAGGCGGTTTTCTTTGCAACATCGCAAACACCGGCCTTACCAGCTTTGAAAGTTCTGGAAGCTTTTCCAGACTTTTGCAGGACGCGGGGCCTGAAAGCGCCATAGAGCACGCGCTCGAAACATTGGTTGGCTTTTTCGGCACAACAGTCAGAAAAGCCTTCATCAAAGGCCACGCTACCGCTTGGCGAAATGAACCCTATGTGCGTGGTTCTTACGCTGGAGCCAAGCCGGGAGGCCACAACAAACGCGCTGTCTTACGCCAGTCTCATGCTGAGCGGGTGCACTTCGCCGGTGAAGCTACACATCCTAACCAACAATGCTCGGTCAGCGGAGCCCACCTAGAAGGATTAAGGGCCGCGGAAGATGTGTTGGCGCAGCTACGCTGAACACCTGGCGATCAACTTGCTCCAGCAAGTGGAACAGTCTTAGAATTTCGAATGAACCTTTGACTATAAGTCACAAGGCCAAGTTCATCTTTCGCATGCTCCGCGACCAGTTCAGGGTAAGCTATCCGGTCACAGAAAGATGATAAGAAATTGAAAGTTTTGAAGAACAAAAGCTGACCATGTTTCAGCGGGGTGGCTCGATGGGGACCAGATACTCTCTGTCTTGAGCAGTTTTCCTGGATGTCCGCTAAAGAACGGAACCAGACTTTGTGTCGTAAAACGACTATGTCTGCTGTGCGGACAAACCTGCCTCCGCCTGGCGTCCGCTCTGCAATTCTCTGGTCTCGCAAGCCTTGTGTGATATCCATGTTGAAATGTGATCAGGAACCGAGGGCAAATTGTGCCGGACTCACAGGACAACGCTTATGAACAAACCCTTCGAGCCGAACTTGTTCGAGCGCGTGACCGTGAGGCCGCGACGCGGGAAATCCTGACTGTCATAAGCCAAAGCCGCGACGATGAGACGCCAGTTTTTCAGACAATCGTAGAAAACGCAGCGCGGTTGTGTAGTGCTCCGATGACCTTTGTGGTTTTGATCAATGAGGACCATACCGAATGGAAAATTGCTGCTGCCACGGGGGAAGCGACTACTATGATGAAGGTCGGCAACGTCTTTCAAGTCGGCCGAGAATTTGCACCTTACAAAAGCGTCAAAACGCGTCGGATCGTCGAAGAACCTGATATACGCGAGACGGAGTTCTACAAATCCAGGCATGCGGATGCGATAAAATTGGTGGACGTCGATGGTATCCTGTCGCGTGTGTTCGTCCCGCTTGTTTCGCAGGGGAAATCTCTTGGCAATCTGGTTCTGCTGCGACGAGAGGTCGGCAAATTCGCACCTGACGACCTGCTTTTGGTCGATAACTTTGCCACCGAAGCCGTCATCGCCATCGAAAACGCGCGACAGTTTAGAGCCTTGGAAAAGCTGAATGCAGAACTTGGAGACCGCGTCGAGGAACAGGTAGGCGAGATTGAGCGAATGAGCCGTCTTAAACGCTTTCTTCCAAACGCTGTCGCCGACACGGTGATCTCCTCAGGCTCTGAGGCCTTGTTGAAAAGCCATCGCTCCCTTTTGGGTGTTATTTTTTGTGACATTCGTGGGTTCACGGCATTTTGCGAAACTGCGGAACCCGAAGAAACCATCGAGGTGTTGCAGACCTATCACGAGGAAATGGGGAAGCTGATCAACGCGCATGGAGCGGGCGTCGACCACCGCATGGGCGACGGGATTATGGTGCTGTTTAACGACCCGTTGCCCTGCGAGGACCCTGCCGGTGACGCGGTTAGGCTCGCGGTCGCGATGCGCGCTAAAATGGTTGAGTTGTCCAAGCAATGGAAGCGGCTTGGTCATAGACTTGGGTTTGGCGTGGGCGTATCGCTCGGATATGCAACTGTAGGCATGGTCGGGTATGAAGATCGATCAGACTACACCGCCTCGGGCACTGCGATCAACGTGGCGGCACGTCTCTGCGATATGGCCGAGGACGGTGAGATACTGCTCAGCACCCGCGCGGCGATCGCCGTGGAAGAGGAATTCCCGTCGGTTTCAGCAGGAGAGGTCACGCTCAAAGGTATCCGCGAACCAGTTGAGGTTTTCCGGATGACTTTCGACAATGCAGAGTAGAATAGCAGGCATTGGCGACGGTTGCTCTGAAGGCCGCTTTGGGCCTCAAGGCAGTCATCCGAGTCATTTTGTCAGATGACTGCTGTCGCGCGCTAAGCGGCCGTTGCTTGTCTGAAATTTCCGATTTTTGATTTGGGCGACCGCTTTCATGAAAACCAGACGCTAGCCAGAAATTGGCGAATGACTGAGTTGCGGGACGAAGGCGGCGTTCGCTGCGGCTCTGAATACTTCGAAAGTTTGCAAAAAACCGTATGTCTAGAGATGAACCGAATAGATCGACCACTTCTCCGAAAACCCCTTAAGCAGATGTTCGCCCTCATCCCTCAGGTTATGGCCTGAGCCGGCAACCAAGTCTCGCACGGTTCTGGAGACGAGCAATTGATCGGCTTCTGCTAGTGCTGATACGCGGGCGGCTAGATGGACAGCCACACCTGCTATTTCGTCGCCGCGAAGCTCACATTCCCCTGTATGCAAGCCACAGCGGACAGAAAGCCCCAAATCACGAGCGATGGAAACGATTTTCTTTCCGCATGATATGCCCCTGCCAGGACCATCAAAGGTTGCAAGCAGTCCGTCACCGGTTCCTTTTACCAGTCGCCCATTATGCTCAGTGATGGCTTGAGCACACAGTTGGTCATGTTGGTTAAGCAGGTCTTTCCACGCAGCATCACCCAATTGATGGGCAAGATCCGTAGATCCAACAATATCGGTAAACAAAATAGTCGCCAAAACTCGTTCGCTCGGAAGGAGGGGTTTCTCACCGGTGACGTAGGCCTGAATTTCTTCAATGATCCTTTCGGAGTCTCCAACCCAGGGAAAATGATCTTCCCCGGGCAGCTCCTTGAACTGGGCGCCTGAAATCCGATCTGCAATCCAACGCCCTTCTTCTATATGCGCGTCTCGATCACCAGTGCGGTGCAACACGAGAGTTGGCACGTGGACGGCGGGGAGAACATTGGTCAAATCTATCTCGGTATTCATCTTAAGAAGAGTCACAGCCGCACCGGGACTGGCGCTTCTCCTTAGGTATGCGCATGTCCGTCGCATAAATGCCTCATCATTGGCCTTGCTGGGCGCATAGTGCTCCAAGTCCATCAAGTTACCCCACTCTCGTTCGACGAACTCATAGTCCTTTTGACGTTCTTCAGGAGTGGGCGCCCAGGGATATTCCGGGCTCCATATGCGCTTGCCGAATGCGCCAAACATAACAAGCGCAGATGTTCGTTCAGGGTGTGATGCGGCAAAGAAAGCGGCTAGGTTGCCACCTTCTGAAAAACCGATCAGTGCCGCGCGCGACGAGTTTGCAGCATCCATAACCGCAAGCAAATCGTCAGCGCGTTCTTCAAGCGTAGGCAGTTGATCGTTTGAAACCCTGTCTGAAAGGCCAGTTCCACGCTTGTCAAAAAGGATCAATCTCGCAAACGACGCAATTCTGGACAAGAAACGGTTTAGCGTCGGTTCCTCCCAGCAAAGCTCCACATGAGAAACCCAACCAGGCACATAAACTACATCTAAGTCACCTTCACCGACCACCTGGTAAGCGATGTGAGTATCCCCGCTTTTGGCGTACTTGGTTTCAACTGGGTTCATCTCAGACTAGCGTTCTGCAGTTGGAAAAGTTGATCCAACATATCATACAGATATTGCGTAAGAGAGGTTGAGTTTCTTGTCAGCGAATTTGAGGGAATAGCCAGGGTCGCCAAAACTTCCGTTCTGGGCTCGATGCGGACATTCAGTTAATAACGCCCAATGTATGCAATGCGGACGAAGCAGTCGGTGGTACTGGAGCGGTTTCAGAAGGTTTAGAACCTATCGCGCCCAAGAATTCGGTGCTCAGATGGCGAGACACCAGTGGCGGTCTTAAATGCACGGCTGAAGTTGTTGGCTGTCTCGTATCCAAGCGCAGTAGCAATATCGGCGATGGTGCCAGACTGCAATGAAAGTAACTCTTTCGCCCGGCTTACGCGAACATCGGTTACTATGCGACGGAATTGCGCGCCTTCTTCCTCGAGCTTCCTTTGAAGAGCGCGAACACCAAGCCCGAGTGCGCGAGCGGTTGCATCAACCGAGATTTCTTTGTGGTGGAGTTGCTGTCGGGCTATTGCGGCAACCCGACCAGCCATTGTTTCAGGTGGTCCGCCGACGCGTTCCCTCGCAACATCGTCAACCGTCACAAAACCGCGAACGCGATATTGCCTTCTGTTCTCGACCAAAAGCAATGAGCTTTCGAATTCCACACCCAACCTTGGTGCGTTCCAAACTATGGGACACCCATATGTGTCTTCGACTTCGACCGAGTTCGGTACTTTTGCAAAATCCAAGAGAACTGCCGTAGGCGTCCATTCCTTACCTAGGTACTCGCGAAAAATACTTAGGAAAACGCCGATCGCGGAAAAAGCTATATCGGCGTAAGCGGGGTGCTCCGGCATTCCGAATTTGTAGCAATAGCGCGAACGTCGGCCAGAGGCTTCCAGCCATGCACGATCAACTGATGAGTGCAAAGGCATAACCGATGTTGCGCGACGTAGCGCGTTACCCAACGTAGGCGCGGACAGGACATACTCTCCCCAAAGCCCGTAGTCTGCGACCGTTAGGTAAGGAGACCAAAGCAAGCCAATGTTTTGATGGCCCGCCAATCGAACCGCCTCCTCGACGAATGTCGCCAGCGAATGCTCGGAAATGTATCCCGACCGTTCTTCGATAAAGTGATGTGGAAGGTCAGCGACATCCATGGCCTTCGCTAATCTTTTTTCTCCAGCGACCTCATGGACAAACTGCGGCATCGCACCAAGCGCCTTCGCTGAAATCATCGGTGGCAGTGCCATTGAGTTCTCCGGAAATGCGCCTGTCGTGAAATGATACGCATCTGCGTTTCGGATGTGCAAGTCTCGCGAAAACCTCAAGGGAGTAGTCACGAATGAAACAGATGGGCACATTGTTCACAGACTTATCGACCAAGTGTTTAGTTGCGGCCATTTGCGTCGGCGGCGCCGCTGCTCAGGTCGAGGCGCAGGAATTTAACGACACGGGCGACATTCTCGCGCGCTCGGCGCAGGTTGAAGACATCGAATACAAAATAATGGTGCAGCGCGCGACGCAAACCGCGATTTGGGGCATGCCTGCTGCAGGCATGATCGACTTCCTGAAAGGTATTCGCCGAGATCTGGGCGGGGATTACAACGACATTGTGTATCTCAACAAACCGTTCGACTCCAAACACGGGTTTCTGACGGCCAATGATGTAACAGCTTACGCATGGGCGTCCATGACATCTGAGCCCGGGCCTATGGTGATCGAAGTTCCGGCAGCAACAGACAAGGTCAATTACTTCGGTACGATTGTAAACGCCTGGGATGTCCCGATTGCCGATGTTGGTCCGGACGGGTTCGACGAAGGAGAAGGTGGTAAATATCTCATGCTGCCACCCGACTATGATGGCGACATGTCAATCGAGGAACTGACTGACGCGGGATACTTGCCGTTCGAGACAGACACTTACGAATACGGGTTTTCATTCCGCCCAAAGCTGACCAACGGCGCGACTGATGCGGACGCGGCTGAATACGCACAGACGATAAAAGTCTACTACCTGTCAGAAGCCGACAACCCACCACCGAACACCTATCATGAAGCCTCTGAGGTTCCCTACGACTCCCTGCCGTACTACAACGAAACCTTCTTTCAGGACCTAAACGACTACGTCCAGAACAACCCAATCCGTCCTCAAGACAAAGTCATGGTGAACTTTCTGAAGGATCTCGGGATTGAGAAGGGTAAGCCGTTCGAGCCAACCGAACTTCAGGTGAAGGCAATGGAGGAAGGTCTGTTGCTGGCTTATGCATCCATGCAGCATTATTTTGTGACGCCAGGCAAAGCGATGTTGCCGCTATGGGTGGACGAAAACGGCGACATGAAAAGCCAATGGCTTATCTGGGACTTTGCAGAGGGTCAGGCCGAGCTTGGGTTTCCTTACGAAACTGAAACCGAAGTGCTTGTCGATGCCCGTGCCGGCGGCAGCTACTTCTGGATTACCTATTTGCCGAAACAACTTGGCGGCGGGACGTTCTACCTAACTGGTCTGCGCGACAGCGAAGGCGAGATGTATGACCACAATCAGACTTACAAGCTGAACGTGCCAGCGGACACACCCGCCGAGGATTTCTGGTCAGTCATTGTCTATTCGATGGAGACCAAGAGTTTCATCCGCGACGTCGATCCTGTGGGACTTTCCGAGCGCGACACCGACACGATGCAAGCAAACGAAGATGGTTCTTACGACATCTACTTCGGGCCTGAAGCGCCAGAGGGCATGGAAAGCAACTGGATCCCAACCACCGAGCCCTACTTCCTCCTGTTCCGCCTCTACGGCCCTGAAGAGGGCTGGCTGGAAAGCGGCTGGATGCTCGGAGATCTCAAGAAGGTCGAGTAGCTGAAACTTTTCGCAATTGAATTCGGACACTGACCGGTATTGGCACAAACCAATTGGTCAGTAATTGGAGAGGCGGTGTATGCCTCGGGACACCGTCTCTCCACAACAAACACCAAAGTGCCAAGTCGCGACAAGCGCATAAAGGCAATGAAAATGGGAGTTTCAAAATGAGAAACATTAAGACTTGTATGACAGCGATTGCGATTGCACTCGCAGTCAACACGGGACCGCTTAAGGCGCAACAATTTGGCCAAGAAAGAGCACGAGCGGTCGGTGAACTGACAGATGAAGCGGTTGTGTCCGCTCTGCGCGAAGATGGTCGCGTCTCAATGAGCGGCGGTTTTTTTGAGACCGACAGTGACGCGCTAACCGGCACGTCACCCGAGGTGTTGTTCAAAGTTGCCAGCGCGATGGCGACGCTGCCTGAAATGCGACTGGCGATCGTGGGCCATACGGACTCGGTGGGTGACTTTGCATACAACATTGACCTCGCTGAGCGCCGTGCTGCGGCCGTACGCAATGCACTGATGGGCGAACCCTACAACGTCGCGGCGGAACGTCTGGTCGCCATGGGAGCAGGTCCAATCGCGCCTGTTGCCTCGAACTTGTCCGAGGAAGGACGCGCGCTGAACCGGCGCGTGGAGTTCGTTTTGCTGAACGAAGATATGATTCAACAAAACGAGGGCGCAAACGAACAAGTTGCATTGCCTCCACAATCAGACAGAGAGTTCGCCGCAATCGTACCGCAAAACGTTTTGACACCGGACAGAGTGAAAACAGAGACACTTGGCACACTTGAGTTTTTCGATGGCATGCCTTCACCAGATACGGTTGAGAAAGTCTTCGACAATCTGGACTTGATGCGCGCAACGACTGCTTTTCTTGATGGCATGAAAATCGCGTCTCTGCGTGGAATGTTTCAAGGCTATGAAGATGTAGGCGCACAACCCAATGATGTCGTCATTGCAGAAAATCTTCTGGATGCCAGATCAATCTGGCTGACGCCTAATACAACGACTATTTACGTTGGTTCCAACGTTGATATCTCCGAAGGTCCTATGGTCATAGAGGTGCCCGCTGGCATGTTGGGCCTGTTGGACGACGCAGGGTTCGACTACGTCGCAGACATTGGCGCGCTTGGTGCAGACAAAGGCGAAGGCGGGAAATACCTGTTGATGCATCACGACGATGAAACTGCAGTGCCAGAAGGATATTTTGAACTTCGTACAAGAACAAATGAACACTGGTTGCTGCTGCGTCGCTCCCCCGGGGCAGATGGTGACACAACAGGACCAGTTGCAGAGATCAAGGCAGGGCTGAACATCTATCCGCTCAGCGCAGCCGACAATCCGCCATCGGAGAACTTCATCAATATCTCCGGCGTTCAGCACAACACAGTCCATGCCAACAACGAAGACTTCTTCGAGGAGATTCATGTAGCCTTGGATAACAATCCGGTCGGCGCTTTTGATCCAGAAATTGTTGGGACATTTGCTTCCATTGGCATCAAAAAAGGCGAACCGTTCGAACCGGACGCCAGAATGAAGGGAATCTTCAAAGAAGCAGCAGCCATCGCAAACGCGACAGCGCGTGCGATCACATATGCCTCACGGGATCCGGGGGTGTACTTCTATGAAGATCGACAATGGAACTCGCCGTTCCAACGCCAGAGCTATCTGTTCCTTGAGGATGGCGCGCGTATTCTGGATGATCGGACATACTTCTTTTACATGGCGACAGGTATCACACCTGCAATGACTGCGCCGCCGGTTGGCACCGGGTCGGTGTATGCAATGACGGCCCGCGACAAAGATGGGGAGTATCTGGATGGTTCAAAGACCTATAAGGTAACGCTTCCCGCGCCGGTCCCTGCCAAGAACTTTGCGTCATTCATGCTCTATAGTGGGCAGACTCGTTCGATCTTGGAAACAGACCAACAATCCGGAGGGATCGACTCCAACCGGCCCGGAATAAAGCCGAACGACGATGGTAGCTTCAGCATCTATTTTGGACCGGAAGCGCCGGAAGGTTGGGAAAACAACTGGGCGCAAACAGTTCCCGGTCGAAGCTTCAATGTTATGATGCGCCTTTACGGGCCGCTTGAACCATGGTTCGACAAAAGCTGGCGGCCCGGTGATTTGGAACTCGTGGAGTAGTCTTGGAAGTTTAGGCTAGACGAGCAAATGTCTTATGGCGAACATGGACGCTCCAAGAAATTGGGGCGTCTCCAAAACCGGCCGCTTTGGGCTCGAAGCAGTCGTTCGCCGTGCGGTACAGCAATGACCGCTCTGCGGACGAAGCTGCCGATTATGATCACTTAATTGATGTCCGCTTTTGGGATCAGTGATCTTGATCACACAGGTCGTGGTCTGCAAGCGAAGCCAAGACATAACAGTCTTCTACTACGCCACGACCGTCGCATCCTTGAGCAATACGCTTCAGTTCATTCTCCAGCGCCTTTAGCCTTTTGATCTTCGCTCGCACTTCGGACAACTGACCTTCGGCAATCTTGGTGGCGGCTTCGCATGACCGGTCCGGATGATTTTGCAACTCGATCAGCGAAGAAATCGCTTCTATGGAGAAGCCAAGATCACGCGCATGACGGATGAAGCTCAGGCGTTCCAGACCCTCATTTGTGTAACGCCTCTGGTTGCCAGCTGTACGTTCCGGCTCTGCCAGCAGCCCCATTTCTTCGTAGTAGCGGATGGTCGGAACTTTGACTTTCGTGCGCTTTGAAAGCTCTCCGATGGAAAACATGAAAATACCTCTTGAACCTCTAGTCACTAGAGGCACTACACTATGATCAAGACAGATTCAAAAAGGCTTTCCAATGTCAGGATGTTGTGGGCATGACGCCAAGTTCGATGGCGTGTCAGATGATTACAAAAGGCGGCTATGGATCGTCATTGCGTTGAACGCGACGATGTTCGTAGTCGAGATGACCGCTGGTCACTACGCAAAGTCACAGGCGCTTCAGGCTGATGCTCTCGACTTCCTCGGCGACGCACTGACCTATGGTATCTCGCTCGCTGTGATCGGTGCCTCAGTTCGCGCCCGCACCAATGCAGCTTTGGCCAAAGGGGTGAGCTTGCTTTTGATGGGCCTTTGGGTATTCGGATCGACCGTATACCGCGTCTTCTATGTCGGCGTCCCTGAAGCTGAGATCATGGGCATAATCGGAGCTCTTGCACTGGCTACAAACCTTGCCAGTGTGTTGTTGCTTGTCAGCTACAAAGACGGCGATGCCAATGTCCGCTCTGTCTGGCTCTGTTCGCGGAACGATGCCATCGGCAATGTGGCCGTTATGTTTGCGGCCTTGGGCGTCTGGGGAACGGCAAGCGGTTGGCCAGATCTGATTGTCGCAGCGATCATGGCAACGCTGTTTCTTTCTTCTGCTTTCCAGATCGTGCGCCAAGCGCTCGCCGAGCGCCGGGAAGTTGGAGAACATCAGCATGCTTACCGGGGATGAAGACAACCTATCACGAATGATGCGAAATTTGCTCAATTGAGTCGCAAGTAAAGAGGACTCTCACTATGCACCTGAAACGCCGCCAAATACTGACTTACGCCGCAGGCTTCGCCAGCACAGCACCATTTGCCACGTTTGCGCAAAACACACCTTCCATCCATGTTCTCAAGGATCCGAATTGCGGCTGTTGCAGTGCTTGGATCGATATCCTTCGGCAGGAAGGCTTTCGCGTTACCGAGGAGCGCAGCTTTGGAACACTGCTCGTCCGCCACAAATTGGACAACGGCATTCCCGAAAAAATGATCTCCTGCCATACAGGCGAGATCGATGGCTACATGATCGAGGGGCACGTACCGGTTGCCGACATTCGTCGTCTGTTGGAGGAGCGACCTAGCGCCATTGGACTTGCTGTTCCTGGGATGCCTTTCGGTTCGCCTGGGATGGGGCCGGAAGATCGTCGTGAGGCTTACGATGTGTTTTTGTTCCGTCGGGACGGCGCTACCGAGGTATTCACGAGTTACGAAGCGGCCTGAGGCGACAGTCATCGAGCGGAAACAGTACGAAGGAGGAGAAGATGACACGGAGTCGATTACGCATTCTTGCCTTAGGCGTTTTGTCTATCACTATCGCCGGAGTGGCCATTGCCCAACAGCATCGAGGAGACTGGTGGGGTCATGGGCCAATGGGACCGGGCCACATGTGGTCTGAACGCATGGATGGCTGGGGACATGGCAACATGGGACCGGGCCAGCAGCAACGCATGCAGCGACACTGGACATACATGAACGAGGGTGTGCCCGCAGCCTATCGCGGGGCTCGGAGCACCATTCGTGCAACGCCCAGCAATGTTTCGGAGGGCAGGACGCTATACACGGAAAACTGCGCAAGCTGTCATGGAGCAGAGGGCTTGGGCGACGGTGAAGCCGGACGTTCGCTCGTGCCCTCTCCCGCCCTCCTTCGATGGTTCGTTCAGATGCCTATGTCGGGGGACGAGTATCTTCTTTGGACAATTTCCGAGGGCGGCGAACGCTTCGGAACAGACATGCCAGCCTTCAAGGAAGTGCTGAGTGAAGAAGACATCTGGAAGATCATCGCCTACATGCGCGCGGGGTTCCCTTGAACTGTCATCAATCTGCTGGTCGTCAAAGAGATTTTTTGCTGTCGATACGCCACGACAATTCTCAGCGGACATAAATCTATCAACGCGCCATTCTGATAAGTTTCACGGAAGCAGACCTTTAAGTAAGTCGCAGCACTAGCAGGTTAGGGCTCAAAGCCGTCATCCGACGGCATTAGCGATTAGACCGGTTTGTGGTTGCGAGCGGTCATTGGGGCCGCTCTCAGGATTGGTCCGACATCGGCCCTCCCAGTACTATTCAACGAGTTTTCAAGCTCAACTCCGAGATCCTACCGTCGCCTGACCCTCTCTCGATTACGCTCCCGACGTTCGATGTTGATCCGGTGGTCGCGGCCCAATGCCCGGTAGAAGCCCGGTCCCTTGGACCAGTTCAGAAAGTGGGCAAAGCTGTCGACCTGATCGTCGTTGCGTCCGCGTGGAAAGGACTGAAGCTCCCGTTTGAATACCGGCAGCCAGGGTGCATCTGCAGGCAGATAAACCTTGCCCTCTTCGACAGGACCGCAAGCGGACTGGAACCGGGTTTCCTTGTCCTTGTCGGGTTTAATGCGTTCGTAGCGCCGACGGTCATCACGAAACAATTCGTCCAAAAGAGGTTTGCCGGAGGCCGCATCTTCGATCAGGACACGATCGGGATCCCAACGGCCGACAAGTTGCAGTGCCTTGGCTTTCAGGTCTGGGTAGTCTACCTGCCCGCGCCAGACGTCGATAAGATGCCACGCATTTTCGCGGAACCCCCAGGTTGTACAGACAGAGAAATCAGACCGGGGGTCTGCCGACATGCCCGTATCCCAGCTCTGAACCACCAGTTGGAACCAGCGGCGATCTTCGATGGTCTCGTAGGTGCCAAACCACTCCCAGCGCAAGGGCGACCCGTCGGGAGCAATGGGGTTCTGCTGATACTGGCAATTGAACACGGCCGCGCCCATTTCGCGACGCTTGGTATCCAGCGTTTGCTGATCCAAACGGGACGGGCACAGGAGATCACCCGGTTTGCGGCGCATGACCCTTCCACGCCCAAGAGGAACCACCTCGTGGCCTTCTGCGATGGCAGGCAGATTCAGATGCCGGTAGGTCCCGCGTTCGAGCAGATAACCCGGCGGATCCATCTCGTGCAACCGTTGCGCAACCATAACCACACGCCCTTCGGCCGGATTGTCGAAGCGCGACAACAAGGTCCCCTCAATGAACTCCTGCGCCTTGACCAGCTCGGCTTCGGAGCCGGCATCTCCGGCTTTCAGCAGGTCATCGATGATGATGTAATCGGCGCCATGACCGGTGACAGAACTTCCAATGGAGACAGCCTTACGGCTGCCTCCCTTTGTGGTGCGGATTTCTTCTGAGGTGTTGCCCTTTTTAGCCAAGACCGTTTCAGGGAACATTTCCCGGTACCAGCGCGCAGACATGATCCGACGACAATCTTCGGAATGTTTGCGCGCCAGATCCAACCCATAGCTGGCAACGATGATCTTGGCGCTGGGGTTATGACCGAAAAGATAAGCGACATATGCAACGGCCACGGTGACCGATTTCAGGCAACGTGGCGGGATGTTGATGATCAGTCGCTTGTTTTCGCCTCGACGGACATTGTCCAACTCATGGCACATGGCCCGCACATGCCAGGCCGGATCAAAGCTGCGGTCAGTTCCCTGGTGCAGCGTGCCAAACACACGCCAAACGAAGGGAAAGAAATTGTCCCGGCAAACCTCGCGAGCGGCTTGCACGACGATTTTTGGATCAGGAGTCGTCATCTTCCGCCTCCTCGTTTTCCAGATCACCGTCACCGTCCAGTTGGCTGGAAAAGAAATCCCGGAGGATGTCGTAGTCGACAGCGTCGGGCTCAACCGTACGGACGCTTTCTTGCGCGTCCAATTCACTTGCGTTGAACAGATCTGTGTCCAGCTTAAGCAGCGCCATCAACAATTTCGTGTCGCCCTTCAACGCGCCTGCCGTGAACCGCTTGGCAATTGCCTCAGCCTTGGAAATCCGGATTTCGTGGCTGCCTTCGCGAACCGTAATCTTGGTTTCCAATTCACGTTTCAAGCTGGCATTCACCCCCTTGGCACCTTTCGGCCGCCCTTTCGGATTGCCGGATCGGCCTTTTTTGAATTGGGTCGCTTTGGGCGGTTTGCCGTAGCCGACCTCATACTCTTTCGTATCGTCAGACATGACCCACCTCCTGTTCTGAAGTGGTATCGTTGGCCGCAAAACGCGCATCGAACGTCTGGCCTGTTACCGCGTGCACGGCGCTATCACCGGTCATCTCCTGCCAACGGCGGATGGCCACATCGACATAAGCCGGGTCGAGCTCAATAAGCCGCGCTTGGCGCCCGGTTTTCTCAGCTGCCAGCAGAGTCGCGCCGGACCCGCCAAAGGCGTCCAGCACGACATCGCCGCGGTGGCTCACATCCATGATGGCATCTGCAACCAGAGCTGTCGGCTTCACCGTGGGATGATCCGCGAGATCCGCCTCGCGCCCTGCCCCAAAGCTGTTCACACCGGCGTAATCCCAGACGTTGGTCCGGTTGCGCCCGTGTTTGCCCAGCTCGACGTTGTTGATGTGCGGCGCACCAGGCTTCTTGAAAATGCAAATCAGCTCATGCTTTGAGCGATAAAGGCTGCCCATGCCTCCGTTCGTCTTGTTCCAGACGCAGAGATTGATGAGGTCCAATCCAGCTGCTTTGCCCGCCGTAATCAGTTCTTCGATATGACGCCAGTCCATGCAGATCATCGCGATGCCTCCGTTCGGCAGGCAGTCAAACAACTGCGTGATCGCGCCTGAAAGAAAGCCGCGGAACTCGCTATCCGTCATTTCTCCCGACGCCATGGCAAACTCGCGGTGTTCGGCGCTATTGCCGGACCGCACATGCCCATTGACAGGCACGTTGTAAGGCGGATCGGTGAAGACTATCTGCGGGGTCTCGCCTTCCAGCAAGGTGTCGTAGCTCTGGGCTTGAAGGGCGTCCCCGCAGAAAATGCGATGATCTCCGAGAACCCAGAGGTCGCCCGGCTCCGTGACTACGGGTGCCGCAGGGTCCGGCGTCTCAACAGTTTCCGCTACAGATACCGTCACCTCACCGACGCTGTCGATAATGATGTCGATCTCCGGTGTTTCGAACCCTGTGATGTCCAGATCAAAGTTCAACTCGCCATCAAGGCTGAGGTCCATCAGCTCGGCAAATTCGATCTGCAACGCCGCTTCATTCCAGTCCGACAATTCCGCCAGCTTATTGTCCGCAATGCGCAGAGCGCGCACTTCCGCTTCTGACAAATGATCCGCGACAACAGTCGGTACGGAATTCAACCCCAGGGCCTTAGCGGCCTCATAGCGGCCATGACCCGCGATGATTGTGCCCGAACCATCCAACAGGATCGGAGTGACAAAGCCAAACTGGGCCACCGATGCTTTCAGTTTGTCGACATTCTTGGCCGCGTGCACGCGGTTGTTGTTGGCGTAGGGCTTGATCTGGCTGATCTGGGATTGGATAACTTTTTCGGCCATCCAGATAGGCGTATTGGACGCCCGAACGTCGCTGTGTGTGTTTTTGGCAGGCATAACCGCCTCCTTTTGCGTGACGCCGCGCGGACGTCGAGATGGAGGGATCGCGCTGGAAAATCGGAGAGAGCACAAATCGCAACTCCCCGGACCAATCGATCCGAGACGTTGCTCCTTTGAATGCTCTCTGCGGAAACCTGTGTTTCCAATGAGTGCTGCCTGCGGGAGCAGTTTCCCGCCCTGATAGTCCGGGCGATTAGGTCGAATGTAGGTGCCATCAATACGAGACGCAACCCCCCAAACTAAAAGTAACCAATTAAGATTGTTGACGAATAATCGGGGGTACGCCAGCAACGCCCTTCAAAACACACGCCTCAAGTAATCGCTTCAGAAAGAGCTGGACTGTTGCCGTCAACCACGCATCACTGAACCCACGCCCGAGCCATTCGGGCGCTCCTCGGTACCGGGGTTCGGCATCTAGCCAGCCCCAAATCAGAGGAGACAATACATGTCCAAGCGGAAGCAAACCAAAATTGACAAAGTGCAACACTTGTTGCGCCGCCCGAGCGGCGCCAGCCTTGAGGCGCTCTGCAAAGCAACGGGATGGCAGCCTCATTCGGTCCGAGCAGCTCTAAGCGGTCTGCGGAAAAAAGGCGTCACAATTGAACGGCGGACATCCGACAAACCAAATGGACCATCCACATATCATCTGGCGGCGGGAACTGGAGAAGCGTCATGACCAAGACGAGCGATGTCGCCGATCTCGCCGCCATGGGTCGATCGGATCTGGTCACGCTTTGGCAGCAACTGTTTGATCAACCCGCCCCCGCCATGCTCAGCCAACCCTTTCTGCGCCGCTTTATCGCCTTTGAGATGCAGTCCCGCCGTCATGGCAGGCTACCCCGCCAGGTCAAAGCCACGCTGGAAAAGGGCTCTGGGAAGAAACCCCGGCCTACATGCCCTGCCCTAAAACCCGGCGGGCGCCTGCTACGCGAGTGGAATAGTGTGACCCATGTAGTCGACGTTACAGAAGACGGCTTCACTTGGAACGGTCGGTCCTATCGCTCACTCTCGGCCATCGCCCGAGAGATTACCGGCGCGCATTGGTCAGGGCCGCGTTTCTTTGGGCTCACCGGCAAGGCGGCCAAATGAGCCCGCGCCGTAAAATCCGATGCGCCATCTACACGCGCAAGTCCTCAGAAGATGGTCTGGATCAGGACTTCAATTCGCTGGATGCGCAATATGAGGCCTGCGCGGCCTATGTCGCAAGCCAGCGACATGAAGGCTGGACCCTGTTGTCCGGGCGCTACGATGACGGTGGCCTGTCGGGCGGCACCCTAGAGCGACCCGCCCTTCAGCGCCTTCTTGAAGAGATCGATGCCGGGCGTATTGACATGGTGGTGGTCTACAAGATTGACCGGCTGACCCGGTCGCTTGCCGACTTCTCTAAGCTGGTCGACCGGCTGGAACAGGCAAACTGTTCTTTTGTGTCCGTCACGCAGGCCTTCAATACCTCATCTTCCATGGGCCGGTTAACGCTGAATGTGCTGTTGTCCTTTGCTCAGTTTGAACGGGAAGTCACCGCCGAACGTATTCGCGACAAGATTGCAGCGTCGAAGAAGAAGGGGCTTTGGATGGGTGGCAACCTGCCTCTGGGCTATGATCGCCACCCCGATCCGAAGGCAAGAACGCTGGTGGTGAATGAAGAGGAGGCCAGAACGGTCCGGCATCTCTTTGGGCTTTATGACGAGCTTGGTTGCCTGCGCAAAGTAGAAGAACGGGCAACGGCAGAAGACCTGCGGTCAAAACGGGTTGTTCGGACAGATGGCAGTGTGAAGGGGGATTGTCCGCTGTCACGGGGTCAAATCTATTACCTGCTGCGCAATCCGGTCTATCTCGGAAAAATCCGCCACAAGGATAAGATCTGGGACGGACAACATCCGGCGATCATCGATCAGGACATCTGGGACCGGGTGCAGGAAAAAATGCGACAGGCCTCCAACCGCTCGCGGGCACGCGGCGACTCCGATGCGCGCCAACACTCCACTGACCCCGGGGCCTGGCTCACCGGTCTGCTGTATGACGAAACTGGTGATCGGTTGACGCCGACCCACACCACGCGCAAAGGCCGACGGTTGCGCTACTATATCTCCAATCGACTGATCTCAGGCGGCAAGGATATCTCTGGCTGGCGACTGCCCGGCCCAGCGCTGGAAAACGCGGTCATTGATGTCATCGTCAGACATTTGCAAGACGCCGCCGCGGCGCACCAAGTACTGGCGCAGCCGGAGGCCGGGTCAGCCGAGGCAGTTCAGACTTCAGTTGCGGATTTAGTAACCCGGCTTCTAGGCCATGGCTGTCAGATCGGCGCTGCTCTTCTGGCCAAAGGCAAACTTGCACGAGGACAGATCGACCTCGAATTTAACCCCAAAACTCTGGCAAGCGCACTTGGCATCGCGGCCGATCATCTGCACCCGGATCTCACCCACGTCACCGCATCTTTCGATCTGTGCCGCCGCGGCGTCGAGGCCAAGGTCATCGCCGGAGACATGGCACCCCAACCTGATCCCCACCTCCGGTCCATGCTGATCCGCGCCCATGGCTGGGCCCGTGATCTGAAGGCCGGAGTTCAACTGATGGAGATTGCCCGCCGCGAAAGCGTCCCTGACGCCTTCATCCGCACCCGTGCTCAGCTCGCCTTTCTCTCACCAAAGATTCAAACGGCGATTCTCGACGGGAGCCAGCCGCCCGAACTCACACTCAAGCGTCTGGTCAGCGTGACCCACCCACTTGAATGGTCCGAACAGGAACGCCTGTTCGGCTTCTGACATCTCCAGCTCCTGCGTCCCTGATACAGACTTCGCCCTCCCTGATCCGGCGGAACAATTCCCTGTTCGCACGAGGAAATTCCCTGTTCCACCTTTTAGGGAATTTGCAACATAAACCTCTGAGAAACATACAGTTCTGATAGAAGAAATGACGGAAGTCAGTCCCGGTTTGCGAATATTCCCTGTAAATTGCAGGTTATCAGGGAAATCCAGCCCAAAGCGACCCCGCTAAAATGCGACACTGAGACTCGCGCCTGAATTGTCCTCTGAATGTACGGTTTGCTTCGTCTCTGATTGAAAGCGCATGCGCCAACGCGCGGGAATTGCGTAACAATTCCGGATCAGAAAATACAACTGAAGTGAGACAGGTATGAGTGGCGGGGAGACAGGGATTCGAACCCTGGGGACGCTCTCACGCCCAACGGTTTTCAAGACCGCCGCATTCGACCACTCTGCCACCTCCCCGTTGAAGGCAGGGTCTAAGGCCAAGTTTGATCAGAGGCAAGTCGAAAACGGGAAATCTTGCCGAAGACTTTTCAGCGGTCTTTCCATGACACTTCAGCCACGTTATGATCGGCGTGAAAGACCGCAACAGGCTGGCATCCAGAACCAGCAGATCGGCAGCGGGGTTCGGAAAACGAAACCCCTTCAGGCAAGGGATAAGCAGATGAAGCGAGCGATCGAGACACGCCCGGGGCCCAAGAGGCTGGCGTTTCTAGCGTTATCTTTAACGATTTTGGCCGGATGTGAAGAGGCCTTGGGAACCGCGGAAACAGCGGAAAAGCCCGACGAGAATGAGAGCAAAATCGAGCTTTTTCCCCAAACGACCAGTGAGTCGCAACGCGATGTCGAAGCGCCCAACGTGTTCGGTGTGACCGAAGCGGGGCTTTGGGACGGGCGGCCCTCGCTGGGTGGGATTTGGGTTGCGCATCCAGACGTGACCCAACCCGAGCGCGTGGTGATCAAAAACACGGCCAACAACAAATCGGTAACTGGAGCCCTGTTCCGTCGCGAACGCAACTTGCCTGGCCCGGCGCTTCAGGTTTCGTCCGCGGCAGCTGAACAGCTTGGATTGTTGGCCGGTGCCCCCACAAAACTTAGTGTTGTGGCGTTGCGTCGTGAAAAGATAGAAGAACCCCCAGCTGACGAGACCCCACAGGCCGAAGATTCCGCAGAAGAAACCGTCACAGCCTCGGCCGATACGGCAACCGATGGCCAAAGCACAGGTGATCCTGAAAAGCCTGCCAAACGCAAGTGGTGGCAGAAGAAAGAAACCGCTGTGGCCGCGGCAGGTACAACGGCTGTTGTCGCGAGTGCCGCCGGCACAGAAGATGACGCCGCAGCAGACGCAGATACCACCAGCGACTCCGCTGAGGCTTCAACATCAGCGAGTGAACAGACAGAAACCCCGGCTGAGAAACCTGCCAAACGGAAATGGTGGCAGAAGAAAGCACCAGCCGCAGCCGCTGCGGGAACCGCTGTGGCAGCGGCGGATGCAGCCACGGATGGCGCAGAAGTAACAGCCGAAGCTGCAGCTTCTGTGTCCTCTCCGGCCTTGTCGGATGCGCCGGTCGAAGCCCCGGCAGAGAAACCCGCCAAGCGGAAATGGTGGCAAAAGAAAGATCCAGCCGCGATAACTGAAACACCACTGGATCCGATTGATGGCGCAGCCGCCGCTATTGATGCGACCGAAGCGACCCCAGCAGCAGCGGCAGCCACCACAACCGCGACTACACAACTGAGCAAACCATTTGTTCAGATTGGAACCTTCAGCGTCGAGGAGAACGCGAACTCCGCTGCTCAAAAAGTGCGCAGGAACGGCATGTCCGCAGTTGTTCGGGAACTGAAAACAGCAAATAACACCGTCTGGCGGGTGCTGGTTGGACCTGCCGCAACCCGGGCCGAACGCAAAGCCATTCAGAAGGACGTAAAAGACCTTGGCTTCAAAGACGCGTTCACCGTATCCGACTGAAACAGGGAGACGCAGCATGTTAGCCTCGATGCGCACATCCGTTCTGGCCATGGGGATTGCCCTCATGGGCCTGCCCGCACACGCTTTTGATACTACAGCCCGCGCGGCTTATGTGATTGATCAGACCACCGGCACTGTTCTTCTGTCAAAAGACGCCGACCAGCCCCTGCCGCCCGCGTCGATGTCTAAGCTGATGACGCTCTATGTGGCGTTTGAAGCCCTGCGGGACGGGCGCTTGACGCTAAACGAAACCCTGCCTGTGTCTGAACACGCGATGAGCTATGGCGGCTCGACCATGTTCCTGAACACTCAGGATCGGGTCACGGTCGAAGACCTGCTGCGCGGCATCATCGTTTTGTCGGGCAACGATGCCTGCGTCGTTATCGCCGAAGCACTTAGCCCCGACGGAACCGAGGCCGGGTTTGCGCGGTACATGACCCAACGCGCGCAGCAGATGGGCATGAACAATTCCAATTTTGCCAACTCAAACGGCTGGCCTGCCGCCGGTCATATGATGTCAGTGCATGATCTGGCCGTTCTTGCGGATCGCTTGATTTCGGACTTCCCCGAATATTACCCTCTTTTCGCCGAGGAAGTTTTTGAATTCGACGGCCGCGCGCCGTCAAATGCCCGCAATCGCAACCCGCTGCTGAAGCTGGATATCGGCGCGGATGGTTTGAAAACCGGCCACACGCAAGAGGCCGGCTATGGCCTTGTCGGTTCTGCCAAACAGGGTGATCGGCGCGTTATCTTCGTGCTAACCGGCCTCGACACCACCGGCCAGCGTGCAGAGGAGGCTGAGGCCGTGGTTAACTGGTCGTTTCGAAATTTTGTCGAGAGGACAGTTGCCAACGCGGAAACGCCGATAGCCGAAGCCCAACTGTGGATGGGTGAGAAAAAGACCGTCGGGCTTGTGGCCGAAGGTGATCTGAACGTGCTCTTCCCGGTTCTGGGCACCCAAAATGTCGAGGCCGAAGTTGTGTATGACGGCCCAATCAACGCGCCAGTCCAAAAAGGACAGCAACTGGCTGAACTGGTGATCAAGCCCGAAGGGCTGCCTGAAATCCGACGCCCGCTGGTGGCTGCTGAGGACGTAGCTGTTGGCGGCTTTGTCGTGCGGATGTTGACGGTTGGCGGCATCGTATTGAAAGACGTGATCAACAACCCGCTGGAGTCGATGTGACGAAAACGGGGTTATTTCTGACCTTCGAAGGCATTGACGGATCAGGCAAGTCGACCCAAGCGCGGATGCTGGCGGATCAATTACGCCTGCAGGGCCATGAAGTCGTGTTGACGCGCGAACCCGGCGGCTCTCCGGGGGCCGAGGAAATTCGCCGGCTTGTTTTGGAGGGCGATCCGGATCGGTGGTCGGCCGAGACAGAGTTGCTGTTGTTCACTGCGGCCCGCCGTGACCACCTGGAGCGTACCATCGAACCCGCCCTTGCGGCGGGGAAGGTAGTGATCTGCGACCGTTTCGCAGACAGCACGCGCATGTATCAGGGCTTGTCACGCGGCGACCTGCGCAGTCTGGTAGACCAATTGCACAACCTGATGATCGGGCGCGAGCCGGATATGACGCTGCTGATCGATATGGATCCGGAAACGGGCTTGTCGCGCGCTAAAGGCAGGCAAGGCACCGAAGAGCGGTTTGAAGATTTCGGCCCCGATCTGCAAAAGAAAATGCGCGCAGGCTTTTTGGCGCTGGCTGACGAATTCTCGGACCGGTTTCGCGTTGTAGATGGCAACAGAGACGTGGACAGCGTAGCGCAGGATGTGACAGATATCGTTCAAGCAGCTTTGCGGTAAACGATGAGTGACGACACCCCTTCCCCGGATCAGGTGCCGGGTGCACCGCATCCGCGCGAAACCGCGCGGCTTTTTGGCCAGGACGCAGCCGAACAGGCGTTTCTGACGGCCTACAATTCCGACAGGCTGCATCACGGTTGGTTGCTGACCGGGCCGCGCGGCGTCGGCAAAGCAACGCTGGCGTGGCGGATCGCGCGATTTTTGCTGGCCACACCCCCGGCAGATGACGGCGGCTTGTTCGGAGCACCTCCTCCGCCCGAAACGCTCGGCATTGATCCCGATCACCCCGTGGCGCACCGAATACAGTCCGGGGCTGAGCCCGGGCTGGCCACTATCACCCGGTCACTCAACGAGCAGGGGCGATTACGCGGCGAGATTGTCGTGGATGATGTCCGCAAGCTAGGAAAATTCTTTGGTCTGTCTTCTGCCGATGGAGGCCGCCGCGTGGTCATCGTCGACTCTGCGGATGAAATGAACGTCAGTGCTGCCAACGCGCTGTTGAAGATGCTGGAAGAGCCGCCTGCGCGCACCACACTTTTGCTCGTATCGCACCAACCTTCGCGCCTGCTGCCAACCATCCGGTCGCGCTGCCGCACGCTGCGCCTTGGCCCACTGAGTCCGCAGGACATGCAAACCGCCCTGTCGCAAACCGGAACAGAAGTTCCCGCCCAGACTGAACACCTGGCCGCACTTGCGGCAGGATCAGTTGGGGATGCTGTGCGGTTAATCAATCTTGGCGGTCTGGACATTTATGCCGAGCTGGTCGCCATTCTGGGTACCCTGCCCCGTATGGACCGGCAACGCGCACTGGCGTTGGCCGAAGCCGCAGCACAACGCGGTGCCGCTGATCGTTTCGAGTTGTTGCTAACGCTAATCGACGTCGCCTTGTCACGGCTGGCCCTAACTGGGGCGACCGGCACACCACCCGTACCCGAAGCGGCCCCAAACGAAGGTGAAACGCTGATGCGTCTTTCGGCTTCCCCCGATCAAGCCCGCCGCTGGGCAGAAGTCGCCGCGACAATCACAGCACGCGCACGGCATGGTCAGGCGGTGAACCTTGACCCTGCCGCTCTGGTCCTAGATACGGTGTTCAAGATACAGGAAACCGCCGGTCAGAACAGATGAGCGACACCCCCCAGATTACCGACAGCCACTGCCATCTGGACTTCCCGGATTTCGACGGCCAGTTGGACGAGATCATCACGCGCGCAGCCGAGGCTGGCGTGACCCGTATGGTCACGATTTGCACCAAGCTACGCAACGAACCCAGCGTACGCGCGATTGCCGAGGCCTTTGCGCCCGTCTTCTATGCCGCAGGCACGCACCCGATGAGTGCGGCGGATGAGCCGATAGCGTCGGTCGACGAACTGGTTGCCTTGGCCCAGCATCCGAAATTCGTCGGTATTGGAGAGTCTGGTCTGGACTACCACTATACCGCTGACAGTGCGGAAGTGCAGAAACAATCCTTGCGCATCCATATCGAAGCGGCCCAGCGCACTGGCCTGCCCCTGATCATTCACGCCCGCGCAGCGGATGATGACATGGCCCGAATTCTGGCAGAGGAGTATCGCAACGCACCCTATTCCTGCGTTATGCACTGTTTCTCTTCTTCTGCCGAATTGGCCAAGGCCGCGCTGGATCTGGGCTTTTACCTGTCCATGTCCGGCATCACCGCCTTCCCCAAAAGCCAGGAGTTGCGCGATATTTTCGCAACTGCACCGGTAGACCGCATTCTGGTGGAAACAGACGCGCCCTATCTGGCCCCCCCACCCTATCGCGGCAAACGTAACGAACCCGCCTACACCGCCCACACTGCCCGGAAAGGGGCTGAGGTTTTCGGCATGGACTATGCCGCTTTTGCAGCTCAGACACAGGCCAATTTTGACCGCTTGTTCACCAAGGCCGCGCTGTATAAGGCCGCTGCATGACCGGGACGCGCTTTACTATTCTGGGCTGCGGTTCCTCGGGCGGCGTTCCACGGCTGGGCGGACAATGGGGTGATTGTGATCCCGAGAATCCGAAAAACGTGCGCCGCCGCTGCTCGCTGCTGATTGAACGCGAGGGTCCGGATGGAACGACCTCGGTTCTGGTCGATACCACGCCGGATATGCGCAGTCAGTTGCTGGACACGGGCACCGGGCGGTTGGACGGTGTGGTCTATACCCATTCACACGCGGACCATGTGCACGGGATCGACGACTTGCGCATGATCGTGTTCAATATGAAAACGCGCGTGCCGGTCTGGGCAGACGGTGACACACAGAACGCGTTGCTGGGCCGTTTCGGATACGCCTTCATTCAGCCCGAAGGATCCCCTTATCCTCCGATCCTGGACCTCAAATCCATTGATGGCCCGTTCGACATCGATGGTCCCGGAGGACCCATTTCACTGCGCCCGTTCAAAGTGAACCACGGTTCGATCGACTCTCTTGGCTTCCGCATCGGCCAGCTTGCCTATCTGCCGGATGTCGCAGAGATTTACGACGACGCCTGGCCCGAGATGGAAGGGCTGGACTGCCTGATCATCGACGCCCTTCGCCGCTCCCCGCACCCGACCCACGCGCATCTGGAAAAGACACTGGGTTGGATCGACAAGCTGCAACCGAAACGCGCGGTGCTAACCAACATGCATATCGACCTCGACTATGCCACGGTTGACGCTGAAACTCCGGACTACATCACCCCCGCTTTTGATGGGATGGTGATCCATCAGGCGCACTAGACCCCTGCCCCGCGCCATCGCAATACCGCAATACGCGCGCCGCATGGGGGCCATATGCTTCAGAGCCTGATCGATGTCATTCTTCCGGTCTTTCTGGTGATCGGTGCCGGGTACACGGCAACTCGGACAGGCTATTTCAAACAAGAGCATGTCGATGGGTTGATGAAATTCACCCAAGGCTTTGCGATCCCCTGCCTGCTTTTTCTGGCCATCGCACACCTGGACCTTAGCGCCAGTTTCGACCCCCGGCTGCTGGCGAGTTTCTATTCCGCTGCAGCGTTGTGCTTCACCGTGGGCCTCTTTGGAGCACGGATCATTTTTGGCCGAGACTGGGAAGACTGCGTCGCCATTGGCTTTTGTTGCTTGTTCTCCAACTCGGTCCTGCTGGGCCTGCCGATTACCGAGCGTGCCTATGGCCCCGAGAACCTGACAGGCAACTACGCGATTATCGCCTTCCATTCTCCGTTTTGTTACGGCGTTGGGATCACGGTGATGGAGGTCGTGCGCAATCGCGGCAACGGCGGTGTACATATGGCACGCTCGGTTCTGTCCGCAATGTTCAAGAACGCATTGATCCTGGGAATTGCGCTTGGTTTCCTGGTCAACCTGACAGGTTTGGTCATCCCTGCGGTGGTCGACGAAGCCCTTGGGCTTGTCACCCGCGCGGCTTTACCGGGCGCGTTGTTTGCTTTGGGCGGGGTCTTGGTCAAATACAAACCGGAAGGCGATCTGCGTACCATTGGTTTCGTTTGCTGCATCTCGCTGATGGTCCACCCCAGCCTAGTGTGGTTATTCGGAGCATCTACTGGCCTCCCACAGGATCTGTTCCGATCGGGTGTGTTGAATGCTGCAATGGCGCCGGGCTTTAACGCCTATATCTTTGCCAATATGTATGGCCGCGCCAAACGTGTTGCCGCTTCATCCGTCCTGATCGGAACAGCGACGTCCATTCTGACCGTCTGGCTTTGGCTGACCCTTCTGGGTTAACTGTGGTGTTGACTTCAGGTCGTGCCGTAACACTTATCGCAGAAAACAGCGGGAGTACCGAATGTCACACGCCATTATTGTCGCCCATGGCCAGCCTTCCGAACCGGATCCGGCAGAAGCGGCACTGGCTGCTTTTGCAGCCAAGGTCGACGCGTTGACAAGCTCTGTGACCGTGCATTCGGCAACACTTGCTAAACCCGGCGCGCTAGAGGCGCAACTGGACGGCCTACCCGAAAACACAGTGATCTATCCGCTTTTCATGGCAAAGGGTTGGTTTGTGACCAGTGCCTTGCCGAAACGGGTCGGGGACCACGCCGCGCGAATTCTTGACCCTTTGGGCATTGATCCGGATCTGCCCACGCTTACTGCGCAGGCGTTGCATGCAAAACTGCGGGAACGGAATTGGAAAGCTTCGACAACTGACCTGGTGATCGCGGCGCACGGGTCAGGCCGCAGCCGCAACCCTTCGGCGGTGGCCAACGAATTTGCAAGACAGCTTGGCACGCAAGTTGCCTTCCAATCCATCCGCGTTGGTTTTGTCGAAGAAGCGCCCTCGATTGCCGAGGCAGCACACGATGCGTCAGATCAGGCGATTTGCCTGCCGTTCTTTGCCTGTACCGGCGGGCATGTCCTAGAGGACGTCCCCGATGAGCTGGCGCGCGCCAAGTTTAACGGAACCGTTATGCCCGTCGTCGGGGAGCTTGCACCCATCCAGCACCAAATTGCAAAGAAGGTGACTGAGGCGTTCGCGTCAGTCTAACGCTCAGGGTCGCGCGTTGGTCAGTGTCGAATACAAACGATGACAGGACCGACCGTCGCGTTTCGCTTGGTACAACGCTAAATCAGCGGCATGCAGAATATCCGCCGCTTTAAGCACTTGGAACTGAGTGGACAAAGCTGTGCCAATACTGGCCGACACACTGCATTTCTGGTTTTGAAAAAGCATCGGTTCGTTCAAACGCTGGATGAGGCGGCCTGCAATTGCCTCCAACGTGTCTTCCCGCGTCAGGCCTTTGAAAACGATAACAAATTCGTCTCCTCCGACACGGGCAACCGTATCGTCATCGCGCGTTTCCTCAAGCATGATGCGGGCCGCTTGCTGCAAGACAAAATCACCTGCCGCATGGCCCAGCCTGTCATTCACGGATTTGAAGAAATCAAGATCCAGATGCATCAGAGCAAAAGCCGAATTTGCAGAGATCATATGTGCCAGCACGTGATCCATGGCCCTACGGTTTTTTAATCCGGTTAGTGTGTCGGTGTAAGCCTGCTCTTCAGCCGCCAGCATAGCGCCTTGAAGCCTCAGGTTTAGCGACCTCGACGCCTCCATTGCGGCAGATTTGGCCTCGACCAGATAAAGTAATTCAATCGCAAGGTCGGTACCTGAGAAATCCGCACTTGTCAGCGCGTAGTCCCGCACCGCATCCAGAATTGAAATTCCGAATGACAGGTTGATGACAGCGCCACCAGAATGCGGCAATGGGGCGACCAACCCCTTGAGAGCAGTTCGGGGCTCATCATGGAATTTCAGGTGAAGTTTCGCCCTGGCCATCGACATCAATGCCGGAATGGTTGTGACTGTTCTGGGACGGATCAGTTCAAAAACGTCCAGAAACCCTTGGCCCACCAGCTGCAAGTCTGGTCTCAGTTTTTGCAGGGTTGGACCGGCTTGTTGAATACACCCGTTTTGGTCCACCAACAGAAACATCGGGCAAAGCGTTTCCAGCAGACTGACAAGCTCGCGAGGATCTGTCATCCGGTCCGAGCCCCCAAATCAAAATGCCGCCCTTCTGCAAAAGCGCTTTCAACCAGCATTATGGAAATGACTTCGCTGTCTTGCTGTTGTCCCTCATGAGACAACATAACCAACGCCCCGTAGTCGTCGGCCATGGCACGCAGAACACCGACCATCACGCTGGAATAACCAGACAAACCCGGGAAGCAAAACAGTTGGTATTCTGTTGTCGAAAGCTCTCTCAATTCAAGGGCCGGTAGGGTCAAATCGGACACTGCCAACCGCACCCAGTCAGCCAGATCGTCAAGGGAATGAAGAAACTCCACATAACTGACGCCACCAAATCTAAGCAGACGGCGCAACCCTTCCATATTCGGGTGGGACACAAGGTAAGTCCCCACATCCTCAAGAATTTCCGCCCTAGGTCGGTTCAGTTCACCGCTGAGCGCGTCCAATACTCTAGCCGTTACGTCATCGTCATAGACAAGCATGGCTTCGAATTCGACAAATCCAAGCTGCGCAGCCTCGGCCACGCGCACCCAATAGGGTTGCCCATAGGTTGCGCAGACAAAAGACTGTATCGCCCGATTGATCAGACCATGCATTGGAAACCCCAATTTGGTGTTCCCTGCACTCTGGGCTGAAAAGTCTTAACAAATAGCCAAAATCCACCCTAAGTTGTAGCGAATTCAATCGGGTATCACTTCGACACTTGCTGCCTGATCAGAAATCTGTCGGCGCGCCGCCCTCAGCTTTGCGACGCTCAACAAAGGCAGCCAATTCCTCGCGAATGGCTTCATCCATCGGCGGTGCCTCAAAGCTCGAGATGATCTCCTTGAACATGTGATGGGCGCGTTCAGCCGTCCAGATGCCGCCAGCGACCTCCCACCCTTCATAGTTTTTCCAATCACTCAGAAAGGGTTGATAGAATGCAGTGGTATAACGGTCCTGCGTGTGCTGAATGCCGAAGAAATGACCGTCATTGCCAACTGCGCGGATCGCATCAAGCGCGATCTCGTCGGGACCGGTAGCCGTCAATTCTGGGTTCATATAGCGTTGAATTTGTTGCAGGATTTCACAATCCATGATGAACTTTTCCGGGCTTGCTATCAGGCCGCCTTCCAGCCATCCAGCCGCATGATAGACCATATTGGTGCCCGATTGAACGGACGCCCAAAGCGAGTTCGAGGTTTCCCAAATAGACTGTCCATCGGGCACGTTTGCGGCACAAACGCCCGAAGACCGCATCGGCAAGCCATAGAAGCGCGCCATCTGTCCGGTCATCTGGGTCGAGCGCATGTACTCTGGTGTTCCAAAAGCCGGCGCGCCGGATTTCATATCCACATTCGACGTAAAAGTTCCGATGACGCAGGGAATCCCCGGGCGCACATATTGGAACAAGGCGATCGCACACAGCGCTTCGGCCAATGACTGGGCCACAGCACCTGCCATTGTCACCGGTGCCATCGCCCCGGCCAGAGTAAAGGGTGTCACCACAATCGCCTGCCCGCGCCGTGCCAGCCGAAGGCAGCCATCGATCATCGGATGATCATGCTTTAGCGGCGAAGTCGAGTTGATGTTGGTGTACACGCGCGGGGTGGCCTCGAACTCTTCGTGGCTCAGGCCGCCAGCGATGCGCACCATTTCCATCACGTCCTCGACACGTTCCTTACCCAAAGAATAGGCATGCATGGCTTTGTCGGTCAGCGTCAGCTTGTCATAAAGCACGTCCAGATGCCGTATGCTGGCGTGGATATCGACTGGTTCAACCGGGTATCCACCCGCGAAATGGATGCAGTTGAAGTACTGCGTCAGTTTCAGAAGATTCCGGCACATCTCGCGGTTTCCGGGCACCTTCTTTCCGATTTCCATGTCCCAATAATTCGGCGGCGACGAGACATTGCCGAACAGCATGTTCTTTCCACCGATCTCGATCTTGCGATCCGGATTACGTGGCGTGATGGAAAATTGACTCGGGGCTTTCGCAATCATCTCCATGACAAAGTCGCGCCCCATGCGCACATTGTCACCTTCGATGGTGCAACCCGCCTTACGCAGGATGCCTATTGCCTCTTCGTTGTAAAATTCGATCCCGATCTCTTCAAGGATACGCATGGCCCCTTCATGGATCGCTTCGATCCCGGCCTGGTCCAACGGTTCTGTCGGACGGTCGATATTGACCGGCGGGTTCCAAGGCATCTGGTCAATCACCGCACTTCCTCTGCGTGCGGCAGCCCCTGCGCGTCCTCCGCCGCGACGCTTGCGTGTTGGTGTCTCGCCCATCGTTGCCTCCGTTCCTGCGTTAAACAAGCAAGCCCATGAGACACGATTCTCGCCGCTCCGTCTGCGACAGGAAATGTCGGTTTTTTATCTCAGATGGTCGATTGCCAGCTTAACCCAATTGGTTTTTCACTAGCCATTCGGGTATATGTCCAATGTCCGGCAAGACCACATCTGCCATTGGGGCCAGCACTTCTGCCTCGGCCAGACCTGTCAAAACCCCTATGGTTGTCATCCCCGCGGCACGCCCTGCTTGCAGGTCATGGAGGCTGTCCCCCACCATCGCAACCCGCGAAGGGTCAACGCCGACATGCGCAGCAAAGGCCAATAGCTGTCCGGGCCCCGGCTTAAATCCATGGCCGCTGTCATATCCAGCTATGAAATCGAAATGTTCGCTGATCCCTGCCGATTCCAGATGCTGCATCGCAGGATGTTCACTGTCATTGGTTGCAACCCCCAGCTTCAGCCCTGCCTTATGCAAGCCCTCTAGAAACGGGACCAGCGGAACAGCCGGGGACTGAGGGGCTGCGGCGGCTTCGGCATTCATCACATCCACGATCTCTTGAACGGTCATGGTATCCACATGTGCAGCCAACACATCGGCGATTTCTTCGACAGTCGCGGCGATCACGATACTGTCTTCGGCATATCGCTCTTGCTCAAGATCATAACCGATAAGGCGCCCAAGCCCGGCGGCTCGTTCTTTGTCACCATCTGTCAAGCGCAGCAGTAAACTGCGGCCAAAGCCACCCCATGTGTTGGCAAAATCAAACAGCGTGCCATCTTTATCGAAGACGATTGCATCTATCGGCATCAGGTGCTCCAGCGGAAGAGGATTTCAGGTCCAATGAATGTCAGCGCCGCCGGATAAAACCGCTCTTGCCTGGGCAGGCAGATCATAGGCGATCGCATTGGCGTCACAAAACGCCATGACCCACGAATCGTCAAGCACCAGAAAGTCCATTACCGACGCCAGAAAATCCGGGTCCCCGGCGCGATCGCGCACATCTTCGATTGATGCACCCGTCGAACCCAGAAACACCGGCAAAAGCTCGTCATTTCCAACCAGCCAGCCCAGAGCCGTCAGGGCGAGTGTTTCCGCGGAATCAGATGATATTGGCATAAACTGTGCTCAGATCCAGTCATGGAAAGGGTTTGTTAACCAGACTCATAAACACTTTGTTCACGCATGCAATCAACGGTGAACGACTATGTCTGTGCAGGGAACCATCCTTGTCCTCGACGGGGTATCAACCAATCGCATCATGTTGAAAGTTCAACTGACTGCGGCTTGGTACCACGTGGTACAGGGGGAAAAAATAGATGGATTGCTGTCGCTTGTGCGTCGAACGCAACCTGATCTGGTACTGACAGCGCAGACCTTGCCGGACGGAACGGCTGCGGATGTCAAAAAGGTCATAGCAACAGTTCCCGGGCTGGAGGATGTGCCGGTTGTTGCAATTGCCGCGCAAAACGACAGGGACGCACGGTTGCGTGCCCTGAAAGATGGGCTGGACGATGTATTGACCCATCCCTTCAAGGATGCCTTGCTGCTGGCGCGTATCCGAAGCTTGCTGCGCGCACACGCAATCAGACAGGACCTGCAGGTTGGCACTGGCGCGCAACCCATTGGGTTCGGTGAGCCCGCACCAGCGATTATCCGCCCGCCCAAATCCGCAAAGGTGAGTGTTCTGACACACGCCGTGCAAACTGGCGTGCTGTGGCAAAAGGCGTTGAGCGATCAGCGCAAACACACATTGTCCTGGCACTTGCAGTCGAACCTTCAAGGCTTCCTGTCCGGAGCTGTCCCAGATGCTATCGTGGTCGAACTGGGCCCGCATCCTTCCGATCTGAATATTCTGGCGGATCTCAGATCGCGGGGTGTCACGCGTAATACCGTCTTGATCGGAGTGCTAAAAGACAACGACGCTGTTCAGGCATCCGAAGCCTTGGATCGGGGTGCGGATGCCGTGTGCCTGGGTGGGTTCTGTGCGCAGGAAATCCAGCTTCGATTGGACAACCAGATCGCGCGCAAGGCCCGTCTGGACCACATGCGAATATCGCTAAAAAAGGGGCTTGCCGATTCCTGGGTCGACCCGCTGACGGGGCTGCACAATCGCCGGTTTGCCATGCGCGCGCTGGACCAGATCGCACGTGAATCCGCTCGAACCAAACGCGGCTTTGCGGTCATGCTGGCTGACCTCGATCACTTCAAGACGATTAATGACGACCACGGTCACGCCAGCGGGGATCACGTTCTTACGCAGGCCGCAGAGCGCTTGCGCAGCGCTCTTGGTCCAAGGGGGTTTGTCGCCCGCATAGGTGGAGAGGAGTTCATGATTGGAGTGCCGGATGTGTCACCCAAACAAGCGGTGCGGCTCGCTGAAACTCTCTGCGGCAGTATCTGTAGCGCGCCGTTTCAACTTTCTGAACAGGGACCAGAGGTCAACGTGACAGTCAGTATCGGGCTAAAAATGTCTCCGGACGCGTTCCCTGGTCGGGACAGCCTCACTCCGCATGTAGAGACCCTGATTCAATCCGCTGACAAAGCGTTGTATTCGGCGAAAAAAGCCGGACGCAATCAGGTGAGCATCCGGCAAAGCGCAGCCTGACGCCGGTCAGTCCTTTTTCTTGTGTTTATGCGGGCCACGCTTGACGACATCTTGCAATCGATCTGCATAGGCCTGCCTTTCCTCATCGCTCATGGCGGTGACGCGGATCAGCCATTGCGCTTGCAGTGCCCCTTGCAGGTTGGCCGTGGCCTGCGCCTGCTGTTGCAGCAGAGTTTCGACGGCATTCGGGTCAAAAGGCACGGCGCGCAATGCCTGGCTCATCGCCTCAAAATCCTGCGTGCGGCCCTTAGAACCTTTCTTGTGCAAGTCCCCCAATTCACTCCGCATCGCCTTGCGGTCGTCTTTTGGCAACGCCCGGTACAAGGCCGGGCCAAATCCCGGCGGCACCTTGGCGTGATCCCCCCCTTTCAGGCGCAACACAGTTCCTACAGCGACGCCAATGATCAACAGGTTCAGAGCCAGAGACACAACCAGGACAATGGGCATCCACCGGCGTTTGGGTTTGGAATCAGCGTTCATTCCGTGGTCTCCAGAAAACTCGTGTCATAGCCAAGGTCGGCCACAAGAAAGGCCGTCTCTTGCGTTGTCAGCAGGTTGGCGGGATCGGGCAAAAAGGCAGGCGCGGAAAACCCGATCCAGACACCGGCCGCGCTGGCCGCAACAAGGCCACTCAACCCCTGCCAGCCACCCAGATTGCGCACCAGCCTGTCCCACAACGCAGGCCCCGGTTGTGGCGCGGGTTTCATGCGGCCCAAGCGCACCGCCTCTGCATCCGTTTGGATGCGCACGGCCAGATCGTCTGGCAAAGCCGGCCGTTGTCGCCGCGCTTGTGCAAACAAATGATCCAGTTCCAGATCGTCATCCGCCATTGTCATACCCCAGTTCTTCGCGCCGTCCCGCCAGAATAGCGGCCAGACTTCGTTTGCCCCGCGCCGTCAGGCTTTCAACCGCTTCCACGGAAATGCCCATGATCCCGGCAATTTCGGGGTTGGGCAACTCTTCAATATGGCGCAACACCACTGCTTGCCGCTGCCGTTCGGGCAACTCGGCCAAAGCGACCTGCAACGCATCCTTGCGCGCCTCATCCTGCATCCGGTCAACTACGCTGGCTTCACCATCTTCGGGCTCAGGAACATCCGACAGCCTGTCCGGTGTCTTCTTGCGCCGTATGTCCACGCACAGATTCAAAGTCACCCGGTACAGCCAGGTCGAGACTTTGGCTTGGCCCGACACCCAGTCCGGTGCCATTTGCCACAGCCGCATCATCGCCTCTTGCGTCACATCTTCCGCCTCGGCCCGATTGCCCAACATTCGTAACGCGACCGAGTAACACCGTGGCCCCAGACGGTCAGTAAGAACCCGTGCGGCTTCGGCATTGCCATCGGCGAAGCGCCCCAGCAACTCATCGTCGCTGAGGGTGCCCGCGCTGCACATCGCACCGCAGGCGTCTTGTGGGTAGGAGGTCAGATCCTCCATCCTGCATCAGCTATCGTCTGCGTCCGAGTTTTGATGCTTTTTCTTGTGGTGCCGTCCCATCTTGTCTTTGGCATCGGCAAATTCCTGTTCCGAGATCCCGCCGCTGTTATCAGCGTCCATCCGATCAAACATCTTGTCAGCCCGGCGGGGTTTCGGCAACTCGTCCTGGCTGAGAAACCCGTCTTTGTTCGCATCATTTTTTTCGAACATCTTGGCGACGCGGTCACTTGCCTTTTTCTGTGCAGCAGCTTGCATCTCGTCAAGGCTCAGCTGGCCATCACCGTCGGTATCCGCTTGCGTGAAACGCGCGGTGCGGTGGGCCTCCATCTCTTGCTGTGTCACCTGACCGTCGCCATCGGCGTCGAGTTCCTGAAAGGACACAGGCTCGCGTCCGCCTTTTCCGGCAGCCAGAACCGATGTGCCTGTGACAGCAACTGCGGACAAAACAATAGCCGTGATGAATGTCGCGTTTTTCATTTCGTTTTTCCCGTGTTGAAGCGGCCCCAGTGCCGCTGCTCATACCAATTCAAACGCGGGGCATCGAAAATTCCGTCGCAGAAAAATGCATTTTTTTGAAAGTGAATTCAGAAGCGATTTCTGCGCATTGGGTATCGGGCGTTGCAAAGCGACGCACCCCCCTTTCAAATCTGCCCGTTCAGGCGCATTATCCGGCAAAGATTAATGCGCGAGTTATATTATGACGGATCAGACGATCAACACCGCGACCGAGACAGAGCGTGAAACATGGCCCGCCCTTGTTAAAGGGTTTCGGTGCAAATGCCCCAACTGTGGCGAAGGCAAGCTGTTGCACAGCTATCTCAAGGTCAATGATAGCTGCGCGAAATGCGGGCAGGAGCTGTTTCATCATCGCGCCGATGACGGGCCAGCCTATCTGACGATTCTACTTGTTGGTCACCTGCTGGCGCCTGCCCTGCACGTGTCCTACGTCCATTGGCGGCCAGACCCCTGGACCATGGCCATCGGTTTCTCAATCGGTTGCGTTGCTCTGTCGCTGTACCTGCTGCCCCGTTTGAAAGGCGCCGTTGTCGCGTATCAGTGGGCCCGCCGTATGCACGGTTTCGGAACATCGAATTGAACCTGCCGGGCCAGGTGGCGTAGACATGACAGCAGACAAGACCGCCATCCGTGACGCCGCAACTGTCATCGTTTTGCGGGACAGATGGACCAATCCATCGATCCTTATGGGGCAACGCGGGTCCAAAGCCGTGTTCATGCCGAACAAGTTTGTGTTCCCTGGCGGTGCCGTTGATCCGGCGGATTCAGCAGTGCCCCTGGCGACCAAGCTGCCCGATCTGTGCCGTGACCGTTTGGCTGAACAGGCCGAGTCCGGATTGCAACACGCGCTGGCCGCCGCTGCCATTCGCGAGCTCTGGGAGGAAACGGGCCTTGTTCTGGGCCAGCCGGGCGCATGGCCGGGGCACGCACCTGACGACTGGCAAAGCTTTTCCGACATGGGATACGTGCCATCTGCAGCTGCATTGCAGTTCGTTTTCCGCGCGGTGACACCACCCGGTCGCCCTCGCCGGTTTGACGCACGGTTCTTTTTGGTCGACGCGGAAGCCTTGCAAGGTGATCTGGACGATTTCAGTCGCGCCTCAGACGAGCTGTCGCACCTGCAATGGGTGCAACTGGACCGCGCGCGAGATTTGGACCTGCCCTTCATAACCGAGGTTGTTCTTGCCGAAGTAGCGGCCCGGGTTACATCCCCCGAGCCTCCAGTGTCCGTTCCGTTTTACAAGAATGACGAAGAAGCCAACCTGTTCCTGCGCCTCAGGGGTTACCCGATGCCGGAACACGACTGACGGTACCGGGTCACCGCATCCGGCTGACAACCACCGTCACTTCGGGCTTCTTACCGATTTCCGCTTTCGCGGTCTGACGAACAATCCGGCGCATCTCGTCTTCCAGTTTGTCGTCGTCGCGCAGGGTTTTGGCCGCAGCCCGCATCAGGAATTGATTCAGGTCCTCCTCCAGAACCTCCACCACAGCCGCGCGCGAAGTTCCGATCTCGGGCAGGCCCATGGTATCGCACCAAGGTTCACCCAGCGGTTCGTCTTCCTCGTCCAAAACCACGGTGACCGTGACATGGCCGTTCAATGCCATGCGGATACGATCCCGCACCACGCCGTCCAACGCACCGATCTTGACCGACCCGTCCAGATATGTGCGCCCGGTTTCGACATAGTCGACAACAGCCGGGGCGTTGCCACTGAGATCCAGCATGGTGCCATTCACCGCCAGCACACCGGTTCTGCCGCCATTCTCGGCAAGTTTGACATGTTCGCGCAGGTGACGGTGTTCACCGTGCATGGGAATAATGACCTGCGGGTCAATCAGCGCATGGACCTTCTCAAGATCAGGCCGGTTGGCGTGGCCTGACACGTGATAAAGACCCGAGCTGTCATCCACCACATCCACGCCCTTTTCGCTGAGCTGGTTCATGATGAAGATCACGCCCCGCTCATTGCCCGGAATGGTTTTAGAAGAAAACAGAAACAGGTCGCCCTCGGCCAGTTCCAGACCTCGGTATTTACCACGGGCCAGCTGGGCGCTGGCGGCACGGCGCTCGCCTTGGCTGCCGGTTACGATCAGCATCAGATTCTGACGCGGAAGATCCAACGCCTCTTCCGCGCTGATCACCTTTGGGAAATCCGACAGGATGCCAGTTTCGGTTGCGGCCTCGATCATCCGGCGCATGGCGCGGCCCAACAGAACAACCGATCGCCCTGCCCGCTGACCCGCTTCGGCCAGTGTTTTGACCCGCGCAACATTTGAGGCAAACGTGGTCGCCACGACCATGCCTTCGGCGTTTTCAACCAGTTTGGTGATTTCCGGCCCAACTTCGGATTCCGAACGGCCGGGATGGGCCGAAAACACGTTTGTACTGTCGCAGATCAGGGCTTTGACACCGGGTTTGGCCACTTCGGTCCAAAGGTCTGGGTCGAAAGCCTCGCCCACGACCGGATTCTCGTCCAGCTTGAAGTCACCGGAATGCACCACTCGTCCTGCAGGCGTGTCGATGACCAAAGCCGCGCTTTCAGGGATCGAGTGCGATACAGGCAGAAACCCAATTGTGAAAGGACCAACCGAGACCTGTTCAGGCCAGGCAGATACGGTCGTCACCGCCTCGGTTGGGTGCGCGTGTTCTTCCATCTTGCGGCGTGCAATGTTGGCCGTGAACGCGCGGGCATAAATCGGGGCACCCAAGGCTTCATAGCAATGCGCCACCGCGCCAACATGGTCCTCATGCGCGTGAGTGATAAAGACGCCGTCCAGCTGATCCGCACGCTCTTTCAACCAAGAAATATCTGCATAAATCAGGTCAACACCGGGTGTTGTGTCCATGTCCGGAAAGGTGACGCCCAGATCGACAAGGATCAGGCGCTCCTGTCCCGGTTTACCATAACCGTACACATAGGCATTCATGCCAATTTCACCCGCGCCACCCAGCGGCAGGTAGATCAATCTTTCACTGCTCATGCGGAGCTATTATCCTTGTTATAGCGATGGATCACGGTCAATCCGTGCATCGTCAGATCATCTTCGATTGCGTCAAACCCTACGTCGGCCTGATCGAACAAAGGGGCTAGCCCTCCTGTTCCGACAACTTTCATCGGCATTCCGTATTCGTTTTTGATCCGGGCGATCAGGCCTTCGATCAGGCCGGAATAGCCCCAATACACGCCAGATTGGATACATCCAACCGTATTCGTCCCGATCACTTTATCCGGTCGGGTAATGTCGATATGCGGAAGCGCGGCCGCCCCTTGATGCAGAGCTTCAAGGCTCAGGTTCACACCGGGCGCAATAATTCCCCCGACATAGGCCCCATCGGCTGCAACCACATCAAAGTTCGTTGCAGTGCCAAAATCCACCACGACCACGTTTCCGCCGTGCCGGTCAAACGCGCCCACTGCATTGGCCAGCCGGTCAGGCCCGGGTACGGTTCCCTCATCCACACGAGGGGGCACAGGTAACAGACAGTCAGGCTTGCCAACCACCAGCGGGCGGCACCCAAAGAAGCGATCCGCAAAAATGCGCAGATTGAACACCACACGCGGCACAGTCGAGGCGATGATGACATCCGTTATGACCGCCTCAATGCCATAGTGTTTCACCAGCGTCGAATACCATGTGAAATATGCATCCGCCGTACGCGCATGGTGGGTCGACGTGCGCAGGGTGCACAGAAACTTCTCGCCGTCCCAGATCGAGAAAACGGTGTTGGTGTTGCCGCAATCAATGGCCAGAAGCATTTAACGCCCCTTTCAGAAATACACGTCTGCCGCGGGAATGCTCACGCGGCCCTTGGCGGTGTTTAAGACAAGGTTGCCGCTTGCGTCCACTGTTTCGAATGTTCCTACCGTCTCTGACGTTCCGGTACGTGCGGTGATAACCTCTCCCAACCGGGCCGCGCGGGCCAACCAAGCAGTACGGATCGGTTCGAACCCATAAGTGGTAAATTGGGTTTCGTAAGTGGCAAAGGCGCCTGCAAGCTCGGTCAGAAAATCCTCTGGCGAGACGTGCGTCCCGGTTTCTGACAGCAGTGAAACAGGCCGCATCGCACCAGGTTCGACCGCATCCGCATCCGGTGCATTGGCCAGGTTTACCCCGATACCGATCGCCAGATGCGCCACACCGTGCCCCTGCCCGGTGCTTTCCAGCAAGATACCGGCAAGCTTACCGCCATTCAGCAGGACATCATTGGGCCACTTCAGCGACAGCCCGGCCGTTCTTCCGGTTACGGCGACACAGGCGTCGAACAGGGCCAGCGCGGCCACAAAACTGCGCAATGCCGCCTGTTCCGGCGCGCCTTGCGGACGCATCAGCAACGTCGCGGCCAGATTGCCCATAGGATTAGCCCAGGCCCGTCCACGCCGTCCGCGGGCTGCTGTCTGATGATGTGCCATGATCCAGACAGGACCACGGGCATTGGGCGCGATCCGCGCCGCCTCGTTCAGGGTGCTATCGACTTCCTGCACCTCGTGCAGACCGTAGCCTTGGGGCCATTTACTCATATCAAAAAGGCTCGGTCACGTGACCGAGCCCCTCCTTTCGAATGTTCAAGACGTTCAGTTGACAAGCGTCGCCGCAGCAGCTGCTGCTGCGCCCTCGACACCGAACTGATAGAAGATGCCGACCAGCATCAACGCCGCAGATCCCATCAAAGCCACCCACAGAACGGGCGTCGATCGGGTCTCGATTGGCTCTTCGTTTTCAGCCCCGAAATACATGTAGAACACGATCCGCAGGTAGTAGAACGCACCAATGACGGACGCGATGGCCGAGACGATCACAAGGCCGGTCAACCCTGCGCTTACACCCGCTTGCCACACCCCAAACTTGGCAAAAAAGCCCAGCATCGGCGGCACACCGGCCAGCGAGAACATCAGGATCAAAACGGCAAGGGCCTTGCCCGGATCGCGCTTGGAATACTGGCGCAATGCGTCAATATCGGTTATCGGTTTTCCGTCACGTTCCATCATCAGGATGAAGGCAAAGGTTCCGATGTTCATGGTCACGTATATGGCCAGATACATCAGCATCGCTTTGATGCCCAACTCAGTACCTGCAGCAAGACCGATCAGCGCATAGCCCATATGGGCAATTGACGAGAATGCCATCAGACGTTTGATGTCGCGCTGGCCAATCGCGGCGACAGCACCCAGCAACATCGACAGCGCCGAAAGCAGAACGATCACCTGCTGCCAATCTTTCACAATGCCTCCGAACGCGTCATGCATCAGCCGGGCAAAAAGGGCCATGGCAGCCACTTTCGGCGCGGTCGCGAAGAAGGCAGTAATCGGCGTGGGCGAGCCTTCGTACACGTCCGGTGTCCACATGTGGAACGGCACGGCCGAGACTTTGAAAGCGAGTCCTGAGATCAGGAAGATCAGACCAAATAGCAGACCAATCGAAACGTCTCCGGCCTGAACGGTCGTGATGATGCCCGAAAAGAGCGTGGTTCCGGTGAAGCCATAAACCAGCGACGCACCATAAAGCAGCAAGCCTGAGCTGAGCGCACCCAGCACGAAATACTTCAGACCCGCTTCGGTCGACTTGGCGCTGTCACGACGCAGTGCAGCAACTACATAAAGCGATAGCGATTGCAGCTCGAGCCCCATATACAGCGACATCAGATCGCCCGCGCTGACCATCATCATCATGCCAACGGCGGCAAGTGCAACCAGCAGCGGATACTCAAAACGCAGCAGATCGCGGCGCGCCATGTATTCCTGGCTCATGACCAGTACGGCACCTGCCGAAAGCAGAATGGAAACTTTTGCAAAGCGGGCGAACCCATCATCGACGAACATACCGTTGAACGCCACATTGGTGCCTTCACCCTGGGTGGCAATCCAAATCGCCAGAAGGGCCATCAAACCGGCCGTGGTCCAGACCAGCAAAGGTGCCATGCCGTCTTTCGTCGTGTAGACAGCCCCCAGCAGCGCCGCCATCGCATAAAGCGCCAGAATGATTTCCGGCAGGATAGTTGTCAGATCAGCCTGGATCATGTCTCCAAAGCTCCCTTAGTGCGAAGCGGCCGTCTGGTTCGCAGCCTCAGCCGCGGCCAGAGCCGTGTCATAGTTCGAAATCAGTGCGGCAGTGGATTGCCCGATCACATCCGTTACCAGCGACGGGTAGACGCCCAAAAGGATGGTCATCACGATCAGTGGGGCAAAAATCAGACGTTCGCGTGAGCTCATGTCGGTCATTGCCTTCAGGCTTTCCTTGATCAGATCGCCAAAGACCACGCGACGGTACAGCCACAGCGCATAACCGGCCGAAAAGATCACACCGGTCGCGGCCACAGCCGTTACCCAAGTGTTGACCTGGAAGGCCCCCATCAGGGTCAGGAATTCACCGATGAAACCGGATGTGCCCGGCAAGCCGACATTGGCCATGGTGAAGAGCATGAAGACCAGCGCGTAGGCAGGCATCCGAATGACCAGACCGCCATAAGCCTCGATATCCCGAGTATGCATCCGGTCGTAGATCACGCCGACACACAGGAACAACGCGGCCGAGATAAACCCGTGGCTCAGCATCTGGAAGATCGCGCCATCGATGCCCTGCTGGTTTGCCGCAAAGATACCCATAGTCACAAAGCCCATATGCGCGACCGACGAGTAAGCGATCAGCTTCTTCATGTCCTCTTGCACCAGCGCCACCAGCGAGGTGTAGACAACCGCAATCGCAGACATCCAAAGCACTAGATCGGTCATCACTGCGGAACCCACAGGGAACATCGGCAGGCTGAATCGCAGGAAGCCATAGCCACCCATTTTCAACAGGATCGCCGCCAGAACGACCGACCCTGCAGTTGGGGCCTGAACGTGCGCATCCGGCAACCAGGTGTGCACCGGCCACATCGGCATCTTCACCGCAAACGACGCAAAGAAGGCCAAGAACATCAAAGTCTGCATACCGCCGACAACATAGATGCCCAGCACGCTGAAGCTTTCCGATGAGAATTGGTGGCTCATCAGCGCCTCAATATCCGTGGTGCCCGCATCTGCGTACATCGCAACCATCGCAACCAGCATCAGCACCGAGCCGAGGAAGGTGTAGAGGAAGAACTTGAAGCTGGCGTAGATGCGGTCCTTACCGCCCCAAATGCCGATGATCAGGAACATCGGGATCAGGCCTGCCTCGAAGAACAGGTAGAACAGCACCAGATCCAGCGCCATGAATACGCCTAGCATCAGGGTTTCCAGCAGCAGGAAAGCCACCATGTATTCCTTGACGCGGTCGGTCACATTCCAGCTGGCCAGAATGGTCAATGGCATGATGAAGGTGGTTAGCAGCACGAACAGAACGCTTATGCCATCAACGCCCATCTTGTACTTGAGACCCATCAGCCACTCACCCTCTTCCACCATCTGGAAGCCGGGGTTCGAAGGATCAAAACCGGTATAGATGCCAATCGACACCAGGAAGGTCACGGTTGTCGCCAGCAGAGCAATCCACTTGGCATTGCGTTGGGCCGCAGCGTCATCCCCATGCAGGAACAGGGCCAGAATACCTGCTGCAATCGCCGGGATGAACGTAACGATGGAAAGGATATTGTCCATTAGTTGGCCCCTCCGCCGATAGACATCCACGTTACAAGGGCTGCGATGCCCAGCACCATCCAGAAGGCATAGGTAAAGATGTACCCGGTCTGCGCCTTGCCTGCGAGGCGGGTAAAGAAGGGAACAACGCCCATTGCTACTCCGTTCAGGAAGCCATCAATTGTATTTCCATCGCCGCGTTTCCACAGGAAGCGACCAAGGGCGATGGTGGGTTTGACAAAGATCACGTTGTAGATCTCGTCAAAGTACCACTTGTTCTTGAGGAACAGGTACAGAGGGCGCTGGTTCTCGGCCAACCGCGCGGGCAGCGTCGTGTTCACGATGTAGAACCAATATGCCACGATAAAGCCCAGCACCATCGCAACAAAGGGCGAGACCTTAACCCATTTCGGAGCGGCGTGCGCATCGTCCAACACGTGGTTGTCCGGTGCCATATACAGCGCGCCCTCGCCCGGTTCGCCGACAAAGGCATAGTGGTGATCACCGCCATGAGCGTCTTTGTCACCGTGGCCGTCGTCTGCATGGCCCTCATCCGCATGTGTTTCAGCGCCATGACCATCATCCGCATGACCGTCATCCGAATGTGCGGCATCGTCATGCCCTTCGGCTTTACCATGATCGCTGGCCTCTGCATGCTCTGACGCTTCAGCAACCGGGATGCCATAGAATTTGCCAACCTTGTCGGCGTGGCCAAAGAAATTGCCGTACCAGATCATCCCGGCAAAAACTGCGCCCAGTGACAGAACGCCCAGCGGCACCAGCATGACCATCGGGCTTTCATGCGCGTGATCATGCGTATGTTTGTCGCCACGCGGCTCACCGTAGAAGGTCAGGAAGATCAGACGCCAGCTGTAGAACGAGGTGAACGCAGCCGCCACAACCAGCAACCAGAAGCCATAGCCCGAGCCGCCCGCATAAGCGCTCTCGATAATGGCATCCTTCGACAGGAAACCGGCAAAGCCAAATGTGGTCAGCGGAATACCAACGCCGGTGATAGCCAGCGTGCCGATCATCATCGCCCAGAAGGTATAGGGGATTTTCTTACGCAGACCGCCGTATTCAGTCATCTCCTGCTCGTGATGCATCGCATGGATCACTGACCCGGCGCCAAGGAACAACAAAGCTTTGAAGAAGGCGTGTGTGAACAGGTGGAACATCGCCGCCGAGTACATGCCCACGCCTGCAGCCACGAACATGTATCCAAGCTGAGAACAGGTCGAATACGCAATCACGCGCTTGATGTCGGTTTGCACCAGACCCACGGTGGCCGCAAAGAACGCGGTGGACGCGCCCAGTACCGTGATGAAGCCGGTTGCGCCCGGAGCAAACTCCATCAGCGGCGACATGCGGCAGACCAGGAAGACACCCGCCGTCACCATGGTCGCGGCGTGGATCAGGGCAGACACAGGAGTCGGGCCTTCCATCGCGTCCGGCAACCAGGTGTGCAGGATCAACTGAGCCGATTTACCCATGGCGCCGATGAACAGCAGCACACAGATGACCTCAATCGCAGTCCACTCACCCCACAGGAAGTGCAGCTTTTCTTCGGCCAGCGCAGGGGCGGATGCAAAGATGTCCGAGAAATTGATGCTGTCGGTCAGGAAGAAGATTGCGAAGATCCCAAGCGCAAAGCCGAAGTCACCCACCCGGTTCACGATGAACGCTTTCATCGCCGCCGCATTGGCCGAAGATTTGCGATAGTAGAAGCCGATCAACAGGTACGAAGCGACGCCTACGCCTTCCCAGCCAAAGAACATCTGCACCAGATTGTCCGCTGTCACCAGCATCAGCATGGCGAAGGTGAAGAAGGACAGATAGGCAAAGAAACGCGGTTTATAGCTTTCGCCCTCACGCCACTGCGGATCATGATCCATGTACCCGAAGGAATAGAGATGCACGAGCGCCGAAACGGTCGTCACCACGATCAGCATGATCGCAGTCAGACGGTCCAGTCGAATAGCCCAGCTTGTCGACAGCGAGCCGCTTTCGATCCAGCGCATGATCTCGATCTGCTGGGTCACCCCATCAAATGTGAAGAAAACGATCCACGACAGCAGACAGGCCAGAAACAGCAGACCCGTGGACGTCCACATGGCGGCTTTCTCGCCAATGAACTTCCAGCCAAAGCCGCAGATCAGCGCGCCCACGAGCGGGGCAAAGAGGATGGTGGTTTCCATAGTTCTCTTAGCCCTTCATCATATTGACGTCTTCAACCGCGATGGTGCCACGGTTGCGGAAGAAGCAGACCAGAATGGCCAGACCAATCGCCGCCTCGGCTGCCGCAACGGTCAGCACGAACAGCGTAAACACCTGCCCAACCAGATCGCCGAGGAAACTGGAAAACGCCACGAGGTTGATATTCACCGCCAACAGCATCAGTTCGATGCTCATCAGCAGGATGATGACGTTCTTGCGGTTCAGGAAGAGACCGAAGATGCCGATGACGAACAGCGTCGCCGCGACCGTAAGATAGTGTTCAAGTCCGATCATCGTCTCAAAGTCCCTGCCCCGGTTTCACGTCCTTCAACTCCATCGCCTTGGCCGGGTCGCGCATCATCTGGCCGACGATGTCCTGACGCTTGATGTCCTGACGGTGGCGCAGGGTCAGCACGATAGCACCGATCATCGCCACCAGCAGGATCAGGCCCGCCAGTTGGAACAGAAGGAAGTATTGATCGTAAAGGATGACGCCGAGCGCCTCGGTGTTATGGCGGTCTGCTGGAACCGGCTGGGCCAGATTGGCCGCAGCACCCTGCGCGCTGTCCCATGCGCCAAAGGCCATGACGAACTGCATCAGGATGACCAGACCGATCAGCAAGGCCAGCGGCATATAGCGCGCCATCTCGGCCTTGAGCTCGGCAAAGTCAACGTCCAGCATCATCACCACGAACAGGAAAAGAACCGCAACCGCGCCAACATAGACGATGATCAGCAGCATAGCCACGAACTCGGCCCCCAGCAGCACGAACAGCCCCGCCGCCGACAGGAAGGACAGGATCAGCCACAGCACCGAGTGCACCGGCTGGCGGCTGATCACCGTGAACAGTCCGCCGGTGATGGCGCTGATGGCAAACAGATAGAAGGCAAAGACGGTCATTGATCCTCATCCTCGTTGTCGCCCATGGCCTCTTGCGCCAGATCCAGCGCACGGGTCATGGCCGGGATGCCGGCAAAGACCGACATCTGACCGATCGTTTCCACGATCTCTTGTTTCTTGGCACCCGCTTCCAGCGCGTGGCGCACAGTTTGGCGCACGGCACTATCCGCTTGCGCGCCCTGACAGGTCAGCCCGGCCAGCGTCAGCAGCAGGCGGGTTTTGGCATCCAGCCCGTCTTTATTGACGGTGTTACCGAACATCATCTCCATGACCTCTTTGGGCATGGTCGGCCACAGCGCCTCGAACCCCTTGGGCGAGAAATTCTCCATCGCCGGGTTCATCGCCTTGGCCATGTCCTGAGCCTGCTTCATCATCAGCTCGAACGGATTTTTCGGGCTGTCACTCATCGGTACGGTGCGTCCAGTTCCAAGTTGCGGGCGATCTCGGCTTCCCAGCGTTCGCCGTTATCCAGCAGTTTTTCCTTGTCGTAGAACAGCTCTTCACGGGTCTCGGTGGCGAATTCGAAATTCGGGCCTTCGACGATGGCATCGACCGGGCAGGCCTCTTGGCAGAAACCGCAATAGATGCACTTGGTCATGTCGATGTCATAGCGCGTGGTGCGGCGGCTGCCGTCCTCGCGCGGTTCGGCGTCGATGGTGATGGCCTGCGCCGGACAAACCGCTTCGCACAGTTTGCAAGCGATACAGCGTTCTTCACCGTTGGGATAACGGCGCAGGGCGTGTTCGCCACGGAAGCGCGGGCTGAGAGGGCCCTTTTCGTGTGGATAGTTCACGGTGGCTTTCGGGGCAAAAAAGTACTTCAGCCCCAATTTCATACCGACCCAGAAGTCCTGAAGCAGGAAATACTTGGCAGCGCGGGTGTAATCGATTTGCGTCATATCAGCCTCCCACGCTCCAACGGGCAAACGCGCCCCAGAACCAGTCGAATTTTGCAGCAAAAGCCACGAAGACCACCCAAGCCAGCGAGAACGGCAGGAACACTTTCCAGCCCAAGCGCATCAGCTGGTCATACCGGTATCGAGGCGTGATCGCCTTCACCATCGCGAAGATGAAGAAGAAGAACGCCATCTTGGCGACCATCCACAGCACGCCATCCGGCAGTCCCGGGATCGGCGACAGCCAGCCGCCAAAGAACAGCAGCGTGGTCAGGGCGCACATCAGGAAGATGGCGATATATTCGCCCGCCATGAACAGCAGGAATGGCGTGGCCGAGTATTCGACCTGATAACCGGCCACCAGTTCCGATTCCGCCTCGGGCAGGTCGAACGGCGGGCGGTTAGTTTCTGCCAATGCCGAGATGAAGAACAGGAACACCATCGGGAAGTGCGGCAGCCAATACCAGCTGAAGAACCCAAACGAGCCGTCCTGCGCACGCACGATGTCGCCAAAGTTCATCGACCCGGTCGAGATGATCACACCGATGATAATCAGACCGATGGAGACTTCGTAAGAAATCATCTGCGCGGCAGAGCGCAGCGAGCCAAGGAACGGGTACTTTGAGTTCGACGCCCAACCACCCATAATCACGCCATAAACTTCCAAAGAAGACACAGCGAAAACATAGAGAATGGCAACGTTGATATCCGACAGCACCCAGCCATCGTTGAACGGAATTACAGCCCAGGCGATCATCGCCAGAACAAAGCTGGTCAGCGGCGCAAGGATAAAGACGGTCCGGTCTGCCCCAGCAGGGATGACGACCTCTTTCACCACGTATTTCAGCGCGTCGGCCACCGATTGCAGCAGGCCGTAAGCGCCTACAACGTTCGGACCTCGGCGCATCTGGACAGCGGCCCAGATCTTGCGGTCGCCGTAAACAAGGAACAAAAGCGAGATCATCACGAACGCTACAACGGCAAGCACTTGCGCTAGAATGATGATGGCTATTCCGCCTGGGGTGTTAAAGAATTCAGCCATTGGTCCTCACACCGTGGGTATTCCGTTTTCCGCCCGCGATGCAAAGGCCAGATGCCTGCGCAAAGAGCGACTGGGTCGGCGCGTTGGTGTAAACAGCATCTGCTGCTTCTGCGCTACCCTTAATCTTAAGTTTCACACACAAATCCAGCGCGGCGAACTGCCACCCGGCAGCCGCTTTTGCAAGCGATATGAAACGGTTCTGGTTCATTCCGCCGCGATCTTTTCGGCCTGACGCGCCTGGGCCTGTGCCGAAAGCTCGGCCATAAGTTGAGACGCACGGGCAATCGGGTTGGTCAGGTAGAAATCCTTGACCGCGTTGCGGAACGTGGCCTGACCCAGCGGCGCTGTGTCGAGCGGCTGGACTTCGTTTTCGATGACCTCATCGATCTGCGCCAGATGTGGCACGGCCTCGATCAGCAGGGTCCGCAATTGCGCCAGCGTGTCGAAGGGTAGTGTTGCACCCAGCTCGGCCGAAAGCGCACGCAGAATCGCCCAGTTTTCTTTGGCGCCGCCCGGTGCAAAACCAGCGCGCATGGCCAGTTGCGGGCGACCTTCGGTGTTCACGAACAGACCGTTTTCCTCGGTATAAGCCGCGCCCGGCAGGATCACGTCGGCGCGGTGCGCACCCCGGTCCCCATGGCTGCCTTGATATATGACAAACGCACCTTCACCGATCTCGACCTCATCCGCGCCGAGGTTATAGATTACGTCCGCTGCGCTGATTGGATCCATGCCACCTTCGTTGGTTGCATCTACATCCATCGCGCCCACGCGTGAGGCCGCCGTATGCAGTACGATCAACCCGCTTTCTGTATTGGTTGCAATGATTTGCGCCGCCGCCAGAACGGCCTCGCCATCTGCCTCTTGCAACGCGCCTTGCCCTACGATGACCAGCGAAGGCTTACCTTTGATGGCCTCATTGCCCCCCATGTCGACGACCTTCTGCAAGGCCGCACGATCATCGCCCATGTGATGATAGTCATAGGTCAGATCGACTGCCGGACCGACCAGAGCCACCTCGGCCCCGTGCGTCCAGGCTTTGCGGATTCGCGCGTTCAGAACAGGGGCTTCATCACGCGGGTTGGTACCGATCAACAGAATACGTTCCGCCGTATCGATATCTTCGATTGCAGCAGTTCCGGCATAGGCACCCCGATTGCCCGCAGGCAACTTGGCCCCATCGGTGCGGCATTCGACAACACCGCCCTGCCCTTCGATCATCTGCTTCAGGGCAAAGGTTGCTTCGACCGAGGTCAGATCACCTACGATCCCCGCAAGCTTTTCAGCCCCTTTCAGTGCCTCAGCAGCTTTGGTCAGCGCCTCGGGCCATGTAGCCGGGCGCAACTTGCCGTTCTCTCGGATATACGGCCGATCCAATCGCTGGCGGCGCAAGCCATCCCAGACGAAGCGGGTCTTGTCGCTGATCCACTCTTCATTCACGCCATCATGGTTGCGTGGCAAAAAGCGCATCACTTCGCGCCCTTTAGTATCTACGCGGATGTTCGATCCAAGGGCATCCATAACGTCGATGCTTTCTGTCTTGGTCAACTCCCATGGGCGGGCAGTAAAGGCGTAAGGTTTCGACGTCAGCGCCCCGACCGGGCACAGATCGATGATATTGCCCTGCAGGTTCGAATCCAGAGTCTGATTCAAGTACGAGGTGATCTCGGCATCCTCACCCCGCCCGGTCTGACCCATCTGAGCGATCCCAGCGACCTCGGTCGTGAAACGCACGCAGCGGGTGCAGCTGATGCAACGGGTCATCGCCGTGCCAACCAGCGGACCAAGATCCAGATCATCGACCGCGCGCTTCGCCTCTTTGAAGCGTGAACCCGAGACACCATAAGCCATCGCCTGATCCTGCAGGTCGCACTCACCGCCCTGGTCGCAAATCGGGCAATCCAGCGGGTGGTTGATCAGCAGGAACTCCATCACCCCTTCGCGGGCCTTTTTGACCATAGGCGAGTTGGTCTTGACCACAGGCGGCTGCCCTTCTGGCCCGGGACGCAGGTCCCGAACCTGCATCGCGCACGAGGCCGCAGGCTTCGGTGGGCCGCCAACAACCTCGACCAGACACATCCGGCAGTTCCCGGCGATCGACAAACGTTCGTGGTAACAGAAGCGCGGCACTTCTACCCCGGCTTGCTCACAAGCCTGGATCAGGGTCATCGCGCCTTCGACTTCGATTTCCTGCCCGTCGATATTGATCTTGCGGAGGTCAGACATGGTCTAGTTCGCCCTCAAATAAACGCCAATTGCGCTGTTTCTTTGGATTTCCTTCTGCCCCAGGGTGCAGAATGTGGTGGGGTTTTCATACGTCACGCCGTTTGAGGCCAGATACGCCTCGCCCTTGGCGCGCATCCGGTCTTTTTCCGCATCCGATTCCACGTAAGACCGGATTTCCGTATCCGAATACCCCAATTCGTTTGCCTTGGACCGCAGCCCCCACATCACGCTGATCGCCTTCAGTCGCCGCCCGCTGATCGAAGGGCAGAATTCCGAAATCTCGTTTGCGATGGCGATGTAGTAGAGTTCGTTGTCGATCTCTTTGACTTCCCTCAAGGGCGGCTTTGCATCTGCTGCGGCAGGGAAAGCCATCAAAGCGGCCAGAGCGACTGTTTTTGCAAATGACATGGGTTTTCCTTTCGTCTTGGACTGTCCAAGACGAAGGAATGTGCGTCTGCTAGGCAATAACGCCATGCGCGACACGTCACGATATGCAAAAACACCGGTCATCATGGCCGTTGGCAAGTTCCTGCAAATGTGAGTTGGTCGTCGGCAATGGTAAGCTGCTGCGGTTCTGTGTCTGGCCCCACTTTCCAATTGATCCGCGACGACCCGAAATTCTGGACGCAGAACTTTGTGCCCTCGTGCCGTCCAGCTTCGCGCGCACCGTCCAATGACGCCGATACACCTTTGACGACAACAGTAAACTCAGCAGGTGAGTTCTTTTTGTCGACCGCTTTGGCTTTGGTCCGAAACGCCTTGCCATCGAACAGAATACGGTCCTCTGACGGTCTGATCAGACCACAGGCAGACACACTTGCCAAAGCCAGCACAACAACAAGAGTTTTAGGGGCCTTCATACATTCCCTCATTGTTTTTTGTTCCGCCATGTCGCCATCAAAACGCCGCCACCAATGCCATAAGCCCGATCACAAACATGCAGGCCCAGCCCAGCACATACAGCACGGAGCGCAGACCGCTGTTCGGCTTGCCGATCCCTCTGAGATGCACCACCAGCATAAGTAGCCGTGCAACCAATGCGACCGACGCCAGAAGGTTGACCCAGAATGGGCTGACCCCCAGCAAAATTGCCGCCACAACAACGGTTAGAAACGCCGGGAGCGTTTCGGTCCCGTTCAGATAGGCCCGGTTCAGACGATAGGCTTGATCGCCATAATCCTGCTCGGGCGTGGCACCAGGTGCCAAGCCCTTGCCCTGCTTGGCCAACGCGGAAAACGGGGCCAGAAACAAAACGACCAATGTGAAGAACACAACGGATGCTATGGCGTGTGAATATTCAGCAAAGGCTTCCATTCGGTTTACTCCGCTGCCATCGCACCCATGCGGCCCGATTTCTGGGCCTTGATGCGGTCCTCGATCTCTTCCCGGAAGTTGCGGATCAGGCCCTGGATCGGCCAGGCGGCCGCGTCACCCAAAGCACAGATGGTATGGCCTTCGACCTGTTTGGTCACATCAAACAGCATGTCGATCTCTTCCAACTCGGCCTCGCCGCGCACCAGACGATCCATAACGCGCATCATCCAGCCGGTGCCTTCCCGGCATGGCGTGCACTGACCGCAGCTTTCGTGCTTGTAGAATTTCGACAGCCGCCAGATCGCCTTGATGATGTCCGTCGACTTGTCCATCACGATCACCGCAGCCGTACCAAGGCCCGAGCCCAGATCATTGCGCAGGTAGTCAAAATCCATGATCGCGTCGCGCATGTTTTCACCGCGCACGCAAGGAACAGACGAGCCACCCGGGATAACCGCCAACAGGTTGTCCCATCCACCGCGAATGCCACCGCAATGGGTTTCGATCAGGTCCTCGAAGGAAATCGACATCGCCTCTTCCACGACGCAAGGGTTGTTCACATGGCCCGAGATCGCAAACAGCTTTGTGCCCGCGTTGTTCTGACGGCCAAAGCCTGCGAACCAGTCCGCGCCTCGGCGCAGGATGGTCGGCACGACGGCAATCGATTCCACGTTGTTCACCGTGGTCGGGCAGCCATAGAGGCCAGCCCCTGCCGGGAACGGAGGTTTCATCCGCGGCATGCCCTTTTTGCCCTCAAGGCTTTCGATCAGCGCGGTTTCCTCACCGCAGATATAGGCGCCCGCACCGTGATGCAGGAACAGATCGAAATCCCAGCCTGAACCCGCCGCGTTTTTACCCAGCAGACCGGCGTCATAAGCCTCATCAATCGCGGCCTGTAGCGCCTCGCGCTCGCGGATGTATTCGCCGCGCAGGTAGATGTAGCAAGTATGCGCGTTCATAGCGAAAGACGCGATCAGACAGCCTTCGATCAGCGTATGCGGGTCATGGCGCATGATTTCGCGGTCTTTGCAGGTGCCGGGCTCGGATTCATCCGCGTTCACCACCAGATAAGCCGGACGACCGTCGCTTTCCTTGGGCATGAACGACCATTTCAGGCCCGTCGGAAAGCCCGCACCGCCGCGACCGCGCAAACCCGAGTCTTTCATCGTCTGAATGATCCAATCACGGCCCTTTTCGATCAGGCCAGCAGTGCCGTCCCAATGCCCGCGGGCCTGCGCGCCTTTCAGCGTGCGCTCATGCATCCCGTAGATGTTGGTAAAGATCCGGTCCTGATCCTTCAGCATCGCGTGTTACCTTCAGCTGTCCTGACGCATGCGCCAGAGTTGAAAAATGTTGATGCCCGCATAGATGAAACCCGCCAAAGCAGCGAGATCAAACAGCAGAGCGTGCCGGGTGGTCAAACCCAGCGCGGGGCCGATGAACAGGTTCATGGCAAGCCAGATCAGCATGGTCACGGCGATGACCACTCCGATGTGTCGACCCTTGCGGGCTATGGCCTGTTCCTTATCTTTGTCCATCTTTCCCTGATGCCCCGGGTGGGCATCCGCTTAGTCTTCGTAGGTGCCGTCTTCCTTGGCACGTTTGGCGAATTCGGTTTCTTCACCCGCCGCAAGCTTGGCCGCCTGTTCGATCCAGCCGTCGCGTTCGATCCGGCCCTTGAACTTCAGGCGTGCATCAACCCAGGCCACATGTTCGGGTGTCCAGGATGCGATCTGGTCGTAGTGATAGAAACCCAGCTCATTCAGCGTTTCTTCCAGCTTGGGACCAACGCCTTTCAGCAGCTTGAGGTCGTCCGGCAATCCGCCTCGGGCCTCGTTCAGCGTTCTGGGCGCGTCTTCTTTGACAGCTTCCGGCTCGGCCTTGGCTTTTGCTTCTTCCGCTTGCTTCACCGCCGGTTTCGCGGGTTCTGGTGCTTTGGGAGGCTTCGCCGCAGCCGAGGCCCTAGCCTGCTTGCCATCCTTGCCCAACCACGGCGTCAGGATCGGCACTTCGGTTCCGTCGATGCGCTTGACCGTGTCGCCCAGATCCGTCGCCAGCTCAACGCTTGCGTTGTGTTCCGGCTTTCCAGCTTCATATTCCGACAAGCTGCTCAGCCCCTTCAACGGCTCAGCCGCATAGCGCCCATTCTGCGGTCCAGGCGTCGGCACCTTGCCAGCGACCAGATCGTCGATGATCCTGCCAAAACTCTCAGCCGTCAGGTCTTCGTAGTAATCCTTGCCGATCTGGGCCATCGGAGCGTTGGTGCAGGAGCCGAGGCATTCGACCTCTTCCCAACTCAACTTGCCATCGGCAGACAGCTCATGCGGCTTGGCTGCGATCTTTTCCTTGCACACCGCAATCAGATCTTCGGCCCCGCAGATCATGCAGGAGGTCGTGCCGCAGACCTGAATATGTGCAACAGACCCAACCGGTTGCAGTTGGAACATGAAATAGAACGAAGCGACCTCGAGCACGCGGATATAGGCCATGCCCAGCATGTCGGCAACAGATTCAATCGCCGGACGGCTTAGCCAGCCCTCCTGCTCTTGCGCGCGCCAAAGCAGCGGGATGACCGCGCTGGCCTGACGGCCTTCGGGGTATTTGGTGATCTGAGCTTCGGCCCATTGCTGGTTGGCAGCGGTAAAAGCGAAGCTTTCGGGTTGATCTGAATGGAGGCGACGGAGCATCTCGGCTATCTCATGTTCTCTCTGTAACTTCGCTATGCACTAATTCGGTACCGAAGAGCTTGAATTGGGTGACCAAAAACCCTCAGCATTTTTGCTAGCTAGATTCATTCTCTCGAAGTCGCTTATCGCCAGCAAAAAGTCCGCTTTGGACAACCCCGCCTCCACGCCGACTTCGTCGAACAATCGGGCACTGTCATATCTGCCTGGAAAGTCAACTATTTTCGCAAACGCTGCGCGCAAAGCCTGGTTTCCCTTGACTTGATCTGCGGTCAACTGCGCGGCTGGATTGTATGGTAGCAATTTGAGTCCATAGATATCCTTTAGGAATTGGACCAGAATACCATCTCGGACCAGTTCCAAGACCAGCAAACGCACAGTCTGTTCTTTCAAGTCATCTTTCTCAATATCGAATTCAACATCAAATGCTGATGCTTTAAGCTTTTCGGTGAGTTGACCTATCGAAAGTAAATTATCCGATTGAGTCATAATCTCTTGGAGTTTTGCCTTGCGCCAACTGCTTATCGTCTGCTGACGCCGTTCCGCATCTAATTTCTGGGATTGTTCAACCCTTTGCAGGTAGAACTTATAGAACCCAAAAAGTGCCGCTACGATACCGAGAACAGTTGAGATTAACCTGATTTCTTCGGCATTATTTGTAAGCCAATCCATTAGCGATCAATCTCCCCAAACACTACATCCATGGTTCCGATGATGGCGGCGACGTCAGCCAATTGGTGACCTCCGGCAACGTGGTCCATGGCTTGCAGGTGCAGAAAGCCCGGCGCGCGCAGTTTGGCCCTGTAAGGCTTATTGGTGCCGTCGGCGACCAGATAGACGCCGAATTCGCCCTTGGGGGCTTCGACCGCGGCGTAGACCTCGCCTGCGGGGACATGGAAGCCTTCGGTATACAGTTTGAAGTGATGGATCAGGCTCTCCATCGAGGTCTTCATGTCTGACCGTTTCGGCGGGGTGATCTTGCCACGGGCCAGAACGTCACCCGGGCATTCACGAATCTTGGCGATGGCCTGACGGATGATCAACAGCGACTGGCGCATCTCTTCCATGCGGCAGAGATAACGGTCATAGCAGTCGCCATTTTTACCGACGGGGATCTGGAATTCGAATTCGTTATAGCATTCGTAGGGCTGCGCACGGCGCAAGTCCCAAGCCAGACCGGACCCACGGACCATCACGCCCGAGAAGCCGTATTTCTGGATGTCATCCTCGGTCACAACGCCAATATCAGCGTTGCGCTGTTTGAAGATGCGGTTTTCGGTCAGCAATCCGTCAATGTCGTCCAGAACGGCGGGGAACTCGTGGCTCCACGCCTCGATATCGTCCAGCAGTTCCGGCGGCAGGTCCTGATGGACACCGCCAGGGCGGAAATAGGCGGCGTGCAGGCGGGCTCCACAGGCGCGCTCATAGAACACCATCAGCTTTTCGCGCTCTTCAAAGCCCCAGAGCGGCGGGGTCAGAGCACCTACATCCATTGCCTGGGTGGTCACATTCAGCAGGTGATTCAGGATGCGCCCGATTTCGGAATACAAAACCCGGATCAGCGAACCCCGACGCGGTACTTCGACACCGGTCAGCTTTTCGATGGCCAAACACCAGGCATGTTCCTGGTTCATCGGCGCCACATAATCCAGACGGTCGAAATACGGCAGGTTCTGCAGATATGTCCGACTTTCCATCAGCTTTTCGGTACCACGGTGCAGCAGGCCGATATGTGGATCGCAACGTTCGACGATCTCGCCGTCCAGCTCGAGAACCAGACGCAGAACCCCGTGCGCCGCAGGGTGTTGCGGGCCGAAGTTGATGTTGAAGTTGCGGATCTTCTGTTCTCCGCTCAGCGCGTCCGTGCTGCCATCATCGTATCTTGAGCCGTCCATCAACGCCCTCGTTTCTTCTTTTTCGCCTCAGCCCGCACCCGGACCTTTTCGGCTTCGGCCGCTTTGGCAGCGGCCCCTGCAAGCAAGACGCCCAAAGCGCCCAAAACGATCAGTTCACCTATCATGTCAACGCCGCTCCATCTCTTGCAATTTCATGGCCATCATCCAAAGGAGGACAATCACGACCGGAGAGATGATGCACGCAAACGCCCAGTTCTTGTTGATCCCGAAATGCGGCAGCAGCTTGATCATCGGTACAACCGTTGCAACCACCAAAACAATCCAGATCAGGAACTCGAACATGATTAGGTCTCCTGTTTCTCATCCCCTGGCAGAATGTAGTTGGCACCTTCCCATGGGGACATGAAATCGAATTGTCGGTATTCCTGCACCAGACTGACGGGTTCGTAGACCACGCGTTTTTGCGCCTCGTCATAGCGAACCTCGGTATATCCGGTGGTCGGAAAGTCCTTGCGCAGCGGATAGCCGCGGAAACCATAGTCTGTCAGGATACGCCGCAGATCCGGGTGACCCGAGAACAGGATGCCAAACATGTCGAACACCTCACGCTCGAACCAATTGGCCGAGGGGTGAACATCGACGATCGAGGGCACCATGTCCTCCTCGCGGATCGAAACCCGCAGGCGGATGCGTTGATTCTGGTACATCGACAGGAAGTGATAGACCACATCGAACCGCTTGGCGCGTTCGGGATAATCGACACCGGTGATGTCCACCAGGGTTGAAAACTGGCAAGACCGGTCGCTTTTCAGAAATTCGATAAATTCAACCAGGTTTGACGGCGCCACATCGACATTCAGCTCTCCATGGGTGACATCCCAGGACAAGACGCAATCGGCCCGCTTCAGCTCCAGCTGTGCGCCGAGTTCTTTGAGTGCTTCGCTCATCAACTCTCTCCTCAGCGGACGATGGTGCCGGTACGGCGGATTTTGCGTTGCAGTTGCATCAGACCATACAGCAACGCCTCAGCGGTCGGAGGGCAGCCCGGCACGTAAATGTCCACAGGCACAACCCGGTCACAGCCACGTACGACCGAGTAAGAGTAGTGATAATAGCCACCGCCATTGGCGCAGGATCCCATCGAGATCACATAACGCGGCTCGGGCATCTGGTCGTAAACTTTACGAAGCGCCGGGGCCATCTTGTTGGTCAGCGTGCCTGCCACGATCATCACGTCTGACTGGCGTGGGGACGCACGCGGCGCGATACCAAACCGTTCCGCATCATAACGGGGCATCGAGGTATGCATCATTTCAACCGCGCAGCAGGCCAGACCAAAGGTCATCCAATGCAGCGACCCGGTGCGCGCCCAGTTGATGATGTCCTCGGTCGAGGTCAGCAAGAAGCCCTTATCCTGCAGCTCAGCGTTCAGGGCCTGGGTGGCGACTTCTTTGTCGACGCCAGCAATGTTTGCACCCGTCATCACTCCCATTCCAAGGCCCCCTTCTTCCACTCATAGGCAAAGCCGATGGTCAGAACACCAAGGAACACCATCATCGACCAAAATCCGACATCGCTGATGTCCTTGAAGCCGACGGCCCAAGGGAACAGGAAGGCGATTTCAAGATCGAAGATGATGAAAAGAATCGACACCAGATAGAACCGGACATCGAATTTCATCCGCGCATCGTCGAAGGCATTGAAACCACATTCATATGCGCTGACCTTTTCGGGGTCTGGATTGCGGACGGCCAGAACCACAGCAGCCAGAATCAGGACGATCCCAAGGCCAACGGCAACGGCCAGAAACACCAGAATCGGGAGGTACTCCCGCAGCAGGTCTTCCACGAATAGCTCCTTTCCTGCGCATATCCCAAAAGGGTGCGCCGTCAATTGGCGTGTTGACTGGACATTCTCTATCCCTGCGGGGTCAGGGGGTCAACCGAACACAGTGCCCCACGACATCAAACATGCGCTTGACAGCGCGGCATAGAATCGCAGTGGGGTTTCTTGCCAAGGCCAAGCGGTTCTTTGTTAAACCTACTTATTCCATGCAGGTTTTCGTTTTTCGAAGAACGCCGCAATTCCTTCACGCGCCTCTTCCGTTTCCCAGCGTTCAACCAGTTCCCCAATGGTCTGGTCTATCACAGCGTCATCAATGCGCGGGCCCAGAGTTCTGATCAGCTCTTTGGCCGAGGCAACCGCGCCGGGCGCGCATGACAGATAGGGGCGAATTTCGTCCTCTATCGCATCCGCAAGCTGTTCCGCGGACACCGTCTTTGCCAGCAAGCCCAGCTCAACAGCTTCTGCAGCATCGAACAATCGGGCCGACATAAACACTCTGCGCGCACGCGCTTCGCCCATACGGGCGATGACGTAAGGCCCGATGGTGGCAGGGATCAGGCCCAGCCGGGTTTCAGTCAGACCCATCTTGAGGCTGTCCACCCCTATTGCGATGTCGCAGACAGCAGCCATCCCAACACCGCCGCCAAAGGCGTTACCCTGTAGCGCGCCGATCAAAGGCTTGGGCAGTGTGTTCAAAGCTTGCAGCATCTCAGCCAGCTTGCGGGCCTCGGTGAAACGGGTCGCTTTATCCGCCGCCATCTGATCCTGCATCCAACCCAGATCGCCACCTGCGCAAAAGCTCTTTCCGGCTGCGGCCAGAACAACGACCCGAACGGTATCGTCCTGCCCCAATTGCTCTGCGGCCTGGGTCAGCTCGGTGATCATCTGACCAGACAAAGCGTTGTGCTTTTCTGCCCGGCTCAGGGTCAGAGTGGCTATCCCTCGTGAATCGGTCGAGATCGCGAGTGTTTCAAACATTTCAGCCCCTTAGTGCCTTTGCCATCCGCGCGGCTTCTTCAATCACATCGAGGTCCAGCCCCGTTTCATATCCTAGTCGTTGCAAATGCTCGGCGACGGCTTCAGTGGCCACATTGCCTTCGGCCCCCGGCGCATAGGGGCAACCGCCCAACCCGCCTACGGCTGCGTCGAACACACGCACGCCCAGCGCCAGCGCCGCATCGATATTGTCAATTGCGCGTCCATTGGTGTCGTGGAAATGCCCCGCCAGCCGCGTCACGGGAACCCTTTCGCGCACCGCCAAAAGCATATGTGCGACCTTGTCTGGCGTTCCCTGCCCGATCGTATCACCTAACGAGACCTCGTAGCAGCCCAGCGCAAACAACCGGTCTGCAACCTCGGCCACTTTCTCGGGCGGGGTTGGGCCGTCATACGGGCAATCGGTCACACATGAGACATAACCGCGTACCGGCAGGTCGATATGGCGCGCTGCTTCCAGAATCGGAACGAACCGCTCAATCGATTCCGCGATTGACGCGTTGACATTGGCCTTGGAAAACCCCTCGGACGCCGAGGCAAACACGGCAATCTCGTCTGCCTTGGCCGCCAGCGCATCCTCATACCCACGCATATTGGGCGTTAGCGCCGCGTAGCGGACACCATCCGCGCGGTTGATCCCGGCCAGAACTTGTGCTGACCCGGCCATCTGCGGCACCCATTTTGGTGACACAAAACTTGCGACTTCAATCCGACGGAACCCGGCACGGCTGAGGCAGTCGATCAGTGCCACTTTGTCGGCAACAGGTATCTCACGCTTTTCGTTCTGCAGCCCATCGCGCGGCCCAACTTCATAAATCTCGACCTGATCACCCATGTCTGTGCCCCTTCTGGCTGCTTTTTGTTTTCAAAACGGATGATCTGACCGTGCCACGTGTGGCGACGCGGGTACAGATCACTCTTCCTCCAACCGCACCAAGGCTGCCCCGGCTTCGACTTGAGCACCATCTTCGACCAGCACCTCGGCCACAACGCCATCGCGCGCCGCCAGCAGGGAATGCTCCATCTTCATCGCCTCAAGTATGGCCAAGCGATCACCCTCTTGCACGGCCTGACCCGCTGTCGCAAAGACCGCTTTGACCAGACCTGGCATCGGCGCCTCGATCACATTGGTATCGCCCGTAGCACTGGCATCCCGATCAAGCGGGTCGATCAGATCAAAGCTGCGGCCATAATCCTTAAACACGGTCAGGGTCGACCCACTTACAGAAACGTCTGGCATCGGCGCACCGTTCAGTGTCCAGCGATCCGAGGTCCGCTCGGCCAAGACGCGATCCTCTCCCATTTGCCAAATCTGTCGATCCGGCCCGTCGACTTGCACATCCAGATCCAAGGTTTCGCCCTCAGCGGAGAGTTGCACGGCGCGATGCAACGGAGCCCAAAGAGAGAACCCGGTTTCAAGCGCGACATTCACCAGGTCCAAGGCTGTCATCGCTGCTGCAACGACTGCCACGACCGAAGGTTCTGCTTCCTGAACCAATTCCTCAAGTTCCCGCCCGATCAGACCCGTATCCACATCGCCCGAGGCAAACCCCGCATGACGAGTCAACGCCCCCAGGAAAGCCAGGTTTGTTACGGTACCCGCAACTTTGGTTTTCTGTAAAACCCGGTGCAACGTCTCAAGCGAGACAGAGCGGGTCGGCCCGTGCACAACCACTTTGGCAATCATCGGGTCGTACCATGGGCTGATCGTATCCCCTGCCCGCACGCCACTGTCGGCGCGGCAATTGGCTGGGAATTCCAGATGCGTCAGCGTACCCGTCGCAGGCAGGAACCCTTTCGGAACATCTTCCGCATAAAGCCGTGCCTCAAACGCATGGCCCCGGATCGACAGGTCTTCCTGCTGCTTCGGCAAGCTTTCACCCGCCGCGACGCGCAATTGCCATTCGACAAGATCAACACCCGTAATCGCTTCGGTCACAGGGTGTTCCACCTGCAAGCGTGTGTTCATCTCCATGAACCAGAACCTGTCTGGGCGCAGCCCGTCCGAGGCGTCCACAATGAACTCAACCGTGCCCGCGCCTTTGTAGCCAATCGCCTCGGCGGCACGCACGCCAGCCTGCCCCATAGCCGCGCGCATCTCAGGCGTCATGCCGGGGGCCGGAGCCTCTTCGATCACCTTCTGATGTCGCCGCTGCAAAGAGCAATCGCGTTCGAACAAATGCACCGCATGGGTGCCATCGCCAAAAACCTGCACCTCAATATGGCGCGGCTTGGCGACGAACTTCTCGACCAGCACCGCATCATTGCCGAACGCGGTCTTGGCCTCACCGCGGGCGCTGTCCAGCGCTGCGGCAAAATCCTCGGGCCGTTCGACAAGCCGCATGCCCTTGCCGCCACCGCCTGCCACGGCCTTGATAAGAACCGGATAGCCTATGGTATCCGCTGCGCCCGCCAGATGCTCGGCATCCTGATTGTCACCGTGATAGCCTGGGACCACCGGAACTCCGGCCTGCTCCATCAGAACCTTGGCGGCATCTTTCAGGCCCATCTTGCGGATCGCCTCAGCCGACGGGCCAATGAATACCAACCCCGCAGCCTCAACCGCATCCACGAAATCAGGGTTTTCGGACAGAAACCCATAGCCGGGATGGATCGCCTGCGCACCAGTATCCAACGCGGCCTGAATGATCACATCGCCCTTCAGATAACTCTCGGCAGGGGCCGCACCACCGATATGAACAGCTTGATCCGCCATCTGCACATGCTTGGCCGAGGCGTCCGCGTCCGAATACACCGCAACGCAGGACACGCCTATCTTCTGAGCGGTTTCCATAACGCGGCAGGCTATCTCACCCCGGTTGGCAATCAGGATTTTGTTGAACATAGTTTACTCCTCAGACGCTAGATCTTCGATGAGGCGGAACCGTTCGCAGAGCAATTCCATCTTGGGATCAAACCCGCCATTGCGCTCAAAATACTGGCGGTGGTGCTCACGCCACCCTTCAAGGGTCTCATTTTCGCCTTCGGCCAACGCAAAATCTTCGGTCACGTCGCAATACCGACAGATCGCCACGTCGACCGTTTCGATCACCAATGCCGGGCGATCATCCCATTCCAGTGCGATATCACGTCGCCCCACGACAGGCTTCGCCGGGCTGTCTTCGGGATAGTCACGCAAAGCTCCGCAAGTCGCCGTTTTCCGACCCGTTCGCACCAGAGACAACAGCTCAGCGCTCAATTCAGCATTGTCGCCAAACTTGAAGGTTTGCGCGCCTGGATAGCGCGCCACGACATCATTCACACAAACGCTCATCTCACATCCTGAACACGCCGAAACGTGTCTCCTCAATCGGTGCATTCAGCGCCGCGCTCAGCGACAGGGCCAGAACGTCGCGCGACTTGCGCGGATCGATGATGCCGTCATCCCATAGCCTCGCCGAGGCATAGAGCGGGTGGGACTGCTCTTCGAACATCTCCAGCGTTGGGCGTTTAAACTCGGCCTCTTCCTCAGCCGACCAAGTGCCGCCCTGCCGTTCGATCCCGTCACGTTTGACGGTGGCCAGAACGCCCGCCGCCTGCTCACCGCCCATCACCGAAATGCGCGAGTTTGGCCATGTCCACAAGAACCTTGGCTGATAGGCCCGACCAGCCATGCCATAGTTCCCGGCCCCGAACGAGCCGCCCACCAGCATCGTGACCTTCGGCACCGAGGTCGTCGCCACCGCAGTCACCATCTTGGCCCCGTGCCGGGCGATACCTTCGTTTTCGTATTTCCGCCCCACCATGAAGCCGGTGATGTTCTGCAGGAACACAAGCGGCGTCTTGCGCTGCGAACACAACTCGACAAAGTGCGCGCCCTTCTGGGCGGCCTCAGAAAACAAAACGCCGTTGTTGGCAATGATCCCGACCGGACACCCTTTGACATGGGCAAATCCAGTTACCAGCGTGTCGCCAAAGCGCGGTTTGAACTCATCGAACCGAGAGCCATCGACCAAACGTGCAATCACCTCGCGGATATCATAGGGCGTGCGCAGATCAGCAGGGACGACGCCAAGAATTTCCTCAGGGTCGTACGCAGGTTCCTCCGACGTTTCAAACTGTAGGCCACGCTTAAGTTCGGCACCGCCCAACGACCCAACCGCGCGCCGGGCCAACGCAAGCGCGTGGGCGTCATCCTCGGCCAGATAATCCGCCACGCCGGACAAGCGGGTGTGGACGTCTCCCCCACCCAATTCCTCGGCACTGACGACCTCGCCCGTCGCGGCCTTAACCAGAGGTGGCCCGGCCAAAAAAATGGTGCCCTGCTCTTTCACGATGATCGTCACATCAGACATCGCGGGCACATAAGCCCCGCCCGCCGTACACGACCCCATCACCACCGCGATCTGAGCGATCCCCTTCGCGCTCATCCGCGCCTGATTATAGAAGATGCGGCCAAAATGGTCGCGGTCGGGAAAAACCTCATCCTGATTGGGCAGGTTCGCACCGCCGCTATCGACCAGATAGATGCAGGGCAGATGGTTTTCCTCAGCAATCTCCTGCGCGCGCAGGTGTTTCTTGACCGACATCGGGTAGTACGTGCCGCCCTTCACGGTGGCGTCGTTGCAGACCACCATGACCTCACGCCCCTGCACCCGGCCGATGCCCGCAATAACCCCGGCACAAGGCGCGGCATCTCCATACATCCCATGCGCCGCCGTCGCACCAATTTCCAGAAACGGAGAGCCCGCGTCTAACAGGTTCGCGACCCTGCGCCGAGGCAGCATCTTGCCCCGTGATTCATGCCGCGCGCGGGATTTCTCGCCCCCGCCCATCCGGGCCGCTTCGGCAGCAGCTGAGATTTGGGCCAGCGCGTCGAGATGAGCGGCGCGGTTTGCTTTGAAGCCCTCGGAGGCGGGCATGGCTTTTGATGTGAGTTTCATTTTTAGATATCCACCTTCAATGCCCGATTACTTATGGGCAAGACCACCACTGCGAAGTAAATTATGTAGAAGGTTACGCTCTCTGCAGAAGACGAGAGGGGCCAATTCAACAGCCCTTCAGGGTTGTTCAAATTGATACTAATCTCATCCAGTGCCACGAAAGGCAAAGGCAGCGTCATCAGAAAAAACAGTAGTAAGAAATGAAAAACCCCATTCTTGGACTTAACGCGCAGCCAAGCTTCGCAATTGCCACACCTTACAGCTGGCTCGTACTCCTCACTGCCAACCATAGTGTTCAAAACACTTAAGGGCTGCGGCACCCCATATTTGGGGTACTTTAACCCTGACAGACGCCGCAGAATCTTATTCATTGTCGGTCTCCCCCGCCGCCCGAGCCTTCAACTCTTTCCGGATCACCTTCCCCGTCACCGTCATCGGCAATTCCTCCAGAAACGCCACTTCGCGCGGATAAGAGTAATGCGCCAAACGGTCTTTGACCCAATCCTGCAACTCACGCTCTGCAGCCTGAGCCCCCGGTTTCAGCACCACATACGCCTTGACGATCTCGGTCCGCAGCGGGTCGGGCTTGCCGACCACACCTACTGTCGCCACCGCGGGATGGGTCAGCAGGCAATCCTCGATCTCGGCAGGGCCGATGCGGTATCCGGCTGAGGTAATCACGTCGTCGTCGCGACCAACAAAGCGCAGGAACTCACCCTCCCAAACGCCTCGATCTCCGGTGATCAACCAATCGCCCCGGAATTTCTCAGCCGTCGCCTCGGGCCGTTTCCAATATTCCAGCAGCATCGAGGCGGACCCGCGCCGGATCGCCACGTCGCCTTCCTCGGTCGTCGGATTGCCGTCTTCGTCGATCACCGCCACGTCATGCCCCGGCACGGGTTTGCCGATACAACCGGGCTGCACTGGGAAATCCTCGGCGCAAGAGGACACCACCATATTGCATTCGGTCTGGCCGTAGAACTCGTTGATCGTCAGACCAAACGCTTTTTGCCCCCAGGCCAGCATCTCGACCCCCAAGGGCTCGCCCCCGGACGCGACCGAGCGCAGGCCGGGAATACTCTGATCTGCCGCTTTCAGCATTCGCAAGGCCGTGGGTGGGAAGAACACGTTGCGCACTCCGCCGCGCGCGACAATATCGGCGCAGGCTTCGGGCGTGAATTTCTCAAGCCGCGCCGCGACCACGGGAATACCAAGCGCCAGGCCCGGCATTAGCACATCGAACAAACCGCCGATCCATGCCCAATCCGCCGGTGTCCACAGGCAATCGCCCTCACGCAAATGGTTATGACTGATCGAGACACCCGGCAAATGCCCGGTCAGCACACGATGCCCATGCAGCGCGCCCTTTGGGCTTCCTGTGGTACCTGAGGTATAGATCAGCACCGCTGGGTCCTCGGGACCGGTGTCGGCGAATGGAACGGGTGCGCCAGCCTCACCAATTTCTGATGCAATCAGAGCTTCGGCCAAATCGCCCAGCAGTGCAGCCCCTTCGGCATCGGTCAGCACAATTTTGGCGCCCGCATCTCCGACCCGCGACCTCAGGGCATCCTGCTTGAACAATTTAAACAGCGGGACAGAGATCGCTCCGATCTTCCAGATGGCCAGATGGGCTGCGGCGCACCAGGCGGACTGGCTCAGCAGCACGCCGACGCGGTCTCCGGGCTGCACACGGCGCAGCAGGGCGCGGGACAGATCATCCGACATATTAGCCAGCTGTCCGCAGGTGACTTGGCGTGCATCCGTACCGGTCAAATCAATCAACGCCACCTGATCATCAGCATGGCGCAGGCATTGCCACGCCATGTTCAATTGCGCAGGCACGTCCCAGCCACCCCCTGGGCGCAAACCCGGTATGCGCTCAGCGTTTAGCACCGTGAAACTCCCTTGTTTCTCTTGCACTTAACCAGATTTCATCCGGTCCCGCAGTCACCGGAATTTGATGCAGATCAGGGCGACCCGGACGCCAGTCTGCGACTCCAGTCCCATCAACAGAACCAAAGGCAAGAATATGACCAAGAAACTCGCCGCATTGACCCTGTCCACCGCCCTTGTGGCGATGGCCGCCCCTGCATTCGCCCAATCGCAAGGAGATTGGACCGTCGGCATCGGTGTGGGTTATTTGGACCCGAAATCCGACAACGGCACGATCGCTGGCGCACCTGCGACGATTGACGCAGATACACGCCCGATCTTCACCGCTGAATATTTCATCCGTGACAACCTGGGCATCGAACTGCTGGCCGCAACTCCGTTCAAACACACCATCGCCCTTGGCGGTGTTGATGCGGCCACAGTCAAGCACCTGCCGCCCACACTGTCGTTGAACTACCACTTCCCGACCAACAGCGCTTGGAAACCCTATGTGGGTGCCGGTCTGAACTATACCATCTTCTTCGATGAACAGACCGCTTTGGGCAATCTCAAGGTCGATGACTCCTTCGGTGTCTCGCTGCAGGCCGGTTTGGACTACATGGTCAGCGATAACGGCGCAGTCCGTTTGAACGTACGCTGGTTCGACATCGACTCGGACGTATCGCTGAACGGTACCAATATCGGCACCGCAGAAATCGATCCGTTCCTGGTCGGCATTTCCTACGTCCATAAATTCTAATCCCATCTCAAAAGCGCCCCGCAGTGACCTCGTCTGCGGGGCGTCTTTTCTCAGAGCATTTCGCTCATCATTTCACGGCCGATCAGCATCCGGCGAATCTCGCTAGTGCCAGCGCCGATCTCCATCAGCTTGGCATCCCGGAAAATCCGGCTGACCGGCGAATCCGACAAGAACCCGGCCCCGCCCAGCGCCTGAACCGCCTGATGCGCCTGCACCATCGCCTGTTCCGAGGCATACAGACAGCACGCCGCCGCGTCCTGACGCGTCACGTCGCCCCGATCACAGGCCTTGGCGACCTCATAAACATAAGCCCGAGCCGAGTTCATCGCCGTGTACATGTCGGCGATCTTGCCCTGCATCAACTGGAAGCTTCCGATGGGTTTGCCGAACTGTTTGCGCTCGGCCAGATAGGGCATCACTTCGTCCAGACAGGCGGCCATGATGCCGGTGCCGATCCCGGCTAGAACCACACGTTCATAGTCCAGCCCCGACATGAGCACGGCCACGCCTTTACCCTCTTCGCCCAACACGTTCTCGAACGGCACTTCAACGTCTTCAAAGATTAGTTCAGCCGTGTTCGACCCGCGCATCCCTAGCTTGTCGAAATGAGGTGAGGTCGAGAACCCTTTCATTTCCTTCTCGATCAGAAAGGCCGTGATCCCCTTTGACCCGGCATCCGGATCTGTCTTCGCATAGACCACCAGTGTATCCGCGTCCGGTCCGTTGGTGATCCAGTATTTATTGCCATTCAAACGGTAATGATCGTTCCGCTTCTCCGCCCGCAACTTCATCGACACAACGTCCGATCCAGCTGACGGTTCCGACATGGCCAGCGCGCCGACATGCTCACCCGAGATCAGGCGCGGCAGGTATTTCTGCTTCTGCTCCTCACTGCCGTTCAGCTTGATCTGGTTCACGCAGAGGTTCGAATGCGCCCCGTATGACAGGGAAACCGATGCCGAGGCACGCGCGACTTCTTCGACCGCGATCGTATGCGCCAGATAGGACATACCTGCACCGCCATATTCTTCGGGCACGGTGACGCCCAAAAGGCCAAGTTCGCCCATCTCTTTCCACAACTCATTCGGAAAAGCGTTGTTCAGGTCAATCTCAGCCGCCATGGGCTTGACCCGTTCCTGCGCCCAGCGATGCACCATTTCGCGCAGGGCATTCACATCCTCACCCAGATCGAACTTCATCGTGGCCATGAACATCTGCGTCCTCCCTCCGCGTTAATGAACAAGTGTTCAATAAATCAGTATCAGCGAATTCGTGCCCGGTCAATCTTTGTGAGCACACCAAAGCAAAACGCCGCCCAACAAGGGCGGCGTTGCAAAAGATTGAGCGTGCGCCGCAGGCGCACTCCGCATGGTTACGACAGATAGACCGCGCCCACCTCGGTCCGGATTATCCGCGCAATCATCTGGCAATCTTCCAGTGAAAACGTCAGGGGTACACGCATGTCCATGACGCCAGCCAGAACACGATCGCTTTCTGGCATACGCTCACTGTCGAAATAACGCCAACTGTCATAGCGTGATGTGAACCCGGTTGGCTCGGCCCCTCCGAACCATTTCAACTCGACCCCTCGCGCCGCACAACGGCTGATCACGTCGGCAACCCCCTCGGACGACCAGTCCAGCAGCAGAAACTGGATCGAAGATCCGACATAGGTTTCCTCCTCGGGCCGCTCAACTATGGTCAGGCCCGGCGTTCCGCGCAAACCGGTTTCGATCTCGCGATAGCGCTCATTCCAACGCTCCACCTGACGGTCCAGATCGCGCAATTGCGGGCGAAGAATTGCAGCACGCAAATTGTCCATCCGGCCAGAGACATTCGGCGTCGTGTATTTGATCCGCTCGAACACCTCGGGCCCCGGTGCGGCCAGATGGCGCTCATACAGCATGTAGGATCCCGACAGCATTGTGGCTTTGGCCGCCAACTCCTCGTCATCGGTGACAAGCAAACCGCCCTCGCCCGAATTCACGTGCTTGTAAGTCTGGCACGAATAACAGCCGATCACGCCCTGCCGCCCTGACAACTGGCCCCGCCAGGCTGCACCCATAGTATGCGCGCAGTCTTCGATCACGATCACCCCGGCGGCATCGCACATCTGCATCAGTCGGTCCATGTCGCACAGGTGGCCCCGCATATGGCTGAGCATGAGCACGCGCGCCTGATCCAGTTTGCGCTCAAGATCATCCAAATCGATGGTAAGATTTTCGGTCACGCCCACAAAGATGGCCCGCCCCCCAACCGAAGCAATCGACCCCGGCACCGGGGCCAACGTGAAGGCGTTGGTCAGGACAGGATCACCGGGCTGAACTCCAACCGCGCGAAGGGCGGTGGCCAGAGCATATCCGCCAGATGACACAGCCAGACAGTATTTCGCCCCCATCTGCGCCGCAAATTCCTGCTCCAGCAGAGCCGTTTCCCCCAATTCGCCCGCCGCCACGTTATAGCGATGCAGACGCCCGTGGCGCAGAACGGCCAGAGCCGCCTCTATCGCGTCCTCGGGAAGGGGTTCCTGCTGCGTGAAATTGCCAGTAAATGTTTCGGTCATGGTCTTTTTCTGGGGCTCCGAGTGAGTCCGGTCAAGGTTTCAGGCTGCCGCACCTATCAGATCGGGCACGAGGTCCGGCAAATCGTCGAAGTGGTGCAACAGGGCTTCGGGTTCCAATGCCGCCATGTCATCCCCTGACGGTCCGAATGTCACCAAAACAGATGGAACCCCTGCGGCTTTGGCGGTGTTGCGGTCTGTATCCGAGTCTCCGATCAGCACGCACCAATCAGGGTCGCCCCCGGCGCGACGCGCAGCTTCGCGGAGTGGCGCCGGATCAGGTTTGCGCACCGGCAGCGTGTCGGCACCGACCAATGAGGCAAAGCGGTCTCGTACACCCATGCGGTTCAGCAACAATTCGGCCAGATGTTCAGGTTTGTTGGTGCAAATGCCAACACCGTACCCCGCCTTGCTCAACATCTCGACCGCTTGCAACGCGCCGGGATAAAAACTGGTGTGGGTGTCGATGTCCTGCGCATAGGCTTCAAGCAGAACCGGGTAATAGGCGTGGACCGTATTCTCATCAAAGGCACCCACGCGTTTTAAACCGTGGGTCAACATCATGCGGCCACCGCGCAGCGCTATACCAGCATCCTGTCCATGGACCAGCACATCGCCGTGCCCCATTTCGCGAAAACAATGGTTCGCTGCGGCCAGCAAATCGCCTGACGTGTCCGCCAATGTGCCGTCCAAATCGAATATGACGGTGCGCATATCGCCTCCTTATTCGGCAGGTTTTCGCCGTGTCCTGTTTCAATCGGCAATCTTGTTTGATGGCCGAACGGCTTGCGCCTTTGCCCTCAGCGGATAAAACGGTCGGCAACAAAACACAAAGAGAAAACGATTTCATGAGCATTGCCCTTGTCATCCTTGCCGCCGGAAAAGGCACCAGGATGAATTCGGATATTCCCAAAGTCCTGCACCCCATCGCCCAAGTGCCGATGCTTGTCCACGCGATGCGCGCCGGGTCCGTTCTGTCGCCCGACCGCACCGTGATCGTCACCGGCCACGGGTCGGAAGCTGTGGCTAAGGCGGCACAGGGCGAAGACGAAGAGGCGCAGATCGCAGTTCAGGAAGAACAGCAGGGCACTGCCCACGCAGTCGCGCAGGCCCGACAAGCGCTAGAGGGGTTCGATGGCGATGTTGTCGTCCTTTATGGCGACACCCCGTTTCTGCAACCCGACACGCTGGAACGGATGATCGAGGCACGGTCGACAAACGATCTGGTCATTCTGGGGTTCGAAGCCGCCGACCCAGCACGTTATGGCCGGTTGGTGATGAAGGGCGACAGCCTGGAACGCATCGTCGAATTCAAGGACGCCACTGATGAAGAGCGTGCTGTAACCTTCTGTAATTCCGGACTTCTTGCCTGTAGCGCAAAACTATTGTTTTCGCTGATCGATGCTGTCGGAAACGACAACGCTTCCGATGAATACTACCTGACTGACGTGGTGGAAATTGCCCGCAACCGTGGTTTGGACGTGACCGCCGTCGCCTGTGACGAGTCCCAGACACTGGGGGTGAACTCGCGCACGGATCTTGCCGCCGCGGATGCCGTGTACCAGGCCCGCGCACGTGCTGAGCTTTTAGACATGGGTGTCACCTTGATGGCCCCTGAGACGGTTTATCTGGCCGCTGACACTGTGATCGGGCGCGATACAGTGATCGAACCCAATGTGGTGTTTGGTCCCGGCGTCACGGTTGAAAGCGGCGCGACGATCCGGGCGTTTTCGCATCTGGAAGGGTGCCATGTCAGTCGCGGCGCGATCATTGGGCCCTATGCCCGTTTGCGCCCCGGCGCCGAGTTGGCCGAAAACACGCGGGTTGGAAACTTCGTCGAAATCAAGAACGCTGAAATCGCCGAAGGTGCCAAGGTCAACCACCTCAGCTATATCGGCGATGCGACTGTGGGTGCTGCAACAAATATCGGCGCAGGAACAATCACCTGCAACTATGACGGCGTGATGAAGCACAAGACCACCATTGGTGAGAACGTGTTTATCGGGTCGAACACCATGCTTGTCGCCCCCGTAACCGTAGGCGACGGCGGAATGACAGCAACGGGCACTGTCGTGACCAAGAATGTGGAACCTGACGCGTTGGCTGTGGCTCGCGCCAAGCAGGAAAACAAGCCCGGATATGCGCGTAAATTGTTTGATATGTTAAAGGCGAAGAAGGCTCGCCGCGATAAAGAGGCCTGAGATATGTGTGGAATTGTAGGTGTTTTGGGGCAGCACGAGGCGGCCCCTATTCTGGTAGAGGCCCTGAAACGGCTGGAATATCGCGGCTATGACAGTGCCGGAATTGCTACTGTGAATGATGGCGCGCTGGGCCGCAGGCGCGCGGTCGGCAAGCTGGTCAACCTCAGCGACCTGTTGGTGCACGAGCCGCTGCCCGGAAAGTCCGGTATCGGTCATACCCGTTGGGCCACACACGGCGCGCCCTCGGTCAACAACGCGCATCCGCACAAAGCAGGTCCTGTGGCCGTGGTTCATAACGGCATCGTCGAAAACTACCGCGACCTAAGGGCCGAACTGGCCCAGCATGGCGTCGATTTTCAGACCGAAACGGATACCGAAACCGTTGCCTTGATGACCGAGCATCACCTCAACTCGGGCATGTCGCCGGTTGAAGCCGCATTCAAAACGATCGATCAACTCGAAGGCGCTTTTGCGTTGGCGTTTTTGTTCGACGGAGAGGACGACCTGATCGTTGCTGCCCGCAAGGGGTCGCCGCTGGCCATCGGCCACGGGGATGGTGAGATGTATGTCGGGTCTGACGCCATTGCCTTAGCGCCATTGACCAATCAGATCACGTATCTTGAAGAAGGAGACCGCGCGGTTCTGACCCGCACCTCTTTGGAAATCCGCAATGAGGCCGGTGAGCTAGCCAACCGTGAAAAGCGCAAGATCAAGCTGGATCACGCACGCGCTGACAAGGGCGAGCACAAGCACTTCATGGCCAAGGAAATTGCCGAACAGCCAATCGTCGTGGCCGAGGCTATCCGATCTTACTTGCCCACCGGCGGTGACCGCGTTGTGCTGCCGGACACCGAGCTGGATTTCACCAAGCTGGACCGTCTGACCATGGTGGCCTGCGGCACGGCTTTCTACGCCTGTCTGACCGCGAAATACTGGTTCGAACAACTGGCCAAGATGCCGGTCGAGGTCGATATCGCCAGCGAGTTCCGTTACCGCGAGCCTCCGATCACCGGGCGCACCCTGGCGCTGTTCGTCAGCCAGTCAGGAGAAACCGCCGATACGCTGGCCGCCTTGCGCTATTGCGAAGGTAAAGCTGACAAGATTGTTTCGGTTGTAAACGTGCCGGAAAGCTCGATTGCCCGCGAAAGCGATATTGCCCTGCCGATTCATGCAGGTGTTGAAATCGGCGTTGCCTCGACAAAGGCCTTTACCTGTCAGCTCAGTGTACTGCTGATGCTGGCACTCAAGGCTGCTGCTGACCGGGGCACGTTGACCGATGAAGAAATCGCCGATCATGCTGCGGCACTGCGTGGATTACCGACTATTTTGAACGCGGCGCTGGATCAGAACCGGGCGATCCGTAAAGCCGCCCAAAGGTTGTCTGAAGCCCGCGATGTGCTGTTTCTGGGCCGTGGCCTGATGTATCCGCTTGCAATGGAAGGCGCGCTGAAGCTCAAGGAAATCAGCTATATCCACGCCGAAGGTTATGCATCGGGTGAGCTGAAACATGGGCCCATTGCCCTGATCGACAAACATATGCCCGTGGTGGTCATGGCCCCGCGTGACACTGTCTTCGACAAGACCGTGTCGAACATGCAGGAAGTGATGGCCCGAAAAGGCAAAGTGATCCTGGTGTCAGATGATGACGGTATAACGGAAGCTGGTGACGGTGTTTGGAGCACCATCCGAATGCCCCACGTTCACAGCAGCCTTGCGCCTATTCTGTATTCCGTTCCCGCGCAACTGCTTGCCTATCACACGGCCGTTGCCAAAGGCACAGACGTGGATCAACCTCGCAATCTGGCCAAGTCGGTCACAGTGGAATGACCTGGCCTGCCCCTGTCACCCTTGCCGGAGATCACGTTCGGCTGGAGCCGCTGAATATTGCACATGCCGAAGCGCTGAAGGCTTCGGCGGCAGATTTGGGACAACTTTGGTATACCTCTATTCCTACTGTCAAAGGGATGGAGGCTGAAATTACCCGCCGCATCGGGTTGCACGACATGCAGCCCTTTACCGTGATGACCCCCGACCGCACTCCGGTGGGCATGACCACCTTCATGAACACGGATGAGGTCAACCGGCGTGTCGAAATCGGGTCGACCTGGATCGGGCGCGCTGTCCAGCGCACCCCGCTGAACACCGAAGCGAAGTTCTTGATGCTGCGCCACGCCTTCGAGGATCTTTCTTGCAATGCGGTCGAGTTCCGAACCCATCGGATGAACTTTCAGTCGCGACGGGCCATAGAGCGGCTCGGCGCGCAGCTGGATGGCATCCTTCGGGCCCATATGGTGATGTCCAACGGCACGCTGCGCGACACGGCAGTATATTCGATCGTTGCCGCGGAATGGCCTATAGTGCACGCGCATCTGCTCCATAAGCTGGAACAATGACAATGGACGAAGCGCTGGCCGCGCTGCAGGCCCATGCCGACCCCGAACGCGCCCAGCAGATGGCGGCCTATCACAAGACCGACCGCCCATATCTGGGCGTTGGAAACCCAGTGCTCAACGACTTGACCAAAGCGTGGCGGCAAGAGCTGGACGTATTCAAACGCGTCGACCTCGCTGGCGCACTGTGGCAAACCAATATTCACGAAGGCCGGATTGCAGCGGCCAAACTGCTGACCCAAGCCCGTATCCGCCCCGACCAAGAAGTTTGGGCCTTGCTGCAAAGTTGGTTGCCGGATTTCGACGCCTGGGCCATTGCCGATCATGCCAGCGTGGCGATGCAAAAGCGCCTGACGGCCAGCCCCGAACGGTTGGAAGAGGTTGAAGGCTGGACCCAATCCAACCACATGTGGACCCGCCGCGCGGCGATGGTTGCGACCCTGCCTTGGACCAAGCAGAACCACCCCAAGCCCGAAGACATACTGCGCCGCGACCGTATTCTAAGCTGGGCTGCCGGATATGTCCCGGATCGCGACTGGTTCATTCAGAAGTCCATAGCTTGGTGGCTGCGTGAGCTGTCCAAACATGACCCAGATCGCGTGATTGCATTTCTGGAAGAATACGGCAACGCGATGAAGCCATTTGCCCGCCGTGAAGCTGGCAAATACCTGAAGGATCAGTTGGCGTAGACCTCGACCTCGACCAGTTCATCCAGCGGCACCAACAAAGCCCGCATGGCGTCCAGCGACAACCGGCTGCCACCGCTGGCTGGGCCCGGGATCGGAACCAGAGTGATGTAAGCCTGCGACCCGGTTCTTGGCACCACAACGCGCGCCGTTACCTCGCTTTTGACCAAAGGTGTCTGCATCCATCGCCCGGGCGTGGTTGGATCACCCAGCCCGGCGATACTGGTTTTTGCCCCGGCCCAGGTGGGGCGCGCAGATACAGGCTCGGGCTCCAACACTTCTTCTGAAACCGATGTCGTGGACTCCGTTTCGGTAACGGTCTGCGCAGGCGCATCGTCTCTTCCGAAAACGCGGTCAGTCGTGGACCGGACCGCGTCGCAGCCAGCGACCAGCACGCACAGTAACAAAAGCATTTTCTTCATGCCCAAATCCTACAGCCCTGCGCGCATCTGTACCAGCGCAAAGCACAGTTCACCCTTGTCGGGACCCGGTTCCGGCTTTACCTATTACGCCATGACAGCTCCGCTTATCGACCCGTTTGCCCGCGCCATCACATATCTCCGCGTTTCAGTCACGGACCGCTGCGATTTTCGCTGCGTGTATTGCATGTCCGAGAACATGACCTTTCTGCCCAAGAAAGACCTGCTAACGCTGGAAGAGCTGGATCGGATGTGTTCGACCTTTGTGAAGATGGGTGTGGAGAAACTGCGCATCACGGGCGGAGAGCCCTTGGTCCGCCGCAATATCATGACCTTTTTCAACGCAATGACCCGTCACTTGGACAGCGGCGCGCTGAAAGAACTCACACTGACCACAAACGGTTCGCAATTGCATCGCTTCTCAGAGGACCTCTATGCCGCAGGTGTGCGGCGGGTGAATGTCTCTCTGGATACGTTGGACGATGACAAATTCGCCAAAGTCACGCGCTGGGGGCGCTTGAAACAAGTCCTGAACGGTATCGACGCCGCGCAAAAAGCAGGCTTGCGGATCAAGATCAACGCGGTCGCGTTGAAAGGTTTCAACGAACCCGAACTGCCAAAAATCACCGAGTGGTGCGCCGAACGCGACATGGACCTGACCTGGATCGAGGTCATGCCCATGGGCGACATCGGCAACGAAGACCGTCTGGATCAATATTGGTCGCTCAAGGACGTGCGTAAGGAATACGAAAACCACTATACCGTCACCGATCTGGCCGAACGCACCGGTGGCCCCGCCCGCTATGTGCGCCTTGAGGAAACAGGCCAAAAGATCGGGTTCATCACACCGCTGTCTCATAACTTTTGCGAAAGCTGCAACCGCGTGCGCCTGACCTGCACCGGTAAGCTTTATATGTGCCTGGGACAGGAAGATATGGCTGATCTGCGCGCCCCGCTGCGCGATCACCCGGACAGCGAAGAATCTCTGGAAGACGCGATCCGCGCCGCGATCAACCTAAAGCCCAAAGGTCACGATTTCGACTATTCCCGTCAGGCTGTTGATGGCCAGATGACCCGCCACATGAGCCACACAGGCGGCTGACATGCCCGGCGCAAACGACCGCCCGACGCTGCTGTACCGGTTGTACTGCGGCTTCACTGCTATGGCCCAACCCTTGGCTTGGCTTACCGTGCGCAAGAAGCTGCGCGCCGCAGATGTACCCGAAAACCGTCAGAGGGAAAGACTTGGCTACGCCAGCCTTCCCCGACCCAGCGGTCGCCTGATCTGGTTTCACGCCGCCAGCGTTGGCGAAAGCCTTTCAGTTCTCAGCTTGATCAATCGGCTGGCAGAAAGTCTGCCGGATGCCGCGTTCCTCATCACCTCTGGCACACCCACATCAGCTGCCCTGATTGCCAAACGCCTGCCTCCACGAACACGTCATCAATATCCGCCGCTGGATACTGCAGGTCCGGTGAAACGCTTCCTCGATCATTGGAGTCCAGATGCGGGCGTATTTGTCGAAAGCGAAATCTGGCCCCGTCTGATCGTGGAGAGTCATCAGCGGAATATACCACTCGCGCTCTTGAACGCACGATTGTCTGAAAAATCCGTCAAAGGCTGGAAAAAACGCCCGGACACCGCACGCTTCATCTTGTCCAGATTCAGCCTGTTCCTGACCCAGAATGACAAAACGGCAACCAATCTGGTCAACATTGGCGCAGCGCCGGACCGCGTACTACCGGGCACCAACCTCAAAGCAATGTCTGATCCGTTGCCCGTGGATCAAGCCACTTTGCAAGACATCCAAGCACAGATCGCGAACCGCCCCGTCTGGATCGCAAGCTCGACCCACGAAGGCGAAGAAGAAATCGTTCTTGCCGCACACAAGACCTTGCTCGAGCGGTGGCCCGACCTGCTCTTACTCTTGATACCCCGCCACCCCGAACGCCGAGGCGATATCGCCACGCTGATCAATGACGCTGGGATGACGGCATCTTTCCGCTCCAATAACGAAACGATCGGGGAAAACACCCAGATCTATGTGGCAGATACATTGGGAGAGACCGGAACTTGGTACGCGCTTTGTCCCATTGTTTTTCTTGGCGGTTCGCTAAAAGAAATCGGAGGTCACAATCCCTTTGAACCAGCTCAGGCCGGGGCCGCCGTGATTACTGGTCCGGGGTATTTCAACTTTGGCGAAACATTTTCCCCGCTGATCGCAACCGGTGGCGCTGTCGAAGTTCAAAACTCCACTGACCTTTCCAAGATCGTGGCGCACTGGTTGTCAGATCAAAACGCTCTGCAAGTCGCACAGGAAGCTGCACAATCTTGTGTAAACACGCAGTCAGATGCTTTGGAATCGGTCATCAATACCTTGTGTTCAGAACTTAATCTGTACACACAGGATCCTTCTTCATCTGGCTAGAAATACCTCGGGGGTGTGGGGGCAGAGCCCCCACCGCCTCCATCAAGCCGCCGGCATTCTTTGTTCAACAATCTCAGCCCACCAGCTGCATCCAGCCGGAATGGCTTCGTCGTTGAAATTGTATTCCGGGTGATGAACCATGGCCGTGTCGCCATTACCCACCAGGATATATGCGCCAGGACGTTCTTCCAGCATGAACGCAAAATCCTCGCCCCCCATGACCAAAGGCGCATCGTCGCAATCCCCGGAAACCGAACGGGCGACATCTGCGGCAAACTCCGTCTGTTCGTCGCTGTTCACCATTACCGGATAACCGCGGATATAGGTCACGTCTGCGGTGCCTCCGAAGGTCGCCGCGACTCCATTGCAAATCTCGTTGATCCGCATTTCTGCCAGATCGCGCATATCCTTGCTCATCGTCCGCACGGTTCCTTTGATCTGCACCGTCTGCGGAATCACGTTGAAGGCTTTTGACGAGGTTTCAAACGACGTCACAGACACAACCACCTGATCAATCGGGTCCGCATTGCGCGAGGAAATAGTTTGCAGCGCCAAAACCGCCTGCGCGGCCAGGACGGTCGTATCGACCGTCTCATGTGGCTTGGCCGCGTGACCACCACGTCCTTCAAAGGTGATGTCGAACTGGTCGGTCGCAGCAAAGAACGAGCCCGGACGGATCGCGAACTTGCCGACAGGCTGCCCCGGCCAGTTATGCATTCCATAGACTTCCTGAATGTTCCAGCGATCCATCATGCCGTCTTCGCACATCTCACGACCACCGCCGCCGCCTTCTTCGGCGGGCTGGAAAATCACAACAACGGTGCCATCGAAATTACGGGTTTCAGACAGGTATTTCGCCGCGCCCAGCAACATCGCTGTATGTCCATCGTGGCCACAGGCATGCATGGCCCCCGGCGTCTTTGAGGCATAATCCAGCCCGGTCGCCTCGTGGATCGGCAGCGCATCCATATCCGCGCGCAAGCCAATCACTTTGCCTTTGCTGTCCGACTTCCCCTTGATTACGCCCACAACACCTGTGCGCCCAATTCCTGTGACGACGTCATCACAACCGAACTCTTTCAACTTTTCGGCCACAACTGCGCTGGTGCGGTGGGTTTCAAACAGGATTTCCGGGTTCTCGTGCAGATCCCGTCGCCATGCTGTGATCTCATCCTGCAATTCGGCAAAGCGGTTTTTAACTGGCATATCTTCTCTCTCCTAATTCAAGCAGCCGGCATCCGGCGCTCGACCATTTCTGCAAACCACGAGCATCCGATTGGGATAATCTCGTCGTTGAAGTTGTATTCGGGGTGGTGCAACCCGGCGCTGTCACCGTTGCCCAGCACAATGAAGGCTCCGGGTCGTTCTTCAAGCATGAACGAGAAATCCTCACCGCCCATCACCATCGGCGCTTCGATACAGCTGCCTCCCACCGAAACGGCGGCTTCCTCGGCATATCCGGTCTGTGTTTCAGCATTGATCGTCACGGGTACACCGCGCGTATACTCGACATTCACAGATCCGCCGAATGTCGCGGCGATCCCCTTCGCGACCTCTTTCAGGCGCTGTTCGATCAGGTCCCGCATCTCATTGGAATGTGTCCGGACCGTGCCGCGTATCTGTGCCGATTGCGGAATCACGTTGAACGCTTTTGACGACGTCTCGACCGAAGTAACAGACAGCACGGCTTGCAGGATCGGGTCCGCGTTGCGCGACACAATCGTTTGCAACGCCACGATCAATTGCGACAACATCACAGTGGTATCAACTGTCTCATGCGGTTTTGCCGCGTGACCACCGCGCCCTTCGAGGTGGATGTCAAACTCGTCCGCCGCAGCCAGCAACGGGCCAGAACGAATGGCAAACTGCCCGGTTGGAAAACCAGGCACGTTGTGCATCGCATAGACTTCTTGAATGCCGAACCGGTCCATCAGACCGTCCTTACACATGGCTTCAGCCCCATTACCGCCTTCCTCGGCAGGCTGGAAGATTACGACCGCCGTTCCATCAAAATTGCGCGTCTCAGACAGGTATTTCGCTGCCCCCAAGACCATAGCAGTATGCCCATCGTGGCCGCAGGCATGCATCGCGCCCGGGGTATTCGAGGCATATTCCAGCCCGGTTTGTTCCTGCATCGGCAGGGCATCCATGTCCGCACGCAGCCCGATCACGCGGCCCTGCGTGTCGCTTTTGCCGCGAATAACGCCGACCACTCCGGTACGGCCGATGCCGGTTACAACCTCGTCGCAGCCGAATTCCTTCAGCTTTTCGGCGACCAACGCGCTGGTGCGGTGGGTGTCATACAGAATTTCCGGATGTTGGTGAATGTCACGCCGCCAACCTGTGATTTCATCGTGCATCTCTGCAAGGCGGTTTTTGATCGGCATGTCATTCTCCCAGATTTAAGCGACGGGCAATCGTCGTTCCACAAGCTCGGCAAACCAACTGCAGCCGGCGGGAATTGCGTCGTCATCAAAATTATACTCGGGGTGATGGCACATGGCCGTGTCCCCGTTCCCGATAAAGATGTAGGCTCCTGGCCGTTCTTCAAGCATATAGGCGAAATCTTCGGACGGCATGATCGGGTCCGTTCCGTCATTGATTTTGCCCGCGACAGCCGCCGCCGCTTCGGCCGCGTATATTGTTTCGGCCTCAGAGTTCACTGTCACAGGGTATCCCGGCTTCCAATCGACCTCGGCCTTGGCTCCAAAGGCCGACGCCGTATCCACGGCAATCCGGCGCACCCGCTCTTCCGCGATTGCGCGGTATTCAGGATCCAGCGTCCGGACGGTTCCCTGTAGACGCACGGTATGCGCAATCACGTTTGACGCTACACTGTCCGTTTCAAAGGTTCCAACTGTCAACACAACGCGTTTGATCGGGTCAACCGTGCGCGAGACCACGGATTGCAAGGCAACAACGATATGTGAAGCCACAAGCGTCGTATCCACAGCGTCATGAGGTGCGGCAGCGTGCCCGCCTTTGCCGGTTACGGTAATTTTGAACTCATCGGATGAGGCCAGCAGCGCACCGGGCCGAATGGCAAACTCACCCACAGGAAGACCGGGCATGTTGTGCATTCCGTAAACTTCCTGAATACCCCAGCGGTCCATCAGCCCGTCCTGACACATGGCCAATCCACCTGCACCGCCTTCTTCGGCTGGCTGAAAGATCAGAACCACGGTGCCGTCGAAATTGCGCGTCTCGGCCAGATATTGCGCCGCCCCCAGCAGCATTGACGTATGCCCGTCGTGCCCGCAAGCATGCATCTTGCCCGAAACAGTTGAGGCATACTCCAGCCCCGTTGCCTCTTCAATCGGGAGCGCATCCATGTCAGCCCGCAATCCGATGACGCGCCCATGTGTGTCCGAACGCCCCTTGATCACCCCTACAACACCGGTTTTGCCGATGCCGGGTGTAATTTCGTCAACGCCAAACTCTTTCAGGCGGTCCGCAACAAATGCTGCAGTTTCGTGGACGTCATACATCAGCTCGGGATGGGCGTGCAGGTGTCGGCGCCACTTGGTAATCTCGCCATGCATTTCCGCAAGTCTGTTTTTAACGGGCATCTTAAGATCTCCCTCTCGGCTGCCGTCGCCGCTTTACGTCTGATCAAGTGCTCAGCTTTTCAACCAAGCGCTGCATGAATTTGTGACCGGCTTCGAACTGCGCAACCGAGATGAACTCGTTCGGCTGATGCGCCTGCGCAATATCGCCGGGGCCACAAATAACTGCCGAATAACCAGCTTCCTGAAACTGGCCCGCCTCGGTTCCGTAGCTGACAACATGGCTGGCATTGTCGCCGGTCAAGGCACGCACCAGAGTTTCTGCCTCACCGTCCTGTTCAGGCACAAGCCCTGGAATCGAGAAGTTTTCAGACAGCTCAATACGGGCGTCCGGGTGCACTGCTTGCATCCTGGCCTCAATCGCGCGGACCTGTTGAAAATACGCATCCTGCCATTGCGCCTTGGATTCATCCGGCACGGTTCGGAAATCCATCATAAACCGGCAATCCTTGGCCGTAATGTTGTGGGCTGTGCCACCTTCGATCATCCCGACATGACATGTTGTCCACGGCGGATCAAACACCGCGGCAACCGGGGTGGGTTCTGCAGCCATGTTCTTAGCATTCTGTTGGTTCGCCCAATCGATCAGAGGCGCGGCCTCCATGATCGCGTTGACGCCTGTGTGCATGATCGAGCTATGAACTTCGAATCCCGTGATGTGGGTGTCAAAGCCGAAACCACCTTTGTGCCCCGTCACGGCCTGCATCATGGATGGTTCACCCACGATCACGGCGGATCCTTTGGGCAGAACTTCCTGCATCGCTTCGATCATGGGCGGCGCACCAGTGCAGCCGACCTCTTCATCAAAGCTGAGGGCAAGCTGCAATGGCCTCTTGACCCCAGCGTGATGTGCCTCGACAAGGGCCCAAATGGCCAGCGCATCGAAGCCCTTCATGTCGCAGGTGCCCCGGCCGAAATACTTACCGTCTTTCTCGATCACGGTGAAAGGGTCCGTATCCCACGGTTGCCCATCCACTGGCACAACATCGGTGTGACCGGATAAAACCACCGCGCCTTCTTCGTTCGGACCCACCTGCGCAAAAATCGCGGCCTTGTGCGGTTGGTCCGGGTCCGGCCACCGATGCGGTTCGATTCCGTGGCTTTGAAGATATTCCTCAACCCAATCCACCAGCGGCAGATTGGTTTCACGGCTTACGGTCGGGAAAGAGATCAGCTTGGTCATGATCTCAAGCGGCGTCAGGCGTTTTGCCATTGGTATTAGTATCCGCTATCCGTCGTTAGGATGAAGTGACCCGGCTCAACCTCTTGATAATGCGAAGGTTCAGGCTTGTGGCCAACAGGATGAATAGGAGACGGAATCGGTTTGAAATTCAGGTCCTTTTCGGACTTCCGCTTGTTCGGATCTGCAATTGGAACCGCCTTCATCAATGCCTGAGTATACGCGTGCTGCGGGTTCTCGAAGACACGTGCGCGCGGGCCAAGTTCGACGATGCGACCCAGGTACATGACCCCAACATAATGGCTGACCCGTTCAACCACAGCCATATCGTGGCTGATGAACAAATAGGACAGGCCCAGCTCGGATTGCAGTTCCATCATTAGGTTAAGTACCTGTGCCTGCACCGACACGTCGAGGGCCGAAACGGCTTCATCCGCAATAATCAGCTTTGGGTTCAGGGCAAGAGCCCGTGCAATGGCGATCCGCTGACGCTGACCGCCTGACATTTCATGCGGGAAACGACGCATGAAACTGCGGGGCAGCTGCACCTTGTCGAACAGCTGTGCGACGCGGTCTTGCAGTTCTGATCCAGATGCAACCCCATAGTTGCGCATTGGTTCAGCCACCTGATCCAGCAACTGCATTTGCGGGTTCAGCGACGCGAAGGGATCCTGAAAGATCATCTGCATGTCCAACCGCGCCTTGCGCAGCCCGGACTGATCCAGTTTCATGATGTCCACGCCATCCAGATTGACCTCACCCGCCATCGGCTCAACCAGTCGCAGGATCGAGCGCCCAGCCGAGGACTTGCCACAACCGGATTCGCCCACAAGGCTGAGTGTTTGACCTTTGTTCAGCGTGAATGAGACGTCTTCAACTGCGTGGACGTTCGAAATCGTGCGCCGCAACAACCCACCCTTGACCGGAAAACGCGTCGTCAGATTCTTGACGGTCAGCAGTACATCTTCCGTGCCGGGGATGGGGGCAATGTTTTGTCCTTCCACACCCAACAGTTTCATAGGTTCAGGCGCGGATTTCCCGCGCATCTCACCCAGCTTTGGGACCGCGGCCAGAAGGGCCTTGGTATAGTCATGCTGCGGGTTTTCGAAAATCTCTTTAACAGTGCCCTCTTCGACCTTGTTGCCGCGGAACATGACCACCACTCGGTCGGCCATCTGGGCAACGACTGCCATGTCATGGGTGATGAACATCACTGCTGTGCCGGTTTCCCGCTTGAGACGGTCCATCAAAGCCAAAATCTCGGCCTGAATGGTCACGTCCAAGGCCGTCGTTGGTTCATCCGCGATCAACAGACGCGGTTCGCACGCCATGGCCATCGCAATGACAACACGCTGACGCATACCTCCCGACAGCTCGTGCGGATACTGCTGCAAACGGCGCTCGGGTTCAGGGATCCGTACCTGGCGCAACAGTTCCAAGGCCCGTTCTTCGGCCTGGGATTTCGACATGTCCTTGTGGATTCGCAACCCTTCAGTCAACTGGCGACCGACAGTGAAAACGGGGTTCAGGGCGGTCATCGGCTCCTGAAAGATCATCCCGATCTCGTTTCCGCGAATCTGTTTCATCAGATCCTGGTCGGCTTTGGACAGGTCCATCTCTTCGCCATCACGCCGATCAAACAGCAGCTGGCCGCCTGCAATCTCGCCCCCGCCGAATTCAACCAACCGCATCAGAGACAGCGATGATACCGACTTTCCAGAGCCCGATTCGCCAACGATACAAACGGTTTCGCCCGGATTGACCTCGAACGAGACGTCCTCGACGCCGACGACAGGGCCATCCTTGGTCTGAAATTCCACCCGCAGTTTTTTGATCTGTGCAATAGGCTGATCCAGCACGCGCACGCTCCCCTGACGTTGTCATTTTTGTTCTGAGTGCCGAACGCTACGGCGGGCTACCGGGAAAAGTCAAACGCAATACACATTTTCGCGACGGCACCACTTGCATTTTTCTTAAGTTCTGTTTCGATACCCCACGTAACTGCTTTGGGGAGAGAGCGCGCTTTAAAACGTTAGCGCTATTATCGTTACCGATCAAAACCTTGCCCCAAGGCAGCAACGCCAAGTCCGCAGGCATTGCGGAAATAATCGAGACACAAACGTGTCCAATTCGGGAGTAAATTATGAAAATCAAAACCCTTTTGCTTGGTGCGATTGCGAGCACGGCAATGGCTCCGATGGCCTTTGCCGAGCGCGGATCGGACGGCAATGTCAGCATCATTTATTGGCAAGCGCCGTCGATCCTGAACCCGTTTCTATCCGGTGGTACGAAAGATGTGGAATCAGCCTCATTGGTGATTGAGCCGCTCGCGCGTTACGACCAAGACGGCAACATGGTGCCTTATCTGGCATCGGAAATCCCGACCGTGGAAAATGGTGGTGTCAGCGAAGACCTGACATCGATCACATGGAAGATCGCGCCCGGAATCACCTGGTCGGACGGTTCTCCATTCACCTCGGCTGACGTGAAATTCACTGCTGACTACTGCATGCATCCCGAAGGCGGCTGCGCGCAGGTCACCAAGTTCGAGGGCGTCACCTCGGTCGAGGCGGTGGATGACCTGACCGTCAAAGTCACATTCGACAAGCCGACCCCCTTCCCCTATGGCCCGTTCGTAGGTGGTGAAAGCCCGATCATTCAGGCGGCTCAGTTCGCGGACTGCCTTGGCGCGAAAGCCCCCGAATGCACCGACCAGAACTTTAACCCGATCGGAACCGGCCCGTTTGTTGTAACCGAGTTCAAACCGAACGACGTCATCACTTTCGCAGCCAACGACAATTATCGTGACCCGGCAAAACCTGCCTTTGCGAGCGTGACCTTCAAGGGCGGTGGCGATGCAACGGCCGCGGGTCGTGCTGTCATGGAAACGGGTGAATTCGACTACGCTTGGAACCTTCAGCTGGCGCCCGAAGTGATCGCGCAGATGCAGGAAGGCGGCAAAGGTACCCCGGTTGCAGGCTTTGGCCCGCTGGTCGAGCGTATCATGCTGAACCAGACCAACCCATCGCCCGACCTGCCAGAAGGCGAGCGTTCAACGGCTGCTCATCCGCACCCGTTCCTGCAAGATCCGGCGGTCTACAAAGCCATGTCCATGGCCATCGACCGTCCGCTTCTGGTTGAGATCGGATATGGTCAGGCCGGTAAGGTGACCTGTAACTGGGTTCCCGCCCCTGCGGCCTTCAACTCGACTTCGATGACCTGTGACACGCAGGATATCGCAGGTGCAAATGCGCTGCTGGACGAGGCCGGAATCGTTGACACCAACGGCGACGGCATTCGCGAGAAAGACGGCGTTCCGCTGAAAGTGGTTTACCAAACCTCGACCAACGCTGTCCGTCAGGACTTCCAGGCGCTGATTAAAGAATGGTGGAGCCAAATCGGCATCGAAACCGAGCTGCGCAACATCAACGCGTCGGTCTTCTTTGGTGGTGACCCGGGTTCGCCTGACACCTTCCAGAAGTTCTATGCTGACGTTGAGATGTACGCCAACACCTTCAACGGCACCGACCCGCAGTCCTATCTTGGCAACGGCCTGTGCGACAAAGCACCGAAGCCGGAAAGCCAGTGGCAGGGTGAAAACATCTCCCGCTTCTGCAACGAAGAGTTTGACGCGTTGCACGCCAAACTGGCCGAGACCGCTGGTCTGGAAGCTCGCGCCGAGATCGCGAAACAGCTGAATGACATCATGGTTCAGAATGGCGGTATGATCCCGCTGGTTCACCGTGGTCGTCTGTCGGCGCACGCGAACACCTTGGGTGGCGTTGTCCTGAACGTTTGGGACAGCGAGCTGTGGAACATTGCGGACTGGTACCGCAAAACCGGCTCCTAAGCACTGATCTTGCAAAGCCGCGCCCCGGTCGTTATCGGGGCGCGGTCATTTGCACACCACCCCAACAAGAAGACGCATATAAAGGCGCCTCTTAATGCTCAATTTCACAATCAGACGACTGGTGCTGGCCGTACCCACGCTGCTGTTCATCAGCCTCGTCATTTTCCTGCTGCTCGAGCTTGCCCCTGGCGATCCGATGGCGCAGGTCCCGCTCACCGTTCCGCCTGAAGTCAAAGAGAAGATGCGCGAGGCGCTTGGCCTTGGCCAGCCGATGCATATCCGGTTCTGGAAATGGATCGTGCAATTCTTCTGGATCGAACCGCAGGTTCTGATCGACCACATGTTTGGCACCACCTTTTCCGAAGGTGACCTGCGTGTGATTTCGTGGCAGACCCGCTCGCCGGTCATGGACATCGTCGTTCAGCGTATCCCCCAGACCCTGTGGGTTGTCGGCACCGCCTATGTGGTCGCCATCCTGATCGCTCTGCCCATCGGCATCTATTCGGCCTACCGCCAGTATTCGTGGTTCGATCAGATGGGCACATTCGTGTCGATGGTTGGTTTCTCGGTCCCGCCCTTCTTCTCGGGCGTTCTGGTGATCGTGATCTTCTCGGTCCAGCTGGGTTGGTTCCCGTCGATCTATGACACAACCCATGTGGTCAACAGCTGGGACAGCTTTGTCGTACAGCTGAAACAGATGATCATGCCGGTCATGGTTCTGGCCTTGCAGATTACCGCACAGCTCAGCCGGTTCATGCGCGCCTCGATGCTGGACAACCTCAATCAGGATTACGTCCGGACCGCACGCGCCAAGGGCCTGAGTGAATACACGGTCGTTATGGTCCACGTCCTGCGCAACTCGATGATCCCCGTGGTTACCGTGATTGCGCTGGGTATTCCGGCCATCTTCGGGGGTGCCATCATCACCGAGCAGGTGTTCAAAGTGAACGGCATCGGCCAATTGCTGATCGGCGCAATTCAGGCCAACGACCTGCCGATGGTGCAAACCCTGACCTTCATCTTTGCCGTGCTGATCGTGCTGTTCAACCTGATCGCCGATGTTCTTTACGGCATTCTGGACCCGAGGATTCGCTATGACTGATACCGACAAATCAGACACGCTGATCCCGGATGAAGGACTGGCAGCCGCATCGACCGCCGTGCCGGGCGCAGGCGCTATGGAGGAACTGGCAACCCCTCCGCGCAGCCAATGGCGCGATGTGTGGGATCAGTTCAAGACCCACAAGGGCGCGATGGTTGGTGCGATCCTGTTCCTCTTCATCGTTGCAGGCGTCTATCTGGGACCGTACCTGTGGAGCATTGATCCAACGCAAATAGACATCCGTTCGCGCAATCAGGGGCCAAGCTGGGCACATCCGTTTGGAACCGACCAGTTGGGTCGAGATATTCTGGCGCGCATGATGTCAGGCGGGCAGACCTCGGTTTCGGTGGGCATCACGGCAATGCTTCTGGCGCTTTTCCTAGGGTCGTTTATCGGTGTCTTGGCCGGGTTCTTCAAACGGCTTGACGGACCGCTGATGCGCCTGACGGACCTGTTCCTGGCCCTGCCCCTGCTGCCACTGCTGTTGGTCATGATGCTTCTGTTCCGCGAGCCTTTATCGGCTGCCTTTGGGTTGGAGCGCGGAATTTTCATCCTGATTGTCTGCGCCATCGGCATCACCTCTTGGATGCCAACCGCCCGGATCGTGCGGGGCGACGTGCTGGCCATCAAGGAACGAGAATTCGTTCTGGCGGCGCGCTCTATCGGCACCAGCAACAGCCAAATCATCACGCGGCATATCCTGCCGAACGTGCTGTCACCGATCATGGTGTCTGCGACGCTTGGGATTGCCACGGCGATCATTACCGAAAGCGCGCTGTCCTTCCTTGGATTGGGCTTCCCGCCCGACTTTCCAACCTGGGGCCGCCTACTGTTCGACGGGGTAGACTATCTGCAGCAGTACCCTGAGCGTGTGTTCTGGCCCGGACTGGCAATCTCGTTGACCGTGCTCAGCGTGAATTACCTGGGCGATGGCCTACGCGACGCGCTGGATCCGCGAATTCGCGGACGTTAAGCAAACTCAGTCGGCGCGCCTGAGCGCGCCGGCCAAAACTATGATCAGGGCCGCCAGCGGCAGCAACACTGAAAACGCCAAACGCAAGCCAAACAGTTCGGCCAAAAACCCGATCAATGGCGGTCCGATCAACAGCCCCCCATATCCCAAAGTGGCAACACTGGCGATGGCCTGCCCCGGCGGCACATCCGGGTCACTTGCAGCCCGGCTGAACGCCAGCGGCATAATCACGGCATAGCCTACACCCATCAGTGCAAAACCGGCCAATGCGGGCAGAGGTGTCACTGCTGATACCACAGCAAACACGCCAACTGCAGCGCATAACCCGCCAAATCGCGCCGTGGCAACCGGGCCGAAGCGTGTAATGACAACTGCGCCCGCCAGGCGAAAGGCCACCATTGTTACTGAGAAAACGGCGTAGCCCAAGGCCGCAACACTTTCGGTCGCATTCGTAATGTCGCGCAAATAGATCGCGCTCCAATCCGCGACAGCGCCTTCCCCCAGGGCTCCGCACAATGCGGTAAACCCAACCAAAACCAATATACCGGACGGCAGAGCAAACACGGATCCCTGCCCGCGCTCTGAACGTTTTGAAGTCCAACGCACCCAGGAAGAGGCGAGCGCAAAGGCCACGACGAGTCCTCCCGCCAGCAGGAAGTGCGCAAGAACACTCAGCCCCATCTGAACAGCAACATATCCGCTCAGCGCGCCAAGGCCCGCGCCCAGACTCCACATCGCATGGAAAGAGGACATTACAGGTTTGTCAAAGGTCTGTTCAACCTCAGCCGCCCAAGCGTTCATTGCCACGTCCATAGAGCCGTGGAAGGCACCAAAGATGAACAGGAAGACCGCCAACCCCCAAAATCCACCGGCCATGGCTAGCAGGATTAGCGACAGAGTATAAAGCACCGCAATGACACGGGTAATGGCAACAGCCCCGAACCGATCCGTGAGCCGCCCGGTGATGGGGAAAGAACAAACAGCACCAGCCGCCATGAACAGCAGCCCATAACCCAGTTCCTCATGCGACAGACCCAACCTGTCGCGCACAGCAGGGATGCGCGAGGCCCATATTCCGAACAGTGCCCCATTCAGGATAAACATGGCGGCAACCGCTCGCCATGCTGCAATTATGGTAATCACCGAAAACCCTCGCGTCGCTCGCCAAACGTCCCCTGTTCTACAGGTCCGGCCGAATTTGGCAATTGACGCTCAACCAAGCCGCTTGCGGATCCGTCGAATTGCGAACCAGACTCCGGCCACCACCGGGACCGTTACCGCCGCCGTCAGCATACCCTTGCTGATCCCCGACGCCGTTAGCGGATACAAAAGATAGCTTACCAAAGAAACCGCGTAGTAGCTGATTGCAACAACGGACAGGCCTTCGACAGTGTGTTGCAGCCGTAACGCCAGATCCGCCCGACGGTCCATGCTTTCCAACAACGCTTGGTTCTGCGCACTGCGTTCCACATCCACCCTGGTCCGCAACAACTCGCCAGCTCGGATGGCCCTGTCGGACAATGCCTGAAGGCGGCGTTCGGTGGACTTAACTGTCCGGATCGCAGGATCATAGCGCCGCATCATAAAATCGGCAAAGTTCTGACCGCCCTGGAACCGCTCTTCTCGCAACACTTCGATCCGCTGATTGACAATAGCTTCGTAAGCACCCGTGGCTCCGAACCTGAACGAACACCAGGCGGACAGTGTTTCGAGTTCAATCGACGTCGACAAAAGATCCTGCAGCAGCGCGTCAGGCTGAGCCGAGTTATCGGTCATCTGTCCCAGCAATTGTGTCAACTGTCCATCCAACTCTCCGATACGCGGCATCAACTGCTTGACACGCGCGAAGCCCAACATGGACATCGCCTTGTAGGTCTCAATTTCGCAGAGGCGTTGGACAATTCGTCCCGTACGGCGCCGACCGGTACCTTCAGCCACAAACAAAGCAAAACGCATGTGACCTGCCGGATCGATGCGAAAATCGCTGGCGCAAACAGCGGCATCGTCCAACACCCTGGCCACGGCCAGGCTTTCAGGCTCGAACCAATCCAGCAATTTGGACTTAATCACATCGTCACTTTCGCGCTCTACGACACGAACCATCGCAGATGTGACCCTTTGGCCCGGACTGGCCATCAGCCAATCGGGTGGAAAGACTTCGAAATCGGCCGGATTGAACGCACGGTCGCTCACGTTCTGAGCGATTGCCGTGTAGGTGACAAACTCTGTGTGTTGCTCCCATTTCAGCCAATGTCGACCGATCTGTCCGGCGTAATGCGTGGCATCAGGCTGAGGGTGCTGCGCGCCATGGCGATCCAGAAGATTGATCAAATGGGCCAAATCCTCGCGCCGATCACGGGCGACGGCAGCCTCCGGTTTTTTGATCGCCAGAAAGGCCACCGTACACGGCATCGAAGCGACAGGAAACGGTCGCGCATGCAATTCATTGGCCAACGCATATCGAAGGGGATGGTCGTCTATCGGTGTCATTCAGGGCTCCGCCTCGTCACGCGCACTATACGATACATATGACTTTCTTCAATTCTCTTTTTGTTTCATATACTTACAGGGATACAAAGGTATACAAGCCGGCTATCTCATTGATTTGGTTGCCACAGCTCGATCGGGTTGCCCTCGGGATCGTGGATGCGTGCGAATTTCCCAACCTCGCTGTCCCAATCCGGATGCGTTTCAACGGCGATTCCAGCCGCCTCCAGTTGCCGAGTCATGGCCGCCAGATCATCGACACGGAAGTTGATCATCCATTGCTGATCTTCCCGCCCGAAATACTCGGTGTCCTGCGCAAACGGAGCAAAGACAGTATAGCCTTCGCGTTGTTTCCAAGGCACGGGATTGTAATGATCGACGCCCAGGTGTTCCGCGTACCACGCACTCAAAGCTTCTGGATCGCGTGCCCGAAAGAACACGCCCCCTATGCCATTCACCTTCTGCATCACAAACCTCCTGACCAAGCCATTTTATCACAATCCGCTGCTTCATCTGGCTAAAAATACCTTGGAGGTCAGGAGGCAAAGCCTCCTGCAATACAAAAAAGAAAAGGGCGCCCAAAGGCGCCCTTTGCAATTGGATTAAGCCTTTTGATCAGTCGATCATGGGCAGCAGCTTGTCGAGCGACTGTTTTGCGTCACCGTAGAACATGCGGGTGTTCTCTTTGAAGAACAGCGGGTTTTCGATACCGGAATACCCGGTGCCCTGACCACGTTTCGACACAAACACCTGCTTGGCCTTCCAGCACTCCAGAACCGGCATGCCAGCAATGGGGCTGTTTGGATCTTCTTGTGCGGCCGGGTTCACGATGTCGTTCGAACCGATGACGATGGCCACATCCGTTTCAGGGAAGTCCTCGTTGATCTCGTCCATCTCAAGTACGATGTCATATGGCACTTTCGCCTCGGCCAGCAGAACGTTCATGTGACCCGGAAGACGACCCGCAACAGGGTGGATCGCAAAGCGCACGTTCTTGCCCTTGGCGCGCAGCTTGCGAACAAGCTCGCTGACTGACTGCTGCGCCTGCGCCACGGCCATACCGTAACCCGGGATGATGATAACGCTGTCCGCATCGTTCAAAGCCGCAGCCACACCATCAGCCTCGATAGCCACCTGCTCGCCTTCGACCTCCATCTGCGGGCCCGAGCTGCCGCCAAAGCCGCCCAAGATCACGCTGACGAAATGCCGGTTCATCGCCTTACACATGATGTAAGACAGGATCGCACCGGACGAGCCCACCAGCGCACCGACGACGATCAGAAGGTCGTTGCCCAGGCTGAAGCCGATCGCGGCAGCCGCCCAGCCCGAATAGCTGTTCAGCATTGACACAACCACCGGCATGTCGGCCCCGCCGATGCCCATGATCAGGTGATAGCCGATGAACAGTGCCGCCAGGGTCATCAAAAACAGCGGGAGGAAGCCACCGGTGCTGGTATACCAGAACAGGCAGATCAGCGAGAGACCCGCAGCCGCCGCGTTCAATGCATGACCGCCGGGCAGTTTGGTCGCCGCCGACGTTACCTTACCCGCCAGTTTGCCATAGGCCACAACCGAACCGGTAAAGGTGATCGCACCGATGAAGATACCCAGGAACAGTTCCACGTGCAGGATTGCAAGTTCCGCCGGGGTTTTCTTGGCAATCAGCTTGGCGAATGCCCCCAGATCGGACAGGTCCGCATCTTTGGCGCTGTCAACGATGGCCATTACCTGCGCCACGTTGCCGATTTCAAAATGCGCATTAAAGCCCACAAAGACCGCCGCAAGACCGACCAGCGAGTGCATTGCTGCCACCAGTTGCGGCATTTCGGTCATCTGGACGCGTTGCGCCACGTATTGACCGATCAGACCGCCGCCAATGATCAGCAGGATCGACAGCAGCCACAGGCCGGAACCAGGGCCAACCAGAGTGGCAAAGACCGCCAGCGCCATACCGACGATGCCGTACCAGACCGCGCGCTTAGCGCTTTCTTGGTTCGACAGACCACCCAGCGACAGGATGAACAGAACAGCCGCAACAACGTAAGCGGCAGTAGTGAAGCCAATCATCTACCCGGCCTCCTTAAGATTTCTGGAACATGGCGAGCATGCGCCGGGTTACGAGGAAGCCGCCGAAGATGTTGATCCCGGCCATGAAGACAGACAGCGCCGCCAGCAGGATGACCAGGAACGACCCCGACCCGATCTGCATCAAGGCTCCGACGATGATAATCGACGAGATTGCGTTTGTGATCGCCATCAGCGGAGTGTGCAAGCTGTGTGCTACGCCCCAGATTACCTGGAAACCTACAAATACGGCCAACACGAACACGATAAAGTGCTGCATGAAGCTGGCCGGGGCCACCAGCCCCACCAGCAGCATCAGTGCGCCGCCAACACCCAGCAGGGTGAACTGCTGTTTGGTCTGTGCCTTGAAGGCCGCGATCTCTTGCGCTTTTTTCTCTTCCGGGGTCAGTTCTTTGACTTCCGGCTTCTTCTGCGCCGCAATCGCCTGCACCTTGGGCGGCGGCGGCGGGAACGTGATCTCACCCTCATGGGTCACGGTCGCGCCGCGGATCACGTCATCTTCCATGTCGTGATTGATCTGACCGTCCTTCTCAGGCGTCAGGTCGGTCATCATGTGGCGGATGTTGGTGGCGTACAGAGACGAAGACTGCGCCGCCATCCGGCTGGGGAAGTCGGTATAGCCGATGATGGTCACGCCATTGTCGGTCACGACCTTCTCGTCCGGCACGGTGCCTTCGACGTTGCCGCCACGCTCGGCTGCTAGGTCAACGATGACCGAACCCGGCTTCATCGCTTTGACCATATCCTCCAGCCACAGCTTCGGCGCCGGGCGGTTCGGGATCAAGGCGGTGGTGATGACGATGTCCATTTCCGGCGCAAGCTCACGGAACTTGGCAAGCTGCGCGTTGCGGAATTCCTCTGATTGAACTGAGGCATAACCACCGGTCGCCGCACCGTCCTGCTGTTCTTCCTCGAAGTCCAGATAGACGAATTCAGCCCCCATGGATTCGACCTGTTCGGCCACTTCCGGGCGCACGTCGAACGCATAGGTGATCGCGCCAAGTGAGGTCGAGGTCCCGATGGCCGCCAGACCCGCCACGCCCGCGCCCACGATCAAAACCTTGGCAGGCGGCACTTTACCGGCAGCCGTTACCTGACCGGTGAAGAAACGTCCAAAGTTGTTGCCTGCCTCGATCACCGCGCGGTAGCCCGCGATATTGGCCATCGAAGACAGCGCATCCATCTTCTGCGCGCGCGAGATACGCGGAACCATCTCCATCGCGATGACGTTGGCACCTTTGGATTTGGCCAGCTCCATCCCCTCTTCGTTCCCGGCTGGGTTGAAGAATGAAATCAGCGTCTTGCCTTTGGTCAGACGCTTCATCTCGGTCTCGGTTGGGATGCGAACCTTTGCGACGATGTCCGAGTTCTTCCACAAAGACGCGGCGGTTTTGACGACCTCGACACCGACCGCCTCATAAGCCGCATCCGAGAACCCGGCAGCGGCACCCGCGCCTTTCTCGATGGCGCAGTCATAGCCCAGTTTCTGCAACTGCACAGCGGAGTCCGGCGTCATCGCGACCCGGTTCTCGCCATCCAATATTTCCTTCGGTGTGCCTATTTTCACTGGCAATCCCCCTATTTCTAAGGCCGAGCAGGTCCTCGGGTATGATTCGTTAAGAAAAGATGTATCTTGCGCAACTTTATTTCGCAAGCGCAGCATCCGTTACGTAGTGTCATGGAGGTGCCCACTCCTAAACCCAGCGACGCGTTTTGCGTTCATATCGGGCGAAATCCGCGCGGAAGGTGCGGCGCAACCGGTCCTCTTCTGGCACAATGAACCGACGCTCCAGTACCCAGACAAAGATGGGCACCAGCACCAGCGAGAAGATTGCATCAAACCGAAGGATCAGACCGGTTAGGATCAGAACGTCACCCAGATAGATCGGATTGCGGCTGCGCCTGTAAATGCCCGACTGTACCATGGCACTGGGCGTTTCATGTGGAATCACAGTGGTCTGATGCCGGCGAAACTCAAAAACCGCAAGAACCGCAAGAAGAACGCCGCCGCCGATCAAGACACCGCTGATTAGGTCGGTCAGCCCACCGTCCAACGACAGGCCAAGCCCCATGTATCGGCCCTGTAGCCAAGCCAGCAGGACAAAGCCCGCAAGCCACACAGGGGGAACATCGATCCAGCGCATAGTCTGTCCTTCGTGGGTGACGCCACGTAAGGATACGTGTCGTTTCTGGGCGCTGTCCTACCGTTTTCAGGTCAGAATAGCAAAACCCACGATGTCGCATCAGTGGACAGGCTGCTGCGGATCAGATACGCCGGTGGGTAAACAGCGACAGATAAACACAAAAAACGAGCTTTCATGACCGATTTCGCAGCAACCAAAGCCATGTTCGACCTGCCCGAGGGTGTGATCTATCTGGATGGCAACTCTCTGGGCCCCCTGCCTAAATCAGCGACCTCGCGTGTGCAGGATATGCTGACAGATGAATGGGGTCAGATGTTGATCACCGGGTGGAACAAGGCGGGCTGGATGGGGCTGCCCACTGGGCTGGGCGATCGCATCGGCCGCTTGATCGGTGCCGAACAAGGCAGCGTCGTCACAGGCGACACCCTGTCGATCAAGGTGTATCAGGCTGTGGCTGCCGCGCTTGAACTCAATCCGTCCCGAAAGGTTGTGCTGTCAGATAACGGCAACTTCCCGTCAGACCTGTACATGGCGGATGGCCTGCTACGCTCGCTGGGCGAAGACTATGAGCTGCGCATTGTAGACCCAGAGGATGTGGCAGAAGCAATCACAGAAGAGGTCGCGGTTTTGATGCTGACCGAAGTCGATTACCGCTCGGGCCGGATGCATGACATGAAAGCGCTGACCGAACTTGCACATGCAAACGGCGTGATAACGGTCTGGGATCTTGCGCATTCCGCCGGTGCAATTCCCGTTGATCTGGAAGGTTGCAATGCCGACTTTGCTGTAGGCTGCACATATAAATACCTCAACGGCGGCCCTGGCGCACCGGCCTTTATCTATGTCGCACCTCGACTGGCTGAAACGGTGCGTCCGGCCCTGTCTGGTTGGCTGGGGCACGAAGCCCCCTTTGCGTTTGATCTGGATTATCGCCCCGGCAGCGGGATCGAACGGATGCGCGTGGGCACGCCACCCGTGATCCAAATGACGGCTTTAGCCGCGGCCATGGACATCTGGGACATGGCCGAAATGGCAGATGTCCGAGCAAAGTCCATTGAATTGACTGAGCTCTTCATAACCCGCGTCGAAGCCGCCTGCCCCGAACTGCAACTGGCCAGCCCAAGAACGCCAGAGGTGCGTGGCAGCCAGGTCTCATTCCGCTTCACAGAAGGCTACGCTGCGATGCAGGCCCTGATCGCACGGGGTGTAATTGGCGATTTCCGTGCGCCAGATATCATGCGCTTTGGTTTTACGCCGCTTTACATCGACGAGGCCGACGTAATCCGAGCAACCGAGATTATGGCCGATGTGATGCAGAACAAGTTGTGGGACGCGCCGGAATACAAGATCCGCCAGCGCGTTACCTGACCTCAAGCCCAGCACCGAAAAGGGCGGCAACCTGCGCCACCTGCTGTTCATAGACTTCGGCCCCGGCGCCGATCAGCTTTAGCCCCTTGAGCGTGGTGGTGATCGTCCGACCGGTCTCTGCCGCGTCCGTCTGAAGGCGAACCCGTCCCTCCTGCTCCTGTTGCGTCAGCCAAACCGCATAAAGCCCTGCCAGTTTAGCCTCACCCGCAGCGATAATTTCAGAAGACAGGGATTTGGTGTTGTCCAGCATCTCGAGCCCGTGTGGAGAGGCCAGGATTTTAGCCATCCCGTCCGTCTGCGCCTGCACCGCACGCGTCAAAACCTCGGGCACCGACCCTTGCGTCGCCAGTGCTTCGGCGACCGCAACGCTTTTTTCGGCGTAGTACAATTCGGTCAGCTTGCTGACGATCGCCTCTTTGTTCTTGTAGTGCAGATAGACCGCTGGCCGCGACATCCCCGCCCCACGCGCAATATCGTCCATCGAAGTCTTTCGATACCCGTAGGTGGAAAAGGCTTGAAACGCCGAGTTCAGGATCGCCTTTTGCCGTGAATCGTCATTCGTGTCTTTCATAACCGAAGCACTGACATTTTTTGTTTAAATTGTCAATTGACAGCATGACACTTTTCGCTAAATATGTCAGAAACCAGCCACAGCAAGAAGAGGTGCGCCATGACGACGGCCCTTAAGATCAATGGAAAGCAACATCAGGTAGACCTGCCTGATGACGTCCCCCTGCTCTGGGTTCTGCGGGATGAGGTCGGATTGACCGGCACTAAATTCGGCTGCGGCGTTGCCGCCTGCGGAGCATGCACCGTTCATATCGACGGCGAGGCCGTGCGGTCCTGTCAGGTCGCGTTGTCGGATGTTTGGGGTGACGTGACCACAATTGAAGGCATCGGAGCACCAGACACCCTAGCCGCCATCCAGCAAGCTTGGGTCGATCATCAGGTTGCGCAATGCGGATATTGCCAGTCTGGACAGATCATGCAGGCCACTGCCTTGCTGGCAGAAAACCCGGCACCTACCGATGCAGACATCGATGAAGCAATGCAGGGCAACCTTTGCCGCTGTGGCACTTACCCCCGCATCCGGGCCGCAATCCACGACGCAGCGTCCAAGCTGAAGGAGGCATAAGCTATGGGTAAAGTTGGCAAAATCCTCCGTCGCACGTTCCTGATCGGCTCTGCTGCAATTGTTGGCGGTGTGGCCTTTGGCGCATATTACGTCACCCGCCCAGCCGCCAATCCGCTAAAACCCGGTGAAGGTCAGGCCGCGCTGAACCCGTTCGTATTGATCGATCAAAATGGCGTCACCCTGTTCGCCCCCCGCGCTGAAATGGGTCAGGGCGTGAAAACCACTTGGGCCGCGCTGATTGCCGAGGAACTGGACGTCGACCTGGATCAGATCACCGTTCTGCATGGCCCGGCGGCAGCGGCCTATTACAACTCCGCCCTGGTGGGCGAAGGACTGCCCAACAAGGGTTATGACATCTCGAATTTCCAGCACAATTTGGGTGAAGCACTGGGCGTTTTGGGCAAGACGCTGAGCCTGCAGGTCACTGGTGGTTCGACCTCGATGAAAGACGGGTTCGAGCGGATGCGGCAAGCTGGTGCTTCGGCGCGCGAAACGCTGAAACGCGCAGCCGCAGATCGGTTAGGCGTTGATCCTTTAGAGCTGCAAACAGCCTCGGGCCACGTTATTGCGCCCAACGGCGACAAGATTGCCTATTCCGAGCTTGCCGAGGATGCAGCTGGATTGGAACCGGTCGAAGTGCCTTTGCGCGATCCGTCCGAGTGGCGCTATCTGGGCCGGACCCAACCGCGTCTGGACATGGTTGGCAAGGTGACCGGCACGGCCGAGTTCGGCGTTGATGTCCGCCTGCCGGGCATGAAATTCGCGGCCGTACGCATGAACCCCAAATTGGGCGGCGCGATGAATGGCTTTGATGACGGTGCCGCCCAATCCATGCCAGGGGTCGAGAAGATTGTCGATCTGGGTACAGGTGTGGCCGTGATCGCCAACAACACCTGGTTGGCAAACCAAGCGGTTGAGGCCATCGACGTTGACTGGGGCGACGCGCCCTATCCACCGGAAACCGACGGTATCTTTGCCAAGATAGCCGAGGCGTTTGACGACGCGCCGAATTCGACCATGCGCGACGACGGCGATGTCAGCGTGACGCCCGAGGGCGCGACGGAAATCACCGCCGAATACCAAGTGCCCTATCTGGCCCACGCCACGATGGAGCCGATGAATGCCACCGCACTGTATACCGGAAATGCAGTGGAGCTGTGGTGCGGCAATCAGGCCCCGACCCTGATTCAGTTCCGCGTTGCGAACACCGCCAATCTGGACACCGAGGCAGTGCAGATTCACACCACCTATCTGGGTGGCGGTTTTGGCCGCCGGGGTGAGTTGGATTTTGGTGAGATCGCCACAAAGGTTGCCATGACCATGCCCGGCACGCCGGTTCAGACGACCTGGAGCCGCGAAGAAGACATGCGCCATGATTATTACCGCCCCGGCGCAATCGCTCGGATGCGTGGTGCAGTGCACGACGGCAAAGCTGTGCTGATCGACGGAAAGGTGGCGGCGCAATCTCCGACCCAGCAGGCAGTCGAGCGCTACACCGGCTTCCCCGGTGGCGGCCCTGATAAGGTGCTGGTCGAAGGATTCTTCAACCAGCCCTATGCAGTGCCAAACTATCGCATGAGTGGTCATATCGCGGATCTGGCCGTCCCGGTGGGCTTCTGGCGCTCGGTCGGTAACAGCCACAATGGCTTTTTCCATGAGACATTCATGGATGAAATGGCCCATGCCGCAGGGCGCGACCCGCTGGAGTTTCGACTTGAGTTGATGAAGTCCGAACACGCCCCCTCTTCCGGGTGTCTTGAAGCGGTGAAAGAGATGTCGGGCTGGACCGGCCAGACGCCTGAAGGCGTAGGCCGCGGCGTCGCCTTTACCTACAGCTTTGGCACACCCGTAGCACAAGTGATCGAGGTCGTCGACGAAGACGGCACCATCCGCATCAACAAGGCGTGGATCGCCTGCGACATGGGGCTTGCGCTGGACCCTGACAACGTCAAAGCGCAGATGTTCGGCGGCATGATCTATGGCCTGTCCGCCGCGTGCTATGGCGAAATCACCTTTGCAGATGGTGAAGCTGAACAGTTCAACTTCCCCGACTATGACGCCATTCGCATGCACACGGCCCCGCAGGTCGAGGTGCGCGTTCTCGAGACCAACCGCCACATGGGTGGCGCAGGAGAGCCCGGCACGCCCCCCTCAATGCCCGCGCTCGGAAATGCCCTGTTTGATCTGACCGGAGAACGCGCCCGCAGCCTGCCGCTGATCAACCAGTTCAACCTGCTGGTTTGATCACAAAACGTCGGCTCGCCGCCCCCTAGGCGCGCCGGCGTAAAACTACGCAGTTTTCTGGAACACCTGCGCACCCTTGGACCAGGCTTGCACTGCTGCACCAAAAGCCTCGAACAGAGGGCGCGACACCGGGTCGTTGATGGCATCCCATTCGGGGTGCCACTGAACGGACAGCGTAAAGCCAGGCGCGTCCTTGATATAGATCGCCTCGGGCGTGCCGTCGGGCGCGTGACCGTCAATGACGACGCGCTCGCCAATGGTCTTGATGCCCTGCCCGTGCAGCGTGTTGGTCATGACCTCGACCGCACCAAACAGGTCATGGAACACGCCGCCCTCATCCAGTGTCACAACATGCCGCAGCGCAAATTTCTCTTCCAGCGTACCGTCGGGCGGCATTCGATGGTTCATGCGCCCCGGCAAATCCCGGATCTCGGGATAAAGCGTTCCACCCATCGCCACATTGACCTCTTGAAACCCGCGGCAGATGCCCAGAAACGGTTGTCCACGTTCCACACAGGCGCGAACCAGCGGCAGAGTGATGGCGTCGCGTGCCCGGTCGAACTCTCCATGCGCTTCGGTTTCAGGTTCGCCGTATTCTTCCGGATGCACATTAGGGCGACCGCCGGTCAGCAGAAAGCCGTCGCAGACCTCCAGCAACTCATCGACCGTCACATAGCGCGGATCCGCCGGGATCAGCAGCGGCAGACATCCTGACACATTGGCAACCGCGTCCGAGTTCATCGTCCCGCCGGCATGGGTCGGGTATTGGTCATTCATGAGGTACGAGTTGCCGATGATACCGACGACAGGACGAGACATTCCGCTTTCCTTGTTTTTTCAGCGCTTAACAGGGAAGCTAGCGGCAGCCTCTCAGACGTGCAAGAATACACGCCCTGCATGACAGCGCAGGGACGTGTTCAGGGGTGCACAATACAATCCCTCAAAAGATACTTTAGACAGAATTATTTCCCAATAATTTCCCTCAATCGGGAAATTATTCAAAAGTTTTGGCATTGGCAGGACAAACCAAGCGGAGACTTAAATCTCACCGACTAAACCGGCTGCCTCAATTCCAGCCATTGCAGCCACTGCATCATTGTCCGAGGTGTCTCCTGTCACGCCGACAGCGCCGATCACGGCGCCTTTTCGGTCGCGCAGCAGAACACCGCCCGGCACCGGCACAACCTGCCCACCATAAACGCCATTCACCGCAGCCATGAAATAGGCCTGCGCCTCGGCGCGCTGCATCTGCGCAGTCCCGGCCATGCCCAACATGACCGAGCCATAGGCCTTGCCATGCGCAATCGCGAAACGACCCGGGGCGGCACCGTCTTCGCGTTCGAAGGCGATGACATGACCGCCCGCATCGAGAACCACGGCAGACAGAGGTTTCAACTCCATCTCGCGCCCCTTCTCAAGAGCCTTACGAATGATGGTGCGCGCTTTGCGCAAAGAAATAGCCATCTCTGATCCCTTTCATTTGGATAAAATCTTCTTTGGAAAACAAGGCGTAGATACTACCCCTTGCCCCGACCCAAACCGTTTACGCCTGGCTTGCCTTCAACTCCAGACGACGGGCGTGCAGAACCGGCTCAGTATAGCCCGAAGGCTGCACCCGCCCCTTGAACACCAGATCGCAGGCTGCCTGAAAGGCGATGCCGTCAAAGCTTGGTGCCATAGGCGTATAGCTGGGGTCGCTGTCGTTCTGACGATCCACAACAGCGGCCATTTTCTGCATCGCGGCCATTACCTGTGCTTCGTCCACGATGCCATGGTGCAGCCAATTGGCCAGCGCCTGAGACGAAATCCGGCAGGTTGCGCGGTCTTCCATGAGGCCGATGTCGTTGATGTCCGGCACCTTGGAGCAGCCCACGCCCTGATCGACCCAGCGCACCACATAGCCGAGAATGCCCTGAGCGTTGTTTTCGACCTCACGAGTGATTTCATCGTCGCCTAAATTCCGACCATCCAGCAGTGGAATGGTCAGCAGGTCATCCAGCGTACCGCGCGCACCTCCGGCAGCCAGTTCATCCTGGCGCGCAAGCACATCAACCTTGTGATAATGCGTCGCGTGCAGCGTCGCGGCGGTTGGCGACGGCACCCAGGCGCAGGTTGCGCCAGACATCGGGTGCCCGATCTTGGCGTCCAGCATGTCGCCCATGCGATCCGGCATTGCCCACATGCCCTTGCCAATCTGTGCCTTGCCTTTCAAGCCGCAGGCCAGACCGATGTCGACATTGCGGTCCTCGTAAGACGCAATCCAAGGCGTGTTCTTGATATCGCCTTTGGGCAGCATCGGACCGGCTTCCATCGAGGTATGAATCTCATCCCCGGTCCGGTCCAAAAACCCGGTGTTGATAAAAGCCACACGTGATTTAGCCGCCCGAATGCACTCCATCAGGTTGACTGATGTGCGCCGTTCCTCATCCATAATACCCAGTTTTACGGTATTGCGGGGCAAGCCAAGAATGTCTTCGACCATGTCGAAAATCTCGACCGAGAACGCAACTTCCTTGGGCCCGTGCATCTTGGGCTTTACGACGTAGACCGAACCTTCGACCGAGTTACCGCCTTCGCGCTTCAGATCGTGCATGGCGATCAAAGTGGTGCACAGTGCATCCATCAGCCCTTCACCGATCTCGCGCCCCTCTGCGTCCAGCACAGCCGGGTTGGTCATCAGGTGGCCTACATTGCGCACCAGCATCAGCGACCGTCCTTTCAGCGTAGCCTGACCGCCTGACGGTGTAGTGAAGCTCAGGTCGTCAGCCAGCTTGCGGGTGAACGTGGTGCCGCCTTTTGTCACCTCTTCGGTCAGGTCGCCTTTCATCAGACCCAGCCAATTGCCATAGGCCACCACCTTGTCGGCGGCATCGACACAGGCGACCGAGTCCTCGCAATCCATGATCGTCGACAACGCTGATTCAAGCCGGACGTCTGCGATTCCGGCGGGGTCGGTTGCACCAATGGTGCTTGAAGGGTCAACCATGATCTGAATGTGCAGACCATTGTTTATCAGCAGTACGAATTCCGGCGTGTCCGCCGCACCACCGAATCCGGCAAATTGCGTGGGGTTGGCCAGGGCCGGCACAATCCCTTTGTCCTTTACAGTCAGGCTGGACACATCCGCCCAAGACCCAGATGCCAACGGCACAACATCGTCCAGAAAGGCTTTGGCCCACGCGATCACACGCGCGCCACGCGCGGCGTCATAGCTACCTCCTGTCGGCAAATCACCCATAGCGTCGGTTCCATAAAGCGCGTCGTACAGACTGCCCCAACGGGCATTGGCAGCATTCAAGGCAAAACGGGCATTTGTGATCGGCACCACAAGCTGCGGTCCTGGGGTCAGGGCGATCTCGGGGTCGACATTTTCCGTTTCGATCTGGAAGCGATCCTTTTCTGGAACCAGATAACCGATCTCTTTCAGGAAAGCCTGATATTCGGCCGGGTCGATTTCCTGCCCCCTGCGGGCCATATGCCAGCCATCGACACGGCTTTGAATCTCGGACCGTTTCGCCAGAAGGTCGCGGTTCTTCGGCCCAAGCTCATTCACCATCCGTGCCAGACCTGCCCAGAACTGCTGAGGAGACACATCCGTACCTGGAAGCGCCTGCGTCTCTATAAACTCTGCCAATATCGGATCGATCTGCAGCCCGCTCAGAGTCTGTCTGCCAGTCATGTTACCGCTCTCCCACAATTGTGTGCCACTGTATGCTTTGATGCATTTAGGCGGAAAGTTTCCGATAGGCAACTTTTGACGCGCGGTTTGCAATGTTTGGTTTTCCCGGAGGCTGCTTCAAAATCACCAAGCGAATGAAGCGGGCCAGTTGCAGCCCCTGACCGAAGCCCCTAACGTCGCGCCAAACCCGTACGGATACGAGGCCCCAGATGCGCGACGCTGCACCCACAACAATTTACCTGAAAGACTACACGCCGTTTGGCTATCTGGTGGACAGCGTGCACCTGACTTTTGACCTTGCAGACCACGCCACCCGCGTCACATCCCGCATCGCTTTCCGCCCAAACCTCGATGCCACGGAGCGGACCTTCTTTCTGCACGGGGAAGACCTCGCGCTGATCAGCGCCTCGATCAACGGCGCTGAAGTCACGCCGGATGTGACAGACAAGGGCCTGACAGTCGACGTACCGGATGAACCCTTCATCTGGGAGGCCGAAGTCGAGATCGATCCCGGCAATAACACCGCGCTGGAAGGGCTTTACATGTCGAACGGCATGTACTGCACGCAATGCGAGGCAGAGGGGTTTCGCAAAATCACCTATTACCCCGACCGCCCGGACGTGATGTCCACCTTTACCGTGCGTATCAACGGCGACCTTCCGGTATTGTTGTCCAACGGCAACCCGTCGGGCAAGGGTGAAGGCTGGGCCGAATGGACCGACCCATGGCCCAAACCGGCCTATCTGTTTGCACTGGTCGCAGGAGACCTGATCGCCCACCCCGGCCAATTCACCACCAAGTCGGGCCGCGACGTGGAATTGAACCTGTGGGTTCGTCCCGGCGATGAAGGCAAATGCGCGTTTGGCATGGAAGCCTTGAAAAAATCGATGAAATGGGACGAAGACGTCTATGGCCGCGAATACGATCTAGACGTATTCAACATTGTCGCCGTGGACGATTTCAACATGGGCGCGATGGAAAACAAGGGTCTGAACATCTTTAACTCGTCGGCTGTTCTGGCCAGCCCCGAAACCTCGACCGATGCGAACTTCGAACGCATCGAAGCAATCATCGCGCATGAATATTTCCACAACTGGACCGGAAACCGCATCACCTGCCGCGACTGGTTTCAGCTGTGTCTGAAAGAAGGGCTGACAGTATTCCGCGATGCGCAGTTCACATCCGACATGCGCTCGGCGCCGGTGAAACGCATTCACGACGCCATAGACCTGCGCGCGCGCCAGTTCCCCGAAGACAACGGCCCCCTATCACACCCGGTTCGCCCCGAGAGCTTTCAGGAGATCAACAACTTCTACACCGCGACCGTCTATGAGAAAGGTGCCGAAGTAATCGGAATGCTGAAACGCTTGGTCGGGGATGACGCCTATGCCAAAGCGCTGGATCTGTATTTTGAGCGCCATGACGGCCAAGCCTGCACCATCGAGGACTGGATCAAGGTCTTTGAAGACACCACCGGCCGCGATCTGACTCAATTCCAGAGCTGGTACAGCCAATCGGGCACGCCACGCGTCACCGTTTCAGAAAACTGGGCGGACGGCATTTATACCCTGACGTTGAATCAGCGCACCGAGCCGACGCCGGGACAGAATGAAAAGCAGCCTCAGGTAATCCCGGTTGCCGTGGGCCTGTTGGGGGCCAACGGGGATGAGGTCCGCCAAACCGAAGTGTTGGAACTGACTGAAGCTGAGCAAAGCTTTCAATTCACCGGGCTCGCCGCAAAACCCACACCGTCGATCCTGCGTGATTTCTCAGCGCCGGTTATTCTTGAGCATGATGTCAGCAACGCCGAGCGCGCTTTTCTGCTGGCTCACGATACAGATCCGTTTAACCGCTGGCAGGCTGGGCGGTCTTTGGCGCAAGATACTTTGCTGCGAATGATCCTGGATGATGCCGCACCAGATGCCGATTACCTTGATGGGTTGCTGGCTGTGCTGCGCGACGTGGATTTGGATCCAGCGTACCGGGCCTTGATGCTGGGGCTACCGACGCAATCGGAACTGGCGGCAAGCCTTTTTGAACGCGGCCATACCCCCGATCCGATGATGATCTGGACGGCAATTGAGACGCTGCGGCAGGCAACAGCCCAGCATGTACAGGATCTGTTGCCCCGGCTACACAGCGAAGCCTTGGTGGATGGCCCCTATGCGCCGGACGCTGCGCAATCCGGCAAGCGCGCCCTTGGCAGCGCCGCGCTGGCGCTGACCACCCGACTGGATGGCGGAGCAATGGCGGCTGAGGCGTATGGCAATGCAGATAACATGACCCTGCAACTGACCGCCTTGTCCTGCCTGCTGCGCGCACGCAAAGGTGAGGCCGAATTGGCCGCGTTCTACAGACAGTGGCAGCATGACCGTCTTGTCATGGACAAGTGGTTTGGTTTGCAGGTGGCAATGGCCGGGCCCGAGGCAACACCCGGTGTGGCACAATCTCTGACGCAGCACGCTGACTTCAACTGGAAGAACCCCAATCGCTTCCGCGCAGTAGTGGGCGCACTGGCCATGAACCACGCCGGGTTCCATCAGCCTGACGGGGCAGGCTATGCCCTGCTGGCCGATTGGCTGATCCGACTGGATCCGGTGAACCCACAAACCACTGCACGGATGTGTTCTGCATTTCAAACGTGGAAACGGTATGACGCAGATCGACAGGAACTAATGCGCGCGCAGCTTTCTCGCGTTGCCGAAACCCCAAACCTGTCGCGTGACACCAGCGAAATGGTGTCGCGCATCCTTGGCGCATGACTGACTACTCTTTTGCCCGACAGAACCGGAGCACACGCACCTTGGTCATCCTGGCCAGCGTTTATGCAGGTTTGATGACTCTGGTCCTGTTGTTTGACGCAGCGTGGTGGATCGTGTGGCTGCTGGCACTGGCCACCCTGCCCGCAGTTTGGGATGTGGTTCAGAACACGCGCGCAGGCGTTCAGATCGACCAGACCGCCATTCGCTGGTTCACTGGCAAGCGCCAGGGTGAAATCATGCTGAACGACATTGATTTCTTTCGTTTTGACACCCGCTGGGACTTTTCCGTGCGCGTCTCGATCGTCTTGGAATCGGGCAAGCGAATCCGTTTACCGGACGAGTCGCTCCCGCCGCACCGAGAACTGGAACCCGTTCTGACACAGGCTGGTTTTCGCGTAGAGCGCCATCATTTCACTGTTTTCTGAAACACTGGCCCCTTGATCGCCGGATTGGACACTAAAGTCGAAAACTGTTAAGCATTTGACTTGATCTGAGCCCAATATCTCGCCAGATTTATAAGCAGTTCAGTGTTTTTACAGTTTTCGAGTTTTGCCATGTTTCGGTCGTTTAGGGCGTTGTTTGCCCAGAAATCAGCCTCATCTGCCCCAACCGCACCAGATTTGTGCGCAACGCAGTCTGCTTTGGCTGCTGCTTTGCCGGATCAAGGACAACTCAACATTCCTGTTGCGCGAACAGGTGATGAAAACCTGATCGGACATTCCACAATCGAGCACGGCCGTCACCTTGCCAGACAAGATCGTTGGGAAGATCTTTCCAAGGAGATGCGCGCGGCGGATCAGGATCGTGCTGCCGTGTCGGACGGAATGCCGATTGCCGACCTTCTGGCATTTGGGGCCAGATCGGATGTGGTGCTGGCTGCGGAACATGCGCTGACGGATGGAAAGGCCATTTCGGACTATGACCTGTTGGGAGGTATATCTGAGCTTGAAGGCGAAATGGCAGACTTTCCCGATGATCCGATGATCGCTACTGTCGTGGCCCTTGCCCATATCGATCTGGCCTGGGCGTGGCGCGGAACCGCCTCGGACGCGGCACTGCCGCCGTTGCACCGATCGCGCTGTGCGGCGCATTTCGACCGGGCCGCGTCGATCTTGCCCAAATGCCGGGCTGATGCCCCGGACAGCCCGCTGATTGCTGCGGCAAGCTGCGCGCTTTTGGCCGGTCAGCGCAGATCCAGTGCGCGTGTGTCAGACGAATACGAGCGTCTGATCACGCTGGATCCGCGCAACCAACGGCACATGCGTGCCATGGGCAGCCATCTGTTGCCCCGGTGGTTCGGAAGCTACGATGAATTGGAATTGCAAGCGATGCGCACTGCGGCTCGGACCCAGGGCGTATGGGGTGCTGGCGGCTACACTTGGGTCCAATTCGACGCCATTGCATTGGATGAAGAAGCCTGTGCGCGTGTCGATACCGAGTATTTCCTGGACGGTTTGCGCGACATCGTGCGACTGCGGCCCGACCAGCAAATGATCAATATGCTCTCGGCCTATTGTGCAATCACCATCCAGAACGGACGAGGACTGAACGAACAAGCCGACCAGTTCCGAGCACAGATGCGCGAGACCGCCAACTGGTTGATCCGCGACCACTTGACCGAGTTGCATCCCATGATCTGGGCCCACGCGACCGCAGGGTTCAACAACTCTGTCCGCATCAACTCGCCCGAGCGGTTTGCCGCGCGGGGTCAGCGGGATGCATTGCGGGCAATCTCGGATCTGTTCCGGGACGAATTGCGTAGCGGTATGGATGTGACCTTCACACCAACGGGCCTACAGTTTTCCCAGAACTGAACGCGTCAGGATTCCCCCTTGCCCCTAGGCCCTGCCGGGCCTAATACGCAGGCTTAGACTTCTGCGGAAATGAGGCGCGCCATGCTCGATCTGACATACGAAATGCCCAAACCCAAGACCATTGCCGGGGCCAAGCACGACTGGGAACTGGTGATCGGGATGGAGGTGCACGCTCAGGTTTCGTCCAATGCCAAGCTGTTTTCTGGTGCGTCGACCCAATTCGGGGCCGAACCGAACTCGAACGTGGCCTTCGTCGACGCGGCGATGCCGGGAATGCTGCCTGTGATCAACGAATATTGTGTTGAACAGGCTGTGCGCACCGGGCTGGGCCTGAAGGCGGACATCAACTTGAAATCGGCGTTCGACCGCAAGAACTATTTCTACCCCGACCTGCCGCAGGGCTATCAGATTTCGCAGCTGTACCACCCCATCGTGGGCGAAGGTGAAGTGCTGGTTGAAATGGGTGACGGCACCGCGCGCATGGTTCGCATCGAACGCATTCACATGGAGCAGGATGCGGGTAAATCGATCCACGACATGGACCCGCATATGTCCTTTGTTGACCTGAACCGGACCGGCGTTTGCCTGATGGAGATTGTCAGCCGCCCCGATATTCGCGGGCCGGAAGAGGCCGCCGCCTATATCGCCAAACTGCGCCAGATCATGCGTTACTTGGGCACCTGCGATGGCAACATGCAGAACGGCAACCTGCGCGCCGACGTGAACGTATCGATCTGTTTGCCGGGTGCCTATGAGAAGTATCAGGAAACGCAGGATTTCTCGCATCTTGGCACGCGGTGTGAGATCAAGAACATGAACTCGATGCGCTTTATCCAGCAAGCGATCGAGGTCGAAGCCCGCCGCCAGATCGCCATCGTCGAAGGGGGCGGTGAGGTCGAACAGGAAACCCGCCTGTATGACCCGGACAAGGGCGAGACCCGCTCGATGCGGTCCAAGGAAGAGGCGCACGATTATCGTTACTTCCCCGACCCTGATCTGCTGCCGCTGGAAATCGAACAAGCGTGGGTCGACGACATCGCCGCGAAGCTGCCCGAACTGCCCGACGAGAAGAAGGCACGTTTTATCAGCGAATTCGGCCTGACCGACTATGACGCATCGGTTCTGACCGCCGAAGTGGAATCGGCTGCGTATTTCGAAGAGGTCGCCAAGGGCCGTAACGGGAAACTGGCTGCGAACTGGGTCATCAACGAACTGTTCGGCCGGTTGAAAAAAGAAGACCACGACATCACCGACTCGCCGGTTTCTCCGGCGCAGTTGGGTGGGATCATCGATCTGATTTCGTCGGATGCCATTTCGGGCAAGATCGCCAAGGACCTTTTCGAGATCGTCTATACCGAAGGCGGTGATCCGGCGCAGATCGTCGAAGACCGCGGCATGAAGCAGGTGACCGATACCGGCGCCATCGAAGCTGCTCTGGATGAAATCATTGCCGCCAACCCGGCGCAGGTTGAAAAGGCCAAAGTGAACCCGAAGCTGGCGGGCTGGTTTGTCGGTCAGGTCATGAAGGCGACCGGAGGCAAGGCGAACCCGAAGGCCGTGAACGAACTGGTCAGCAAAAAGCTTGGGTCGTAACCCGTTTTATGTGTACAGGTCTGCCAGCGGCAACGCGTGGATTTGTACACATCGTATTCTCACGAAATCTTAAGACTGGGGGGGCAAGCCATCGGCTTGACTTCCCCCTGTTCGCGCTCTTTCTTCGCCTCCAGAGAGGTTAGGTATCATGCAGAACAGATTTGATCAGGAACTCGAAGACCGGCTGGTGCGATACGCGGCCATTGACAGTCAGAGTGACGAGACTTCCCCTACAACCCCAAGCACGCAAATCCAGTTCGACATGCTGAACCTGTTGCGCAACGAGCTGGCCCAGATCGGCGCGCAGGATATCGAGATCACAGGCGATAGCGTGGTGGTTGCAACCATTCCCGGAAACGCTCAGGGGCCGACAGTGGGCTTTTTGGCGCATGTGGATACGGCCCCACAGTTCAACGCCACAGGCGTCAAGCCACGTGTCATCAAGGGATACAATGGCGGTGACATCTCATTCCCCGACGATCCTGATCTGGTTCTGTCGCCGGAAGAAAACCCCTATTTGGCCGAGAAAATTGGGCATGACCTGATCACCGCTTCAGGCACGACCCTGCTGGGTGCGGATGACAAGGCGGGCGTGTCGATCCTGATGACCATGGCGCGGCACCTGATCGAAAACCCGGATATTCCGCACGGACCGATCCGCATCGCCTTTACCCCGGATGAAGAGATCGGGCGCGGTGTAACCGAACAGCTGCCCAAGGATCTGGGCGCGGATTTCGCCTATACTCTGGACGGTCAGGAAGTGGGTGAGATCGAATATGAAAGCTTCTCAGCCGACCGTGCGGTGATCAAGATCGAAGGCGTTTCGATCCATCCCGGTTTAGCGAAAGACAAAATGGTGAACGCTGCACATCTGGCTGCAAAGATCGTTCAAACGCTGCCTCAGGCCACCATGACCCCGGAAACCACCGATGGGCGCGAAGGGTTCATCCATGTCACCGACATGAATGGCGGCTCTTCCGAGATGGAGATCAAACTGATCCTGCGTGATTTCGAGCTGGACGCACTGGAAGCCCAGCGCAACATCGTGCGTCAGGTGTGTGCCGCCGTACAGGCCACCGAACCACGCGCGACCATCACCTGCGAGATCAGCCATCAGTATCGCAATATGCGCTATTGGCTGGAAAACGACATGACGCCAGTCGATCTGGCCCGGGATGCCTGTCGCGAGTTGGGGATCGAACCTCTGTCCGTCCCGATCCGTGGCGGCACCGACGGGTCGCGCCTGACCGAGTTCGGCACCCCCTGCCCCAATCTGTTCACTGGGATGCAGTGTATTCACGGGCCGATGGAATGGATTTCGGTGCAGGACATGGCGCTGGCGACCGAACTGTGCCTGTCGGTTGTGACCAAGGCAGCACAGACTGGTGGCAATCATCAGGGCTGAAATCCGCCGGTTGGGCAACGGCTCTTTCCCTCGGGGATCAGCGTGTTAGTTTATCGCGAACAGGTGTTTAGGAACAGTTGATGCAGCGCTACGAATACAAGGTGATCCCCGCCCCACAAAAAGGTGTCAAAGCCAAGGGCGTCAAAACGGCTGAGGGTCGCTTTGCGGTCTCGGTTGAACAGGTCCTGAACCAAATGGGTCAGGACGGCTGGGAATACCAACGCGCCGAATTGCTGCCCAGCGAGGAACGCGCGGGCCTGACCGGATCGACCACAAACTGGCGCAACGTGCTGGTGTTCCGGCGCGTGGTGGAAGAAGAAGTTGACGCACCTGAAATCGGCACAGCACTAGATATGGACAGCACCCCGTTGGCCCAGCCAGTACAGGGCCCTGACGAGGTTCAAGCGCCGAAACCGATTGCGGCGGAAGCGGATGAACCGCCCTTGTCTTTGAAACGGTCTGATGAAACACCCGAGGCCGGTGAAATCTCAAAAACCTAATCTTTGTAGCAGGGATTGGTGTCTTTATCAGGCCCCTTGACTGCCTGCTATATTGAGAAACCTCTAAGTCTTTTAAATTTACCACCCCTTCAATAAGGATTTTTTTTCGCAACCAGCGTCTAGATTTATCCCTTGATGGATCCAGCCCGCTTCGATCGCGAATGATCAGAACAGACGCTTTTCAACGCGTATTCTCGCCCGAAAAAGAACGGAAGTACTAAAAAATGGCAGCGACTTGAACACAAGCGGTACACGCCATTTGAAAAAGGGATACGCCCCCCGAAAATCTATGGCATGTTAACTGAATAACCGGGAGGGACATCAAAATGGCTATTCGGCAAACGCAAGGGCGGGCACGCCTTTATGACAGCATTCTCGATACCGTGGGCGACACGCCTTGCATCCGGGTCAATCGGATCGTGCCAGAACATGTAACCGTCTATGTGAAGTTCGAAGCGTTCAATCCCGCCGGTTCGGTCAAGGACAGGCTAGCGCTGAATATCATCGAAGCAGCGGAACGCGACGGGCGATTGAAACCGGGTCAGACAGTTGTCGAGGCAACCTCGGGCAATACCGGCATCGGCCTTGCCATGGTTTGCGCGGCCAAGGGCTATCCGCTGGTTGTAACGATGGCAGAAAGTTTCTCGGTCGAGCGGCGCAAGCTGATGCGCTTTCTGGGGGCCAAGGTGGTTCTGACCCCCAAGGCGCAGAAAGGGTTTGGTATGTACACCAAGGCCAAGGAACTGGCCGAGGAAAACGGGTGGTTTCTGGCCAGCCAGTTCGAAACCTCTGCCAATGCCGATATCCATGAGAACACGACCGCGCGGGAAGTTCTTGCAGATTTCGAAGGGCAGCGACTGGATTACTGGGTGACCGGATACGGAACCGGCGGTACGGTTTCCGGTGTATCTCGCGTCCTGCGGAAGGAACGGCCGGAGACAAAGATCATCCTGACCGAACCAGCCAACGCCGCAATTGTGTCATCGGGGTACACCAACACCCGCAACGAGGATCATCAGCCGACCGAGAGCCACCCGAATTTCGAACCGCACCCGATTCAGGGATGGACGCCGGACTTCATTCCCTGGGTCCTGCAGGAAGCCATAGACAACGAATATTACGACGAACTGACCCCTGTGCCCGGACCCGAAGGGATCGCGTGGTCACGCCGACTTGCCTCGGAAGAAGGTATTTTTACCGGAATCTCGGGCGGGTCGACCTTTGCTGTCGCAATGAAGATGGCCGAATCCGCGCCAGAGGGATCCGTTTTTCTGGTCATGCTGCCGGACACTGGCGAGCGTTATTTGTCGACCCCTTTGTTCGAAGGCATCGAAGACGACATGACAGAAGAAGAATATGCGATTTCGGCGTCAACGCCCTCAGCGCAGATGAGCGCAGACTGACGTTCTGCGCGTTCAGGTATCGATATCCAGTGCCAGCGCGTGAATGCGGGGCACGATATCGCCCAAGGCTTTGTGAACCGCACGATGACGGGCGACACGATTTTGCCCTTCGAAGGCGGCGGCGCGAATGCGGACGTTGAAGTGGCTTTCACCACCATCCTGATAGCCCGCGTGGCCGCGGTGGCTTTCGCTGTCATCGATCACCTCAAGCTCGCGCGGGTCAAAGGCAGCTTGCAGGCAGGTTCGGATCTCGTCAGTCACGCTCATTTTTTCGCTCAGCGGTAAAAATTTTACCGCCCCCCTCTTCTACTTTCGGCTGCTTAGATTAAACTGCTGCCTCCGAGTCGAAAAGATGCGTTCGTGAGGATTGAGAGCATGGCGAAGTCAGACCCCTTCGGATTTGATATGTCCGTTTCCAGCGCCAAGAAAAAGAACCCGCGCGGGCGCCGGGGCATGTCAGGCGCGTCCGAGACGTCAGTCCGGATCTGTGATCATGAGGGCTGCAACGAGCCGGGCAAGTTCCGCGCACCCAAGGCACCGGATGTGCTGGATGATTTCTTCTGGTTCTGCCAGCAGCATGTGCGCGAATATAACCAAAAGTGGAACTTCTTCGACGGTACCACCGAGGCCGAACTGAACGCGCAGCGATCAAAGGACAAAGTGTGGGAACGTGAGACCAAGCCGATGGGCGACCCCGAGGCCCGTGCCTGGGCCCGTCTGGGCATTGAGGACCCGCATCAGGTGCTGGGTGCCAACAGCACGCAGAACAAAGGCCGCACTTCGGGTGGTGGTGGCCGGCGCCTGCCCCCCACCGAACGCCGAGCAATCGAGATTCTGGAAGCCAATGACAGCTGGTCCAAGGCAGAGGTGCGCAAGGCCTACAAGAAGTTGATCAAGGTTTTGCACCCGGACATGAATGGCGGTGATCGCTCGCAAGAAGAACAGCTGCAAGAGGTCGTCTGGGCCTGGGACCAGATCAAGGACAGCCGGAACTTCAAATAAATCTGCGACCCGACAGCTGTGGCTTTGTGTGTACACTGCCCGGCCCGATTGCGATCAAGCTCACTGGAAACCTTGTTCAATTCCCGCAATAGTGGTGGAGTTTGAACACGGGTATTAACGGAGCAGCCGCTGTGCGTATGCCATACCTCCTTTTGCTTTTTTCGCTGGGCGTTTATTTCGCGGCCCCGTTTCTTCCGCCTGAATTCGCGTTCGCCCGAGAACTGAGCCTGCTATTCATTGTCATCAGCCTGATTTGGGGGCTGCGCGCGTGGCTCAGGTGGCGCAAAGCAAACACATGGATCATCGTGGACGGGTCCAACGTGATCCATTGGAAAGAGGGTAAGCCGGATCTGGGCACATTGCGGCTGGTGCTGTCGGCGCTGAAGACGGCCGGGTTCAAACCGGGTGTCGTATTCGATGCAAATGTCGGCTATAAGCTCGACGGCGAATACATGAACGACCGGGCGCTGAGCCGCGCTTTGGGTCTGCGTACCAAGCAGGTCATGATCGCACCCAAAGGAACGCCGGCGGATCCTTTGATTTTACAAGCGTCGCGGGACAGCAAGGCACGCATTATCACAAATGACCGGTTTCGGGATTGGGTGGACGAGTTTCCGGATGTTTTGAAAGCGGATCGCCTCGTGAAAGGCGGCTTTCGTAACGATGAGCTTTGGTTTTCGCTATGAGTAGGTGACCGTCGTTTCAAAGCTAAAGTTTGCGCGCGGTGCTGTGACGTACTTTATGTGGCGCCCTCATTTCAAATTGATGGTAGTCGATCTAGAGAAGCAAACTTTGCACTAACTTGCTTGACCGCGGTGTAGATCAGTAAATGGCAGGGCTTTCTCCGCAAGCTTAACTTATTATTACAAGTGCTTCCCAACGCTTCAAGCAACTCAGGCGAGTTTGTGAGGGCACTGTCGAGCGATCACTTAATTCCGAAAATAGCGTTAGCAACTCTTTTACGTCTTCGCGGTGGAAGGATTTCAGCGCTATATCACCCAGAAATAAACTTTCAGTTGGCAAACCGTTGGACATCAGTATTGCGTGGCGACAGCAAGCAATGTGGTAGTACGTGACTGGCTCATTGAAATGAACCTGACGAATGGTTTTGTCGTTCACCAGATGGATTGCTGCGGCAAAGACTCTAGGCTCTCCGTACAGAAGTTCTGCGCGCCATCCTTCCAGAACAATTCTGTGTTGCGGAGATACGTACAAATCGCGGTGAGGAATGCCTTCTCCCAACGCTCCCTTTTGGATACAAACGGGGTGCAATTGAGGGTTGCGCCTCAAATCCTCCGCGCTCAGGGTCTTTTCTCCAATCCACTCAATGGGCAGCAGATCACCACTGGAAAGGCGCACTTTATCCCCAACTGACAGTTCCTCGACAGCGCAATACCCTTTTTCGGTCGCTATCATAGTGCCCTTCACGAAACACGGCACAGTTCCAGCCGGAAGCGCGACGGTCGCTATAAGAGAGTCGTTATTCCCATTACCAGGACCCGTAGACGCGAATATTTCGACGGTCAGCTGCGTGTTGGGAGGAATGACGACACCGGGGGTGAGGTCAACAGTTAAAACCCCGCTCGACGAAATCGAAACAGAATAATCTGAAGGGTTCAATCCCCCTGTCCCCGTAACAACAACATTCCATGAAGCTCCGGCCTTGGTCGCGGTGTATTGTTGCATAACCGAAGACGACCCAGTGGGGATTGCGATCGAAGAGGGGCCTAGAATTGTTAGCGCCATTGGAGCTTTTTTCCGTTAGCCAACACCGAGAGCCGATTATGCATCAACATATCGTCGATTTAACCCATTTTATTTTATTATTGCAATGTTGATATGTTTCGTGGCTTTACGGCTGCGCGCCTCAAAGGCAAAACGTCCCTTTTTTTGGTTTGAGCCGTAAGTCACGAGCCTCGGCGCGCTATGCCGATAAGGCCAGTTTCAAAGAAACATCCCCTCAGCGTTTCCGCGCTGCCTCTTTCCCTTGCCCTTGCCCGCAATATGTTGCACCACACACGGGTTCAGACCCAGCAAGACGGGCCACAGGATAAGGACAAGACGAATGGCTGACGGATCGATCGACGTAAACGCGAAACCCACCGAAGATATCTCGGTCCGCGACGTATTCGGCATTGATACGGAAATGAAGGTCAAAGGCTTTGCCGAGGCCACAGACCGCGTCCCGGCCATCGACCCTACCTATAAGTTTGATCCTGAAACGACCTTGGCGATCTTGGCGGGCTTTTCCCACAACCGTCGTGTAATGATCCAGGGCTATCACGGCACTGGCAAATCGACCCATATCGAACAGGTTGCAGCGCGTTTGAACTGGCCTGCTGTGCGTGTGAACCTGGATAGCCATATCAGCCGGATCGACCTAATCGGCAAAGACGCAATCAAGCTGCGTGACGGCAAGCAGGTGACTGAATTCCACGAAGGTATCCTGCCCTGGGCGCTGCGCAATCCGGTCGCCATCGTGTTCGACGAATATGATGCGGGTCGCGCGGACGTGATGTTCGTAATCCAGCGTGTTCTGGAGCATGACGGCAAGCTGACCTTGCTGGACCAGAACGAGATCATCACGCCGAACCCGAACTTCCGCCTGTTTGCCACCGCCAACACCGTTGGTCTGGGCGATACTACGGGCCTCTATCACGGCACACAGCAGATCAACCAAGCCCAGATGGACCGTTGGTCACTGGTCTCGACACTGAACTACCTCAGCCACGATGCCGAAACGATGATCGTGCTGTCGAAAGCGCCGCACTATAACACGGCTGAAGGTCGCAAAACCGTTAGTCAGATGGTCACTGTGGCCGACCTGACCCGGACTGCGTTTATGAATGGCGATCTGTCGACTGTCATGAGCCCCCGTACGGTAATCAACTGGGCACAGAACGCCGAGATTTTCCGCGATGTCGGCTATGCTTTCCGCCTGTCCTTCCTGAACAAGTGTGACGAGCTGGAGCGTCAGACCGTAGCCGAGTTCTATCAGCGCTGCTTCGACGAAGAGCTGCCGGAAAGCGCGGCAAGCGTAAGCTTGGGGTAATCCGCTGGAGTTCGCCCGTTAACGGGCGCAATGCCTCCGGCGGAGGTATTTTTAGCCAGATGAAGGCGGATCCGGTTTCTCTGTCGGTAGAAATCGGATCTGCAATGTGAAAGGCTTGGGGACATGGCACAGAAGAACGACAACCCTGCTGATCCGTTCAAGAAGGCTTTGGCCGAGGCAACCAAGGTCATGGCCGATGACCCCGAGCTGTCCGTAACCTATACGGTTGATCCTTCGGGCATGTCCGGCGAGGCGATGCGTTTGCCTCAGGTTTCGCGCCGGATGACGCGCGAAGAGGTGCTTCTGGCACGCGGCACAGCCGACGCTCTGGCCTTGCAGCGCAAATATCACGACGATGCCACTCATGCGCGCTATGCGCCTCCGGGGGATATGGCGCGTGACCTCTATGAGGCGATGGAGACCGCCCGCTGCGAAGCGATGGGCGCACGGGATATGCCCGGCACCGCCAGCAATATTGACGTCAAGATCGGACATGAGGCGATCCGGCGCGGCTATGACCAATGCAAGCAGCCTGCCGATGCACCTCTGGCTGTGGCAGCAGGCTATCTGATCCGGCACTTGGCCACCGGGCGCGATCTGCCGCCTGCGGCCGAGAACATCATGAACCTTTGGCGCGGTTTCATCGAGGAACAGGCCGGAGGCACGTTGGAGAATCTGGACGAGATTCTTTCGGACCAAGCCGAGTTTGCCAAATTTGCCCGTCAGGTGATCAAGGATCTGGGCTATGGCGATCAGCTTGGGGATGACCCCGATGAGCTGGATGAAGAACAGGAAGATCAGGCCGAGGAAGACGCCGAGGAACAGCCCGATCCCGACAGTACCGGTCAGGATGACCAGGACGAGCAGGACGCCGATGCGACCCCTGAGCAAAGCCAGGAAGAGCAGCAGGATCAATCTCAGGCTCAGGTCTCGATGGACGAGATGGCCGAGGATGAGTTGGGCGATGAGGCGGAGATGCCTGAAGGGGAAGCGCCGCTGGAGCCGCCTGCACCGCCTCCTGCATCTGAAGCTGACCCGGATTACCGCGTATATCTGGACACTCATGATGAAGAGATCGCAGCCGAGGATCTGGCAGAACCAGCGGAATTGGAACGGTTGCGGGCCTATCTGGATCAGCAGCTCGAACCTTTGAAAGGGGCGGTTTCACGTCTGGCTAACAAACTGCAGCGCCGCCTTCAGGCACAACAGAACCGATCTTGGGAGTTCGACCGCGAAGAAGGCATTCTGGATGCCGGTCGCCTGGCGCGTGTTGTGGCGAACCCGACCACGCCGCTGAGTTTCAAGGTCGAGAAAGATACCGAATTCCGTGACACCGTGGTGACGCTGCTGTTGGACAACTCGGGATCAATGCGCGGGCGTCCAATTTCCATAGCGGCAATCTGCGCGGATGTACTGGCGCGGACGCTGGAGCGCTGCAATGTGAAGGTCGAGATTCTGGGCTTTACCACGCGGGCGTGGAAAGGTGGTCAGGCGCGTGAAGCGTGGTTGAACGATGGTCGACCGCAGCAACCCGGACGCCTGAATGACCTTCGACACATCATCTACAAGGGCGCGGATGCGCCCTGGCGGCGCGCACGACCAAATCTGGGCCTGATGATGAAAGAGGGGCTTCTGAAGGAAAACATCGACGGTGAGGCCTTGGAATGGGCGCATCGTAGGATGCTGGCGCGGCGCGAGGCGCGCAAGATCCTTATGGTCATTTCGGATGGTGCTCCGGTCGATGATTCCACGCTGAGCGTGAATCCGGCCAACTATCTTGAAAAGCATCTGCGCGACGTGATCGCCATGGTCGAAAAGCGCAAGATGGTCGAGCTGTTGGCAATCGGGATCGGTCATGACGTGACCCGCTATTATGACCGCGCCGTGACAATCACCGATGTGGAGCAGTTGGCAGGTGCGATGACCGAACAACTGGCGGCCCTGTTCGACAGTGATCCGCGTGCACGGGCGCGTGTGATGGGGATGCGAAAGGCCAGCTGAGGCTGGCTTTGCCTCCGGGCGGGCGTGTTTTTCCAAAAGATGAAGCGCCAATGGGCCATCAGGTACCGGGACGCTGATCTGGACATTTTTCCAATTGCCCCTCAGGGTCTGCCGGAAACGCAGCGAATGAGGCCCTTCATGTTCCAATCCTTTCAAGTGACTGCTCGCCCGGAACAGGGCCCTCCGCGACTTGCAGCTCTGCGGGATGAGATCGCACAGACAGGTTTGGACGGGTTTCTTATCCCGCGCGCGGACGCACATCAGGGGGAGTACGTAGCGCCACATGATGAACGTTTGGCTTGGTTGACAGGCTTTACGGGCTCGGCCGGTTTTTGCGTCGCCCTGCGCGATGTCGCGGGAGTGTTTATTGACGGTCGGTATCGTACACAGGTCAAGGCGCAAGTGGCCGAGGATTTCACGCCGGTGCCCTGGCCCGAGATCAGTCTGAGCACTTGGTTGAAAGAGCAACTGCCAGATGGCGGCAAAGTTGGGTTTGACCCCTGGCTGCACGCGGTAGGGCAGATTTCTAGCACGATGCGCGAATTAGACGGCACAGGTATCGAACTGGTACGGTGTGACAACCTTGTGGACCGGATCTGGGCAGATCAGCCCACCCCGCCGATGAACCCTGTCAAGTTGCATCCGATTGAGTTCGCCGGGGAATCGGCCGACAGCAAGATTTCTCGTCTGGCCGCGGGGTTGCATCGGGACGGGAGCCTAGCGTCAGTGACCACTCTGCCAGACTCGATCATGTGGCTGCTGAACATTCGCGGGTCGGACATTGCCTATAACCCCGTGGCCCATGGGTTTGCTGTGCTGCACGCAGTTGGCAGGGTTGATCTGTTCATGGCAGAGGAAAAGCTGGCGGAGGTTCGCGATCACCTGGGATCAAACGTCGCTATCCATGACCCGCGCACCTTCCTGGATGCTGTAGCGGCATTGAAAGGACCGGTGCAGGTGGATGACGCCACGCTGCCTCAGATCGTGGCGGATGCGTTGGGCGACGCCATGACAGAGGGTGGCGATCCTTGCGCCCTGCCCAAGGCTTGCAAAAACCCTGCCGAAATCGCTGGCAGCGCCGAGGCGCATTTGCGCGATGCAGTGGCTGTGATTGAGACCTTGTGCTGGTTGGACGGACAGACCCCTGGCAGCGTGACTGAAACGCAAGTGGTCACGCGTCTGGAAGAGAACCGGCGCAAGGACAATGCGCTTCAGGATATCTCGTTCGACACCATCGCAGGGACCGGGCCGAACGGTGCGATCATGCATTACCGTGTGACCGAAGAAACTGATAGCCGTTTGGAAAACGGTCATATTCTGGTGTTGGACAGCGGCGGACAATATCTTGACGGCACCACCGATATCACGCGAACCATTGCCATCGGTAACGTCGGCGCAGACGAGAAAATCTGTTTCACACGTGTGCTGAAAGGCATGATCGCCATGTCGATGCTGCGCTGGCCCGCTGGGCTTGCGGGCCGGGACATAGAATGCGTGGCCCGCACACCGCTATGGGCTGCGGGTCAAGACTTCAATCATGGGGTCGGCCATGGGGTCGGTGCGTATCTGAGTGTGCACGAGGGACCCCAACGCCTTTCAAAAGTAAGCCATGTACCGCTCAAGCCCGGTATGATCCTATCGAACGAGCCCGGATATTATCGCGAAGGTGCCTTTGGCATCCGCATTGAAAACCTTGTCGTGGTAGAAGAGGCACCAGCCCTGCCCGGCAGCGACGCAGAGCGCGCAATGCTGAACTGGCGCACCCTGACCTTTGTGCCGATTGACCGCAGGTTGATCCTGGTGGATATGTTGACGCCTGATGAACGCGACTGGCTGAATGCCTATCACCGCGACGTGGCGGAAAAGATCCGCCCAAGGCTGGGACATGACGCGCAACTGTGGTTGGATGCCGCAACAGCACCGGTCTGACACAGGACTGTTACATAGAACGGGCAGAGGAGAGGCCCAAATACGACGAGGGAAGGAATAGGAATGACTAAGATCACGATCCAAAAAGCGCCGGGCAAATGGAGCGTCCGCTCGGGCGGTGCGATTCTGGGCGAGACGAATAACGCTCTGGAACTGCACGAAGGCGACAAGGATCCGGTGATTTACTTCCCGCGTGGCGATATCGCGATGGCGTTCTTGGATAAGACCGACAAGGTGACCCATTGCCCCCTCAAGGGCGACGCGACGCATTTCTCAATCGTCAACAAGTCATCTGTGACTGAAAACGCGGTCTGGAGCTATGAGGACCCGATCCCGGACGTGGCCGAAATCAAGGGCCATTTGGCGTTTTATCCGGTCGATTCCGTGAAGGTTGAACAGATTTAGAATAGCCCGCTGAGCGACGCGAGGTGCCAGCGGTCGAATGCTGGCTTTAGGGATGACTTCGGCGGGAGACTAGCTGACTTTGACCAGATTCCGGCATCCGGAAAGCAGACTATGTCACGCAAAATCACCCGACGATGCTTTCAGAATCCTTTGTTAGCGCCGAGAAATCTGAACCTGTGCGACAAATCAAACGATCAAGGGCTTTCGCTTCGCGCGACCGGATCGGATTCTTGTTCAGCAGCGCTGCGGCGCGTGATCTCTTGTCGAATTAAGCCTATATGCAGTCGCGCGTCATACGCACCTTGACGGTAAGCAAGCGGCAAGTTGAGATTGGCAATGTTTGCATCCAGCTCTTCGATACTTTTCGCCACCGCGTCTAAATCGCTTTGTGTCCGGGCTTGTGCCAATTCTTCTTCCAGCGCTGCAATCCGCTGATAAAACCGCCACACGCGACGTTTCTGAAACCACACATACCCAGATGGAACGATCCGCAAAAGCGGTGCAAGGAACAGCAAGGGCAATAGTAATAGAAGAACACGGCCAAACTGAGCAGCAATCCAATAAGGTAAAACGGCATGCAAAAAATTTGGGCCGGTATTTATCAATTCTTCAGCAACTTTGTTTAACGGAGCGGGCGGAGACTCGGTTTTTGGGTATTCGCTTGCACCTTGCAGAATGCCGGGCTGACCATGGATGATCTTTGCAGCAGCAACCAAACGATCTGCAACTGCCGGATGCAGATCAGGGCCGCCAATCATTGACGCTCTCAATGCCAAAATCTTTACGTCTTCTGGGGGTCTTGGCGGGTCAAGGGTGATCGACCCGGCAGGCACGGTCACCGAACTTGCCCCTTCTAGCTTCAGTGCAAGCGCATCGACTAAAGTCATAGGGACGAATTCTATATTGGCGTCAAAAATCGCGTCCATGAGATAAGGCGCATCAAGAGGCGCGACAAACAATGCGGCATCGGCTTTGCCGGTGTAGAGCGCATCGATGGCATCCAAGCCACCTGCATCCACTAGCGTGATGCCGGTATCTTTATGCCCCGCCGCTTCTATCAGGGCGATCGCAGCCGCACGGGTTCCGGACCCCTCTGTGCCTGCTGCAAGTCGGATGCCGTCCCATTCCCCTGCATTGCCGCCAATTGGGCCGGGTTTTCCTTGAAACACCACCATTGGTTCAAGAAAAATGGCACCCAATGATTGCAAGCCGCTTTCCTGAGGAAGATCCAGACCACCTTGAACAAACGCGACGTCGACTTCACCGGAAACAAGTTTTTCGATGTTTTCTACAGAACCTGCGGTCTCAACCAAATCGATTTGAATGTCGTCGCGTGCAAGTTCTGCTTTGTATAGTTGCCCAATCTGCCAATAGCCCCCTCCGTTAACTCCGGCCGCAAGCCTAATGCTACTGGGTGGTTTCAATCCAAGAATCAAAAACGCAATCAACCCAACAAACAGAATGGGAAGAAGAACAAAGATGAGTACGCGCATGAATTCTCACACTCAGATGATCCGAACTGCTCCTTAAACCTCGCTTGTCCGCATTCTCCGCGTCAACGAAAATCAATCTAACTGAGCAGCGAATGACACGTTGGCCCCAAAGCCTGACGGCTATTTGGCTAAATACAAAACAGCACCTGTTGTTGCACTAAAGCCAATTTGCCCGGTGGCTTAATATGAAAAAACTCATCAATCAAAGAAGATGGTACCAGCTTGAACTTAGCCAGGAGGCTTGCAACTGGATCCACCTCACACATCTGTGGAATGCATGTGAGCTGCAGAACGGGCACACTGGCCACCGGATATCGTCGGAGGCTTTCATGTCGATTTCACGTCGCAGTTTTGCAGGGATGATCGGGGCTGGTGCGTTCGCCCCCATTGCAGTGTGGGCGCAAGAGGATCCTGTGCTTGAGGCATTGCGCAGCACACTAGATGGGCGCCGCACCTCGTTTGAGGCGCAGATGGCTTACCTCAGGGATCGCGGCCAACTGGACGTTGTTCCTGGGTTGTTGACCGCGATGCGCTATGCAGATCGACGACGGGACGAGATTGTCGAGGTGATAGAGGCCCTGACCGGGCAGCGATATGGGAATGACTGGTTCGAGTGGATGCTGTGGCAAGAACGAAACCCGCAGATTGTCCCCCACCCTTCGCTGATCCCATTCAAACGCGAGGTTCTGCTGCGGATCGATCCGAATTTCGATGTGTTCCTACAGCCAGAATACCTGCAACGCGACCGGATGAAGATTCGGTTGGAAGAAATCGCATGGGGCGGGGTGCATAAGGATGGCATCCCATCTTTGGACAACCCTACCCTGATCTCGCCATCGAATGCCGGTTATCTGAAGGGCGACGATCTTGTGTTTGGCGTGGCCATCAACGGAGATGAACGCGCCTATCCGTTGCGGATCATGGGCTGGCACGAGATGTTTAACGAAGTGATCGGTGGCGTACCCGTAGCGCTGGCATATTGCACGCTCTGCGGGTCCGGCATTCTTTTTGAAACGCAAGTGGCGGGATGGCGAAAGCCGTTCATTTTCGGTTCGTCAGGGTTCCTCTATCGGTCGAACAAGCTGATGTTTGACCGCGAGACACATTCGCTGTGGAACCAATATACCGGCAAACCTGTTGTGGGTTACTTGGTAAATAGCGGGATCACATTGAAACAGCGCCCGGTTGTGATCACTACGTGGGACAGCTGGAAGACCTCGCACCCTAAAACGCGCGTCCTTTCGCTGAACACCGGGCATCGGCGCAACTATGGGTCGGGCGTTGTCTATCGAGACTACTTCGCCTCAAGCGAGTTGATGTTCCCGGCTGTGGTGGACCAGTCCAGACATCGGCAAAAGGACTACATTTTTGCCGTCCGTCAGTTCGGGGCAGCGCGGGCCTGGCCGCTGAGTGCGTTCAAGAGCAAACCGGTGATCAACGACGCCATCGCCCAAACGCGGCTGGTTCTGATCGGAGATCCAAAGGAACGCAGCGTGCGCGCCTATGAGCGTAAAAGCCATGCTTTCAAAGCAACGCAAAGCGGTTTGCAGGATAGCGCAGGACAAAGCTGGACCGTGACTGAAGACGCGTTGATCGGACCAGATGGCACGCGCCTGTCTCGTGTTGCAGGCCATATCTCGTACTGGTTTGCATGGGACAACTACCTGGGCGATGCTGCCAGTATTTATGGCGGGTAACGCCTAGGAGTGCTCCTCGGCGGCCGTGGCGGCAAGCGCTCTGTTGTAAGCCTTGAGCGCGTCAACGTGATACAGCGCCCCGACGGGTGTTTCAGTGCCATCGTCTTCCAGAACAATGACTGGAATGCAGGGGATGTCGTCGCGGTCGAAATAAGGCATTGCAGCTTCCAGCGTTGCGCTTGCCTGAACGCACAAGCCTTGTTCAATCAGCCCTTGGGCCTCTTCCTTGGTGATCGAGCGCGGGTCGCCTATGGGGCGCATCACGACCCCGGCGCGTAACATTGCCAAAAGATACGCCTGCGGTCCGGCGGCAAGGTGGACATCACGGCGCTCTAACTGTGTAAGGAAGAAAGACCGGTCCACCAGACGCGAGGCCAATGCCGTGGACATGGACACAGTTACCATAACTGCAAGACCAATCTGCCAGTCCCCGGTCAGTTCAAAGACGATCAAGGTGGTCGAGATCGGCGCGCCCAATACCGCCGCGGCCACGGCCCCCATTCCCGCAAAGGCATAAAGCGTGTGTGTACCGGACACATCCGGCAGCAACCCGGTGGCAATCAGACCAAAAGCCAGCCCGGTCAGCGCCCCAATCATCAACGAAGGTGAGAACACGCCCCCACCCATACGACCACCCATCGTGATCGCGACGGCCACCGTTTTCAGGACGGCGAACAGTATCGCGGTGGTCAGAACCAAATCACCAGTCAGCGCGCGGATCGTGGTTTCGTACCCCACGCCGATGATGTGCGGAAACCAAATCGCCAAAAGACCCAGCATCGCACCAGATACTGCTGGGCGCAGCCAACCGGGAATGGAAAGACGGTTCTGAATATGGCTGCCGATATCCTCGGCAAAAAAGATCGACCGCATCAGCAACAATGCGACAAAGCCGCAGATAAGGCCCAGGATCAGGAAAGCCGGAAGCTCGACATAAAATTGCAGCGACCCCGGCGTATCCAGAGTGAACTCTGTAACATCGCCATATTCCAACCGGTTGATCACAGTCCCCGCGACCGAGGCGATGACGATCGGAGCAAACGCGTGCACGGCGAAATGGCGCAACACAACCTCAAGCGCGAACAAAGCACCGGCGATGGGGGCGTTAAAGCTGGCTGAAACAGCGGCGGCAACGGCACAGCCCAACAGGTCGCGACCCGTGATCCCATCGGCGTGGATGCGATTGCTGACCCATGTGGAAATCACCCCGGCCATATGCACCACCGGACCTTCGCGGCCCGTTGATCCGCCCGAGCTGAGCGTGATCAGCGACGCGAAGAACGAGGCGATGCCCGCCTTGACCTCGACCCGTCCGTCGGTGACCGCAGAGCCTTCGATCACATCGGCCACCGACCTTACACGCCCGTCATTGGTGAACCGGTTCAGGATAACACCCACAACCAGACCACCGATGATGGGAATAATCAGAACCATGAACCACGGCAGTTTCTCGGCATGACTGTGCAGCAGCAGAATGTCATCGGTGTCATAGAGGTAAGCCTGCAAAGCCCGGATGGCTTTACGGAAGCCAAGCGCCATGAACCCTGCCGCGATACCGATGGCCAGTGCGATGAACCAAAACTGGATCTGGCTTGGCCCCCGGCGCAGCATCACCCGCCACGCATCCTTGATCGCGGCCAGAGCCTGATTGAACTGGTTGCGCAGAACGGTGCGGGTCGATTGGGTCATTGGCCCTCGGGGATCATCTCTTAACCCTTAGTAAGCCACGGAGCGTCCATATAAAAGTGAGATAGCGACAGTGTGAGCACCGTTTCGCGCCATAGGCGTGTTAAGCCTGCAGCAAAGCCCGGGCAGCGGCGCGGGCTTCCTCGGTGATTGTATCGCCTGCCACCATGCGCGCGATCTCATCCACTCGGTCCGGTTCGGCCAAGGGAATAACAGTGGATAGTGTTTGTCCCTCTGTCACCTGTTTCTGCACGCGCCAATGATGCGCGGCACGGGCGGCGACCTGGGGGGAATGGGTGACAACCAGCACCTGCCCGCCCTGCGCCAAGGACGCCAGCCTGCGCCCGACCGCATCGGCTGTGGCGCCGCCAACACCCCTGTCAATCTCGTCAAAGATCATCGTGCGCGCGCTGTCATCGCCAGTTAGACAAACCTTGAGCGCCAGCAAAAAGCGGCTGAGTTCACCGCCCGATGCAATCTTGTTCAAAGGACCGGCCGGAGCGCCGGGATTGGTGGCCACAGTGAACGCCACTGCGTCAGTTCCTTCGGGGCCCGGCTCTGCCAAAGTGAGCTCGGTTTGGAACACGGCGCGTTCCATCTTGAGCGGGGCCAGCTCAGTCATGACGGCAGCATCAAGCCGCCCGGCAGCCGCCTTGCGGGCTGCGCTCAGCTCGGCAGCGGCGGTGTCATAAGCGTCCTGCGCCGCGTTCACGGCTACACGTTTGTCCGCCAGATCGGCGTCACCCGCCTCCAGCCGATTCAACCGGTCGCGCAAAGTGTCGGCAAATGTTCCAAGATCATCCGGCGATACATCATGCTTTCGCGCCTGTGCGCGGATGGCGAACAGGCGTTCTTCAGCCCGCTCCAGTTCCGCCGGGTTGAAATCCAGCGCCTGAAGGCAGGCATTCACACCATCCTGAGCCTCGCCCAGTTCGATCATTGCCCGCCCCAGTGCCGCAATCGGATTCTCCAATTGACCACCCGCGTTGTCGGAAACGCCCTCCAGCCAGCGGATAGCGTCGGACATCGCCCCTTCGGCCCCATCGCTGGACAGCAATTCAAAGGCGCGGGCGACATCATCACGGATACGCTCGGCCCCTTGCATCATCCGTCGACGGGCATCCAGTTCGGCGTCCTCGCCCGGTTGCGGATCAAGCTGGTCCAATTCGGCCACGGCATGGCGGAGGAATTCTTCTTCGCTGCGGACAGCGGCCAGTGCGGCCTCGGTTTCGGCTAGTGCCTTGCGTGTGCGTGACATCTCGGTCCAGGCCGCACGCACTTTGGCCAGTTGAACCGAAACCCCTGCGAAGTCGTCCAGCATCGCCCGATGGCCGCGCGGATTCAGCAACCCACGATCGTCATGCTGGCCGTGCAATTCGATCAGGGTTTCGGACAATGCGCGCAGTACTTCGCCTGAACATCGCCGATCATTGACCCAAGCTGTCTTGCGCCCTTCAGCAGTGTTTACCCGGCGCAAGATCAGGTCTTCGCCGCCCGGCAAACCAGCTTCGGCCAGAATCGCATGAGCGGGATGGTCGGCGGATAGTTCAAACTCGGCGACGACCTCGCCCTGTGCCGCACCCTGCCGCACCAATTCGGCCCGTCCGCGCCAGCCCAACACGAAACCCAACGAGTCCAGAAGGATCGACTTGCCCGCCCCGGTTTCCCCCGTCAATGCATTCAGGCCCGGCTGGAATGTCAGTTCCAACCGGTCAATGATCAGCATGTCGCGGATATCTAGGGCGCGCAGCATCGGGTCTTTAACATCCCACGCCAGAAGCCATGGCGATTACAACCACTCACCCTTGATGGTTTGACGATAGATCGTGCTGAGCCAGTTGTTACCACGGCTCTTGAGATCGAGACCGCGAGACGTCAGCAGCTTATATGCGTCGTCATACCATTCCGAAGACTGGTAGTTGTATCCAAGAATGGCACCAGCCGTCTGCGCTTCGTCCAACAGACCAAGGGACAGGTAGGCTTCGACTAGACGATAGAGTGCTTCGGCAGTGTGAGAGGTGGTCTGGAAGTCTTCAACGACCACACGGAATCGGTTGATTGCCGCGATGTAATGATCCTGACGCAGGTAATAGCGTCCGATCTCCATTTCTTTGCCTGCCAGATGGTCGAAGGCAAGGTCAAACTTCAGAACGGCCGATGTGGCGTATTCGCTGTCAGGATAAACCTCGATCACAGTGCGCAAGGATTGCAGCGCCTGGAACGTCAAACCCTGATCGCGGCCAACCTCATCGATTTGGTCATAATAGCTGAGCGCCAGCAGGTATTGCGCGTAGGCTGCATCTTCATCCGTGGGGTAGAAGTCGATATATCGCTGCGCAGCGGCCCGGCTTTCTTCATAGTTCTTATCCGTATGGAAGGAAAACGCCTGCATGATCAGCGCGCGTTTGGCCCAATCGGAATAAGGATACAGGCGTTCGACTTCCGAGAAATACCACGCGGCATCGTCCGAGCGATTCTGCGACAGTTCATATTCACCACGGGTGTAGATCTGTTCCGGCGTGAACCCTTCAAGGTTCTGGCTCCGGTCAGCGCCCCTGTTGCCGAAAAGGCCGCCCCCGTTACCACACGCCGCCAAAACTGCTGTCAGAAGAATCGCGCCTGCGAATCTGACTGCCGCTTTGCTGCCAACCATACCGCCCATCCTTGTCGTCTTACTTAATGGGGATCGCCCCGAATTGAGCCATGGTCTAGCACAGAAAATTCCGGTGCAAAACGCCTTATGCAACATCTGGCGCAAATGTCGTCAGAGTTGATCAGCCTAGGCGACTTCGGGAATTTCGTTTACGATCAACCCCTGCCCTGGCAAACGCGCGGCTTGTTGCGGTGTACACAGCACCGGACGCACCGCACCCGGCGTTTCGAACAGGTTGCGCAGCAAGGTGTTGGTCAAAGAATGGCCTGACTTGTTACCAGTGAAGTGGCCCAGAATCGGACCACCTGCCAGATAGAGATCGCCCAGAGCATCCAGCATCTTGTGACGCACAGCTTCGTCGGCGCGGCGGAAACCACCCGGGGTCAGAACTTCGTCGCCCTGAACTACAACGGCATTGTCCAGCGTACCGCCCAAGGCCAGCCCGTTGGCACGCATGGCTTCGACATCCGTGCGGCGGCAGAATGTACGGCAATCGCTGAGCTCGCGTGCAAAAGAACCGTTGCGCATATCCAGCGTTTTTGTCTGGCTTCCGATAGCGGTGTCTTCAAAATCGATATGGAAGTCGATGATCAGGCCGTCCGCAGGTACGATGCTGGCATCCGCGCCTTCGCGCGACGCGGTCACGGGCTTTAGAACCTCATAGGCCAGAACCGGGCTGGCCTGACGGCGCACGCCTTTTGCCATTATGCCGCGCACGAAGTCGATCGAAGACCCGTCCATGATCGGCACTTCGGGACCGTCAATCTCGATCAACGCGTTATGAACACCACATCCGGCCAATGCGGCCATGATATGTTCGATAGTCGAGACTGATACGCCTGAGTCATTCACAAGGCGAGTGCAAAGCGGGGAACGCTCGACTGCATGGTAGATTGCAGGGATCATTGCATCGCCCAGATGAATATCCGTCCGCTTGAACCAAATTCCATGCCCCGCCGCAGCAGGTTTGAGAACCATGGTTGCAGGTTGGCCGCCATGCAGTCCAACGCCTTTGAACGTGACCGGAGATTTGAGCGTATGTTGCAAAATGGGCCTCAGTGAGCAGTGTCCAGCCTGCGAGGGCTGTGTTGGACACTCAGTTAAGGAAGCCTGCGTCAAGGCTCAACTCACTCTTTGCAACCGAATGAAACATGTATGTAACAGATCGGCAAAACCCTGCTTACATATTCGTAAACCACTATTTTTAAACGATAAAGGGCCGCTAAGAAGCGGCCCTGTGAGTGGATTTTGTTACCGCGATCAGTTGGCTTGACGGCGCAGGAAGGCAGGAATTTCAATGCGATCCTGTTCCGGGTCGGCCTCATCCTGGGCCAGTGCGGTGGCTTCGGACTGACGCATAACGGGCTGCTGACGCGCTGCTTGCGCCGGTGTATCCGAGGCATGGCCAGTCATTCGGTCGATCAGGCGATTGAAGCCAAAACGCGAGCGTTCTTCAGTTTCAGGCTGCGAAACAGCCTCGGGCTGACGCGGTGCAGCCGGACGCTGCGGTGCGGATGGAACCTTTTGTACAGCCGCCTGTAGACGCTGCAGCGCCTCGGGCGACGGAGTACCAGCGGCATGGCCACGCGGGGCGACAAAGCTTTCGGGTGCGGGTTCGACATGTTCGGGCTGCGGCTCGAACTCAGCGACGCGCGGCTGGTAGGCTGGCGGCGGCAAGTCGTCCTCCTCGCGTTCGTCACGCGGTTGGAACTGAGGTTGCGCAGGCTCTTCTGCGGCCTCGAACAGCGAAGGTTCGCGGGTTTCTTCCATCTGAGGTGCGGCGTCCGCTACTTCGGCTGCAACAGGCGCTTCTTCCTGAACGTGCTCTTCCGCCGAAACGGTGCGGGTCAGCGGCTCGGACATAGAGCGGCGCGCAACCGGGACATCTGCGGACTTTTCGCTGGCGTCGATGCCGGTGGCAACAACCGATACGCGCATTCCACCTTCCATCGCAGTGTCCAAAGTCGACCCGACGATGATGTTCGCTTCGGGGTCCACCTCTTCGCGAATGCGGTTGGCCGCTTCGTCCAGTTCGAAGAGGGTCAGGTCGTGGCTGCCGGTAATGTTGATCAGCACGCCCTTTGCACCTTTGAGGCTGATTTCGTCCAGCAGCGGGTTTGCAATGGCTTTTTCTGCCGCTTGAACCGCACGATCTTCGCCGGTTGCCTCGCCGGTTCCCATCATCGCCTTGCCCATTTCGTCCATCACGGCGCGAACGTCGGCAAAATCGAGGTTGATTAGGCCGGGACGAACCATCAGGTCCGTCACGCCCTTAACACCTTGATACAGTACGTCGTCTGCCATCGAGAAAGCCTCGGTAAAGGTGGTTTTCTCATTGGCCAGGCGAAACAGGTTCTGGTTGGGGATAATGATCAGCGTGTCGACAACCTGCTGCAGCGCTTCAACACCGTCTTCGGCCTGACGCATCCGCTTCGCCCCTTCGAACTGGAAGGGTTTGGTGACAACACCCACCGTCAGCACGCCCAGCTCTCGGGCGGCTTGTGCGATGATCGGTGCGGCGCCGGTGCCAGTGCCCCCGCCCATGCCGGCGGTGATAAAGCACATATGCGCGCCCGCCAGATGATCGACGATTTGTTCGATGCTTTCTTCGGCGGCTGCGGCCCCTACAGTCGGTCGAGCCCCTGCCCCCAGACCTTCGGTGACCTTTACGCCCAATTGTACGCGTGCCGACGATTGGCTTTGCTGCAGCGCTTGCGCGTCGGTGTTGGCTACCACAAAGTCGACACCGTCCAGCTGTTTCTCAATCATGTTATTTACGGCGTTCCCGCCTGCGCCGCCAACGCCAAATACTGTAATCCGAGGCTTCAGTTCGTCGTGCCCGGGCATCGAAAGATTCAATGTCATGCTCTGTCCGCCTGTATTTATGTCCCGCCAAAGCGGTGTTTTTCTTACCTATCCTTTGTCGATTCTAGCCGGATGATGCGAAAAGGTCACGTCAAAAATCGCGTTTTGCCACAAAATATGGAGAAAATAAGGCATCAACCGGCGGCATTTCGCAGGCTGTGCCAGATATAGCGAAAACGTTGGCGACCATCACAAGACACCCAGCAGGCCGCGAAGGTTTATTCCCCCTTCACGCTCTGACTAGCCGTCAATTACACTGCGGAAAACTGCTCAGGTCCTGCCGCAAGACCTCTGACGGGCCCTGTGGATATCTTGAGGGATAAATCAGCGCACCGCAACCGGATTTTTCAACTGGTCGGGGCATTTGGACAGTTCAGGCTGCTTTCCGTGATGCTGCCCACCTCTTGGATTTCTCCGTCAGCGAACGAGGCGAGCCTGACCATCAGGCGACCTTCGTGCAAAAAGGGCCACCAACACACAGGAATCCCATCCGGGTCGTTGTCATAGAGAAAACAGATTTGACCGTGTGGCGTGGTAATCTGTCCATAGACACAGCCCTGCCCTTCTTCACGCCAGACCGAGACGCGGCGGTTCAGAAATTGCTCGGTCCCGACAAGATCACCGCTGCGAATCTCGTAGAATGTAAGCGTTTTGCCGACTGCAGCGTCCAGAAACGCGTCCGGTGTGATGATGTTTTGGGCCATGACCCCACCGGGCAGCAGGGCAGCGCACAGCGCGGCCCTTCGCAAGTGCTTACCAGTTGTCACGGAACCACCGCACTGCGCGTTTGAACGGGCGCGCGGCATAGGTGTCGACAGGGATCTCGAAATCCCACCACTCATCCTGAGGATGGGCCGCAAACAGGCTGAGACCCACAGCAGAAGAGAAAGCAGGGCCTGTCGCTGATTGCGGCAAGCCATGCACACGCAAAGGCCGTCCCAGGCGCACGCGCTGCCCAAGAATGCGGGTGGCAAGCCCGTCCAGCCCCATGATCTGGCTACCGCCCCCGGTCAGAACAATCTGTTGGCTTGGCATATGATCGAACCCGGCGGCGTCTAGACGAACGCGGACCTCTTCCAGAATCTCTTCGACGCGCGGGCGCATGATACCGATCAGTTCGGCCCGGCTGACAGTGCGACGGTCATGTTCCCAGTCGCCCGTATCGCCACCGATATCAATCATATCACGGTCATCGGCCCCGGTTGCATGCACGCCCCCATTAAAGGTCTTGATCCGTTCAGCCACGGCTGCTGGAACGCCCAGACCCATCGAGATATCGCTGGTTACATGATCTCCACCCATACCGACGCAATCCGCGTAGATCATGTGCTTCTTCATGAAGATCGACACGCTGGTTGTACCACCGCCCATGTCGATACAAGCCGCGCCCAGTTCCTGCTCATCCTCAACCAATGCCGAGATGCCCGAGACATAGGCTGAGTTGGCAATACCCGCCAGCTCCAAATCACAGCGCTTGATACAACGCACAATGTTCTGGATCGCCATCGCGTCGACGGTCAGCATATGCATATCGACCGCAAGGCTCTGGCCCAGTTGCCCACGCGGATCAATCAGGCCCGAACGGTTGTCCAGCGCAAAGTTCACCGGTTGCGCGTGCAGCACCTCGCGCCCTTCGCCGTAATCGGGCACGTCACAGGCATTCAAAACGCGGCCGACCTCGGCTTCGGTCACAAGCTGACCGTCAAGGTCTACCTGCGCGTCCAACCCGTAAGACCGTGGGTTGGCCCCCGAGAAACACGCAATGACGTGATCGACACGAATATCCGCCATCTTCTGCGCTGCCTGCAGTGCGGTACGGATGGCGCGTTCAGTTTCCTGCATGGCGGTGACTTCACCGAATTGCACACCGCGAGAGCGCGTGGTCGCCGCGCCAATGACGCGGAACCCGGTTTGACCGGCCATCGAGCCGATAGTGTTGTCTTCACTCAGCCGACCCGTGCCATCAAAACGCAAAACAAGGCAAGCAATCTTGGAGCTGCCTACATCCAGAATTGCGATGACACCGCGTTGCAATGCCTGCCGCCGCATCTGACGCATGGCGCGTTGGGACTGATAAAGATCGGTCATCATGGTCGTTACTGCCCGTTACTCACGTTCACTTTTGTATTCCACCAGTCTTCGCTGGCGGCTTTGCTCATTCGTATGGTTGGACGCTGGCCAAGGCGCATATCGACCACGGCCACGTCGCGCTCCAGAAGGTCCTGCACTTCGTTGACAGCCAGCACGCGTTCCAGCGCACGCACCGGCCGGTCGGTCGGCAGCATGATGCGCTGGCCGCGGTCCAGAACCAGATCCCAGCGCCGCTCGCCCACGCGCACAAGCCCGCGCACGCGATTGCCCAGACTGCGCGAGGTTTGGAAAAGCTCAAGCGCTTCCGCCACATGAACATCAGCGCCCTTGCCCGCGATCAGCGGAAGACCGATATGGTCCTTGCGCGATGGCGTTTCCTTGACATGAGCGCCGGTCTCATCAAGCAGCTCCAGCCCATCACGGGTGCGCCAAACGATCACGGGTTGTCGTTCGACCACATCCACCTGCAAAATGCCGCCCGGTCGGATACGCACGGTTGCGGATTTCACCGGGTCCAATCCGGTAATCGTGTCGCGCATGTGTTCGACATCCAGATCCCAGGAACTGATCGGGAAATCCAAAGGTACGACCTCGCGAATATCCTCGGACAAACTGGTGCCCGCTCCATCAATGGCCATCAGGTTGACCATGAACTCGGGGCGTTCCTGAATAGAAGTTCGAATGTCAGCGACAAAGGCAGTGACAGCCTCGCGCCGATCTTCCGAGGCGAAGTAAAGCCCAACAGCTGCTGCCGCGGCGCAGATTGGCAGACCCACCTTGACACCCATGCGAATGCCCGGCGTGAGCATCCAGCGCTGAAGCCGGTAGCTCAGGCGCGACGGTGCAGGATCGCTGCGGCGCGCGGTGCGCGAAAACACCCGCGCCCCACGCAGCCGCAAAAGCGGCTCTGCTTCATGTGTTTCGGTGTCAGCCGATGCGAAATCAGCATCAGGCCCCGCAAGGGGTTTACTGCGATGGATTTCCAGCGAACGGCTGGCGGTCAACGGTCGCATGAGGCGTCCTCCACCATCCAGGCACAAAGCTGGCCGAATGTCATGCCTAGATGGGCGGCCTGTTCGGGGGCCAGCGAGGTTGGCGTCATGCCAGGCTGGGTGTTGGTTTCCAACAGAAAAAGCCCGTCGGGTCCCTTGCTGTCATCCCAGCGAAAATCCGTACGGCTGACGCCCTTGCAACCCAAAACATCATGCGCGCGCAGAGCGTGATCCATGCAGCGGTCAAAGATGTCCTGCGGGATGTCAGCAGGTAGCACGTGCCACGATCCGCCCGGCTTGTACTTGGCGTCATAGTCGTACCAGCCATCGTCGGTCATGATCTCGGTCACGGTCAGGGCGCGGTCGCCCATCACCGTTACCGTCAACTCGCGCCCTGGCACATATTTCTCGATCATCACATGGTCGGGCATCGCCTCGTCCAGCTGCGGCGGACCATTGGCGTCTTCATGGACGATATAGATACCAACACTGGAGCCTTCGTTGTTGGGCTTGGCAACGTAAGGCGGCTCCATCACGTGAACCTCAATCACCTCGACCTTGGGTGCGATCACGCTGGGCACAACAGGCAGGCCTTCGGACTGGTAAATCTCTTTGCTGCGTTGTTTGTCCATCGCAAGGGCCGAGGCCAGAACGCCGGAATGCGTGTACGGAATCCGCATCCATTCCAGCAGGCCCTGCACACAGCCATCTTCACCCCAGCGGCCATGCAGGGCGTTGAAAACCACATCCGGCTTAATATCCAAAAGGCGCGCATAAAGGTCGGGACCTGCGTCCAGTTCGACCACTTCAAAGCCTTCTCCCACAAGGGCGGCTGCGCATTCGCGCCCAGAGCTGAGAGACACCTCGCGTTCCGCCGAGGGTCCACCCATCAATACCGCCACTTTGGGGTTTGTCCTGCTCGACATTCCCAACGTGCGCCTCAATGTCCCCGGACCTTATGTGGTGGTCCGTACTGCGTTTATGCCTTTGATCCGTCGCCTGAATTAGCCTGTTATTGGTCTGACGGTTGGGGCTTTATTCTTTCAGCGGATCACCGACCCGCATGATTTCCCACTCTAGCGTGATGCCGCTTGTTTCGTAAACCTTTTTTCGCACCTCTTCGCCCAACCCTTCAAGGTCAGCAGCGGTGGCCGCACCGGTATTGATCAGGAAATTCGAGTGCTTGGGGCTCATCTGTGCACCCCCCAGCGTCGCGCCACGCATTCCGGCGTCATCGATCACTTTCCACGCCTTGAGGTCATGCACATCATCCGCCTGCCCTGTCGAAGAAAACCCTGCCGGGTTGCGGAAAGTCGACCCGGCGCTGCGATCTTTGGTCGGCTGAGTTTCATCGCGCTTCTTAAGCTGCGCTTCCATGCGGGCGTGAAGCTCTGCGGGGTCGCCAGAAGGCCCTTGGAACGTCGCCGAAACCAGAACTGCGCCTTCGGGCAAATCGGACTGACGATAGCGAAAGTTCAAGTCTTCGGGTGTCAGGTGCTGCACCTGGCCTTGCCGCGTGACGATTGTGGCTTTGCGCAAAACATCCGCCGTATAACTGCCATAGCACCCTGCGTTCATCCGCACAGCCCCGCCGATTGAACCAGGAATGGTTCGCAAAAACGTCAGGTCAACCCCAGCATCCGCCGCCTTTCGTGCTACATGAGCATCCAGCGCTGCAGCCCCGGCGATCACAGTGGTGCCGGCGACTTCGATACCGTTGAACCCCCGCCCCAAACGGATCACCACCGCGCGCAAGCCACCATCCCGCACGATCAAGTTCGAACCGACTCCCATTGGGAAGACTGGCACATCTGACGGAAGATCGCGCAAAAACGCTTGCAGGTCTTCGAGGTCGGCGGGTTGAAACAGGTGGTCCGCCGGACCGCCGACACGCAGCCAGGTCAGGTCGTTCAGCGGGCGTGCCGGGGTCAGACGGCCCCGAACTTCGGGCAGACCACTCATGCGTTCGACTTTGCCGCCAGCCCACGCCCGCCGACACCCCCTACGATAACAGCAAGAAGGAAGGGCAGAACCGAGCCGGTCAGCCAGATGAACGGGCCGAATGCCTGTTCTTCTTCACCTGTTCCGACGCCTGCCAACATCACGATCAGGACCAACGCAACAGCTGAAGTCAGACCGATGAGCCAGAGCAACCCTTTCATCCCAATCCAGAGCCCGGCAACGAATCCGGCAACCGCGCCCAGGACCAGCGAGATAAGCGGTAAGTAGGCAAAAGTGGCGATGTCGACCATGGGGCCTCCTGAAAATGGCCGTTACTTGTTGGCCGCCTTCATGCCCTGCATTTTCGCCTTTGTCCAACGGGTGAGGTAAATCACCGGCCAGCGCAGCATCGACATGCCTGCAACAAGAACAAGCAACCCGATCCAGGGGCCGTTTTCATATGTGACAAAACCCAAAATGGGGATGCCCACTGCGATTAGATAATAGGCGCGGGTCCAATGGTTGTCCTTGCTGGGCAGCATTGCCAGAATATTGGCGGTAAGCCCCCAGAGGGCCGCGAGGGCAAGAGAAAGACTCATTCCATCACCTCACCACGCACCCATTTGCGCCAGTAATACCGGATCGGATTACGAAACATTGAAGCGAACCCACCCAACGCCAAAACCGACCAAACCCAACCATGAACATAGCCCAACCATATGATCAAACCCGGCGCACAGATCAGCAAAAGGATCCCCGGCGGAAATTGCAGGCGCATCGGCAGCATCGCCACAACGGTGGCGCAGATCACCCATAAGGCAGCCATGATCACGGAATAATCCATTTCCCCCTCCGAGGGCAGGCGATAGAAACAACTACGTCAACACACCTTATGGTTGCGCATTAACACGCTGAGATGTCAAACAGCTTGTTTCCTCTGCAACCGCTCTGGAAGCCCGTTAGCCCAGGCACTGATTGTCCCTGCCCCAAGGCAGACGACCATGTCGCCGGGGCGGGCCTGCTCGCGCACCAGACGTTCCAAATCGTTTTCGTCAAAAAGCGCGCGGGCATGGCGGTGGCCGTGGCGGATCAGCCCCTGCACCAGATCATCGCGGCTGGCCCCTTCAATCGGATCTTCACCGGCGGCAAAAACCTCGGCGATGGCCACGACATCCGCATCGTTGAAGCAGGTGCAGAAGTCGTCGAACAGGTTGGACAGACGTGAGTAGCGGTGAGGTTGGTGTACAGCGATGACGCGGCCTTCAGTCGCTTGGCGCGCAGCCTTGAGGACAGCAGCGATTTCGACCGGGTGATGGCCGTAATCGTCGATTATGGTGACACCGTCGACTTCTCCGACCTTGGTGAAGCGGCGGTTGACGCCGCCAAAATTGGCAAGCGCGTCGCGAATCTCAGTCGCTTTCATACCCAGATGGCGGGCAACAGCCACAGCGGACAATGCGTTCGAGACGTTATGGTCGCCAGGCATCGGCAGGGTGCAACCTTCGATCACTTTGTCTTCGTATTGCAGGTGAATGTCGAAATGCGCAACGCCGCTTTTGTAGGTCAGATTCTCGGCCCGCACGTCTGCCTGAGCATTGAAGCCATAGGTGCGCACACGGCGATCCGTGATGCGCCCGACCAAAGCCTGCACCTCGGCATGATCCGTGCAGCAAACGGCCAGACCATAGAAAGGCAGGTTCGAGACGAATTCGTGAAAGCCATCACGCAATTTGTCGAAATCCCCCCAATGCTCCATATGCTCGGGGTCGATATTGGTAACGATGGCGATGGTCGCGGGCAGACGATTGAACGAGCCATCGGATTCATCCGCCTCAACCACCATCCATTCGCCCTGCCCCATGCGCGCATTCGAACCATAGGCGTGGATGATGCCGCCATTGATCACGGTCGGGTCGAAATCACCCGCCACCATTAGCTCAGCCATCATCGTGGTCGTGGTGGTCTTGCCATGTGTGCCCGCAATCGCGATGTTCGAGCGCAGGCGCATCAACTCGGCCAGCATGTCAGCACGTCGGACAACGGGCAGCCCTTTTGCGCGTGCCTCATCCAATTCCGGATTGCCGGGTTTAATTGCAGTCGAAACAACCACAACCGCAGCGTTTTCAAGGTTTTCAGCCCGCTGCCCGACGAAGATTTCAGCCCCCAAACCCGCCAGCCGATCAGTGATCTTCGATGCCTTCAGGTCCGAGCCCTGCACCCGATACCCGAGATTTAAAAGCACCTCGGCGATCCCGGACATCCCGATCCCTCCGATCCCTACAAAGTGGATCGGTCCTACGTCTTGCGGCAGTTTGGTTGCAGGATTCATGCGGTCTCCTTCTGCGCCAATTGTTCGACAAGGTGCACCAGACGCTCGGTCGCGTCGGGGGCACCGGTCGAAAGGGCGGCATGGGCCATTTTCTGTGCGGCTTCGGGGTTGGTCAGAACCGTGATGATTTGCTGCGTCAAGGCGCGAACGTCAAGCGCATTTTCGGGGATCATGATCGCACCGCCCGCCTGCACCAATCCACGCGCATTGGCGGTTTGGTGGTCTCCGGCAGCGGCGGCAAACGGGACCAGGATCGAGGGTCGCCCAATAACCGAGATATCGGCCACGCTGGATGCACCCGAACGCGAAATGACCAATTGGGCGTCCGACATGCGACGGGGCACGTCTGCAAAAAAGGTCTGAACTTCGGCGCGGATGCCATAATCATTGTAGAACGCTGTCACACGCGCGCTGTCCTCATCCCGGGCCTGATGTGAAACGCGGATGTGGTTACGGATGTTTTCAGGCAAGGCGGCAAGGGCCTCGGGCACCACATCGCTCAGGATACGCGCGCCTTGTGAGCCGCCCATGACCAAAATCGACATCGGATAATCGCCGGGTGGAATGTATCCCGCGGCGGCGCGGTCCAGAACGGCGGCGCGTACCGGATTGCCGGTGTGGACGCCCTGTGCGCCCTGGGGCAGATCGGTTGGCCAGACACCGCATGCAACCTGTGCAACGCGAGTGGCGAACAGCTTGTTCACACGGCCCAACACACCGTTCTGTTCATGGATCATGCGCGGGATTTTCAGCAGCGTTGCCGCGCCCAGCGCCGGGATCGACGGATAGCCACCAAACCCGACAACCACGTCGGGCTTATCACGCATCATCTGGAACGCCATGCTGGTCACGCCGCCCACGATCTTGGGGCCGACCAGCGCCTTGGCTGCTAAACCGCCGCGCGCAAAGGTGGCCGAGGACACCTCGGTAATCTCGGTCGCATCCGGGAAGGCGCCGGTATAGCGCGCACCGCGTGCATCGGTGGACAGGCGCACGCGCCAGCCCTTGTGCAGCAATGCCTCGGCCAGGGCCTGAGCGGGGAACATGTGGCCCCCGGTTCCGCCAGCCGCAATCAACAAGTAAGGGTTCCCCATTATCCTCGTCCGCGCAGAATATCGCCAAGCTCGCCCTGCGGACGGGTTCGGGTGAAAGCCAACAACATCCCGATGGCAATACCGCCCGCAATCAGCGACGAACCGCCATAGCTGACAAAAGGCAACGTCATGCCCTTGGCGGGCAACAGGCGCACGGCGACGCCCATGTTGATCATCGCCTGAACGCCAAACATACAGGCCAATCCGGTGCCTGCCAGGCGAATGAACATGTCCCGTTCACGCATTAGCCGCAGCAGCGACCGCACGACAATCAGCGCATAGAGCGCGATGATAATCAGCACCAGGATCAAGCCGTATTCCTCAGCCGCGACAGCAATGATGAAATCGGTATGGGCATCGGGAAGCGACCATTTCACCTGCCCTTCCCCGACACCAACGCCGAACAACCCGCCTTCGCGAATGGCGTTGGTGGCATAGCCCAGCTGGGTGGTCGGATCGACCTCTTGGTTCAGAAAGCCATCGATGCGGCGGGCAAAGTGTTCGGAATTTGAATAGGCAAACATACCTGCCAACACCACCGCGCCAGCCATTCCGACCAGTAAAAGCATCGGGGCACCGGCCACGAAATACATCACGCCCCAGCCGAACAGGATCAGGCAGGCCTGACCGAAATCGGGCTGCATCACCAACATCCCTACGATCGACATGCACAGCGCAAAGGACCAGATACGCCCCGGAGGGCCATTGATCTCTTGCGAGGCCGCCAGCAACCATGCGGCCACGACAATGAAACCGGGCTTCAAGAATTCGGACGGTTGCAGAGAGGCAAAGCCCAACGAATACCAGCGGACAGCACCTTTGCCAAAATCGGTTCCGAAGACCGGCAGAAAAACCAGCGCCACAAATGACACCAAAAACCCAAGAACGGCCAGACGCCGCACCAAGGTCGGTGACATCATCGATGTCAGCAGCATCGCAATCAGCGCCAATCCGCCGAAGATGGCCTGACGTTCGACATAATGGAAAGGATCGAACCCGTTGCGTCCGGCCAGCGGCGGCGATGAGGCCAAGCCCAGCAGCAACCCAATGGTAAAAAGGATCAGAACGCAGGACATCGTCCAGCGATCAATTGTACGCCACCACTTCGGTAGAATCGGTTCTCCGCGCTGGTCCTGGACCGCGCCATACACCATCTCAGTCATGAGATACCGCCACTCTCTGCCTCGTTCACGTCCCGTTTTCGGGATCTGTTTGAGAGTCTACAGGGATTTTGGCGTTTGGGCTAGTAGGATGAAGAGCAGCTTTGAAAATCGGTGCAGCAAATAATGGTTCCGTGGTCCTGGGCTGCGCCCAATCGTGAAATAGAGAACCAGAAGGAACACGATTTGATGAGCTGTTGGCACGCACAGGCAAGAGTGGAAAGACGATGGAGCTTAAGAATAATTTAGCGATTGATTGTTCCGCCACTTGCTATCCTATCCAAACAACGCCATCCCCCGCCCATGACCTTCGATACGATCATCCTTGGGGCCGGTGCGGCCGGTATGATGTGCGCAGCCCATTGCGGCGGGCGCGTATTGGTGATCGATCACGCCAAGGCAGCGGGCGAAAAGATCCGCATTTCGGGCGGCGGGCGCTGCAACTTCACCAACATGTATGCAGGACCGGGTAACTTTCTGTCGCAGAACCCGCATTTCTGCAAATCCGCACTGGCGCGCTATACCCAGTGGGATTTCATCGATTTGGTCGGTCGGCACGGCATCGCGTGGCACGAGAAAACACTGGGGCAGCTGTTTTGTGATGGGTCATCGAAGCAGATCATACAGATGCTGCTGGACGAGATACGCGATGCAGGAGCAGAGCTGTGGGTGCAAACGTCTCTGCGCGATCTGAGCAAGACCGAAAGCGGGTTTGCACTGGAGGTCGAACGCGACGGGCAGCGTCAGCACCTGACCTGCGCCAATCTGGTGCTGGCCACCGGCGGCAAGTCGATCCCGAAAATGGGCGCGACCGGGTTGGCCTATGACATCGCCGGGCAATTCGGCTTGCGCGTGACCGACACGCGCGCCGCGCTGGTACCGTTCACCTTCTCGGATGGTCGATTCAAAGACTTGTCCGGTGTTTCCCTGCCCGCTCGGCTGTCGAACGACCGCACCAGCTTTGACGAGGCGCTGCTGTTCACGCATCGCGGGCTTAGCGGGCCGTCGGTGTTGCAGTTGTCATCCTACTGGTCCGAGGGTGAGGCGATCCGGGTAAACCTTATCCCCGATTTGCCGCTGTTCGATCTGTTGCGGACACAGCGTCAGAGCGGTGGGCGAAAGGCTTTGACAACCGAACTGGCGCGCCATCTGCCGGCCCGGTTGGTAGACTATCTGAGCAAGGTTATTCAGATGTCCGGGAACCTTGCGGATCAGTCAGATGCGAAACTTTCTGAGCTGACCACAGCCTTATCCGAGTGGTTGCTGGTGCCATCGGGAACCGAAGGGTATCGCACGGCCGAAGTCACGCTGGGCGGGATCGATACCGAAGATTTGTCTTCTAAAACCATGGAGGCCAAGGATGTCCCTGGCCTCTACGCGATTGGCGAAGCGGTGGATGTCACCGGCTGGTTGGGTGGCTACAATTTCCAGTGGGCATGGTCGTCAGGCCATGCCGCTGGTGTTGCCATTGCCGCCAAGGATTAACCGACGACGTTATACCCGCGCCCGCGCATACAGTTTCGCACGATCACTTCCTGATTCTGAGTGTTGTTGATCGCGCTTGCACCAGCACCGATCAGCGCACCGGCTGCTGCTGCCCGACCCAGATCACTGGCGCTGTTGTCAATGATTGCAGTGGTTGCCGCAGCACCGGCCGCGCCGATGGCAGCGGCGCCTGCAGTGTTGCTGTCGAGCGTCGGCTGAGATCGCGCCAGCGCCTGACAATTGGCCAGATCGGACTGATAATTAGGCCCTACCGCCCCGTCGATGATCGGGACATAGTTCGCCCCGCTATTGGCGCAGGCTCCGGCCAGCGCAACGACAGGAAGGGCGAAGAAAATTTTGCGTGCAGACATATCCGCTACCTCTTTGTGAACTGAAGGTGACGCAACCTTACTTCCCACAAAGTGTCAATCTGATTGGGAAAAGTCCAGATCAACCGGCAGAGCGTCGCCTTACGTCAGCCGCTTACGCACTTGTTCGGTAAAGTCATCGCCGCGTCGCTCGAAATTGTCATATTGATCGAAACTGGCAGCCGCCGGTGCCAACAACACCGTGTCACCCTCTTCCGCGTCTTCGATAGCTTGCGCTACGGCGGCCTCCATCGTGGTACAAACCAGGGCGTCCGCTTCCAGTTGCATCGCAAAACCAGCCGCTTCGCGACCGATCACGTAAGCTTTGCGCACCTGATCCGCTGCCGTGTTCAGAGCTGCGATACCGCCCTCTTTCTCAAGTCCACCGCAAATCCAGCGGATATTCTTGAACGCGCTCAACGCCTTCAAGGCACTGTCGACATTGGTCGCCTTCGAATCGTTGACGTAAGTAACCCCACCCGCTTCGGCAATGATCTGGCTGCGGTGCGGCAGGCCCGGATAGGACTGCAGCGCATCCTCGATCACGCGCGGGGCAAGTCCCAGCGACCGGCAGGCAGCGTAAGCCGCGCAGGCGTTTTGGTGGTTATGGGCACCGGGCAGACCTTTGATCGCGCGCAGGTCGATGGACCCTGCCTGACGCCCCTTGCGGTATTCCGACAAGAAACCTTTGCGTGCAAAAACCTGCCACCCTGGACCTGTCAGTTTGCGCGCAACCGAGATACGGATCACCCGGTCATCCGTTGGCCCTTCGGCCAGTTGCCCGGCCAGAAACGCACCTTCGATCTCATCAATGCCAATGATTGCGCGGTCTGGCCCGCCTTCGGCAAACAGGCGTCGTTTGGCCGCGAAATAGCCGCCCATGCCGCCGTGGCGGTCCAGATGATCGGGTGAAAGGTTGGTGAATACAGCCACGTCGGGTGTCAATGCACGGGCCAACTCGGTCTGATAGCTGCTGAGTTCCAGCACCACGACCGAACCATCACCACCCGGATCGATATCCAGAACCCCGCGCCCGATATTGCCTGCCAATTGCGCCTCGCGCCCGGCCTCGGTCAAGATGTGATGGATCAGCGCCGCCGTAGTGGATTTCCCATTCGATCCCGTCACCGCAATCACGCGCGGCGGCGTGTCGTAGTTGTTCCATTCCGACCCCGCGAAGGAAAGGAAGAACAGGCCGATGTCGTTGTCCACCGGCACGCCAGCGTCCAAAGCCGCGGAAACGACCGGGTTCGGTTCAGGATAAAGATGCGGAATGCCCGGTGAGACGATCAGCGACGCAATGCCGTCAAACGCGCCGTGTTTATGCAGATCGGCGCAAGTGAACCCTTCGCCTTCGGCAGTTTCACGAGCTGCCGGGTTGTCGTCCCAGCACACAGGCTCAGCCTTGCCAGCACGCAAGGCGCGTGCTGTCGCCAAGCCCGACCGGCCCAGCCCCAGAACTGCGACTTTCTGCCCTGAAAAGCCTTTGACCGGGATCATGTCTTATTTCCTTCGTCTAGCTGTGCCTCAAGCCAATCCGCCCGTTCTTCGACAGGCCGCTTTGGAACAAGGGTGGTCTTGAAACCAAGTTTGGGCAAGCGGTCGCACAAACCCTCATATTCCGCAAGAGCGTCAAACAGATCGTGCTTACGCTGACTGTCTTTCACATAGATTTCAGGCCATGGCGGGAACAGAAAAATCTGACGGTCATAGTCAAGCCGGACAATCCGATCTTTCAAGGCTTTGTCCAGATCAGTGTCAGTACGCTCAAACCAGATCAAGGCGTCCAGTGCCGATCGGTCGAATAGAACCAAACCGTCCGGGGCTTGGGTCATGTCGTTGAAAGCCGTCTCGATGACTTTCCGGCAAAACGCTTCGGTATTTGACCAGGGCAAGGCGGTTCCACCGACCTGCTGTTCCGCGATTACGACTCGGCGGCCGGGTTCTATGACAGTCGCATAGCCGCGCCGCGCCATCTCTTGCAGGAGGGTGGATTTACCGCCTCCTGAACAGCCTGACAGCACAATGCGACGTTTGCTCACCGTACCTTCAGCGTTGCCAGTCCGATCATCGCCAGGATCAGCGAGATGATCCAGAAACGGATGACGATGGTCGGTTCAGCCCAGCCTTTTTTCTCATAGTGGTGATGGATTGGGGCCATGAGGAAAACCCGCTTGCCGGTGCGTTTGAAGTAGAGGACCTGAATGATGACGCTCAACGCCTCGACCACGAACAGACCGCCAACCACGGCCAGAACAAGCTCGTGCTTGGTGGCGACGGCAATCGCACCCAGTGCACCACCTAGAGCCAATGAACCGGTGTCACCCATGAAGACCGCCGCGGGTGGTGCGTTGTACCACAAAAAGCCCAAACCGCCGCCGAACAAAGCAGCCGTAAAGATCAATATCTCACCGGTTCCGGGCACGTAGTGCACGTCCAGATACTCGGTAAAGTCCACACGTCCGACCGCATAGGCAATGATTCCAAGGGTCGTGGCGGCAATCATTGCGGGCATGATGGCCAGCCCATCCAGGCCGTCTGTCAGGTTTACTGCATTGGCAGCACCAACGATCACAACGACCGCGAACGGAATATAGAACAGGCCAAGATTGACCAGAGTGTCCTTGAAAACTGGCACCGCCAGTTGGTTCTGCAACGCCTCGGGATGGTGCAAAGATGCCCAGAGCGAGGCCAGAACCGCAATGATAATGCCCAGCGCCAGACGCATCTTGCCCGAAACACCCTTGGTGTTCTGCTTCGACACCTTGGCGTAGTCATCCGCGAACCCGATGGCCGCATAGGCCAAAGTCACAAACAACACCATCCAGACATAGGGATTGTCCCACCGTGCCCAGATCAGGGTCGACGTCACAAGGGCACCTACAATCAGCAACCCACCCATGGTGGGCGTGCCTGCCTTGGAAAAATGTCCCTCGGGGCCGTCATCGCGGATCGGTTGACCTTTGCCCTGTCGCTTGCGCAGAACATTGATCAGGGGTTTTCCGAACAGAAACCCAAAGATCAGCGCCGTCATAAAGGCACCGCCCGCGCGGAAGGTGATATAGCGGAAGAGGTTCCAGAAATCCCCTCCGTCCGACAGGGCGGTCAACCAATACAGCATGACAATACCTTTCTCACACGCGACGTCTGGGCGCGATCACCCATCAAGCGCGCTCCCTTGCCCCATTTTGCGCAGACCGTCAACAATCGTAGCCAGCGCCATGCTGAGAGAGCCCTTTGCCAACACCGTGTCGCCATCGCAGATCAATGAGGGCAAGTGTTCGGCCATCTCAGCACTGGTTTCGAACCAGAGCCCGCGCTTGTCATCGGGTAGCGCCTTGTGCAGGGCTTGCATCAAGGGGCCGATGCAATGCACCTGATTTATTTTCTCCATGGCTGCAACATTCGCCATTTCGGCGTGCATCGCCACTTCCTGCGAGCCCAGTTCCTTCATGTCGCCCAAAAACGCGATGCGGCGGGTACCTTGCGAGGCGGCCAACACGTCCAGCGCGGCCTCCATCGAGGTCGGATTGGCGTTGTAGCTGTCGTCCAATAGTTCGATTTGGCCACCACCAGACAACGGCAAGTTTTCGCGTACGCCGCGCCCCTTGACCGGCGACCACGCTCGCAGTCCCGCGACCGCTTGATCCAGATCGACACCCAGCTCCACGCAGGCCGCCAGAGCCCCAAGCGCGTTCATGGCAAAATGGGTGCCGGCAGAGTTGATCTCAAAGCGGATGAGTTGATCACCAACAGTGGCCTGAGCGTTCACGGCGTTGGACGCTTGCTGCACATCGGTCAAACGATAATCCGAAGCCTTGCGGCCAAAATCGACGATCCCCGCCCCGCAGTCCCGTGCACTTTGACGCAGAATTTCAGCGTGCTCGATGTCTGCATTGACAATCGCGGCCCCGCCGGGCTCCAACCCTTCGAAGATCGCCGCTTTTTCATGGGCGATGCCTGCGACCGAAGCAAAAGCTTCCAGATGCACCGCCGCGACAGTCGTGACCAACGCCACGTGCGGACGGGCCTGTTTGGCCAGAGGGGCAATCTCGCCCGGGTGGTTCATGCCGATCTCAATCACGGCATACTCAGTATCGCGCGGCATCCGCGCCAAAGTCAGCGGTACACCCCAATGGTTGTTGTAGCTGGCCACGCTGGCATGGGTCTTGCCTTGGGCTTCAAGAATTTTCGCCAGCATTTCTTTGGTCGAGGTCTTGCCGACGCTGCCCGTGACACCCACTATGCGCGCATCCGTTCGCGCACGGGCCGCCTGCCCCAAGGCTTCGAGACCTGCCTGCACGTCGTCAACGACCAGCAACGGTGCCCCTTCGGGGACACCTTCGGGAATGTGAGAAACCAGCGCAGCCCCGGCGCCTTTTTCCAACGCCTGCGCGACAAAATCATGACCGTCCCGCGCGGCTTTAAGCGCCACGAACAGATCGCCGGGCTGAAGGGTGCGAGTGTCGATCGATACACCATTTGCGATCCAGTCACGCGTGACCTGACCGCCTGTCGCTTCAACGGCCTCGGATGCTGTCCAGAGTGTCATGCAACCCTCCCGTCAAGCGCGGCCACAGAAATACTGGCCTGTTCAACGTCATCAAAAGGCAGAACCTGATCCCCGACGATCTGGCCGGTTTCGTGTCCCTTGCCAGCAATCAGCAGCGCATCGCCCGGTTGCAGCGCGTCGATGCCACGCAGGATGGCTTCGGCACGGTCGCCGACTTCGGTCACACTGGCCTGACCTGCGGCCTCAAGCGCACCTGCCATGACGGCCGCACGGATAGTGGCCGGGTCTTCGCTGCGTGGGTTGTCGTCGGTGATAAACACCACATCAGCATGGTTCGCCGCCGCCTTGCCCATCAGAGGGCGTTTCGTGGCGTCGCGATCACCGCCTGCTCCAACGATGGCGATCAGACGCCCCATCACGTGCGGGCGCAGCGCTTTGAGGGCAGTAGCCACCGCATCGGGCGTATGCGCGTAGTCCACAAAAACCGTTGCGCCGTTGTCGCGTGTTGCGGCCAGTTGCATCCGTCCCCGTACCGTCGTCAGATGCGGCAGAGTTTCAAAAACCCGCTCAGGGCTGTCGCCGGCGGCGATGACCAATCCGCAGGCCAGCAAGATATTTTCAGCCTGAAACCCGCCGATCAGATTCAGACGCGTCTGGAAAGTTCGGCCTCGCCAGGAAAAGCGCAGGTCCTGTCCTGTGGCGTCAAACCGCTGATTGATTAGGCATAAATCGGCATCGCCAAGACCAACGGTCAGCACCGATTGGCCTCGCGACTTTGCGATCCGCTGGACCTGCGCGCCCTTAGGGTCACTCAGATTGATCACCGCTGTACCGTCTTGCGGCAACACGCGGTCGAACAGCCCAGCCTTGGCGGCAAAATACGCCTCGAAGGTTTCGTGATAGTCCAGATGGTCCTGAGTGAAGTTTGAAAACCCTGCGGCTGTCAGGTGCACGCCATCCAGGCGGCGTTGCTCCAGGCCGTGGGACGATGCTTCCATCGCGGCATGGGTCACACTATTTTCAGCTGCCTCTGCCAGACAGCGATGCAGGGTGATTGGTTCAGGGGTGGTGTGGGCCAGCGGTGCGGTCCATGCACCCTCGACCCCGGTCGTACCGAGGTTGACAGCGGCGTGGCCCAGCTCAGTCCAGATCTGGCGCACAAAGGTGGCAACAGATGTTTTGCCGTTGGTACCGGTGACGGCGACGATGGTCTGCGGTTGTGCTCCAAACCACAACGCGGCTGCACCGGCCAGCGCCTGACGCGGGTCTTCGACCACAATAAGTGCCGCGCCTGATTCAGAAAGCTCGGCTTCGGCGATCTGGGCCCCTTCGGCATCTGTCAGGATCGCGGATGCTCCCATTCGAAGGGCGTATTGGGTGAACTCCCCTCCATGCACCCGCGTGCCGGGAAGGGCCGCGAACAGGAAGCCGTCTTTCACTTCACGGCTGTCAACAGCCAAACCTGTGATGTCGGGGTTTGCGCCCCCGCGCGCGGTCAGGGCCAGTTGGTTGAGTTTCTTTGTCCTTGTGCCCATGACCCACCTCTTGCCGGACAGCCTAGTTTGAGGTCAGCGTTATAGCAGCGCCCGCCTCAGGCTCAAGCCGAGGACGCAGGCCCAGCAAGGGTGCGACGCGACCAATAAGTTCGGCGGCAACAGGCACGGCGGTCCAGCCCGCAGTGCGGCGCTTTTCGCCATATGCCAGGATCGAAGGTTCGTCCAATGTGACGATCAGAACGTATTTCGGATCATAGGCCGGAAAGATCGTCGCGAAGGTCGCTATGACCTTGTCATCGTAATACCCGCCACGCGGCTTTGGCTTGTCCGCTGTGCCGGTTTTGCCAGCCACGTCATAGCCTTTGACCTCAGCAAAGCTGGCGGTGCCGTCTGTCACCACTTTACGCAACATTTTCTGGGCCTGGCTTGCGGTGTTTTCCGACATGACCCGAGGGCCGTATTGCGGGCCGTTTTTCCGCAGAATGGTCGGGCTGACATAATGCCCGCCATTGGCAATGGCCGCATAACCGGCCGCCAGATGCATCGGGCTGGTCGACAGACCATGACCGTAGGAAATGGTTACAGTGCTCAGTTCACCCCATTTTTTGGGCTTGAGCGGTACGCCACCTTTGGCCTCGACAATTTCAAACGGTGTTGGATCGAACATGCCCAACGTGTTCAGGAAATCCTGCTGTCGCTGCGCACCGATCTGCAACGCCAAACGGCCCGTACCCCGGTTCGAGCTGTGTACGATCACGTCCGCAACGCTGATCTTGCCGTAATTCTTGCCGTTGAACTCTCCGATCGGAAAACGACCGATCTTCATAGGGCCCGACGTGTCGATGATGGTATTGGAATTCACAAGCCCCAGTTGCACGGCCTGCGCTGCAGTGAAAATCTTGAAGACCGAGCCCAGTTCATAGACACCTTGTACATAGCGGTTGAACAGTGGGCTGTCTGATGGATCAAACCCCGAGGTCGGCGGGCGCGGGCGGTCATTTGGATCAAACGAGGGCAGCGACGCGGCTGAGACAACCTCACCCGTGTGTGCGTTCATCAGAACGGCCGAGGCCCCCTTGGCGTTCATGATCTTCATACCGCCATAGAGCACCTGTTCCACAGCCGCCTGAATGGTCAGGTCCAGCGACAATTGCAGCGGCTTGTTGCCGTTGGCCGGGTCACGCAGATAGTCGTCGAACTGTTTCTCGACACCTGCAACACCAATTACTTCGGCGGCACTGACGCCCTCACGACCAAAGCCGGACCCGCCCAGAATATGCGCGGCAAGCTTGCCGTTGGGATAAAGGCGCATTTCGCGTGGGCCAAACAGAATGCCCGGATCGCCGATGTCGTGTACGGCTTGCTTCTGTTCGGGTGAGATGCGTTTTTTAATCCACAGAAACTTACGCTTGCCCGTGAAGTCCTTGACCAGACGCTCTTTGTCCAGATCCGGGAAGATTGCCACCAACTGATCTGCGGCGGCAATCGGGTCGATCATCAGGGGCGGCTGCGCGTATACCGAATAGGTGTCCAGATTTGTTGCCAGGATGCGCCCTTCGCGGTCAACGATATTGGCGCGCTGCATGGCAATGGTCGCACCCGGCGCACTTGCTACTGGCTCCTGCGCCTCGGACGTGGCCAGCATACCCATGCGGGCACCAACAACCGAGAAAGCGCAGAAGAAGAAGAAGCCCAGCACCAACAGGCGCCCTTCGGCGCGGGCGCGGGCGCGGTCTTTCATATCCTCGTGGCGTTTGCGGATGTTTTCCCGTTCAATCGCCTTTGGATTTTCACCTCGGGCGCGAGCATCAAGAATTCGGGCCAGGGGGCGCAGAGGCGTGCGTGTCATGGAATCTGCACCTCGCCCAACGCCTTAATGTCAGTGATGGCCTGCAACTCAATCGGATCAACGATGGGCAGATCGGGGTCTTCGGCATAGGCAATCTGATCGGCACGCCCAAACTGCTCCGCTCGCAGCGGCAACAGTCCCAGACGCTCAAAGTTCAAATCTGCCAATTCGCGCAGTCGGTCAGGGCGGTTCAGATAGGCCCATTCCGCGTTCAAAACGGCCAGCCGAACCTGTGCCATGCCAATCTCGCGCTGGAGTTTCTGCGTTTCTTTAACCACCTGCTGGGTGCGGTAGTTTTCCTGATAGGCCCACAGCGCCAATCCAAAAACGGACAGAGCGGTCAACACATACAAAATACTCTTCATTTTGCCCTTCCCCCCAGTTGCGGCATCCCTATGGCGCGGGCCTCAATTTCCCCTGCCGGTGCCTCAGTTCGGATTGCCACGCGCAGTTTGGCCGAGCGCGCACGCGGGTTTTCCTGCAATTCCAGCTCATCCGGGCCTACGGCCTTACGGGTCTTCAGCGTGAATTGCGGCTGATCCTGCTCGATTTCAGGCGCGTAACGGTTCGCACGCCCTGTCTTACCCGCGCGGGATTGAAAGAACCGCTTGACCATCCGATCCTCGATGGAATGGAAGGTCACAACGGCCAGTTGCCCGCCAGGCTTTAATGCCCTTTCCGCGGCCATCAATCCCTGAAACAGCTCTTCATATTCGGCATTGACCGCGATCCGCAGCCCTTGAAAGCTGCGTGTCGCCGGGTGCGATTGCCCGGGCTTGGGGCGCGGCAGGCAGGACTCGATGATCTCGGCCAAACGCAGGGTCGTAGTGATTGGTTCTTCGCTTCGCGCCTTCACGATGGCCTTGGCGATCCGACGGCTCGCGCGTTCCTCACCGAAATGGAACAGAATATCCGCCAATTGCGCCTCGGTCGCCTCATTCACCAGATCGGCGGCGCTTTCGCCTTCCTGACTCATGCGCATGTCCAAGGGGCCGTCTTTCATGAAAGAAAACCCACGCTCGGCCTGATCCAGCTGCATCGAAGACACACCAAGATCCAGCACCACACCATCCAGATCCTGCGCGTATTCGTCCATCCGCGAGAACACACCGGGCTGCATCACCAACCGGTCGCCATACTCTCCTGCCCAATCAGCGGCCATTTCAAAGGCCAGCGGATCACGGTCGACGCCAATCACCTTGTCTGCCCCTGCATCCAGCAACCCGCGCGTATATCCGCCTGCCCCAAAGGTGCCATCCAGCCAAACACCCGATACCGGAGACACTGCGGCCAGCAGTGGGCGCAGCAGAACAGGGATATGGGGTTTATCGGAGGGAGGGACAGCGCCGGACATGCCGTCACGCGTCCCCGATGCCATCGAGGTAGACCATCGGGTCGAAATCGTCGGGCAGATCGTCCATCCACTCTTCAGCCTTGGCCAGTTCTTCAACATTGTAGGTTTCGGGCTTCCAGATCTGGAAGGTGTCACCCGCGGCGATAAAGAAGGCCTCATTCTCAAGGTCAATCTTGTTGCGCAGCTTGGCAGGCAAGACCAGACGTCCGGTTTCATCCACGTTTGTCGGGAAGGACTGACCGTGGAACATGCGTTGCAGCATCTTACGCTCCATCGACCCACGTGGCAGAGCGTCGATTTTGGCGTCAACCTCGTCAATCGCCTGCATCGTATAACATTCAAGGTATTTGCGGCGGTGGTCGCCGTAGACGATCACAAGCTCTGGATTGTCACCGGGCTGCCAGTTGGGATCGGACGCTTCAAGCACACGGCGAAACGAGGCCGGGATCGAGACCCTGCCCTTCGTATCCACCTTATGGTGGCTTTCACCTCTAAACCTGCGCGCCAAGACGACTGTCCCTTTCGCTTGCGCCCCACCTCAAAATTCACGTTCCCCCCGATGAAAAACGGCGAGTTGATCTGCTGCCACTGATCAACCCGCCGCATTGACCCGCTTTGCGGGATGTCCAGCTGCACGCGCCACCTGGGGGGATGTCTGCTCGCCCGCGCGCCGGATCTCTTGGTTGATGAAAGCGAGATGCCTGTATGAAACCTGATTAGTATTTTTGGTTCGGGGTCGTTTGGTGCCCCTGCTGCCTCGTCCTCATCGGATGTACAAGGGATGCCATGGGAATTCATGGAAATCAACAGGAATTTTTCCAACCGTGTTGCATGAAACACGGCTTCGACATGACCAAATGTGGAAGATTCGCCACCAAGGCACTACAAATAGAAAATTTTAAATTTGAACATCAATATATAGACAAATGCTCGATGGAAAAAATTTCCCACGTTTTCCCGTTTTTTCTGAATTTTTCGCTTAGGCTGGATTTTTTGGCTCGCTGCGGACAGTCGTCACATCGAATCGTAACTCAAAAAAACTAGAGATTTAGGCCGCGATTCCCCGCTCAAACCAGAACCGCCCATAAATTCCCGTAAGCTGACCCAGCTCAAGCAAGGAAGCGGGGCTTGGGTCCCGCTCCACCCCAGAAACCCGGAATCATCAAGACGACGCCACCTCGCTAAATGTCATTCCAGGGATCCACCGAAACGTCAGGCACTGGCTGTCCACGATATAAGTCGCACAAATTCGCGCCGAATGCGCTCAATTCAAAGGCAGGCCACAGCAGCGCCTTTTTCAGGCCTTCAAAGGCACCCCATGGTAAAACCTATATTTTAAAGGTGTATATCTCTGTGTCGGGAAAAACCAAACCAATCTATGCATTTGCTGCATAGCAGCATTGATGAAGTGACCCATTGTGCAATTGCAGCATTTGCCTATCTTCAGGCTCAAGCAAACGCCGAATGACATCGGTAACGCAAGACAGACGGATGATGAAAATGGCAATCGCAAGCACACATACAGCCCCCAAGAGCGCACCGGCGTTCGGATTGAGCACACTGGTCGAAACCGCCAAGACCCGCTTTGCACGCTATCGCATGTACCGTCAGACTGTGAATGAACTGTCCAGCCTGTCGAACCGCGAACTGGCCGACCTGGGCCTGCACCGTTCGATTATCCGCCGGGTCGCAATGCAGGCGGCAGAAGACAACACCGCGCGTTAAGCGCACCAGAGATACCGAGATCAGGCCCTTCCTCCTCCCTTTAGGGTCTGTAATCAGCGGCAACGTCTTTCCTCCTCCCTGACGTTGCCGCACCCTATACCGGCCTCAAGATGCCGGAACGTGATACATCGAGGCTCTCCTCCTCCCTGCCTTGATGTTGAAAGCGCGCGGCGACGTCGTCCTCCTCCCTGACGTCGCCGCGTCTTACCCATACCGGGCTCAAACCCGGGTTCGTATACATCAGGGCTCTCCTCCTCCCTGCTCTGATGTTGACAAGACGGCGGTTCCCTCCTCCTCCCTGGGAACCGCCGTTTTTTGTTTTTCTGACACTGGTGTAAGATGGCCCTCTGATTTCGGATCCGGAGGACGCCATGGCCGCCTATTTCATCGCGCAGATCGACATCCACGACCCGGATGGGTATCAGGAGTATCTGGCGGGCTTCATGCCGATCTTTGATCGCCATGGCGGCCGTTTGCTCACCGTTTCTTCCAAACCGGTCGAACGTATCGAAGGCGATTGGCCGGAAGGTGGAATTGTGCTGATGGAGTTTCCGGACCTTGCCGCAGCGAAAGCCTGGAAAGATGACCCCGACTACATCGCACTGGCAACGATCCGACAGGCCACGGCATCGACCAATCTGGTTCTTGTTGAAGGATTATGATGCCTTAGAACGGAACGTCATCTTTGTTGGTCAGGAATCGTGACACCACTTTCTTGGTGCCCGCCTTATCGAAATCGACCTCGACCTTGTCGCCCTCGATACCGATGACCGCGCCATAGCCGAACTTCTGGTGGAAAACGCGTTCACCCAGCGTGAAGCTGGCCAAAGCGGTGGCGTCGATCACCGTGTTCCGACTTTCGCGGGGTTGTGACGTGCCATATTGCCCCTGCCGCGCTTGCATCCGTTTCCAGCCCGGTGAGTTATAGACATTGGCTTCGGCTGCGCGGGATTCGATTCCCGCTGTCTGGTGCCCGCCGCCATAGAGGCCGGGAGGAGTCAGAACCTCTACATGCTCTCCCGGCAATTCGTCGATGAAACGCGAAGGCATGGAGTTCTGCCATTGCCCAAAAACCCGCCGGTTGGCGGCAAAGGAAATCGTACAAACCTCTTCCGCGCGGGTGATGCCGACATAGGCCAGGCGACGCTCTTCCTCGAGCCCCTTGAGCCCGGATTCGTCCATCGACCGCTGCGAGGGGAACAACCCGTCCTCCCATCCTGGCAGGAAAACAACCGGAAACTCGAGCCCCTTGGCTGCATGTAGAGTCATGATCGACACCTTGGCCCCATCCGAATCCTGTTCGTTGTCTATGACAAGGCTGACGTGTTCCAAAAACCCCTGAAGGTTTTCGAAATTGTCCAGTTGGTTGACCAGTTCCTTAAGGTTTTCCAAACGCCCCGGCGCTTCAGGGGTCTTGTCGTTCTGCCAATGAGCAGTGTAGCCGGATTCGTCGAGGATGATCTGGGCCAGTTCGATATGCGTATGCTCGGGCGCACCGAACCGCAGGGGTGATCCGTCATCAATCACCGAGTCGTCGTCTACCTCGATCCGCGGGCCGCGCGTCATCGCGTTCCACCGCGCCAGCCCATCAATCAACTCGCGCAGGGCTTTGCCACCCTTCCCCTTGATCAGCCCATTGTCGACGGCGATCCGTGCCCCATCAACCAGAGAAACACCGTTTTCACGTGCAGTCATCTGAATGGTCAGCTGCGCCTTGTCGCCAAGGCCGCGTTTTGGAGTGTTCACTATACGCTCAAAGGCCAGATCGTCTTCGGGGCTGATCACCAGCCGGAAATAGGCCATGGCATCGCGAATCTCCATCCGTTCATAGAATCGCGGGCCGCCGATCACTTTGTAAGGCAGACCAATGGTCAGGAAGCGGTCTTCGAACGCGCGCATCTGGTGCGAGGCGCGGACGAGGATGGAGATTTCATCCAGGTTCACCGGGCGGATACCGCGCGTACCGCCTTGCATTGCGTCGATTTCCTCGCCAATCCAGCGGGCCTCTTCCTCGCCATCCCAATGGCCGATCAGGTTGACCTTGTGACCTTCCTCAGCATCGGTCCAGAGCTCTTTGCCCAGCCGGTTTTCGTTGCCTCGAATGACGTTCGATGCAGCTGCTAGAATATGCGGGGTCGAGCGGTAGTTCTGCTCCAGCCGCACCACATAAGCGCCCGGGAAATCCTTTTCGAACCGCAAGATGTTGCCCACTTCGGCCCCGCGCCAGCCGTAAATCGACTGATCGTCGTCCCCCACACAACATATATTTTTGTGCCCACCGGCCAGCAATCGCAGCCAAAGGTATTGGGCGACGTTGGTATCCTGATACTCGTCCACCAGAATGTAGCGGAACCAGCGTTGGTATTGCTCCAAAACGTCCGGATGGGTTTGGAAGATCGTGACCATATGCAGCAGAAGGTCGCCGAAATCTACCGCATTCAACTCTCGCAGGCGCGTCTGGTACTGAGCGTAAAGCTCGATACCCTTGTTGTTGTAGGCCCCAGCATCGGCAGAAGGCACCTTGTCCGGTGTCAGCGCGCGGTTCTTCCAATCGTCAATAATCCCCAGCAAGTGCCGCGGCGGCCAACGCTTCTCATCAATGTTATTCACTTTCAGCAACTGCTTTATAAGCCGCAGTTGGTCGTCCGCATCCAAAATAGTGAAGTTTGATTTAAGATCGACCAACTCTGCGTGACGTCGAAGCAATTTAGCGCTAATTGAATGAAAAGTACCAAGCCAACGCACAGGTTCTTGGACCGAATAAGGAGTATTCTCCAAACGAACTTGCATCTCTTTCGCGGCCTTGTTGGTGAAGGTCACTGCTAAAATTTCGTTCGCCCTGACCCCGTGTTGCTCTATCAGATGCGCAACACGTGCCATCAACGTCCTTGTTTTTCCTGTACCCGCACCGGCCAATATCAAAAGGGGGCCGTCGACTTTTTCGACCGCATCTCCCTGTGCAGGGTTAAGACCCTTCTTGTACTCGCCTTTCGGCTCTGAAAACCGAGCCATAGCCCGCGCCGACAGCGATGCGCCCTCGAAGGCGTCCATTTCGTCAAAACTGCTCATGGATCCAAACTACGCTGGATCAGCCCGAAGGGAAAGAGTTTGTTCACGGCTTGTTCACAGGCTTTTAACACTTCTTTTTGCATTAATTCGAAACAAAGAAACGACCATCGCCGCTCAAAAGTTAACCCACTGTCAAACTCAGGGCCGGATGCTGATCCCATTGCTGTGGGAGCGGGAAAGATGGAACAGACGAATCCGACGACAGGATCATCGCGTTTGAAAATGGTGGGTGCGGGCCTGATGCTGGTCGTTCTGACGGTAGCAGCCGGTTGGGGCATCTACGCGGTCCCGGCACCGGTGGTGGATCGCATGCTGGAAGCAGACCTGCGCAAAAGCGCCGTGCGGCTGAGCCGTCAGGTCGAAAGCAATTTAAGCAGTCTGGAGGCGACATTCCGCGATCATTCGCTCAGCCCGCATGACCAGGATTTTCTGAATCTGTTGCCAGAAACCTCGGACATCTACCGGTTCAAACTGTTCGATGCATCAGGCAACGTATTTTGGTCGACCCGCAGCAGTGACGTTGGCTCGGTGAACACAAAACCTTACTTTAAGTCTGTCGTTGCCGCCGGCGGCCTTTATTACAAACACGAAGAGAAACCTATCACGGAAATTGACTCCTTTGACCCCGATCCCCGCGGGAATAAGGGGCTGAACAGCCGTCATGTCGCCGAGGTCTATACACCGATTATCAAAGATGCGACGTTTCTGGGGGCAATCGAATTCTATTCGGACATCTCGGACCTAAGGAATCTGTTCATCACTCGGGTGCGCTTGTCTCTGGCTATCCTCAGCGGAGTGGCGTTGCTGGCCCTGACAACTGTGATCCTGATTGTCCACCGCACCAACCTGCGTCAAGTGCGCGACCTTCGCAAACGAGCCGTGAAAGAGCGGGAATTGATGGACGAACAGCTGCGCTTGGCCCGCGAAGTACGCTTGCTGGGTGAGTTGAATGAATGGCTGCAATCCAGTCGATCGCTGGATGAGCTGTTCGATATGGTGTCACGCTTCATGACCCACATCCTGCCCGAGGCGGAGGGCAGCGTTTATGTCTATTCCAACTCTCGCGATGTTCTGGACGGTTGCGCCAGCTGGAATGGCGGCACGCACAAGTCGCATATTCACCCCGAAGGCTGCTGGGGATTGCGGCGTGGACGCACCTATGAATTCGGCGCATCCGAGATCGACTTTGTCTGTGAACACGCCGAACCGCATGATGGGCGACCCTATTTCTGTTTTCCCATCCTCGCGCATGGCGAAACCGTCGGCCTGCTGCATCTTAGGGCGCTTGCCGGGCGTGACGCATGTTTTCACAAAAGTCGTAAACTCGCGCAGCTGTGCGCCGAGCAGATCAGCATGGCCATTGCCAACGTCAGAATGCGCGATCAATTGCATGACCAATCGGTACGCGACCCTCTGACTGGCCTATTCAATCGTCGTCACTTGACGGAAACGCTACGCAAGTCGATCAGCCGCAGCCAAAAGACCGGAGCGGCGCTGAGTCTGATCGCCGTGGACGTGGATCATTTCAAAAAGTTCAACGACACGCATGGGCACGACGCAGGTGACATGGTCTTGCGTGCGGTTGGGGCCGCGCTGGAACAGGGCTGCGACCGCGACGAGGTGGCCTGCCGCATCGGCGGTGAAGAATTTATGTTGATCCTACCCGACAACACCCCCGAAGACGCTGTGACCCGCGCAGAGCAGCTGAGACAGGCAGTCGAAGCCGTCACCGTCCGCTATGGCGAAAAGGCCTTGCCCCGCATCACCATCTCGGTCGGGGTGGCGCATTACCCGAAGCACGGAACCATGCCACAGGATCTGATGCGCGCGGCCGACGATGCGCTTTATGCGGCCAACGACAAAGGGCGCAACCAGGTTGAGGTAGCCAGCGAAACCCAGAATCAGGTCAAGCGACCCCTCGCCAAAGGCAAGCAGACCCACCCGGACGCGGCCTAATACCCTTGCCGAATCACGCAGCGGGTCGGATCAATGTGCATGGACCTGCACAGCACCTTTCCCGGCATACCGGATTTGAAACGTCACGCGCGCCGCCGCCTGCCGCATTTCGTATGGGAATATATCGAAAGCGGTACAGGGGCAGAAACGACTCTGATACGAAATCGAAAGGCGCTGGATGACGTCCGCCTTTCGCCCTCGATCCTGCACGGCGAACTGGAATTTGATACGTCGAGAACCTTACTGGGCCGTGATTACCCTTTGCCCTTTGGAATAGCGCCGATCGGGATGTCCGGGTTGGTCTGGCCCGACGCGGAACGCCTGTTGGCTCAGGCAGCCGCGGAGGAAGGGATTCCATATGCGCTGTCCACCGTGGCCAGCCAAAGCCCTGAGGACCTGGCACCACACCTGGGACCAAACGCCTGGTTTCAGCTTTACCCGCCGCGCGACCCAGACATTCGCAAGGATATGTTGGGTCGGGCGCATCAGGCCGGGTTTCGAACCCTTGTGCTGACTGTGGATGTCCCAGTAGCCTCACGCAGGGAACGACAAACCCGCTCGGGCCTGAGGCAGCCACCAAAGCTGACGCCGCGTTTGCTGGCACAGATTGCGACAAAGCCCGCTTGGGCCATGGGTATGCTGCGCAATGGCGTGCCGCATATGCGCACTCTGGACAAGTATATCGAAGATCCGGGCGATCTGCCGCCGACGGCCCATATTGGGTACCTGTTGAGGACATCACCGGGGTTGGACTATGTATCGTGGCTGCGCGATCATTGGGACGGAGGCTTTGTGGTCAAAGGCATCTTGCGTCCCGAAGATTCTGACAGACTGGAACGGGTGGGTGTGGACGCCCTGTGGGTCTCGAATCACGGAGGTCGCCAATTTGACGCAGCCCCGGCCAGCATTGAAGCTCTTCCAGCTATTCGCGACGCCACCAATTTACCGCTAATATTTGACAGCGGTATCGAAAGTGGCCTGGATGTACTGCGCGCGCTTTCCCTAGGCGCCGATTTTGTCATGCTTGGGCGCGCTTTTTTGTACGGGTTGGCGGCACTTGGCCCTTGCGGCCCCGCGCATGTCATCGATGTTCTGAGACAGGATCTGCACGCAAATATGGGTCAGATGGGTCTGGCGGCACTGTCTCAAATTGAGAGATGATGTTAATAATTTGATGCTGCAGCGCGGCATGCGTATAAGGCTACAGCGGCCAAAGGGCGTTTGCGAGCGGTAACATGCCGGTTCTACCCAGAAGAACGGATATACCTGCGCGTATTGTTCGCCCAATAACACGCCCAAACACATAAAGACCGGGACTTAATATGACAGACTTCACCAAGATCCTGATCGCCAACCGCGGCGAGATTGCCATTCGCGTTATGCGCGCAGCGAACGAGATGGGCAAACGCACTGTTGCTGTCTTTGCCGAAGAGGACAAGCTTGGCCTGCATCGTTTCAAGGCCGATGAGGCCTATCGCATTGGCGAAGGCATGGGCCCGGTTGCTGCATATCTGAGCATTGACGAGATTATCCGCGTGGCCAAGGAGTGTGGCGCGGACGCGATCCATCCGGGCTATGGCCTGCTGTCCGAGAACCCGGATTTCGTGGATGCCTGTGTGCAGAACGGGATCACCTTTATTGGCCCCAAAGCCGAAACCATGCGCGCTCTGGGCGATAAAGCCAGTGCGCGGCGTGTGGCGATTGAGGCTGGCGTTCCGGTCATCCCCGCAACCGAAGTGTTAGGTGATGACATGGACGCGATCCGGGCCGAGGCCGCCGAGATCGGTTATCCGCTGATGCTCAAGGCCAGCTGGGGCGGTGGTGGTCGGGGTATGCGCCCGATTGAGTCCGAGGACGAATTGGAAGAAAAGGTGCTGGAAGGCCGTCGCGAGGCCGAAGCCGCCTTTGGCAATGGTGAGGGCTATCTGGAAAAGATGATCACCCGCGCCCGCCACGTCGAGGTTCAGATACTGGGCGACAAGCATGGTGAGATTTATCACCTTTATGAGCGTGACTGCTCGGTCCAGCGCCGCAACCAGAAGGTGGTCGAACGCGCCCCTGCCCCATACCTGTCCGAAGAGCAGCGCGCTGAGATCTGTGAACTGGGGCGTAAAATCTGCGCCCATGTGAACTATGAGTGCGCGGGCACTGTCGAGTTCCTGATGGATATGGAAACCGGCAAGTTCTACTTCATCGAAGTGAACCCGCGCGTGCAGGTGGAACACACTGTCACCGAGGAAGTCACCGGTATCGACATCGTTCAAGCACAGATTCTGATCGCTGAAGGCAAGACCCTGGCCGAAGCCACCGGCGCTGCCAGCCAGGCGGATGTGCATCTGAACGGCCATGCGCTGCAGACCCGGATTACGACCGAAGACCCACAGAACAACTTCATCCCCGACTATGGCCGCATCACCGCCTATCGCTCGGCCACCGGCATGGGCATTCGTCTGGATGGCGGCACCGCCTATGCGGGCGGGGTGATCACGCGGTATTACGACTCGCTGCTGACCAAGGTGACGGCCAAGGCCCCGACGCCTGAGGCCGCAATTGCCCGCATGGACCGCGCCCTGCGTGAATTCCGCATTCGCGGTGTCAGCACCAATATCGACTTTGTCATCAACCTGCTGAAACACCCAACTTTCCTGTCGAATGAATACACCACCAAGTTCATCGACACGACACCCGATCTGTTCGCGTTCAAGCGCCGCCGCGACCGGGGCACCAAGGTTCTGACCTATATCGCGGACATTACGGTGAACGGGCACCCCGAGACCAAGGATCGCCCCGAACCGCGCGCCGACTTGAAAGAGGCCAAACCCCCCGCGCAAAAGGCCGAACCACAAATGGGCACCCGCAACCTGCTGGAGCAAAAGGGCCCGCAGGCTGTGGCCGACTGGATGAAGGCGCAGCGTCAACTGCTGATCACCGACACCACCATGCGCGACGGGCATCAGTCACTGCTGGCGACCCGGATGCGGTCGATCGACATGATCAAGGTTGCTCCGACTTATGCGGCCAACCTGCCGCAGTTGTTCAGTGTAGAATGTTGGGGCGGCGCAACGTTCGACGTCGCCTATCGGTTCCTGCAGGAATGCCCGTGGCAGCGTTTGCGCGACCTGCGCGAAGCGATGCCGAACCTGATGACCCAGATGCTTCTGCGTGGAGCAAACGGGGTCGGCTACACCAACTACCCCGACAACGTGGTGCAGGAATTCGTACGCCAGGCGTCCAAGAACATTGATGTCTTCCGCGTGTTCGACTCGCTGAACTGGGTTGAGAACATGCGTGTGGCGATGGACGCTGTCGTCGAGAACGGCAAGATCTGCGAAGGCACGGTTTGCTACACGGGCGACATCCTTGACCCGGATCGGGCCAAGTACGACCTGAAGTATTATGTCGGCATGGCGAAAGAGCTGCGCGACGCAGGTGCGCATATCCTTGGCCTGAAAGACATGGCGGGTCTGTTGAAACCAGCCTCGGCCAAGATCCTGATCCGCGCGCTGAAAGAAGAGGTCGGCCTGCCGATCCATTTCCACACCCATGACACCGCCGGTATCGCCAGCGCGACCATTCTGGCCGCGTCCGATGCGGGTGTGGACGCCGTGGACTGCGCGATGGACAGCTTCTCGGGCAACACGTCACAGGCAACGCTGGGCACCGTGGTCGAGGCCCTGCGCCACACCGACCGCGACACCGGGCTGGACATCAAGGCAATCCGCGAGATCAGCGACTACTTCGAAGCGGTTCGCGGTCAGTATGCGGCCTTCGAATCCAGCCTGCAGGCCCCGGCGTCCGAGGTCTATCTGCACGAGATGCCCGGGGGTCAGTTCACCAACCTCAAGGCGCAGGCGCGTAGCCTGGGTCTGGAAGAGCGCTGGCACGAGGTCGCCCAGATGTATGCCGACGTAAACCAGATGTTCGGTGACATCGTGAAAGTGACGCCGTCGTCGAAGGTTGTTGGCGACATGGCGCTGATGATGGTCAGCCAAAACATGACCCGCGAACAGGTCGAGGACCCGGCAACTGACGTCGCCTTCCCCGACTCGGTCGTGGACATGATGCGTGGCAATCTGGGTCAGCCTCCGGGTGGGTTCCCCGACACCATCATCAAGAAGGTGCTGAAGGACGAGGCCCCCAACACAGAACGCCCCGGCAAGGACGTGCCTGCGGTTGATCTGGAAGCCACCCGCGCCGAACTGTCCAAGCAGCTGGAAGGCAAAGACGTCGATGACGAGGACCTGAACGGCTACCTGATGTATCCCAAGGTGTTCCTGGACTACATGGGACGTCATCGGATCTATGGCCCTGTCCGAACTCTGCCTACACGCACCTTCTTCTACGGCATGGAGCCGAGCGAAGAGATCACGGCCGAGATTGACCCGGGCAAGACGCTGGAGATCCGCTGTCAGGCGATTGGCGAGACCGATGAAAACGGCGAAGTCCGCGTGTTCTTTGAACTGAACGGCCAACCCCGTGTCATCCGGGTACCGAACCGGATGGTCACATCAAGCACTCAGGCCCGGCCCAAGGCTGAAACCGGCAACCCCGATCACGTCGGCGCACCAATGCCGGGGGTCGTGGCAACGGTTGCCGTAACTGCGGGACAAGAGGTCAAGGAAGGCGACATGCTGTTGACCATCGAGGCGATGAAAATGGAAACCGGCATCCACGCCGAACGCGACGCAACCGTCAAAGCTGTTCACGTGCAACCAGGCGGCCAGATCGACGCAAAAGACCTGCTCGTCGAACTGGAATAAGCCGTCGAACCAGCTAAAGTTCAAAGGGCCGTGCGGGAAACCGTGCGGCCCTTTTCAATGCTGGAACGGAGACAGACCATGCTTGCAATCACACCGATCTACGCGGCCCTGATCGCAATCCTGTACGTAGCGCTCAGCGTCAAAGTGATTCTACAGCGCCGTAGCGACAAAATTTCGGTCGGCGATGGCGGCAGCAAACTTATGATCAAGGCGATACGCACGCATTCCAATTGCGCCGAATACGCACCCATCGGCCTTTTGCTGATCGCAATGGTAGAGTTGCAAGGCGCAGGTAGCCTGACGTTACACGTGTTGGGCCTGATGCTGTTGGCCGGGCGTCTGTTGCACGCATACGGTTTTGGCAGAACGCCGCAGATCGTCATTCTGCGACAGCTTGGAATGGGGCTGACGTTCACAGCAATATTGGTAACCGCGATCGCGAATCTGGTCCTGGCCCTCTGACTGTAGGCGGGGTTTATCCCGCCAACACCAGCGTTTCGACCAGTGGCGCGCGCATCAGGACTGGGTCGACCTCGACCACCTTGTCCTCAACCCGTGCGCATAGCATCGTGGTCAATATGATCAGCGCGGCCAACAGCGCCATTTTCATATCAGCTATACGTGCCATTTTCATTCTTCAGCCCCTCTTATTTTTTCACGCTCTAGATTTTCAACGAGCTGGGCTCGGATTTCCGTCGAAAGATTTTTCCTCTTTTTTGCGTTTTTCCGCTTGCAGCCTCGCGTGGGAATTTATACATCCCTCCTCACTCAACGGCGCGGGCGTAGCTCAGGGGTAGAGCATAACCTTGCCAAGGTTAGGGTCGGGCGTTCGAATCGCCTCGCCCGCTCCATTGAGAGGTCTTTGGACCACATATGTATCTGATGCGGGCGTAGCTCAGGGGTAGAGCATAACCTTGCCAAGGTTAGGGTCGGGCGTTCGAATCGCCTCGCCCGCTCCAGATACCAACCGATCCGAACATGCTGGTTCTTTGCAGCGCGTTGCGCCATTCTGGTCGCATTACGCAATGCAGGATTACCCGATGTCTGATTATATCATTCGCCCACTCACTGCTGCCGAAGTCCAGCACGCTGTGGATTGGGCCGGTCGCGAAGGATGGAACCCCGGCGTACACGACGCCGAGTGCTTTCGCCCAACGGACCCGGACGGGTTTCTGGGCGGATTTCTGGATGGAGAGATGATTTCCTCGGTCTCGGCGGTGAATTACAACGCCGATTTCGCGTTTCTGGGCTTTTACATCGTTAAACCCGAGTTCCGGCACCATGGTCATGGGCTTGAGATAGCGCAACATGCGCTTGCTCATTGCGGCAGTCGTAACATGGGTCTGGATGGCGTTGTCGAGCAGCAGGAAAATTATCGCAAATCCGGCTTTACCTTCGCGTATAACAACTACCGATTTGCCGGAACAAAAACGCGGATGCTGGCGAAGCTGGGTACATCTTCGAATGATTGCGTAGCGGATCTGAGCAGTGCGTCAGATGAATTGAAAGCCTATGACCGCGACATGTTTCCCGCTGCACGCGATCTGTTCCTTGAAAGCTGGCTCAGCGCTTACAATCACGTATCAAAGGTCTATTCCGACAATGGCAGAATCCAAGGCTACGCAACGCTGCGCCCTTGCATCACCGGATACAAGGTTGGTCCGCTGTTTGCAGACAATACCGACATTGCAAGGGCTCTGTTAGCAGCTCTGCTGACGGCGATTCCCGAAGACCACAACGAGCATGAGGTTTTTGTGGACATGCCACGGCCCAACACATCAGCCTTCGCTTTGGCCGACGCGCTTGGACTGGACAAAGTGTTTGAAACCGCCCGGATGTATTCCAGCCATCAGCCGGATATCGATCTGGACCGAATCTTTGGCGTGACGACGTTCGAACTGGGCTAGAACGCCTTGAATGTCATGGTGGTCAGCGAGCGTTCGATGTTAGGGATCACTAGCAAGTGTTCGTTGATGAAGTGGCCCACATCCTCGGTCTCGGGGATATATAGCTTCAGAAGCAGGTCATATTCGCCGCTGGTGGAATACAGTTCGGAATGAATTTCGCGCAGGGCGATTTCTTCGGCCACCTTATAAGTGGTGCCGGGTTTGCAGCGGATCTGGATAAAAACGCAGGTGGACATAGTGTGACCCTATCGGTTCGTGTTGCTTGCAAGCTGACACGGGGCACAGCCGGGTGCAATCCCCTGCAACAGTTTGGCCTGAATGCCACCTATGGTCTGGATAAGGCAGCCCAACCCCGTCTATAAGCGCGCCTGTAGCAAAAGGAATTCGCCCATGCGCAGCGCTTCGATCAGCCGCAAGACCGCCGAGACCGAGATCACGGTTCAGGTCAATCTGGATGGCACCGGCACCTATGACAACCAGACCGGTGTTGGCTTCTTTGACCACATGCTGGATCAGCTGGCGCGCCACTCGCTGATCGACATGACGATCAGTGCCAAGGGTGATTATCACATCGACGACCATCACACGGTCGAAGATACCGGCATCGCGCTGGGTCAGGCACTGACGCAGGCTCTGGGCGATAAGAAAGGCATCCGCCGTTATGGCGAATGTCATCTGCCTATGGACGACGCACAAGTGCGCTGCGCGCTGGACTTGTCGGGCCGTCCGTTCCTGATCTGGAATGTAGACTTGCCCACGCAGAAGATCGGCACGTTCGACACAGAGCTTGTGCGAGAGTTTTTTCAGGCGCTCAGCACACATGGCGGCATCACCCTGCACATCGACCAGTTGCACGGCTTCAACAGCCATCACATTGCCGAGGCGGCTTTCAAAGCTGTCGCGCGCGCTTTGCGTGATGCAGTCGAAACCGATCCACGCAAGGCGGATGCGATTCCATCGACCAAGGGTGCTTTGTAGGCGGTGGTAAGGGGCGCCGCCCCTCTTGGCCTTTGGCCAATTCACCCCGCCGTATTTGGAACAAGAAGAAGAACAGGTCCGTATCATGTTGACTGCGATCATTGATTATGAGTCGGGCAATCTGCACTCGGCCGAGAAGGCTTTTCAGCGCATGGCGCGTGAATTGGATGCCGGTGAGGTTGTTGTGACCTCGGACGCAGACGTCGTGGCGCGTGCGGATCGTTTGGTGTTGCCGGGTGATGGGGCCTTTCCGGCCTGTGCCGCCGAGCTGCGGGGACACAGAGGCATCTATGATGCGATGGTCGAGGCAGTCGAGCAAAAGGGACGACCGTTTCTGGGCATCTGCGTTGGGATGCAACTGATGGCCACCAAGGGCCATGAATACAGCGAAACCGATGGTTTGGGCTGGGTTGCAGGTGATGTTGTCCGAATTGAGCCTTCGGATGCAGCCCTAAAAGTCCCCCATATGGGCTGGAATGATCTGGTCCTGGAAAGCGATCATCCAGTGTTCGATGGGGTGAAATCCGGTGATCACACGTATTTCGTCCACTCCTACCATTTTCGTGTGAGCGACCCAGCACAGCGGCTGGCTTACGTTGATTATGGGCAAGAGGTCACGGCCGTGATTGGCCGCGACACGATGGTTGGGATGCAGTTCCACCCCGAGAAAAGTCAGGACGTTGGGCTGCGTATGCTGGGCAACTTCCTGACCTGGAACCCCTGAGGGTTACTGGACGCGCGTCCAGGTTTGGCCGCGACAGATCAAACCACCCGCCACACAACCCTTGACGGTCAGCTTGTTCTGCCCGTCCAGCGACATTTTCGAATTGTAGGTCTTGTCGCGGTCCGGGGCCCAGATCTTGCCGCTGTCATAGCTGCCGCTACCTTCGGGCACCATGTCCCAGATGATCTGTTTGCCCAGATTTTCGTATTCCAGCTGCTGGTTCCCATCCGCATCAAAGGCGCTGTCGATTGTGCCGCAAATCGCGCTCCCGCATTCGGAAATCGTGACATGCAGGTAACCACCCGTGTCACCCGGCGCAGTCTTCCATAGCCCGTCAACAGGATCTGCTGCCAAAGCACTGGTCGCAAGAAGCGACAAACCCGCTGCAAACGTAAATTTCTTCATGATTTTCTCCCTGTTTTGAGGGCAGTCTGACCCGCCAAGGACCGACGGGCAAGAATGACCCAGCGTCGCGTTGCATCCCCTGCCCTGCCTGTGCGATATCCCGCGCGTGTAACAAAGATATAGGGCCGCCCGACATGATCCTCTACCCCGCCATCGACCTCAAAGACGGCAATGCCGTACGCCTGCTGCGCGGTGAAATGGACAAGGCCACCGTGTTCAATGAAGACCCTGCCGCACAGGCCCGCGCCTTTGTCGAGGCGGGATGCGAGTGGCTTCATCTGGTCGATCTGAACGGCGCGTTTGCGGGTGAACCGGTTAACGCCGCCCCGGTCGAGGCGATACTGAAAGCCTGCGACGTGCCCGCTCAGTTGGGTGGCGGTATCCGCGACATGGCCACGATCGAAACATGGATCGGCAAGGGTTTGGCGCGGGTCATTTTGGGCACAGTTGCGGTCGAAAACCCTGATCTGGTGCGCGAAGCGGCGAAAGCTTTTCCCGGCAAAGTCGCTGTGGGCATTGATGCGCGCAACGGTATGGTGGCGACTAAAGGCTGGGCCGAAGAGACTGACGTGCAGGTCACCGATCTGGCCCGCAGTTTCGAAGACGCAGGCGTGGCCGCAATCATCTATACTGACATCAACCGTGATGGCGCGATGCAGGGCCCGAACATCGAGGCGACAGCAGCCCTCGCTCAGGCGGTTTCTATCCCCGTGATTGCGTCGGGTGGCGTCAGCTCTTTGGAAGACCTGATCGCCCTGCGCGACTGTGGTGTCGAACTGGACGGCGCGATCTCGGGTCGGGCGCTGTATGATGGCGCGATTGACCTGGCCGAGGCCATTCGCGCCCTTAACTGAGCTACTGCGCGGCAGCGGCAGTCAGTTTCGCCAAAGCGCCGCGCATCTTTTCGATGACGGGTGACTTTTCGACCTCATCCAGCTCATCCATCGTTTCCTTGGGGTCTTCATAGGCCAGCCAGACCTGACCGCTGGCGTCCTCATAGGCTTGCACCTTGAGCGGCAGGAACAACCCAGCACGCGGGTCGATCTGCATGGCTGGCGTGCCCAGCGCAGGGTTACCGAAAATCAGCACCTGATTGGCAGGAATGGGCGTACCGACCTTTTCCGCTCCGGCCGCATGGTCAATTCGCGCAAACACGGTGGCCCCGGCATTGCCAACTGCTGCTTCCAACGCATCCAGCGCCTCAGCCACGGATTTACTTGTTTGAACTTTGATGATGTCGTCAGCCATGGCGGATAGAGCGCCCCCGAATGTTAGAATTGAAGCCAGAAGAAGATGTTTCATCTCGATAATCCTTTTCATGAATTTCACCCCTAATTTCCATGGCTTCACGATGGATCACAATCACAAGTCTGGCATCAGCGGTGCTTTGCCGGTAAAGGTCCGGCAACGAAGGACACCCAGATGCTGAAAACCCGGATCATTCCCTGTCTTGATGTCGCCGATGGCCGCGTGGTCAAAGGCGTGAATTTCGTTGGCCTGCGCGACGCGGGCGACCCGGTGGAATCGGCCAAGGCCTATGACGCCGCCGGCGCTGACGAGATATGTTTTCTGGACATCCATGCGACCCACGAAAACCGCGGAACGATGTTTGATGTGGTGCAGCGCACGGCTGAGCAGTGCTTTGTCCCACTGACAGTGGGTGGCGGTGTACGCACCAAGGAAGATGTGCGCGCCCTGCTGCTGGCTGGGGCGGACAAGGTCAGTTTCAACTCGGCCGCCGTCGCCAACCCGAACGTGATCGCGGAATCGGCTGACCAGTTTGGCAGTCAATGCATCGTTTGCGCCATAGACGCCAAGTCCGTCAGCCCCGGAAAGTGGGAAATTTTCACCCATGGTGGGCGAAAGCCTACCGGTATTGATGCGGTCGATTTTGCCAAAACAGTTGTTGCCAAAGGGGCCGGAGAAATCCTTCTGACCTCGATGGATCGTGACGGCACAAAAGCCGGGTTCAACTTGCCCCTGACCCGCGCCATTTCCGACGCGGTGAATGTACCGGTGATCGCCAGCGGAGGTGTCGGCAATCTGGACCATCTGGTGGAAGGTGTCACCAAAGGCGGCGCAAGCGCCGTGCTGGCGGCCTCGATCTTTCATTTCGGCGAATACACCATCCGCGAAGCCAAGGAACACATGGCCGCTGCGGGCATTCCGATGAGGCTAACATGAGCATCCTGCACGATCTGGCCTTCACGATTGAGGCCCGCAAAGACGCAGACCCGGACTCCAGTTGGACAGCCAAGCTGCTGGCCAAAGGTCCCGAGAAATGTGCAGAGAAGTTTGGCGAAGAAGCTGTTGAGGCGATCATCGAGGCCGTCAAGGATGACAAAACCAGGCTGACCTCTGAGGCGGCTGATGTTCTGTATCACCTTCTGGTCATGCTGGCCTCGCGGAACGTGGCACTGGATGATGTCCTGACCGAACTGGCACGTCGTCAGGGCGTCAGCGGTATCGCGGAAAAGGCTTCCCGCCCTAAGAGGTAACACCTGGGTTCCGCGTCGCTGTTTGGACCGCTATACTTGGACGTCAGATTGGCAGCCGAGGGCGCGACATGATCCGAGTTTTGATGCTTGTGGCAACGCTTGCCATCGTCGCGGGCTGCTCTGCGCCACCGCCCTCGACCGGGGACCAGGTTCAACGCCTGGCAACTGAAATTCAAAGTTTGGGTCCTGACATAGATCCCGAAGAAGCCCAACGAGCGGCGCAGGTTGCCTACGCCTACACCGCACAGCTGGTCGATGAATACCAGATCACTGACCCGCCATTGATCCACAACGCAAAGGTCAACAAAGGCGTGCGCCCACGCGGGCTCTGCTGGCACTGGGCCGAGGACATTGAGCGTCGTCTGAAGCAGGAAAATTTCCAAACGCTTGAGATGCATCGCGCCATAGCCAATGCCGATAATCCGCTGAGAATCGACCACTCCACAGCGATCATCAGCCGCAAGGGGGAATCGTTGTATGACGGTGTCGTACTGGACCCGTGGCGCTATGGCGGGGTGTTGTTCTGGTCTCCGCTGGTCGAGGACACCCGTTACGAATGGGTGCCGCGCGACGTGGTGCTAGAGAAGCGGCGACAGGAACAGGTGGCCCGGCTGAAACCCTATCAGCCAGCAACGCCCTAAAGTTTGGACGAGATGATTCCGGTCGAAAATCCGCCCATGCGCAGCTCGCCAAACAGGCGCTGATACTCGATCTTGGGACAGCGGTTCATCACTACGTCAACGCCCCGTGCTTCGGCCTTTGCCTCCGCTTCGGCATGTTCAACCCCGATCTGCATCCAAATCGTGCTGAGAGAGGGAAAAACGTCCAGAGCTTCGTCAACGATAGGCGGCACAGCTTCGGACCGCCGAAAAATATCCACCATATCCACAGGCTCGGTTATGTCCGAAAGACTACCTCGCACTGTCTGACCGAATAGGTCTTTGCCTGCATGGCCCGGATTGACCGGGATCACATCAAATCCCTTCAAGGTTAGATAGCGCGCCACGTAGAAACTGGGTCGCACAGGGTTCAACGACACTCCTACAACGGCAACCGTCTTGGTGCGTTGCAGAATGGTCTTGAGGTGCTGATCGGGATAATTTGACATGCCCTATCCTTAACAGGGTTATCAAAAGAAAAAAGCGCCCAAGACAGCTTGGGCGCCAGTTGTTGGAACGAGGGACAGTGAAATGACCCGCGGCAGTTCCGTTCCGCGGTCACTGTGACATTTAGGCATGAGTTGGTGAAAAAAAAGAGGGGGCGCGCATTTTTGTGATGACTTTTCACAATTAGCTGATTCTTGCCTAGTTGTGGTACAAGATCACCGGCCAGTTTTCTTCTGCCATTTCAATGAATTCCGCCCTATCCTGCTGCCACATCATCTCAATCTGCTTTGAGTGCGTCAGATACAGGCGGCCATCGACCACCTGCCACGCATTGGGATCGGTGCTTTTCAGAACCCCTTTGGCCATCGCGTAAGAACAATACCCGCCAAACTGCGGAGCAAAGGCCCGGGGGTTGCTTTCAAAGCGCTCTCGGTTTTCCGCAGATGAAAAATGCCATTTTGCCCCTTTCCACATCACAGCGTTTTCCGGGGCACCCATAACGGGCGTCGCGCCTTCGAAGTAGGTCACGGGATCATACCCGGCCATCGCCACACCTTCGGTGGCGAAATAGACGGGATTGTCCTGCGCGGAAACGGCAGAAGAAAGGAATACAGCGCTTAGCGCGCCAAGGATGGAACGTTGGATCAGCATCGCCACGTCAGAATCTGGAGTCTTGAGGTATCAACATGCAAGTTTTCGGCGGTAACGGAAGCCCCGTTGACAAGGATGTGATCGAGTTTCAACGCAAGGGCGCCTAGTCGAAAATATCCTCAATCACGTCCCAGGCTTCGTCAAACACACGTGAGAACACGCTCTTTTTCTTCTTTTTACGTTTTGCCCTTGAATGCACCATATGAGACACGGCAGGTCGCGCCTGTTTTTCTTTCACGGCCTTACGCTTTGGAATCATCTTGAGATCATGTAGCGGAGCACCGCAGCTTGAACAGCTAAGCTCATGCCGCTCTTTTCCCTTCAGGACCAGGGCCGCACGAGTGCCGCAATAACAGCAGGTGGCGATTTTGGATGGACCGGAAATGGCGCTCTCCTTTGCTCAGGAACGAGATGCATATAAGGCGATTGCCGCCGCGTTTGAGACATTCAGTGACCCAAACCCGCCTGCTGCGTCAATTTTCACCAACTGATCGACGGTTTCTTTGGTCTTCTGCCGCAAGCCCGGGCCTTCGGCACCAAGCACAAGCGCCACGGGGCGATCATGCCCCTCGACCAACGCACCTTCGATCGTCATATCGGCTTCGCCGTCCAGTCCAAGAACCAGAAACCCCATGCCCTGAAGCTCGATGATCGCGTCTGCAAGGTTGCGCACCCGCAAATATGGTTGGCGTTCCAGCGCACCGCTGGCGGTTTTGGCCAGCGCCCCTGTTTCAGGTGCAGAGTGATGCCGCGTACCTATCACAGCGCTGGCCCCCAAAACTTCGGCTGAGCGCAGAATCGCCCCAACGTTATGTGGATCAGTCACTCGGTCCAGCAGAATGACTCTTGGGTTTTCCCGTCCAATACAGTTTTCGGCCAGACCGCCCCAATCCAACGGCTTGACCTCAAGCGCAGCACCCTGGTGAACCGAACCAGCATCAATAGGCGCGGTGAACTTGCGTGGATCAACCATCTCGGCTTCAATCCCAGCAAATTCAATGGCTTCCGCCAGCTTGTCACGGGCGTTACGTGTCACGATCAGGCGCAATTTCTGACGATTTGGGTTCATCAAAGCATCCCGCACCGCATGCAAGCCGAACAGCCAGACGGTTTCGGCCGCAGCGGCTTTACGCGCCTGTTCCTTTTCGACGACCCATTTGGGTTTCTTCATTTTATGGGCCTCCGGGCCGAGAATTCGGTTTCCTGCGCCAAAGCGAAATTTTCCTGTTGACGCTCCTTTGGTGCGCTAGTAATCACGCCTCCACGTCAGGTGCAACGCCTGACAGTGGGCGACAGGCCGCAAGGTGTGGCAGGGGACTGTAACTCCCTCGCGGAGACGCACGCCTGGTTCGATTCCAGGGTCGCCCACCATCTTTCCAACTGAGCGTGAAGATGTGCAGAGTGTGTTTTTGGCACGCTGTGATCGGGTTGGTTGGCGTTGTGCGCGGTTGAAAAAAACCAAGGTTTAAGAACCAACCGTTTGATCTGATTACACTGTTGCGAAGCACTTCCCGGTGCCCTTGATCATTTTCGTTTCCAGAGGGGTATTGAAGCCGCGACAGCATCACCGCCTGTAAGACGCAGTCCAAGTCTGTCTGGTTTTTTCCGGGCTGAAGCCCCTGCAATATCGAAAAAAGGCGCTGAATGCGCTTCGGCGCCTTTTTTACCCTGTTTTTAGGGGTTTACTACCTTACTCTGCCGCCGTGCGCAGTTCTGAAACCTTGTTGAACCACGCCTCGATTGCATCTAGGTCCGCCGGGAGGGCTTCCGCAGCGCCGTCCGCGAACGCCTGAAACTTTTCTTCGTTCAACCCGTTCACGCCGACCAGCACCGGGATGTCCATCGCCAATGCTTCGCCGATCACAGGGCGGAATCCTCGGCCATCCGATTCGTGCTTGCCGAATTTGTTGATGATCAGCAACTGGGGTGCTTTTTCAAGCGAAGCAGTCACATACCCAACCGCCTGTTCCAGCGCTGCGGGGTCTAGGCGGCAACCGCGCGACTGTGTTCCTAGAGATTGCGAAATGCGGATGGTCTCACCCTTTGGCAGCACGCGCACATCCATATCGCATTTGCTGCTGTCCGCGCATTCGGTGTTGGTCTGAACAACGCCCGCCAGTTTCGCGCCCGAAGCCAGCAGGTGTTCTGCAACAGCGCTTAACAGGCGATCAGTGGCGCCGCGATCGGTAGTGGTGACATAGGCCAGATTCATCTTGGACCTCTTGTTTTTCATTTCGACACTTCAAATAGCACGCTCAGGCGTATCCGACCACTCCCCCAGCTACGGAAACGGAGACAGACCGATCACAGGAGCGTGCAGGTGAAGAAGAACCGCATAGGCGGCAAGTGCGGTCATCCATACCCAGGGACGTGGCCAAGAGCGCGGCGCACGGAGTGAAAAGCGCGCAGTATTTCGAGACAACCGGACCCATTCAATCCCCATTTCGCTAAGTTTGCGACGGTCGATCAAAGACATGCCCATGGCTGCGAAACCGGCAAACAGGCCAAACAGGATGACATGTGACAGGCTGCCATTGGCCAGCAAATGTGCCAATGCCCACAACATCAACGCGGCAAGGACCGGGTGGCGGGTGGTGCGCAGGATACCGGGCTGCTCTGGGTCAAAGGCCCGGTTGCCTAGCCCGCCAAACGAGAACGGATTTTGAATGGCCAGCCCCGCAAGGGCCAGCCAACAGACGACCGGCATGATCAGTACTGGCACCCAGCGCAATACTGGAAACGGTGGAATGACCTCCACATAAGGTGCGTTTGCGGCTGCAATGATCAGCCAGACCAACACAGCCAGCGACAGGATCGAATACCCTGCAAAATACCCGCGATGCCCCAGCGTTCCGATTAGCCACCCTCGCACCGCCGGCCGCACGGGAATTGCGTGGCTGAGAAGGAACGTGACAAGCGCTGCGAGAAATAGAACCCAACCGGTCATGGTGATCTCCGAACGTATTGGGATCGGTCTAGATCAGGATGGCGGCGACTTCCTTGTCCGAAATCAAGTTTTGCGCAGGGGCAGACATGCCGCCCCTGCCCTGTGTTATAAGCCAAGTGCCGCGCGGCGTTCTTCGGCAAAGCCCTGCACAATGCGGTCTGCGATCAGTGCCAGAATCGCCATCGCGGCCCCGGCCGAAATTCCCAGCCCGACATCCGCCTGACCCAGCGCCAGATAGATCGACTGACCCAAGCCGGTGGTCCCGATCAACGCCGCGATGACCAGCATCGCAAAGGCATAAAGGATGGTTTGGTTCAGCCCCAGCAGTATGGTCGGTGCAGCATAAGGTGCACGTACATCCCGCATGATCTGCCACTCGGTCGCACCGCTGGAGACAGCGGCCTCCATCATTTCTTCTGGCGTGTTGACCAGCCCATGCCGCGTATAGCGGATCATGGGGACGATGGCGTAGGCACAGATTGCGAGAAAGGCCGAGAACTCACCGATCTGGAACACCATCAGCACGGGGATCAGGAACACAAACAATGGAATCGTCTGCAGCATATCGCAGATCGGGCGGACCACTTTCCACACAGGCTCCCATACCGCGCTGGCAAGGCCGATCAGACCGCCGACAACTGCGCAGGAAAACACTGCTGCACCACTGAGGTAGAGCGACAGAAGCGCCCTTTCCCAAAGACCTGAAACAAGAATGGTGCACAGCAGACCCACGCATAGCGCGGCAAGACGCCAACCGCCCGCAACCCAGCCCAGAGCAGCCGCTCCGGTCAAGACAAAAGGCCATGGCAGGTTCGCGATGCCGGTTTCCAGCATTCCGATCAGGATCAAAACAATCAAGCCACCCGTCAGCCGCCCACGCCATGCCATCAGCAGCGTAATCACAGCACCAACGGTGAACAGGCCGTAGCTCATGCCCGCTGTCCACTGAAAGCCCCAGGTGAAAGGCAGAACTGCCTGATCCAGCCCGATCCGCAAAGGCAGCAGCACATAGAACAGCGAATTGTTCTTCAGCGCATCCAGCCAGGGGCCATTGTTTTGCGTAAACGCCGTCAGGCCGCTGTCTACGGCTTCGGCCATGGGGTCCAGAAGGGTCAGTTCGGACGGGTTCGGCAGCCACGCCCAGAAGGCGGCCGTGAAGATAATAGCAAAGCCCAGCATGGCCCAGACAACGCGGCTGTCATAGCGCTTGCGCTCGGTTGCCAGCGTGCCGCTCATCCGGTCGATCACCACGGCAAAGACCACGATGACCAGACCAGCCATCAGCGATTCACCGAACTGCGCCTTGCGCATGGTCAGCAGAACCTCCCAGCCGATATCGTTGAAACCTCCGATAACGGCGGCAATGATGACCATCGACAAGGCGGCCATCAGACATTGGTTCACACCGACCATGATCTGCGTTGTGGCAGCAGGGATTTCGACCTGAAACAATTGCTGGAACCGAGTGCCACCAGACATGATGGCGGCTTCTTTGATCTCGGGCTCGACCCGCTCCAACCCCAGCATCACATTGCGCGCCATAGGCGGCGCAGCGTAGATGGCCGAGGCGATCAGGCCAACAACAGGCCCAAAGCCGAACAGCAGCAAAAGCGGTGTCAGATACGCAAAGGTCGGCACCGTCTGCATCACATCCAGAACGGCTTGAACAAAGGTTTTAACCTTCGGCACTTCATTGGCAAGGATGCCGATACCACCCCCCAAAATAAGTGCCACCGGGACCGACACGGCAACAAGGGCCAGCGTATTCATGCTCTCAGCCCAATAGCCGGACGCCAGTACAAAACTGAGCCCCAGAAAACCCAACGCGGCCATGGGCATTCCGCCCAGATACCAGCCCAGCGCGGTCACAATCCCGATCAGAATGGGCCATGGCGTATTGCCTAACACGAAATTCGCCCAGTTCATTGGATAGGTCATCATGTCCGAGAACAGCCGCATCGCCGGTTTGATCAGGTTGAGAAACCAGTCAAGAAATGCCCCAACCCATTGGGTTGCAGGCAGTTCCCATGCGGCAGGCCATTTGGCCAGCCACGGGGCGATGCCCTCAAACGCAAGGCAAACCGCACCGACGATGACCGTGATCAAAGCAGCCTTCGCACCCGCCGTCAGGTGCGCGCTGTGTTGCGTCGGAAGATCAGTGACAGCGGTCATGCTTCGTCCACCTGCAATGCGGAGGCCAGATCCGAGGGATGAACCGTGCCGACGACATTGCCGCTGGCATCCCGCACCGGCACGGGCTCGTACAGTTCCATGCAATGCGCAAGGGCGGCATCCAGCGTCATCGAAGTGGTCAGGCCGGGATCGTCCGGACCACATTCCGCCTCGCTCCGCATGACCGAAGCGACCTTGGCGTGCTGACCCTTGGCCACGTCCTTGGAAAACTCGCGCACATAATCATCAACCGGTCGCAGCACGATATCAGTTGGGGTACCGATCTGAACGATCTTGCCGTCGCGCATGATCGCGATGCGATCGGCCAGTTTCAGCGCCTCTTGAATATCGTGTGTGATGAAGACGATAGACTTCTTCAATGTCGCCTGAATGCGCAGAAATTCGTCCTGCAACTGGCGACGGATCAACGGGTCGAGGGCCGAAAACGGCTCGTCCAGAAACCAGATATCGGGGTTCACGGCCAAGGACCGCGCGATGCCTACTCGCTGACGCTGACCACCTGAAAGCTGGCGAGGAAAGCTGTCTTCGCGCCCTTCCAGACCGACGAGTGAGATGACTTCCTGCGCCCTTGCCAGACGTTCTTTTTTGCTCACGCCCTGCACGCGCAGCGGATAAGCGACGTTTTCGGCAACGGTCATGTGTGGGAACAGGCCAAAGTGCTGGAACACCATACCCAGCTTTTTGCGGCGCAACTCGGTCAAGGCCTTCTTTGAGGCTCCGATGACATTTGCGCCGTCGACCCGAATCTCGCCACCCGTGCCGGGCAACAGTTGCGAGATACAACGGATCAACGTGGATTTACCCGAGCCTGACAGGCCCATGATGACGAACAGTTCGCCTTCTTTGACCTCGAAATTGGCATCCTGCACCGCCGGGATGAATCCGTTTTCCCGCAGATCGGAGGCGGCCTTATCAGCGTCATTCCCTGACCGAGACAGCGCGTCGGTCAGGGCCTTTTCAGCGCCGGGGCCAAAGACCTGCCAGAGGTTCTGGCAGGCAATGGCTGGCATAGTCGCGTCAGTCACTTACGTGCTCACTGCGTCGCTGCGTCAACAACCGGACGCCACTTGCCTTCGTTTTCGGCCATCCACGCAGCGACAACTTCTTCGACCTGACCGCCATCAACGTCGATCGCACCCATCATCGGTTGCTGGTCTTCGACCGCCAGTTGATAGTTTGACAGGATTTCATAAGCGGCGGGCCACTTGTCTTCCATACCGCTCCAGCTGGCCTTGAAGATGCGAGACGGCGAGAAATCGCAGTCATTCACTGCATTGGGATTCGGGCCCCAGGCCGGATCATTAAAGCACGCCTCTTCTCCCGCAGGCAGGTCGACGAACTGAACGTCGTAGGCCGACATCGCCCAATGCGGCTGCCAGAAGGTGATCAGCAGCGGTGATTTACGCTCGGTCGAGGCGCGCAGCTCGGCGATCAGGGCACCCTCGGACCCCGCAGGCACGGCTTTAAAAGGCAGTTCCAGGCCGGTCATGCGGTCTGCGCCGGGTGTGCCCCAATCGGCCGGATAGTCGACAAGACGGCCACCGGGCAGAGTTTCAGCGGTTGCGAAAACCTGCGCACAATCCTTCAGTGCCTCCCACGCGGGCAGGCCCGGGCACAGATCCGCCACGTGTGCCGGGTACGCAATGCCCTCTTTGGCATCCAAGCCCAAATCACCGATTTCAACCACGGTGCCTTCGTCGATCTTCTTGGCGTATTCGTCTGACACGTTGGACGACCAGATTTCCAGTGTCGCGTCGATGTCGCCATCGGCCAGCGCCTGGAACTGGTTCATCATACCCGCTGTCACATATTCGACGTTGTACCCAGCTGCCTTGAGCATCTCACCCGCCACATGTGTGGTCACGTGCTGACCGGTCCATTCATTGATCGCCAGTTTGATCGGTTCATCCACAGCGCCCATGTCCGCCGCCTGCGCCGCACCTGCAACGCTCAGAGCCATTAGGCTTACACTCAGTTTCTTCATGGACTTTCTCCCAGTCTTAATTGTTTTCCTGAACCCGGTTATGACCTTCCTGCCGGGTCTCTTGTTTGACGACACCATCATGTCGCAACATGCACAAACTTTGTCGGAAAAGGAAAGTGTGGCGATTGTGAAAAGCAAAGTCTTTCGCCCTACTCTTTCTTTTTCGCTCCACTTAAGCGCACTTGCGGCGCTCAACCCGACCTGTCCCATGCCCCTGTTTTTCACACGGGACATTGACTGACGAGTCAATCAAAACCAAATTTCGACCGTTTGTCGAGAAATACTTTGCAAAAGCCCGTTTTTTCATCGTCAAGGTCAAAGCCCGTTATCCACCGATTCAACGCGCAAGAACTGATTCCCCATTGCAAAACCGGAACAAACGATAAACATTTTCAGCATAACCTTGAGATTGAACAAATGCGCACCTTTGACGAAATCTTCGACATCTCAGCATCACGGCACGGCGGGCCGGATGCATTGCAAGCCATGCTGCACAAACCCAAAAGCCCTGAGGAACTGGCAGCAATACCCGAAGATCGTTGGCTTGCCATGTTAACCAAATGTGTTTTTCAGGCCGGGTTCAACTGGAAGGTCATCGAGAACAAATGGGATGGTTTCGAGGTGGCATTTGACGGGTTCGACGTGGGTCGATGCGCGTTTATGGATGACGAAAAATTCGATGCGTTGCTGCAAGACAAACGAATCGTTCGCAACGGCACCAAGATCGCAGCCGTTCGTGACAATGCCGCGTTTCTGATGGAACTGCGCGAAGAAGGCGGTGCGGGCAAAGTACTGGGGGGCTGGCCCTCGGCAGATTACATCAACTTGCTGGCACTGCTGGCCAAGCGCGGGTCGCGACTGGGCGGTGCGTCTGCGCAATACGCGATGCGTTTCATAGGACGTGACAGTTTTATTCTGTCCCAGGACGTTACCGCCCGGCTGATCGCCGAAGGCGTGATCGACAAACCTGCCACGTCCAAGAAAGCGATGTTGGCCGTCCAGAAAGCTTTTAATACATGGATGGACCAATCCGGGCGGTCCTTGACCGAAATCAGCCGGGTGCTGGCCATGAGCCTGTGAAAACGGTTTGCGGAACCGGCGCGGCAGACTAGGATTCTACGTATGGTTCTGCGCGTATTTCTAGTTTCTCTCTTGTTTCTATCGTCCTGCGGTCGTCCGCTGACAGAGCCAGAGCGCGTGTTTGCAGAAAGCATCCAAGGAGAAACACTGAACCTGGATAGTGTGCGTCTGGTCGAAGGGGCTCCGGTCGCCCCGGTGACGTATTTCCGAGAGGAACGCCCACGTCAGGCTTGCCGCGAGCTTATTCTGCCGCCGGTCGAAGCTGGGCTTGTGACAGGCAAACCAGCTGCCGTCGCCCTTTTCAACAAGGTCTACTTTGCGCGCGACTGGTATCTGGAAGATTATATGACCGACTTCCCCGATCAGATGAACCTGATTGCCGCGATGCTGCTGGCCCATGAACTGACCCATGTCTGGCAATGGCAAAATCGCGCAACCACCGGCTATCACCCTTTACGGGCCGCGGCGGAGCATGGCGGGCGGCGGGATCCGTATCTGTTCGATCTGGACACCTCGCCTGACTTTTTGTCCTACGGCTTCGAACAGCAGGGCGCGATCGTCGAAGAATACGTTTGCTGCCGTGCGCTGGACCCTCAGGCCGAACGCACAGCAAGGCTCCACACTATGTTGGGCGCACATTTCGACCTGTCTCCGTTGCCGGAAAAAGGGCGTGAACGAGCGGTTCTTTTGCCGTGGAGCGAAGCCGAAGTAGACGGGATTTGCAGTCAGTCCTGAAGCGTTTCCAGATAGGCCACCAGATCCACAATAGGCTGGCTTGTCAGGATCGGCTGTCCCTGCGGCGTTTTCATCGATGTGTCCTGCCCATCAAAATACGGGCCATACACCGGCATCGGGCTGCCGTGGCTGACCAAAGGGTCCCGTCCATCGATCCGGCCAACTACGCGGGCGGTTGGGAAAAGACCATCCTGGCCGGATAAATCGGTCAAATCAGTCGGCTGCACGACCAACACACTGGCCATAGGCCCCTGCCCGGTCGCATCAATCCCATGACAGGTTGCACAATAGTGCATGTAAAGTTCTTGTCCGATCTTGGCGTCCTGCGCCAAAGCGGCCTGAGACGATACGACTGAAACCGACAATACCAGCGCACCAAGGGTTGCCTTGAACATCCTATCCTCCTGTCAAGATTGACAATTGAAGGGTTGCCCGGCGGATGTCTTGGCGCAATGATCCAGATCAACGCAGGCGGAGGGCACGGGCCATGACACAATACGCAGCGATTATGCTGGCAGCCGGGATCGGCGTCCCTATTCTTGCGGCGTTGAACGCGGCCCTAGGCAAGCTGATTGGCTCCCCAACCACCGCCGCCGTGATCCTGTTTGCGATCGCCTTTATCGCGTCGGCCTTAGTGATGCTTCTATTTCCGGGTCTCGAAGCGCTTTCCAAGGTGGCTGCGACCCCGAAACACTTGTTGCTGGCCGGTGTTCTGATCTCGTTCTATGTTCTGTCGATCACCCACGTGGCCCCGCACTTCGGTGTCGGTAACGCGGTTTTCTTTGTATTGCTGGGGCAATTGATCAGCACAGCGGCGATTGACCATTTCGGCCTGTTTGGCGCTCAGATCACGCCACTGACATGGATACGAGCCGGCGGAATCGCCGTAATGGCCATAGGCGTTGCGATCACGCAACTGGCCTGAGCACCCCGCCCTCAAGCTTGACCATTCGGTCCATACGAGCCGCCAGATCCAGGTTGTGGGTCGCAATCAAGGCCGAAAGCCCTTCGTCGCGCACCAGTGCCATCAGCGCGTCAAAAACCTGATCCGAGGTTTCCGGGTCCAGATTGCCGGTCGGCTCATCCGCCAACAAAACACGCGGTGCGTTGGCCAGCGCCCGGCAAAAGGCCACACGCTGTTGTTCCCCGCCCGACAACGCCGCAGGGCGGTGGCTGGCACGTGGGGCGACGCCAACCCGATCCAGAAGGTCCATAGCCCGCGCCTGCGCAGCTTTTTCGGAAACGCCATTCGCCAGTTGTGGCAGGGTGATGTTTTCCAAAGCCGTGAATTCGGGCAGAAGGTGGTGAAACTGATACACGAACCCGACGTCCCGCCGACGTAGTGCAGTTCTGGTACGATCACCCTTGCCGGTCACGCCCTGACCGGCAATCTCGACCGAGCCTTCATCGGGCCTATCCAACAGGCCCGCGATGTGAAGAAGCGTTGATTTGCCCGCACCTGACGGAGCAACCATCGCAACGGCCTCCCCCGCGCGTAAGTCCAGATCAACCCCACGCAGTACCTGCACCTCGCCCGGTGTGCCCTTTAGGTAGGTTTTGGTCAGCCCGCTCAGACGCAATGTGACATCACTCATAACGCAACGCCTCGACCGGGTTCAGCCGTGCCGCGCGACGGGCTGGGAAAAAGGTGACAATGAAAGACAGGCCAAGCGACAGGCCGATGGCCTTGAGCACGTCACTCAGGTGCAACTCGGCCGGTAAAGCGTAAATTCCGCGGATCGACGGGTCCCAGACACCACCGCCCATCACGTAATTCACAAAAGAAAAGATCGGATCGATGTAGATTGCGAAAAGGCATCCCAGAATAACACCCATCGCCGTGCCTATCAGGCCGGTGAATGCACCGCAGATGAAAAAGACCCGCAGAACGGACCCTTCGCTCAGACCGATGGTCCGCAGGATGCCGATGTCTCGACCCTTGTTTTTAACCAGCATGATCAGGCCCGAAACGATATTCATCGCGGCAATCAGAACCAGAATCGAAAGGATGATGAACATCACGTTGTCTTCAACTTCCAGCGCGCGAAGAAAGCCGCCGGACGCATCTTGCCATGTCCATATCTGACTGCGTTCGCCCGAGGCCTCAATGATCGAAATCAGAATTGGACCCAGATTTTCCGGCTGCTGCACCATCACTTCGATCTCATCCGCAACACCTTCACGGTTGAAGAAACTCTGAGCTTGCGAAAACGGCATATACACGCGGGTGCGGTCGATGTCGTAGCGACCAGCTGAAAACACATAGACAACGCGATACGCGTTTACACGCGGTGAAGTGCCAAAGGCGGTCTTGACCCCATTTGGCGAGGTCAGCTTGACGACATCCCCCACGGTGGCTCCGATACTGCGCGCAACACCGGATCCAATGGCGATGACATCTTCACCTGTTTGAAACTCTGTCAGATCGCCTGCGGCCTGCTCTGCCTGGGCGATACCCGGCAAATCGAACAGATCGTCGGGTCGGATGCCAAACACCTCAACCCCACTGCTGCGGTCGCGATTGGTGATCAACACCTGCCCTTTTACCAAAGGCGCAGCCCGTTCAACTCCGGCGACCTGCGCGATCCGGGCTGCGCGATCTTCGTAATCGGCTATCGTTCGGTCGACCTGACCCTGATCATCAATTTCCCCGGACGAATAGACTGTCACATGTGCGTTGGCACCCAGAATTGTGCCCACAAATTCCGCACGGAAGCCCGACCGAACCGCCAACGTCGCAATCAGTGCGAACACTGCAAGCGTGATACCGATCAGAGAAATCCACGTCATCACACTTACACCACCTTCAGCCCTGCGGGCCCGAAGGTAACGCCAGGCGATCTTCCATTCAAAAGGGGCAAAGGGCGGGGGTGTCTTGGCCATGCCTGCTCCGGGGTGTTTCTTGTTTGCGGCGACAGTTTCGGCATTTCTCCCGATGGTCAAGCCGGTAGTCGCAAAGACCCCATACCTCGGCCCGAATGAGCCGCATTGATTCGGTTCACCACAGATACGTCGCCGCAAAATGGATGACTTCGAAACGTAGCGTTATACCATGAGTTGTGAAGACCTTCACAGACACGACCGGATTGTTTCAGTTATGAAGTTAATCATCGCGCTTCGTGAGTCTGTGAATCGAAAAGGCAACAATGATGGCGAAATTTTATTACTCATTTTGATTATTTTTGGAAACTTTGTCACCCTAACTACGGGGGAACACATTTAACGAGCGGGGGTCGCTCAATGAATTTTCAAATTTCTACCAATGGCGCGGGCTCAATTCCGACTCGCAGGGCATCAACAGAACTGGATTGTGAAACAGCAGCACTGCTGCGCGCGGCCATTCGGCCGATCTTTGTCAGCGCGGCAAGCTGGAGCAATTTGGCAGACATCCTAAAAGAAAAAGGATATCGACTGGTGTTTCGCCAGGGCCGTTTGTGCATCACGGATCGAACAACCGACGCACGCGTTTGTGGGCTACGGTTTCTGGGCCTCGAGTTTCGTGAACTGGTCAGCCGTCTGGGTCGTCCCATTGTTGTCGCTCGAGGCGACGACGCCGATGGCGACGTTCTGGCAGAGCGTCCGACACCAGACCAAAATTAAGGCCCGGGCCGGTCGCTTTGCTTTGGCCTCAGTTAGCGGCCAGATCAGATGTACTCGGCGTGACTGACAGCGCAGCATCCGATGATCGCGATCAGGCGATCTGCTGATAGATTTCTGCAACTTTGGTGACAGCCGCTTCGGGGCTTAGCTCTTCGCTTTCACCAGTGCGGCGGCAAGTCAGTTCAACCACACCATTCTTCAGACCACGTGGACCCACGGTGATGCGCCAAGGCAGACCGATCAGGTCCATGGTTGCAAACTTGCCCCCTGCCCGTTCGTTTCGATCATCATACAGTGGCTCCAGACCCAAAGCGGTCAGCGCCGAATATATCTTGTCACAGGCCGCATCCGCTTGTTCATCACCCTGTTTCAGATTCACGATACCGCAGTGGAACGGCGTTACTCCCTCGGGCCAAATGATGCCCTTATCGTCATGGCTTGCTTCGATGATCGCACCTACCAAGCGGCTGACGCCGATACCGTGGCTGCCCATGTGTACCGGAACCGGTTTGCCATCAGGGCCCTGTACGGTCGCGCCCAGAGGTTCGGAGTATTTGGTGCCGAAATAGAAAATCTGCCCGACCTCAATACCACGTGCAACGCGACGGCGCTCCTCGGGGATCTGGTTGAAAAGCGCCGCGTCATGCGTTTCGTCGGTACGCGCGTATTTCGAAGTGAACTCTTCCAGTATGGCCTGGCACTGTTCACGGCTGTCATAGTCGATCTCGCGGTCTCCGAATGTCAGGTCGGTGACGGCACTGTCATAGAAGACCTCGGATTCACCGGTATCAGCCAGCACAAGGAATTCGTGCGTGTCATCGCCACCAATGGGGCCTGAATCGGCGCGCATCGGGATCGCCTGCAGACCCATGCGTTCGTAAGTGCGCAGATAGCTGACCAGATGGCGGTTATATGCGTGCAGCGCATCTTCCTTGGTCAGGTCAAAATTGTAGCCGTCTTTCATATAGAACTCGCGGCCCCGCATCACGCCAAAACGCGGGCGGATTTCATCGCGGAACTTCCACTGGATTTGATACAGCGTCAGCGGCAGATCTTTGTAGCTGCTTACGTGACCGCGGAAAATATCTGTCACCAGTTCTTCCGCCGTGGGCGTAAACAACATGTCCCGGTCATGCCGGTCCTTCATCCGCAGCATTTCCTGACCGTAATCGTCATAGCGACCGGATTCGCGCCACAGATCGGCCGATTGCAAAACCGGCATCTGTATCGCGATATGGCCCGCGCGCGCCTGTTCTTCGTGCACGATGTTTTCCAGCTTGCGCAGCACTTTGAAACCCATCGGCAACCACGAATAAATCCCGGCCGCAGCCTGCTTGATCATCCCGGCACGTAGCATCAGCCGGTGGCTGACAATCTGAGCCTCAGACGGGTTTTCCTTGAGAACGGGCAGAAAGTAACGGCTCAGGCGCATAGGTGGACCTTCAAAGGTAAGAAATCGACTGCACAGGTGATTATTCCAAAGCCCCGCCGGGGGCAATCGGACATTGGCGTTTTTGCGACTTCGCGTCAGTCGGTTTTTTGATTGACCCGCCAATTGAGAATTTCAATTGTAACGGAACTGCTAATTCCACGAGGCGCCGATGCAAACAATTCAGGAACCCGCCCGCCAAATCCCTGTCATCCATCAGACCGACGTGTTGGTTGTTGGCTCTGGTCCCGCAGGGTTGGCCGCAGCACTGGCGGCGGCGCGGGCCGGGGCCGAAGTATCTCTGGTCGACCGCTTTGGTTGCATGGGCGGCAACATCACTGCTGTGGGTGTCGAGGGTTTCGCATGGTATCGCCATGAGCAAACCATTGAGGCTGGCGGAATCGGGATGGAATTCGAAACCCGCGCCAAGGACATGGGCGCGGCGGTGCCTGAAAGCCAGTCGCTCAGTTATGAACTGGACAGCGAAGGGTTCAAACTGGTGGCCGACAAGCTGGTCGAAGAGGCAGGCGTGCACCCAATGCTTCATCGCCAGTTCGTCGCCCCCATCATGGATGGCGACCGGATCACCGGCATCATCACCGAATCCAAGGCGGGGCGCGAGGCGATCCTGGCCAAAGTGGTAATCGACGCCACCGGCGACGCAGATGTGGCGCACCGCGCAGGCGCACCGACCCACAAGACCCCACGCGAAGACATGATGGCCGCCTCGGTCATGTTCCATCTGGCCGGTGTCGACAAGCGCGCCTTCATGGAGGGCGTGAAAGCCGACCCGCAGACCTACAAGGACTGGGGCGGCGGCGGTGAGTGGAATATTGAGACCAGCGGCAAAGAGGACGACATGTTCTCGCCCTTTGTTCACAAACCGTTCCAGCAGGCGATTGATCAAGGTCTGATCCCCCCGCATCTCAACACCATCGCGGGCACCTGGGGCGCAATGCATGACACGGGTGAGCTGACGTATATGAACCTCATCCATCTGGCCGAGATCGACGGGACCGACCCTGACAGCCTGACACGCGGTGAGATCGAAGGCCGCCGACAGTCGATGTTAGCCATCGATGCCCTACGAAGGTTCATGCCCGGATGCGAAAACGCGCGGCTTCGGAACTTCGGAATGACTATTGGCATCCGCGACACCCGCAAGATCGATGCCCTGTACAACATGACAGAAAACGACGCCCGCCATCAGGGTCGGTTTGAAGATACCATTGGCATTTATCCCGAATTCATAGACGGCTATGGCATTTTGATCCTGCCCACCACGGGGCGGTACATGCAGGTTCCCTATCGCTCGATGTTGCCCAAAGGGGTCAAGGGCCTGCTGGTCGCGGGCCGGTCGCATGGCGCGGACCGAGTGGCTCATGCCGCCACGCGCAACATGGCCTGTTGCGCCGTCATGGGTCAGGGTGCAGGCATTGCGGCCGCACTTTCACTCAAAAGCAATCAGGACCTGGACCAGTTGAATTTGGCACCTGTCCATACGGAACTGGAACGCCAAGGGGTCAGGATTCACTGATGGACAGCATTCCAACAATCGACATCTCGCCTCTGACCGAACCGAAAACCGATGCATACGAAGCAACGGTGCAACACATCCTTGAGGCTTGTACCGGGATCGGGTTCCTGTCCATCACCGGGACAGGCGTGACTCGGGAAACCGTTGATCAAGTCAGACGAACGACCCGAGACATCTTTGCCATCGATGAGTCGCGCAAATGGGATCAGGCCATCACCCGCGAAAACTATCGCGGCTATATTCCCATGGGGTTCTTCACTCCCAACGATGGCTCGGGCAAGGCCGACAAATATGAAGGGTACAAGCTGCACCACGAGGTTGCAGAAGACGCGCCGATACGTGCGGATTGTGCTCTGTACGGACCAAACCTCTGGCCGGATGAGGTGCCAAGTGCCAAGGCGACCATTCTGGACTATTGGGCCCAACTGGATCGCGTTACCGATCTGTTGCTCGGCGCATTAGAAAACGGTCTGGGTTTGAAGCCCGACGCTCTGCGCAGTGCGTTTCAGAACCCTATGACCAACATGACCCTTCTGCACTACCCGCCGCAGGCAGACGATGAAACGGGCTATGGCATCCATCCGCACAAAGACACGGACGCACTGACCATCATCGCCCCTGATCCGGTGGGTGGACTTGAGGTTCAAACGCGTGACGGTGGATGGATCACACCGGATTGCCCACCCGGCGGCTTTGTGGTCAACATTGGCGATATGCTAGAGCTATGGTCAGGCGGGCGATTGAAATCCACACCACATCGGGTGGTAAACCGGTCAGGCAAAGAGCGATACTCTTTCCCTTACTTCGCCGTCCCCCGCCACGATGTTATTGTCCAGCCGTTGCTGCCCACGCTACCTGGTTTCGACCGACCTGCTGTCCATTGCGGACATTGGTCTGCAGAAATCTGGCGTACCAATTGGCCTGATGAAGCCGCAGACGAGGACACGCCGGAACTGGGGACGCTACAGGACTAACCGCCGCAATTTCAGGCCACATGAAGCGCTTGCATCACGGGGCTTGATACGCCAAGAACACCGTCAATGACCTGCCAAAAGGGGATCGCGATGGCATTGCCGGTTAAGGATCAACTAAGATACTGGGGCTTCGCCGCTGCGGTTTTTGCGTTGATCCTCTGGGCCTTGGGAGACGTCCTGCTGCCGTTTGTGATCGGCGGGGCCATTGCCTACTTCCTTGATCCTGTCGCGGATAGGCTTGAGCGGCTTGGCCTTTCGCGCATGGCGGCCACAGCTATCATCACGGTTGTGGGCGTATTGGGGTTCGTGTTGGCAATCCTGATGGTCGTACCCGCCTTGATCACACAGCTATTGGACCTGGTTGATGTCTTGCCGGCCCTGTTCAAAGAGTTGCGCGGCTTTATCGAAAGACAGTTTCCGTCCCTTTTGGATCGGGAATCAAGCACGCACCAGATGTTGGTATCTTTTGGCGATACTTTGAAGTCCAAGACAGGGGATGTTCTGCAGACGGTGCTGACCTCTCTGGGGTCCGCAATCAACATTGTGGTTCTGCTGGTCATCGTACCGGTTGTCGCGGTCTATATGCTGTTGGACTGGGACCGCATGATCGCTCGCATCGGAGAGCTTTTGCCACGCGACCACGCCCCAACCATCAAGCGGCTGGCGGTCGAGATTGACGCCGTTTTGGCCTCTTTCGTGCGCGGGATGGGTACCGTTTGCCTTATCCTTGGCACATATTACGCGGTCGCTCTGATGCTCGCGGGTCTGCAATTCGGCCTGATCGTAGGCTTTATTGCGGGGTTGGTCACGTTCATTCCTTATCTGGGCGCCTTGATTGGTGGAACGCTGGCCATTGGGCTCGCGCTGTTTCAGTTCTGGGGCGATTGGGCACATATCGGTTTGATAGCGGGCATATTTGCCATTGGCCAGGTCACCGAAGGGAATTTCCTGACACCCAAATTGGTCGGCAACTCTGTAGGGTTACACCCGGTCTGGCTGCTGCTGGCGCTTTCGGTCTTTGGCGCATTGTTTGGCTTTGTCGGTATGCTGATCGCAGTCCCCGTCGCAGCAGCGCTTGGCGTGCTGGCGCGGTTTGCAACTTCGCTGTATCTGGACAGCAGACTTTACACCGGTCTTGAAAGTCAGGATCAGGAAACCGAGTAAATGGCCCGACAACTCAGCTTTGACCTGCCCGCCAAAACTGCGCTTGGGCGTGAGGATTTCTTTGTCTCGCCTTCCAATGCTCTGGCGGTTGCGATGATTTCGGCCACGTCTTGGCCCGGAAACAAGCTGGTACTGAGCGGACCGGCGGGCGCGGGCAAAACTCATCTGGCGCATGTCTGGGCCGCTGAAACCGGCGGTCGGATCGTTCAGGCAGCAGACCTGCGCTATGACGACGTACCTGATCTGGCGCGAGGACCGATCGCCGTCGAAGATGTACCCATGGTCGCCGGGGATTTGGAACAGCAGAAAACACTGTTTCACCTGCACAATCTGGTGCTGGCCGAAGGGCATGCCTTGTTAATGACCGGCAGGCTTGCACCGAAATTTTGGGAACTGCCCCTGGCGGATCTTCAAAGCCGCGTTGAAGGGGCCCATCACGTCGCATTGGACCCGCCTGACGACGCGCTTCTGGGCGCGGTGCTGGCCAAACTGTTTGTGGATCGTCAGTTGAATCCTGGCCCCGAAGTCATCGCTTATCTCGTGAAACATATGGATCGACGGTTTGAAACCGCTGCAAACGTTGTTGCGCAACTCGACCATCTGGCATTAGCGGAAAAGCGTGACATCACACGCGCATTGGCCGTTCGGGTTTTGAACACAAGCCCGGACGAGGTCGACACGGGTGATTGACCCGCAAGCTCCAATTTCGCATCCTCTGACTGCACTATCTGGAAGACACATGGATCAGACCGTCGAAACCGACATCCCGGACTGGGGACCTTTCGGAAAACCTTTGTTCGACGACCCTGGCACACGTGCCCTGTCGCGGGTCGGAGTGGTCGATGTGGGGTCGAACTCGGTTCGGATGGTGATCTTCGACGGCGCAGCCCGGTCGCCGGCTTATTTTTACAACGAAAAGGTGATGTGCGAACTGGGCGCGGGCCTGTCCGAGACGGGCCGGTTAAACCCACGCGGGCGTGACCGTGCACTGGCGGCGCTGCGGCGATTCCAGCATCTGGCGATGGATCTGGATCTGCCCGGGCTGCATGTGGTGGCCACGGCTGCGGTGCGTGAGGCCGAAGACGGCCCGGATTTCTGTGCACAGGTCGAGGCAGAAACCGGGTTGCATGTGGCCGTAATCGACGGCGCGGAAGAGGCACGTCTGTCTGCACAAGGCGTGTTGCTAGGCTGGCCCGGTGCGTACGGCCTGATCTGCGACATTGGCGGCTCGTCCATGGAATTAGCCGAAATCGGCGATGGTCAGGTTGGTCGTCGCGTGACCTCTGCCCTAGGCCCTCTGAAGCTGCGCGACATCAAAGGCGGGCGACGAGCCCGAAAGGCGCATATCAAGTCAACAATGGAAGAGTTGCGCGATCAGATGGGTCCGCAGCGAGATCGCCTGTTTCTGGTCGGAGGCAGTTGGCGAGCTTTTGCGCGACTGGACATGCTGCGGCGGGGCTATCCGCTGAACGTGCTGCACGAATACCGAATGACCACCAAACAAGTGCGCGATACCATCAAGTTCATAGAAAAAAGCGACTACGAAAAACTGCGTGGCGAGGCTGGGGTCTCAAGCTCTCGTATGTCGCTGATTCCTTATGCAATGGATGTTCTGGCCCGGCTGATCCGAACCTTCAAACCCAAGGATATCGCGATTTCGAGCTATGGCATCCGCGAAGGGTTGCTGTATGAACAGATGCCGCAGGAACTGCGGGACCGCGACCCCCTGATCGAAGCCAGCCGCTTTTCCGAAGCAAAGGATGCGCGTCTGCCTGGTTTTGGCCGCAACTTGTATGACTTTGTCATGCCGCTGTTCAAATCTGCCCCGCCCAGCCGCGTACGCCTGATTCAGGCCGCGTGCCTGCTGCACGATGTCAGTTGGCGCGCTCATCCCGATTATCGGGCCGAGGTTTGCTTTGACAATGTCACTCGCGCCAATCTTGGGGGTTTGAAACATTCCGAGCGTGTCTTTATCGGGTTGGCCCTGCAACATCGTTACAAGAACAAACGCGAAGGCAACCGGTTTACGCCCCTGTATGAGTTGCTAGACGAGAAAGACCAGAAGCAGGCCGAAATTCTGGGAAAAGCCATGCGATTTGGCGCAATGCTCTGGATGCACAACGAAGCCAATATGGGGCGCCTGAAATTCTATCCGAAAAAGCGCGAGTTAGAACTGTATTTACCCGAGGCTGCGGCACCTTTGTTCAGCGAAGTGGCCGAGGCACGCCTGAACTCGCTGGCAAGCGCCCTGAAATCTGAAACGCAGGTGATCATCAAGGGCTGAGGCAAACTCAGATATCAGTTGTGCCCTCGGGGTTCTCTTCGTCCTTGTTTTCATGTTCAGGCAGGTCTTCAACCGGCTTTTTGCGGATGATGATGTCGCCATTGGGCAGGATCTCGGGTGCCTCATAGGCGCTCCAATCCTTGACCTGAGCTGCCAGTTCCGCCAGCGCCGGGCCCATCTCTTGCAAGAACGACTGCATGGCTGGGCCGAACTCATCCGCCAATCCAAGCAAGTCATCCAGCGCCGGTTCCATTTCCTTGCGCAGCCCTTCGAAAAATAACTCGGCTCCCTGCTCCATCAGGGATTTTCCAGTGTCTTCTTGGGCCGAAGCTGGCATTGCAAATGATGCCAACACGATGCTGATCAGAACAATCCGTTTCATAGCCTTGATATAAACCTTTGGGCAGAGGCTGCAAAGATCACAGGTCAATATCCAGAGTGACCGGAAAATGATCCGAAGCTGTCAACAGCGCTTGCCGCATTTCGGGTTCAGACCAACAAACAGTATCCCGAAATGGGTGCCAAATACGCCAGACGGGATCAAAGGCACGCAAATCTTGGGAAATCATGATGTAATCCAGAAGCGCCTCCAGAAATCGGCCCTCTTCGGGGCGCGCAAAGCGCGCAGTGGACGGGATCGAACCTGGCCGAAATTCATGTGCCCTGACCGCGTGCGGATCATACAGCCCGGACTGCAGCAAAATCTCAACAGATGAATGCCCAAAGAGGTGTTCAAATTCATCCAGCCCCGGCCCGTCATTCAGATCCCCCAGCAAAATGACAGACTCGTCCTGTTCTAAATGCGTCTCAACCCTTCGGGCCAACCAAACTGCCTGCGCTAGCTGCTTGCGACGATTGGCAATCGAGATTCGGATCGCTTCGTCCCTGGACTCTGCCCCATGCGGCGCCTTTGATTTCAGATGTGCTCCAATAAGCCTGACTTCATTGCCTGCCTTAGTCGTCAGCGCCAGTTCCATTGGCGGTTTGGAAAACTCAACAATGTCTTCGGTCGCGTCAACATCCAGATCAATTCTGAATTCACCGTCGAACCGAGGAGCCGACCCGTCTTCAATGCCCCCTTTTGGATCGTGACGTGCGCTCAGAACAGTTCTGTCAAACAGCAGTGCCAATTCCTGATGTGTGTCATTGGCAAAGCCCATCACCGCATCGGCGGTGCGCAGTTCGAATGCCTCGGCAAAGCCTTGCAAAGCACGCACTGTATTTTGTCGTTTGCCGGTGTTCGGTGCCTCGACAATCAGCACTGCATCGGCATCCATCGCGGTTAGAACCTTGGCAATTGCCTCAACTTGCTGCGCTTTGGTGACATCGTGCCTGCCGGACCAGCTGTCATCGACAATAAGGGCGTCATTCTTGTCGAAAAGATTGGCGAACCATTCGATATTATAGGTCGCCAACCGCATCCCCTCAGGCCGCCGCGCCGTTGATCTCGTCCCAGGCGCGATTAATGTCGATCATCTTCTTTTCAGCCAACCGGATCGCTTCTTCGGGGACCCCGCGTGCCATCATGGCGTCCGGGTGTGTCTCGCGCACCAGCTGACGCCAGACCTTGCGGATCTCGGCCACGGGCATATCCCGGGATACTCCCAGAACCACATATGGGTCGTTGGGTGCGTCCGGCACAAACCGCGCACGCAAGGCCAAAAACTGCGCATCTGTTTGGCCAAAGATGCGGCTGACCTCTTCTAAAAACTCATTCTCATTGGGATGATAGAACCCGTCGGCCATCGCAATGTGAAACAGCCCTTCCATCAGGTCGCACAGTGTGGTGCTGTCTTCGGAAAACATCCGGGCGATCTTGCGGGCATAATCCTGATACCCGGCCACATCCGTGCGCGCCATGTTGAAAACCCGCGCCGCGCCCTCCTCATCCTCGCGTGCAATCTGGAACACGTCGCGGAAGGCTGTGACCTCGTCCCGCGTCACCTGCCCGTCTGCCTTAGCCATTTTTGCGCCCAGCGCAATGACGGCAATCGTAAACGCCACCGAGCGTTCAGGCGGTGAGCGAAGCTTTTCAAAAACAGCGGTCAGGCTTTCGCCCTGTGCAAGTGCGCTAAGAGCGTCTGATATGCGAGTCCAAATCGACATGGGCGTACCCTAGCGCCACAATTCGGGACTGTCAGGTGCGATAGATCAATCCGGGGAAAGAATTTTCTGCATCAGCACAAGATCCAGCCACTGCCCCCATTTGTAACCGATTTGAGGCATAACCCCGACCTGTTCGAACCCCAACGCTGCGTGGAATGCAACAGCAGACGGGTTTGCGGATGAGATACCAGCAACCAAGACGTGGACCCCCTTGGCTCGCGCAGCTTTCTCCAGTGCGACCATCAGGGCGCGGCCCACGCCTTGGCCGCGCGCTTCAGGCGCCAATTGGATGGAGTGTTCGCAACTATGCGCATAACCCGGGCCCGAGCGGAAAGGTCCAAAGGTCGCAAACCCGACCACGCGGCCTTCAATTTCTGCAACCAGAAACCCGGGACCTCGGGCGTGGATATCTTCGGCGATACTCTCAGCGCTGCGAGTATCGGTGGTGAACGTGACCAGCGTCTCGCGAATGATCTGATTGGCGATCTCGGCAATCGCAAGCGCATCTGCTGGCTGTGCGGGGCGAACCTTCATTCCAACACGCGCAGACCGTGCGGGGTATCAACCTCGGCCCGCAAGGCAGCTGGCCCAGTGTCGAACACCACCCAGTCCAACGCGCCAAGATGTGTGGCCAGTGTCAGCGCATCCGGGTGGAACACGACCAGCCTGCGCAGGCGGCAACCGCTGTCTTGCAACATCTGCGCCGGGTGCAGATCGCCCTGCCACTGGATCAACGCGGGAAAAAGGTTGTCAAACGGAAGTCGGCCGGTCGGCGGCACGGCCATACGCCAACTCAGGGCACCACGAGTCAGATCAATCGGTGTCCCGATACCATCGGGAAACACCGACAGCGAGGCTTCGATGTCTGGCACGCGACAAATCCAGTTGCTCAAGCGGGGTTTGCCCGTAAACCGGTCCAGATCGAACCAGCGGGTTCGTTCTGGTTGGGGGGCGTCAGGATCGATGGAAATCGCCTCAAGATACAGACCATCCTTGAGCCCCAGCAGTCGATTATAGGTACCAAACTTCTCGTGCTTGCCGCCCGCCTGCAACGCAACGCCCAAAGCCTGTTCGACATGTGCGGATGCTTCTTCCAGCGTTTCGCCTGCAACGGCCAGATGATCGAGCAACATGCGCCCCTCCTAAAAACAATTCGACCAGACCCAATCAGGTCTGGTCGCATGTTTCCGCCATCGGCGCGAGATCACAAGATTTTTCGACGAAAAATCTTGGCCACTGTTTAGCCCCGCGCTTCGTTGATCAGACGCAGGATGTCCTGCGCGGCTTCGGGAATATTGGTGCCCGGCCCAAAGATCGCTTTTACGCCGTGATCGTAGAGGAACTGGTAATCCTGCTGCGGAATCACGCCACCGCAGATGACGATAATATCCTCTGCCCCGGCTTTCTTGAGCTCTTCGACCAACTGCGGGGCTAGCGTCTTGTGCCCGGCGGCTTGCGAGGAAATCCCGACCACATGCACGTCATTGTCCACCGCGTCCTGCGCGGCCTCGGCAGGTGTCTGGAACAAAGGCCCAACATCGACGTCAAAACCAATATCGGCAAAGGCCGTGGCGATGACCTTGGCACCCCGGTCGTGACCGTCCTGTCCCATCTTGACCACCAGCAAACGAGGGCGACGCCCTTCAGCTTCGGCAAACTCTTCAATGGACTTCTGGATCGCGGCAAAGCCTTCGTCACCTTCGTAGGCCGCGCCATACACACCGGCCAGGGTTTTCACTTCGGCACGGTGGCGGCCGAACTCTTTTTCCATTGCCATGCTGATCTCTCCTACGGATGCGCGGGCGCGGGCGGCCTCAACCGCGGCGGCCAGCAAGTTTCCACCCTCTTGAGCGGTCTTGGTCAGCGCGTCCAGCGCAGCCTGACACGCGGCCTCATCGCGGGTTGCGCGGATACGTTCCAGTCGCGCGACCTGTGCTTCGCGCACCGCAACGTTGTCGACATCCAGAATGTCGATCGGATCTTCCTGCTCCTTGCGGTATTTGTTGACACCGACGATCACCTCGTCGCCCCGGTCGATCATGGCCTGACGGCGCGCGGCGCTTTCTTCAATGCGCAGCTTGGGCATACCCGAGGCGACGGCCTTGGTCATACCGCCCATTTCTTCGACCTCTTGCATCAGCGCCCAGGCTTTTTCGACCAGTTCATTGGTCAGGCTTTCGACATAGTAGGAGCCCGCCAAGGGATCGACCACATCAGTCACACCGGTCTCTTCCTGCAACACCAACTGGGTGTTCCGCGCGATGCGGGCCGAAAAGTCCGTCGGCAGCGCAATCGCCTCGTCCAGAGCATTGGTGTGCAGCGACTGGGTGCCGCCCAGAACCGCGCTCATCGCTTCATAGGCTGTGCGGATCACGTTGTTATAGGGATCTTGCTCCTGCAACGACACGCCCGAGGTCTGGCAATGAGTGCGCAACATCTTTGATCGCTCGGATTTTGCACCGAATTCGGTCATCACGCGATGCCATAGGGTCCGCGCCGCGCGCAGTTTGGCGATCTCCATGAAGAAGTTCATGCCGATGGCAAAGAAGAACGACAGACGACCCGCGAACTTGTCCACATCCATTCCGGCCTCTGTCGCGGCCCGGACGTATTCACGCCCATCAGCCAGCGTGTAGGCCAATTCCTGCACCAGGTTCGCCCCGGCCTCCTGCATGTGATAGCCCGAGATCGAGATCGAGTTGAATTTCGGCATCTCGTTCGAGGTGTATTCGATGATGTCCGAAATGATCCGCATCGACGGCTCGGGCGGATAGATATAGGTGTTGCGCACCATGAACTCTTTCAGAATGTCGTTCTGAATAGTGCCGGACAGCACCGATTTGTCATGGCCCTGCTCTTCCCCCGCAACGATGAAACTGGCCAGGATCGGAACCACCGCACCGTTCATGGTCATCGAGACCGAGACCTTATCCAGCGGAATACCATCGAACAGGATCTTCATGTCTTCCACGCTGTCGATGGCCACACCGGCCTTGCCCACATCGCCTACAACACGCGGGTGATCACTGTCATAACCACGGTGCGTGGCCAGATCGAAAGCGACTGAGACACCCTGCTGACCTGCTGCCAGGTTGCGGCGGTAGAAGGCGTTTGACTCCTCGGCTGTCGAAAAGCCCGCATACTGGCGGATCGTCCACGGACGACCGGCATACATCGTCGCCTTCACCCCGCGCGTAAACGGGCCAAAGCCCGGCAGCGAGCCCATATGCGGCAGATCTGCTGTATCTTCTTGCGTATAAAGTGGTTTGACGGCGATGCCTTCCAGCGTTTCCTTGGTCAGATCGTCCAACGGACGTCCGCGCAGCTCTTTCTCGGCCAGCGCTTTCCAGTCCTTCGTGTCGGTCATTTCGATTTCCTCTCGTCAATTCGGGTGGCGGCCGTCGCAAAACGTCCGCATTTAGGTCATGCGCTTGACAATTGCGTCGGGGCGCAAGCGCAAAATTTTGAGTGTTCTGCGTAAATCGTCAGTCGCAATCGCGGAGACAGGGGCTATATTCGAAAGAACAGGAGGCCACATGACTCGCACGCTTGCCTTTGTTTTCTCGGCACTAATCCCGCTGGCCGCTTGGGCGGCGGACGGCACGGCACCATCAGATGACAGCTTTGTTCGCCCGGCAGGCGACAGCGAACTCAGCGATTTTCTATGGGTCAACCGCCCTATCGTTGTCTTTGCAGACACGCCAGCCGACCCGCGATTCCAACAACAGATCGACATGCTATTGGATGGCGAACAGGCCATGCGTGACCGGGACGTCGTGGTCTTGACTGATACCGACCCGTCAGCGAAATCCCCGATCAGGGCGCAACTGCGCCCGCGCGGGTTCCAGATGGTGTTTGTCGACAAAGACGGCGTGGTGAAACTACGCAAACCCTCCCCTTGGAGCGTTCGCGAGATCGGCCGATCAATCGACAAGACACCCCTGCGTGAGCGCGAAATCCGCGAACGGCGCGAGGGTGGCTGAACACTTTCGACACCTCCACGGCCTCCGGCGTGGCACGCCGGAGCCTTTGGAAGATGTGTCGAAAGCGTCTTCATGATCATTCGAACTCGATGATCACTTCGTCTACGGCAAGGCTGTCGCCGGGACCAGCATTGATCTTGGCAACAGTGCCCTTCTTCTCGGCGCGCAGGATGTTCTCCATCTTCATCGCCTCAATCGTGCACAACGCCTGACCTTCCTGTACCTCTTGCCCGACTTCCACGTCGATCTTCACGACCAGGCCTGGCATCGGGCACAGCAGCATTTTCGAGGTATCCGGCGGCAGTTTTTCTGGCATCAGTTTGGCCAGCTCTGCCTGACGCGGACGGCGCACCAGAACCTTCAAATCGGCCCCCCGGTTGCGAATGCGGAACCCGCCCGAAACCTTGCCCACCTTCAGAACCAACGGGCTGCCATCGACATCTAATACGGCCAGTTGATCACCCGGCGTCCAATCCGAGGCCACACGCAGGGTCGAGCCATCTTCGAACTTGACGGTTGCACCTTCTTTGTCAGCGTTCACCTGAACCGGCAATTCGTGACCTTCCAGCGATACAACCCAGCGTTTGCCAACTTTGCGTTCATGATTGTCCATCCGACCCGACACGCGGGTGCGGCGGATTTCGGCCACACGGTGCATGGCCGCACAGGACGCCGCGATCCGGCGCAGGTCATCTTCGGGCAAGGATACGCCCTCAAACCCATCGGGATATTCTTCGGCAATGAAAGCCGTGGTCATGTCACCACTGATGAACTTCGGGTGGTCCATCACAGCAGACAGGAACGGCAAGTTGTGACCAATGCCTTCAACCTCGAAACTGTCCAGGGCAACGCGCATCGCCTCAATCGCGGCTTCGCGGGTCGGTGCCCAGGTGCAGAGTTTTGCAATCATCGGGTCGTAATACATGCTGATCTCGCCGCCCTCGTAGACGCCGGTATCGTTGCGCACTGCCGCTTCACCTTCGTGCGCGTCGCCCTGCCATTTGCCGTTGACCAGCATCGGACCAGCCGCAACCTCTTGCGGTGGGCGATAACGGGTCAGACGGCCAATCGAGGGCAGGAAGTTGCGATAGGGATCTTCCGCATACAGGCGGTTTTCAATCGCCCAGCCAGTCAGCGTCACGTCGTCTTGCGTGATCGACAATGGCTCACCAGCGGCCACGCGGATCATTTGTTCCACCAGATCAACGCCTGTGATCAGCTCAGTGACCGGGTGTTCCACCTGCAGGCGGGTGTTCATTTCGAGGAAGTAGAAGTTCTTTTCCCCATCGACGATGAATTCCACCGTACCTGCGCTGGAATAACCCACGGCCTTGGCCAAGGCCACAGCTTGTTCGCCCATCGCCTTACGGGTTGCTTCATCAAGAAATGGCGACGGTGCCTCTTCCACTACTTTCTGATTCCGGCGCTGGATCGAGCATTCGCGCTCGCCCAAATAGATCCCGTTTCCGTGGCTGTCACACAAAACCTGAATTTCGATGTGGCGCGGCTGGGTGACGAATTTCTCGATAAAAATCCGGTCATCCCCGAACGAGTTCGCGGCCTCGTTCTTGGACGACTGGAAGCCCTCGCGCGCTTCTTCGTCGTTCCACGCGATCCGCATGCCTTTACCACCGCCCCCGGCGCTGGCCTTGATCATGACCGGATAACCTATCTCATTCGAGATTTTGACCGCCTCATCCGCATCTTCGATCAAGCCCATGTAGCCTGGAACCGTCGAAACATTTGCGTCCTGAGCAATTTTCTTCGAGGTGATCTTGTCGCCCATCGCTTCGATCGCGCCTTTCGGGGGGCCGACAAAGGCCACGCCTTCGGCTTCCAGCGCTTCGGCGAATTTGGCATTTTCCGACAGGAAGCCATAACCAGGGTGAACGGCCTGTGCACCGCTTTGGCGGATAGCGTCCATGACCTTGTCGATCACGATGTAAGACTGATTGGCTGGCGGCGGCCCAATGTGCACGGCTTCATCTGCCATCGACACATGCAGCGCGTTCTTGTCCGCGTCCGAATAAATGGCAACTGTGCCGATACCCATTTTGCGGGCGGTTTTGATGACCCGGCAGGCGATCTCGCCCCGGTTGGCGATCAGGATCTTATTGAACATGGAACGTCCTTTGGCTTGGTGTTCTGGAAACGCAAAACGCCGCCGCAGGGAACGATCCCCGCGACGGCGTGATGCGCGATGACGGACGGGACGAAAGGCGCCCCCAAAATGATGCGTTAGTTACAGGTGTTCTGCGTTTTGCAGTAAAGCACGTTGCCCGCTGCGCCGACGGCCGCGCCGAAAAGCGGGTCGGCATTGAGGACGGCTGCGCCGACAGCGCCGGCCCCACCACCCAGGATAGCCTGTTCGCCTGTGGTGTCGCCGCACGCAGCCAAGCCCGCGCAGATCGTCGCAACAAAGATGAGCCGTGAGATTCGCATGATATCTGCCCTTTTTGGTTTCTTGGTTTGTTGGGCGTCAGATGCGCGAAACGCAGACTGTTATTCAATATCAAAGAGTGTACAGGCAGAATTTGTGCAGGTTTTTGCCTTTGTTCGCCGCGTTCTCGCAAAAAGAAAAACGCGGACAGGTCTTTGTGGGGAACACAAGCCTGCCCGCGTGAGGAAGGGGTACGGAATAGTAGGTGCACGTGCGGCGCAGGCAAAGTAGAGCCGCACGGCTCGTTCACCTTGCACGCCACAATCTCACCAGAAAACACAGCATTGTTTCTGCGCGTTGTCTCGGCTGGAATCTGCCCATGCAGCGAGACCTCGCGCAAGTTTGCGCCGAAACCTCTTTTACGACCCACGGATAGCGAAGCCATCTTGCCCGTCAAATTTCTGTTACAAACCGGCTCCTCGCACAGAAGCTTTACACACGCGGCATCACGGCATGACACTTTTTTGATAAGCAAAATCGTATTTGGATTCATATGGTTGACAGATCGGTTCACCCAGTCGTGATTTTTCTTAGCTTCAGCCACACAATTCCTTGAGAAAATTATAGTTTTTCGTCTCACCCTTGTGATTTCCGTCGCTACTGAACGCGTGAAACGTTGGGTTTGCACACTCGCACACAAGGAAATACCCACATGACGACTACAAGACTGAAGGCACTCCTGCTTGCTGCCTCTGCACTCAGTGTGACCAGCACCCTTGCTTATGCTCAGGAAGCCCAGACCCAAGCCGAGCTCGACGCACTGCGCGCGAGGGTCGAGGCGCTGGAATCCGCGAATAACAGCACCGCCGACGGAGATTTTCGGATCGGTAACACCACTTTGGACGTTTACGGTTACGTCAAGGCCGATTTCTTCTATGACTTCGAATTCGATCAGGGCGACACAGCCTTCGTGAACGTCATCGGTGAACCTTCTGCCGCGACTGATGGCACCTTTGGCGCCACGGTGCGCCAATCGCGGATCGGATTGCGCACCTCGACGCCAAGCGGAATCGGAGACATCGGCGGGCAGTTGGAACTTGACTTGTTCGGCTCGGGTGGTACCGCTGAGCTGCGTGTGCGTCACGCAAACATCACGATCGGGGACCAGTACCTGATCGGTCAGTACTGGACCAACTTCCAACCGCTTGATTCCTATCCTACCTCGGTCGAATTCAACGGCCCGGTCGGCATCGCCTTCGCCCGTGTTCCGCAGCTGCGTTACACTGTACAGCTTGGAAGCAATGCTCAGTTTGCCGTTTCGGTCGAAGAAAATGTCAGCGGTTCGAACTCTGACGATCCGGTCCTCACGGCCTCGGCGGAATACAACGACGGCACCTACATCGCACGCGGTGCGGTGCTTTACGGCAAAGCCAATTCCGGCAGTGTTGAAGTTGACCAAACAGGCTTTACTGCCTCTGCCTCGGTACGCCCGTGGCAAGGCGGGCTGTTCCAGGTCAACTATGTAACGGGTGAGGCCCTTGGCCCATACCTCGTCGGCATTGGAGATGCGATTGTCGGAGGTCAGGCGAATGATGTTGACGGCTACACTATCGAGTTCAGACAAGACCTGAGTCCGAAGTGGAATGTCGGCATTGCATATGGTCGCGAAGATTATGACCTTCCCACCTCGACCGGCACATTGTCCTTCACCGAGCTGGAAACGATCCACGTCAACGCGTTCTACAAGGCGACCGACAATCTGACCCTCAGCGCCGAGTACATCTATGGTGAGCGGAACGACGCGTCCACCGGCCGTACCTTTGATGGCAATCGCGTTCAGCTTGCCGCTCAGCTGAACTTCTGACACCGCACATAGATCCTGCCCGGCTTTGGGCAGGATCGCCGCAACACCGGGTTCGGCTCTCTGATATGCGGTAGCCAATGTCAAAATCAGCCCAACTCGTCGATGACATCAGGAAAGGATGCGCGAGCCGCATCCACATCAATGACCAAAAGTGCATCATAACTGGCCGGATCAAACGGATCCTCTGCAGGAACCACCTCGCGCCCGAACAACCAGCTCAGGCGACCTGCATCCAGGTTGCCCCGTTCGAACGGCTGATCACCGAAATGAACCCAAAGCGCTTCCATGAACGCGGTATCTGCGCGCTTGTCAGCAGGCCTGCGATCGCGAAACCGTTCCCGACGGGTCAGAGGCGTCACACCTTTTGGATTGGCGCGACGAATGGTGAACTGAAAATCCGTACCGGTCAGGCGACCGGGGAAGCCACGATGCTTCAACATGTCAGCACCCCCGGCTTAACACGTACAGACAAGGACAAATCATGCCCGAAAAGGGATGGAATCATGTTGCGCACCTCCAAAGCCGCACCGTTGGTCTGAGATGCTCTGACTTCATGACGGGAAAAGTTCATGATCAAAGCCCCTCCCAGATACACCGGGACTGCTCCAGCCGGTAGGCTTCAAAAAATTGCGTCGCGTCCGGGGCGACATCGCCAAATTCCAGCGGTCTGTCCGACAACGAAATGACAACCCGCGCAGGCTGCAGCTCATGTTCCGCCACATAGGGAACCGCCAGAATTTGGCACAAGTGCTCCATATCCTTGGACGCCACATCATAAGTGATCCGCCCTACCGTCCCGCCGATCCTTGGCGCAATGAAACGAAAGCGCACCCACAACTCGCCCGGATTGTTATCAAGCAGAACGTCATCCAAATGCACAGGTTGGCCCGAGGGTACCGGCAACGGCGCATCTGATTGAGCAAGACCCGGAGAACAGAGCGCACTGAACATCAGACAAATGGCGCGACCCCGGACTCGCCAAGGGCAAGCTCCTCCTTCCGGGATCGCGCGCGCAGTGCTTTTGAACTGCGCTGATCTATGTCTAACGGGTCGGATCATTCAACTATTTGCCGATTCTTGTCAATTCCGCCTCAATTTTGGGCAATATTCGCCCAAACTTCAGCCGGACGGCGTGAAGGAACACCAGGGCAGGCTGCGCTGCCCCGGATTGATCACAGCGGGATATTGTCGTGCTTTTTCCAAGGGTTCTTCAGCTGCTTACCTCGCAGACTGGCAAATGCCCGGGACACGCGGCGGCGGGTCGATTGAGGCATGATCACCTCATCGACAAAGCCGCGCTCGGCCGCAACAAAGGGATTCGCAAACCGATCTTCGTAATCCGCGACGTGCTGTGCTGTCTTTTCCGCATTTCCGAGGTCAGCACGGTGAATGATTTCAGTTGCGCCTTTTGCACCCATCACAGCGATTTCGGCTGTAGGCCAGGCATAGTTGAAATCACCGCGCAGGTGCTTGGACGCCATAACCACATAAGCACCGCCATAGGCTTTTCGCGTGATCACGGTCACTTTGGGCACTGTCGCCTCGCCATAGGCATAAAGCAGCTTCGCGCCATGTTTGATCACACCACTATATTCCTGCTGCGTGCCCGGCAGGAAGCCCGGAACATCCACAAATGTCAGGATCGGAATTTCAAAACAATCGCAGAAACGCACAAAGCGCGCCGCCTTGCGCGAGCTGTCAATGTCCAGACATCCCGCCAGTACCATCGGCTGGTTGGCAACGACCCCAACGGTCTGACCCTCTAGACGGATAAAGCCGGTGATGATGTTTTTGGCAAAGTCTTCCTGGATCTCGTAAAAGTCGCCCTCATCCGCAATCTTGGTAATGAGCTCTTTCATGTCGTAGGGCGTGTTGGGATTGTCCGGAACCAAAGTGTCCAGCGACGGCTCAAGCCGGTCGGGCTCGTCAAAGAAGGGGCGCACCGGGGGTTTCTCGCGGTTATTGAGCGGCAGGAAATCCACCAGTCGACGGACTTCTGCCAAAGCCTCGACATCGTTCTCAAACGCCGCATCCGCAACCGAAGACTTCTTGGTATGTGTCGAAGCACCACCCAGTTCCTCGGCCGTCACGACCTCGTTGGTGACGGTTTTGACAACGTCGGGACCGGTCACAAACATGTAAGACGAATCTTTGACCATGAAGATGAAGTCGGTCATCGCCGGGCTGTAAACCGCGCCACCGGCGCAGGGGCCCATGATTACGCTGATCTGCGGAACGACGCCGGACGCCGTGATATTGCGCTGGAACACTTCGGCATACCCTGCCAGCGAGGCAACGCCTTCCTGGATTCGCGCCCCACCCGAGTCGTTGATCCCGATGATAGGTGCTCCATTCTGCACCGCCATATCCATGATCTTGCAAATCTTCTGTGCGTGGGTTTCCGAAAGCGATCCACCAAAGACGGTGAAATCCTGACTGAACACATAGACCATACGGCCATTGATCGTGCCCCAGCCGGTGACAACCCCGTCACCTGCAGGCTTTTGGTTTTCCATCCCAAATTCGGTGCAGCGATGGCTGACGAACATATCGAATTCTTCAAAACTGCCTTCATCCAGCAACAACTCGATCCGCTCACGCGCCGTCAACTTGCCACGTGAATGTTGGGCATCGATCCGTCTCTGCCCACCGCCCAGTCGTGCGTTGCCGCGGCGGTCTTCCAACTCAGAAAGGATGTCTTTCATGACGAGTATCCCCTATTAAATTTGGCGCGACACTACCCGCTCGACTTGCTCAACCAAAGACCTTTTCCGCAAATTTGCAAAACACTAGCAATACCAATCTGGATAACTGCAAATTAGCTAAGTATCGCATTGATTTTTGGCAACGACTGGCATTCCGAAATTCCGTGGCTATACATGTGAACCATGCAGTTCAGCTCTGGCGCCGTGCCGCGCACACCACCTACATTGGCAACGCTTGTCTTGCTTTCGGGCTTGTCCGCCCTGAGCATGAACCTTTTCCTGCCAAGCCTGCCGAACATGGCGCTGTATTTCGAAACCGATTACAAGGTTATGCAGCTGTCGATTGCTTTGTACCTGCTGATTAACGCCATTCTGCAAATTGTGATCGGACCGCTCGCTGACAAGGCAGGTCGCAGACCCGTTCTGCTTTGGGGTCTTGCGCTGTTCCTGCTGGCGACCCTGGGATGCATTTACGCGCCCAACGCCGAGATCTTTCTGGTTTTCAGGATGTGCCAGGCGGTTGTGGTGGTGGGTATGGTTCTCAGTCGCGCCGCAGTACGCGACATGTACGATCAGGATCAGGCTGCGTCAATGATCGGGTATGTGACCATGGGTATGGCTGTGGTCCCCATGATCGGCCCTGCCATAGGCGGCATTCTGGAAGAGACGCTCGGCTGGAAGGCCAATTTCTGGCTGCCATTTGCCATCGGCGCTTTAACCTTGTTCCTTACATTCACGGATTTCGGCGAAACTGCAGCGAAAAGCGGGAAGTCGCTCGTACAGCAATTCAAAGAATACCCCGAGTTGCTAACCTCGCCCCGCTTCTGGGGGTATTCACTGGCCTGCGCCTTCTCGTCAGGGGCCTTCTTTGCCTATCTGGGCGGCGCTCCGTTCATCGGAACGGAATTATTTGGGTTGAGCGCTGCTCAGGTCGGTATCTATTTTGGCGCGCCGGCCGTCGGATATTTTGCAGGGAACTTCATCAGCGGGCGATACTCCGTACGGATTGGTGTAAATCGCATGGTGCTTTGGGGCAGCCTGTTGAACGCCTTCGGCGTCGCACTGTCAGCCCTGCTTTTTCTGGCAGGTAGCGGCACGGCGCTCAGTTTTTTTGGACTTATGACCTTTGTAGGTGTGGGCAACGGCATGGTTATTCCCAATGCAACATCGGGCGCCCTATCAGTTCGCCCACATCTGGCGGCGACCGCGTCAGGGCTGAGTGGTGCAATCATGTTGGGCGGCGGTGCAGGCCTCAGCGCCTTGGCAGGCGCACTGCTGACCCACGAAACCGGCGCAATGCCACTGTTGTGGCTGATGTTGACAACCGCCCTGCTGGCCATTTGCGCCATAGCGGCCGTCATCCGACGCGAACGGCAATTGGGGCTCTGACAGCTTGCATGGATAGGTTTGCAAAGTTAGACTTCGATTTTAGAAAACTTGCAAAGGCCCTCAATGGCGACTCAAAAACTCTATGCGGGTGCAAAGCTGCGCGAGATGCGCACACGACTGACCCTGACCCAGCGGGAATTCGCAGCCAAGCTGGGTGTTTCCTTGCCTTACCTGAACCAGATGGAGAACAACAACAGACCGATTTCAACAACGGTTGTTTTGGCTCTGGCGCAAGAATTCGGCATGGACGTGACCGAACTCAGCACAGGCGATAGCGAACGCCTTGTCTCCGACATGCGCGAGGCATTGGCCGACCCGGTGTTTGCCGACATTCAACCTCCGCTGGCCGATTTGCGCCTGACCGCCTCGAACGCCCCCGCTTTGGCCCGCGCATTCATCGAATTACACAAAACCTACCGCCAAACTCACGAGCGCCTGGCCTCACTGGACGAAGCACTGGGTCGGGAAGATGCCCGCATTCAGGCCAGCCCGTGGGAAGAGGTGCGGGATTTCTTTCATTATTGCGACAACTATATCGACGCCGTGGACAGGGCAGCAGAATTGTTTTCCAACCGGGCAGACGGGCCCGGCGGGATTCGGCAGGCCGCCCTGAACAGCCTTTCAGAACGCGGTATTCAGGTCGTTTTTTCAGACATGGACCCCCTGCGCAGATACGATTCTGAAAGCAAGATTCTCCGCCTGTCCTCGCGCGCTGCGCCGCAAACCCAAGTGTTTCAATTGCTGTTACAGGTTGCTTTGATCAGCCAGGACAAGCTGCTGGAAGCAACGTTGGATTTTGCAAAGTTTCAAAGCGAAGAGGCCCGGTCAATTGCAAAGATTGGACTGGCCAACTATTTCGCCGGCGCGTCTTTGATGCCTTATTCGACCTTCTTGACCGCCGCGCAAGAGGAGCGCCACGATCTGGAACTGCTGAGCAATCGATTTGGCGCTTCTATCGAGCAGATTGCCCATAGGCTATCGACGCTACAACGCCCCGGAGCAAAAGGTATCCCATTCTTTTTCGTTCGCGTGGATCAGGCTGGCACGATCACCAAGCGGCACTCGGCCACCCGTCTTCAATTCGCGCGATTTGGCGGCGCATGCCCCTTGTGGAACGTGCATCGGGCCTTTGAAACACCAGGGCATTTTCTTCGGCAATTGGCGGAAACGCCAGATGGAGTTCGCTATATTTCGCTTGCGCGAGATGTATCGAAATCCGGCGGGTCATTCGGCGCGCCTGTCCGGCGCTATGCGATTGCCTTGGGGTGCGAGGTTCGGCATGCTCCGGCGCTTGTCTACGCCGACAACCTCGATATCAACAATGCCAGTTCTTACGAACCGATTGGCATATCTTGCCGCATCTGCGAACGGCAAACCTGCCACCAGCGCTCGGTCCCGCCCCTGGAACGTCGCCTCAGCATCGACACCGATTTACGCGGCACTCTGCCCTACGAAGTCACCTGATCTTCATCTGGCCAGAAATACCTCGGGGGAATCGCGGCCAAGGCCGCGACGGGGGCAGAGCCCCCGCCTTTTGGCTTAGGCTTTGGACAAGATCGCCCAGATTTCGTCTTTCAACGCTGCCCGCTTCTTGCGCAAATCCACTTCGGCCAATTCCTCCATCGGTTCAACATTGGTTTCTGCCCGATGCACCACGCGATTGATTTCGTGATACTCATCAGCAAGCCGGGCAAAATGCGCGTCCGACTGTTTGAGCTGGCTCATCAGTTCTACTTTGTCCGGGAACTCTTCTGCCAGTTCATGCGGGGTGTGGGACATACCTGTTCGCTCCATAATTAGTTGTTGCAAATGAGTCGTAGATGCGTCCGGCGGCGCTCGCTTTGACGCGGATCAATTTGACGCAAATTTCATCGCTGAGACGCGCGCCATCCCGCAGCGCGAGCCTCAGCGGCAGAACAAAACCAGTGTTCGCCCCTGGACATATCAATCTCAGTTTTGGCATAAAAATTTTGGCCCGGTACGTGAAAAATTCGGTCCCCTTTCGCAGAGATATTCCCTTTGATCCGACAACTCACTGTCGATCGTGACTTTCCCGCCGCCCTGTGCACCCAAGGCACTTGAATATACTGCTGATGAAGCCCCAATTTTCGGCTTTTTGCGTCCCTCTCAACGCTGGCGTAGGCACTGGAATATTTGAGGCAGGCAAAGGCTAGGCTCTGCCGCACCAGTTGATCTGCTGCATCCTGCCCACCCGACGTGCATTTTGCGACAACCCGGCCATAGCGATCCCGGTCCAATGGCACACAAGTCGCTGTTTTACCCTGATACCTCTGCCGAACGACCTGCGTAACCCACGCACCACATGGCCAGCGAGAACCTTCGGTGTCATGACAGGATTGATCTATCTCGGGGGCATCAATGCCATGCAACCGAACCCGGACTCCGCCCACACCCCATGTATCGGCGTCGATCACGTGAATCTGCCCCATAAATCGTTGTGCGGCCAACGCGACAGATGGCAGAAAGAGAACAAAAGCTAAACAAATTCTTAACATGTCCCCGATATGCGCCTGAAATCACGCGTATTCAAGCGGGGGCATGTCAAAAGGTTAACGCTGTGCCGTTGCCCAGTTCGGGTGGATCCAAGGCCGGTCATTGGCTTTGGGCAACGGGTCTTTGCCCAACAGGGAATCCGACACTTTCTCTCCCACCATGATCGACGGCGCGTTAAGATTGCCGTTGGTAATTTGCGGAAAGATAGAACTGTCGGCAACGCGCAGCCCCTCTACCCCAATCACACGACCTTCGGGATCGACCACTGCGTTTTTGTCATCCGCTCGCCCCATTCGGCAGGTACCGCAAGGATGATAGGCGCTTTCCGCATGCTCCGCGATAAAGCCGTTCAGTTCTTCGTCTGATTGCACAGAAGCGCCCGGTTGGATTTCCTTGCCGGCATAGGGTTCGAACGCGTCCTGACCAAAGATTTCGCGCGTTAAACGGATACAGGTCCGGAAATCTTCCCAATCCTTTTCGTGGCTCATGTAATTGAACTTTATGACTGGCGCATCCGCAGCTTCAGCGGATCGCAGCGTCACAGATCCACGCGACGGAGACCGCATCGGACCGACATGCGCCTGGAACCCGTGGCCTTCCGCTGCTGCCTGCCCGTCATAACGCACTGCCATGGGCAGGAAATGATACTGAATGTCAGGGTACTCAACACCAGGTTTCGATCGGATAAAGGCTGCACTTTCGAACTGGTTCGACGCCCCCAAACCCGTCTTGGTAAACAGCCATTGCGCACCGATCAGACCTTTACTGAATAGGTTCCAGTGTTTGTACAATGTAATCGGCTGCAAAGAGGCTTGTTGGATATAAAGTTCCAGATGGTCCTGCAGGTTTGCGCCAACCCCCGGACGATCCGCCACAATATCGATTCCATGGTCAGCCAGATGCGCTGCCGGGCCGATTCCGGACAACATCAACAGCTTGGGCGAGTTGATCGACGACGCCGCCAGAACGACCTCACGCCGAGCCTTAATGACCTCTTTCTTGCCGCCACGGATCAATTCCACCCCTGTGGCGCGACCGTTTTCCATCACGACTTTAGAAGCAAGACCCCGAACGATATCGCAATTGTCGCGTTTTAGTGCAGGTCTCAGATAGGCATTTGCTGCGGACCAACGCCGTCCTTTCCAGACGGTCTGCTCCATCGGGCCAAAACCTTCCTGCTTTTCGCCGTTATAGTCGCCCGTAACCTGGTATCCGGCTTGCCGGCCGGCATCCACAAACGCCTTAAACAGGGGGTTTTCACGTGGACCGCGCGAAACATGCAGCGGGCCATCTGTACCGCGCCACGACGGATCCCCGCCATGGCCGCCATCATGCCAGCTTTCCATTCTCTTGTAATAGGGCAGTACGTCAGCATAGGACCACCCGTCTGCACCCATCTCGGCCCAGGTGTCGAAATCGCGCGCATGGCCGCGCACATAAACCATTCCGTTGATCGAGGACGAACCGCCTATCACCTTGCCGCGCGGACAGGCCAGACGGCGATTGTTCAGTTGCGGCTCAGGCTCGGATTGATAGCCCCAGTCATAGCGCGACATGTTCATCGGATAGCTCAGCGCCGCTGGCATCTGGATGAACGGCCCCGCATCGGTGCCGCCATGTTCGATCACCAGAACCGAGGCCCCTGCCTCGCTCAGACGATATGCCATTGCGCATCCGGCAGAGCCGGCGCCAACGATGACAAAATCTGCTTCCATTTCCATAACTCCTGCCCCGCCGAGAAGGCTGGATGCCTCCGGCGGGAGTATTTTCGAAAAGATGACGAGGTTATTCGCCGCGCGGGAAGCGGGCGTTTTCCTCGACGACGTTCAGATCCATGTGATTGCGCATGTAGCGTTCCGATGCTTTTTGCAGCGGCTGGTAATCCCACGGGTAATATCCACCCTGGCGCAGCGCCTCATAGACGACCCAGCGCCTTGCCTGGCTGGCTCGGACTTCGGCGTCAAAACGATCCAGATCCCAGCGGGCTTCGGATTTTGCGCGCAAGGTTTGAAGCGTACCTGCATGTTCGGGGCTGTCTGCCAGATTGGTCATTTCGTGAGGGTCGGCCTCAAGATCAAACAACTGATCAGGGTCCAACGCGCAGCGGTTGTATTTCCACTTGCCATAGCGCAACGAGACCAGCGGCGCATAAGATGCCTCTGCCGCGTATTCCATCGCTACCGGCGCGGTGCGCTCGCCCCCCTGCGCAAGAGGCACAAGGTTTTCACCATCCGTCCACGGTGCAATTTCATCCATATCGACCCCTGCCAATGCCCCAAGGGTTGGCGTTACGTCGATAGTAGACACCGGAGTGTCGATCCGGCCTGAAGGCAGATCGGGGGATGAAATCATCAAGGGAACACGCGCTGAACCTTCATAGAAGTTCATTTTGAACCACAAGCCGCGTTCGCCCAGCATATCGCCGTGATCCGAGACGAAGAGAATGATCGCCTCTTGCCGGGTGGTTTCCAGCACTTCGAGGATCTCACCGATCTTGTCATCCAGATAGGAGATATTGGCAAAATAGGCGCGGCGGGATTTGCGGATGTCTTCTTCGGTGATGTCAAAACTGCGCCAGTCATTGGCGTCGAAGATACGCTTGGCGTGTGGGTCCTGATTGTCGTAGCCGATATCAGCGACCTCGGGCAGCAGATGCTCACAATCCTCGTACAGATCCCAGTACTTGCGGCGGGCGACGTATGGATCGTGGGGATGCGTGAAGCTGACGGTCACGCACCACGGACGATTATCCTTACCGCGCGCCAGATCATAGAGCTTGGCCTTGGCGTTATAGGCAACCTCGTCGTCATACTCCATCTGGTTTGATATCTCGGCCACACCCGCACCGGTGACAGAACCCATATTGTGGTACCACCAGTCGATCCGCTCGCCCGGTTTTCGATAATCCGGGGTCCAGCCAAAATCGGCCGGATAGATGTCGGTGGTCAGACGATCTTCGAACCCGTGCATCTGATCAGGACCGACAAAATGCATCTTGCCAGACAAGCAGGTATAGTACCCGGCCCGGCGCAAATGGTGTGCGTAAGTGGGGATGTCGCTGCGGAACTCAGCTGCGTTGTCATAGACGCCTGTGCGCGAAGGCAATTGACCGGACATAAAGCTGGCCCGCCCCGGCGCGCAGAGCGGCGACGCCGTGTATGCGTTTGCAAACCGGGTCGAACGTTCGGCCAACTTCTTCAAGTTCGGGGCATGAAGCCAGTCTGCGGGACCGTCGGGAAAGAGGGTTCCGTTCAGCTGATCCACCATCAGGATCAGAACGTTCGGTTTTGTCATTTTTCAGCCTCGAGCAGAGTGTTGAGCACGCGTTTCGCGTGTGACACGGCCAGTTGCGGTTCTTCCGGCGCGCTGAGCGCCGCGCGGATGTACAACCCGTCAATAAGAGCAATCATGTTTTCAGCAGCTTCAACCGGGTCCTGCATCCTGGCGCGCAAAGCGTGGATCAGGTTTGAACGGATGCGTGCCTGATAGATCTGCCACAAGCGCAGTGCATCATCATTGGTTTGCGCCAGAACATAGAAGGTCATCCACGCAGCGATCACGTCAGGTGTGAAACACGAGGGGGCGAAACACGCCTCAATGATCGCCTGCGCCCGGCCTTCCGGAGCAGATGCCTTCAGTTTGGCCCGCGCCTCATCACCGAAATCCGAAAGGATCTGACGCATCGCCGCCAGAAAAATCTGATCCTTGCCGCCGAAATAATGATGCGCCAGCGCGCTGGACATACCTGCCCGTTTCGCAATTTGGCTAACTGTAACATCAAGGGATTTCTGCACACCCAGCTCGGCAATTGTCGCGCGGACAATAGCATCGCGGCGGATTGGCTCCATTCCAACTTTTGGCATCATGACCCCCTGAACAGGCGTTATGACTCCAAACTAGGAGTTTTTTATTGACTCGTCAATCAATGAAGGTCTCGATGGTGCCGGTATCACAGCTTCGGAGCAATACTCGGGGGCGTCAAGTCTCGACGATTCAGGACTGCTTCGCGCCATGAGATGAAGCTGACGGCGCACAGGATCAATGTGCCTCCGGCGACGACCCAGATATCAACGCTTTCATGGAACACGACTGCGCCCAGCAATGTGGCCCAGATGAGTTGAAGAAACGTGATCGGCTGCGTGACGGCCACAGGTGCAGCCTGCAAGGCCAGCGTCATGAAATAATGACCGGCGGTGGCAAAACAGGCCACCAGAAACAGAACCCCGAGATCGCGCAAGCTGGGTTGCGTCCAGACGGCCACAGCAAATGGGATCAGCGCAAGCGTCACCCAAATCGACAAATGCGCCACGACGACAGAAGGTGGCACATCCCGCACCAACAGTTTTGCCAGCAAATAAGAACCGCCCAGTGTCAGCGCCGTCCCCAGCATAGCCAGATGGCCCGCTGACACCTCTCGAAACCCTGGCCGTAGGATGATCAGCACACCAACCAAAGCAACCAGAATTGCCGCGATCCGCCGAAAGGCCAGCTTTTCCCCCAAAAACAGGGCCGCGCCCAAAGTCACGTAAACGGGCGTCATGTAATTCATGGCCGTGACTTCTGCCAAGGGGATCTGTGTCATGGCAAAGAACCACAGCATAACAGCAACCGCATGAACCACCCCGCGCACCCCGAACAGGGTCAACAGCCGGGGTGTCAGTTTGGTCGCCATGATCGACCGCAGTGCCGGAAGAAGGAACGCCAAGCCCAGGGCGTATCGCAGGAACGCAGCCTGAATCGGGTTGATGGTCGTGCCCAGCGACTTCACCAAAGCTGTCATTACAACAAAAGACAGCCCGGCGGCAAACATCCAGAACATGCCTGCAAGAGGACGGGACGAAACGGTGTGTGAGGTCATGGCCTAGGTTGAACACCGAAACCGAGCCAGGAACAACCCTTCACATGACAACAAGTTTCAGTGCGATACCCAGCATGACGACGCCAATTCCGGCATCCAGTACTTGCCACGCCCGGGGTCTCGTAAAAACAGGCGACAAAATACCCGCGCCGTATCCAAGCGAGAAGAAGAACACAAAGCTGGAGGTCATCGCGCCCAGCGCAAACCCCAGACGGTCGTCATACTGCGCCGAGATTGAACCGATCAAGACCACTGTGTCCAAATAGACATGCGGATTCAGCCAGGTGAACGCGAGTACCGTAAGCAACGCGGCCTTCAGGCTGGTGCGCTGGCCATTGCCAATCTCCATCACCGCGCCGCCCCGCCATGCCGAATGCAAGCTGCGCAGCCCATACCAAGTTAGGAACGCGGCCCCGCCATAACGCATCACGGTTTCGAACCACGGCACCGCCTGCGCGAGCGTACCAAATCCCGCGACACCTGCCCCGATCAGCAACGCATCAGATATCGCGCAGGTCAGGCACAGAACAAATACATGCTCGCGCCGCAACCCCTGCCGCAGAATAAAGGCGTTTTGCGCACCGATCGCGAGGATCAGGCTGAAACCCAGTGCAAAACCGGCGATCGTGGATGTGGGCATGGAACCTCCTGCGCTTTGGCAGCGTTGACTAAGCCCCATCGGGGAATCTATCAAATTAAAGATTCTATTCCGAATTAAGCAAAACTAATGTTGCTAGACCCCAATCAACTTTCCGCATTGTCAACCATTCTGCGGCTTGGCAGCTTTGAGGCCGCAGCCATGGAATTGGCTGTCACGCCTTCGGCAATTTCCCAGCGCATAAAGGCGCTGGAGGATCGTGTTGGTGCGGCGCTGATCCGCCGGGGTACACCTTGCACCGGAACACCCGCAGGGCTGCGCATTGCCCGATATGCCGAGGATGTTGGACTGCTTGAGGCGCAATTGGTCCGTGAGCTGGCTTTGGAACAGGATCCTGTATCGGCGCGGGTTCGCATTGCTGTGCCTGCTGATGTACTGGCCACTTGGTTTATCGATGTAATGGCGCAAGTACCCGATATGCTGTTTGATCTTGTCATCGACGATCAGGACCATTCGGCCGAGTGGTTGAAACGCGGCGAGGTCAGCGCCGCCGTCACAGTAGGCGGGCGTCCTGTTACAGGGTGTGATGTGACGCCGCTGGGTGTCCTGCGATACCTGCCCACGGCCAGCCCTGCCTTCATCGAAACGTGGTTCAAGGATGGTGTTAACGAGGGCACGCTCGGCAAAGCGCCATGCCTGGTTTTCAACCAAAAGGACAGTCTGCAGAAGGCATGGCTTTCGCAATATGCCGCGCCTAACCTTTCGCCGCCGTTTCATTTCCTGCCGTCCTCGAACGGGTTCGTGGATGCCGCGATTGCCGGTCTGGGATGGGGCATGAACCCAGCAGTCCTTTCCAAAGACGCCTTGGAAGACGGGCGGTTGCAACCCCTCCTCGCTAATGCTCCGCTGGATGTTGCCCTCAACTGGCAGGTCGGTCGCGTACTTGCACCCGCCCTCAAACCGCTTACACATGCCGTTCGACGTGCCGCCAAGCAGGTCCTGTTACCGCCCAGCGCGAACTGATCGCACACCACAGTTTCGGAGGAACCGATGTTCTCACGCGATGCCCTCAGCTATAATCCCATTCCCCTGCCGGACCGATCCGAGATCAGCGACGCGGACATGCAAGGTGCCGCACAACAGTTCTACGACAAGATGCGCCAGCGCCATACGGTGCGGGATTTCAGCCCCCGCCCCGTGGACCGCTCTGTAATCGAAACGTGTTTGCGCACAGCGGGCACTGCGCCTTCTGGCGCCAATCACCAACCGTGGCACTTTGCTGCGATCTCCGCCCCTGACCTGAAGCAACGCATCCGCGAAGAGGCCGAAGAGGAAGAACGCCGGTTCTATGCGGGCGGCGCGGGCGACGAGTGGATCAAAGCGCTTGAGCCCATCGGCACCAACGCAGTCAAAGAGCATCTGACTTTTGCACCCTGGCTGCTCGTGGTGTTCGCCCAGCGCTGGGGACAATTCGAAGATGGGACGCGATACAAGAACTACTACGTGCCGGAAAGCGTGAACATTGCCACCGGCTTTTTGCTGGCTGCACTGCACCATGCCGGTCTCAGCACTTTGACCCATACCCCGAACCCGATGCGGTTTTTGAACGACGCGCTGGACCGGCCCGCGTCAGAGAAACCGACGATGATCATTGCAGTGGGACATCCTTCGGAAACCGCCACGGTGCCAGCCGTGGCAAAGTTGAAGAAACCCCTGAACGAGATCTCTTCGTTTTTTTGAGAACAAGCGCTTTACTCCTGCGGCTGGGATACGTCTTCCCGGACAGGCTCCATCATTCGATAGCATGTGACGCAGGACACCAGGCTGGCGGCGACAATGAAGGCGACCGCCAATGCGACCTCATGCATATGGGCCACTGCGGCCAGGGCTGCCGAAAGCAGCACAGCTGACAAACGAGTAATTGATTTGACCGCAGCCGTCCCCTGCACGCGCAGATCTTTGGGAGCGATATCCAGAAAATACAGCTTGCGCGCACTGCTGATCCCCGTCACCGCCACGGTGACAACAAACAAAGCGATGGCATGCAGATGCACATCGTGATCGATGCCCAAGTAGTGGAACGCCAAAAGGACGCTTCCGGTGGCAGCCACCATCAAGGTTCCAACCATCATAACAGCGCGATGGGACTTCATATTCACGAATTGCCATAATGGCCCCGAAACAAGATAACCCGAAGCAGAAGACACGATCATCGCAGTCAGACCTTGTGCCGAACTGTGATGCGCCTCTGCCGCGATCAACGCGAAGAACGGAACAGAGAGCGTGACCGCCACCAACGGCATACGCATGATCATGAAGCGCCGAAACCAAGGGAATTCGAACATGCTCAGAATACCCTGAACATTGGCCCTAAATGACAGTTTTGGTTTGGTTTCAGCTTTCTTTGCCGGTTCAGCAGTGCCTGCGTTCTCGGTCATTGCCAACATCAGAAGCCCCGAAAACATAAAGAATGCAACAGACACGCCGATCATGGTGGAATGTCTTGAAAACGGTGGGTTTTCCTTGGTGATCTGATGCACTAGCAGAGCAAGGCCAATGGCACACAGGCCGCCACCCCCAAGCTGCAAATATTGCATCACCATGCGCGAGCGTGAATGGAGATGATCGCCTAGCAGGTCGGTGAACATGAGGTTCTGGACCTCGTCCACCAAGCCGATCACAAAGAAAACCGAAACGAAGATCACAGCAATCAGCGGAACGATCCCGGTCGCGGCGGCGGCCATGGCCGTCACCAGGCAAGCGCCGATAACAGCTTCGGTCAGGGCAATGGCCCGCTTCTTCTGGGATTTTGCCGCTACGGATTGCGCCAGAAAGAAGTCAGATATCATGCTGCCGACCATCCGGACCGAAACCAAAGCACCCGCCACGAACATTGGCAGCTCAAAAGACACCGCCAGAAACGGCAATACCACCGATGGGCTGCCAAGGGTCCACGCAACCTGAGACATAATACTCTGCCCAGTCAGAACAGGCACATTGCGTTTGGCAGCATCGGGTGTCTCGGGCGTCATGGGTCTTGCGGTCGCATCTTTCCATAGATCAATACCCGCCCAACCTAAGCGCATCCACGGATTCCGCCAACAACCATTGGAAATCGCCCGGAAACGAAAAAACCCGGCCAGGTTGGCCGGGTTTCCAAACCGCATCTTGCGCTTTTTCAGAGCTGCGCCATCACTTCGTCAGTGGCTTCGAAATTGGTCGTAACGCGTTGCACGTCGTCATCGTCTTCCAGCGCATCCACCAGCTTCATCAGCTTTTGCATATCTTCCAGCCCCAGCTCGGTCGTGGTGGTGGGCTTCCATACCAGCTTGGTCGATTCCGATTCACCCAACGCTTCTTCCAGCGCGCTCGATACATCGTTCAGGTCGGTATCGGCGCACCAGATGATGTGACCATCCTCCGAGCTTTCGACATCCTCGGCCCCGGCCTCGATCGCGGCTTCGAAAATCGTATCCGCATCGCCGGCATCCGCCTGATAGACAACCTCGCCCTTACGGTCGAACATAAACCCGACCGAGCCCGTCTCACCCAGATTGCCGCCATTCTTGGAAAAGGTCGAACGCACGGTCGAGGCGGTGCGGTTGCGGTTGTCGGTCATGGTCTCGACGATCACCGCGACACCGTTCGGGCCGTAACCCTCGTAGCGGATTTCTTCATAATCGTCGCCTTCACCGGCGACCGATTTCTTGATTGCGCGGTCGATCACGTCCTTCGGGACCGAGTTCGACTTGGCTTCTTTTACGGCCAGACGCAGGCGCGGGTTCTTGTCGGGATCAGGGTCGCCCATCTTGGCAGCGACGGTGATCTCTTTCGACAGCTTGGAAAAGAGTTTGGACCGCGCGGCGTCCTGACGTCCCTTGCGGTGCTGGATGTTGGCCCATTTGGAGTGGCCTGCCATAATGCGTCCTCGTCATCGTGATTGCGTGTTCGGCGCTCATATAGACGTTTGCGGGGGGCAGGATCAAGAGAGCGGCTTGCGACAGTACCACTGGCTTGTATGGTGACGGCATGACGACAGATCAGATCATTCTTTTTTCGCTTTTCATCACAGTCTTTGGAATGTTGCTTTGGGGTCGGTTTCGGTACGATCTTGTGGCCTTCGCCGCGCTGATGATCGGCGTCATGCTGGGTGTTGTGCCAGTGGATGACGCTTTTGCAGGGTTCGGCCACCCGGCCACCATCATCGTGGCACTTGTGCTGGTCGTCTCGGCCGGGCTGGTCCGTTCGGGGGCGGTTTTCATGATTACCCGCACTTTGGTCGATGCCTCACGGGGGCTGGGCGCGCATATTGCGCTGATGGGCGGGATCGGCGCGGTCCTGTCAGCCTTCATGAACAACGTGGCGGCGCTGGCGCTGTTGATGCCCGTAGACATCCAGACCGCACGCAAAGCCGGGCGGTCTGTGGGTCTGTCACTGATGCCGCTGAGCTTTGCAACCATTCTGGGGGGGATGGCGACCCTGATCGGCACCCCTCCGAACATCATCATCGCGTCGATCCGGGCCGAGACGCTGGGCGAGCCGTTTCACATGTTTGATTTTGCGCCCGTGGGCGGGATAGCCGCAATTGCGGGTCTTGCCTTTGTCGCTCTGGTCGGCTGGCGTCTGATCCCTAACCGCGGGCCGCAAACTGAAACCTCAGAAGCACTGGCCGAGTATATCGCCGAACTAACCATCCCGCCGGGTTCGATCCATATCGGAAAACGCGTGAGTGAGCTCTATGAGGCAGCTGAAAAATCTGATGTCGCCATCATTGGTCTGATCCGCGATGGCAAGAGGCGTTATGGCCGATCCGCCCATGCCACGCTGAAGGAAGGCGACGCACTGGTTTTGGAGGCCCGACCCGAGGCGTTGGACGAATTTCGCGCCGCGCTGAATCTCGACTTTTCGGACACGCGACGGCAGGAGTTACTGACGGCTGAGGGCGACGGGCTTGAAGTCATCGAGGTGGTTGTGCCGGAAAGCGCCCGCATCACCGGGCGCACCGCACAGGGTCTTGGACTGGCCTGGCGGCAGAGTACAGTGCTGATGGGCATCTCACGTCAGGGGCGACAAATCACCCAACAGGTTCGCAAAACCGAGGTGGAACCCGGCGATATCCTGCTGCTGCTTTGCCCGCGCGACCGCGCTGCGGATGTGACGGAGTGGCTGGGTTGCCTGCCCCTTGCCGGACGCGGCCTGAATGTTACCGCAAACGATAAAGCGTGGCTGGCCATCGGCCTGTTTGCTGCCGCCGTTTTGGCCGCAAGTATTGGGTTGATCTACCTGCCGATAGCTTTGGGTCTGGTTGTCATCGCTTATGTGCTGACCAAGATCATGCCAATTGCCGACATCTATAATCACATCGAATGGCCGGTGGTTGTCCTTCTGGGGTCGATGATCCCACTTGGCAGTGCTTTGGAGACCTCTGGCGGGACTGAACTCATTGCAAATGCGCTGATCCAACTGACCGATGGTCTGCCCGCTTGGGCGATCCTGACTGTGTTGATGATCGTGACCATGACATTGTCGGATGTGCTGAACAACACTGCCACCGCCATTGTCGCCGCCCCTGTTGGTATCCAAATGGCCCGCACGCTCGAGGTTTCACCCGACCCATTCCTGATGACGGTTGCGGTAGCTGCCTCGGCCGCGTTCCTCACGCCAATTGGACACAAGAACAATACGCTGGTTCTGGGCCCCGGAGGCTATCGGTTCGGCGATTACTGGCGCATGGGTCTGCCGCTTGAGGTGCTGATCATCGCGGTTTCCATACCTGCCATCCTTGTCTTCTGGCCGCTTTGACGGGTAAAGGCAGCATATGAAACGCTTTTTGATCCTGCAACTGCGCCCGGAAACGGATGCATCCGACGCCGAATATGCTTCGATTCTGGACAAGACTGGCCTTGCGCCCGAGCAAACCCACCGTATCCGGCTGGATTGTGAGGACCTGCCTGAAAGTTTGGATGTAACAGACTATGCAGGTGTCATCGTTGGCGGTGGTCCCGGCTGTGTCAGCGATGATCACGCGACGAAATCTGAACTGGATGCAAAGATCGAAGGTGCGGTCATGGGGCTCATGCCGCAGATCACGGCGCAGGATCACCCCTTCATGGGCTGCTGCTATGGTTTGGGCGTTCTGGCCGCACATCTGGGCGGTGAAGTCAGCAAAGCCCGCTATGGCGAACCGGTCGGACCGTCAGCCTGCCGCCTGACGGACGATGGTGCCAATGATCCACTGACAGCCGGGCTGAACCTGGAGTTCGACGCCTTCGTTGGCCACAAAGAAGCTGTTCAGGCTTTGCCCGAAGGCTGCGTACATCTTGTTGCCTCAGACCCCTGCCCGTTTCAGATGATCCGCTTTGGTCAGAACGTCTATGCCACACAGTTTCACCCCGAAGCGGATGCAAGAGACTTTGAGCAGCGCATCAACATCTACAAACATCACGGCTATTTCCCGCCCGAAGACGCCCAGCGCCTGATCGACATCTGCAACGCCGCAGACGTCACCCAACCCGGCGAAATCCTGCGCCGCTTCGTCGAACGCTACAAGTGACCTAACGGCGCGGTTGCCTGCGCCTTTCATGCTCGCATAGGCTGATCCGAAACGACTTTGGGAGGAGTTGTTCTTGGATTTGCTCATCAATGTCGGCCTGCCGATCTCGCTTGCCACCATAATGCTGTCCCTAGGCATCGGGCTAGAGATCGCGGATTTCCGGCGTGTGCTGAACCGGAAATATCCTTTTGCAATTGGTGCGGTATGTCAGGTCGTACTTCTGCCCATTGCTGCGTTCTTCACCGTCACACTGTTTGGACTGCCCCCTGAAATCGCAGTTGGCTTCATGCTGCTCAGCTTTTGCCCGGGCGGTGTGACCAGCAACATACTGACCAAGCTAGCCAAGGGCGACGTGGCGCTTTCCGTCAGCCTGACTGCGGTGATCAGCATCTTTTCAATCCTGACAGTGCCGTTTCTGGCGGCGTGGTCCATTACCTATTTCATGGGGGAAAACGCGCCAGATGTGTCGATCAGCGGCCTGGCGATTGCCATGTTTCTGATCACCACCCTTCCCGTTGCCATTGGGGTCGGAGTTCGCAGGTTTGCAACCGGGTTTGCAAACCGCATCGAGGGCGGACTTTCGACGCTCGCAACCGTTTTGTTTGTAATGATTGTCGTGGCCGCCCTGGCTGGAAACTGGCAGATTTTCATTGATAACCTGGGCATCATGGGCACCGGTCTGATCTCGCTTAACGTGGCCCTTTTGCTTATTGGGCTGGGGATCGCACGTGCTGCAAATCTGTCATGGGCCGAGTGTAAAAGCATTTCAATTGACACTGGCATCCAGAACTCGACACTGGGCATTACACTGGCGGCCCTAATCACAGGCACAGAGAGCGGATTTAGCCCTCTGGCCCTGCCGTCCGCAGTCTACGGGATCACGATGTATGCCGTCGTGCTGCCGTTCCTCGTTTGGTTTCGACGACGCTGAAAGGACAGTTCATGACCAAGAACACAGCAGATGCGATTGTCGTCGGCGCAGGCCTAGCCGGACTGGCCGCCGCAGCTGAACTGGGCGACCGGGGCAAAAAGGTCATCATTGTCGATCAGGAGCCCGAGAGCTTTCTGGGTGGTCAGGCGTTCTGGAGCCTCGGTGGTTTGTTCATGGTCGACACTCCGGAACAACGGCGGATGGGCATACACGACAGCCAAGAGCTTGCCCTTCGTGACTGGATGGGCAGCGCACAGTTCGACCGCGCGGAAGACGCTTGGCCCCGCAAATGGGCCGAGAGTTATGTCGAGTTTGCGGCTGGTGAAATGCGCCCCTGGTTGCATCAGATGGGTTTGCGCTGGTTTCCGGTCGTAGGTTGGGCAGAACGCGGTGGATCCTATGCGAACGGGCATGGCAACTCTGTTCCGCGTTTTCACATCACTTGGGGCACTGGCCCCGGCGTTCTGGAGCATTTCATCCGTCGGGTCCGCGAACATGCCAGCGCCGGTCTGATCCAGCTGAAGTTCCGCCATCAGGTCAGCCATATCATCATGCAGAACGGCACGGCCAAAGGCGTATCAGGCGAGGTTTTGGCCAACGACACCGCCCAACGTGGCGGAAAGACCAACCGGGACGAAGTGGGAGAGTTCGAGGCCTATGCGCCGTCGGTCATCGTTACCTCGGGTGGTATTGGCGGCAACTTTGAAATGGTTCGGCAGAACTGGCCCAAGGATCGTCTGGGCGAACCTCCAAAAGACATGGTGGCTGGCGTGCCCTTTCATGTCGATGGCCGCATGATCGCGATCAGCGAAAAAGCCGGCGGACATGTGATCAACGGCGACCGCATGTGGCATTACACCGAAGGCGTCCGCAACTGGGATCCGATCTGGCCTGCCCATGGCATACGCATTCTGCCCGGCCCCAGCTCTATGTGGTTCGACGCCAAAGGAAACCGTCTGGAACCGCCCTGCCTGCCGGGGTTCGATACGCTGGGGACGCTGAAGGAAATCCTGAAAACAGGATACGAATACAGCTGGTTTGTTCTGACCCAAAAGGTCATCAAGAAGGAATTCGCCCTATCCGGGTCTGAACAGAACCCGGACTTTACCTCCGGCAGTTGGAAAGAGGTCATCCGTCAGCGCATCCTGTCAGGCTCCAAAGCAACCGCACCGGTGGAAGCGTTCAAAGAACATGGCGAGGATTTCGTCGTCGCCAACACGTTGACCGAACTGGTCAACGGGATGAACCATCTGGGCGGTGGGTTGATTGACGAGGCGCACTTGCGCGGGCAGATCGAAGCGCGCGACTCGCAGGTCGACAATCCATTCTCAAAAGACGCCCAGATGATGGCGATTCTGGCCGCCCGAAACTATCGCGGCGACAAGCTGATCCGCACAGCAAAACCGCATAAGTTCCTCGATCCGACCAACGGCCCGCTGATCGCGGTCAAGCTGCACGTTCTGACGCGTAAAACGTTGGGCGGGTTGCAAACCAACCTGGACAGCCAGATGATCGGAGGCGATGGAAAGGTGGTGCCTGGCCTGTTCGCCGCTGGCGAAGTCGCCGGGTTCGGCGGTGGAGGCTACCACGGCTACAACGCGCTCGAGGGTACGTTCTTGGGCGGTTGCATATTTTCGGGGTGCAACGCAGGGCGGTCTAGGGCTGTCGCCTGATGGCCCCTCTGCTTTATTTGCGGACCAGCTTGATCACCGGCTCTCCGTCGCCGTTCAGAAGAGCCAGCGCGTCGCCTTCCATCGCAAAGGACGTGACGCTTTGCATCGTCTTGAGGAAGGCGCGCTCAACTTCATCCAACTCGGGCGGACAAGCCATGAGGGTTGCGGCCATGTTGTCGGGAAATGTGAGCCGGTTGCCTGAAATCTCGGCCTGACCGCTGAACCGGTTACAGCCGCCGCTGCCACCAAAGGACCCGCCTTGCCCAAAACTCAGCTCTGGGCGTTTTTCCGTCTCAAGAGGCGCGCCATTCAGGGTTGCGGCAACCCATTCGGTGTTCTCAATCGTCACACTTCCCTGACTTTGGGCTTGGACCAGCAACAAGTCAGCCGAGTTCCCCGCTTCGTTTGTCAGGACCGGATAAACCGTGTCTGTAGTGAACAACAGCTTTTGCCCCTGCGTGACCGTCGCTCGCACCGCGTAGCTGTGCCCTTCTTTGATCAACGCATCATCATAGGTCAGTTCAAACTGCGCAGGCACACCTGTCAAAGCGTATCGTTGCGCCGAGAGTGTCACGGCTGGTGCATCGGCCAGCGAAATATCCTGAAGCTCAACAAACAGGGTTGCATTGGGCGGAAGGGCGATACGCTCTCGATACGTCGCGGTACCTTCAACCGTGCCCGCCATCGCGACACTACTGATCATGGCGGCAAACACTGCACCTGCCAATATGGCTTTTCCGGTCGTCAGCATGGCAAATCCCCTTTTACAAATCACATTTCAAAAAGATCGTGTGTCTTTGCACGTTTACAAGGGCTTCCTGAAACAGGTGGCAATTCTAAGCCGATCCTAAAGGGGCCAGATCAACGGGATCAGCAGCGACGCCAGCAACCCAACTGTCAAGTTCAGCGGGATGCCCACCTTCATGAAATCGGTAAACCGATAACCTCCGGGGCCATAGACCATCATATTCGTCTGATAGCCGATCGGCGTTGCAAATGAGGCCGAAGCCGCCACCATGACCGCGACCACAAGCGGACGCGGGTCCATTCCCACGGCCTGCGCCAAACCAATGGCGATTGGCGTAACAACAACAGCAACAGCGTTGTTCGAGACCAGTTCAGTCAGGACGGAGGTCAGCAGATAGACCGCCCAGATGATCAGGAAGGGCGGCAAAGCGCTAAGCCCAGGCGCAACAGCCTCGACAATCAACGACACGGCGCCAGAACTGTCCAATGCTGCGCCAATGGCGAGCATCGCAAATATCAAAGCCAATAGCCGACCTTCGACAAAGGAAAATGCCTCATCCGCATCGATACAGCGGGTCACCAAGACTACTGCCACCGCCACAATCGAAAGCAGCAGGATCGGTGCGATGCCCAGCGCAGCAAGCGCAACAATCCCAATCAGTGCGCCTATTGCAATGGGCGCATGGCTGCGTCGGAAAGCGCGCGCCGACGGTTGGGTGACGTCCACCATATCCATTTCAGCCGCAAGCCGTTGTATGTCGGCGGGCGCACCTTCCAGCAGCAACGTGTCACCCACACGGACCACAAGATCGTCCAACTGGCGACCGATATTCTGGTTCCGTCGGTGAACCGCCAAGACATAGACACCATATCGCCGCCGTAGGCGCAGCATTCCCAAGGTCCGCCCCACCATGCGGCATCCGGGTGTGATCAGCACTTCGACCGTCTTGGTTTCAACGGCGGAAACCTGGTCCACTCGCTTGAGTTCCTTGTTGCTTTGTAAACTCAACAACTCGGTCATCTCGGTCCGCAAAACCACACGGTCGCCAACCCTCAGCTCAACGCCTTTCAGATTGCGCCGCAGAGATTCATCCCCGCGAACCACGTCGATCAGACGGACTCCGGGTCGTTTGAACAATTGAACACCGGTCACTTCGCGCCCGATCAGGTTGCTGTCGGGTGGAATGACGGCTTCGGTAAAGAACTTCATCTTCGACCGGTCGCTGAGCAATGACGCCATACTGTCACGCTCGGGCAAAAGCTTGGGCGCGATGAAGCGCAAATAAATCATCCCGTAGATCACAAGGACGATCCCCAGCGGCGTGACCTCGAAGATTGTAAAGGGTGTCATCCCCTGAGCGCGCGCGACGCCATCAACCAGCAGGTTGGTCGACGTACCGATCAATGTCAGCGTGCCGCCCAGAATGGCCGCGTAACTCAACGGAATCAGCAGCTTGGACGCGGGCACATTCAAGGTTCGCGCAATTTGTACAAAGACCGGGATCATGACCACAACCACCGGCGTGTTCGACACCACAGCCGAGGCCAGAACGACAAACGCCATGAGCAGCCCAATCGCGATGCGCGGGTTTACCTGAGCCTGTTTCTGCGCGGTTGAGGTGAACGAATCCAATGCCCCCGTTCGCACCAGGGCCCCCATGATGATGAACATTGCTGCGATCGTCCAAGGCGCGGGATTGGACAAAACCGCCAACGCGCTTTGATAGGGCAGAATGCCCGTAACAAGCATCAGTGAGACGCCTCCGATGGCCACCACTTCGGTCGGATAAACCTCGCGAAGGAACATGACGAACATGCCCGCAACGATAAGCAACGCCAGAATTGCGCTGCCCGTGTCTGTCAGTGAAAGGAAATTCATTCGTGGTATTCTGTCCGAACCCGGGCCCAAGCGCCTGATGACATGCAGTTTCACGCATTGCGCACGGCAGAGCAAGCCTGACGTTTGTTATTCAGGCCCAGCTTGTTCCAAACGCCCCCCGACGCGCACCATATGCACAGATTTTGCCCGCCCGTCGCGATCATCAGTTTCCACGAAAACGCCGCTCAGCGTTGCTTCACCATTTGCAGGGGTGAACCGCGCCTTGGGCATACCGGTGATGAAGCGGCGCATCGGTTCCTGCTTGTCCATCCCGATGACCGAGTCGTAGTCTCCGCACATGCCTGCATCTGTCAGATAGCCTGTACCACCCGGCAATATCTGAGAATCTGCGGTCGGCACATGAGTGTGCGTTCCTACAACGAGGCTGGCACGTTTATCGCAATAATGGCCCATCGCCATTTTCTCGGACGTCGCCTCGCAATGCATGTCCACGATGATGGCTTGCGCCTGCCCCCCGCGAGGATGCGACTTCAGGATCGGTTCGATGGCCGAGAACGGATCGTCAAAGGGCCGTTTCATGAAAACCTGCCCAAGCACCTGCGCGACCAGAACCTTGCGCCCACCCGGTGCATTGAACAGCCGATGCCCCCGCCCCGGTGCGCCTTTGGCAAAGTTCACCGGGCGCACGATGCGCTGCTCTTTCTCGATATATTGCAACATGTCCTTCTGATCGAAGGCATGATCACCCAGCGTCAGGCAATCCGCACCCGCATCCAGAAGCAGCTTGGCGTGATCGCCGCTCAGGCCCATACCGTTCGACGCGTTTTCGCCGTTGACCACAACAAAATCCAGCCGCCATTCATCGCGCAGACGCGGCAAGTGCTGCTGAACGGCAGCGCGGCCCGCGCGCCCCATGACATCGCCAAGAAACAAAATCCTCATGACCCGGGTCGTAGGGGCTGTGCAGGGCAATAACAAGGCGGAAGCATGAAATTTGCCGCAGAGTTGAGGGTTGAATTCACATTCACCTGTGGCAATGTTTTTAAAGAGCGTTTGAACATAGAAGGAATTCTTCGTGAAATCTTTAGTTTTACTGACGGCCAGCGTCTTGTTTGCTTCGGCTGCCGTTGCCGAAGGCACCAAAACCTCCATGCCCAACCCCGCAGCAACATTTTGCATCGAAAACGACGGGACGTATCAACTTCGGAAAAACGAAGACGGCAGCGTTTTTGGTGTCTGCATTCTGACAGACGGCACCGAAGTGGATGCCTGGGATTACTTGCGCAGCCATTTCGAGCAATAACAGCTAGAAGGTCAGCACCCGGCTTTCCGTGATGACCATATCCAACGGTTGGTCTGTTGGCTCCAACGGCAGGCCCTCGGCCTCCTGCGCGTCAAAGGCAAAACCGATGGCCAGCGTCGGGCGTTTGGCGCGCAAACCTTCCAGCGTGCGGTCATAGAACCCGCCGCCATAGCCCAGCCGACCACCATTTGCATCAAACGCGACCAGCGGCACGATAAGAATCTCGGGATCGAAATAGTCATCCACCTCGGGCACTTTGGCACCAAACGGGCCATCTTTCAGTACACCTTCGGGTGTCCAGCGAGAGAATTTCAAAGGTTGACCAGCGGCCTGAATGACCGGCACGCCAACCGGCCCGTAAGCCGATGCCTCGGCCATCGCGGGCAGCGGGTCGATCTCGGTTCTGATGGGCATATAGCCTGACATGGGTACGCCCCGGTGCCCGGCCAGAACCTCGGATAGCCGTCCGGCCGCACCGGGCAAACGCGTATCAAATGCAGCCTTGCGGCGGGCAAAGGCCGCTTTGCGGGCTGCGGCTTTGATTTCGGTCAGATCGGTCACAAGAGCACCACGCTGGCAAGGCCAAGAAAGATGAAGAACCCCATGACATCCGTTGTGGTTGTCACAAAGGTTCCGGACGCCAGCGCCGGGTCAACACCCAAACGGTCCAGCACGACAGGTACTACTGTACCCGCGAACCCGGCGATGATCATGTTCACGACCAAGGCAGAGCCGATCACGACACCCAATAGCGGAGAGTCAAACCACAACATCCCCACGGTACCCAACACGATGGCAAAGCATAGCCCGTTGAGCATGCCGACCAACAATTCGCGCCGGATAACACGCATCACGTTTGCATTGGTCAGGTCTCGCGTCGCCAAAGCACGCACGGCCACCGTCAGCGATTGTGTGCCCGCGTTGCCACCCATTGACGCGACAATGGGCATCAGGATGGCCAGCGCGACCAGTTGATCAATCGCGGCCTCAAACTGTGAAATCACCAACGAAGCACAGATCGCCGTACATAGGTTCACCGCCAACCACGGTAGCCGCCGTCGGCTTGTCGCCGCCACACTGTCGGAAATGGAGCTTTCGTCGCTCACGCCAGCGAGGCGCAGGATGTCTTCTTCGTGTTCCTCATCCAAAACAACCATTGCGTCGTCGATGGTGATAACACCAACCAGACGACCATCAGAATCCACCACCGGGGACGAGATCAGATGGTACTGGTTGAAGGCATACGCCACGTCTTCTTCGTCCTGATCGACGGGGATGATGTGAAATTCTTCTTCCGCCAGATCGGTTAGCGGTACTTCGCGCCGCGTCGCCATCAGCTTACCCAAAGTCACCTGCGCCACTGGCTTCAGGCGCGGATCGACCAGAACCACGTGATAAAACTGCTCGGGCAGATCATCATTGGCGCGCATAAAATCGATGGCTTGCCCGACGGTCCAATGCTCGGGCGCCATGACGACCTCGCGCTGCATGAGACGGCCGGCCGAGTTCTCGGGGTAGGACAGCGCCTGTTCGGCGGCGATCCGTTCGGAATCCTCCAGCGCATCCAGAATGGTTTCCTGCTGAGGCTCCTCAAGGTCCTCAAGCAAGTCGACGACATCGTCGCTTTCCATCTCGCGCACTGCTTCAGCCAGAACATCCGGGTTCAGGACCGAGATCACCTCTTCGCGGACCGATTCATCCAGTTCGGACAGGATGTCGCCGTCAAATTCCTTGTCATACAGGCGGATCAGGCGGGACCGGTCAAACGGGTTGATCTGCTCAAGAAGGTCCGCGATGTCCGCCGCGTGCAGCGGCTCCATCAGCTCAATCAGCTTGTCGCGGTCGTCGATATCCACCGCATAGAGGATTCCCGCCACAACCTTGGGGTCCAGCGCATAGGCGTCCTCGTCCCGGGGCAGATCGTGTCCGGCTTCGTCACTGCCTGTCGTCATGCGCTGCCCCCTTGTCTCGGCGATTGGCCCCTAAATAGAAGAAGCAGCTACAGAAAAACAATGACAATGCGCCAATTTACCCACTTCTTTCGTCCGCCTATGCTGATGTGCGGTTCAAATGAGGTGGAGAACAGGGCAAATGGCGCAAAAGACGCTTTTGAAGGGGCGCGTTCTGACTTTCACAGGTTCACCTTTTGAAGGAGAGCCGACCGACGCCACACGACTGCACGAAGCGGTTGTGATCGAAGACGGGCGCATCGCCGATGTTGGCACCGCCGATACGTTGACGCAGGCTCACCCCGATGCAGCCACCAAGGACCATGGCAACCATCTGATCATGGCAGGGTTTGTTGACCCGCATGTGCATTACCCCCAGACGGCTATGATCGCCAGTTGGGGGAAGCGGCTGATTGACTGGCTGAACACCTACACCTTCCCGGAAGAGATGAAGTTTGGCGATCCGGACTATGCAACCGAGATCGCCAATCGTTACCTGGACCTGACCACCGCACATGGCACCACTACGATGTGCAGCTTTTGCACAATCCACCCCGAAAGTGTGGATGCGTTCTTTACCGCAGCGCAGCAGCGTGGGCAGCGGGTGGTGGCGGGCAAGACATGCATGGACCGCAATGCGCCCGAAGGTCTGCGAGACACAGCGCAGACTGCTTACGATCAATCAGCAGCCCTGCTGGAAAAGTGGCATCGTATCGACCGGCTGTCCTATGCCATCACCCCGCGCTTTTCGCCGACCTCAACCCCGGAACAGCTGGAAGCGATGGGCGCGCTGTGGGCCGAACATCCACATTGCCTGATGCAAACCCATCTGAGCGAGCAAACGGATGAAATCGAATGGGTTCAATCCCTGTTCCCCGACGCGCGGGATTATCTTGATACCTACGAAAAGTTCGGTCTGTTGGGCCAGAACGGTCTTTATGGACACGTCATCCATCTGGAGGACCGGGAGCGGGATCGGCTGCGCGAAGTTGATGCCTCACTGATCCACTGCCCCACTTCGAACACCTTCATCGGTTCGGGTCTGTTTGACATGAATGGGCTAATCCATGATGGCCACCGCGTCGGTCTGGCCACGGATACAGGCGGCGGGTCCAGTTTCTCGATGCTGCGCACAATGGCGGCAGCCTATGAAATCGGCCAACTGCGTGGCCGCCCGCTGCATCCGGCGCAATTGCTGTGGCTGGGCACCGTCGGGTCCGCGCGGAGCCTGCGCATGGATGACTGCATCGGCAATGTCGCACCGGGGATGGAGGCGGATCTGGTTGTGCTCGACCTCGCCTCGACCCCAGCCATTGCCCAGCGCGAGGCCCATGCAAACGATGTGTGGGAGGCAGTCTTCCCGACCATCATGATGGGTGATGATCGGGCCGTGGCCGAGGTTTGGATCGGCGGGCAACAGGCTGCTTAAGCCTGCAACGCCCGCGCAAGCGCATTCTGACGCTCGATCACACGGGGCAGATCAATCGTAGTGATATGCCCATCCCGCACAATCTGACGGCCTTCAACAAACAGATGTTTCACGGTCATTGGCCCCGCCAACAGCAACGCTGCAGGATCCCAACTGCCTGCGCTTTCGATGCAACGTGTGTCCCACACTGCGATATCCGCACGTTTACCGGGCATAAGCCGGCCGCAATCGGTGCGGCCCAGCACATCAGCCCCGCCACGTGTCGCGATCTCCAACGCTTCTCGCGCCGACATGGCGTCTGCGCCGCTGGCCACTCGCTGCAGCAGCATCGCCTGCCGCGCTTCCAACATCAGGTTGCCATTGTCATTGCTGGCCGAGCCGTCCGCGCCAAGACCAACCTTGACGCCTGCGTCACGCATCGCCCGAACTGGCGCGATGCCAGATCCAAGGCGGCAATTCGAACAGGGGCAGTGGGCCACACCTGTTTTGGTGCGCGAGAACAGATCAATTTCGGCCCCATCCAGTTTGACACAATGGGCGTGCCAGACATCGGGGCCGGTCCAGCCTAAATCTTCGGCATACTGACCGGGGCGGCACCCGAACTGCGCCTGCGAATAAGCAATGTCCTCATCATTTTCAGCCAAATGCGTATGAAGCATCACACCTTTGTCTCGCGCCAGCAAAGCTGCATCGCGCATCAGCTCACGGCTGACAGAGAACGGCGAACACGGGGCAAGGCCAACGCGGCACATCGACCCTTCTAACGGGTCATGAAACGCGTCAACAACCCGGATCATATCGTCCAGAATGGCGGCTTCCTGTTCAACAAGGCTGTCCGGCGGCAGTCCACCATCGCTCTCGCCGATGCTCATCGCGCCACGCGTTGGGTGGAACCGCATCCCCAGCTCGGACGCAGCAGAAATCGTGTCTTCGAGCCGCGCGCCGTTGGGGTAGAGATAAAGGTGATCGGAGCTGAGCGTACAGCCCGAAAGCGCCAGTTCAGCCAAGCCAATCTGGGCAGAGGTGAACATCTCATCCGGTCCGAACCTTGCCCAGATCGGGTAAAGCGTTTGCAGCCACCCAAACAGCAACGCATCCTGACCGCCCGGAACGGCACGGGTCAGGGTTTGGTAAAGGTGGTGATGGGTGTTCACCAGACCGGGTGTCACCAGACAGCCCGAGGCATCGTGAACTTCGCCCTGCGCCTGCAAGCCCTTCCCGATCTGGGCAATCTGCCCCTCGCGGATCAGAATGTCAGCCCCAGACAATTCCCGCCGGGTGTCGTCCATCGTCAGGATAAGGTCAGCGTTCTTGAGTAGGATTTCGGTCATATCGCTCTCCTGCATCTGCCCGTTTCATGCAAGGAGTGCGTTGGCCGGCGGAAAACGGGCTCAAGAACCGGCTATTTACGGTTTAACCGCCATTCGTGTGCGCGGCAACAGTGTTCAGAATCGGCGCAGTATCTCAAGGGCTGCGGCGTGAAGCTCTGCGTTCGCGGCAGCCAAGGCACGACCACCATCATGCGCTGGGCCACCTTGCCAATCTGTCACGATCCCCCCTGCCGCTTGAATTACAGCGATAGGTGCTTGAATGTCGTAAGAGTTCAGGCCAGCCTCAATCACCAGATCCGCCTGTCCTGCGGCCAGAAGCGCATAGGCGTAACAATCCATTCCATACCGCGTTAGTTGCACCTGCTCGGATACGGCCTGAAACCCGGCCCGGTCTTTTGAGGTGCCGACCTCGGGAAATGTGGTGAACAAAGTAGCCTGATCCAGTGTTCTGGTATCGCGCGTTTGCATTTTACTGGTGCCCAAAGGCCCGGTCAAATGAGCGCCGGATGGCGATCCTATGAAACGCTCTCCGATATAGGGTTGATCGATGACCCCCATAAATGGCCCATCGTGATCGCTCAGCGCGATCAGAACACCCCAGGTTGGCGTTCCGCTTATAAAGCCACGGGTCCCATCGATAGGGTCCAATACCCAAGTGCGGCCACTGGAGCCTTTTTGCGCACCAAACTCTTCGCCCAGAATACCGTCTTCTGGGCGCTGCCGGGACAGAACCTCTCGCATCGCTTGTTCAGCGGCGCGGTCAGCCACCGTTACAGGGTCAAACCCGTCGGTCAGCTTGTTTGACGTTTCAAGATTTGTTTGGCGAAAAAAAGGAAGAATGGCCGTGCGTGCTGCTTCGGCCATTTCTTCGGCTATTTCGATGTCGCTTTGGATCGTTGGTTGCATCGCTCACAGGTGCGAGCAATGTCCAACAAAGTCAAGTCACTCAGGCAACGTCGCTGAGAACTCGCGCCAACTCGAACAGACGGCGACGCTGGTTTTCCGGAATCGCATAGTATGAACGCACCAGATCCAAGGCTTCCTTATCGCCCATCAAGTCGGCAGGAACGGATTTTTTGTCCGATTCGCTTTTCTGGGTTTCTTCCAAACCTTCAAAGAAAAAGCTGACCGGCACTTCCAATGCCTCGGCAATATCCCACAGGCGAGAAGCGCTGATTCGGTTGGCTCCGGTTTCATATTTTTGAATTTGCTGAAACTTGATACCAACTTGCTGCGCCAACTGCTGTTGGGTCATGCCAATCAGCCAGCGGCGATGCCGAACGCGCTTGCCCACATGGACATCGACGTGATGAGTCATTGGTATTCTCCTATACTACACAAACATCTGCGTTGGAGGTCGCGACGTCCGCTATCGCAAAATTAGAGGGTTCCCCTTAATGCACCCCTAATACGGACTGTGCCGCCCCCCTAAACAGCACTAGGCGTTTATAATGCCGGTTTTTGAATTTTTTTCAAGACGGTTGAGTCATACCCCTTTTTGAAGGGTTGTGGTTGTATTGCGTTGCGCCCTACGTGCCCGGTTGCCTTGGTTGCAAGAAACCTGCTGGTTTCGCGTTGCCTCTGATGTACCAAACCAATTGACTTTCGCCACCTCACGCGTGCCTATGACCCAAAATTGCGAGGGGACAAATGCGGGCCTATAGCGTTCAATCTACCGGAGTACCGGCTGAGCTGTGCGATCTTGAAGTACCAACACCAACGAAGGGTCAAGTGCGGGTTGCGATCAAGGCGTGCGGTCTGAACTTCGCCGACCTGCTGATGCAAAAAGGCACTTATCAGGACACGCCCCCAGCCCCTTTTACCCTGGGCATGGAAATCGCGGGCGTTGTGGATGAAATCGGGCCCGACGTGTCGGGTTTGAAACCGGGCGATCGAATTGCGGTCTACTCCGGACAGGACGGGTTGGCTGAATACGGCGTGTTTGATGCCGAACGCGCGATCCCATTGCCTGATTGCATTAGCTTTGAAGAGGCCGCCGCAATCCAGATCGCCTATGGCACCAGTCACATGGCGCTGGATCATCGAGCGAGATTGCAACCGGGCGAGACACTTTTAGTGACTGGCGCTGCGGGCGGCGTTGGCTTGACCGCGGTCGAGATCGGCAAGCTCATGGGCGCAACAGTCATCGCGCAGGCGCGGGGCGAAGACAAACTTGCCGTGGCCCAGGCCGCAGGGGCCGATCATCTGATCGACGCCTCAGAAGACCTGAGAGAGCGGGTCAAAGCACTGGGCGGCGCGGATGTCGTCTATGATGCCATCGGCGGCGACGTGTTCAAAGCTGCGTTTCGAGCCACCAACCCCGAAGGCCGCTTGCTTCCAATTGGCTTCGCGGGGGGCGAGGTGCCGCAAATCCCTGCAAACCACTTGTTGGTCAAGAACCTGACCATCATCGGATTTTACATCGGCGGATATTTGAAATTCCGCCCCGAGGCGGTACGCAACAGCTTCGAAACCCTTTTCCGGTGGCACGCAGAAGGGCGCATAAAGCCGCATATCAGCCATACACTGCAACTTGAGGACGTCGCGCAGGGGATGCAACTGCTCAAAGAGCGGAAGTCGACGGGCAAGATTGTAATCACGCCCTGATCGCGTTTACCCCGCGACCGCACGCAATGGGGTGCTTCCAAGCATCCGAAAATTCTGGCGCACCAGCTGCGCCAGCGCCTCAACAACTGCGCCCCTGCCTGGCTCGCCGCCATAAAGGTTGATCATGTGGGCTGGCAGATCAGGCAGCGCGCCACCGGAATCGATTTGCTCGAGATGCGAAGCTTCGGTTCCGTCTAACATGGCGTTAACTGCAAGGTCAGCACTGACCGTGGCTTCGATCGTCCGGTCATTTTCGGTTTCAACTGACAGCTCCCAAGGAATTCCCGCCGCATCCAATGCCGAAATCACCTGTGGCCGGAACAGGCACCTACGCCCAAGTGCCAGCGGCAGCGGTTGTTTGCGCCACGCAGACCCACCCGGCGCACCAATCCAGCGTAAAGGAAGCTCTGCTATTGTCTCTCCCGCCTCAGCCGCGGATGGTTCAGTTGTCAGGATCAAGTCGCATTCACCACGCTTGTACATATCTTTCAGCTGCAGCGAATACGATGACACCAATTGCACGCGCACGCGTGGAAAATCTACGTTGAACCGCTGCAAGACCCTTGGGATCGCAGGATAGACAATGTCATGGGGCACACCGAGAACAACCTCGCCTTCAAAAGCTTGATCCGTCAGACGACCGATCACCTCATCATTCAGGGCAATCATTCGGCGGGCGTAAGCCAGCAGCTGCTCGCCGGATGCAGTCAACGCAATGGTACGGCCGCTTCGATCCAACAACTCCAGACCTAAAAGCTCTTCCAAACGCTTCAATTGCATGGATACGGCAGATTGGGTCAGGTGCAGAAATCCGGCAGCACGTGTCACACCGCCCTGATCTGCAACGGCCACGAAGGATCGCAGGGTCGTAATGTCCAGATTTCGCATCTTCACGATTCCTTATGGATGACATCAAAAATATTCGTTTTGAAAATATGACACATGCATCCATATCTATCAAGGAAATTGATGTTGAAAACAAAAAGCATCGCGAAACCAGGAAAGGACAAAGACCATGACCCAAGTTGCACTTCACACGACTTGCAAGCCAGCCAACCGGTCCCTGATGGTGGGAATCTTTCAGGCAATCGAACTGACCCGGCAACGCCGCGCTCTGGCGCACCTGGACGATGCCGCGCTTGAGGATATCGGAGTGACCCGCGCTGAAGCCTCTGCTGAGGCGCGCCGGTTCTTCTGGGACGCACCTGATTTTTGGAAAAGATAACTTCAAAACTCATATTTTGAAGGCGATGGGTGGTGTTTCATCTCCCGTCGCCAAATTTGTTGCGTGTTTTAGTCGGTTTTCATCCGGAATCTCTTGAAACATAGCCTCTAGTTGCCGATATTTACTGGGAAACCGCCCCGCACTCTCGGGGCGACTAAGATATTCGACAAGGGAGACCCTTTGATGGCACAATTCGACACGATCCGGACGGTATCCGGCGCGCGCGCCGCCGAGATTGACGAGGGCCTGCGCGCCCACATGAACAAAGTCTACGGCACAATGTCCGTAGGCATGCTGATTACAGCACTGGCGGCCTGGGCGATTGCAGGTCTGGCAGTAACCAGCGATCCGTCCAATGCCGTAGCACAGATCGGCGCTGATCGATATCTGACCAGCCTCGGTGGTGCGCTGTTCCTGTCGCCACTAAAGTGGGTTGTAATGTTCGCCCCTCTGGCCTTCATCTTCTTTGGCTGGGGCGCTTTGATGCGTCGTGGCTCGGCCGCAACCGTACAGCTGGGCTTCTTCGCCTTCGCAGCGGTCATGGGCGTATCCATGAGCTCGATCTTCATGGTCTTCACGCCCTACTCGATTGCGCAGACCTTCCTGGTGACTGCAATCGCCTTTGCCGGCCTCAGCCTTTACGGTTACACCACGAAGCGTAACCTCAGCGGTATGGGCACCTTCCTGATGATGGGTGTGATCGGTCTGCTGGTTGCAATGATCATCAACTTGTTCCTGCAGTCTGGCGTCATGATGCTGGCTATTTCCGCCATCGGCATCCTGATTTTTGCTGGTCTGACCGCGTTCTACACGCAGGACATCAAGAACACCTACGTCGCACATGCTGCGCATGGCGACCAGGAGTGGCTGGACAAGGCGGCCTTTGACGGCGCGCTGAGCTTGTACATCTCGTTCCTGAACATGTTCCAGTTCCTGCTCATGTTCATGGGCCAACAGGAATAACAGCTGCGAAAAGACAATGATTACAGGGCCGGTTTTCACCGGCCCTTTTCTTTGCTTCAACAAACAACTTCGGGTCGCAAGAAAACGAAAAACCCCGCCGGACCGGCGGGGTTTTATTAGTCGAGTCGAAACGTGATCAGCTACAGTTCAGCGGAACGGCGAAACCTGAACTCCGCTCGGAAGTTCCTTTGCGGAATACATTGCCAGAGGGAAGGCATCCGGTGAATCGTTCAGTCTCTTCCGCAAAGCCGACCCCTATCGAGTTATCGACTTTTACGCTGTTCGTAGATGTACGCAAAACGCCGAACAAAGTGCCGTTGACATTGACTGTACTGAGGAACAGGTCTGTGTCGCTGCCCTCTAGCTGAACAGCTGTATTTGGCGTCTGCCCACCGTTGTCGATTGCCACTGACGCGACTTTGGATGGGTCGGTCTCATCGACCCGCAGCGTTACAGTTGGAAGTTTCGCCAGCTCTGCAGGCACGTTGGTCGCATCTGGAAGAAAGGCAACGGCGCCCGGTACATCGGAGATCGTGCGTGGCTCCCCATCGATTCCGGTAAATCCGACACCTTCGCGGTTAAACGGATCTTCACAAGCCGCTAGGGTCAGGACGGCGATTGTGGACAACAAGATTTTTTTCATGGCGCTCAACATTTTGTGGCGGTTTGCTGAAGCGTACTTGCAGGTCGCCTAAAAAAGCAAGCCGCAGCCGATGCGATTGCATCACGCGCTGATGCGCCTCTGCAACGGACCCAGATCGATCTGGTCCAATCTACTCAGCAGAAGACGGCGATGCAGAATAGAAAAAGGGCTCTGCCTGACAGAGCCCTTTTAAAAAATGTCCACGTGGAACGGCAGATTACTTGATCTTGCCTTCCTTGTACTCGACATGCTTGCGAACGACCGGATCGTATTTACGAATGGTCATTTTCTCGGTCATGGTACGCGCGTTTTTCTTGGTCACGTAGAAGTGGCCCGTGCCCGCGGTCGAGTTCAGGCGGATCTTGATTGTCGTCGGCTTCGCCATGGTTGTCTCCTGCGTCCGAAAAGGCAGGGGCCTTTCGGTTGAATTCCTATGAGCGTGCGCTTTTACGCGCTGCACCGTCTATGTCAAGGCCAATCGGCCGATGCAGTCACAGGAATCCCACTCGGCGTTAGTCCGGCAGAGTTGGTGCGCCCATAAAGGTGTGAATCTGGTCCCGTTCCGCGTCTGAAAGACCCAGCGCAGTGGACAATTGCCGCAGGTATGACGCTTCACGCGCGTTATCCAGACGAATAGCCGCCAAAGACGTGGCGTAAATCTGCGCTCTCAGCGGCGCGCCAGAATCAGCCGCCAATCCCATGACATCAATCGGTGCGTTCAACTGCTCTTGTACAAACGCCCGTTCCTCGTCGCTGATGTCGTCGCCCAATTCACCCAGAATGATTTCTTTTTCGTGATCATCCAGCTCGCCATCTGCCTTGGCCGCCTGAATCATGGCGCGCAGCATCAGTTTGGCTTGTGCTTCCATCGCTGCGCCTGCAGGTGTGCCGCTGAACACCGTTTCCATCATATCACCGGCCTGCTGGTTGGCGGTTTTGGCAGCCCCTTGCATGGCGTTCAACAAGCCGCCCAAACCGGCGGCTCCGGCGGCACTGCCACCAAGTCCCATCTTGCCCATCATGTCCTGAAGTCCCGCTGCCCCCCCGGGCAAGCCAAACTGCTCGGCCATTTTGCCCAGCTGGTCCATGCCAAATCCTCCACCAGAGCCCTGCATCATGTCTTGCAAGCCCGCCATGCCGCCCATCTTCTGATACTTGTCCATACCCTTGGCCGCAGCAAACCCAATGGCCACAGACGCCAGCGTTTTCATAAAGCTCATAACCAACCTCCCGGATCAAAAAACTGCACCTCAAATCTAACATCTGAATGTAGTGACGAATACAGTGTTCAACCCCAACGCGACTAAGGCCTGCGATAAAGCCTAAAATGCACGACTAAACCGCCATCAAGTTTGTCCATATCACGGATTCGTGATACGGTCTCGCATCCAAGAAGCCGAATTCAGGCTCATAGCCGAGGCAGCATCAACAGGACCGGCCTGTGTTGAGCAGAGTTCTTTAATGCGACTTTTCTTGGGGGGCTATCATGACAGAATGGGTTATCCAGGCCGAGGAACTGGCCAATTGCAATTGCAACTTCGGCTGTCCTTGCCAGTTCAGCGTTCTGCCGTCTCATGGCAATTGCGAAGCGGTTGTGGTCTTTGACATCCATAGCGGCCACTATGGTGACACCGATCTGGGCGGCCTTCGGGCGGCAGGTGTTTATCATTGGCCAGGCCCGATTCATGAAGGCAACGGTCAGATGCAACTGATCATTGATGAAAGCGCCTCAGCCGGTCAGCGGGCCGCGTTGCAGGCGATCATGACCGGAGAAGACACCGACGAAATGGCCACGTTCTGGTACGTCTTCAGCGCGATGGCTCCGACCAAGCATGAAACCTTATTCGTACCGATCGAACTGGACTGGAGCCGGGAAGATCGCACTGGATATGCAAAAGTCACCGGTGTTTTCGACGTCGAGGTCAACCCGATACCCCACATCGTCTCTGGGGCGCCCCATCGGGCATCGATCCACTTGCCAAACGGATTTGAGTACCGCCACGCCGAGGCTGCCTCGGGCACGGCAAAAACCACCGGCAGCGAGATCAGCCTGACTTTAGATGCCACCCATGCCCACCTGGCACATCTGAACATCTCGGGTCACGGCGTATTGGGCGCATAGCTTTGGATGTCTCATGACCAAGCAGAAATCGTCAGGCCAAGCCGGGGCAGTTGAGCGGCTGTTGCGGCAGGACACTGTGATCGTTTTGAGCAGTGTTTTTCTGATCATTCTGTGTGCCGCATGGTACACGGTCGCCGGGGTTGGGATGAACATGTCCGCAATCGAGATGACGCGGATGGCTGGCCCGATAGGTGAGCCCATGACCATGGGCTCTGCCACGCCTTGGAGTACCGGTTATGCCCTGCTGATCTTTCTCATGTGGTGGGTCATGATGATCGCGATGATGACCCCAAGCGCTGCCCCTGCAGTGCTTTTGTTCACCGCGCTCAAACGCGTTGGTCCAGACAAAGAGCGCACCGCGACTTACAGCCTAAGCTTTCTGTCGGGCTATCTCGTGGCGTGGGGGGCTTTCAGTCTTGCCGCTACCGCTTTGCAATGGGGTTTAGAACTCATCGGCCTGTCTGACGGACCGATGATGACAATCCGATCCTGCATTTTTGCGGGGACCGTTCTGCTGGCCTCAGGCATCTACCAGTTTTCAGAATTGAAGACCGCGTGTCTGCGTCATTGCCAAAGCCCTGCCCGATTTTTGGCTGACCACAACCATCCCGGTCTTTTGGGGGCGTTCAGAACAGGCGGCCTGCACGGAACCTATTGCTTGGGATGCTGCTGGGCGCTGATGCTGCTTCTGTTCGTCGGCGGTATCATGAACCTCTACTGGATCGCCGGGATCGCCGCTTATGTGGCGCTTGAAAAATTGCTGCCCACTGCCCGCTGGCTGGTTCCGGTCTCGGGTGTGGCGCTGATTGGCGCAGGTGTTTGGTTGATCACTTCCACGTTTCTTAGCGGCAGCTGACACCAATCGGCCCCTGGGGCCAGCCGATGCAATGGCCCCAAATGATTATCACGAAACGGAGGTTTCAATGCCAATTTTCATTACTTATGCATCTTACTCGCAAGCTGGCGTCAAAGGCATGTTGCAGAAGCCCGAGAACCGCACCGGCCCAGTAAAAACCTTGCTCGAGAAAGTCGGCGGCAGGCTGTTGTCTTTTTACATGACAACGGGCGGCAACGACGTTGTTGTGATCAGCGAAGCCCCCGACGGAACCGACGCTGTGGCCGTAGGCATGGCTGTTGCGGCGTCGGGTGCGGTGACAAATGTCGAAACGGTCCGCGCCTGGACAGCTGACGAGTTTGTTTCAATTACTGAAAAAGCGGCCAGGCTGACCGGAGCGTACACACCGCCCGGAGGGTAAAGGAATACGCGCGGAGGGCCTGTAAGCCGGATCTTGTTCCAGGGTTGCCCCCTTCGATGACCATTCCTCTAGGCCGTGCATTGCTGCGCGGCTCAAGCTGCCAACCCGGTCCCTCTCGGCCAAGACGCGCTTAGCGGTGGTATCGGCAGACGCCGACCATCCCGCGCGGGGACCCTATTTGGCATTGCTCCCGGTGGGGCTTGCCGTGCCGCCCCTGTTGCCAGTGGCGCGGTGGGCTCTTACCCCACCGTTTCACCCTTACCACACACGTGTGGCGGTCTGATTTCTGTGGCGCTTTCCGTCGGGTTGCCCCGCCCGGGCGTTACCCGGCACCGTTGTCTTGTGGAGTCCGGACTTTCCTCTCGGGCCTTGCGACCCCAGCGGCCATCCGGCCCTCCGCGCCGGGGATGGGTAGGCTTTGCGCCCTGCGACGTCAAGAGTGGAAAGCGGGCAAAGGGGCCAGCCCCTTCTTGGCCTATGGCCAATTCAACCCCGAGGTATTTTTAGCCAGATGAAGAGCGGATCAGGTTACTGTGTCCGGCGGGGCGAGCACCTTCATATCCGCGGTTTCAAGCGAGCCACTTGCCCAGGGGCGAAATCGCAGCCGAACTGCCGCCAATAGTTCAACATCATCCACCGGGGCAGTGAAACCTGCCCGTCGCGCGGCGGCGCGGAATTCCCCCGGACTTGGTGAGGCTGACGCGATGTCTGGACCGCGTGGCTTTGCCAAAGCTTGCCGCTCTAGCCGTTGCCAATCAAAATGTGGACCGGGGTCTGATTTGCGGCCCGGAGCCATGTCGGAATGGCCGATCACACCCGATGCAGTGATCGACCAATTTTTCATAATCCGAGGCAGCAGGGCTTCGAGCGTCGTCATTTGTGGTTCGGAAAAGGGATGTGATCCTGTGTTGTCCAATTCGATCCCGATCGATCGCGAATTTATGTCGTCCTTGCCATCCCACTCCCCTGCCCCGGCGTGCCACGCGCGGTGCTCTTCGCGCACCATCTGCCAAAGCGTTCCATCATTGCCGATCAGGTAATGGGCTGAAACCTCGGCCTTCGGGTCACAGAGACGCTCCAGAGCTGCCTGCGCGCTGCCCATGGCTGTGTAATGAATCACGATCAAAGACGGCGTTAGACCGTCTCGGCGTTCGCCGAAGTTAGGCGACGGGTGCCAAATGGGTGAGAGTTCAGTTGTTGACGGCACTGCGGAACGGGCTTGGGTCCCAACCGCAGGCGTAGCCGTCCCCGTCGGGATCCAGCCCTTTGCGATCACGCTGTGGCCCGCCATTTGACAGGAACTCGATCTGTGCCTGATCGGGGGATGGGAATTGCGCGCAGTTCCTTTGAGCTTTTGCCTGCAGGTTAAAGCCTGCGCGGCTGTAGAGCTGCGTACCGACCGGGTTTGAGGTGCTAAGGGCGTATTGTACGATGTTGGGCTGACCGCTTGCGCTGCGCTCTGGCACGGCGGTCGGGGCCACAACTTGGTAGGTCTGGCGGTTTTGCTCGATCCGCGCGGCGTCGGATTCGATGCTGCGCCGTTCGGACACCGCCGCAAAGTCCTGCTCGTCGGAAATTGCGCTGTTGTTTGACGCTGGTGCCGCAGGCACAACGCCAGAGCCCTGCCCTGACGTGCTGGCCAAAGCTGCAGCGGCCTGATTGGCAATATCAGCGTTTTCACCGGTTGCGAAGCCTGCCGAACCGGGCGCGCCCAGCGGCTGCTGGGACACATCGACAGGAGCCAGCAGCGGGTTGCCTGCTGCGCCTTGCCCAGCCAACTGCGCCTCGCGCTGTGCCTGGTATTCGGGCGTATTGAACCCGGTGCTGGTCAGCGGCGCGACATCCGTACAGGCCGCAGCCAGTGTCAGGGCGGGGACCAAAAGCAAAACGCGCATCACTTGGCTCCGTATCTCGTGCTTCAGATGCCCGAGGCTTACCACCATTTCCCGGGCTTGGCCACAAAACCAACCGCGTTTTCCAGCGCATAGGCGGTGTTGAGCAGATCACCCTCTTCCCACGGGCGTCCGATCAGCTGCAGACCCAACGGAAGACCTTGTTTGTCGAGCCCTGCAGGCACTGAAATACCGGGCAAACCGGCCAGGTTCACGGTCACTGTAAAGACGTCGTTCAAATACATTTGAACGGGATCCGCCTCGGTCATTTCTCCCAGGCCAAAGGCCGCCGAGGGGGTTGCCGGGGTCAGGATGGCATCAACGCCTGCGGCGAATACATCCTCGAAGTCCTTTTTGATCAGGGTGCGTACGCGACGCGCACGGTTGTAGTAAGCATCGTAGAAACCTGCCGACAACACATAGGTACCGACCATCACACGACGCTGCACCTCGTGACCGAAACCTTCGGCGCGGGTTTTTTCGTACATCTCGGTGATGCCGTCGCCCTGTGCCAGCTGCGCGCGGTGACCATAGCGAACACCGTCATAGCGGGCCAGGTTCGAGGACGCCTCGGCCGGGGCAATCACATAATACGCAGGCAGTGCGTATTTGGTGTGCGGCAGCGAGATATCGACGATCTCGGCCCCAGCAGCTTTCAGCATCTCAGCCCCTTCGGCCCAGAGCTTTTCAATCTCGGTCGGCATGCCGTCCATGCGGTATTCCTTGGGGATACCGATCTTCTTTCCTTTGATATCGCCAGTCAGCATCGCCTCGAAATTCGGCACGGCCAACTCGGCGCTGGTGGAATCCTTGGGATCATGTCCGCACATCGCCTCAAGCATGATGGCCGCATCGCGCACATCTTTGGTCATCGGACCTGCCTGATCCAGCGAGGATGCAAACGCAACGATGCCCCAGCGCGAACAACGGCCATAGGTGGGTTTGATACCCGTGATGCCCACAAACGCGGCAGGCTGGCGGATCGAACCGCCCGTGTCGGTGCCGGTCGCGGCCAGACACAGATCTGCCGCAACGGCAGAGGCTGACCCGCCCGACGAACCACCGGGTGTCAGTTGTGCATCATCATTGCCACGGCGCCACGGGCTGACCGCATTGCCATAGACAGAGGTTTCGTTGGACGAGCCCATGGCGAATTCGTCCATGTTCAGCTTACCCAGCATCACCGCACCAGCATCAGCCAATTGCTGCGACACGGTAGATTCGTATTCAGGCTTGAAGCCTTCAAGAATACCCGACGCGGCTTGTGACGGCACGCCCTTGGTGCAGAACAGATCCTTGATACCAATCGGCAGGCCGCACATGGACGGCGCATCGCCACCCTTGATCCGCTGGTCCGCTGCTTTGGCACGCTCCAGCGCGATTTCAGGCGTCTTATGGACAAAAGCGTTCAGCGCGTCGGCCTCATCAATGGCCCTCAGGCAGGATTCGGTCAGCTCGACCGAGGTTACGTCACCTTTGCGCAGCGCGTCGCGGGCCTCGGCCAGGCCCAGTTTGTTCAGATCGCTCATGTCTTACTCCACCACTTTGGGGACTGCGAAGAACCCTTCGCGCGCGTCGGGGGCATTGGCCAGAACCTTGTCTTGCTGGTTGCCGTCGGTCACTTCGTCCTGACGGCGCTTAAGGCGCATCGGCGTGACCGAAACCATCGGCTCAACCCCTTCGACATCCACTTCGTTGAGTTGCTCGATGAAACCCAGGATAGTGTTGAATTCGGATGCCAGCGCCGGCAGGGCGTCATCCTCGACCTTGATCCGGGCCAGTTTGGCCACTTTGGCGGCGGTGCTTTGGTCAATCGACATCGGCTTCCCTCATCTACGTTATGGGGCGTTTACCCGTCTGTTGCGGCAGTCGCAAGACCGCTGCGCCACGGGCAGGTCAGAGTTTCAAATTCCCGGTCTTTCACCTGCCATTCAAAATTGAATGAGGGATATGCAAAAAAGTAAACTGATTAGTTCATTTTCGAGCTTGAAAACTAAACTATACTGTTCATTTTGAATTATGCGACACAACGCGAACCGGAGAAACCAAATGAAATCCCTGATCACAGCCGCAGTCTTGTCCGCCACGTTTTTGGCCGCACCGGCCATGGCTTTGGGTATCGACACAAGCAACCTGACACGCACGTTGACCTTCCCGTCCCCTGTCGCGGAACCCGTCACACAGGATCTGGTTAAACCTGCCAAATAAAGCGCAGGTCACGGCCGGGTTAGATTTCCCCTTGTCTGACCCGGCCCTTTGCATTTTCGAGGATGCATCTCCCATGGCGAGCCGTTAGCATGAGCGACACGACCAAAACGGCCGCGGGACTCTCGTGGTGCAGCTAAGCCAGTGGAGCTAGAAATGAGCGCGCAAAAACAAGCGGTTCTGGACGCAATCGATGCAGCCAATGCACATGACCCCAACCTCGACGACGGCCGGCCCGAAGCGCAGCTTTACGGCGAACGCATGACCGCCGAGCTGGACCGTTTGTTTCCGAACGCCTCTGACGCCTTACAGATTGCGGCGCGTGGCCAACATGTAGAGCGCTGGAAACTGGCTCGCAGCGAATACCCCGAAGGCCGCGCAGGTTATCTGGCCTGGCGCAAGGCGCAGGCGGTGCACCACGCCGAGGTGGTCATGGGTTTGATGACGCGTGAAGGTTATGACGCTGAACAGGTCGAGGCCGCAGGACGCATGTTGCGCAAGCAAGGCATCAAGCGCGATGAAGAGGTGCAAGCGCTGGAAGATGTAATCTGCTTTGTGTTCCTGAAATGGTATTTCCAACCCTTTGCCGCAAAACACTCGGCTGAGAAAATACAGAGCATCGTTGAAAAGACTGCCCGCAAGATGTCATCCGAGGGCCGTGCGCGGGTTTTGGCTGAGTTCGACCTGCCCGACCATCTGGCCGCCGCCTTTCAGGATTGAGTCAGGACCGACCTAAATACGGGGGCTGATACTCCTTGATTAGAGGATAGTTAAAAGGGATCGCCCCGCCCGGCTCTCAGGCTTTAAGACCTGCTGAAAAGCGGCCCCGTATCAGGGCCGCGCGATATACTTCGATCATCCAGCCCAGCATGATGGCGTTCAGGATGTGCCACATGAAATGCGTACCCAGTGGCCAGTGCCCGCAAACCGGCAAATCAAGTGCGCGGAACGTGATCGACAGGATCAAGATCAACGCTCCGATTGCCAACCCTTTGGCCAGGATTGGATCACGGCCCCGCAACAGGATCGCATAGATCAGAATCAACAACGGGACCGGCGCATAGGCCGCCGATCCGCCGAGCCCTGGAAAAAGCTGAAACAGTGGAACGGTCGCGGCAGCATAGGGAAAAAAGAGCATTGTTCCCCCAAGCGCGAACGGCGAAGACATCCGCCAGATGTCCCTGTTCACTGCAAAGATATAGACCAGAATGAACAGAAGGATCGGCACTATATCTGCCAACGCTGCCCAGACCTGCGCATGCGTGTGAAACAGATAGCTGCCGATTCCGATCATCGCCAAAAGCGCGACCAGAATCATGGCCAGCGGCATGTCCTGATTGCGCACCCGCCGCCCCATAAGCCAAGCAGAAATCAGAAAGGCGGCGTTTGTAATCGCATTGATTGGCTCGGCCCAATACTCCGGTGACAAACGTTCACAATAGCCATCAATTTCTCGAATCCAGTCCATGGAATTTTACATAGCCGATGCTAGGCTACTGCCAAGACACCATTTGGGAGGAAATTGGGAATGAATATTGTTTGGCTGGGACATGGCAGTTTTCGCATTGAAACGCAGGGGCAGGTTCTATTGATCGATCCCTGGCTGACCGGCAATCCGGTCTTGCCCGAAGATCAGCACGATGCCGCGCTGGACGGTGCGACTCATATCCTTCTGACTCATACACATTTTGATCATGTGGCTGATGTACTGCCCCTGGCCAAACATCTGAAAATCCCCGTTGTCGGGCAATATGACCTGATGGGGTATTGGAGCGAAGCCGAAGGAATAGAAACGATAGGCTTCAACAAGGGCGGCACAGTCAACCTGAACGGGGTCATGGTGACAATGGTCCCGGCCTCTCATAGTTCTACCTTTTCAACGCCCGACGGTTTGCGCACCGGCGGTAGTGAGGTCGGCTTTATGATCGCTGCTGAGGAAAAAATGCTCTATGCCTCCGGCGACACAGACATCATGGCTGACATGGATTGGATGGGGGATTACTACAAACCCGATATCGGGATCCTTTCAGCTGGCGGGCATTTTACCATGGACATGAAGGCCACCGCCTATGCCGCCAAGCGATACTTCAATTTCAAGACGGTTATTCCGTGCCACTACAAGACCTTCCCGATCCTCGAACAGTCTGCACAGGTGCTGGTCGACGAGCTTCCGGGTGTCGATGTGATCGAGCCAGAGGTGATGCAGCCCATCAAACTGTAGGCTGGGCTTCAGTCCGGCACGTCCTTGCGGCGGGATGCAAAGAAGTCTTTCAAAAGCGCCGCTGCGTCTTCACTGGCGATCCCGTCATAGACTTCGGGCACATGATGCGCCTGCGGGTGCGAAAACACGCGCGCGCCGTGGGCCACTCCGCCCGACTTGGGGTCAGCCGCGCCGTAGTAGATTCGCCGGATGCGCGCGGCCGCCAAGGCCGCGGCGCACATCGCACAGGGTTCCAGCGTCACGTATAGATCATGTTCTGGCAGCCGCTCAGACCCCGCCTTTGCACAGGCCTCGCGCAGAGCCAAGATTTCTGCATGGGCCGTTGGATCATTCAACTCGCGCGTCCGGTTCCCAGCCGCAGCCACGACCTTTCCGTCTGGACCAACCAGAACTGCCCCCACGGGCACCTCGCCGCGATCTGCTGCTGCGCGCGCCTCGGCCAGGGCTTGCTCCATATGCGATTTGAACACCATGCCCCTGACTGCATCAGAAACCTGCCTTTCGCAAGCGCGCCGGATGGGTTATGGGCCTGACATGAACAAGACCCCTCCTCCCGGCGACCGGATCGCCAAAGTCCTGGCCCGTGCTGGCATCGCATCGCGGCGTGAGGCTGAGCGCATGATCGAAGCAGGTCGTGTGGCCGTGAATGGCAAGACCATCAACAGCCCTGCCCTGAACGTCACGGCAAAAGACAAGATCGTTGTTGATGGCAAGCCCGTCTCGGAACCGGAACCCTCGCGCCTGTGGCTGTATCACAAGCCTGCGGGATTGGTGACAACCACGCGCGACGAAAAAGGCCGCGAAACGATTTTCGACAAGCTACCCGAAGACATGCCACGGGTGATGAGCGTCGGGCGACTGGACCTGAACTCCGAAGGCTTGCTGTTGCTGACCAATGATGGCGGGATCAAGCGCAAGCTTGAACTGCCCTCGACCGGTTGGCTGCGCAAATATCGCGTGCGGGTGAATGGCCGACCGAAAGATGAAGATTTCGAGCCACTGCGCAAAGGGCTGGTGATCGAAGGAGAGCGGTTTCAGCCGATGACCGTTACACTTGACCGCCAGCAAGGGGCTAATGCCTGGCTGACCATTGGCCTTCGGGAAGGCAAGAACCGCGAAATCCGCCGTGCGATGGAAGATATCGGGTTCACAGTAAACCGCCTTTTGCGCGTGTCTTACGGTCCGTTCCAGTTGGGCGATCTGAAACAGGGTGAAGTGGAAGAGGTGCGTCGCCGAGTGATGCGTGAACAACTTGGGCTGGACGCAGACGCGAAACCAGATGCTGCACCCAAGCGCCCGGCGCGACCGCAAAGAAAACGGGCACCGATCGGCAAGAAACCTCGCAAGTGATGCAGGTTCGTCAACCTTCCCCCTAGCGCTAAGCCCGCGCATCCCCTAAATTTTCAGGGAATGGTGCTGTTTGGGGGGCGTGATGTCCGGAAGCGGAGTGCAAAAACTCGCCTACGCTGTTTTGTTGCTGCTATTGCTTGGTGTCTGCACCGGCCTGCTCGGGGGGCTGTAGTCCATGGCAAAGCGGTTTGGCGGCAAGTACAGCCCGCAGGGCGATACCTCAGACGATACACCTGTGCCACGTGGACAGTTTGACGGTGCACGGGTCGAGCCCGCTGGTGCCCGTGCCAATCTTCTGTTTCTTCCGGCCATTCCTTTGGTGTTTTTGTCGCTGAACGATGGCGCGATCGGCATGACCATCGGTCTGATCGCAGCTGGTATCCTGACAGCTGCCGCGTTCCTGCTGCGCGAAGGTTTGCGGGCCGAAGCCGCGTATAACGCCCGAAAGACCGCCCGACGGCCTGCTTTTCCGCGCAAGATATTTGCCAGCATTCTAACGGGCCTGGGTGCAGGGCTAGCCACATACAGGACCGAGTTTCTGGATGCAGAAACTGCGGCACAAGCCAGCTTGTTGGCCCCGGTGCTTTTTGGAGTGGCGGCTACCGTTTTGCACTCGGTCTCATTCGGCATTGATCCGATGAAGGATAAGGGCATGGAAGGGATCGACACCTTTCAGCAGGATCGCGTGGCCCGCGTCGTCGACGATGCCGAGAAACATCTGTCTGAGATGACGGACGCCATCAAACGCGCGGGTGACCGCAGGGTCGAAGCCCGCGTCGAACGGTTTCAGGACACTGCGCGGGACTTGTTCCGCACAGTCGAAGAAGACCCCCGCGATCTGGCCGGTGCCAGAAAGTACCTGACCGTGTATTTGCAGGGCGCACGGGACGCGACCGTCAAGTTTGCTGACGTCTACGCCCGAACCCGCGATGCGCAGGCGCTTGCGGATTACTCTGCTTTGCTGGACGATCTGGAACAGAATTTCGCCGCGCGTACGCGCAAAATGCTATTGGATGACCGCAGTGATCTGACGGTTGAAATTGACGTGTTGCGCGAAAGACTGCAGCGCGAAGGCGTCCGGTTGGACTGACCGGCCATTATTTGAGCGAGGAACATACCCATGTCCGATGAGATCAAGAACAAGGCAGTTCAGGCTGAAACTCTGGTGCAGGAAGTCACCGCCGTTGCCTTGCCTGAACCGCAGGCCGAGGTCGTGTCGCTGGAAGACGCCGACGAACCCGTCAGTGCCGAAATCCGCAAGCGGATGGATGAAATCGACATTGGCAATACCAACTCGATCGTGTCTTTTGGGTCATCTGCACAGGCCGAGTTGCAGGAAATCAGTCAGGCGATGCTGGCGGATGTGCGCAACAAGGATGTGGGCCCCGCCGGAGACAGCCTGCGCAATATCGTCACCACGATCCGTGGCTTCTCGGTCAGTGAACTGGACGTGCGCCGCGAACGCAGCTGGTGGGAAAAACTGCTGGGCAAGGCCGCGCCTTTTGCCAAATTCACCGCTCAGTACGAAGAAGTTCAGGGCCAGATCGACCGTATCACCGACGATCTTCTGGGCCATGAGCATACCCTGCTGAAAGACATCAAATCGCTTGATCTGCTGTATGAAAAGACGTTGGACTTCTACGACGAACTGGCGCTTTACATCGCTGCAGGCGAGGAAAAGCTGACCGAACTGGACAGCCACGACATTCCGGAAAAAGAGGCCGAGGTAGAGGCCGCGCCCGAAGATCAACAGGTCATGAAAGCGCAAGAGCTGCGCGACATGCGCGCCGCACGGGACGATCTGGAACGCCGTGTTCATGATCTGAAACTGACCCGCCAGGTTACGATGCAGTCGCTGCCATCGATCCGTTTGGTACAGGAAAACGACAAGTCGCTGGTGACCAAGATCAACTCGACCCTGGTCAACACAGTTCCTCTGTGGGAAACCCAGCTGGCGCAAGCTGTCACCATCCAGCGCAGCGCCGAAGCTGCCGCCGCCGTGCGTGACGCCAACGATCTGACAAACGAACTGCTGACCTCGAACGCGGCGAATCTTCGCGAATCCAACAAGATGATCCGCGAGGAAATGGAGCGCGGCGTGTTCGACATTGAAGCCGTCAAGCAGGCCAATGCTGACCTGATCGGGACCATCAACGAAAGTCTTGCAATTGCAGATGAAGGCAAGGCCAAACGCGCTGCGGCCGAAGTTGAACTGCAAAAGATGGAAGCCGAACTACGCGACACTTTGGCCTCTGCCAAAGCGCGCCAGGACGGTGTTGGTGACAATGCCGGCACTGCAGTTCCCGGCTAAAGGCAGGATCGGTGTGCGGCACTTCAATTCTCTGAAACTTGCGTTGGGTGTGACTTCGGTTTTGGCGTTGGCCAATTGCGATGAAACCCTTACATCTACTGTTGCGCCGCAGCCTCGCCCGGAACCCGCGCCGACCGCGGCGAATGCGTATGTACCGCCTTCTGCGGCAAGTCAGGATCTGGCGCGGTTTTACCAGCGCGTTGAACGTGACCTTCTGGTTCGGGGGCTGTTGCGTACAGACGGCGGCGGACCGGACACGCCCTATGACGCCGACGATCTGGCCCGGAACTTCGAAACAATCGCGTTCTACAGCGAATATCCGACGCAGAGTGTTTCGATTGGTTCACGCCAGACGGACGGGCAGCTGAGCCGTTGGTCGGGGCCCGTTCGTATCCAGACCGAGTTTGGCCCCTCGGTTTTGCCCGAAACACGGACACAGGATGCGGAACAGGTTCGGGTGTTTGTGGGTCGTCTGGCCGGATTGACCCAGCACCCGATATCGGTTGTATCGCGAAACGCCAACTTCCATGTCTTTTTCGCAGGCAAGGACGACAGCGCCTATGTCGCGTCCCGCCTGAAGCAATTGATCCCAAATATCAGCCAGGCTTCGCTGGATCTGGTCGCCAACCCACGCGCCAATTTCGACTGTCTGGTCTTTGCGTCTGCGACCAAGGCGTCACCCTACAAATATGTGCGCGCGGTTGCATTGATCCGCGCTGAACTGACGGACCTGGTGCGCCGCAGCTGCATTCACGAGGAAATCGCCCAGGGGCTTGGCCTGTCCAATGACAGCCCGGCGGCGCGGCCTTCGATTTTTAACGATGATGATGAGTTTGCATTGCTGACCAGCCATGACGAGAAACTGCTGACGATGCTGTATGACCAGCGATTGCAGCCCGGTGTGGGCGTGGATGAAGCACGCCCTGTCGTACGTATTATTGCGCGTGAATTGATGGGGCAGCCGCTCTGACCCCAAGGACAGGAGAACCCAAATGGGAATTTTTGATTTTCTGACCGGAGAATTCATTGATGTCATTCATTGGGTGGATGACACCCGTGACACGATGGTCTGGCGGTTTGAGCGTGAAGGGCACGAAATTAAGTACGGTGCCAAACTGACCGTGCGCGAAGGTCAGGCAGCAGTATTTGTGCATGAAGGGCAATTGGCCGACGTATTCACGCCGGGTCTCTATATGCTTGAGACCAACAACATGCCGATCATGACCACCCTTCAGCATTGGGATCACGGTTTTCAGTCGCCGTTCAAGTCCGAGATCTATTTCGTCAACACAACTCGGTTCAACGACCTGAAATGGGGCACCAAGAACCCCATCATGCTGCGCGATCCCGAGTTCGGGCCAACCCGTATCCGGGCCTATGGCACCTACACGGTGCGTGTTAAGGACCCCGCGAAGTTCCTCGTGGAAATCGTCGGAACAGATGGCGAATTCACCATGGACGAAATCAGTTTCCAGGTGCGCAATATCATCGTACAGGAGTTCAGCCGCGTCATCTCGGGCTCTGGTATTCCTGTTCTGGACATGGCCGCAAACACCGCCGATCTGGGCAAGCTGATCGCTGCCGAAGTTTCGCCGGTCTTGGACAGCTATGGGCTGGAAATGCCGGAGTTTTACATCGAGAACATCTCGCTGCCCCCGGCGGTTGAGGCAGCTCTGGATAAGCGGACTTCGATGGGTTTGGCGGGCGATCTGGGCAACTTCACTCAATATTCGGCAGCAGAGGCGATGACGGCCGCGGCCAATAATCCGGGTCAAGGCGGTGGCATGGGCGCCGGTCTTGGCATGGGTATGGGGATGGCAATGGCGCATCAGATGTCGAACATGGCAGCGGGCCAGCCGAGCGGCCCTTGGGGATCGCCCGCCCCCGCTGCCCCGCAAGCGGCAGCACACGCGGCACCGCCTCCTCCGCTACCTGTCGAGCATGTGTGGCATATCGCTGTGGATGGTCAGACAAGCGGGCCGTTTTCCAAAGCCAAGATGGGGCGCATGGCCAGCGAAGGCGAACTGACACGTGACACATATGTCTGGACTGCGGGACAGGACGGCTGGAAAAAGGCAGGCGACGTGCAGGAACTGGCGCAGTTGTTCACGATCTTGCCTCCGCCGCCGCCCGGGACGTGAACAAACACGGTCTTCCTTCATATTCATCGTGACCACCGGGTAAATCATGACACACGTCACTGCTCCTGATATTGCAGAACATCGTTTCCCCTGTGACCAATGCGGCGCGGACTACCGGTTCAATCCGGGTGATGGTAACTTAACCTGCGATCATTGTGGACATTCCGAACCGATCAGTGCCGGACCGTGGGGCGGTGCAAGTCTGCGAGAACTGGACTTTGACGCCGCCATCGCTGACCGCCTGCCGGACAGCGAGATCGAGGAAACCCGCGTTCTGTCGTGCCCAAACTGTGCCGCGCAGGTAGAGTTTGACCCAAACACCCATGCAGCAGAATGCCCGTTCTGTGCCACGCCGGTCGTGACCGATACCGGGATCAACCGGCATATCAAACCAAAGGGCGTATTGCCTTTTGCGTTTGACGAACGCTCGGCCCACCAGGCGATGGGCGATTGGTTGGGACGACTATGGTTCGCGCCAAACGGGTTGAAGGAATATGCCCGCAAAGGGCGCAAGATGCAGGGCATTTACGTGCCTTACTGGACTTTCGATGCCGACACCAAGTCTTCGTATCGCGGCGAACGCGGTACTGTCTATTATGAAACCCGCACCGTGATGCGAGACGGCAAGCGGGTTCAGCAACAAGTGCCAAAGGTACGCTGGACCCCCAAGTCCGGCCGCGTCGCGCGGTTTTTTGACGACGTGCTGGTGTTGGCATCGAAGTCGCTTCCCAAAAGCTACACCGACGCGTTGGAACCCTGGGATCTGCCCGCGCTGGAGCCCTATCAGCCCGAATACCTCGCAGGCTTCCGGGCTGAAGCCTACAGCGTTGAACTGCGGGAAGGGTACGTCGAAGCGCGCGCGCATATGGCACGCGTGATCGAGCGGGATGTTCGTTTTGACATCGGCGGCGACCGGCAGCGCATTCATGCGGTCGATACAGACGTGCGCGATGTCACGTTCAAGCATATCCTGCTGCCGGTTTGGATGGCCGCTTACAAATACCGCGGCCAGACGTATCGGTTTGTGGTCAATGGCAGAACCGGGCGGGTTCAGGGCGAACGCCCGTGGTCAGCCATCAAGATAACCATCGCTGTTGTGCTGGGATTGCTGCTGGCTGCGGGTGTCGGCTATTTGGCGGCCACCGGGCAATAGGCAGACCTGCAGACAGGCTTGTGCATCCGACGAAGCGCGGCCATGTTCAGTTCGGAAAACAAAGGGATGAGCCTGTTGTGTCGTTTGCTGAACTGAATACCCTTCTGAGAGACCGCCATTCCTGCCGGGCGTTTCTGCCTGATCCTGTCCCCCGCGCGCAGATCGAGCAGATCGTCGCCAGCGCATCTCGCGTTCCCAGCTGGTGCAATGCGCAACCCTGGCAGTTGGCAATCACCAGCGCAGACGAAACGGATACTTTCCGTGAAGCGATGCAAAACGAGGCTGTCAGCGGAACGCCCGCTCCCGATCTTCCGTTTCCAACATCTTATTCTGGCGTGTACCAAGACCGCCGCCGCGCCTGTGGCTGGGCGCTTTACGAAGCTGTTGGAGTGGAACGCGGGGATCGCGCCGGGTCGGCGCAGCAGATGATGCAGAACTTTTCCCTGTTCGGCGCGCCACACTGCGCCATCCTATCAAGTCCGGCAGAACTTGGACCCTATGGCGCGATGGATTGCGGTGGTTTTGTCACGGCCTTCACGCTGGCCGCGCAGGCTTTGGGTGTGGCGACAATACCCCAAGCGGCCCTGGCCACTTACGGCCCCTTTCTGCATCGGTATTTTCAAATCCCTAAGGATCGCCTGATCCTTTGCGCAATTTCGTTTGGCTTTGCCGATCCGGATCATCCGGCAAATAACTTTCGAACAGATCGCGCCGCACCGAGTGACTTTGTGCAATGGCGCGGTTAAACGGGCGCAAGGGCAGTCCTATCGCGTTTAGGGAGGAACCACGTGCGCGCAGTATTGCAGAGGGTGTCATACGCCAAAGTGTCGGTTGATGATGCAGCCATAGGTTCGTCAGGGCCGGGCCTTATGATTCTTGTTTGCGCGATGCAGGGTGATGACGACATGAAGGCCCGGAAGCTTGCGGAAAAAGCCGCGAAACTACGTATCTTCAAGGATGACGCAGGCAAAATGAACCGCTCGTTGCTGGATGTTGGCGGATCAGCGTTGGTGATCAGCCAGTTCACGCTGGCCGCCGATACAACAAGCGGCAACCGACCAGGGTTTTCAAACGCAGCACCACCGGATCAGGGCGAGCACCTGTACAAGGAATTTGCAGCTCACCTTGGCGCACAGGGCGTTGCGGTGGAAACCGGACAGTTTGGGGCTGACATGGCCGTTGAACTTGTGAATGACGGCCCTGTCACGATCTGGATCGAGAACTGATGGACATATCAAAACAAGCGGTAGATTTTTGGCAGGCCGGGGTTGATGCGGTTGACGGATATACCGCCACCAAAGCCGCACTGCCTGGTGTTCCCAAGCCGGACCGGATACTGGCCGTCGGCAAACCCGCGGCTGCGATGGCGCGTGCAGCGCTGGCGCAATTTGGCTCGGTCCCCACGCTTGTCGTGACCAAGGACGATCACGGCCGCGACCTGCCAGACGCGGTCGAGGTAATCGAAGCCTCGCACCCGGTGCCAGACGACCGCAGCCTTGCCGGTGGGCGGGCGCTGCGCCTGGCGATGGAGCAGATGCACCCCGGGTCACATGTCCTGTTGCTGGTTTCGGGCGGGGCATCCTCATTGGCCGAGGATCTGTTGCCAGGAACATCTGTGGGTGATCTTGAGGCGTTGAATCGCAAGCTGCTGTCGGAAGGTTTGGACATCCGCGCCATGAACGCCGAGCGGCGCAAGCTGTCTCGTATCAAAGGCGGCGGATTGCTGTCTCATTTCAAAGGCGCGCGTGCCACTGTGCTGGCGATTTCCGATGTGCCAGGGGATGATCTGAATGTCATTGGCTCGGGCATCGGCGCGTTGCCGGACAACTACACCTTTACCGCCACCACGCAGATAGTGGCTTCCAATGCCCATGCGCGGAATGCGGCGGTCGCGGCTGCGGATATGGCAGGCCTTGCGGTTCTTGCAAATGAAGAAGCCCTGCATGACGACTATTTGCAAGTCGCCGCGAAACTGGGGCCAATGCTGCGCGGCATGGACAAAGGCGTTATGATCTTTGGCGGTGAACCAACTGTAGTCCTGCCGGAAAAACCCGGTCGTGGGGGTCGTAATCAGGCACTGGCGCTTGCTTTGGCCAAAGAAATCTCGGGGCAGTCTGGCCTGGCAATTGTTGTTGGCGGCACGGATGGAACCGACGGCCCAACAAACGCAGCCGGAGGAATCGTTTGCGGCACCACCTGGGCCGATGGGGCCGAAACCTATCTTCAAAATGCTGACAGTGGATCGTTTCTGGACAAAGTTGACGCGTTGCTGACGACCGGACCAACCGGGACCAACGTCATGGATCTGGTCGTCGCAATACGAGGGTAATTAGACGCCTTGCCCACATTGTGATCCACAAGCGTCTGGAAATATCAAAAATTGCCAGTTTTCTTTTAGACAGATCACGGACACTGCGTTCGTGACATCCCTTCGTGTCGTCCATGTGCAGACGATCGTTTTTGATATCGGCACGAAATATCCTTGCCCGACTAGCAGAAATAAGCCAACGTTGACTCAAGCGTCAATAAAAAGTCCGAAAAGGGCTAATACCACTCAATAGGGAGAAGATTAAATGAACGAACAAATCACACATATGGCCGGTCAGGTCACAGCAGGGAAAATGACCCGCCGCGAATTCATGGGGAAAGCAGCTGCATTGGGTGTTTCGGCTGCCATGGCCAGCACTATGTTTGCCGACGCCGCTCGTGCGGCGGGTCCAGTGAAGGGTGGAACCTTCAAAATGGGCGTTCAAGGGGGCGAAAGCACAAATACGCAGGATCCGGCGTTGTGGTCGTCCGATGTTCCGATTGCTGGTGGCCAGCAGTGGGGCGAGACGCTGGTCGAAGTAAATGGCAAGGGCGAACTTGAAGGGTTGGTTGCCGAAAGCTGGGAAGGGTCTGCGGATGCAAAGACTTGGCGCTTCAAAGTCCGACAGGGTATCGAATTCTCCAATGGTAAAACAGTCACCCCAGAAGACATCATGCGCACGATGGAGCGCCACACAAATGAAGATTCTCAGTCTGGTGCACTAGGTATCGTGCAGGGCATTGAATCGATGCGGGTCGACGGGGACACCTTTGAAGTCACAATGGAAATCGGCAATGCCGATCTACCCTACTTGCTTGCCGACTATCACTTGAAAATCCAGCCAGACGGTGGCTTTGATGATCCGAACTCGGCCGTCGGCACCGGACCTTATGTTCTGGAGAGCGACGAGCCAGGCGTGCGTATGCAGTTTGTCCGCAATCCGAATTACTGGGGCGGCGACGCTTTTGCCCATTACGACAGTGTCGAAGTAATCACGCTGAACGATGCAACAGCCCGGACCGCCGCACTTCAGTCAGGTCAGGTAGACATCATCAACCGGGTTGAGCCCAAGATTGCCCAACTGCTGGACCGGGCGCCAAATCTGTCGGTTCAGAATGTCTCGGGGCGGGGCCACTACGTGTTCATCATGCATGTGGATACTGCACCATTTGATGCAAACGAACTGAGGTTGGCATTGAAATATGCCATCAACCGCGAGGAAATGGTTGATAAAATCCTGCGCGGGTATGGCGGTATCGGCAACGACATGCCAATCAACGCTGCCTATCCGCTGTTTGACGATAGTATTCCGCAGCGTGAGTACGACCCAGCAAAAGCTGCTGAGCATTACAAGAAATCCGGGCATGACGGCTCACCGATCATCCTTCGCACGGCCGATGGAGCCTTCCCCGGTGCCGTGGACGCAGCCGCATTGTTCCAGCAAACGGCACAGGCTGCGGGGATTCCTTTGGAGGTCAAACGCGAACCAAATGACGGGTACTGGTCCGAAGTCTGGAATGTGCAACCATTCTGCGCGTCGTACTGGAGCGGGCGCCCGGTTCAGGATCAGATGTACGCGACCGCGTATCTGTCAACTGCTGACTGGAACGACACACGCTTCAAGCGCCCCGAGTTTGACGAAATGCTGCTGGCGGCACGCAGCGAACTGGATGACGCGAAGCGCAAGGAAATCTACTCGAAAATGGGCATGATGGTGCGTGACGAAGGCGGCCTGATCCTGCCAATGTTCAACGACTTCATTGACGCAGTCAGCAACGAAGTCCAAGGATATGTTCCTGACCCGAACGGCGCCATGATGTATTGGTACGCGTCGAAATTCACCTGGAAAGCCTAAGGTTCCAGGTCAATGCATCCCATCATAATACTGGTTGCTCAGCGCCTTGCGCTGAGTACCCTTCTCCTTATCGCGGCGTCAGCACTGATTTTTGCAGGGACAATGATTTTGCCCGGCGATGTGGCACAATCGATCCTGGGGCAATCCGCTACGCCGGAGTCGCTGGCCAACCTTCGTGAAGAGCTCGGGCTGAATGATCCGCCGCTCACCCGCTATTTCGACTGGCTGTTTGGGGCCCTGCAAGGCGATCTGGGGACCGCTTTGACCAACGGCCGTGACATTGCTGAAAGCATCGGACAGCGGATGTCGAACACCCTTTTTCTGGCCTTCTGGGCTGCGATCATTTCGGTGCCTCTGGCCATCATGTTGGGCCTGATTGCCGTACGCTATAAGGACCGGTGGCCTGACAAGCTGATTTCGGCAGTGACACTGGCCTCAATCTCGATCCCGGAATTCCTGATCGGCTACCTGCTTATGTATTTCATCGCGGTAAAACTGGGCTGGTTCCCATCGGTCGCAATGATTGGTGACCATATGAGCCTTTTGCAAAAGCTTCAGGCTATCGCCCTGCCCGTAATGGTTCTGACGCTCGTGGTTTTGGCGCATATGATGCGTATGACCCGTGCGGCGATTTTGAACGTCATGCAATCGGCTTATATCGAAACCGCCGAGCTTAAAGGCCTGACCGGGTTTCAGGTGATTGCACGCCATGCCTTCCCGAACGCCATCGCCCCGATCGTAAACGTCGTGATGCTGAATCTGGCCTATCTTGTGGTCGGTGTCGTGGTGATCGAGGTGGTCTTTGTCTACCCTGGAATGGGCCAATACCTGGTCGATCATGTTGCGAAACGTGATGTTCCGGTGGTGCAGGCCTGTGGTCTGATCTTCGCGGCCGTCTACATCGGCCTCAATATGGTCGCGGACATCGTCTCGATCCTGGCCAACCCGCGTCTGAGGCACCCGAAATGAAGAACATCCCTATTTCCGCACTGATCGGGTTGTTCCTGACGGCCCTCTACTTTCTCATGGCGCTGTTCGCGCCGCTCATCGCCCCCTACGGCATGGCCCAAGTGGTCGGCGATGTATGGGAACCCTCAAAGATCGAGATCATGCTTGGGATCGCTCCCGCAGGTTTCACCGAGTCAAACTTCTGGCTGGGCACCGACAATATCGGTCGCGATCTGCTTAGCCGCATGATCTATGGCGGTCGCACGACAATCTTCATCGCAACGGCTGCGACCATCCTGTCCTTCGTGACCGGCTCGGTCCTGGGCTTCTTTGCGGCTGTGATGGGGGGCTGGGTCGACCAGGTGCTGTCGCGCTTTGTCGATCTGATCATGTCGATACCGACCTTGATCTTTGCCCTTGTGGTACTGTCGGTGATGCCTGTGACAGTTCCGATTTTGATCGTCGTTATGGGCTTGTTGGACTCGACGCGGGTCTATCGTCTGGCCCGTGCTGTCGCTGTCGACATTACAGTCATGGATTATGTCGAAGCCGCCCGTCTTCGGGGCGAGAAAAACGGTTGGATCATCTTCCGGGAAATCCTGCCCAACGCGCTTTCACCGCTGGTTGCCGAGATGGGCTTGCGTTTCATCTTTGCCGTACTTTTCGTCTCAACCCTGTCCTTCCTGGGTCTTGGTGTACAACCGCCCGAGGCTGACTGGGGTGGCATCGTGAAGGAGAACAAGGAAGGCATCGTGTATGGCATTCCCGCCGCCTTGTTGCCCGCCGTTGCCATCGCGACGCTGGCGATTTCGGTCAACCTTGTGGCCGACTGGGTCTTGAACCGAACCACATCACTGAAAGGAGGCCGGGGATGAGTGATCCACTTCTCAAGGTCCGCGACCTCAAAATCGGCGCAACCGTCTACCCACCGGGTGAAAAACCCCATGACATTGAGATTGTGCATGGGGTCAGCTTCGACCTGGCACCTGGTAAGGTGCTCGGTCTGATCGGTGAATCCGGGGCCGGTAAATCCACGATCGGTCTAGCGTCCATGGCCTATGGCCGGGGTGGCGTGAAGATCACAGGCGGAGAGGTTTGGGTCAACGGGCGCGATATTCTAAAAACTTCACATCGGGATATTCGCAAGCTGCGCGGGGGCGAGGTGACTTATGTGTCTCAGTCCGCTGCTGCGTCCTTTAACCCTGCCAAAAAAATCATGGATCAGGTGGTCGAGGCTGCGGTTGAACAGAAAAAGTTCAGCCGCAAAGAAGCCGAAAGTCGCGCGCGTGAGCTGTTCGCCAAGCTGGGTCTGCCCGATCCGGACAATATCGGCGATCGTTACCCGCACCAGGTCTCTGGGGGTCAGTTGCAGCGCTGCATGACGGCGCTGGCGCTGTGTCCCGAACCTGATCTGGTGGTGTTCGACGAACCAACCACCGCGCTGGACGTGACCACCCAGATCGACGTGTTGATGGCGATTAAAGAGGCCATTGCCGACACTGGTGTTGCCGCGCTGTATATCACCCACGACCTTGCGGTTGTGGCGCAAGTGAGCGACGACATCATGGTCCTGAAAATGGGCAATACCGTTGAATACGGGAACACGGATCAGATCATCAACAATCCGCAGGAAGAGTATACGCAAGCTTTGGTCTCGGTACGCTCGATCGAGCATGAAGAGAAACAGCCAACGGCGGACCCCGTGCTCAGCGTTGATGGGATCACTGCGCGTTATAAGGGCCTGAATTTCGACGTGTTGCACAACGTCAATGTCGAGCTTCATCCGGGGCAGACATTGGCTGTTGTCGGCGAGTCTGGCTCGGGCAAGTCCACGCTGGCGCGCGTGATCACTGGCCTGCTGCCACCGCGCGAAGGAGAGATTACCTTTGCCGGGCGCAAGCTCTCGTCGGACCTCAAAGGCCGAACCCGCGAAGACCTGCGCGAATTGCAGATGATCTATCAGATGGCCGACGTGGCGATGAACCCGCGTCAGACGGTTGGTACAATCATTGGCCGCCCGCTGGAGTTCTACTTCAACATGCGCGGAGCGGAAAAGCGCAAGCGGATCATCGAATTGCTGGATGAAATCGAACTGGGCGAAAAGTTCATCGACCGATATCCGGCCGAGCTGTCTGGTGGTCAGAAACAGCGTGTTTGCATCGCGCGATCCCTGGCTGCGAAACCCAAGATGATCATCTGTGATGAGGTGACATCGGCGCTCGACCCACTTGTGGCGGATGGTATTCTCAAGCTGCTTCTAGACCTGCAGAAGATCGAGAATGTGGCCTATCTGTTCATCACCCACGATCTGGCAACTGTCCGTGCAATCAGCGACAGTATTGCGGTGATGTATCAGGGACGAGTTGTGCGGTACGGTCCAAAATCGCAGGTGCTCAGCCCGCCATTCGACGACTATACCGACCTTTTGCTCAGTTCCGTGCCCGAAATGCATCTGGGCTGGCTGGAAGAGGTTGTCGCCCATCGCAAGATGGAGAGCGCGGGGAACTGATCCACGCTTGTGACAGTTCCATGAAATCTGAAAATCCCGGCGCTTTGTCCAATGACAGGTGTCGGGATTTTGCTATTGGGGGCGTGAACAGTCGTGTTTTGAGCCGCGAATCTCCTAGGCTCGGCTGAAGAAATTACTGAAAGGCTCGGGCATGGACCGCAAACTTCTGCTCATCATTCTGGACGGCGTCCCCTACCGCAATTTTCGCCGCCTGTTTGGCAATCTGGAAGGCTGGGTCGACAGCGGCGACGCGCGGGTTTGGAAGCTGCGCGCAGTGCTGCCCTCTACTTCGGCCAGCTGCTATGCATCGATCCATACAGGTGTGACACCGCAGGAACATGGCTGCACCGGCAACGGCAATGTTTTTCGGCTGAGCCACAAGGATGTGTTCAGCCAGGTCCGCGAAGGCGGCGGTGTAACCGGAGCGGTCACCCACAGCTATTGGTCGCAGTTTTTCAACCGCCACCCCTTCGACTATGTCCGTGACATCGAATATGACGAACCCGAAAGCCAGACCATCAACCACGGTCGTTTCCACACCATGACCGGCTATGGCAAAGACAATCAGATGACACCGTCCGATGTCGATCTGTACGGAACCCTCACGAATCTCTGCCTGCGCTTCGGGCTGGATTATGGCATCCTGCACGCCTGCACGTTGGACAGCATGGGTCACCGGTTCTTCCACGATTGCGAGGAAATGGACCACGCATGCTTTGTCGCGGACGAGATGCTGGCGCCCTTCATTCCCCGTTGGCGGCAACTGGGCTACGAAGTTATCGTGACCGCTGATCACGGTCAGGATGAACGCGGTCATCACGGTGGGCGAGGACCGCTGCAGCAGGAAACGGCGCTGTATTACTTCGGCAACGCGGACGGCCCCGACGCAGATACTATAATCTACCAATTGCAGTTGGCCCCCACGATCCTGCATCGCATGGGCGCGCCCGTCGCAGAAACGATGAAGGGCGAAGTTTTCTTGCGATAACGTTCATCCGCTTTTTAGGCGGTAAAGGACTTAGTCGTAAGACCAGATCCCCTGCCCCAGCGCTTCGATAGCGACCGAGATACGCTCAAAGCTTTCTGCTGCGCGTTTCACCGAGGTACGAGCGCGCAAATAGCCATGAACCAGGCCGGACTCATTGATCCAATGGGCCTTACCTCCTGTCGCCGCTATCTTCTCGCAGTAGTTCGGCCCATCATCCCGTAGCGGATCGCAATCTGCAGTCACCACTACTGTGGGCGGCAGGTTCGAAAAATCACTGTCCTGCAAAGGTAAATAGGTTGGGTCACCTTCGGGCTGATCCCCGGCGTATCGGACGGATTCATAGAACTTTATATCGTCCAAAGTCAGCAACGGGGCGTGGGCGTGTTCCAGGTAGGAGCCATTGGTTCGGTCCCCACCAAGCAGGGGAAAAATCAGCACTTGGCCCAAAATGCCTTCCAATCGGCCCCGCGCGTGATGGGACACCGCAGCGGCAAGGTTTCCTCCGGCACTGTCACCCGCCAAGATCAACGGGTCACCATATTCACGCGCTGCCCAGTTCACTGCTGTCCAACAATCATCGAACTGCGCGGGGTGCACATGTTCAGGGCACAGCCTGTAGTCAACTGCGACCACACGATACCCTGTTTGCGCGCAAAGTTCAGCGCAGACGTCATCGTGGCTGTCCAGCCCACCCAACACAAATCCACCGCCATGGAAATAAACGACGGATCGGGTGGGCTGACCAGCGGTGTAGATGCGGACAGGAACTCCATCGGCTGTCAGATCCTGTGTTTCCACCCCGACAGGTCGCGGTTGGCGGAAATCCTGACACATGGTGTCATAGACGCGGCGCTGATCTTCGATTGAAAGATCAACCGCATCATCAGGATAGCTTTCAGCCGTGCGACGTATGAACGCCCAGGTTTCCTCGTCAATCAGGCGTTCATAATCCATTGTCCCTCCGGCTTACTCAGACCACTCCCACGGCTGGGTATATGCGCCCAGCACTTTCGAGACATCGTCTTCCGAAGATCCATTCGCGTCAAGCTGCGCGACAAGGCCACGCTTTTTATCATCGATCACCGAAACAACACGCGCCGATACCTCAGCTGTCTCAAGCGCACCATTATAGATACGTGTGATAGCCTGTTTACGCAGATCGGGCTTAAAGACCTTACCAACCGCAGTTTTGGGCAATTCGTCCAGAATGGTCATATGTTTGGGCTGCGCCGCACGTTCATGCACATGAACCTTGCAGTAGTCCATAAGCTCTTTTTCCGTGACCGAGGCGCCTTCGACCAGTTCTACAAACGCACATGGCACTTCACCGGAATGCGCGTCGGGCTGGCCAATGGCGCCGGCAAACGCGACTGCGTCATGGCCCAATAGCGCTTCTTCGATTTCGGCTGGGTCAATGTTATGGCCACCGCGAATGATCAGATCCTTGGCGCGGCCTGTGATCCAAAGGTATCCGTCTTCGTCAAACCGTCCCAAATCACCCGTACGCAGGTATTTGTCATAATAATAGAGATCTACGTTCTTATCGGCCTCGGTATAGGTGTTGCCCGCATAGACACCCGGGTTCGAGATACAGATTTCTCCGATTTGATCGGTATCGCATTCGACCGGTCCCTCCGGCCCGCTTTGCAGGATTTTCACATCCGTATAGGGGAACGGAATACCGATCGATCCGATCTTTTTTTCACCATCCACAGGGTTACACGACACCAGGCACGTGGCCTCGGTCAGGCCATAGCCTTCGACGATCTTCACACCCGTAGCTTCTTCAAAGCGACGGAACAACTCAACCGGCAGCGGGGCCGAGCCAGAGAAAGCTGTCTTCACGCTTGAGATATCGGCATCAACCGGGCGCTGCATTTTGGCCGAGATGGCAGTGGGTACAGTGATAATGAAAGACACCTTCCAGCGTTCGATCAGCTTCCAGAAGTTGTCGAAAACGCCGTCTCCGCGATACCCGGCTGGTGTCGGGAAGATCACATGCGCGCCCGAGGACACGGCTGCCATCATAATCACGTGGACAGCAAAGACGTGGAACATAGGCAGCGGGCACATGATGACGTCGTTTTCGTCAAACAGCAGCGTATGTCCCAACCAGCCGTTATAGACGAGACCAGAATACTTGTGTTGCGCCACTTTTGGCATGCCGGTCGTGCCGCCCGTATGGAAATAGCACGCAACACGGTCTTCCTTGCTGTCTTCAAATGTCAGCGTCGTCGGCTGTTTGACCAACTCTTTATTAAAGTTCTTGTAATTCGCATGGGCGAGTTTTTCCCTGTCACCCATCTTGGGGCGCAGGAAAGGCACCAACCAGGACTTGGGCGGTGTCAGATAGCGGTTCAGGTCGATTTCCAGAATGGTGCTGACCTTGGGCGCGTGGCGGACCGCTTCCTCCACTTTCTGGGCCACATCCGTTTTTGGGAAAGACTTCAGCGTCACCACAACCTTGGCGCCGGTCTCGCGCAGGATGGCCGCAATCTGTTCCGGCTCAAGCAGCGGATTGATTGGGTTCACGATCCCGGCTACCGCGCCGCCCATCATGGTGATCAGAGTCTCGTTACAGTTGGGCAGCACATAGGCCACCACATCTTTTTCGCCCACACCCAGTGAACGGAAGAGGTTCGCAGCCTGATTAACCTTGCCCTGCAATTGTGACCAGGTCAGGGTCTCGGCTTTGTCGGTTGGTCCCGACAACAGTTGAAAACTGATGGCATTGTGGTTGGGAAACTTCTCTGCCGTGCGCGACAAGAGCTGATGGAAGGTGACGGGCAGATCCCGATCCTCCCACGGCATTTCCTGTTCCATGCGCGTTTTGTCTTCCAATCCCACAAAGGCCATGTGGTTCCTCCCGTTATTTTCTCCCGCATTTTGCGCAGGCTTGTTGTTCGCCTCCAAGATGGGATCAAAAACGAGCCCGCGCAAGCGAGGGCTTAGCTGTGACAGTGAGTAAAATGTAGAATGACGCTACGGCGGAAAGGGAAATGCCCGTGCGTCACCCTTATTCCGCGGCGACACCGTCGGTGAATTGCAACCGGGCCAGACGCGCATAGAGCCCGTCCTGAGAAACCAGATCGTCATGGCTGCCTTGCGCCACGATACGGCCTTCTTCCAGCACAACAATGCGGTCGGCTTTCTTCACAGTTGCCAAGCGGTGTGCAACGATCAGGGTTGTGCGTCCGGCCCGCATCTGGTCCACCGCGCCCTGTACCGCGCGTTCGCTTTCCGCATCCAGAGCCGAAGTTGCCTCGTCCAGCAACAGAACCGGCGCGTCGCGCAGAATGGCCCGCGCAATGGCGATACGCTGCTTCTGACCGCCTGACAGCATCACGCCGCGTTCGCCAACAAAGCTGTCATACCCTTCCGGCAAGGCAGCAATAAAGTCATGCGCGGCAGCGGCACGGGCCGCGGCTTCAACTTCGGCATCGGTTGCATCTAGACGCCCGAAGCGGATGTTTTCACGGGCCGAGGCAGCAAAGATCACAGGGTCCTGAGGAACCAGAGCCATATGCGTACGGAAATCTGCCCGATCCAGTTCTCTCAGGTCGTGGCCATCCAACGTGACCCGGCCCGAATTGGGGTCATAGAACCGCTGGATCAACTGAATGACTGTCGTCTTGCCCGCGCCGGAAGGTCCGACAAAGGCAACCGTTTCACCCGGATTGACCTGAAGCGAAAGATGATCCAGCGCAACGGTGTCGGGACGCGACGGATAACGGAAGCTGACATCTTCGAAGCGGATTTCACCTTGAACATCCTTGGGCAGGATCATGGGCTTGGCAGGATCGGTCACGGTGTCTTGCGCATTGAGAAGTTCGACCAGACGCTCTGTTGCCCCGGCAGCGCGTTGAAGTTCGCTCCAGATTTCGGACAGGGCCGCGACCGAGCCGGCCATAATGACCGAATAGATCACGAACTGCACCAGTACGCCTTCGGTCATCACGCCGTTGCGCACATCATTTGCACCCATCCACAAGACGCCGACGATGCCCGAAAAGACCAGAAAGATCACAATTACCGTCAGTACCGCACGGGTTTGAATGCGGCGCAGCGATACCACGTAGGACGTTTCGGTCATCTCTCCGAATTGCTTGCGGCTTTCCTGTTCGTGGGTAAAGGCCTGCACCGTCTGAACAGCGCCCAGAGCTTCACCTGCGTTTCCGGACGAGGCTGCAATCCAATCCTGATTCTCGCGGCTGATCACACGCAGACGGCGACCCAAAACCAATATCGGAACAATGACAATCGGGATCAGTAACAGAACCAAACCCGTCAATTTGGCCGAGGTCAGCAACATCAGCACCAGCCCGCCGAAAAACATCAACATGTTACGCAATGCGATCGACACCGAAGACCCAAGAACCGACTGAATCAGGGTCGTGTCCGTTGTGATCCGGCTGAGCACCTCACCCGTCATGATGCGTTCATAGAATTCCGGGCTCATCGCGATCACGCGATCGAACACGGCCTTGCGAATATCGGCGACAACGCGTTCGCCCAAGCGCGTGACCAGCGCGTATCGGATGCCGGTGCCCACGGCCAAAACAGCGGCAATGCCCAACGCGGCCAGAAAATACCAATCCAGCAGCTCGCCGTCCTGGATGCGAAAGTTGTCGATCACGCGCCGAACCGCCAGTGGCAGAGTCAGCGTCATGCTTGCGGTCAGAATCAACGCCAATGTCGCGCCAATCATCAAAAACTTATAGGGCTTCATGAATGGCCAGAGCGAGGCCAGCACCCCAATTTTCTTTGAGCGGGCCCGCTCTTCACTGGCACCGGGTGCAGCGGCTGGCGCTGGTTTACTGGCGGTTTGTCTTGCCATGTCGGGCCCTTATGGATTGAACTCTAGGAAGTGACCGCTTTCTTGGCCTCAGCCGCCCTTTTGGTCAAGCATGACAACAAGGATCAGCACCCCGAAAGGGCCATTTGACGCAGAAAAGGTTGGGATCTTGGAGCGGGTAGACGGAATCGAACCGACATAGCCTGCTTGGAAGGCAGGGGCTTTACCATTAAGCTATACCCGCAAATGGTTTGCGTTGGTTAAGTCATGCACCCGGGCGCGTCAAGCAGGAAGTCGCAAATTTTGCGCCTCAGTTTTAGAACCACAGCGCCCCGTCGTATTCGCCCCTTCAATCCTGGTTGCGGAATATTCGTGTCGAAGAAAAAAACTGCTCCAGTTCTTCGATCCGCTCTTTGCTTTCCTCCCACCGTGCTTCCTGTACTTCGGCAATCAGAGTCTCGGAAATCAGTTGCAGTGCTATCGTCGAATCCCAGCTCGAGGGAGCCTCGACCAAGGCGTGGAATGTGTAGTTGGCGGTCTTACCGATTGGTGAACCCCACTGGTCCGTAAACAAAACAACCGTTACGCCCCGGCTTGAAGCAACTTGCGCAAGTTTCTCCAAATGCGCTTCGTATCGCCGAATGTCGAAGATCACCAGGACCGAGGACGCATCCATGTCCAAAAGGTATTGCGGCCAGACATTCGCTGAATTGCCCAGCATAGTTACGTTGGGCCGGATGATCTGCATGTGATTGAACAGATAATCCGCGTTGGATCGGGTGATGCGGCCACCCACCACATAAAGATGCCGGTCCGTTTCAGCCAATAGCTGGGCGACGGTGTCGAACATCTCTTTGTCCAGACGCTCCAGCGTGTGGCGCATGTTTGTCCAGACGGCCTGCGCAAAGCGCGTTGTCGGGTGTTCGGCATCGTCATCGACAACCCAGGCATCTCGTTTCGAGATCGGTTTCTTGATCTGCGCTGCCACTTCTTCGCGCAGGGCATCCTGCAGGTCCGGAAACCCATCGAACCCAAGCTTGCGGGCCATGCGAATAACAGTTGGCGTCGAGACCTGAGCCGCAGCCGCCAGCTTGGTGATCGATTGCAGCCCTGCCATCGGATAGTCCTGCAATAGGACAGACGCCAACTGACGTTCTGATCGGGTCAAATCGTCCAATTCGTCCTGAATCCGCTGTTTGACCAGCTTTACAACGGCGGCCATCGACACCCTCGATTTTTAAATTTGTTACAGAATATTCCTGCCTGTAGTTTTGTCTACAGTAATTTTCTTGACAGGTACGAAGTTGCTGTAACAAATGCTACCTATGCGACAAGAAACCGAGTCATCCCTGCTGCAATCTGCCGAAGCCCCGGCAGCCCGTGTGCTGAATGCACGGGGCCGCGCGCCTGCAGTGTTGGTGTGCGAACATGCCAGTCGCTTCATACCTGCGGCTTTGCAGAATTTGGGTCTGGATGACGATGCGGCCCGGTCGCATGTCGCATGGGATATCGGTGCGATGGAGCTATCGATTGAGCTGATGGGGGCGCTGGATGCACCGTTGGTGTATTCGCGCGTCAGTCGCCTTGTCTATGACTGCAATCGCCCACCGGAACGCGAAGATTCCATGCCGTGCCTCAGCGAAGTGTTCTCAGTCCCCGGCAATATAAACCTGACCGCGGCCCAGCGCGCCCAACGGCTTCACGAGGTGTACGAACCGTTCCGACAGCTGTTGTCTTCAACACTGGACGCAAGACATGAACGACCGGTTGTCATCACGATCCACAGCTTCACGCCAGTCTACAAGGGACAAAAAAGGACGGTGGAGCTGGGCATTTTACATGATGAAGATGATCGGGCAGCCCAGATCATGCTGCAACAGGCGCAAGGATCAGGGCTGAGCGTTGCGCTTAACCAACCTTATTCGGCCACCGATGGCGTCACGCACACCTTGCGGGAACATGCGATCAAACGCGGTCTTCCAAATGTCATGATCGAAGTGCGGAACGACCTGATCGACACTCCAAAAGGTGTGAACCTCATGGCAGGTTTGCTAACGCCAGTCCTGCAATCGGTCATCACGGCGTTTTCGCGCACGGAGGCCAAATTATGAAAACAGAGGTATCGAGATGAAGTTTATGCGGGGATATGTGGCGGTAATCGACCGCACGAACCGCTGGGTCGGGCGCGTGATCATGTATGGCATTTTCGTCATGATGGGCATTCTGCTCTGGTCTTCGATCTCGAAAACTTTCTTTCTGCCATCACTCTGGACACTGGAAATGGCCCAGTTCGCAATGGTGGCCTACTACATGCTTGGTGGTCCGTATTCGATTCAGATGGGGTCGAATGTACGAATGGACTTGCTGTATGGTGAATGGTCTCATCGCCGCAAGGCCTGGACCGATGCGTTTACTGTCCTGTTTCTGATCGTCTACCTTATCGTTCTGCTGTGGGGTGGTTGGGACAGTCTGATGTACTCGTTCCAATATGGCGGCGAGCGCAGCGCGACGATTTGGAGGCCTTACTTGTGGCCGGTCAAGATGATCATGGTTATCGGCATCTTCCTGATGTTGCTGCAAGCCGTATCTGAATTGTTCAAGGACATCTTGCGCCTGCGTGGCGACGACATCCCGCGTGAGGTAATCTGATGTCCTACGAAATGATTGCCTTGCTGATGTTTGCATCAATGATGCTGATGATGCTGACCGGGCAGAGAGTGTTCGGTGCAATCGGCTTTGTCGCCGTGGTCTCGGCTCTCTTCCTGTGGGGAGATCGGGGCGGCTATGACCTTGGGTTTGCAGCCGCAATCAAGGTCATGAAATGGTATCCGTTGCTGACACTGCCCATGTTCATCTTCATGGGATACATTTTGTCCGAAAGTCGGATCGCCGATGATTTGTACAAGATGTTCCATGTCTGGATGGGTGGCTTGTCAGGCGGGCTGGCCGTTGGCACCATCGGGCTAATGGTGCTGATTTCGGCGATGAACGGACTGTCCGTAGCCGGAATGGCGATCGGTGCGACCATTGCCTTACCGGAACTTCTGCGTCGGAACTATGACAAACGTATGGTGACGGGTGTCATACAGGCCGGATCATCCTTGGGAATTCTTGTACCACCGTCAGTGGTTTTGGTTCTGTACGCGATGATCGCGCGGCAACCTGTTGGCCAGTTGTGGCTCGCTGGCGTGCTTCCGGGCCTGATGATGGCAGCGATGTTCATCATCTATATTGTCATCCGTTGCCGCATAACACCTTCGCTCGGTCCGGTTCTACCCGCCGAAGAGCGCGACATTCCGTTTCCGGAGAAGCTGCGCCTGTTGCAGTCTGGTCTGTTACCTTTGGGTATTTTCGCCGTAATGATGGTTCCGTTTGTGAACGGCTGGACCTCGCTGGTGGAATCTTCCGCCATTGGAGCCATCACGGCTATGGCAGCGGCGGCGTTGAAAGGTCGGCTGACGCGTAGGGTCTTTGAAAACTCCATTCGGCATACATTGGGCATTTCCTGTATGTTCATGTGGATCATTCTGGCGGCTCTGGCGTTTGGCGCTGTTTTCGACGGGCTGGGTGCGGTCAAAGCCATTGAAAGTCTTTTCACCGAGAAACTGGGCCTGTCCCCTTGGATGATACTAATCCTGATGCAACTCAGCTTTATCCTGATGGGAACATTCCTGGATGATACTGCCATGCTCGTCATTGTCGCCCCACTTTACGTTCCGCTGGTGGGGGCACTGGGCTTCGATCTGATCTGGTATGGCGTTCTTTATACCATCACGACGCAGATCGCGTACATGACGCCGCCGTTCGGCTACAACCTCTTTCTGATGCGTGCGATGGCCCCTCCGGAGATTTCACTGCGCGATATCTACAGCTCCATCATTCCTTTTGTTCTGGTGATGGTCTGCGCCTTGGCCACTATCATAATCTTCCCGGAAATTGCGCTTTGGCTACCGAATTATGTTTACGGAAAATAAGTCACAAGACCCCGGAAAGGGGCGAAATTCTGCAAGATCAAACAGAGGAGAAAGACAATGACAACAAGACGCAGATTTCTAAGTTCCGCCGGTTTGGCAGGTGCTGCCACGTTGGCGAGCCCGGCAATTGTCAAAGCGCAATCAGCCATCAAGTGGCGCTTCCAGACCTATGCCGGCGGCGCGTTGGGAGAGCATGTAACCAAACCCGCAATCGACTACATAAACGCAAACGCCAATGGTGAGCTTGAGATCGAGCTGTTCTACGCCGACCAGATCGTCCCAACAGGCGAACTGTTTCAGGCTCTGCAGCGCGGCACGATTGACGGGGTACACTCGGATGACGATTCGATGGCGTCACCGACCCCCCTGCGTCAGTTCGGTGGTTATTTCCCGTTTGCAACCAAACACATTCTGGATGTGCCTGTGCTGTTCAATCAGTACGGTCTGGCCGATATCTGGCGTTCGGAATACGAAAAAGTCGGCGTGGCATGGTTGTCGGCTGCGGGTCAGGACCCGTGCAACTTCAACACCAAAAAGGAAATCAAAACGCTTTCCGATCTGGATGGCCTCAAACTCTACACCTTCCCGACCGCGGGTCGTTTCCTGGCCAAGTTCGGTGTGGTGCCGGTAAACATTCCTTACGAAGACGCCGAGGTCGCGGTACAAACCGGGGAACTGGACGGCATGGCCTGGTCTGGCATCACCGAGGACTACACTGTGGGTTGGGCGGATGTGACAGATTACTTCCTGACCAACAACATTTCAGGCGCGTGGATCGGATCGTGGTTCGCCAACCAGGAACGCTGGGCAGAACTGCCGGACCATCTGAAATCTGTGGTTATGGCGGGTATCGAAGCGGGCCACACGTATCGCAACCAGTGGTACTGGGGTGGTGAAGCGGCCTTGCGCGCGAATGGCGACAAGCTGCAGCTGCGCCAGGTTCCGGCCGCCGAATGGAAAGAAGTCGAAAACGCAGCCATCGAATTCTGGGACGAGGTCGCACAGGAAGGTGAAGTTCACCAGAAGATAGTCGGCATATTCCGGGAGTATAACTCGGTTATCAACCAGGCCGGTGCCCCTTACACTTTCGATTAACATCAAAATCGGGGGGCATTGCCGTCCAGTGCCCCCTTTGAGAAGCATGAGGTTTGCTCCATGACCGCTAATTTGACCTTTGAAACCCTGACATCACGAGTGGCCAACGGCGAGATTGATACTGTTCTTGTTTGCCTGGTGGACATGCAGGGACGCTTGATGGGCAAGCGCTTTCACGCAGGCCATTTCGTCGCCGGCGCATGGGAAGAAACACATTGCTGCAACTACCTACTGGCCACCGATCTGGAGATGGCGACACCCGACGGGTATGCCTCGACCAGTTGGGAACGGGGGTATGGTGATTATGTCATGAAACCCGATCTGAGCACGCTGCGCCCGGTTCCGTGGCTTGAGGGTACGGTCATGGTGATGTGCGATGTGCTGGATCATCATACACACGAAGAAGTGCCGCACGCGCCGCGTTCGATCCTGAAAAAGCAGGTCGCGCGACTGAATGCTATGGGTTTTGATGCGATGTGCGCAACCGAACTGGAGTTTTTCCTGTTCGAGAAGAGCTTTGATGAAATTCGTAAGGAAGGCTTCAGCAATCTGGAACCGATCTCGGGCTACAATGAAGACTATCACATTCTTCAAACGACCAAGGAAGAGCACGTGATGCGCCCGATCCGCAATCACCTGTGGGACGCTGGAATACCGGTCGAAAACTCGAAGGGCGAGGCCGAGACCGGGCAGGAAGAACTGAATATAAAATACGCGCCTGCGATGGACACGGCCGAGTATCATTCGATCGCCAAGAATGCCGTGAAAGAGATCGCCTGGCAGCACGGGCATGCGGCAACGTTCCTGCCGAAATGGCATCATGACAAGGTGGGCAGCTCCAGCCATGTGCATCAGTCACTTTGGGCTGATGGAAAGCCGGCTTTCTTTGATGCGAATGATGAGCTGGGTATGTCGGATCTGATGAAAAGCTATATGGCGGGTCTGCTGAAATACGCCGCCGATTATACCTATTTCATGGCCCCCTACATCAACAGCTACAAACGATTCATGAAGGGAACCTTTGCGCCGACGCGGATCATCTGGTCGGTCGATAATCGCACCGCCGGATTCCGGTTGTGCGGCGACGGCACCAAGGCCGTTCGGATAGAGTGCCGAATTCCGGGTTCAGACATGAACCCTTATCTGGCATTGGCCGGGATGTTGGCCGCCGGGATCGCCGGGATCGAGGAAAGTCTGGAGTTGCAACCGCCTACCACGGGTGACGTTTATCAAGGTGAAACGGGCATGATCCCGGGCAACCTGCGCGCGGCGCGGGATGCGCTGCATAGCTCGGCCATGTTGCGGGAGGCGATGGGAGACGACGTTGTCGATCACTACTCGCGTGCAGCGGAAGTTGAGATCGAAGAGTTCGAGCGCGTGGTCACTGACTGGGAAGTCGCCCGCGGGTTTGAGCGAGCGTAGGGTTCTGGCTGGGGGCTCTGCCCCCAGACCCCCGAGGTATTTTTGGCCAGATGAAGCAGGGATCCTGCTTATTTACTACATGGAGTGAACATGGGGCAGATGTTGAAATGTGTCTCACCGATTGATGGATCGGTTTTTGCGGAACGAGAGGTGTTGTCTCGGGACGCGGCGTTTGGGGTAGCGAGTCAGGCGCGGGGCGCGCAAGCGGCCTGGGCAGCGCGGCCCTTGCAGGAACGGATTGATCTAGTCATGGCTGGCGTAACGGCCGTGGGTGCGATGAATGACGAAATCGTGCCAGAACTGGCCCGTATGATGGGCCGTCCCGTACGTTATGGCGGTGAGTTTGGTGGCTTCAATGAACGCGCGAGCCACATGGCGGAGATTGCCGAGGCATCTCTGGCAGACATCGCGGTGGGGGAAGACGAGACATTCAAGCGTTACATCAAACGCATTCCGCATGGGGTGGTGTTTGTGGTGGCACCCTGGAACTATCCGTATATGACGGCGATCAACACAGTCGCCCCGGCATTGATTGCGGGAAACACTGTGGTCCTGAAACATGCCACCCAGACCCTATTGGTTGGCGAGCGGATGGCGCAAGCCTTTCATGCAGCAGGCGTCCCTGAAGAGGTATTCCAGAACGTATTCCTGAGCCATGACGTCACCCATGACCTTATTGCGGGCAATGCGTTTGACTTTGTGAACTTCACCGGCTCGGTCGGCGGTGGACAGGCGATGGAACGCGCAGCGGCTGGAACATTTACCGGCGTCGGGACCGAGCTGGGCGGCAAGGACCCGGGCTATGTCATGGAGGATGCCGATGTGGATGCCGCTGTCGATACGTTGATTGATGGCGCGATGTTCAATTCGGGCCAGTGCTGCTGTGGGATCGAGCGCATTTACGTGCACGAAAGCCTTTATGACGATTTTGTCGCCAAGGCGGTGGAGATCGTGAAGGGATACAAGCTGGGTAACCCGCTGGACGCTGAGACCACCATCGGACCTATGGCCAACGCGCGTTTCGCCGATGAAGTGCGGGCACAAATTGCCGAGGCCATTGAGACAGGCGCGGTTGCGCATATCGAAGCCTTCCCTGAGGATGATGGCGGCGCTTATCTGACCCCTCAAATATTGACCAATGTGACCCACGACATGCGCGTGATGCGGGATGAGAGCTTTGGACCGGTTGTGGGCATCATGAAGGTCTCGTCTGATGACGAAGCAATCGCGCTGATGAATGACAGTAAATTTGGCCTGACCGCCAGCCTCTGGACCCGTGATGTAGATCGCGCAACGCGAGTTGGCGACCAGATCGAAACCGGCACGGTGTTCATGAACCGTGCGGATTATCTGGACCCCGGTCTTTGCTGGACCGGCTGCAAGAACACCGGGCGCGGCGGCGGTCTGTCGGTTATTGGCTATCACAATCTCACCCGTCCCAAATCCTACCACCTGAAAAAGGTCACGGTCTAAGGACGATGGTCTGCTCGGGTTTGACCCCCTCCCCCGAGCAGACCTCAAATACTAAAGGAAACCTGACATGTCACTTGTTGGAAACTGGTCCTATCCGACCGCAATCAAATTCGGCGCAGGGCGTATCAAGGAACTGCCCGAAGCCTGTGCTGCGGCAGGGATGAAAAAACCCCTTCTGGTTACAGACAAGGGCTTGGCAGATCTGCCGATTACTTCGGCAACGCTGGATATCATGGACGCTGCCGGTTTGGGCCGCGGACTGTTCAGTGATGTGGACCCCAACCCGAACGAGAAGAACCTTGAAGCGGGCGTCGCCGCATATACTGCGGGAGGGCATGACGGGGTGATCGCCTTTGGCGGAGGTTCGGGGCTGGATCTGGGAAAGATGGTTGCTTTCATGGCCGACCAGACGCGCCCTGTTTGGGATTTTGAGGATATCGGTGACTGGTGGACGCGCGCCGATGCGGATGTGATTGCGCCGATCATCGCGGTGCCAACTACGGCCGGTACGGGGTCGGAAGTGGGACGTGCCAGCGTCATCACCAATTCCGTAACCCACGCCAAGAAGATCATCTTCCACCCAAAGGTGCTGCCAACCGTGGTGATCTGCGACCCCGAACTTACCGTGGGAATGCCCAAATTCATCACTGCAGGTACCGGTTTGGATGCATTTGCGCACTGCGTTGAAGCCTTCTCCAGCCCGCATTATCACCCGATGAGTCAGGGCATTGCTTTGGAAGGGATGCGGCTGGTGAAGGATTACCTGCCGCGCGCCTATGCCGACGGCACCGATATTGAAGCCCGCGCCCAATTGATGAGCGCAGCAGCCATGGGCGCGACGGCCTTCCAAAAAGGGTTGGGCGCGATCCACGCAATGAGCCACCCGATTGGTGCGGTGTTCAATACCCACCACGGAACCACCAACGCGGTTTGTATGCCCGCTGTGTTGGAGTTCAACGCCCCCGCCATCGCGGACAGGTTCCAACAGGCAGCGGCTTATCTGGGCATTGATGGTGGCTTTGACGGCTTCCGCGCTTTTGTGCAGGAATTCAACGACAGCCTCGGCATCCCGCGCACCCTTTCTGATCTGGGCGTCACCGAAGCTTCGATCCCCGAGCTGGTTGAAGGCGCGATCATTGATCCCTCTTGCGGGGGCAACCCGATCGAGTTGACGAAAGAAAACCTGACGCAATTGTTCAAAGCAGCACTTTGAAACAGAAAGGCCCGGCAATACCTGCCGGGCCTTTTACATTTGGTTCCCCAGGGCCGGATCAGTGCCCGGTCAGCACCAGAGTATTCACCGGCATCAGGATCAATCGCAGGCGCAGACCTGCGGCATGGACCACACCGATCGTGTCGACCACATGCAGGAAGGCGGCCTCCCAAAACCCAAGGTGTTCGTGCTCCAACCGCTCATGGTTGTCCGTGTAGACATTGGCCAGGCAGTTGCTGCCCGGTGGAATGTCATCGGCCATTCCTTTGTATAGCGGCTCCATATAAACAAGGATCGATCCGGGATTTTTGTTGGTCTGCACATCGCGCAGCTCGTCCGAAGGACGGAGTTGGCCGGAAGGAATGACATCCTGAACTTCGACCACAACCGTCGGGATCACGGTGAACGGCTTTGTCATACAACCCAACTCACCGATCATGCCCGGTTTGATGACTTGGGCAGACAGTTGGCTGAACGCAGCTTGGAACCGGTCATGTCCCGTATGGGACGGCACCAGAATACCAGCGGGGCGCAGCAACGGGCTCACATAGTCACCGACTTGCAAGCTAAACTGTTCAACCCGTCCAGTAACACCGGCGAGGATAACTGTTTTGTCCAGCTCGGTTTGCGCGGCGTCCAGTTGCGCAATCGCGCTGGCCAGTTGGGCTGGGATCAGTTCTTCGATCTGCTGCTCAACGGCTGCACGTTTGGCTTCAGCGGCAACAACCTGCGCCTCTCGCTCGGCGACCAGGTTTTCCAGGCGCTCAATCTCGGCGAGTCTTACCGCACTTGACCCTTCGTCCCGCAAAGTCGTGTTACGCTCCAAATCCTCGAGCGCCTGCGCAAGAGTTGCTTTGGACCCGGCAATTCCAGCTTCGGCCTCGGCCAAATCGGTTTCCGCCACCTTAAGCGAGGCCTGGACCTGCGCGATCTGTGCATTTGCCGCCTGGACCTGTGCGGTTTGGCTGAAATCTTCGATCCGGAAAATCGGCTGACCCGCTGTGACCAACTGGTTGTTCTGGACGAAAACCTCTGAAACACGCCCGCCCAGCTGAGGCAGGATCGTCACTGTGCGGAAATAGGACGCAGCCGTTTTGCTGGCCGGGTGGAAGTAAAACAGCGTGGTAATTACAGTCAGCGCCAGAATGGCACATGTCGTCAGGCCCCAACGCAGTTCGTACCACATGGTAAACAAAGTGATTTCGTGGCCTATACGTTTACCCTGTACAAACCGACGGAACAAATAATCGGGCAGCACCGTAATCAGGGCGCAAAGCATGGTCTCGATCATTTGCTTTGCTCCTGCGCTTCGCTTGCTTCTGTAACGGGTGCAGCCGGAGCAACAGTCTCGGGCACGGGGTCCGGTACAGGCGATCGGCCAAGGGACCGAATGGCATCAGCAATGTTCTTGAGTGGTGTGGCAAAGTCCGGGAATTGGAAACCCGCGACCAGAATGGCGGCAACCCAGAAAAGACCGTTATGCGTAAACAGCGCAAGCAGCGCCAAAATACCAACCAATTGAAATTGCGGGTGGTTGTTTTCATGGGCCATTTTTTCCGGCACAGAATGGAGCGTCAGGTACCCGACACCGATCAACACCACCAAGACGACAAAAAAGACGACCATAGCTGAAAACAAGTAGTCGCTTCCGTCAGCTGCGACAACGTAACGGGGAATATGCCTAGTGGCCATTGGATGAAGGTCTGCTGCAGTCACCTTGCCCTCCTTAAAATTTTGATTCGTCTTTGACCGGGTTGAAGCGTAAATTCAAGGCTGCTTATAGTCTGGAAACCAAAACGCAAGGCGAATGAAGGGCTTAGGGGGTAATTTGCAAACAATGAGCACCAAACGCATTTTTTCCAGAATGCGTGAACGTCATGATTGATTTCTTGATCATAGGAGGTGGTATCGCCGGTCTCAGCGCTGGTGCGCGCCTGTCGCAGCACGGAACCGTGATGGTGCTCGAGGCCGAGGATGCACTGGGCTACCACGCATCGGGCCGGTCTGCGGCGATGTTTGAAGAAAGCTATGGGCCGCCTTCGGTGGTGGCTCTTAACAAGGCAGGCGCTGCCTTCCTGCACACGCAGAACGGTGGGTATCTGACGCCGCGCGGCCTGATGCTGATCGGCGCACAGGATCAGTCTGACCTGTTTGCCGCCGATCGCCGTGACCTGAACATGACGCACATATCGGTGGATGACGCCATCGCACGCGTTCCGATCCTGAACCCCGACCAGGTGGGCTTTGCGGCCATCAGCGAAGCCGCTTTTGATATCGATACAGATCGTTTGCTGCAGGATTTTGCCCGAACCATTCGGAACAACGGCGGGACGATTTCGACCATGCACAAAGTCACAGCGATCCGCAAGGACGTGCATTGGATCGTCACCGCGGGTCAGAATTTTGAAGCCCGGAATGTGGTCAACGCCGCCGGGGCGTGGGTTGACCAGATTGCCGATCTTGCGGGCCTTCCCCCAATCGACATTACCCCACGCCGTCGTTCGATGGCACGATTGCCCGCCCCCGGTGGGCATGATGTTTCCGGCTGGCCCATGATGCTGGGTGTCGGTGAAACATGGTACGCCAAACCCGACGCCGGGAAACTGCTTGTGTCCCCGTCCGAAGCCGACCCGGTTCCCCCGCAGGACGCCTATGCCGACGATATGGTACTGGCAGAAGGTCTGGCCCGGTATGAGGCATTGATGACCGAAACCGTCACGCGGGTCGAAACAAATTGGGCTGGGTTGCGCAGTTTTGCACCGGACGGAACTTTGGTGCTTGGAAGAGACCCACTGGAACCCTCCTTCATCTGGAGCGCAGGTCAGGGTGGCTATGGTTTCCAAACCGCACCTGCGGCGTCTCAATTGCTTTGCGATCTGGTTACAGGAGCTCCTCCTGCCCTTGATGCAAAGAATGTTGCGATGTTGTCCCCAGACAGGTTGAAACGATGATCAAACGCAACCTCCCCTCCTCTGCCAGCGTCGCCAATGTAGCCCAAGATGGCAAACTGGTCGCGCCCGCAGCCACGCGAAACTCCGACGCTTTGTGTGCATTGCTCCGTGATTGGGCTCCGCAACGGGGACAGGCGTTAGAGATCGCCAGCGGGACGGGTCAGCATATCGCGGCTTTTGCAACCCTGCTGCCGGGTCTGACGTGGCAACCTACGGAAATCGATCCTGAACGACGCGCTAGTATCGACGCCTACACGCGCGATTTGCCAAACGTTGAGACCGCCGAAGAACTGGACGCGACCGCCTCGGGGTGGCATGCCCGCTTTCCCGAACGAAACATGATCGTTTTGGTTAACCTGATACACTTGATCAGCTGGCAAGAAACGCGAACGCTCATCACTGAGGCCGCCACGGCGCTCGGGTCCTCTGGTCGATTTGTTTTATACGGACCATTCAAGCGATCAGGCCTGCTTACAAGCGAAGGCGACAAGAGATTTCACGAAGCTCTGATCCAGCAAGACCCGGACATTGGCTACAAAGAAGACACAGATATTATTGCGCTGTTTGAGGATGTCGGCCTGAAGGTCTTGGACACAGTCAACATGCCCGCCAACAACCTTGCATTCATCACATCGCGACCAGCAACCTGATCGAGATCAAAGTCAGATCCCCGCCTCCTGCTTCATATTCCATTTGCGAAATATGAAAAGGCATCAGCAATGGACTGGCAAGAAAAACTCTCGGAAACTCGCAAGAGCCTTCGCAATCTCAACGGGTCAATTCCCGAAACAACGCGCGCCTTTGGGGCGCTTGGGAAGGCCGTCAAAGAAGGCGGAACGCTCGACTACAAATCAAAGGAATTTATCGCTTTGGGAATGTCGGTCACACTGAGATGCGAGCCTTGCATCACCCTACACACAGAAGCCCTGATCAAAGCAGGCGCAACAAGAGACGAAGTGTCGGACGTACTGGCTATGGCCATTCAAATGGGTGGCGGGCCAGCCATGATGTACGCCGCAAAGGCGCTGGAGTGTTTCGACGCGCTTTCTGCGTAAAAAAAGGCCCCGGGGTGCCGGGGCCTTTCTTCGGTCAACCGTCCTTACGGATGGTTTCGTTTTTCGGGTCGTAGGGGCTGTCGCAGGTGACAACTGCATCCCAAAGTTTGTCCTGCATTTTGACCTTCAGCTTGGTACCCTCGACGGCCAGATCGGGCTTCACATAGCCCATGCCGATGGATTTCTCGAACGCCACCGAGTAACCGCCCGATGTCAGACGGCCCACACGCTCACCTTCCGGGGTATACAGCACCTCACGGCCCCACGGGTCGGCATCTTCCGGGCCGTCGATCAGCAGGGTGCAGCACTTTACGCGTATACCGGTCTCTTCCAGCTTGGCCTTGCCGTAGAAGTCCTTGGACAGATCGACAAAGCGCGGCAGGTCAGCTTCCAGCGGGGTCGCATCACGGCCCAGTTCGGTGCCGAAGGCACGGTAGGATTTCTCCTGACGCAGCCAGTTCTGGGCACGTGCGCCGACCAGCTTCATACCGTGTTTCTCACCCGCTTTCTCCAGCAGGTCGAACAGGTAGTTCTGCATCTCGATCGGGTGATGCAGTTCCCACCCCAGCTCACCTGTATAGGCCACGCGGATCGCGTTGACCGGGCACATGCCCAGTTCGATCTGACGGGCCGACAGCCACGGGAAGCGCTTGTTGGACAGCGCGGTTTCTGGATCGGCGTCCTTGATGACCTCTTTCAGAACGTCGCGGGACTTGGGTCCGGCGATGGCAAAAACGCCCCACTGAGTGGTCACGTCCTGGATTTCGATATACCCGAACTCCTCCATCTTGTCCTCGGCCGCCTTGCGCAGATAGTCGGCGTCGTATTCGGTCCAAGCACCGGCAGAGACGATATAGTAGTTGTTCTCACCATTGCGGACGATGGTGTATTCGGTGCGGGTGGTGCCGTGCGAAGTCAGCGCGTAGGTCAGGTTGATGCGACCGACCTTGGGCAGCTTGTTGCAGGTAAACCAATCCAGAAACTGGGTCGCGCCGGGGCCTTTGACGACATGTTTGGTGAATGCCGACGCGTCGATCAGGCCAACGCCTTCGCGGATCGCCTTGGCTTCTTCGACGGCGTATTGCCACCAGCCACCACGGCGGAACGACCGGCTTTCCTTGTCGAAATTGTCAGGTGCATCGACGGGGCCGAAATAGTTCGGACGTTCCCAGCCATTGACCCAGCCGAACTGTGCGCCGCGTGCTTTCTGGCGGTCATAGGCCGGAACGGTGCGCAGCGGACGGCAGGCTTCACGCTCTTCATCGGGGTGGTGCAGGATGTAGACGTGTTCGTAGCACTCTTCGTTCTTGCGCGCCGCAAACTCGGTTGTCATCCAGTTGGACGAATACCGTTTGGGGTCCAGCGAGGCCATGTCGATCTCGGCTTCTCCATCGACCATCATCTGCGCCAGATAATAACCGGTGCCACCAGCAGCGGTGATACCGAAGCTGAAACCCTCGGCCAGCCACATGTTGCGCAGACCCGGAGCCGGGCCAACCAGCGGGTTGCCGTCGGGGGTATAGCAGATCGGGCCGTTGAAATCATCTTTCAGGCCGGAGTCAGCGCAGGAAGGCACCCGTTCCGCCATCGCCATATACTGATCTGCGATACGATCAATGTCCAATGGAAACAGATCGGCACGGAAGCTGTCCGGCACGCCGTATTCGAAGCGCGCTGGTGCCCCGTGCTCGTAGATACCCAGAATCCAGCCCCCGCGCTCTTCGCGCGCGTAGGATTCGTTGTCGGCGTCGCGCACAACGGGGTGCTCGGGGTTGCCGGCTTCACGCCATTTGACCAGCTCGGGGTCTTTGTCCATGACGATGAAGGTATGCTCGACCGGGATTGCAGGCATCTTGATACCCAGCATCTTGGCGGTGCGCTGCGCATGGTTGCCCGATGCAGTCACAACGTGTTCGGCCGTGATGACGACCTGCTCGTCGGATGGGACAAGGTTGCCGCCCTGTTCGACCATCTTGGTGCAGGTGACTTCCCAATGGGTACCGTTCCAGTGGAAGGCATCAGCCTGCATTTTGCGGACGATATCCACGCCGCGCTGGCGGGCACCTTTGGCCATGGCCTGCGTGACGTCTGCGGGGTTAATATAGCCGTCCTCGGTGTGATAGATCGCACCTTTCAGATCGCCGGTTTCAATCAAAGGCCAGCGCTCTTTGATCTGATCCGGGGTCAGCCATTCGTATTTGACGTCACACGTCTCAGCCGTTGAGGCATAGAGCATGTATTCGTCCATACGATCCTGCGTCTGTGCCATGCGCAGGTTGCCGACCACCGCAAAGCCCGCGTTCAAGCCGGTTTCTTCTTCGAGCGTCTTGTAGAAGTCGACCGAATACTTGTGGATGTGGGTCGTCGCGTAAGACATATTAAACAGCGGCAACAGGCCAGCTGCGTGCCATGTCGAGCCCGAGGTCAGCTCGTCCCGTTCGATCAACATCACATCGTCCCAGCCTGCTTTGGCCAGGTGATAGGCAATCGAGGTTCCAATGGCGCCACCGCCAACGACCAGTGCTTTGACTTGGGTTTTCATAACCGGGCGTCTCCCCTTGAATTCAGCTGACACCATATGGCGCAGTTAAGGGGCGACGCGCGACATTCATCCGACCAGTGATGGGAAAAAAACGACCCTAAACCCGAATGCAGGTCCAAGATCGGTCATTCCGCCGCAATGTTCACCCGCTTGAACTGCAGCGTTTACTGGTTCCGACTGTAATGCAGACCAGTTTGCCTCGGTCCTCGTTGGGTTTCTGCGCTGCGGGTTCCTTTGGTTTGGAAACACGGGCTTCTGCCTCATCTACGCTGTCTGCGAGACCAACACGCGATGACACCGAATCCAGATAGCCTTTCATGTTCAGACCGTTTTCCGATGCTTTGGCCTGCTGATGATAGTCCAGCCCCGCGACGGCCAATCCGCAGATTGCCACAAAGCCTGCCAAGTATTTGCACTCATATCGACCACCTGTTTGCGTTCGGCTTTTAAAAACCAAAACAACTGGACGTTTTGACGGCACAAAACGGACCAGATCAGGAAAATTATTATGGACGACCAGACAGTATCTTGCCGGGGTTCATTATGTTGTCAGGATCCAACGCGGCCTTGATCGCTGCCATATACCGCGTTGCACCCCCTAGTTCTTTTATCAGATAAGGCTGCTTGCCCTGCCCAATGCCGTGTTCACCAGTGCAGGTGCCTTCCATTGAAATGGCCAGATCATTCAACCAGCCAACAAAGGCGTCGGCCTTAGCGACCTCTTCTGTATTTTCCATATCGATCAGCAACAGCGTGTGGAAATTCCCGTCCCCCACATGGCCCACAACCGGAGCAAGCAAGCCAAGTTCGGCTGCCTTTCTTTGGGTCTGGGTCACACATTCGGCCAGACGTGAGATCGGCACACAAACATCCGTAGAGATTCCCTGCGCACCGGGACGCAGTTGTAGACACGCCCAATACATATCATGCCGCGCCTGCCACAGCTTGTTCCTCTCTTCGGTGGTCGATGTGGCGGCAAAGTCTGTACCCCCGAATTCTTCTGCGATCTGGCCAAACGTTTCAGCCTGTTCAACCGCGCCGCTTTCCGAGCCATGAAACTCCAGCAACAAGAGCGGCGTAGCGGGAAGGCTGAGCCCCGAATAGGCATTGGCAGCCTGAACCGAAAGCTCATCCAAAAGTTCGATCCGAGCGACCGGAATGCCATACTGAATGGTCATCATCACAGCACGGCAGGCCGCGTCCACCGTTGGAAACGAGCATCGGGCCGAACTGATGGCTTCGGGGATGCCTTGCAGCCGCAAGGTCAGTTCAGTGATGATCCCAAGCGTGCCTTCAGCTCCGATCAAAAGGCGGGCCAGGTCATACCCCGCTGACGACTTCTTGGCCCGGTGCCCGGTACGGATGATTTGACCGTCCGGCATGACCGCCTCAAGGCTCAGAACATTGTCCTTCATTGTTCCATACCGCACCGCATTGGTGCCCGAGGCGCGGGTAGCGGCCATCCCACCCAGCGAGGCATTGGCCCCGGGGTCTATCGGAAAGAACAGACCCTGATCCCGTAGATGCGTGTTCAGCGCCTCGCGCGTCACGCCTGGTTGTACGACGCAGTCCAGATCTTCGGCATGAACAGCAAGCACGCTGTCCATTTGCATCAGATCGACCGAAATGCCCCCTGCGGGCGCATTCACGTGCCCTTCCAGCGACGTGCCCGTGCCAAAAGGGATCACAGGCACCCGATGCGCGGCACAGGCTTTAACGATGTCTGAAACCTCTTGCGTGTTCTGCGGGAAAACCACGGCATCCGGACTTTGGTTTTCGATCCATGTCGTGGTGTGACCATGCTGTTCGCGGATTGCGGTGCTTGTTTGCAGCCTGTCACCGAAACGTTGTTTGAGAATGCTGATCGCCCTTTCGATGCCTGTTTCATTTCTTGGCAAGACTTTTGCTTGTACCATCGTCATCCTCTCTGCCCCAACGCATGGCTTGCCTTTCAGGACATGACTGAAAGGCTCGCAAACGGTGGCAATCCTCATACATACCCGGGGCTTATTCGCCCAGCGCAATACCTTCGCGGCGCGGGTCCGCCCCGCCGCTTAGCCCTTCACCGATTTCAATAGCGTGCAAACCCGATGTCAGATCGCGCGGACTGACCTCAAAACCTTGCAGCACCAGCGCGTCCGTGAACCCTTCTGCTGCGGTGCCTGCCTCGACGTCATAGGTTCCGAAGCGATTGACTAGGTGTGGCAAGGAAAGCGCTTGCTGTACGTCCATATCCCAATCGGCCCAGGCGATAATCGATTTCGCGACATAACCGATGATGCGGCTGCCGCCTGGCGATCCAATCGCTAGAACCGGCGCACCGTCCTGCATCACGATGGTCGGGCTCATGGACGAACGCGGGCGTTTTCCGGGTTCCAGCCGGTTGGCAATCGGCACACCGTCGCTATGGGTTTTGAACGAGAAATCCGTCAGCTCGTTGTTCAAAAGGAACCCATTCGTCATCAACCTTGAGCCAAAGCCGTTTTCGATGGTCGTCGTCATCGACAGAACGTTGCCATAGCTGTCCACGATCGAGATATGCGAGGTCGAGGGAAACTCGAGCGAGACATCATCCGCCCAGTTCAGCGCATGGTCGAATTCGGGTTGGCCCGGCGCGATTTCGGCCAACGCAGCTTCGGTGTTCAACAAAGCCGCACGCTGCGCAAGATAATCCGGATCAACCAACCCCTTTGTCGGCATGGGAACAAAATCACTATCGGCCATGTAACGACCCCGATCCGCAAAAGCGAGGCGCGAGGCGTCTCCGATCAGCCGCCAGGCTTCCGCGCTTTCAGCACCCATCGCTGCCAGATCATAGTTGTTCAGCATCCCCAAAATCTGTCCCACGGTCAGCGCACCGGAAGATGGCGGGCCCATTCCGCAGACCTCGTAAGCTCGGTATTCAGCACAAACCGGTTCGCGTTCGATCACCTGATACAGCGCCAGATCAATGCCGGACAGAACACCGGGATTGCCCGGAGCGTTGCGCACTGTGCGGACAATATCCGCAGCAATCTCACCACCATAAAACCCTGCGGCCCCGTCGCTGGCCAATACACGCAAGGTATTAGCATAGGCCGGATTGGTCAGCCGTTGCCCTTGCTGCAAAAGCTCTCCGCCCGGCAGAAAGTAAGCGGCCGTTTCGGGAAAGCGCGACAAACGCTCAGCGTCGTTTTCAACAAGGCTGGCCAAGCGTGGCGAGACCAGGAAACCTTCATCTGCCAACCGAATGCCATCGGCGAACAAGCCGGGCCAGGACGAGCGGCCCCAGCGGCGATGCGCCTCTTCAAGCAGGGCTGGCGTGCCCGGCGTTCCTACGGACAATCCTCCGACGACCGCATCAAAGAATTTCAGCGGTTCGCCCTGTTCATCCTGAAACAGCCTTGGTTTGGCTGCCTGCGGTGCGGTCTCGCGCCCGTCCAGCGTTGTCATCCGACCAGTAGCTGCGTCGTACCAAACCAAGAACGCGCCGCCGCCCAGGCCAGAGGATTGCGGCTCAACCAGACCCAACACAACCTGCACGGCCACCATTGCATCAGCAGCGGACCCGCCTGCGCGCAGTACTTTGGCCCCGGCTTCAACGGCCAGTGGATTGGCGGCGGCCACCATCCAGTTCTCAGATGTAACCGGGACGCCGTCCAACTTGGCTTCAAGCGCAGCGATGACCTCTTCGGTCAGAGCCTTCACCTGCCCTTGTGTGGCGGTTTCGGGCGCAACGGCATCAGCTGCTTCCTGAGCAAAGCCTGGCGCTGAAAAAACAAATGCCGAAAGCAATAAAGCGGAAAAACATCTCATTTGGTCAAATCCTCCAATACTTTATTTATTTTCAGCCTAGTAAGCAATGCAACCGAACTGCAAGAGTTGGCCGCACAAGCGCAGGGTTGCGGCAGAGATTCGCGAAAGTAGCTATGCTTCAGCCTCATCCCGATCCTTCTCAAACCGATCCATTCCCATGAATTCGGGCAACCAGCATTCGCGCCGCGACACCCAACATTCATAGGTCGGCGTCAATTGGTTAGGCTCATCGAGGCATCCCAAATGCACCTCAACCTCGGAACCGCTGCGCGCAAACACCGGAGAGCCGCAAGTTGGGCAAAAGAACCGATCTGCATAGCCCTGTGAGGGGCCGGAAATCTTGACCGCACCGCTAGGGAATATTGCTGCGGCATAAAACAAAGCCCCATGATGCTTACGACAGTCCACGCAATGGCAAATCCCAACCCGAAGGGGACGGCCCGAAGCAGAAATGCGCAAACGTCCGCAGCGACATCCCCCTTCAAACAGGTTCATTCAGGCTCCTTTCCGGCGGCTCACAGCATTGAGGGCACAACCTGATCTGGCGGACGGTGGCCATCTTCGAAGGTCTTGATGTTGATGATAACTTTCTCACCCATTTCGATCCGCCCTTCCAGCGTGGCCGATCCCATGTGCGGCAAGAGCACAACATTGGGCAGCTGACGCAGCCGCGGGTTCACATCAGTACCCTGTTCGTAGACGTCCAGCCCTGCCCCTGCGATTTCGCCCGCACGGATCATCCGCGTCAGGGCGTTTTCGTCGACAACTTCACCACGTGACGTGTTTACGATTACGGCTGACGGCTTCATCAGCTTCAGTCGGCGTGCATTCATCAGGTGGAAGGTCGATGGGGTCGATGGGCAGTTGACCGAGATCACATCCATTCGCGCCACCATCTGGTCAAGGCTTTCCCAATAGGTCGCCTCTAACTCCTGCTCGATTTCGGGCCGCAGCCGGCGGCGGTTATGATAATGCACTTGCATTCCAAACGCACTTGCTCGCCGCGCAACGGCCTGTCCAATTCGACCCATACCCAGAATTCCCAAACGCCGCCCCCCGATGCGCCCGCCAAGAAAGGCGGTTGGAGCCCAGCCGGTCCAATCACCCTGCTGCATCACGCTCAACCCTTCGGGAATGCGGCGCGTGACGGCCAGGATCAGGGCCATTGTCATGTCGGCGGTGTCATCAGTCAGCACACCCGGCGTGTTCGAAACCAGAATGCCGCGCTGCCGGGCTGTGGACACATCAATATTATCGACGCCCGCCCCATAATTGGCGATCAGCTTAAGGTTTTCACCTGCCTGCCCCAGCAGGCCGCCGTCGATCGTGTCGGTCACCGTAGGCACAAGCACATCGGCTTCCTGTACCGCGGCCACAAGCTCATCTCTTGTCATGGGCGTGTCGTCATCGCGCAGGCGCACATCGAACAACTCGCTCAACCGGGTTTCAACTGCTTCGGGCAACCGTCGCGTAACGACAACACTCAGACGTTCTCTTGGCACCTCGGCCCTCCCACTGCTTTGCAAACAGACGCGCGCCATGTCATCGTGGCGCAGGATAAGGCGGGGCACAAGAACCCCAGTGGCATTGAGTCGACCTTTTTTCAAAACCGGATCAACAGGCATAAGAGCAGGCAGTCAGTGAGTGGTATTCGACCGGTAAAACGCCAATGTCTGGCGGCGATATCCGTATTTCTGGTCATGTTCAGCTCTTGGGCTGCGCATGCCGAGGACAAGCGCGGATCGGTTACCAACCTTCCCCTGCCCCGCTATGTTTCAATGAAAGCCGCTGAAGGGAACGTTCGGCGCGGGCCGTCGCTGAGCCATCGAATCGATTGGGTATTCAAGCGGCGCGGGATGCCGCTGCAAGTCACGGCTGAATACGGCAACTGGCGCAAAGTTCAGGACCGCGACGGCGCCGGTGGGTGGGTTCACTATGCTTTGTTGTCTGGTGTGCGCACGGTGCTGATCGAATCCGACATGCTGCCTGTATATGTGCGCCCCGATCCGGATTCGCCTGTGAACGCACATTTCGAGACTGGCGTCGTGGCCCGCCTTGGCACGTGCTCGCTGGATTGGTGCCGGATCACGGCCGGTGGCTATCGGGGCTGGACGCTGAAATCGAATCTCTGGGGCGTCGATCCAGCCGAAATCCGCGAATAAAGCACCTGCCGCTTGTTGCACAGGTCACGAAGCACAAGCGGTTTGAATTCCCCACTCGTTTGCGATGTAACTAGGGCAAACGGAGGACCCTATGCGCGCAGTGACCTATTCCGCTTTCGGAGACGCAGCCGAAGTTCTGAAGCTGAAAGACCTTCCTCCGATACCTCCCGGACCGGGTGAGGTCACCGTTGAGTTGGCGTTTTCGGGCGTCAACCCTTCGGACATCAAGGCCCGGTCTGGGACCCGGCCAGGCGTGACGGAACCTCCTTTTCCGCTGATCATCCCGCACAGTGACGGATCCGGTGTGATCACTGCCGTCGGCGATGGCGTACCCACATCCCGGATAGGTCAGCGCGTGTGGGTCTGGAATGGACAATGGAAGCGCGCATTTGGAACAGCTGCAAGTCACATCACGTTACCCAGCGACCAGGCTGTTGATCTGCCGGACGCGGTGTCGCTTGAGACCGGAGCGATTCTGGGCATCCCCGGACTGACCGCCTGCCACGCCGTATTTTCGGGTGGGCTATCCAAAAACCAAACAATCCTGATTCATGGCGGGGCTGGCACGGTTGGGTATCTTGCCGTTCAACTGGCAAAATGGGCAGGCGCGCGCGTTATCACAACGGCAAGCCCACGCAACTTTGACAGAGTACACGCAGCAGGCGCGGATGTCGTACTCGATTATGCCAGCCCAGATCTTACGGAACTGATTCTGGACGCAAACGGCGGACAAGCGATCCATCGTATCGTAGATGTCGAATTAGGATCAAACATCGAAACAAACGCCACTGTGGTCGCCGAGAACGGCCGGATAAATGCGTATGGGTCTGCCCAAAACATGGCACCGGTTTTTCCGTTTGGAGCGATGATGTTCAAAGCTGCAACGCTTGAGACGATCCTGATCTATCTGCTGCCTGCTAACTTGCGCGCTGCCGCTGTTGAAACCCTTCATCGTGCGTTGGTCGAAGGAGCGCTGACCTGCCCGGTCCAGAACGTCTTTGCACTGGAGGACTGCGCTGCTGCTCATGACGTGGTTCAGGGTGGAAATCGCGTAGGGGCCGTCTTGATCAGCACCAAATGAGTGCTCGAAATTATTTTCTGGCGCTCACATTTTTTTGCCAAATAGCTCTTGAACACCGCCAACAACAATCGTAGATAGCCGCTCACCGTTGGGGTGTAGCCAAGTGGTAAGGCAGCGGTTTTTGGTACCGTGTATCGTAGGTTCGAATCCTACCACCCCAGCCACCCACTCCTCCATATCGAGACCGCGCAAGGTGTGCTCTGATTAGTCACGTGTTATCCGCGGGTTAGCGGCGTGGCGCAATTGCGCAGACCGTGGACCGTGCCAGAGCAGCGCCGCAAATCTCCGAAAGTCTGCGTTCGGCATTTTCGCGGTAGCAGGTGTGGATGTGGTGGATCAGAGAGTCGCGAGAAGCGCGCGCTGGTCCTGCCAGTCTGATGGCAGGGTTCGCGATTTGCACCAGTCGGACGTAAAGCCGAGGGGCTGTTCGCCTTCCAGTACATTTCGCACGAGATCCGGCGCGAGGAAGGCGAGATCGATCATGTGCTGAACGCGGCGTTTGGAGATATTGCTGGCTTCTGCAATGTCGCCGAAGGTTTCGCCCGCCTTGATCCGCTCCAGCCAGTGATGCGCAAGCGCGATGTTTCGGATCAACGTCTCGTCTCTTGCGGCGGTCGTATCAGCGAGAATGATCTTGGTTTCGACACCCCGCTTTCGCACCTGGAACGGCGCTTCGATCCGCAGGGCGTTTGCGTCCAATGCATCAGCGTTGGTATCCAGCATCGCCGCTACGCCTTTGATATCTAGCCTGAGCATAATCTTTCCCGGCGCAATCTCGATGCGTTCTACAAGCGGCAAGATGTCTTTGCGCTCCGGCTCTGAGATCAGCTCCGTCAGTTTGCTTCGAACGCAGGCGATCTCACTGGCGTCGGACTGTAGGCAGAGACACCCTGCAAATGTAGGGTTAGCAAGATGGCTGCGCGCAAGAGTGCCGATCTGTGCCTCAAGCTGGTCCGCCGGCAAGCGCCAGCCATCGAGGTTCTCCTCGCCGCTGCGCGCGATCAGCCGGTGCGAGACGTAGTAGCGCAAACGGGTGCCCTTCTTCGTTTTAGAATGCGATGGCGTCAGCCGGTCTCCGGTTTCATCAAAGATTTTCCCGCAAAGTAGCGACTCGTGGCGCGGCGTCTTTTTCAAGCGTATCCGGGAGGCCATCCCTTGCAGCCTGAGCTGAACCGCATCCCATCGGTCGGGATCGATGATCGGGTCGTGCTGGCCGTCATGCACTTGATCTTTGTGCCGGATGCGCCCGGCATAGACCGGGTTTGTCAAAACGTGATGGATATGCCCGCGGTCGAAAGCGCCGCCGCCGCGCGTCTCGCCCGATGACAGTGATCTGCGCCGGGTGCGCAGTAACAAAGCGTCGGCCTTTTCCTTCACCTGCCGGATCGTCCCGTGTTGTTCGTAAAGCGCGTAGAGCGTCCGGATCGTCTCGGCCTCAGGTTCATTAATCTTCAGCGTCCGGCCATCCGGATCATACCCCATCGGCACCTGCCCGCCCATCCAGAGCCCCCGACGCTTTGAGGCAGCAATCTTGTCCCGGATCCTCTCCGCCGTCACTTCGCGCTCGAACTGGGCGAAGCTGAGCAGCATGTTCAGTGTCAGACGTCCCATGCTGGTCGCGGTATTGAACGACTGCGTGACCGAGACGAAGGAGGCACCGGTGGCATCCAGGATATCGACGATCTTCGCGAAGTCCGCCAGCGACCGTGTCAGACGATCGATCTTGTAAACGACGATCTGGTCGATTTTTTCATCGCCTATATCCGCTAAAAGCTGCTGCAAAGCAGGGCGGTCCAGTGATCCACCAGACAACCCACCATCATCATATTGGTCCGGTACCAGCACCCAGCCTTCATGTTTCTGGCTGGCCACATAGGAGGCACAGGCCTCCCGCTGGGCATGGAGCGAGTTGAACTCCTGCTCCAACCCGTCTTCCGAGCTTTTGCGGGTGTAGATGGCGCAGCGGATCTTCTTCATCTGCTGCTTCCTGACCTGCTGGTAAGGCCAAAGAACCGTGGGCCTGACCATGTCGTGCCGGTGATATGCTTTGCAATCGCGGAGAGCGACGGCCAGTCCTTGCCATCCATTCGATAGCCGCCTTCGGTCACCTCGACCTGGTAGGTTCGGCCGTTCCATTCCCGCACGAGGTGCGCGCCGGATCGAAGGTCGCCGCATGTGGTGACGGCAATCGGCTTGCCTTCTGCGATTTGTCGCAGCTTGCGCCGTGTCGCCGCCGGCAGACCGCCCGAAGAGCGGCACTGCGCGTCATAAGCTACTGCCTTGCGCAGGAACGCCACCGACAAATACGGCGGTGGAGGAGACCGAAAAGCCTCCTCCCACGCGGCAATCGCCAGCGGTCGACCCGGATCCGGCTTACCGGGCATCAGACTTTTCGGCTGTTGAAGTCACACCAGTTTGGGCGGGCATCGCCAAGATCCGATAGCGCTTGGGCTTGCCCTCATCTGGCTTCGCGCCCAAAACCTCGTAGCCCGCCTTGCGCAGCCCAGTCAGCGCCGCCCGCGTCGTGTGCATCTGCCAGTCGAGTTTTTCGCTGATCGTGGCAACATCTGCCCCGGCCTTGCGGCTGAGCATCTGAATGAGCAGCGCTTTCTTGGTTTTGGGTTTCGGCGATCGTGTCATTTGGCCTTCTCCTTTTGGTTCACGCAGGCTGAAAGTGACCCTACTACCGAGGAGAGCCCGGAGACCCGGGCGGAAAAGGCGCGGCGCAACATTGGGTACGTCGCAACATGGACAGTACCGCTCTGTTTGGCTCACAAGTCCAGTGGAAGAATGACCGCTTAACGCAGAAAAGCCGTCATCTGATAAAAATAGTCAGATGACCGAGTCGAGCCCGAAGGAGACGTTTATGGTGTTGCCTCAGACGTACGCATCGGCAGGGCAAGCAACATTGTCCCCAAAGATGAGCGCTGTTCAGACGTCCCGAGCGAAGAAGTACGTGATCGTGGGCCATTCCAAACCGTCAACGCAGCAAGCACTATGAATTTTTCTGAAAAATTAACTAGTACCTTTGAATTCTCTTGCTTTCAATTTGAGGTTCATCGCACGGTGTCGGGCTTCTTCCTGAGGCAGTCCCGGCCAACTTGGTCAGAGAAGACTTATCCCTAATTGGATTGGTCGGGACTACAAGCTTGGAATGACCAGTTGCAGGCACCATGCCCATTTGAACAGCCGAAGGGAAGATGAAGACGTAGCTTGTAATTCGTATCTCTTGCCGTCATACACCAATAGCGACCGTTATCGCACCTCGACCAGCTGTCTCCATTGAAGGCTTCAGTCTCGATTGCTCTGACTGACGCCAAGGCCACCGCATTACGCGGGTGGCACAATTCAAAAGGAGACGACGGAATGGCCAATGGCACCGTGAAATGGTTCAACACCACCAAAGGGTTCGGATTTATTGCGCCGGAGGACGGCGGCAAGGATGTGTTCGTTCACATCTCGGCCGTCGAACGCTCCGGGCTTACCGGTCTCGCGGACGACCAGAAAGTGACTTTCGATGTCGAGGCTGGCCGCGACGGTCGCAGCAACGCGACGAATATCGCTCTTGCCTGAGTAAGACCAGGCGGGACGGCTGCGCTAGTTGTCCTGCCAAGCCATTTATGTCCCGTGTGCGAAAGTTGTCGTTTATGACAGAAAAGAAGCAACCCTTTTTACCGAACAAACGGATTTCCAAAGACGAGCAAACTGACAGAGTAGCGCGCGAGATAATCAGCGATGAAAAAGCGGCTCGCGAGGAAAAAACCAAACGGTTGAAAGAAGCCCGTCTTAAACGCGATGTGTAACACTGCGTAGAAGACTCAGCTTAGAAAACCGATGCCAATCTCCGCACCTGTTGGACGTTGATCGTATTTATTGTTGGCCAAACGTAAGTTCCGCCGGATCACGTCCTACGAGACTCTACCTGCATCAAGGAAGACAAAAACAACAGCGAACCGGAAAGAATGAGCCAATTTGGTAGGGGCAAATAGGCTGCAATATTTTTGCGAAAGAATGCCGAGGCTCTCCTTACGTCCCGATCACACGACTTCACTCGAGGTCATGCGACCGGAACCACCCCATAAAAATGGTTTAGAGAATTATGAGGCTTGCGACACTGCGCAGGTATGAGGTCTACAAGCAAGCACAATTGTTTTTTGAAAGGCAGTTTTCCCGTGCAACCTTCACAATTTCAGGAGAGCCGGATGAGAGAGCAGCGTTGACCACGATTAGTGGCTTTCACTGCGTGCCGGGCTAGAAATTCGCAATTGGATTTCGAAAGTTGACTTTCTTTCACAGTCTGGACTGTCCGCTCTTCGGTTGTTTGGATTAGCTTTCGCTAACGGCGGCTTCGTCCGCATGCCGGTCGTTCAGCAGATTTCTGCGAACGTCCGCTGTCGTTCAATGCAGACTTTCAGGCAAAAATTCTCGGAATGACCACCAACAATGACCGCTATCCGTTCCTAAGCCGTCATCTGACGAAAAGACTCAGATGACTGCCTTGAGCCCAAAGGCGACTTAGGTAATGGGCTTAGCATTTGTCGTTTTGGGCGGGATCCGGCCATTCGCCGCCAGTGCGATGAGATGGTGCCAGGACAGTGAGAGCGGACGTTCAGAATGGCCTGAAACCGAGCATCTCGCCGCACGACCGCATGGCAACTCCGAGTCCAACTCGGACATAGCATAATTGTTTTGCGTGCGCTCGCGGCGCAGATTTCGCTGCAAGCCGATCTGGGAGAATGGCTGCACCACTACAACCAAGAGCACACTCATCATTGCAAAATGTGTTGCAGAAGAATACCCTTCCAGACCATGATCGAGAGCAAAGAGATCAGGAAGGAAAAGATCCGGAACCAAACTTAATCTGGCATACACCACAGGAAAAACGGCCAACTGTCAGATCACATCGGAACCACTACATGTCAGTACATCAGCGACGCCGAGCAAACCCAGGGCTTTCCGATACGCCATTTCGCCACGCGTTCAACCCCTTGCAGCGTCGACAAATCCGCTCTCCGAACCCTTCGCTCCAGAATGGAGTTCTGCAACGAAGACACGGGCGTTCTTGCGGCACGTCATTGTGGGCGCGAGCCATGATCGTATCTGCTTCGTCGTCGGAGTCTTCCATCAGTTCTTAGCCTCGATTTCTGTTTTGGTTTATACAGCGACTGGAAAAGAAAGTTCCGAGCCCTAAGCCTTGAGATTGAAGGAGCTGCCCATTTCAGTCTGTCCAATGGGACGGCCTGTAATCCGAGGGGTTTTAATAGGACGAACCGGCATTCCTTCGTTCTCAGCAGCTTGGACAGCGAAAGTATACCGAGAACCGTTTCCGCATCCTCGCGGTAGGGCTCGTTGATCTGATGATATGTCGTCTGCCTCAGAGATGAGCGACTCCGAGTAGAGGTGCCGAAGTTGAGTCTCTGAAACGCCATCCGCTTCCATAATCAATTGCACCATGGGATCGGCCAAAAGTTGGTCGAGCAAGAACTGCGACAACTGCTTTGAAGACAATTTATCCTTTGCGCGGGCTCTCTCCAAATCAGTAAGAGAAACGGTCAAGGTACGCGCCAGACCGGGGTGAGATTTCCGTGGATGCAGACAGATTAACACCGAGGCCTTCCAGGCTTCTGGGTCCGAATAATCTGGTGGTGCGGAAAGCTCAGTTTCTATGTCGTACTCGCCTGCCGGGAGTAATTCGTCGAAGCCAGGGAAAGTAAACGGCCTGGAAAAGACTGCGATTGTCTTGCTGATTATCTGGTTCATTTGGGTAATTCTCCTTTGCTGATACCGCTCGCTCGGAGATGCAGACAAGAACAAGCCACCCACTCCCGGCAGGGTATTATCAGTTTTGAGGTTTAGGCTTTGGTTTTTCGGGGACGACGTCAGGCGCTTCAGACGTAACTTCTTTTTTCGGCGCGTCCGCATCGTTTTCCTTCAGTGCGGCAGCCGCTCTGGTCGTCAGGTCTTTGAAAGACATCATTTTGATCCTTTGATTGTCCGCAACACCCACGAGCCCAGATAGGGTGTGAAAAGTGAATGCGGCTACGTCCAATATAGGGATTGGGTGCCTCATTTACTACGTAAAGCCGTAGAATAAGACGGATGGCTGAAGCAGAACCGAGGCGGCGGCACCTTGGCGCGCTATTTTCGATTCGAGTATGGGCGATCAGTGTTCGCTGCGTTGCAGTCAACCAAAGCGCTATCACCATGGAAGACTTTTGCTACATCGGGTGCAGCCATGCCGCGCGAGAGCGCGCTATACTTCATTCTCAGCTTCACCTCGCCACCAGGGCGAAGCAGCCAATTGGTGTTTTCTACAACGATATGATCACTGGTGGCTCCGACGAACGTGACGCCAGCAGGGAATATTAGACCCGCCGCATCAGTGTCCTGGAGTCCGATCGCAAGGATCGACCGAGTATTCGAAGGACTGTCTAAAGTCACACACTGCATTGAAGGTATAGGATAATTCATTTGCAAGGGATTTGGATTTGACTTGGTCTTCGTTTCGATCACTTCCGCCCAAAGCGTAAAAACATCTGTGTAAAGCCCGTCGATCGCGTATCCCGAAACGGGATCGGTACCCAGCAGGATGGCCTCACCCAGACGCAGGTTGTTGATCTTTCCGGTCGCCCCCTTGCCAAGCGCCCATGGCAAACTGGCAGAGCCGCCGCCTGACACTGTTTCCAGAGCGGGTCCACTTGCAAGTTTGGTGTCGGCGGAAAGCGACGAAAGCAATTCCATTGCTCCTGCAGAGGGTGCCACATGACCCAGACAGGCAAAATTTGCGCCAATCCCCTTCAGAGAAATTCCTTCCATTCTAAGAATTTGAGACACAGTGCTTTCAAGGTGTTCAGGCAAGATGCCATCCCGCATATCCCCCATTTCCACCATCAGGATAATATTGTGAGTAATGTTCTTCCCCAGCGCCTCGATGGCCAGGCTGGCGATAATGTCCATCTCAGTGTTGAAGCTGACATCGCAGTTATCAAGGACTTGCGCGACCTGGCTCAGCATGGGCGTTCGGATCAAGGATATGGAGCACGAGATTCCAGCATCGCGCATACGCATGATATTGCTAATCCGCGCGTCCGCCAGCCCTGTCACGCCACCTTCAAGCATAGCATTCGCAATCTCAGGATGACCGCAAACGGCTTTTGTCACACCTGTCACCGATATTCCGCGGGGTCTAAGGTGGTCTACCAGGAACCGTGTGTTGTACCGAATTTTGTCCAGATCAACGTCGATACGCAGCTTGCTCATTCAATCGTCGTAACACGTACGGGTTGCAAGCGCGGAAAGGCAGATAGAACCATATTCACCAAGTTTTTTGGAGGACGGTTCAATGCGTCAGTGACCGGGAGATACAATTTGCAGTTGTAGTCTGTGATGGCCTTTGAAATCTCAACATCATTCATTCCTTCATGGTTGATCGTCATACCAATTACCTCTGTGTTCGCAAAAGCCTCGATCAGGGTGATTTCATCGCAAGGGTCGGGCATAGTCATGTTGGGGAAATCACATCGACGTTTTCGTTTAGGCGCGTGTTGAAGAATAACTGCATGTGGCTGACTGCCTCGCAGAATGAAGGCTGATGTGCAAAAAGCCGGATGGCTTAGCGCGCCCTGGCCCTCGATCACTATTACATCCGGGTGCTCACCCTCGGATGCCGCAACGACAGCGCGCTCAAGTTCGCCACAACAAAATTGCGGCGGCACCGAATCCATCGCGACACCATACTTGGCGCCCTGCATCAAACCAGTTTGGCCGGTGCCGACCAAAACTGTTTGGATCCCATGCGCGTTAAGTGCGCCTGTCAGGATTGTCGCGGTTGTACGCTTTCCAATTGCACAATCGGTGCCGAACACCGCGATGCGGATCGCCTGGACGTCTCCAATACTGCCATCTAACAGGCGCAGGTCGGGATTTGGCCGCGGCTTGCGAATGTCGCGTATCGTGACATCGTGAATTTTGGCAAATCCGGCGAGCTCCTTGTCATCGCTAAGAAATTCATGCAGCCCGCTGACGATGTTCATTCCGAGCGTTATCGCATCCACAACAACTTCGCGATCCTCAAGGGACATTCTGCCGCTGGCCGGCGCCATTCCGTAAATAAAAGTGTCAGGGATCGTAGCTTCATTAGCGACGGCGGCATCAAGATCATCGAAGATGGGAACCTGATTTGCGAAATTATCAAGCACTTTGCCACTGTCACAACCGCCATACGTGCTGTCGATCACCGAAAGAACGCGATAGGCCTGTGAATGTCGAACGAGACCATTAGCCGTCTTGCCATCGATCTTTGCGAAGTTTCCTTCGCAATACACAATTGCAGTCGGTGTATCTGTCACGAGTGTCTTGCGGTGAAGCTCTGGAAAAACTGCTTGTTCAGGCGCCAGCTTTTGCGCATCGCTGGCAATGAACTGCTTGGCATCCGACGCAATGGGTACGGGTTTCATATTTGTTCCTTTTTAGAGTGTGAAACGCGCGTCCTTGGTAAGGACGGGCAAAAATTGTGAAGTTTGGGAAAGTGGGCTTTCTGTCTGAATTCTCACTGGTTCAGAACACACAGCCCTTCTGATCTATGATAGTTTTTGTGGCATTGCCACCCATTGCCGGATCGGTCGATATGGGCATTTGCCGGTAGCTCGATTGCATTGCAGCGATCACCGGACGCCTCGTAGCCACGTTCGCATTTCCATCCAACTCCATGGATCGCGTCATCGTAGAAAGCATTTTCAGGCACAAACACGGCATCGCACCGTCCGTCGCGCTCAAAATACCCACGCTCGCACGTCCAGGGACGCCCGCTGGTTGATGCGTTCAGAAAAGCGTTTTCCGGCACCGCTACTGCCACGCATGCTTCTCCGTCTTTTTCGTAGCCACGGTTGCAACGCCATGCAGATCCATAAGTGCTATTCGTCAGGTAAGCATTATCCGGCACCACGATTTTCTGGCAGCTATCGTCTACTCTTGTGTATCCACGCAGGCACCGCCACCTCTCACCTGATGGATCGAGATATCCACCCTCAGGCACAATCACTTCAGTGCATGAGGTGCCGCCAACTTCAACAAAGCCATGCATACATGCCCACCCTGAGCCATAGGTTCTGTTTGTGGGGTAGGCATTTCCCGGCACGACAATGGCCACGCATTCTTCGCCTTTCAACCGATAGGACAAATCGCATTCCCAACCGTCGCCATACTTTTTGGGAGCCGCGTTATCCGGGATCGAATTTGTTTCGGCCGATGCGGGACTTGATGAGATAAAGGAGCCCGCCAAACTGCTGAAGACGACTACAAACAACGCAGCCATTAAGTGAGCGCAAAACCGGTACTGATTTTTTCGATTTGCCCTGATGCAAACGGCGTTGTCCGAATGTTGAGTGATTGAGTTACGATCCATCCAGGTTCAGCCCCTCGATACAGGCCTGCGCCAGGTCTTTGTTAGGAGTTTGGGATCCCGGCACCGTTGCCCAGCCAGCCGCCATGACGGCATCCTTCTGCTTGAAAGAAGAAGCCTCTTTGATCGTCGTTATTTTTTCGGCGCGTTGGGCGTCAGTTCTCGCCATGTCGACGCAGACCGGAACCAACGCAGCGATTACATTGTCGCGGGACATGGCGTTGGCCATCTTGTCCGCGCTACCGCCGGTCATCCATCCACCCCATGAAAATCCAACGACGCCTACGAAAACCCCGCCGATCAGAGCACCGTAGATTCCGGGTTTAAGCCATTCGGGCGTGTTCATAATCTATTCCTCCTGCGGGGAAAGCGCCGCATCGCTGTCATTGTTAGATGTGGCCAAGGTCTGGTCGTGCTTAAGCGCCAGTTCAAAATCTTCTGGGTCAATTGGGCGCATTTCCGTGCGGCCTGGCTTGCTGCCTTTGCCCCGAACTGTCAGGTAGGTTCCGGTTCTGCGATATGCTTCGAAACTCAGGCCCTGCAGTAGCTCTTCTTCGACAACTACTTCATACTCGCCTGCAGGAAGTACATCCGGGTAGCCGGACAAAGAGAACGGATTTGAAAACGTCACCAAAGAACTGGACGATCTTGTGCTCACCTTTGTCCTCCATTTAGTTTGTTGGATCTTCCCCGCGCAGTCTGCCGCGGTACACGCTCGTAAGCGCCGCGGTAGTACTGGCGTTGTAATTTAGAATAATGTGCAAATGGCAGGCGCGCGCTGATCGGTGTTAGTCGGCGGCCAATGACCTGAGATTTTATTGGAATCTCAAATGCATTTGGTGCCCGAGGATCAGGCACACTGCCAAAAATTGACTAACCTGCGTCAGTGCAACGATGTTTGGATTCCGGCAACGTGATGTGTGTTGGCGGGATATTTGCTGGCGTGTTCTTAACGAGTAATTGAGAAGCGCAGGAAATCCAGTACCGCAATCGGACTGTATTTATCTTGCGCTTCTTTTTCAGTGAAATCCCAAATCTGCCGAAGCGAATTCCGTCTCTAACAGGCAACGATCATCAAAATCCCGGCATCGCTGTAGGGGTGAACTTATTGCTTCAACAGTGGCCCGGCCTGATCCAGATAAGTGGGGTCAAAACCGGCCAACGTCACCAGTCCTTCATAATCATCAAATACCACTTGCCCGGATTGAAAAGTAACCAGCCCCTTCTCCCGCAGTTGCCGTAGGACACGATTAACATGTACGGCACTCAGTCCCAGTGCATCGGCAAGGTGGTATTGTGTCAGTGGGCAGGCGTATCCCGTCTTGCTTGCCATCCCGATCTGAGTCAGCCTCACACCAAGTTCCAATAGAAAATGCGCCATGCGCTCACCCGCATCTCGCCGTCCTATGTTGACCAGGTGCTCAACCACCATCGCTTCATCTCGAGAGACCGCCCAAAGAATTGCTGTCGCCAGCCGGGGCGTTTGCGCAAATGCTTCCAGGAGATCATCCACTACTACTTCAATGGCTTGGATTTCCATGATTGGTTCTATGCTGTGATCCGAGGTGTGCAGCAGAACGCTTCGCAAGCCCAGAAAGTCACCCGGTATTTGGAAATCGACGATCTGACGCGACCCGTCAGTCTGGGTTTTGTAGGAACAAACCCAGCCCGAGGCCAGAATGTAGGCAGCCTGCTCTGATTGCCCTTGATGCACAAGGTCACGTCCGGCTTCAAAGGTTCTGCGACGCTTGTGCAGGCGTGCCAATGCCGCAAGTTCAACCTCAGTCAGAGCGACGAAGTTTGAAAGCTTTCGGGTGAGTGGACTGTTTTTGATAGTGCGCAAGTGTTCTTCCTTCATCGATGAGCAGCCCGCGAAACTATCCGACGCCAAGACTGCTTTCGATCAGTTAAGTATACAGCAATCTATACCAGTATGATGCAATTCATTGTGGCGCTTCCTTGCTTGGACGCCTGTTAAAAAAGGACGTCTACCATGGCTGACCGGCAAGACCACTCAGGAATGGCCGCACTCTCAATTTGTGAAGCGCTTTTGCTTGCAATCAAAGATCGTGAGCTCCTGCCCGAACATGAAATTGTGGGAGTTCTGCGTGACGCAGCTGCTGCCCACGAAGCAGCGGTCGGCAATAACGATGAAAAGGATATGCACCAGGCCGTCGCCTTTCTCATTAACCGGATCATTGCTTCCGGCTATCGGGTTCGGCAGTAGCGTAAAGTCCCGTATCGGAAAAACAAGATTATGCTTGTCAAAAAAGCTTAACAGCAAGAAGACACAAAATTGGCGTCTCGTTTCTAATCAGTTCAAACACGAAGCAAAAACCAATGTTTCAATACTTGCCATATCCCGCGTCTTGCTCGTCCGACCGAGCCGCGGCGAAGGTACGGTTCCCGTTAACGCAAATACAACGGCTGCGAATGACCTGATTGGTGACACTTGCCGCGACGCAACAATAAGTATGCCGCGACCGCGAGCAAGTGCTGCTTTAGCGAAGGCTCCAGATCGAAAGACGGCAAAGTCAGCTTACCGTGAGTTCACCAAAGCCCAGATTTCGCTTGCGCAGCGAACGGCAGGAACGCAGGCAGCAGCAGCATCCGAGGGGTGCACTGGATGTCTCCTTTGGGCCGTTTTCACACATCCCAACAAACTGACTTATCGGCAGCTTTGTCCGCTTGGCAGACGTGCAGCAGATTTCAGCGAACGTCCGCTGTCGTTCAATGCAGACCTTCGGGCGAAATTTCTCGGAATGACCACCAACAATGACCGCTTTCCGTTCCTAAGCCGTCATCTGACTGAAAGACTCAGATGACTGCCTTGAGCCCAAACCTGCCGTTGTTCCAGCCTGTGGGCACCGCTACGCAGCGAATGGCTGCTGTGAGCCCAAAGGAGCCAGTCGACAAACGTTTATGTCCCTGCCGCGATCAGGTAGCGTTGGATTTAAAGGATAACTCTGTCGAAGGATTCAATCGTACATGACCAATGGGCAAACAGGCCGCTGTCTTTGTGGGAACGTAGAGTACAACACAGGGGGTGAACCTTTGTGGGTTACCATTTGTTACTGTCGGTTCTGCCAGCGCGCCACAGGCTCTGATAAGATGATCGAGCCGATATTCGAACACGAACCCTTCAGTTTTACTCATGGAAACCCGTCAATTTACACGCTTCCTTCAGATGGAAGCGGTAAAGACATAAATGTCCATTTCTGCTCCGAATGTGGGACAAAGTTGGCTTTGACCTTTGAGCGTTGGCCGGACCGTCTGGGAATTTATGTTGGCACCCTTGACAGACCCACATCCATTTCGGTGACTCCAGAAAACAGCAAGCACATATTTCTGTCCGAAGCGCGGCCCGGAACCATTGTGCCGCCAGGCTTCCCTTTTTACGAACGGCATGCAGCTGAGAACGACGGTACACCCATCGAACCGAACGTTCGAAAAGAACCATACGTGGTTGAGGGTTGAGTCAGGGCACCTTCGGATTTCTTTGGGCTGCTCTGTCCGCAAGCCGGTCGTTGCCAAGATTTAGGAGAGCGACCGCTTTTGGTTATAGCGGTCGTTCCTATTCGAAACTCCGAGTTTTAGGGGGTGAACGTCCGCTCAAGGCCGCTTTTCGGTCATCTGAGTAAATACGTCAGGTGACTGCGTTGAGCCCAAATCGGACGCCTAAGGGCATCCACCTGGTCATCTTTCAGAGCTTTCACATTCCGAAGCGATAGTGGGAAACGGATGTACAGCATTACAGCAATGCGGATGATCTCGGGACTGGGTTTAAAGTATCTGAAAAAAGAAGGTTTGGTCATGGACAAAAGCTACGCAACCGCTCTGCCCCGCTCAAGCAAAGTTAATCTGACAAGACCCAGATGGCAGGACGCCTATGCTTGCTTCAGACCAACCAAATCAGAATAAGATCGCTCACCGCGAGTAATTTGCCGTTTGAGCGTGTTCACTGCTGCTTTTACTTTACCCTCGCCGAGTAGCGATGTGATCGCTTGATGTTCCTTAAATGATTTCGTCGTTCGATCGGAACGCTTAGACAGATGCGTCCGCATAGTTTGGACGATATCACTGACTTTTTGATATCCATCCCGCAGGTAACTGTTTCCGCAGGACCTGAAAAACGCGTCGTGAAACTCGGCGTCAAGTTCCAAGTACTGCTCGAATTCATCCGCTTCCTGCGCTTCTGACATCTTCGAAACAATTGTAGCCAGCTCATTGATCAGAACCGACGGGTTCTTTTCAAGCGCCTGCTCCAAAGCTGCAGATTCTAGGATGAGCCTATACTGACAAAGCTGCACCACGTCCTCTTGAGAAAGGGAGAATACAAAGGCTCCTCGATGAGGAAATATCTGAACGAGCCCCTGAAGATTCAAAGCTGACAGAGCTTCGCGAATCGGAGTTTTGCTAATGCCCATGGCATTTGACAGCTTCACTTCCGGCAACGATTCACCCAATTGAAACGTGCCATTGATAATGCCTTTTCGTATGTGCTCTTCAGCAGTTTTACTCAACGAATCCGGTCGCTTAATCTGCAAGATCTCGGTCATTTTCACTTTGTCCTATTTCGTCTCTCTAACACAATACCACATGTGAGCTTGATTTCTATATTATATCTGATATCTCAGATAATAGATCGAAAATAACTAAATCCATGGGAGGATACCTTGTTCAAGAAATCAACATTGGCGCTTGGCGTCGTCATGTCAGCCGGGCTTGCTTTTGCAGCATCCGCTGAAACAGTCATTAAGGTTGGGCATGGCGCAGCAGAAGCGTTTCATATGCATCGCGCACTACTGAAATTTGAAGAACTGGTCGAAGCTGGCTCGAATGGTGAGATCGACGTACAGATATTCCCTTCATCGCAGATGGGCCCTGATCGCGAGATGATCGAAGGTGTTCAAACCGGCGTTCTGGAAATGGCAATTCCTCCTTCCTCTTTCTTCGCGGGCTGGGATCCGGCTTTTGCAGTAATTGAACTGCCCTACATGTATTCCTCCAAAGACATAGCCTTTGATGTTCTTGATGGTGATGCTGGTGATGGCATGCTTGCACGGGTCGAAAACCAGGGATTGGTAGGTCTTGGCTGGCTTGAATTGGGTGTACGCAATGTGACCAACAATGTCCGTCCGGTTGCAACCCCTGCAGACCTCGAGGGTGTCAAACTGCGTACCATGAAGGTTCCGGCGCATGTGGCGACATTCGAAACGCTCGGGGCCAACCCGACGCCAATGAACTTTGGTGAGGTCTATTCTGCTCTCCAGCAAGGCGTGATCGACGGCCAGGAAAACCCACTGGCGATCATTACCTCACAGCGTTTCTACGAGGTGCAGAAATACCTTTCGACCACGGGCCATGTCTTTGCCGTCTATATGCCCGTCATCTCCAAACCGTTCTTTGACTCGCTGTCCGTAGAGCATCAGCAACTGGTGCGGGACTCGATGGCTGCCGCACGTAACTATCAGGCCGAGTTGGTCGCCAGCGAAGATGCAGCACAGCTGGAACAAATCCGGGCCGCTGGTGTCGAGGTTCTGGAACTGACAGCAGAGCAGCGACAGGCCTTTGCCGACAAAACCGAAAGCGTCCGTCTGCAGTATCGCGACGAGGTTGGCGCCGAAGCCTATGACGACTGGGTAGCAGCGGTTTCCGCAGCGAGCGGAAGCTGACCCTCGGACTACTCAGCCAATACGGGCACCCGTGCAATGAAGGTTCGGGTGCCCCTTTCGTTCAACGGGAGGTGAACGGTGTCGGTTATCAAATGGATCGATATGAATGCCGAAAAGGTCTTAGCCAGTGCACTTTTGACCGCGATTGTCTTATTGATCTTTGGCAATGTGTTCATGCGCTACATTCTGAATGCCTCTCTTTCATGGGGCGAAGAGCTAACGCTTTGGCTATTTGTATGGTTTGTCTGGCTTGGCGTCAGCTATGCTTTCCACACTGGCGATCATGTGCGGATCACGGTCCTGCGTGATGTCCTAAGCGAGCGGGCACGGCTTTACGCGGATGTTGTGATCGCGCTTCTTGTCCTTGGATTTCTGGTCGTTCTGACAATTGAATGCATCAAGCTTATCCGACAGCCTTTTGTGGCCAGCCAGACGTCGGTCGTTTTGGGACTACCAATTCCGATCTTTTATGCTTCGGCGCCGATTGGCGCGGGCCTGTCTGCGATCCGCGTCACTCAACATCTAATCCGAACCCTGCGTCTGATCGCAGGAACCAAAGCGTGAGGAACCCGGCATGCTTGCGACAACGCTTTTCTTGACGCTCTTTGCCCTGTTGCTCTCCAGCGTGCCAATTGGCATCTGTTTGGGCTTAGCCACTATGTTCGTGATGGTCTTTGTGGATGGCACGCCACCTATGGTTCTTCTGGCACGGTCGGTGGTAACAGGCGCGGACTCGTTTCCTCTAATTGCCGTCCCTCTGTTCATTTTGGCAGGCGACCTGATGCAGCACGGCGGAATGTCTCGTAGACTGGTTGGGTTCGCCAATGCGCTGATTGGTCATATCCGGGGTGGGCTGGCTTATGTGAACGTTCTCGCCTGTGTGTTCTTTGCCGCCATATCCGGCTCATCTCCTGCGACCGTAGCCGCCATCGGGTCGAACATGATCCCAGAGATGGAAAAGGTCGGCTATACGCGCAAATTCAGCGGCGCATTGACAGCATCCTCAGGAATGATCGGTGTAATGATCCCGCCAAGCATTCCCTTCATCATCTATGGTGTTACTGCCGAGGTTTCGATCGGCAAACTGTTTCTTGCAGGCGTCGTTCCTGGCATCCTTTTTGCCCTCATGTTCATGTTGGTTGCTAGGGTTCTGCTGCGAAAGGACGAGGTTGTACACCAATCGACGATTACGTTCTCAGGTCCGGGTGTCTGGCAGAGTTTCCGCTCTTCTATCTGGGCGCTACTGGTGCCTGTGATTATCCTTGGGGGCATCTACAGCGGTATCTTCACCCCTACCGAAGCCGGAGCCGTGGCAGTGGTTTATGCCGCCTTCATCGGGATCTTTGTTTATGGAGACATCTCCCTCAAGGACCTGCCAGAGGTATTGGCGGGCAGTGCAAAGACCAGCGGGACTATTCTGATATTGGTGATCATGGCGACCGCCTTTGGCAGGCTGATCACACTCGCAAGAATCCCGACAGAACTCGCAACAACGATCACCAGCCTGTCCGACAACCCCATCATCATCTTGTTGCTGATCAATCTGCTGTTGTTGGTGATCGGAATGTTCATGGAGACGATTTCGTCGATCATCATCATGACACCTATCCTGCTGCCGGTTGCAACCGCGCTGGGTGTCGATCCGATTGTTTTTGGTGTCATCTTGACGGTCAACTTGGCCATTGGGTTTTGCACACCACCTTTGGGAGTAAACCTGTTCGTGGCTAGCAGCATTTCGAAGGTTTCCATCGAAAGCCTCAGCCGGGCGATCCTGCCATTCTTTGTAGGCATGCTGATCTTGTTGATGTTCATCACCTATGTGCCCGCAATTTCCTTGGCCTTGCCGTCCCTTTGGTGACCGGCCGAGGGCCTACAAACATTAGACGATAAAACCAGAGGACCCGGATGGATTTGGACCTATCCCACCCGTCGATAGAAGACCTTCGGCAAACCGCGCAAAAGCGCATTCCGAAGTTTGCTTTCGAATACCTCGACAGCGCGACTGGCCGGGAGCTGGGGTTGAAGGTCAACCGGGACGCACTTGATGCCATCGGATTCATGCCGCGTGTACTATGCGGCCGAACAAAGGCCGACCTGCAGACTACATTGATGGGTCAAACTTACGATCTGCCATTCGGGATAGCACCGGTAGGCATGTCCGGCCTAATGTGGGCGGGAGCAGAACGGATGCTTGCAAAGGCAGCGGTTGCTCACAACATTCCGTTTTCGCTGTCGAGCGTGGCGGTTGCTTCACCGGAAGATGTGGCACCTTACATTGGCAAAAACGGATGGTTTCAGCATTACCCGGTGAACTCCAGCGATTTGCGCCGCGCGATGCTGCCCAGGATTAAGGCAGCGGGATTTCATACGCTGATCATCACGGTGGACGTACCAGAAGAAAGCCGGCGCGAACGACAACGCCGCGCCAACCTGACCGTGCCTCCAAAAGCTGACCTGCGCACGCTGACTGAAATGGCGTCACGACCCGCCTGGTGCCTTGCGCATTTGCGCGAGGGCATCATGCCACGTATGCGGTTCTTTGACGATTACGTCCCCACGCGCGGGCGAGAAAGTTTTACCCATGCAGGCGCTCTGATCCGTGGGATTCCAGATTGGGACTACCTGCGCGAACTACGGCAGGAATGGGAGGGTCACTTGATCGTCAAGGGTGTCCTGCGGCCGGAAGACGCGCAAAAAATGGTGGCCGAGGGCGTGGATTGCATCTGGGTCTCAAACCACTCCGGGCGTCAATTCGAAGCCGGGCCCGCCGTGATTGACCAACTCCCGAACATCCGCGAGGCGGTCGGAACAAATGTGCCACTGATCTACGACTCTGGCGTTGCCTGGGGATTGGACATCATGCGTGCCCTGGCGAAAGGTGCAGATTTCGTCATGGTCGGACGCGCCTTTCAATATGCCGTTGCAGCGTTCGGAGCACGAGGGATCGACCATCTCGTTCACATCCTAAAAGCTGACATAGAGGCCAACATGAGCCAGCTTGGCAGCGAAAACCTCGGCAATCTGGGAGAGCACCTTCTGATAACTGACTGATCGGCGCTTGCGGCGTCCGGGGTATCAGAGAAGCGTGTTGTCACCCCCGTCAATCAGTCCCTTCACGATCAGATCCGCAGTTGAGCGCGAACATGCCATTGGCAGATCATATACCGTCGCGAGACGGGTCAGAGCCTTAACGTCGACGTCGTGTGGCATAGGCGACAGAGGGTCGACAAAGAAAACCAGTGCATCCAGTTTCTCTTCACAGATCATAGCGCCGATCTGTTGGTCGCCTCCGAGTGGTCCACTTTTCAGGCTGGTCACGTCCAGTTCTGGATAGGCTTGCTTAATGCGACTGCCGGTGGTCCCTGTCGAAAAGATTTGTACTCTGGACAGGCGGGCCAATTGCAGACCCACCCATTCAACGATTTCGTCCTTTCGAGCATCATGGGCCACGAGCGCGAAACGCGGCGCATCACCTGATGAATTGTTCAACGTAATCTTCTCCAAGACCGACTTCCGCGAAATGTTTTCGGCACAGATCAATCTTAGTAAAGACATCTTCGTAGCCAGTGACCTTGCCCCACGGATCAACATAGCACATCACGCCATTGACCTGGAAATAGGTAACCATCTCTTCGACATCGTCGGGAACGACCAAAGTATGAGTCTCACCCGGCGGCTCAAAGACATATCCTCCTTCTTCTGCAACCCAATCATGTTCCAGATAATGCCAGCGCCCTTTCAAAACGAAGCCATGGACTGGCTGGGGATGGCGGTGCCGCGAAAGAACACCAGCTTTGCGCACTTTGAGAAGGTTCATCCAATAACCTTGCGAGCGGTTCAGGCAGAGCGGTCGGAACCAGACGTTCTCTGCCTGCGGAACCCACAGTCTGTCGTCCTCGCTCATGGCATTCGGGATCACGATCTCGTCTTGCGCATCCTTGGGGAAAGGCAACTGATAGGGCATTCGGGCGGTGTCATGGTCATTCATTGATTTTCCTCACATAGCGAGATAGCCGCCATCGACCGGATAGACCGACCCGGTCACAAAGCTGGCGTTTTCACTCAAAAGCCATTGCACAAGCGTACCGACTTCTTCGGGTTTCCCCCAGCGTTTCATGGGCGTACGCGCCATGATCCCCGCTGTTCGTTCAGGGTCTTCCCGAAGGCCCTGGGTCATCTCTGTCTCGATCCAGCCCGGCGCGATGGCATTGACCCGGATACCGTCTTCGGCCCAGCGGCCTGCCAGTGCCTTCGTCAATTGTGCCACGCCGCCCTTGGAAGCGGAATAGGCCGGCACCAACGGTCCACCAAAAGTGCTGAGCATAGAGGCCGTATTGACGATAGCCCCACCTGTTTCCGCTAAGAAAGGATGCGCGGCGAGACAGCAGCGCATGGTGCCGGTCAGGTTCACATCGAGCACCTTGGCGAATACGTCGATGTCGTATTCTTCGCCACGCTGAAGAATACCTGCGCAGTTCACCAAAGCATTCAGACCCGTGAGTCCACTGAATACATCATTGATTGAAGCTTGGTCGGTGACATCCAAGATCTGCACCTTTATCCCGTCTCGAGGCTCGAATGCATCCAATTCGGATTGGGAGGCGGATGCAGCAATGACGGACCAACCTGCATCCGCCAACGACCGCGCAACACCCGCACCGATCCCTCGCGTACCGCCCGTTACAAGGGCCTGTTTCATCCAAGTTCCTCCAATACACTGGTGAAGGCGCGCGCGCGCTTGCCGATATCATCCAATGTATAGCTCGGTTTGAAAAGTGCAGAGCCCAGCCCATATCCATCCGCACCTGCGGCATGATACGACGCCACCGTGTCTGGCGTTATGCCCCCTACAGCAGCGATCACTGCGTCTGCAGGCAATACGGCGCGCATGGCCGCAATAGCAGCTGGTGGCACCATTTCCGCCGGAAAGAATTTAAGGACCGATGCCCCGATATCCAATGCCATAAAGGCCTCGGAGGGGGTCATGACACCTGGACACCAATACAGATCACGGGCGACAGCCGCGCGCCCGACATCTCGGTTCATATTGGGCGACACAATGATCCGCCCGCCTGCATCTGCAACCGCCGCGACCTGATCCGCAGATAACACTGTACCAGCGCCAACGATGGCTTGAGCACCATGTTTCGCAACAATCTGTGTAATCGATTCCAGCGGGTCCGGTGAGTTGAGCGGCACTTCGATTATCCGAAACCCGGTATCGAAGAGTACATCAGATACCGGGCGCGCATTTTCTGGTGCCAGCCCCCGCAAAATCGCAATCAGCGGGTTCTCAGCCAGAGCTGCAGTGAGGTCAATCATCCGACCAACCCCGCAGCGCGAGCAATCAGAAAATGCCCTTTCGCAACGATATCATCAGGCGCGCGACGGCTGTCGAAACCAGCAGTTCGAAGCGCTATTTCGTATCGGTCGGACAAATCGCTACGTCCAACAACTGTGATCGAACCAACGTCTTCTAATTCGCCGATCGCGGCAGCAACCTCCGTCCCGATCAACAAGCCCGACAAGTAGTCGGCCGTAGCTACCTTTGAGATTTTTCCCATGAGAGGAAGCGTCCGAACATGAAACAGGCTGTGCAGCAGGTTCGACTCACCACTGAGGCCCGCTTCGACGCCCATCACGAATGCGTCTTCGCTGAAGACGTCCTCCTTCATCAAGGTGCCAAGGATTGTGTGTTCTTTCAGCGCCGAAAAAATCTCGCCGGTCATGTAGGTCGAGAAATCCACGATCTTCCCATCCGCAACCTGAACCCATTTGCTGTGCGTTCCCGGCATCACGAACACACCTTCGCTCAAGCCTAGTGAAGATGCCCCGATGATCTGGGTCTCCTCGCCGCGCATTACGTCAGGTCCACCGGCATGTTCCGTTGAAGCACCTGTCACAAAATGAATACGCGCTCCGTTGGCCGCTTCGTGCGGGACCAACGCTCGCGCAAGACCGCCAGCACCCAGAGGCATTTCGGCATATTGCGTTTCTACCCAGCCATTGCGGCTGGTGATCATGCCAGATGCCAGGATCGGCAGGTTAGCTTTTGCGACCCAAGGGCCGATGAGACGATCAAGGACCGCGTCAAAGGTTTGCCCCGCAACCTGCATGATACCTTCAGGCGACGAGACCCCTTCGATCACCTCGCCCTCCGCGCCAATTAGAAATGCACGGAACGATGAAGTGCCCCAATCTACGCCGATCAGCGCTGGCTCAGATGCGACCGAATTCATTCAGCAGATCCTCAACGGTTTTGCCTTGGGCCACCCATTTACGGGTTTCCTCCTCACGGTCAGCTTGCTCTTGAGCAAGGCGCACGGTTTCCTCGGCAATTTCCTGTGGAACCACGACGACGCCCATAAGATCAGCTACAATGAAATCACCGGGGTTTACGACGACGCCCCCACAGGCGATTGGCACATTGATCGAAAGTTCTTCTTTACGTTCCGAGAACATCGTGTGCGTTCCGCGCGGCGTGATCGCGCGCGTCCATATTGGCCAGTTGATGTCTTCCAACTCATCTGTGTCACGGCCGGTGCCATCTACGATCATACCACGAATGCCACGATTCTTGGCCAGACCACCCATTAAACCGCCGCAGACTGACGTTTGACGATCACCACCCGCGTCCACAACGATCACGTCCCCGGGTTGTCCCATTTCAAGCGCTCGCAATGGGTCGACCAGATCGCCTTTTGAAAGCTGAACCGTCACGGCCTGGCCTGTCACCTTGGCGCGGAAAGCGGGCTTGATGGCGCTGTCCATCACGCCTGTTCGGTACTGCACATCCGCAAAAATGGCAGCAGCAGAATACGCCTCCAACACCTTGTCGAATTTTTTGAGAAGTTCCGGGTTTCTTTCAAAATCATTGAAAACCCTAAGGTCTGTGCTGACGTCTGGCATTCTTGTCTCCTGTTATGCGGTAGATACGGCCAATGCCTCGGCATTGACTGTGTAGTCGGGGTTTTGTCCTGTCAGAACCTTGGCCACTTGCGTGGCCGCGGTAACCCGCGCTGCGTGTATGGATTCCTCGGAATAGTAGGCGGCATGCGGCGTTACGAGGACGTTGGGCAGTGTGAACAGCGGGTTGTCATCAGGTGTCCAGTTGGCGCGCTTGGCCGGCTCTTCTTCGGGGTCGTCGAGCCCTGCAGCAGCCAGATGGCCTTCGGTCAGCGCCCGGAACAGGGCTTTGTTGTCGACCGTTGGTCCGCGTCCAGTGTTCACGAGTATCGCACCGGGTTTCATGACCGAGAATTCGGCATCCGACAAAAAGTGGTGCGTGTTCGGCGTCATCGGCGCCTGCATCAGGATATAGTCGGACCTTGCCAGCAATTCAGGCTTGCTCACCAGCTCGACCCCAATCTTTGCCGCGACTTCTCTTGGCAAATACGGATCGTAGGCGATGACCGTAACTCCGAAAGATTGCGCCCGCGTTACGATGGCTTGCCCTATTTTTCCCAGCGAGACGACACCCATCGTCCGCCCGCGCAACCGGTAGACCGGCTGCCCGCTTTGCCACTTCCAGACCCCTGCATGAGTGGCCCGATCATAGTCGGGCAACTTGCGCGCCAGGGTCAGCCAAAGAGCAATCGCGTGATCGGCGACTTCCTCCGTGCAATAGTTTTGCACGTTGGTAACGAGGATGCCTTTTTCCGTTGCCGTGCCGACATCCACGATATCTACGCCCACGCCATAACGCGCGATGACCTCGCAGTTTCGCATCCGCGCAATCGTTTCCTTCCCGATCCGGGCATATTGATTCATCATCGCTGAGCAATGCGGCGCGACATCAAACAGGTCTTCCTGGCGTTTGGCCTGAAGCGCAATCACCTCGGCTCCGGCGGCTTCCAGAATTTCCGTCTCAACGGCAACATCACCAAAGTCGTAATCGGTTATCACGACCTTAGGTTTGTCCGTTCTGGGGGAAAAGTCGGCGCGATCAGTCATAGGCACCCGCCGAATAGGTCAATTCGTACGAGTGGCTATAGAGCTCGAAGATGTTGCCAAACGGGTCTTCCATATAGACCATGCGATAAGGCTTTTCACCTGGGTAATACTTGCGCACTTGGCTCATGCGCTGGCGCCCGCCCAGGTCTTCGATAACCTTGATGCGGCCTTCCAGATCCTCGTCCTGTACGCAGAAATGAAACAAGCCACGCCGCCAATATTCAAACGGGCGTTCTTCTTCGACGGTCTTCGGGAACTCAAACAATTCGATGCCAACACCGTCGCCCATCGACAAATGTGCGATGCGGAAGCTTCCCCAGCCTTCCCCAAATACATCGTCGCACATCTGACCGATGGCGCTTTCGTCATGCAGGATTTCAGTTGGTTCCATCAGCACGTACAGGCCGAATGCCTTGGAATAGAACTCCACGGCTTTTTCGAGGTCGGGAACTGTGATGCCAATGTGAGAGAAAGTGAGAGCGGCCATGTAGGGCTCCTCCAGTTAGAAGTTAAAGAATGTTACGAACTATGCCGCCTTCGATCCGATGCGCAGAACCATTGGAGGCTGTACTTGCAGAGATCGTGACGATCATGCGGGCGACTTCGTCTGGTTGGACAAAGCGCTGTATGAGCGATGTGGGTTCATCTGATTTGAAGTAATTGCCCACGATCGTGTCGAGCGGCTCACCCTTTTGATCGGCGAGGCCGTCAAAATAGGCTTCGACACCTTCGGTCCAGGTTGGACCAGGCAGGATCGAGTTAACCCGGACTTTTGTCCCCTTTGTCAATTCTGCCATGCCACGTGTCAGACCTAACATGGCAGTTTTAGTGACAGAATAATGCACCATCTGAGGTAGTGGCTTCACTGCCGCTTCGCTGGCCATGTTGATGATAGATCCCTTATCGCGGCCAAGCATGTCAGGCAGGAAAATTCGGCTCATCCGAACGGCGGACAGGACATTGATGTTGAAATAGTGCATCCAGTCGTCATCCGTGAGATCCTCGAACGGCTTAACCGAGAAGATGCCGACATTGTTAACAAGAACATCCACCGCCCCGCGCGCTCGCGCAAACTCCGCCAGAGTTTCCGCATCAGACGTCTTGGTTAGATCGGCCGCAATGCCTTCAACGTCACCCAGAGATGACAGGTCATCGACGCAGTCGGACACCTCCGCCTCGGTCAGGCCATGCACGATGACCCGCGCGCCTTCTTCCAGATAGACCCGGGCAGTGGCTTTGCCGATGCCGGAACCTGAGCCAGTCACCAGGACCAGCTTATTTTTGAGCCCCAGATCCATCTCAGGCCTCCTTCTTAACGTTAGATGACTGCTGTGATGAAGGGCGGCCGAACATTCGACCCATCAAGCCCGAAATTTCCGCGCGCCACATGTCTATGCCAACGGCCAACAGAATGATCAGGCCCAACACGATGTTCTGAACCGAAGATGGCGCAGCGTTTAGGTTCAAACCATTCTGGACGATAACGATTGTCATCGCCCCCATCAGCGTGGCGAGGATGTTGCCGCGGCCGCCTGCAAGGCTGGCTCCGCCAACAACAGCAGCGGCAATGGCCTGCAGTTCCAGCGTCTGGCCATAGTTGGGCGAACCAGAGTTGAGGCGCGCTGACATCAGGATCGCACCAACCGCAGTCATAAAACCCGCGATGACAAATGTCGTCGTCTGAACTTTACGTACGTTGATACCCGTCAGAACGGCAGCGGATGGGTTACCACCCACGGCATAGATCTCGCGGCCGAGTTTCGTGAAGTTCATAGTGAACGCGGCAAGGACGTAGAAGAACACGAGGTAGAAGAAAGGCATCGGAACGCCGAACAGCTTGCCGTAAAAGATTGGCTCCAGCGCCGGATCCAGCGAGAAGATCGGAGACCCATTGTTGAAGGTCAGGGCAAGGCCCCTGAAGGCAATCAACGCCGCCAATGTTGTGATGAAAGATGGGATACGCCCATAGGCTGTTATCAGCCCAATGAATAGACCAAGCAATCCGCCCATGAGGAGAATGAGTGGCAATGCCAGAACCAGTGGAATGCCAACAAATTTCAACATTTGCGCAAGGATCATGGTCAGCAAAGCCACCATAGACCCGGAACTCAGATCGATGCCCGCAGCGAAGATCACGATAGTAGACCCGATTGCGATCAAGGCCACGATGCTCACCTGTAGGGACAGGTTTGAAAGGTTACCCGGGTTCAGGAAGCGTTCGGTCGTAAGTGCCACGATCAGTGCGACGATCACCATTGCTGCAAATGGTCCGATCAACTGGGTGTCAAAGATCCGCTTCATGCGAAAGCCTCCTTAGGCTTGGATTGAGGAGTGTCGGCGGACGCGCGCACAAGGTCGTCATGCGTAAGGTCGGATGCATCGACCGTGCGCATTATCGTTCCGTGCTGCACGACGGCAATCCGATCGCTCATGGCAAGCAACTCATCGTGGTCTGAACTGATCAGAATGATCGATTTCCCCTCCCGCGTGAGCCTGTTAATCAGCTTGTAAACAGCGATCTTAGCGCCGATATCGATCCCCTGCGTTGGCTCATCAAGGATCAGGATGTCCGAGGCTGAAAACAGCCAGCGTGCAATCACGATCTTCTGCTGATTACCACCAGACAAGAAGTTGACCGTCTTTTCCTCGGCCTGGGTCGAGATTTCCAAATCGCGGATCAGGTCATGGGTGGCTTGCTCTTCCGCCTTGAGATTCAACACGCCGAACCGACTAAGCCCGCCGAGGGAGGCTGCGGTTACGTTCCCGCTTGCGCGGAAATTGAAGAACAACCCGTCAAACTTACGGTTCTCAGGAACAAGGGCCAATCCAGCACGGATCGCATCGATTTCGCGGCGGAAGCGAACCGGCTTGCCGTTAAGTGTTATCTGTCCGCCCGTCAGCTCGTCTGTCCCGAACAGAGCGCGAGCGATTTCTGTGCGGCCACTGCCCAATACGCCGCCCAAGCCCAGAACTTCACCCCGGTGCAACGAAAACGATACATCTTTCACACCCGAATTGGTGGCCAGACCCGCCGCCTCTAGCACAATATCCTTGGTCGCGTTCTGCTCCTTAGGATAATGCTCACCAATGTCCTCACCGACCATTGCGCTGACAATCTCAGAGACGTTGATCTTGGTCTCGCCACTTGCACGCACAACACAACCGTTGCGCAGGATCGTAACTTCATCAACGATCCGTTCAACCTCATCTAGCCTGTGCGACACATAGAGAATAGCGGTGCCGCGCTCACGCATATTGCGCAATAGCTGGTGCAAGCGCTCGATTTCATCTTCACCCAATGCCGCCGTCGGCTCATCCAAGATGATCATGCGGGCGTCCATAGCGACCGCTTTCGCGATCTCGACCAGTTGTTGCTCGCCGACCGATAGCGATCCGGTTATGGTTTCGGGAGAAACATCGACATTCATTTCAGCTAAAACGCGCGCGGCTTCGTTGTGAACCTTGGCCCAGTCGATCACACCAAAACGAGACCGAGGCATATTGCCAAGGAAGATGTTTTCGCCAACCGACAAGGTGGGCACGATCGAGAATTCCTGAAAAACTGTTGCGACGCCCAGCTCACGTGCCGCCTGCGGATCGCTGATCGTGACCGGCTTGCCATTGTGCAGGATTTGACCGCTATCGGGTTGCTGCACGCCGGAAAGTGTCTTGATCATGGTCGATTTGCCACAGCCGTTTTCACCCAGCAGCCCATGAATGGAACCGGGCATAAGCCGGATGCAGACTTTGTCATTCGCCAATACACCAGGATAGGCCTTGGTGATATCGACAAATTCCCAAAGTGGCGTTGCGGGTGTCATTGCGATTGCCTCGACAAAAGGGGAACTCGGTTGAATTGCGACCCGGCAGCACGCGGACGCGCCACCGGGAAGCGGGGAGAAAGTTCAGTACTCTTTGGACGGCTGCGGGAAGAGCTTTTCTGGCTCTTGCAGCACGCTGATCGCACCGTCTTTGTCTTCAATTGATGTGGGCGTTTCGATCCAGCCGCCGGGATAGGACCCGTTGAGCGCATCAATGGTTGCGTGCATAGCCGCTTTACCCATTAAGAACGGTGAGGTGTTGACGGTTGCCGTGATGTTGCCAGCCGCAATCTCTTCAAGGCCAGACGTGTCTCCATCATTACCCAAAAGAACGATATCATTGCGGCCGAGTGCTTTCGCAGCAAAGGATGCCCCAATGATCATGTAGTCGTTCGCCGCGAAGATCATGTCGAGATCGGGGTTCGACTGTAGGATGTCCATACCAGCAGTGTTGCCGCCCTCAACGTTCCATTTACCGTCAATAGACACCACAACGTCGAAGTTTTCGTTGCCCTCGATACCGTCGAGGAAGCCGCCCACACGTTCGGTCGAGTGATAGCCAGGCTGCCCTTCGATAATGCCGACCTTCAACGGTTGATCGCCATAAGTTTCAATGGCCCAATCAGCGATAGCATGTGTGCCGTTGCGCTGGGAGTACCCGACAACGCCATGAATTGGTGTCGGGAAGTTCGGGATGTCCGAGTTGATCATCAAAACTGCCATGCCCTTGTCGACGGCTTGCTTCAGCAGTGGTGCGGCAGCAAATTCATCGTGGGTACCAAAGATGATTGCATCCACATCCTGCGTCAGCACATCCTGGATCATTCCCATTTGGCCGTTGATGTCCGCACCGGACTGGGGAGCAAGCATGAAGACTTCCACCCCGGCCTCAGCGGCAACCGCTTTGATACCTTCACCAATGGCAATGTAGTAGTTGAACTCCGTAGCCGGCGGCATATACGCGATCCGGAACGTTTCGTTTTTGGGTTCTATCGCGTCGATTGGCGCTTGTGCCCCGTCCTCAAGCGGAACCGGCGCTGGATAGTTTTCGGCCAGAGCGACCGTTGCCAACGTGGCGAACCCCGCGGTAAGCGTAGTGCTCATTAGCGTTTTCAACATAGTTTTCTCCTCCAGAATTTCGTTGGTTATCCTTTGAATGGCGCGTCGATCACGCCACGAACGCCGGGTTTCACAGCAAAGAGGCCGCCGGATTCCGGTTCTTTTGTTAAAGCTGCTTCGTCACTCATCAGCCTTGAGGTCGTGATGAACAGCGCGTCGAGATCAGGGCCACCGAAAGCGCAACAGGTGGGCTTCCAGACCGGCACCTCGATCACGCGGTCTATCGTGCCGTCAGGTGCGACGCGAACAACGCGATGGCCTTCCCATTCGGCGTTCCAAACGCCCCCTTCGACATCGACACAGGACCCATCAGGCAAGCCAGGCTCATCATAGAAAGAAGCATGCTGCCGACGGTTCGAAACGGTTCCACTGCGGGTGTCGTAATCAAATGCGACGACTTCCCGAGCGGGGGTATCAGCAAAGAACATCGTGGTACCGTCGGACGTAAAGCAAGTCGAATTGGCGCAAGACACTCCTTCGATGATCGTCTGTACACTCAAATCCTTATCGACGCAGATGACCGACGAATCGGCCTTGCCAGAAACTTCGTTCATGCCTCCAACAATCAATCGCCCCTGGCGATCGGTTCGCCCATCGTTCAGCCGTGTCTCCGGATTGTTCGGCTCGAATCGCGTCACGAGGGTTTCCTCGCCCTGGGGCGAATCCAGCAAGACAACTCGGTCCGCATAAGCAACGATCAGTCCGCCAGACGCACGCGGTGCAAAGCAACACACACGCTCTGGCATCTCATGAGATGCGGATTCTGACGTTGCAGGATCAAATGACCAAAGCGCGCAGCCCTCGATATCGGTCCACCAGATAAGGTCATCGGCGGGATTCCAGAAAATCCCTTCCCCGTGCTGGTTCTTACAATCGACGACCAACTCTGCGCGCACTTTTTTGATCTCCCAAGTACATTCTGATATCTGATATACCAGCTTGCCTAATCTGGTGTATCAGATATCTTGCATCTGGCAACACCTTTTTTTGGAGATATCCTCAGATGGCGCTTGAGAGACCCAAGTCTTTGCGTGAACTCGCACTGGAACATTTGCGGAATAGTATTATCGATGGCTCCCTGAAAATGGGTCAGGTTTTGTCGGAGCGAAAAATCTCCGAAGAGCTGGGCGTATCGAAATCGCCAGTCCGCGAAGCACTCGCTCAATTACGTGACGAAGGGTTGGTCAGTATCGAGCCTCAAAAAGGCGCACGCGTTTTTTCGCTGTCTGAGCCGGAAGTGACTCAGATCTGCGATTTCAGACAGGCTATCGAAACTGCCGCCTTTGAACTTGCGTTGTTGCGGAGCCCGGAAGGTCTTGCCGACGACATGCAGCGTGTCGTGAAGGACATGGAGAAAGAACGCGGGCGAGGCAATGAAAAGGGCTACCTTTCACTGGATACCACATTTCATCAGTTGATTTTTGAACATGCCGGTAACGATTATCTGACGGCCAGCTATACACGCTACATCGGTAAGATTGCCGCATTGCGGACCCATTTGGCGAAGCTGCCACTGCATACTGAGCTTTCCTTCGATGAGCATTCGAAAATCGCTATTGCCGTTCGCGAAGGCGACATGGCCAAAATCAAATCTCTTCTCACTGCGCATATTGACCGCACCAGACAAGCCTACAAAAGCGCCGCCATCGTCCTCGAAGGAGCGACCGCATCCTAGCAAAAACGTAGTTTTGTTGTGACGGGGGCGGGCCAAAACGGCGCCGCCCCTTTCTCTTGGGCACCTCCCGGTCTTTTCTTTTTCAGTTGACATCTGAGATATCAGATGCCAATCAAAAGGCGGGAGGAAGCTTGAATGACGCCAGCAATGAAACCTGAATCACCGGGGCTACAGCCACTGATCCAGCTGGATCGGGTTGGCAAAAGCTTCGGCACGAACATTGTTTTGGATGGCGTCGACTTTGAATTGAGACCCGGCGAAGTTCACGCGCTTTGTGGGGAAAACGGCGCTGGCAAATCCACCTGTCTCGGCCTGTTTTATGGGCTTCACCAACCTTCTGCTGGGCGCATCCTGTGCGACGGTAGGGAGCAGCGGGTCGAAAGCCCGTCGCATGCGCAATCCCTGGGCATCGGCTGTGTTTTCCAAGAGCTCAGCCTCGCTGGCGCGCTCTCTGTTGCGGAAAACATCTACGCGGGCCGCGTACCCACCCGGTTTGGTGTAGTTGACTGGCCTGAACTGCGCCGTCGAGCGGAGGCGTTGCTGGCGGAATTCGGTCTGAATATCGACGTTTCAACACCCGTGGAAAACTTGCCGATCAGCTCCCGCCAGATTGTTGAAATCGCCAAGGCGTTGTCGTTGAATTCCCGCGTCCTTTTGCTGGATGAACCGACGTCGGCATTGGCACCCGACGAAGTAGACGCACTATTCGATGTCCTAAAGTCCCTGACAAAAAAAGGGATTGGCATCGTCTATGTCAGCCACCATATGGCTGAGATTTTCCAGATCTCGGATCGCATTACCGTTTTGCGAGATGGGCACCACATCAGCACTTTACCGGTTTCGGAAACTTCTCAGGAACAAGTCGTTGCCGAGATGATCGGTGGCGCTCACCCCGGTGATGTCACGCGGTCAGGTAAGGTTAACGGCGAAGAGGTTTTGCATGTCCAAGACCTAACCCATCCAGGTGAATTCGAAGATATTTCTTTCTCCATTAAAGCCGGAGAGATTGTAGGGATGGCAGGGTTGATGGGCGCTCGCCGCAGCGAGATCGTTCGATCGATTGTCGGGCTGATGCATGGCGAGACCGGGGAGATCAGACTTCACGGCAAGTCTGTTAACTTTGCGTCCTTGCGGCAGGCGATGCGTGCTGGGGTCGGATTTGTTCCCGAGGAACGCAAGACTGAAGGCCTCTTTCTGGAACAATCACTCAGCGACAACCTGATCGCGGCCAGTCTTTCCGATCATTCGTCTGCTGGGCTCATGCGTTCGGGCTCGATCAAAGCAGCCAGCCAAGCAGCCATTGACGCCTTCAGTGTCAAAACCAGCGGGATTAACGAACTTGTTGGTGATCTGTCAGGGGGCAATCAGCAAAAGATCATGTTGGCCAAGTGGCTCAAACGCGCGCCAGCTCTTCTGATCATCGAGGAGCCCACAAAAGGGGTCGACGTCGGAGCCAAATTCCAAATCCACACGGAGCTTTTGCGTCGAGCAGCCGAGGGAATGGCCATCCTCGTCGTGTCATCCGATTTTCCCGAACTTGTCTCTCTCTCAACCCGCATCCTTGTCGTCCACGACGGTCGCCTCATGGGAGACATCGCAGCCGCTGAGGCAACCGAAACCACGCTTCTTCAAATGGCCGCCGGAAATTCCGTTCCAATTGTGGACGCACCCCAAACCAATCAATCAGGAGTCGCGACGTGACCATGACCGCTCAAGCCAACTTGCCCATGAAGCGTCCGCTGCTGCGCCGTGTTTTACAAGCTTTTGTCGATATTCGTGAACTGACGCTGATCGTTCTGATCGCCGCCATCATCATCGTGATGTCCAACGTTAATCCCTATTTCCTCAGCTTCTCGAACTTTCGAGCCGTGGCCGTGGGCATGGCCCCCACCGCGATCATCGTGATCGGTATGGCGATACTACTTGCATCCGGCGGGTTCGATCTTTCCGTTGGATCGGTTATGGCTTTGTCTTCTACCGTCGTGGCCATGCTACTTTTGACTGGCATGCCAATTCCGCTTGCGGTGGTATGCGGATTAGTGCTGGGTGGAATTGTCGGCGTAGTGAACGGTTTACTGGTGACCGGACTCGGGATCAATCCGCTTATCGCGACCCTCGGCACGATGTCGATCGCGCGAGGCATCGCTCTTGTCTTGACCGAAGGTTTTTCTGTTTCAAGCCTGCCGGCATCATTTGCCTGGATCGGGAAGGCCGACGTAGGCGGTTTTCCGGTAATCGTCTTGTTCACCATTCTGCTGGTCGTCCTGTTTGACCTAGCCGTCCGCCATACACGCTTTTTCCGTCAGGTCTATTTCATCGGCGCCAATGAAAAGGCCGCGATGTTGTCAGGCATACATGTAACACGCGTGCGTATCATCCTGTACGCACTGACCGGTATTCTGGCTGCTTTGGCGGGTGTATTGCTGGCGTCCCGCCTGATGAGCGGTACGCCCACGGCAGGCAACGGTATCGAACTTCAGGTTCTGGCTGCGGCTGTCATCGGTGGCGCATCCCTACGCGGCGGGGAAGGTACTATTCTTGGTGCTTTCCTCGGCGTCGTTTTCGTCGCGTTGATCAACAACACCATGACGATGCTGGCCGTATCGATCTACTGGCAGATGATCGTCATCGGCGGTGTACTCGTTACAGCGGTCGCCTTGGACATGCTGATCCGAAGCAAACGGGGCTGAGCCCGAAGCTTTCCAAATCTCAACAACAACCAAAGATCCAAAACAGGGAGACTACGATGACTGAATTGAATGTGAATCGGCGCAGGCTGCTGACAGCGGGCACCACCGCTGGATTGGCCGCAGCGTTCGGACTGCCCATGCTGTCCAAAGAAGCCATGGCACAAGCGGCCGGCAAGGAGTATGTGTTCCTGTCCATCGTCACGCAGGTGCCTTTCTGGGTGGACTATCGAAATGCGATGGAAGACCTTGAGGAACTGATGGGCATCAAGGCCACATTCACGGGCCCGTTGGATTTCGACACGGCCGCACAAGCACGCCAATTGGATGAACTGATCGCAAGACGTCCCGCAGGCATCCTTATCTTCCCGGGTGATCCAGCCACTCTGGCACCCGGCGTTGAACGTGCGGTGGAGGCTGGCATTCCAGTCACATGTTGTATTGGCGATATTCCCGACAGTCCCCGGTCCACATTCCTTGGTATTAACGGCGTTCAGGCAGGTCGAGTCGGCGGCGAAATGCTGGCGCAAGCGATTGGCGGTAAAGGCAAAGTTATCCTCGGCACTTTCCCTGCCCCTTCCACATTGGAGCGTGTCGAAGGGTACAAACAAATCTTTGCCGAGAAATACCCAGATATCGAGGTCGTCGACGTCGTCAACGACAAGGCCGACCCGTCCTATGCGCCGACAGCCTACCTTCAGGCAATTCAGGCGAACCCTGATATTGTTGGCATTGGCGGCACGGACGGCGACAGCGGCAAAGGCGCGGCAATTGCAGTCAATGAGGCGGGACGAAAGGACATCAAGATCGTCGCGATGGACCGAAATGATGATATGCTTCCCTATATCGAAGACGGCACAATTCACGGCGCAGTGGCTCAGAAATCCTATCTTGAGATCTTTCTCGCCTTCCACATGATGCATTGGCAGAACACTGACGCGCTGAAGGTCTTGCCCGATTGGAAGGCGGCTGGCATCAATCCTCTACCCGAGCGCGTTGAAACCGGGGTTATGCCGATTACTGCCGAGAACGTCGTCCAGTTCAAGCACACCTAAGCGATTGTCCCGGTGCATTCTACCGCGCCGGGAAACCGATAGGAGGGGGTTACATGTCGGACAGATGGAGCGTTCTTCACCTGCAGCAAAATGATCTGCAACTGACACTCCTGCCCGGCATCGGGGGCCGCCTATGGGATGTAAACTTCCAAGGGCGCTCCCTCCTATTTCAAAACGCGGATCTCAACGGTTTGGATGTCGATAGTACCCAGCTTACTGATCTGCCCACACGCTCTCCACAATTTGGTTTTCCGCTCTGGGGCGGCGAGAAGACTTGGATCGCCCCGGATGCATCATGGGTAAACGGCGCTCCGTTTCCCGTGTTGGACAGCGGCTCTTACCAGATCACTTCAAGAAGCAGCACTCGTATCGAAATGACCAGCGCATTATGCCCGACCTCGCAATTGTCAGTGTCGCGCCGCATCACGCTGACCTCCGCGGAAAGCTGGGAAATAGAACACATCGTGGTCAACCATGGGACCTCCTCGCGCCTGACCGGCATTTGGTCAGTCATGATGCTTAACACCCCCACCAAGGTCGGTGTCGAATTGGAAGACCCTGCATTTTATCCTATTTTTGGCTCTGCCGAAGGGATGATAACTACGCACGGCAATGGCATTGTCTTGGATTGCAACAGACAGCAGGAATTCAAGGTCGGGCTACCGAACCCCAACGGTCGTACATTGATACGGTGCGGCGCTGATGCCCCGTTGCTAATGTGCTCGGTACCAGAACCTCAAAAGGGCGATCAATTTGCACACGACTATCCGTTTGAGGTCTTTAATTCAGCCGACTACGCCTATTGCGAAGCGGAGTGGCACTCCCCGGCACGCAAGCTCGCACCGAATGAAACGCTGAGTTTTCGGCAGACGTTCCGCGTCTTGACGGATGAAGATGCAACCCAAATGCCATTGGGGCTCACAAACAACAAGGAGTTCCTGTCATGCATGTCTTGATTACAGGCGCAGGCGGGCATCTCGGACGCAAACTCTTCAACGCGCTAGAAAGCGACACCGATTACACCGTCTCTGGCATCGACATCCGTCCCGTTGATCATCCCGACATTCACACAGCAGACCTGTCCGAAGACAGCAGTTGGGTCAGTTTGCTAAAGGGAGTCGACGTTATCGTGCATCTTGCCGGAGACCGAGAGCCCTCCGCCACTTGGGCCTCCGCGATCAAACACAATATGGATGCAACGCTTTCCCTCTATCACCATGCGGCGGCCATGGGCGTCAGACGAGTAGTACTTGCCAGTTCCAACTGGGTCCACGGCGACAAAAGGTTCACGCATGATGTGCTTAAAAGCACGACACCACCAGGACCAGTAAACGCCTACGGCATGTCAAAGCTGTTCTGTGAACGGACAGGGGCCTACTTTGCTGAGCATCACGGACTGTCGATCATCTGCTTGCGCATCGGCTGGACACAATGGACTCACGACAACCAACCCGGCACACATATGGCGATGGGCCGGTGGGGCCAGGAAATGTGGTTGAGTGATCGGGACTTTCTAAACGGAATGCGCGCCGCAATAGATGCCAAGGATATTTCCTTCGCAGTCCTGAACCTAATGTCAGATAACCCGGGGATGCGCTGGAATATCACCGAAACACGGCAAGCGATTGGCTACTCTCCAATGGATGGAAGCCCCGCGAAAATAACAGTGGGCATTGTACTAAGATCCACTCTGAAACGGCTGTTTTCAGTCTGGCTCCCCAGCTACGTCACGACACGTTTTCCAGATTGGTAAAGTACAAGGTCCGGGCATTGTTGTTGCGTTGCGCAATCATTTTCCGAAACCTCGCATCGAAGTAAGCGCTGAAAAGGTCAGCTTTGTCCGCTTTGCAGTCGACGGAGATCCTGGCTCTTCTCCGTCACCGTCTTCAGGTTCGGTCGCAGCGTGGCCTCGGCAATCGCTTCGACGTCGTTGTAGTCATTCTTCTGCCCCTTGATGAACGGTCTCACGTAGATCGCCGGGATGATCCGCGGTTCAAATCCCAAACCTCGCAACGTTCGGCTGACAAAATGCGCGCTGAGACACGCCTCCATCCCGATCACGCATCTCGGCAAGGCTTCAAAGGTGGCGTTCAGCGCCAGACGCTTGATCCTTCGTCGCAGGACCAGAGTGCCCTCCGCATCGAACCCAACCAAATGAAAGACGTCCTTGCCGATGTCGACGCCAATCACCGACAGGTCAGAAAGGTCTTCGGCTTTAGGTGTGCTCATGACTGCTTCTCCTTCTGCTTCGGGTACGGCGTATGGAAATCGCGAGACACCGTCGGGCGTGTCTGCAGGGACCACCATTTCTCCGGCGGTAAAATTTTCAGCTTCAACAACTGGAAGAAATGCAGCCAGAGCCTGCAACCTTTCGCGATCTTCCGACGAGATTTCCATTTGCACCCTCCTTCGCTTTTCAGAAACGCTGCCTTTGTCGTTCAGCGGTCAACGTGACCTCTGACGCCTAGCATGTATCCAGGCTCGTTTTCACACGAGAAGAACAGATCACCACTATTTCAAAACACGCCCTCGCCCCCTGTATTCCGGGTTGAAGCGGCTCACGAGCAGCTTGCGAAAAAATTCAATGGCGTGTGAGAAAGCGTCCACCTGATCATCTTTTGACCCTGCAGGAAATGCGCTAAACTCGGCTAAAAGATCATTTAGCCAGAGCGTTTCAAGGGGTATGTGAACCAAGCCTTGTTCCACGAGGACCATGGCTTTGCCAGCCCGGTCTTCCTTCGACAAACCTTTATGTTTGAGCCCCTGCACTAAAGTACGCCGAATATTGTCAGGGTAATGCTCCCAAAGGACATCAATAAGGGCCAGACCAGAGCTGGCACGCTCTATCGCTACGAAGTTAGCTTTCCAAAGGGTCTGAGTATCAACCACACGTTTCGTCAATTGCGGAAAGGTCCAATATCCACGTTGATTGTCCGCCAGATAGACGTTTCCGTTCGTCATTTGCCAGACCTGAATGACACTGTATGACCCTGACCGGCAGCTTGAAGCTGCGTCAACACTCAGGAACCGAACATCATATAGTTTTGGCAGGGTTTTGTAGCGCTGGAAGAGGCTTATATCGATCTCGCCGCCACCCGGGGGAACAGGGCGTTGTTGATACTGAGCAAGGAAATTTGCCGTACCCAGCTTAGCCCTCTGAACGTCAAGGGTATCCATTGGCAACCGCGCCGCATCCAGAAGCTCGCCCTTGTTGAAGTGATATTCTTCGACATCGCTGATGGGAACAATTTGGTCCTCCTCGGCGATTGCCGGCAGGGTGACACAGTTCCAATCTTCCTGGGTTTGTAGGTGTGCGGCCGGATCATTTATAGCCAGCCGCTGCATCACAAGAACCATTGCGCTGCTTGCCGGATCATTCAGTCGCGTGGACAGTGAAGTATCGATCCAATTATTGACCTTTGCACAGCCGTTTTCGGTCGCAACCTCCGATGCGTCCAGTAAGTCGTCCATAATGCAAATATCTGCTCCTTTCCCAATAACAGCCCCGTTGACTGAAATGGCTTCTCTGAAGCCTCCAGCGTCAGTCAAGAAGATCCGCTCGTTGTCTTTTTGTGGTGCCCCAGACATTGTCGGGAACGCGGCCTTGTACCAGTCGGCATTCACGATCTGTCGGAATTTGTTGGAAAGACCGATCGCCAGATCGAGATTGTGCGAAACAACAAAGATTTGCAGTCCTGGATTGTGCCCAAGCAAGAAGGCGGGCCATGCCACGGAAACGATGATCGACTTCAGACTCCGCGGAGGAATGTTGATCATAACACGTTTTTCGGTTCCCTTTTGGACTTGCCCGAGCGCATGACAAATCGCTTGGATGTGCCAGTTGTCTTGCATCTCCCGTCCGTTAAGCAAGGTCCTAAAAACCTTCTCTACGAAGGCCACAAAACTTAACCGTAGAAGAGCGTAGACTTCAGAATTTGTTGGATTGGTCATCGGACTCTCCGTTTTGAACCTTGGTCTTTATTGCTTTCTCAGCGTATTTGAGAAGCAGACGCACATCTGCTTCACTGGCGGGCAAATCCTTTGCTTCGACTGGTGTCACATCGCCAAAGTACTTATTGAGCTGCCGGAGCAATTCGCCCAAAGCCTTGGGATTTCCTGCCAGGGCGTCCGACACGAGGCGTTTAGCGAAAGCCTCCATTTTGGTAACTTTCAATTCGACGCCCTGTTCCTTCAGGCCAATCTCCGTGCTGAGCTCAGCCTCAATGACGGTTTTCCATGATTTTGAGCCCTTTGGTCGCCCGCCAGGATTGCCACTCTGACCGGGCTTGAACTTATGGGCATCTGGAGGGTTGCCATACCCAATGTTGGAACGGTTCTTGTCGTTGGTCATCAGAACTGTTCCTCCGTTCCAGTATCGTTTTCCAGAGGTATTGGTTCGGCGCTCTTATCGGTCTCGGCCGCAAGTTCTGCGGCCCTCTCAGCAAAGGTTTGGCCGGTTTTTAGAAGAGTTGCCTGGTTGCCGGTCAGCCCTTGCCAACGGCGGATCGCTACGTCCACGTAAGCAGCCGAGATCTCCAACCCAATACAGACACGTTTGGTTCGTTCTGCGGCCAGAAGCGTTGTCCCGCTCCCCAAAAATGGATCCAGAACAATTTGCCCAACGGCCGACGCGTCGAGGATGGCATCCTGTACGAGGCGAACCGGTTTGACGGTGGGATGCAACGTGAAGTCGTCTGCTTCATCCGCCCCACCGCCTGTGGCGCCAGCATATTCCCAGACATTTGTTCGATATCGACCGTTTGAACCTAATTGAACGTTGTTGGTGTGCGGAGCGCCAGGCTGCTTCAGTACAAACACCGTTTCGTAACGTGAGCGATAGAACGAACCCATCCCGCCATTTGGCTTCACCCAAATGCATTTGTTCAGCAGCTCGAGACCCGTCGCCTGGATCGCCTGGTGGAGTTCCCACTCGTGCCGCCAGTCCATGCAACAGTATATCAAGCCACCGGGTTTCAGCCTGGACAACACGCTCTTCAGAAAGGCAATCAGAAACAGGATGAATTCTTCGATCGACATCTCTCCTGACGCTTCGGCAAATTCATCAAATCCTGAGTTGCCGACGCGGATGTGACCGTTGACCTTCGTGTTGTAAGGAGGGTCCGCAAAGACGATGTCGGTCACCTTTCCATCAAGCAGCTCCGACAAAAGTTCAGTGTTTCGCATATCGGCGCACGCAATGAGGTGCGTTCCGGCCCGCCATACATCATTGACCTGAGTGACAGAGGACGCAGAATGAATCGAGGAAGCGATCTGATCAGCGAGGTCTGGATCGCTCCCCTCTTCAGGCAGCGTCTCAAACAGCCCATCAAGTTCTGGCGGTTCAAATCCAAGGTCCGTCAGATCCGTGTTGAACTCGAGCTGGCAGGCCAGTTCGAGAGTCAGCTTGGGCAGGTCAAACTCGCCGGTTGTTTGTATCTGGTTCAGGGCAATTCTCAGGCCTCGAACTTCTAAGTCGGTGAGATCCGCCACTCGAATACACGGGAGGTCCGTCAGCCCCAGTTGACGGGCCGCTTCGACGATCGCGTGACCGTCGATGATTTCGTTGTCCGCTGTAATCAAAATCGGTCGATTCAAGCCATATCGCTTGATCGACGCTCGGCACTTGGCTATCTGCCGATTACTCTGTTTTCGAACGTTGCGTTTTGCCTGCTGCAAATCGTTGATCGCAACGGTTTCAATACTCAACTCGGGCAGCAGATCGTTTTTCTTAGCGATTGAATGCTCCGGACTCGCCGGCTTTGGATAGGTCGTCATCACGCCCTCCTTGAAATCCAGTTTCAGGAAAGTCGCGATGGGGCGTCGACCAGGCCGAGACGGGAATACCAAAAAGGTCGTCCATCACAGTTTTAACGAGACACCGAATCCTCGGCCGGGCATCCCGCCACGTAGGTTCGATACTAAATGTGGTGGCGCAAGTCAATTTTGAAACCCGATTTGGTTGACAAACGCAGCGAAGGTCCTCAAGTCTCGTTCTCTTTCGAGTTGACTAAAGCGGTGCCTTGAGCGTTCTAGTAGACAGGAATTCGGCCGATGAAGCGGTGAGGTCGCAATTCGGAACACAGTGCTCTGGTACAAGAGAATACCCCCTGCCCCGACGTAGGAATGTGCTTTCGAAATTTCCCTGTTAATTTCCCTGTTCTCAGGGAAATCGCGAGACTGGATAGCTGGAGACTGCGAGCACAGCCATCTCATCAGAACATGGAACAACGACAGGCGCTTGGGTCACCGATACCAGAGAAATGCCCCCGTTTATGCCCCAGTCACCCGAACCACCCGTTAACAACTATAACGGGTTCTGCGGGGGTGCCCCTCCCACTTTACGGGAGGAGCGGGTTAGCGTGTTTTGACCCGAGAGTTTTGCATAGCCACAGGGCTAAAGCAGACCCCAATCGACACCATTCGCCTGCCGATCACGCTCATCCTGAAGGTTATCTCGCCGGTCGCCGATGGTCAGATGGCGGGGATTGATACAGCGACGGTTATGGCAACGGTGGCGGATTACCTGATCGCGGGTGGCGGCAAGCCGGTGGGTGATGCAATAAACGAACCTGTAAGCTCGGTCTTGCTCCCCCCGGAGTCGTAGCTTTCTCGGTTCAACTGTTGGCGTGACCCAGCAGCCGTTCTCATCTTGTTCAGTTTCATTCAGTAATTCCTCTACTTTTTGACTGGCTTCTTGGTGATGGTTGGCGATTAGGTTTTCGTACCAAGCCTGCAATTGGCTTCGTTCACGGAAGTATGGAGTTCGCATCAGATGATCTCCACCTCATCTTCTCCAGGCTCAACAGATTGGTCATAGCCGTTTGGTCCAAGCACACGACCATTGGACACTCGATAGTCAGGATGAACCCACAGAGCACGGGCATAGTCGACACCACCCCACTTAACCCTGTCGGGTATCCAACCCAATTCGTTCATGAAGTGAGTAATTCTGTTCGGGTTGGCCTTCAGCGTATCAGCAAAAATGCGACGCAACTCTCCCTGCGGAACTGCAAACACCCCTTTCTCGGCAATTATCTCTGCCAGTTCCTGCTGTAGAACCTCGCCCGAAGCGGCATGCAATCGCCTCATAGTCGGAGTGTGTCTGCTGTCAGCACCCATGGAACAGACTAGTTTGATTGCGTAGCGGAGGATTTCAGGCTCATCGTAACCATCAGAGAGTGGAGATGAGAATGAAGTCCGGGAAACAGAAAGCGTCAGCAGAGAGAGTTGTCAAAGACATCCGCAGGAAGACACGGCGCCAGCATTCGGCAGAGGAGAAGATCCGTATTGTGTTGGATGGGCTTCGTGGTGAAGACAGCGTAGCGGAGCTGTGTCGCCGTGAAGGAATAGCTACGAGCCTGTATTATAGCTGGTCGAAAGAGTTCCTTGAGGCCGGTAAGAAGCGGTTGGCTGGCGATACCGCACGCCAGGCTACCAGCTCTGAGGTGAAAAATTTGAGAGCGGAATCGTCGGCGCTGAAAGAGGTAGTCGCCGACCTGACCCTTGAGAACCGGCTGCTCAAAAAAAGCATGTTCGAGGATGGGGGAGACGACGAATGAGATATCCCGCATCCGAAAAGCTTGAGATCATCCGGCTGGTTGACGGTTCGCACCTGCCGATCAAACGCACACTGGAAAAACTCGGCATTCCCAGAACGACCTTCTACCGCTGGTACGACAGGTATCTGTCTTTCGGCGAGGCCGGGCTTGAGGATCGCCATTCCCGGCCAGGCAGGGTTTGGAACCGCATCCCCGACAAGGTGCGCAAGCAGATCTTGGAACTGGCTCTGGAAGAACCCGAGTTATCGCCCCGCGAGCTTGCGGTGCGGTTCACCGACACCAGGCGCTACTTCGTTTCTGAGGCCAGTGTTTACAGGCTTCTGAAGGCACAGGATCTGATCACCAGCCCAGCCTGCATCACCATCAAAGCGGCGGATGAATTCCATGAGAAGACTGTGCGGCCGAACCAGCTTTGGCAGACCGACTTCACCTATCTCAAAGTCATTGGTTGGGGCTGGTTCTATCTGTCTACGATCCTGGATGATTACAGCCGTTACGTTGTCTCTTGGCGCCTTTGCACCACGATGAAAGCTGACGATGTCACAGGAACGCTGGAAGACGCTTTGGCTGCATCAGGTTGTGACAGTGTCACCGTTGCCCACAAGCCCCGGCTGCTCAGCGACAACGGCAGCAGTTACATCTCTGGCGAGTTGGCGAAATGGCTGGATGAGCAGGGTATGGATCATGTTCGGGGAGCGCCCAACCATCCGCAGACCCAGGGCAAAATTGAGCGATGGCATCAGACGATGAAGAACCGTGTCCTGCTGGAAAACTACTATCTGCCAGGAGCGCTCGAACAGGCCATCGGCAACTTCATCGATCACTACAACCACAACCGATACCACGAGAGCATCAGCAATCTGACACCCGCCGATGTCTATTTCGGTCGAGCCGAAACAATCCTCAGACGCAGAAAGGAAATCAAACACCAGACAATCCAGAAACGCCGCTTGCTGCATCATCAGAACGCGGCGTAGATAGAAACTACAGCGAGCCTGATCCACCAAAACCAATCAAACGCCCCTGTTCCAAATCATTCGATGACGGACACTCGGCACGCCGGGCGGAACCGTCGACTTACGCACCGGTGAAATGCGCGCAGCACGCCGGGATGACATGATCACGAAACAGACCGCCGTTGAACCAGCTCCCGCCGGTATAGAACCGTCGCTTTGGTTGCAGTTTTTGCGTGACGTCTTTGATGGCGACGCGGAAGTGATCTCTTTCATACAGCGTGCGGCTGGTTACGCGCTGACAGGCATGACCAGCGAGCATAAGATGTTGTTTCTCTACGGCACCGGTCGAAACGGCAAATCTGTCTTCCTCAACACGCTCTTCGATCTTTTCGGCGACTACGCGCGTCGCGCTCCGGCGTCGATCTTCCTCAACTCCAAGTTTGAGCAACACTCCACTGGTATTGCCGGTTTGCAGGGTGCGCGCCTCGTCGTCGGCTCCGAACTGCCTAAGGGTAAAAGCTGGGATGAAGCGACAATCAAAGATTTGACCGGTGGCGACAAGCTGACGGCGCGCCTGATGAAGCAGGATTATCTCGACTTCGAACCGCAGTTGACGCTCTTCATTGCCGGAAACAATATGCCATCCTTCGCAGGTATCGACGAAGCGATCCGCGCCCGGGTCGCACTGGTGCCGTTCACTGTGACGATCCCGCCCGAAAAGCGCGATAAGACGCTGCCGGATAAACTGCGCGCAGAAGCGCCCGCCATTCTGCGGTGGGCGATCGACGGAGCGCTGCAATGGCAGAAGAGTGGGTTGGACGTACCGGCCAGCATTACCGCGGCATCCAACGCGTATTTCCACGACGAGGACATTCTCGGCCAGTTCCTCGAAGACGAGACCGCAGCCGACACGGGCAATTTCGTCACAACCAGTACCTTGCATCATCGCTTCGGACAGTGGTGCGAACAGCAAGGACTGCAGCCCTGGACACAACGCACGCTGCAAAAGGAGATGAAGAGCCGGCAATTTGTCACCACGCGGCGCAACACCGGGCGCGGGTTTCTGCACCTCAAATTGAAGCTTGGGTGACGAAAGTGACGGAAGTGACGCTTTTCCCTTTATGCGACGTACGCGCGAGACTCCGAAAGACTCTCAGATACGTCCCACATAGGAAGAAGCGTCACTTCCGTCACTTTTGCCAAACATTGGAGAATGGACGATGAGTGAAATTGAAAAAGACAAACGACCTGAACACGATCTGTTCACCTTCCGCCAAGACGAAGACGGCGGATTGCATGTGACGCAGCACGGGGAAGATGCCCTAACCAAGATCTTTGGCAGTGACAGCCCTGCCGTGAATGAGGGCTTGTTCCTGCAGGCCTATAAAACGCTCAAACCTTCTGAAGTTGAAGATGGATCAGAGGACATGCGGGGCTTCATGCCTGCGATCGTCAGAGAGATCGCGCCGCGTGACGGCGTCGAGCGCATGTTGGCGGTGCAGATGGCAACAACGCACGTGGCAATGATCCGGCAAGGCGGCCGCATGGCGAATGCCGAGCAACTCCCTCAGTTCGAGGCGCACGAACGGGCGTACAACAAACTGGCCCGAACCTACACGTCTCAGGTTGAAGCCTTGCGCAAATACCGAAATGGCGGAAAGCAGACAGTCACCGTGCAGCACGTCAACGTCGAAGATGGCGGGCAGGCCATTGTCGGAAACGTCGAGGCCAGGGGGAGGGTCGCGCATGAAAAGTGACGACAACCCCATGAGCAGGGCGCACGCAGCTCCGAGATGCACTGCGAAATCAAAACGAACTGGAGAGCGCTGCAAAGGCCCGGCCGTGAAAGGGTGGACGGTGTGCAGGTTCCACGGTGCCCGCGGCGGTCATGGCCCCGGTAAAGCCAACCCGGCTTACAGGCACGGCATGCGGACGCGGGAATGGCAAGAAATGCGCAAGGCGATCAACGATCTGGTGCGGATGGAAAGGGAGATCGAGGATTTGATGTCCGATTGATTGCGATCTCTCAATGGCGGCTTAGCGTTCCAAACCAGTCATCTGACAAAATGACTCAGGTGACTGCTTCGAGCCCAAGGCAGACCTTCTCGACCAGTAGACCTCGCCGCTGCAGCATTACTTCTCGTTAACCGGAGCGTCGCCGCGCAGATTAAAGACCCGACATTCATGCAGGCTGCGGCGAAATTCGGAGGCACTACGTCTCCATCGCGGACAAAACACTCGTTGTCTCTGGGGCCGCTGCATGGACTAAACCCACTCGATCGAAACCGTCTTCAACACCGCATCGAATAAGCCGTCGTTGCGCGCAACAGCGGCTCATTGTAGACTTCAAACAGGGGAGGTAGATCCATGCGTTGGATTATTGCCATCTTTACAACGGTATTCTTTATACTTGGGCCCGCTCAAGCAGGTCAGTTATTCGATGCTGCAAAGCAGGGTGATACAGCGACCGTTAAGGCTCTGTTGGAAAGCGGTACCTCGGTTGATGAGCGGGGGCCGAACAAGGCTACGCCCTTGATTGCTGCTTCGTTGGCTGGAAACACCGAAACCGCTGCGGCTCTGATCGAAGCAGGGGCTGACGTGATGGCGCGTAACCACAGCGGTTTCACTCCACTTCACGCGGCTGCCTTCGGCGGTAAGATTGAGACAGCGCAGCTGCTTCTCGCCAAAGGCGCAGACGTGAATGGACGCATCAACAGGGCCGAAAAGTCACCCATCTTTATGGCGGCCGATGAGGGTCATATCGAGATGATCGAGCTACTGCTCGACAACGGTGCGGATATTGTGACACTCGATAACGATGGCTTTTCGGTTCTAATCCGAACGATGTTCCGTAAACACTATGATATCGTTGGGCTGCTGAAGCAGAAAGGAGCCACTTGCCCCCCGCCTGATGCCTTCGGCCCGGAATTTCACCGCCTGTGTTTGGAGGCAGGCACATAAGGTAAGGTCAAAAAATGAACTTTCGACTTCTGATGAGCGGGCTGTTTATTGCAGGCATGACCACGAGTGCGCTGGCGGATGAGCCCATCAACACTGGGCCTTTCGGCGATGTTGCAATCAAGGGTTATGATACTGTTGCCTATTTCACCGAAAGCCGTGCGGTAAAGGGATCAAGTGAGTTCGCATATGATTGGCTTGGCACGCCATGGCACTTCAACAGCGCGGAGAACCGCGAACTGTTTAAGTCTGACCCAACCAAATACGCTCCGCAATACGGCGGGTATTGCACATTGGGTGTCGGCATTGGGGCCAACGCGTCCGAAAACATCGACCCAGTAAATTCCTGGCGGATCATCGATGGGAAGCTTTACTTTATATCGGACCCGACCGGAGCAGAAATGCTTGACCACCCAGAAGGGGAAGCGGTGATCGCCAAGGCGGATGCGAATTGGGAGAAGACCAAGCCGCTGGCAGCCAAGGATTACTCCAACTGACGCGCACCTCGGATGATGGTCATCCGCCAGGGCTAAAGTGAAACAGAATATGCGGGTTGATGTAGCTGTAAGGCGCGCTCGCCCCGATCTCTTCTTCCGCATTTTTGTAGACCATGCCACAAGCCGGGCGACCAAGCGAAAGACCGGGTTGTTGTAAGCACAATGTGTCATCTTTCACAAATGCCGATCCAGTGACAAACAATGTGGATGCGCGCAGGGCCATACTTCCGTTCTCTGAAATCTGCATCAAGCCGGGTCCGCGGCCTTCGAAGTTTCCCTGCCATACGTTGCCGTCGATCAGAGCGGTAACCGCGTCGGCAGATAGCTTTTCGCGCGCGCCAGGTTGAAAGTCGAAGGGCCATTCCTGCACGCCCGCGGTCAACATCGCATCAATGATCCGATCGAGTTCTTCCTGCTTCCGAAAATGCGCAAACAAGACCTTGTAGAGTTGCGCCGAAGTATGCGGAGCAAATTCGGCCACCTCGTCTGCAGTTGCTTGCGCCTTTTGCGTATGGCCAGCCTCTCCATAGGCGGCCGCGAGGATGTTAAAGTAGTCCTCAATACCTTGAGAATTGCCTTTTATCTCCTCAAGGATTTCGACGGCACGTTGGGGACGCCCTGTCAGAATATAGGACAAGCTTGCGATCTGACGTGCATAGCCCGGCAATAGTGGGTTGAGACGCAGAGCCGTTTCGAAATTCTCGATCGCCTCTTCATGTCGGCCGTAGAATGTCTGCGCAAAGCTCAGCGCAAGATAGGCAGATGCTTCACCGGGGGCCTTCTCGACAGAAAGCTGCGCCGAGCGCATCGCTTCCTCATACCTTCGATCCACAGTCTGCAACTCGCTTAATACGGCAAAAGGCATCGCCGCATCGGGATCAATTTCTAAGGCACGACCGGCATGTTCGTAGGCGCGTTTCCGGGCGACCGGAAAGGGCAGCACATCGTCATAGTTACGGCGCATGATCAATGCCTCGGTGCGGGCCTGTGCCGCGAATGCCCTCGCAAAAGTCGGGTCGATTGCGGTTGCGTCCGAATAGAGGCTCAACGCTTCGCGCAGCCCGGGCCGAAAGCCGCTGCGAGCGGCTTCTTCGGCTCTGAGAAAGAAGTCATATGCTTCCAGATCCGTTGTAGGTAGGCGTTCGATCCGCTCCTTTTCGGACACACTCACATCCACACCAAGTTGATCAATGATCTCGTTTATCAGGCCAGATTCCATGGAGAAAATATCGGCTTCGTCTCGCTCCAACCGCTCGGCCCATACTGTCTGCCCGCTGCTCACATCTGTCAGCCGCGCGTTGACCAAAAGCCGAGTTCCCGCTCTGCGCACGCTGCCTTCTAGAACATAGCCCACCCCCAACTCGCGACCGATGGCCCTGCTGTCGATTGTCCGGTCCCGATAGGAAAACGCGGTGTTGCTGCCGATCACCATCAGCCCGGCGACTTTCGAGAAATCTGTAATCAGATCGTCCGTGAGCCCATCTGCGATGTAGCGTTCCGCGTCTGGCAGCCCGAGGTTTTCAAAGGGCAACACGATGAGAGAAGGTAGCCCGTCCTCTGCCGCGATAATTTCACTTTCAGCGCCGCCGAAAAGGGCAACTATGCCATCACGCAATATAAAAGCGGCACCTGAAAGAATCGCAATTACGGCCATCGCCGTGACAGCGCCTCGAACTTTGAAGCGAAACAGTGAAGTGTATTTCGAGCCATTCGGGTCCGCCATCCGAAATACCGTGAGAGGCTCAGGTATATTTTTGACTCGGTGGACACCCGCAGATTCAAATGGCTTACTGACTTTGCCGCGCGTGTGTTCGTAAACCTCGCGCGAGATGCAGATGCCTCCGGGCGTAGCTAGGGGTTCCAGGCGCGCCGCAATGTTAACACCGTCTCCGTAAATGTCGTCACCATCGATGATCAGATCTCCCAGGTTGATACCGATCCGCAATTCGATACGCAGGTGGGGATCAATGGTGTCGTTTCTGTCCTTAACCGCCTCCTGTATCTGGATCGCAGCCTCCACGGCATCAACAACGCTTGCAAATTCGGCCAGCATTCCGTCGCCGATAAGCTTGACGATCCGCCCGTTCTTTTCATCTATCAAACGGATGAGGATGTCTTGGCGCACCGTGGTCAAACGTTCGAAGGTGCCCACCTCATCCTCGGCCATCATACGGCTGAAACCGACTACGTCTGCGGCGAATATGGCGGCAAGCCTGCGTTCCAAGGTTTGCCCCTTCCTCCAAAATGCGGGCAGTACTGCGAAGGTAACACTGAAAAAACGTGACGGAAACTGCGCTCGCTCAAAATATTCTGCTGGGCGAGTGCTTGTCGTTCAAAGGAACGGTGGCGCAAAAAGCCAATTGTCTACGCAGCAGCATAAGGCAGCTTGCTCCGCATTTGAGACATTAAATCCGAGCGAAGCGAACGGCCTGATTAAGTTTTGGCCTATATGCATGATTTGAACGTCCTGTATTGAGAAATCGTGCTGCGCCGTCGCGGGCGATACCGTGACCCTGTCGAGCAATCGATTTGATTTTCGCTGCGCCAGCATCGGGCGGCTTTGTCCGCAAAGCGGAACTTGCGCAAGTATTCCGGAGCGACCGCTTTCGGCATAAGCAGACATTCAAGTCCACGAAATCGGTCCTTCTGTGTACGATGTCTGCTTTCAACAGGACCGGACGTTCGGCAAAATTGGGTCAACTTCCGGTATGCGGGACAAACCCGATCTCCAACTTCGCGCAGGGATTGTCCGCTTCTTGGGTTTTATCCTGTAGTCAGATGTTTTGGCTAAACGCCATTCAACTATAGACTGAGATATTAGACCGCTCGAACTCCACACTTTTAACTCCGATATTGCCCATGTGGAGAGTAATTTGCTCTGCGAGCCTCTGCTTGCACAATTCCGCAACGGCCGCTGGCAAGCCTTGCAACTCCTCTTTCCTCGCAACTACCGTCAACGTGCGCGACAAACCCGAAACAGGCAATTCTTGCAATCGCAAAGCCATGTTTTCCACGAGACCATCGATCAACAGCGTCGGGGTCAAAAGGCTAAACCCCTGTCCTGTCGAAACGCAGGAAGTCACCATGCTGGAGCGATCTGCCTGTATGACCTTGTCAGGCTCGAACCGCAGTCGGCGCAGGTGCTGGGCAATCTGGCGTCCTGCATTGGTCGTATCACCGAAACGTACCAGAGGCAGCCGCGTCTGGATCGCCTCCAGGTTTTCGGTTGGTCCGTCGTATGCTTCAGGAAGAACCAAGAGGTATTTTTCGGTCAAAATGTGGTGCCGCTCCAGCCCGTCCATGTCCAAGAAAGGGTTCGATGTAATTGCCAGATCCGCCTGCTTGGTGCGCAAGAGATGCTCATGGTTGCCGCTTTGCCCGGCGTGCAATGTAATGTCTTCGACTTTGAACCTTTTTTGCGCAAGATCGATCAATGGCGGCGTAAGGGTCGTTGCAATGGAGGCTTGAATGCCCACCCTTAGCAGCGTCAGGGACTGGCCACCGACATGGCGCAACTCGGTTTCCATATCCGACAACGCATCTAGTATCTTTTGTGTTTTGCCGTGCAGTCGTGCGCCAGCATATGTCAGTTTTGCAGGTCGTGTGCTGCGGTCCAGCAGCGTCGTGCCGAACGCCTTTTCTAATGCTGAAATGTGCTGAGATGCGGCGGGTTGTGACAGGCCCAGCAGGCTCGCTCCAGCCCGCATTTGACCTGTTTCAGCTACCGCGAGGAACACCTCAAGCGAGCGCATAAGGCTTGGTGACATTTTGTAGCGATCAAGCAAGTCTCATCCTTAATATAAGAATTTCTGATACTATTTAGATTTTCTTGGGTTTGGTCAATCGCTGCGGCATCGTAGTCGCATGTCTCCCACAAGTACCTCTCGCCGCCGTAAAGCAGCTAACAAACGCACACGAACCGAAGCGCGTGCGCCGTTCATTTTGCGCAAGCTTTCAACCTTCGGTGTCCTCAGTGATGCCGGGCTTGAGCAGATTGAGGCAAATGCCGACACCATCCTTTCCGAGACGGGTATGGAGTTTCAAGACGATCCTGAGATCCTCCGGATTTTTGCGGATGCAGGGTGCGATGTTGACGGAACACGGGTACGGTTCGCGCCCGGCTTTTGCCGCCGGACCATCATGGCAATCGCGCCAAGCCAGTTCATACAGCATGCCCGCAACCCCAAAAACAATGTCCAGCTTGGTGGCGATGCGACGGTCCTGTGCCCGTCCTGGGGTCCACCTTTCGTGCATGATCTGGATCGCGGTCGGCGTTATGCGAGCCATGAAGACTTCAACAATCTGGTAAAGCTACACCACACGCTGCCATGGCTGCATCATTCGGGCGGTGTGGTTTGTGAACCTGTTGATCTGCCCGCCAACAAGCGCCATCTGGATATGCTCTACGCTCATATCCGCCACTCTGACCGCGCGTTTATGGGGGCCTTCATCGGCGCTGAACGGGCGGGTCATGCAATTGACATGGCACGGATCGTCTTTGGCGACATCTCAGAGAAGCCCGCGTTATACTGCGTGTCTAACACCAATGCGCCTTTGGTGATGGACAGCCATATGTCTGGCGCGCTGAAAACCTATGCGCGCGCGGGCCAGCCCGTTGCCTGCACACCTTGGGTGCTGACCGGGGCGATGTCGCCTGCGACTGTTGCTGGGACGCTTGCACAAGTGTTGGCCGAAACCATGGCGGCAATGGCTCTGACCCAATTGGTGAATCCAGGCGCTCCCTGTCTGATGGGTAGCTTTGCCTCGACCATGTCGATGAAATCCGGCGCGCCAACCTTTGGCACACCAGAGGCTGGCCTGATGGTTTTGGCAGCCGGGCAACTTGCGCGCAGGCTTGGGGTGCCTTTTCACACCGTGGGCACGCTCAGTTCTTCCAAGCTGCCCGATGCACAAAGCCAGCAAGAGGCCGCTTGGGGTTTGATGATGTCGATGTTTGCCGGTGCCAACTTGATCAACCACGCGACCGGCTGGCTCGAAGGCGGGCTGGTGACCTCGTTCGAAAAAACTGTGATTGATCATGATCTTTGTGGCAAGATCGGACGCTTTTTTGACGGGATCGATATGAGCGAGAATGCTCAGGCGATGGAGGCAATTGCTAGCACTGGTCCTGGGGCACATTTCCTTGGATCTGAACATACGCAGGCCAATTTCATGACCGCGCTCTTCCGCCCATGGACACCTGATGACAATTCGTTTGAGCAATGGCATGCGGCTGGGGAACAGGACGCGGCAGCGCGGGCCAACGCCATATGGAAGGAACGTCTAGAAGGGTATAAGGACCCCGGTCTCGACCCTGATATTGACGCGGCCCTCAAGGACTACATCGCCGCACGCAAAGCGGAAAAACCCGATCAGGACTATTTCTGATGGGCCTGGCGTTCCGCAATTTCGCGCATCCGCTCATAGAACGGCACGTGATGCGCAGCGTGGTCGGGATAGGGTTCACCGAGCCGATCAAGTTCTGCTTGGCAGTCGATGAGTTTAGGCGCTTTGATCGCACCGCTTTCCAACACTTCGGTATGCCAGCTTTGCACCGAATCCCAACCGGCCGGCACAGCGTCGTTCCACGTGAACGCGTGATCCAGGAACGCAAGCCCGGCATGCGCCCAGTAGCGGCGCAACGTTGTCTGCGGGGACGTGCGCAACTGATCTGCGGTGATCACCAACGGGTTATGTCCCAACTCGATCAATGCGCTGTAGAGTCGGTATTGCGCCTCATGGCCCAACTCCAATCGCGTGAATTTGGGGTCGCGTTTTGCATAAGACAGCGCAGCTTCGATGGGGTCACGTACCAGAAAGGCATGGGTCATTTCGCTCGCAAACCCTGCGTCGCGCGGCAACCGGTCCGCGACGTAATACGCCATATCCTTGAGAAAAACCGAGGCGCTCTCCGCCGTCTCGCGGATCATCGCGCGGATCTCATCATAGGTGACAGGATGTCCCGGCGCAGGCGAGAAGCCCGGAAAAAGCCGGTCTGTGGTCGTCAGATAGTGGTGGTACATGAACGGTTCGTGCAGGACCGACAGATCGCCGCGCTCGCGCATGATCCGTTCAAAAGCAGTCGAAACCGAACGCGGGTGGCACCACAAAGCATGTATCCTCATGCGGCCAGCCTAGTGGCGCCTCTCAGCGTGCGTCAACGGAGGCCAATGTGAGCCGTATCCTGATCATCGGCGGCGGCGCAATTGGCTTGAGCGTGGCCTATCATCTTGGGAAACGTGGCGCAGCTGAAGTTACACTGCTCGAGCGCAACCAGCTGACGTCTGGGACCTCTTGGCATGCGGCCGGGATCGTGGGACCGCTGCGCGCCACACCAAATATGACTGCGCTTGCCTCGGCGGCACTGGAGGTTTTCCCGACACTGGAGGCTGAAACCGGCATGTCCACCGGATATCGGCGCACTGGGGGCTACTGGCTCGCGCGCGACCCGGCACGAATGGATGAACTTCACCGGATTTCTGACCTGGGTGCGACGCAAGGGCTGACACCAGCGGTAATCGCCGCGTGTGACGTGCCCATGCCCATGCTAGACCTTTCAGAGCATGTCGGAGCGTTGCATGTGCCCGAAGACGCTCATGTTAACCCTGTGGACCTCTGCATGGCCTATGCCCGTGCAGCAAAGACCCTCGGTGTGACGATCCACGAAGGCGTCGAGGTGAAAAGCCTGATCACCGAAAACGGGAGGGCAAAGGGCGTCGCACTCGCCGACGACACTACCTTGGAGGCCAATCAAGTGGTCATCGCCACAGGAGCATGGTCCCGGGAGTTAGCCGCCACAGCAGGCGTTGCGCTGCCGCTCCAAGCGGTTGAACACATGTATGTGGTCACCGAACCGATCCCCAATCTGCCAGACCCTTTCCCTGTGATCCGCGATCTGGATCGGGGTATCTATATCAAGGGTGATGCTGGAAAACTCGTGATTGGAGGTTTCGAACCGCACGCCAAATGCTGGAACCCTTACGGGCCGGAAGGCAATCGGCCCTTCCTTGAGATGGCTGAAGACTGGGACCAGTTTGCGCCCTTTGTGGAGGCCGCGTTGGAACTATGTCCGACGCTGGAGCAGGTGGGCGTACAGCATTTCATGAACGGCCCCGAGAGCTTTACTGCCGACACACACCCTCTTGTCGGGGAAACCGACGTTGATGGTCTACTCGTTGCTGCGGGCATGAACTCAGTGGGCATAATGTCGTCCGCCGGGATTGGACGCGCCTTGGCAGATTGGATAGTTGATGGCCAACCGCCGATGAACATGTGGGAGGTCGATGTCGCTCGGGTTGATCCACTTACGGCTGCGCCTGCACACTTGGAGGTACGGATGGAAGAGGCCGTCGCGGACCTCTTTAATCTGCATTGGCCCTACAAACAGCCAAAGGCCGGGCGCAGGATGCGCAAGTCAGCGCTGCATGATCGATGGGCTGCCCTTGGGGCGCAGTTTGGGCAAACCGCCGGGTGGGAGCGAGGGCTTTGGTATGGCGAGGAGCAGGCGTATTCTGTTGGCGCTCAAGGATGGTGGCCGATTACCCAAAACGAAGCCGCGTCTATGGCCAAGGGCACGGCCCTGATCGACCTCAGCCCCTTTACCAAGATAGATGTCACGGGTCCGTGTGCTCTTGACGCGCTGAACCAGCTTTGTACCGCGCAGATGGACGTCGCTATCGGCAAAGCAGTTTACACCCAAATCTTGAACGACCGTGGCGGGATCGAGATGGACATCACCGTCTCTCGTCTCGCCGAGAGCCGTTTCCATATCACATCGGGTGCCGCGACCCGTGCCCGTGACTTTGCGTTCCTGCGACGCAATCTGGCCGATGGCGTGACGCTGACGGATGTGACCGAGGAGTTTTGCACACTGGGTGTCATGGGCGCAGGCAGTGGCGCGGCGCTACAGCACCTAGACGACGGAGTCTCATGGACAAACGCGCCGATGGGTCAGGTGCGCGAGTTTATTGCCGAAGGCCAACCCGCGCGCGCCACACGCGTCAGCTTCGTCGGCGAATATGGCTGGGAGTTGATGCTTCCCAACGCTGTCGCCGCACCCGTGTTCGACGCGCTCGTCGCAGCAGGCGCAGCGCCTTTGGGTCACTATGCGCTCGATGGGTGCCGGATAGAGAAGGGGTTCAAACACTGGGGCCATGACATTGGTCCGACGATCACACCTTTGGAAGCGGGGCTTGGCTTCACCATCGACTGGAGCAAGGACTTCTCGGGTAAAGCTGCCTTGCTCGAGCAGAAAGCACAGGGCGTCCGCAAGCGTCTGATCCTGGTGCAGGTCAAAGGCGACGCGTTGATGCTGCACGACGAGCCAGTCTTCGAATGTGGTCAGCATGTCGGATTCACAACCTCCGGCGCGCGGGGGCCGCGCACAGGGCTGAACCTGTGCTTTGCTTTGGTGTCCACCGATCCGGGTGAGACGAAAGCGCAGACCTGCGCACGTAGCTTCACCGTGAGGGTCGCGGGCAAAGACCACGCCGCCAGCCCGTTGCAACGCCCGCCCTTTGACCCGAAAAATGAAAGGATGCGTGGACAATGAGCAGCGTGACCAAGGCACAGGTTGTCATCATCGGCGGCGGCGCGATGGGCGTCTCGCTGATGTATCATTTGGTCAAAGAGGGTTGGTCTGATGTGGTGCTGGTCGAGAAGAACGACCTCACCCATGGCTCGACCTGGCACGCTGCGGGGCTTTGCACCCATTTCGCACATAATCCGACAATTCAAGAATTGCGCGCCACGTCCGTGCGGCTCTATCGCGATATTCTGCCCCAAGAGACAGGCCGTGATTGTGGATTTCACACCTCTGGTGCAATGCGGATCACGCGCAACCCGGACCGGATGGATGAGTTTCGCCACGTTGCAGGCCTGTCGGATTTCACCGGCTATCCGCTGGAAGTCCTGACGCCGGAGCGCATCGCCGAGTTGCACCCATTGGCGCAGCTTGATGGTTTGATAGGGGGCATTTTTGAGCCCGACGATGGCCACGTGGACCCGACATTGGCCACCCAAGCCATGGCGGAGGTCGCGCGCAAAGGTGGCGCACACATCTGGCGCAACTGCCCAGTAACCGCGATCCGGCGCGAGGGCGATCACTGGCTGATCGCCACGCCCAAGGGTGAGATCACCTCGACCCATGTGGTCAACGCCGCTGGCACTTGGGGTTGGGAAATTGGCCTTATGATGGGGCTGAACATCCCATCGGTCCCGGTGCTCCACCAATATCTGGTGACCGATACAGTGCAGGTGGTGGCAGACCGGGTTGCGCAGGGGCTGCCCGAACTACCGATCATCCGCGACCCCGAAGAAAGCTGGTACGTCCGGCAAGAACGCGATGGGCTGATACTTGGACCGTATGAGAAAGAGGCGCAGGTCTGGTCCGTGGATGGCGTCCCGCCCGAGTTTGGCGCGGACCTGATGCCGCCCGACCTAGACAGGGTCGAGCACATTATCGAGGCGGCCATGGCGCGCATCCCGGCGCTGGAAACGGGCGGCGTCAAATCCGTGATCAACGGACCAATCACATTTACCCCGGATGCCAATCCGCTTATTGGACCTGCTCATGGGCTGCAGAATGCCTGGCTGCTGACCGGCTCGTCCATGGGCGTGATGGAGGGCGGTGGCGCAGGCTGGTTCCTGGCCCATTGGATGACACATGGTGCCCCACCCATGGACGCGCTGGCGGTAGACAGCCGTCGCTTCGGGTCCTGGGCAGATCGCGGTTACCGCGTTGCTAAAGCCATCGAATGCTTCGGCCTTCAATTCGGGGTGCATTACCCGCACGAGGAGCGCCCCGCAGGACGTAACTTGCGCCTCTCTCCGCTGCATGACCTGATGGTCGAACGCGGCGCGGTCATGGGCGCGGCACATGGTTGGGAGCGGCCCAACTGGTTCACCGACACACCCGGTGCAGAACCTGAGGAGACGTTCCGCCGTGCCAATTGGTTCCATGCCGTGGCCGCTGAAGTCGACGCGGCCACCAACCGCGTGGCGATGGCCGATCTTTCGGTGTTCTCCAAATTCGACGTCACTGGCCCGGATGTGGCGGCATTCCTTGAGACGCTCGGGGCCAACCGCGCGCCAGAACCAGGGCGCATCGGCCTGACACATGTGCTGACACCGGCAGGTGGGGTCTTGTCGGAGTTCACCGTCACGCGGTTGGCCGAGGATCACGCCTACCTGACCTCCGCGGCCGCGGCCGAGGAAATCGACCTCGACCAGTTGACCAAGGCTGCAGCGGCGTTCGACGTCACCGTCACAAACCGCTGCGAAGAACTGGCGGTGATCGGCGTCATGGGCCCAAAATCACCCGAGGTGCTGTACGAACTCACCGTCACGCCCTGGCTCACTGTGCAGGAATCCGAGGTTGCGGGCTTCCCAGTACGCGCCCTGCGGGTCTCCTACGTTGGGGAATGTGGATGGGAGCTGCATGTCGCGCGCGATCAGGCCGTTGCGCTTTTCACTAAATTGGAAGAGACCGCCAAACCCCATGGCCTTGGCTTCTATGGCGCCTATGCCGCCAACTCGATGCGGTTGGAAAAAGGCTATCGCGGTTGGGGCAGTGACCTGACCACGGAGCGCAGCCCGCTGGAGGCTGGACTGACATCCTTCGTGCGCAAAGACCTGCGCGACGTGCTGGCTTGCGAAACCGGCTGGGACATGGTCCTGCTGGAGATTGAAGCAGGCGAAGTGGACCCGTTCTATGCCCACACGATTTGGCAAAGCGGGAATGCTGTCGGTATCGTTACCTCCGGTGCCTATGGCCATCGCACCGGCAAGGTGCTCGCACTGGCCTACCTGCGCGAACAGGACGCGCGCGAAAACCTGACCGTTTCCATACTTGGGCAGCATAGGCGAGCCAACATTCTGCCTCGCCCACCGTACGATCCTGACAACACTCGCTTGAAAGCCGGAGCCGCGAAATGATCGAACATCCCCTACACACCGATTGGAACTTTGACAGCACCGCCGCACGGCGTGACCAATATTACGCGGCCTCACTGACCCGTTTCACACCGTTCCGGGACCCAATCGTGTTTCAGAAGGGGCAAGGTCAGTATCTGTGGGATACGGACGGGCGGAAATACACGGACCTTCTAGGAATGAATGTCTGTATCTCTGTCGGCCATTCGCATCCCCGGGTCGTCGCGGCGGCGATGGAGCAGGCGCAGGAGCTCACCCATTGTACGACAATGTTCTATCACCCGACACCTGCGCATTTGGCAGAGGAACTCGCGGCCACAATGCCAAAAGGTCACGAGTGGGTGGTGCATCTAACCAATTCGGGGTCAGAAGCCATTGACCTGGCCATGACAATGGCGCGGACCTTCACCGGTAATCTTGATCTGCTTGCCCTGCGCACAGCTTACCATGGACCAACTGCCGCTGCTCAGTCAGTCACGGGTATCTCTGGATGGCGGCACCCGGGCATGCCCGGAAATGTCGCCTTTGTCGCAGATCCGAACCAGTATCGCGGTATCTTTGGCCCAGGCACTGCGCCTTATCTCGATGAGATCACCCACACCATAAACGCCGCCACTTCCGGTAGCGTGGCCGGGATTTTGGTCGAAAGTGTGCAGGGATATGGAGGCATTCATCAGATGCCGCCGGGCTATATGTCTGGTGCAGCAGAGCGGGTGCGCGCCGCCGGAGGGCTTTATATCGCGGATGAGGTGCAATCCGGTTTCGGTCGTACCGGCGATCACTTCTGGGGATTTGAGGCGGACGATGTCGTCCCCGACATCATTGTTATGGCTAAAGGCCTGGGCAATGGCTTTCCCATCGGCGCTGTCGTCGCCAAGAAACATATCGCCGAGCCCATGGCCGAGAAGTTCATGTTCCACACCTATGGAGCAAATCCAACCTCTGCCGCCGCCGCGCGTGCAGTCCTCGCCGTCATGCGCGACGAGGGCTTGCAGGAGAACGCCAAGACAGTTGGCGCAAAGCTGCTGGAGCGTCTAAACGATCTCAAAGACAAGCACATGGCCATCGGCGACGTGCGGGGGCACGGTTTGATGCTGGCGTTGGAATTTGTAACTGACCGCGAGAGCAAATCGCCCGATAAGGCCATGACGACAGAGGTTTTTGAGGCCTGCCGCGCGCAAGGGATTATCCTGTCGAAATCCGGACCATTCCAGCAATGCCTGCGCATGGTGCCGCCGCTTTGTCTGTCGATGGAGGACGTGGACCAAGTCACAACGAGTCTTGATCAAGCGTTACACGACGCGGCGCTCTAGGGAATTGGAATGCCCCAGGACCTGTACCGGCTCAAATACATTGGGTTCAGGCATACTTTTCGCCCACGTCTTCGCGAACGGGATACGGTCGTGACGGAGCCAAAGGGCCGGTGGCAGTACCATACTACACTAACATGCATATCGGTGATCAGGGCATGCAGTCGCTGATTTCCATTGGTGAAGCTTACGCAGACAAGATCGTGCAGCCGTCTCTGACCATCTACAGCAGCACGGCCTTCACCGCGCCCTGTTCTACCCAGTTTGTCGAAAAACTGACGAATGAGCACGAGGAACTTGCGTTCGACGAGTTCTACCATGTCGACTTCTACTACAAGCCTGAAGCCGTGAAGGCATCGACAGATGCTGTGGCAGAGTTCTTCAACAAATGAACCAACAAGGCAGAGGCTATTTTGTGACCTCTGCCAGCACGACCGATAAGCGGACATTGGTTTTTCAGCGCAGCATTCGAGAGTTTGGGCTCAAAGCAGTCATCTGAGTCTTTTGGTCAGGTGACAGCTTAGGAGCGGATAGCGGACGTCCAAATTTACAAACTCCTAATTTCGACCATGTAAGAATTTGGCTATCTACGCGGTCTAGTGCCTTCATGGCCTATTGTTAGACCCGCCCTACGGCCATCTTGAATCGGCGAGAGTCGATTGTTCAATCGATAGAAGCCAAATCTCGGAAACAACGGCGCTGGTGGGAATATTGGTGGGAATGAAAAACTCGACAAGTAACTTAGTAAATTAAAAACATGTACTTAATGGATAAAGGTGGCTGGGGTGGTAGGAATCCTTGCCGTCCGATGAAACCTAAGAGCTTTTCCAATCGGTGGCCGGAACTGGGGCGGTTTCGGGGGCATTCGCTAAGCTCTGCGACGGGCATTTCTGACCGCTGGAGAGGCCGTTCACTGGTGCTGACAGAACCGCTGACGAGATCGCTAACTGGCTCTGGTGGCGTCCGTAGGTCTGGACCGCTGACGACTAGCCAGGGGGCTGACGACTGTTTGTTGGCATTGATGAAGTGGCTGACCGTTGGCGCAGAAGCGGACGTTCGAGCGGACAACGGCGAATGACCGTATCGAGCCCAGTCCGGAAGTACTTCGGTACCGATGCTCGCACCTGCAGCAACGCGAACGCCAAAATTGCTAGCCACGCCGCAGAAATTTAAGCGGCCGTTTAGTCACGCTGCAGCTAGATTTGCAACGCCCATTGCGGCTTTGCGAATAGAACTGCCGGTTGCTTTGGATCCAAACAAAGCGACCGCAAGATGCGGTCACTCTTAGAAATTTGTTCAAAGACTAATTGCTTCAGCCGCCCTGGTTCCTTTGCAAGCTCTCCAGCACTTGGTCGATCGAGAAACTCGCAGGCTTTTGTCGGGGCGGATAATTCTCGAATGTTGACAAGAATTGCGCAACAAACGCCTGAGCAGGGACCAAGAGATAGGTCCGGTCGAGCCGCCATCTTGAGTACCCGATTGACTCGTGCTCCGCCCGTTCGAACGGATCGGTGTAAAGGTCGATGATCTTTGGTAGCCGCAGGAACGTCAGGGGCTCCTGCCAGACGTCAAACCCATGAGCGCGCTGTTCCGCAAAGACGACCTTCCAGCGATTATAGCGGAGGTTCATCAGGT
>NZ_WVRE01000003.1 GCF_013111185.1 Ruegeria sp. HKCCD7303 | reverse complement strand
GACGCGGGCTCAGGTCATGGCTGGTCAGATCAGAAGCTTCGAACTTAAGTTTCTGAGCAGACTCATAGGACACATAAAGTTCCGGGATTGGACCGTAAGGCATAACCTTAGCGGGGCGTGAAACCGCCGCTGTTTTGACTCGCTTTTTCATCTTGCTTCTTTTCAGGCAGTTTCCGACACGCGGATGCGGTGCTTGTACAGGTGATTATAGTGAGGCTTCATCCGACGGTGCACACGGCGCACGCGTTCAGGGGCATCAGCCACTTCAACGTACTTTCGTTTTTGCGGTTTCAGACCGGTAGACTGGGCCAGGTTGGCATGAAAAGACCCACCGTCCCACCAACTATGCTCGGACGGGTCGCCACCAGCTTTCCAGGTCAGAGCCTCTTTGACGAAGGGGATGCCAACCGCATCGCAGAATGCCCGGGTCATGTCATGCGGGTTTTCCAGCAGGTCGTCACTGTCAACAACCGGAGGTTTTTTGCCGCCGTTCAAGGCTGTCAGCAGATCAAACAAAGCGCGCTGCTCGGGGAACCCGACCTCGAGCTCATCGAAATCCGGCCATTTGTTGTACATGGACGAAATCGTCTTGGCCGGGTCGCGGATCAGGAAGGCATGTGTGAAATGCGACAAGAATTCGGGGTCCCACATATGGTTGATATAATGTGGGAAATCCTTGATGAAGACCGGCCCTTTTGCGGCACGGGCTTTGATATCGTCCCACACACTTTCCAGGGTCAGGCCGGGGGTTGTGACTTCACCTTCCTGAAAACGCGGCCACATTGGGTCTTCACCCTGATACCAGGCTTCGCCAAATGGTTCATGCAGGCAATCCAGATCGCCACGTTGGCGCATCATCCATTCAAACGCGGTCGAGGTAGAGCGGGGAATCGCCCAGAGAGCTACAATCTTGTGCATTCGCTTCAGTCTTTCAGTGAGGAGAGCAGGCTGCCCTGCTGGGTTTCCGGAGCCAAGCCCAGGGTTTTGAAAATGCGCCAGTAAAGCGCGGTGTCATGGCCAATGACCGGCTTGCCAAGCCGTTTCTCCAGTTCGACTTCATAGTGAACCGGACGCTGGGCAATACCGTCGGACGGGCGGCGATAATTGCTCATCCCGTTGATCAGATAAGCATCGACATTGGGGGCCTTGTCAGCAGTATAATCGAAGGACTTGTAGATCAGCTCTTCTTCAAAACACCAAATGCAATCATCGACCGCTTCCTGGCTGTTGAACCAACCCTGATCAAAAAAGTTACCGGCCCAGACCACATCAAACCCGGCTTCTTTCAGGAACCCAACTGTGCCTTGATACCAAGTGTCCCTGTGATAGCAGGCGTTGAGCGCGACCTTTTCCACATTCTGATCACGCAGCGCTTCAACCATCGAATAGCCTGCCATGTGAAACGGTGTTTCGTACTTGTCGCTCAGCATTTCGATATGCTGACGGATACCTTCTACACCCAGACCACTGGCATGCACCCAATTTGAACCGACCTGCCCACAGACGTCCGCCCCATTGTTGGCCATGCATTCCATGAATTCTTCCAGCAGGCCGAAGTTCTTTTTGCGTTGATCCAGCCTGTGAGCATAGTCCGGCACATGAAGCATACGGCCGTGCACACCAACACTGCGCGGTGCCATGCGCAAGAAATCAGACGGGGCCGCGTCAAAGTCATGCGGAGGACAAGTAAAACCAACCTGATGCGGAAAGAGCTTGACCTTGGGGTTTTCCCACTTGGGTGGCTTTACGTAACTGTTCATCGCTCATCTGTTCCCTTGGAGAAACCTGGTAGAGAGTTAGAACTGTTTTGCTTTGCATTCCCATTGCTTTTTTGTGCTCATACTCATACCAAAATTGATATGATGTTCCACTTACGAAAATTGCCGCCCAAGAGCTCACTGATAACCCTTGAAGTGGTAGCGCGATTTCGGGACTTCGTCGTACCGCCTAAGAACTGAAAACACCGAAATCAGCAGTCAGCCGTCGTATTGATAATTTGAAATCCGATGTTGGGTCGCGTTCTTTTCGATCAGTACAGAATGCCAAGGATTTCGCGCGGCCGACAGACGCCTTGGGACCGCCGCTTCTGGAGCCCCAAATTGAGTTACAGTTGGATGGTTAGGGCTGGTTGGCAAAGCGCGCATTCTTTCAATGCCGGTTGGCCGATTTCGGAAGAATCCGATAGCTGCATCTATTTTCCGCAAGCCGCCGCGCATTGCGAAAGGTTAAGCTGGATCGGTGCCGTGTTGTTGACGCAATGTGTGGCCTACGTGACACCCACGTGCGCTCAAGAGGCGGGCAAGTCCGGATCGATGCCGTATCTGCTGATCATCATCTGAACACTGCTTTCGATCGTGTCCTCCATTTCAGCCTTGGTCAGCGTTCCGCCGGTAAACAACAAAGGCCAGAAGGCGCGTGCTTTGATCAGGCCGATAAACTCTTGCCCGGCCTGTTCGGGGTCGTCGATTCTCAGCTGCCCATCTTCAGCCGCATCTTTGAGCATGGCGATAAATGTAGCGGTCTTATCCAGTTTGCCCTGCGCCTCAGCCGCGAGCACAGGGTTGCGCAAGGTTTCGCTGATGACCATCCGCGCCATCGCAATGACATCCGGCAGCATTAGAATTCGTCCCTCGGCCCAAGCCAGCTCGGTGAGTTGCTCGCGAATATCGCGACCCTTTTCATACCGGATTTCCAGCACCTCGGCAAAACGGCTGGACAATTCGATCACGATAGACCGGAACAGATTTTCTTTACTTTCAAAATACTTGTACAGCGTACGCTTCGACACTTCGGCCCGCGCAGAAATGCGATCCATGCTTGCTGCGGCAAAACCCTTTTCCTGGAATTCGGCCACGGCAGCTTCGATGATCTGTGCGGACTTGGACGCATTCGGTGTGCTGCATTCATTCATACCCGAGCTATAGACCTATTGACGGGGGCCGGTCAAACCCTAGGTAAACGCAGGAGTTTACAGGCGCGAAGTATTGTGCCACATGTAAACCCGCCAGTTTACCGACTCGGGCAACAAGCCAACACGGAGACCCCCTCATGGCCATAAATCTGAAACTGAACGGCGAGACGCATACGGTCGAAGCCGAACCCGGCACCCCCTTGCTTTGGGTAATCAGGGATGAACTGAAACTGACCGGAACCAAATTCGGCTGCGGCGTTGCCTCTTGTGGCGCATGCACGGTGCATTTGAACGGAGAACCCGTCCGCTCGTGCCAGACGTATATCGAAGATGTCGAAGATGCCGAGATCACCACAATCGAAGCGATCGGTGCGGACAAGATCGGCTCGGCCGTCCAGCAAGCTTGGGTCGAGCTTGATGTCGTCCAATGTGGATACTGCCAGTCTGGTCAGGTCATGTCGGCCGTTGGCCTACTGTCTGAGAAACCCAAGCCCAGCGCCGAAGAGATCGACGAATACATGTACGGCAACGCCTGCCGCTGCGCGACCTACCAACGTATCCGCGCCGGTATCCAGCGTGCATCTGAAATTCTGGAGGCCTGATTCATGACTATCAACACTTCCCGCAGGGGGTTTCTGAAGGGTGCAGCTGCCGCAGGTGCGGTTCTGCTGGTTGGTGCGCGTCCCGATGGCGCGATTGCCGCAGCGTCGTCCGAGAACGTTCAGCTCAATCCGTTTGTGCGGATTGATGCCGACGGCACCGTGACTGCGATCGTGAAGCATTTTGAAATGGGTCAAGGCCCAGCGACCGGTCTGCCGACGATTATTGCGGAAGAAATCGGCCTGCGGATGGACCAGATCGAATATGACTTTGCACCGTCTAACCCACAAGTTTACGCCAACCTTGCATTTGGTCAGGCCCAGGGTACCGGCGGTTCGACCGCTATCGCCAACTCATGGCAGCAATACCGCCAGGCCGGTGCCGCTGCGCGTGAGATGCTGATCACAGCCGCCGCGCAAGCCTGGGGCGTGGACGCGTCGGGCGTGACGATCGATGAAGGTGTTGTGAAGGCGGGCAGCAACGAAGCTCCAATCGCCGAATTTGTGGCGGCGGCGTCGCAGCTCGAAGCTCCGGCAGAGCCGCGCCTGAAAGATCCGTCAGAGTTTCGTTTGATCGGCAACCCGGATGTGCGCCGCAAGGATTCAGCCATCAAGGGCAACGGTCAGGCGATCTATGGTATGGATTTGCATTTACCCAACCAGATGATCGCCATGATCAAACGCCCTGAGGCGCGCGGTGCCACTGTTACTGGCTTTGACGATAGTGTCGCGAAAGAGATTAAGGGCTTCATCAACGCTGCGACTCTGCCCAACAATGCGGGCGTCGCTGTCTACGCCGAAAACACTTGGGCTGCGATTCAGGCCCGTGATGCGCTTGAGGTCGAGTGGGACATATCCGCAGCCGAAACGCGCAATTCGGATGAGATCGAGGCCGAGATTCGTGCCGCTCTGGACGCCGAGCCACAGCACAATGTGAATAAAGCGGACATGGCAGCCGTTGCGAAGGCAGTCGACGGTGCGGACACGGTGATCGAAGAGACATTCTTCTTCCCGCTTCTGGCGCATGCCCCGATGGAGCCAATGAACTGCACCATCGAACAAACCGAAGATGGTGGCATCCTGCTGCACGACGCTGCGCAAATCCCCACGATCACCCATTTCGCCTTCGCCGAGATTTTCCGGCTTCCTCCGGAAAAAATCCAGATCAAGACACTGCTTGCAGGTGGGTCCTTCGGTCGCCGCGCCACTCCGGATGCGGATTATCAGGTCGAAGCCGCCTTGGCCTTTGTACTTACTGATCGGACGCGCCCGTTGAAACTGGTCTGGACTCGCGAAGATGACATCCGCGGTGGATACTACCGTCCTGCTTTCGGCCACAAGGTCCGTGTCGGACTGGACGGTCAGGGCAACGTTGTCGGCTGGCAGCATAAGGTTGCGGGACAGTCGATCATGAAAGGCACACCGTTTGAGTCTGTGCTGGTCCATGACGGCGTCGACCACAGCTCGGTCGAGGGTATCGCAGACAGTCCTTACGCCATCCCGGGCATGTCGCTGGGTTTGACCGACACGGCCAAGGCGACCTCGCTTTTGTGGTGGCGTTCGGTGGGTCACACCCATACGGCCTATGTCATGGAAACCATGATGGACAAAGCTGCCGAAGCAGCAGGGCGTGATCCGGTTGAATTCCGTCTGGCGCATCTGAACGATGCGACCAATGCCGACCAGGCCCGCAAGGCCGGCGTTCTGAAACTGGCTATCGAACAGGCGGGTTGGGGAAATGCACCGGCTGGTCATGCGCAGGGCATCGCGGTGCACAAGTCATTTGGTTCGTATGTTGCCGAGGTTGTCGAAGTGTCCGGCGACGTGGACAGCGGCATTCGCATCGAAAAGGTGACTTGTGCCGTCGATTGCGGAATCGCCGTAAATCCCGACGTGATCAAGGCGCAGATCGAAGGTGGTGTCGGTTACGGCATCGGCCACGTCATGCGCGATCAGATCACGCTCACCAGCGGTGCCGTGGATCAGACAAACTTCCCGGATTACGAGCCACTGCGGATCAGTGACATCCAGGCCATCGACGTGCACATCGTTCCTTCGGCTGAAGCACCGACCGGTGTGGGTGAGCCGGGCACGCCCCCATCCGCTCCGGCGCTGGCGAATGCGATCCGCGCCCTGACGGGCGTTAAGGTCACGACCCTGCCGATGGCGGAAAACGGCGTTACATTCGCCTGACCGAAAACTTTAGGGCTTCGGCGTTACTTGCGTCGACGCCCTTTTGCTTCCCGCACAATTTGATCAAATTTGATGACAAAGCAAATCCATTGAAGTACATCTCGGGGGAATAGCACCGACGGAGCCCCCAATGGACCTGAGCGCCCTGCACAATTTCCGAGTTGCCGCATGTGACCTGAACGGTCAGATGCGTGGCAAACGCGTCCCCGCTAATTATGCAGACAAGCTGGAAAAAGGTGCGGTGCGGATGCCGTTCTCGGCCTTGAACGTTGATCTGTGGGGTGCTGATATCGACGGCAGCCCTTTGGTCTTTGAAACAGGCGACGCCGATGGCGTGTTGCGCCCGACGGAACGTGGACCAGTGCCGGTTCCTTGGCTTGTAAATGAAACGGCGTTGGTTCCAATGAGCCTTTTTGACGACGATGGGACTCCGTTTGCCGGAGACCCGCGCCATGCCCTGGCCACCACGTTGGAGCGCTATGCACAGCGTGGCTGGTCGGTTTTGGCTGCAACCGAGCTAGAGTTCACTCTTGTTGATGCCTCTGGCCCGCAACCGCAGCCTCCGTTGAATCCAATCACCGGTCGCCGTCTTTCGCATGAGGCCGTTCTATCAGTTGCCGAAATGGACGCCTTCGAAGCGTTTTTCACTGACCTGTATGACGGTTGCGCCGACATGGGAATCCCGGCGCAGACTGCCATTTCAGAAAGCGGCGTGGGCCAGTTCGAGATAAACCTGAACCACCAAGACGCCATGCGCTGCGCTGACGATACGTGGCTTTTCAAGGCCTTGACGCGGGGGCTGGCCCGCAAACACGGGTTTGCGGCAACTTTCATGTCCAAGCCCTACGCCGAGGATGCAGGCAATGGGATGCATGTGCACTTCTCGGTCCTGGATCAAGACGGGCGTAACGTGTTTGACAATGGCGGGCCCGAAGGCACAGAGCTTCTGACGTCGGCCGTAGCGGGCTGTGTTGCGGCCATGCCTGGCAGCACATTGATCTTTGCGCCGCATGGAAATTCTTACACGCGACTTGTGCCGGGCGCACATGCGCCGACCGGAGCGTGCTGGGCCTACGAGAACAGAACCGCGGCCATTCGTATTCCGGGTGGCGCGCCGGCAGCACGTCGCATTGAACACCGTGTTGCTGGGGGCGACATCAATCCATACCTTATGCTGAGTGCGGTTCTGGGCGCAGCCCTAATAGGTATCGAAGACGGGCTGCAGCCCCCTGCCCCAATCACCGGAAACGCCTACGATCATCCGGACCTGCCGCAGTTGATGCCAGACTGGTCCACGGCAATAGACCGGTTTGAGGCAGATCCCCTGATCGCCCGCCTGTTCCCTGCCGATCTAATCCGGTACCTGGCAATGACCAAGCGGCAAGAGATTGCCCGATTTGAAAATATTCCTTCAGAGGCACACTGGCTGAGCTATCTTGAGGCGGTTTGACCCTCTTGCCGCCCTGCACGGACTCAGCTAGAATGAATTTGATCAAATTTGGTGTCACATGAAAATCGGCATACTACAAACCGGCCACACCCCAGATGTGCTGCAGGATGAATTTGGGGATTACGACGCTCTGTTCCCCAAACTTCTTGATGGCCACGGGTTTGATTTCGAAACATTTGCGGTTGTGGACAATGTCTTCCCAAACGGAGCCGATGACGCAGATGGTTGGGTCATCACCGGATCGCGCCATGGTGCGTATGACGACCTGCCTTGGATTGCACCGCTGGAAGCGTTGGTCCGAGAGATCCACCAAAGCGGCAGGCCGCTCATTGGCGTGTGTTTTGGCCACCAGATCATTGCGCAGGCCCTAGGTGGCAAGGTCGAGAAATTCTCGGGCGGGTGGGCCGTGGGGCGGACAGAGTATGACTATGATGGGGACAAGGTCTGGCTAAATGCCTGGCATCAGGATCAGGTTGTACAACTCCCTGATCAGGCTCGTGTTCTGGGACGGAATGCATTCTGCGAAAACGCGATGCTGGCCTATGGAGACACGATCTGGACAGTTCAGGCGCATCCAGAATTTTCTAACGGATTCGTTTCGGGCCTGATGCGGACACGCGGCAAAGGCGTGGTTCCCGATAACCTTATGCGAGCAGCCGCAAACCGTGAAACTGCACCCGATGACAATGCAAGAATCGCGCGCCAAATGGCCGAGTTTCTAAAGAAAGAGAGAGCCTGATGGCTGATTGGACTGATAAACTGCCGGACGCCGCCAAAGCGTATTTCCACGGACAGAGGCTGGACGAGGTTGAATGCATCATCTCGGACCTGCCTGGTATCGCACGGGGTAAGGCTGTGCCTGCTTCGAAGTTTGCAAAGCAGTCGTATTTCCACCTGCCCGACAGCATTTTCTACCAGACCATCACAGGTGGCTGGGGCGAGGCCGCGGGTGAAGATGGCTTTATCGAGCGGGATATGATCCTGAAACCCGATTTCTCGACCACCTCCGCTGCGCCCTGGACCGGAGACTGGACGCTACAGGTGATCCACGACGCTTATGACCGGGACTACAATCCTATACCGTACAGCCCGCGCAATGTTCTTAAGCGTGTTGTGCAACTCTATCACGACAAGGGATGGAAACCCGTTGTCGCGCCCGAGATGGAGTTTTTCTTGGTCGCGCCCAATGTCGACCCGGCACAGGGCATCAAGCCTATGATGGGTCGCTCTGGCCGCCCGGCGGCGGCACGACAGGCCTATTCCATGACAGCAGTGGACGAGTTTGGTCCGGTGATCGACGACATCTATGATTTCGCCGAACATCAGGGGTTCGAGATCGACGGCATCACGCAGGAAGGTGGAGCCGGACAGCTAGAGATCAATCTGCGTCACGGCAATCCGATCAAGCTGGCGGATGAGGTGTTTTACTTCAAACGCCTGATCCGTGAAGCTGCGTTGCGCCACAACTGCTTTGCGACTTTCATGGCCAAACCGATCGAGGAAGAGCCCGGATCGGCCATGCACATCCACCATTCGATCATCGACATGGAAACGGGAGAGAATCTCTTCTCCGGTCCGCAGGGCGGTGAGACGGACGCGTTCTACCACTTTATTGCAGGGTTACAGAACCATCTGCCCGCCGGCCTGGCCGTGATGGCGCCTTATGTGAACTCCTACCGACGCTATGTGAAAGACCATGCAGCGCCGATTAATCTGGAATGGGCCCGCGATAACCGCACAACCGGCATCCGCGTCCCGCTTTCTGGCCCCGCGGCGCGCCGTGTCGAAAACCGAATCGCCGGGATGGACTGCAACCCGTATCTGGGCATCGCATTGTCACTGGCCTGCGGCTATCTGGGCCTGGTCGAACAGGAGCGCCCCCGCCGCCAATTCTATGGCGACGCTTATGAAGGCGAAGGGGATATTCCTCAGGTCATGGGGGAAGCGCTGGATCTGTTTGACGAGGCTACGGCCCTGCATGAGGTCCTTGGGCCCGAATTTGCCCGCGTCTACGGCATCGTGAAACGCGCCGAGTACGAGGAGTTCCTGCAGGTCATCTCTCCGTGGGAACGCGAGCATCTGTTGATCAACGTCTGAGACACGCCGTGAACCTGCTTTATTCGAATGACCGCAAGGGCGAATACCCTGCCAGTTGGTACGCTGCGACTGCGAACCCGATGGATCGTTTTCCTGCTCTGTCAAAGGATACCAAAGCAGACGTATGCGTTGTAGGTGGTGGCTACACTGGCCTGTCAGCAGCGCTGCATCTGGCCGAAGCCGGGTTCGACGTCGTGTTACTCGAAGCCCATCGCGTCGGCTTCGGCGCGTCCGGTCGCAATGGTGGCCAATTGGGCAGTGCGCAACGGATGGATCAGGAAGATCTCGAACGCCTTGTTGGCGATGCAGATGCTACCAAGCTGTGGGATTTGGCCGAAGACGCCAAGGATCTGGTCAAGTCTCTGATCGCCAAACACCAAATCAACTGCGACTTGAAACCCGGAATTGCGGTTTTGGGCCTAAGCTCTTCAGAGCAAAAAGAGCTGCATGATCACGCCGGTCATCTGTCGGGACGGTATGGCTATGATCAGATTGAGCTATTGGATGAAAACGCAGGCCGCGCGCTCTGCCCGTCCCCGGCTTACAAAGGCGGCTATCTGGATATGGGCGCGGCGCACCTTCACCCCTTGAACTATGCCTTGGGGTTGGCGCGCGCGGCGGCGAAAGCGGGTGTGCGGATCTACGAAAACACCGAGGTCACCGGGATTGATGAAGCACGACCTGCGGTAGTCCATACCTCTAACGGGACCGTTCGGGCCGAGCATGTGATCCTGGCGTGTAACGGCTATCTGGGCGACCTCAATCGCTCTGTGGCTTCTCGGGTCATGCCCATCAACAACTTCATTGCCGCCACCGAACCACTAGGCAGCGATGCCGCACGTGTTTTGACACAGGATGTCGCGGTTGCTGATACCAAGTTCGTTGTGAACTATTTCCGCCTGAGTGCGGATGGTCGACTGTTGTTCGGGGGCGGCGAAAGCTATGGCTACCGTTTCCCTTCAGATATTGCCGCCAAGGTTCGCAAACCCATGACCGAGATTTTCCCGCATCTGCGCGATGTCAAAATCGATTATGCTTGGGGGGGAACGCTCGCAATCACCATGCGGCGAATGCCCTATCTTACCCGCGTGGCACCAAATATCCTGTCTGCCTCGGGCTATTCCGGTCATGGCGTCGGCACTGCGACACATGCCGGACAACTCATGGCCATGGCAATACAGGGACAGGCTGAAGGGTTCGATACAATGGCGCGTGTGCCTGCCCTGCCCTTTCCCGGCGGACCCGCCCTGCGCAACCCGCTGCTGGTACTTGCGATGACCTGGTTTGCACTGCGCGACCGTCTTGGGGTCTGATCCACTTAAACATTATGACAGATTGGTGAATTCTTGCCGCAGCGTGGAATGAGCGCTTGGCTTGCCACGTGAATAGCTTTATCTTTCCCAAAGATAGAATTCGGGAAAACCAAATATGACGCTTCCACCAAACGTTCATGACGCCGAACCCATCCCCGCAGCCGCCCGCGAAGCCATCGACGCCTTGATGCAATCAGGCGATCTGTTCCGCTATACCGCACCGCAAGATGCCCCGGTGGCCTTGCTGGAAGCCGAGTTCGCGGAATTGCTGGGCTCGAAATACGCTCTTGCGGTTTCTTCTTGCTCGGCCGCGCTGTTCCTGTCGCTCAAGGCGCTGGATTTGCCTCGCGACGCGCGCGTTCTGATCCCCGGCTTTACCTTCGCCGCAGTGCCCTCGTCCGTCGTGCACGCGGACTGCATTCCGGTTCTGTGCGAGGTGGGTGAAAACTATCGCATCGACATGGTAGATTTCGAGGCCAAGCTGGGCAACGCTCAAGCCGTGATCATCAGCCATATGCGCGGACATACGTCAGACATGGATGCCATCATGGACCTGTGCGACGCGCGCGACATCCCGGTGATCGAGGACGCAGCGCATTCGCTGGGCACCACGTGGCATGGCCGCAATATTGGCACCATTGGCAAGGTCGGCTGTTTCTCGTTCCAGTCTTACAAGATGATCAACGCAGGCGAAGGCGGCATACTGGTCACGGATGATGCTGATATGGTGGCCCGCGCCGTCATCATGTCTGGCGCGTATGAGCATAACTGGAAGAAGCACAAAACTCCGCACGGCGACAACTCGTCCGAGTTGGAAGAGGCCTTTGCCCGCTGGCAGAACAAACTGCCGCTGTATAACCTGCGTCTCAGCAATCTGAGCGCGGCGGTGATCCGTCCTCAGATCCCTGAACTTGCGCGCCGTGTTCGCGACGGCCTGGCAAATCACGACTATGTGGCCGAGCGCCTGAACACATCACCCTATATCGATGTTCCCGCACCGCTGGCACCTGAAAGGCGAGCGCCCGACTCGATCCAGTTCAATCTTGTTGGCATGGACGAGGCCGAGATTCGCGCCTTTGCCGCCGCATCCGAGGCACGTGGTGTGAAAGTGCAGGTCTTTGGTCTGAGCGAGGACAATGCCCGTGCATTCTGGAACTGGCAGTTCTTGCCCGAGAAATTCGAGCTTCCCCAAACCCGCGCCATGCTGATGAAAGCATGCGACGTGCGCCTTCCCGTGCGACTAACACGCGAAGAGCTGGATGTGATCGCGGATATTCTGCTGGCTTCTGTGGGCGAAGTGACCGGCCCGATGCCGGTCTATGGCACCTAAAAAAACAGGCCCGCTTAACTGCGGGCCTTTTCTTTTCGATTTCAGTTCAGCTTGGACAGCTTCTGCTGAAGCTCTGCCAGTTGTTTCTTGATGTCGTCCAGGTCCTCTTTCGGCTCGGCCTTTTCCTCTTCCGCGTCAGGCGAGGACCAGCCGCTGGACAAACCACCAGTCATGGCTTTCAGGAACGCTTGTTGCTGCGCTTGCAGCGCGTCGAAGCCCGGCATCTGCGACATCGGGTTCATGGCGCTCATATTCTCCATCATCTTGCTTTGGCTTTCACGAAGCATCTCGAACGAGCTTTGCAGGAATTGTGGCATCATACCCCCACCCGGCACCATATAGCTGCGGACCAGATCGTTCAGCACATTAACCGGCAGTACGTTTTCACCGCGGCTTTCATGTTCAGCAATGATTTGCAGAAGATATTGACGTGTCAGATCATCCCCGGTTTTCAGGTCGATGATCTGAACCTCGCGCCCATCACGGATAAACCCCGCAATATCTTCGAGCGTCACGTAATCGCTGGTCTCGGTGTTATACAGCCGACGGCTGGCATAGCGCTTGATCAGCAGCGGTTTTTCTTGGTCCGACACCGGGTACCCTCCCCAAGGATGATGCGTTGCAGCACAGGTTATGCGACTGCAGCACAAAAAGAAAGGGCAGGTCAATGGACCTGCCCAACGCGATTGCACCTTTAGGGAGGATAAGGTGCCTATCGCGGACGTTCTTACTTGGCCGCTGCGGCTTTCTTAGCAGCAGTGGTCACGTCGTTGGTTGCTTTCTTGACAGCAGCAGTTGCTTCTTCTGCAGCGTCTTTGCCAGCAGCCATCAGCAGCTCGACGGTTTCGGTCTGAACTTTTTTCGCGATTTCAGCGAAAGCAGCCAGGTTTTCAGCTGCGACTTCAGCCGACGCGCTTGCAAAATCGGTAGCCGCTTTTGCGTAGTCAGCAGGCTCTGTCTTTGCTTTCGACATCTCGGTCAGCTTGGCCAGGGTGTCCTTGGTCCATTTGTTCGAGATCTCGGCTGATTTCTCAGCAGCTTCCAGAGCAACGCCCGACAGCTTTTCGTTCAGCGAAGCGGTCGATTTGAATGCGTCTTCCATTGCGGTGGTGTCCACCGGGAATGCGCCCATCATGTCTTTCATGATCGCGCTAAAGTCTTGGGTCTTTGCCATTGTCCTAATCCTTTTAGCCGGTCCGGGCCCACCCCGGGCTTCATCAGCTTGAGGACAATATGATTGCTGCATCGCAGCATTGCAAGTTTTTTCTTGCTGCGATGCAGAAAAATTTAAGTTTCAAAATGAAATCAGGCGTTTGGATTTGCCAAAACATAGGTACCCGGAGCCGGAGCTAGGCTTGGGTATTCCGAATCGCCGGCAACGCGTGCGGGCACCTGTTTCCCGGACCGTTTCTTCAGCCATGCGTCCCACATCGGCCACCAGGACCCTTCATGAAAGTCTGCCTCCTTAAGCCAAGTGTCGGAATCCAGTTTCAGGTCTGGATTGGTGTAGTGTCCGTACTTCTTTTTGCTCGGAGGGTTCACGATGCCTGCGATATGGCCCGACTCGGAAACCACGAAAGTCTTCGAACGCGATCCCATTTTCTGAACGCCCCGGTAGCAGTCTTTCCAGGCAGCGATATGATCGGTTTCGCATGTAACGGCCATCAAAGGCACATCTACATCGCTGACGGACAGTTTGTGTCCCAACAGCTCAAAACCGTCTGTTGCGAACTCGTTACGCTGACACAGGCCGCGCAGATAATCGACGGCCATTTTCGCGGGAAGGTTCGCGCCATCGCCGTTCCAGTAGAGCAGATCAAAGGCCGGAGGCACCTCGCCCATCATGTAACTGCGAATGGCTGGTCCATAGATCAGGTCGCGTGACCGCAGGAACGACATCGTGCGCGCCATGATCCACGAGCGCAGCACGCCTTCCTTGTTCACCTCTTCCTCAATCCCGTCGATGAAGTCGTTTTGCAGGAAAGGCGTGAATTCACCCTGATCAGAAAAATCCGTCAATGCCGTGAACAGCGTGGCTGATTTGACCGACTTATCCCCGCGCTGCTTCATCAGCGAAAGAGTCAGGCTAAGAGTAGTGCCCGCGATGCAGTAGCCGACCGCGTTGACCTGTTTGACCTTGCAGATCTTCTTGGCAACGTCGATTGCCGTCAAAAAGCCGTCCTGAATGTAATCTTCCATGCCGGTTTCGGCATAGCTTTCATCCGGATTGACCCAGCTGACAACAAATAGGGTGTAGCCTTGCTCGGTGATCCACTTGATCATGCTGTTCTGTGCTTTGAGGTCCAGGATATAAAACTTGTTGATCCAGGGCGGGAACAGGACGATTGGTGTCTCGTAGACAGTGTCTGTCGCAGGCTTGTACTGAATCAGCTCCATCATCCGGTTGCGATAGACCACTTCACCCGGTGAGGTTGCCAGGTTTCCGCCGACCTCGAACGCATTTTCGTCCGCCAGCTTTACCACCAGTTCGCCATCGTTGGCTTCCAGGTCGGCAACAAGGTTCTCCAGCCCTTTGATCAACGATTGGCCTTCTGTCTCGACCGCTTTTTGCAAAGCATCCGGGTTCGTCGCCAGAAAATTGGTCGGCGCCATCATGTCGATGATCTGCTGCGAGAAATACTGCAAGCGCCGCTTGTCCTTGGTATCAAGATCGTCGACCGAAGCGACAGCTTGCGCAATAGCCTGGGCGTTGGTTTGGTATTGTTGACGGATCAAACGGAAATAGGGGTTGGTTTCCCACAAGGGGTTCGAGAAGCGCTTGTCTCCGGGGGAGGAGATTTCGTCATCCGCTTCGCCTTTTGTCAACGCACGCTGCGCTTCAGCAAAGTTCAGAACAGACTTTCCCCAGAATTCTATCTGCTGCTCCAACAGTTTGGCGGGATTTTGCCAAGCTTCGGCCCAATATGCCGTTGCTGCTCGTGCGAAAAGCTCTTGATTCGGGCCATCTAATGCAGGTGTGTGAGGCTTTTTAGTAGCCATGACCTCAATCAAACGCTTCGAGAGTTGCTCGACCTTTTCCATATTTTCTTTAAGGCGTTCAATGTGTTCGTCTGATACGTCTGGCATTTGGTCTTCACTTGTTGTCATTTTAACAATTCCCCCCTAACCTCGCTGCTATGCAGAATAACGTCGTGGGTGCTGGGGGGCAAAGCGACGAATGGTCCGAACTATCAGACTGACACTCAGGAGGCCCCATTTATGCGCTATATGATGACCTACGACCTTATGGAAACCATGCGCAACACCAACCAATGGCTTGGTGCCACAGCCAGCGCGATGGCCTCTTACCCGATGTTTTCCATGGTTCCCAACCCCGCTTTCAACTGGATGGCGGCCTGGGGCGAGGTGACAGAACGCACCTTCCAACGCATGGTTGTGAAGCCCGACTGGGGCATCCGCACTTTCACCTGCGAAGACGGCAAAGACCATCTGGTCGAAATTACAACGGTTCTGGAACGCCCGTTTGGCGATCTGGTCCATTTTCGCGTCAACGGCCGCGAAGAACAACCGCGCAAGGTGCTGCTTGTCGCCCCGATGTCGGGCCACTATGCAACGCTGCTGCGTTCGACTGTCAAAAGCCTTTTGGTCAATTGCGAAGTCTACATTACCGATTGGCATAATGCGCGCGATATTCCTGTGTCTGCGGGCAAGTTCGATGTCGAGGATTACACCCTATACCTTGTCGATTTTATGAAAGAACTGGGCCCAGACACGCATGTTGTTGCAGTATGTCAGCCTGCGCCTCTGACCCTTGCGGCCACAGCCTATTTGGCCGAAGTCGAACCAAAAGCCCAGCCCAGCACTCTAACCCTGATCGGTGGGCCGGTTGATCCGGATGCGACCCCAACCGATGTGACGGATTTTGGGCGGCGCGTGACAATGGGGCAGCTGGAAGAGACGATGATCCAGCGTGTTGGCTTCAAATACAAAGGCGTTGGCCGCATGGTCTATCCCGGCCTGTTGCAGCTGGCCTCTTTCATGTCCATGAACGCCGAACGGCACTCCAAGGCGTTTTCGGATCAGATTCAACGTGTCATTCGCGAGGAAGCCTCGGATTTGGATGCGCACAATCGCTTCTATGACGAATATCTGGCAGTCATGGACATGACCGCCGAGTTTTACCTGTCGACCGTCGAGCGCGTCTTCAAGAACCGCGAGATTGCCCGGAACGAGTTTGTCGTAGCTGGCCACAAGGTGGATATGTCCAAGATCACCAATGTTGCAGTGAAAACGGTCGAAGGGGCAAATGACGACATTTCGGCCCCTGGTCAGTGTATCGCCGCGCTTGATCTGTGCACCGGCCTGCCCGACAGCAAGAAGGCAAGCCATGTGGAACCCGGCGCAGGCCATTACGGCATATTCGCAGGCCGCAGTTGGCGTGACAACATCCGCCCGCTTGTGATTGATTTCATGAATGAAAACAGCCGCAAGACGCGCCGACGCGCCGCGAATACCAACAAAGTAGCCTGAGCGACATGAGCGAGCCTGCGCATAGCGGTCTCGCCTTTTCCTGTCGGTGCGGCAGTCTGCAGGGGCGCATATCGGCAAGGGGTGTCCGGCAAGGGACGCATGTCGAGTGTTTCTGCCACGATTGCCGGGCCGCGCAATTGTACTTCAAACAACCGGACCCCGCGCCCGGAGCCGTCGATATTCTGCAGATGGCGCCTGATGAAATTGAGATTTCCGCTGGCGGCCAATTCCTGGCGGTCATGAAGCTCAGCCCCAATGGCATGCTGCGATGGTATGCCAACTGCTGCAACACACCGCTGGCGACAACGCCACCAGGGGCATCACTTCCCTTTGCCGGTTTTCTGGTGCGCAGGATCACCGATGACATTTCTGATTTGGGTCCTGTCACAACCCGTGGATTTGTGCCTCGGCCCAATGGCAAACAAAAGCACGAAAAGATTAGGTTCGCCGCTTTCGGACTGATACGCCGTGTTGCGATTTCGCGTCTGTCTGGCCGTTGGAAGAATACACCGTTTTTCGACAGGAAAACCGGCGAACCCGTCGCGGCGCCCGTCGTGATATCCAAAGACGAACGTGCCGCACTTTATCCGTAATCGAAACGCTGTGGTGCACTCAGCCAGGTGTGCAAGGCTTCGTTGACCTGATCTGGCGCTTCCAGGGTCAAAAGGTGTCCCGCGTTTTCAAGAACAAGTATCTCAGCCTCTGGTATCAGATCGGCCATAAAGGAATGCCGTCGAACCGGTGTCAGAGTGTCATGCGTGCCGCACAGAACCAAGGTAGGAACCTTGATTTTCCGCAAAGCGGCCTGCTGATCCGAGCGGCGCTGCAATGCCCGCATCTGACGCACAAATACCTCAGAGCCCAGCCCCTCGGCCATCGTCAAAAGATCATTGAGAATGGGAATACGCTTCGGCCCCGGTGCCAGAGCGTCCGACCCCACAAGTTTGCGCATCACGTCTTCCAAACGCCCGCCTTGGGCCGCGATGATCAGATCTTCTCTACTGGCGGCTATTTGCGGTGTATCGGCCTGAGCGTCAGTCGCCATCAGACACAGGCGTGAAATTCGCTCCGGCGCTCTCCGGATCAATTCCAAAGCCACGACCCCACCCATGCTGAGTCCGGCCAGCGCGAAGCGATGCGGCAGTTGGTCCAATAACCCCGAAGCAATTTCTTCGATGCGCTCGCCACCAGAAATGGGCGCAACGGTCACCGCCCTCGTACGGGACAACAGCTCGATCTGCGGGCGAAACAGTCGGGCATCACACATCAATCCAGGCAAGAACACCAGCGGCTCGATCACGCAGGGGCCTCCATTTGCTCGGTTTTCCGAACTCTTTGCTTTTTCTTCAGGATGGAAGGTTTGCCACGGCCGGGCAAGGGAAACTTTACGGATAGGCGATGGCCCGAAATGCGGGAAAATCCACGTAACGCCTCTGGCGCTCGAATTTGTCTTCACCGGGTTCGGCACCCGGCTTTAGCAAGCATCCGCGCGGGGCAATGTAGCTGTCAATCCTGCGCATTGGTTTGGGCCGCCACACAAGATTGAACGCGCAAAGTTTCGGAAAGAACCAAATCTCGGAATAGTTCAGGTGATCATGCATCCACCACGCTAAATCCCGCCAGTCTCGCCCCTGTCCGTATTGATCCGCAAACCAGGGGATGACGATTGACGCTCCGGCGATCCGCGCATCGCCTTCGCCGCGATCCCAGATATGGCATTCCAACGGATTGTCATTGCGGGCGCAATTTAGCCGGTTTTCATTGCCGAACTGGTTTAGCGACGGCGACCTGTACCCTGACCGCACGGCAATGCGGCCAAAGGTTTCCTCTAACGGGTCCAGCAGGGTTTCGCAAAACGCACACCCTGTTTCAATCGCCAGATCCGGGTTGTCAGGGATGTTCTGTTGCTGGTGAAAATTGCCAATCTCGGAATACAGAAAGTCACGCATGAAGAAGTGCCGGGACAAGCGGACGCGACCCAATGTCTCGAGGCTCCACATGCTTCCCGGTTTTCGCATTCTATCTCCTTACCTCTGATCTGGCTTCACTGAACCCCAAGCTCTTTCAACCACTCCAGGATACCCGTGACGGCGGCATCGGTCTGCCCCGGTGACATCAGCCGCCCTGCGATGACATGTGACGCGGGATCGTCCCCCGGCCCCATCTTGACCAACTCGACCGTTGCAGGAGCACCCCAGGCCTCGGCGACCTTATGTGTCCTGTCGGGGCGCACAACCTGATCGTCGTCCGAGAACCAGAACAACGCAGGTACCAATGCCTGCGAGAAATCCAGTGCATAAACCGTATCCACCAGAACGGACATCGGTACGACGGCTTCCCAGGGATAGACAGCGGACCAATACTTGTTCTTTTCTGGATCCGGCCCTGATACATCCCTTTCTTGCCCCATAAGCAACGGCAGCCAATGCCGCGCCCAAGGCAATGTCGGCACCCATGCCGCCGCGGTGTTAACCCCGAAATTCGGGGATACAAAAACCATCCCGACCACATTCTGACTAAGGTCGGCGTCCAGCGCCACCGCCGCCGCCAATGTGCCGCCGGTCGAGGTCGAGATGACGATGACCTTTTCCCCAACAGCGCGCGCCGCAGCCAGACCTTCGGCTGTGTCCTGCATCCAGCCCGTTGCCGTGCCTTCCGCCATGGCGGGCCCATCGCGGCCGTGGCCTTGCAATCGCGTGTAAACAAGATTTGCTCCAAGTGCGTCAGCCACCAGATCTGGAACGGGCCGGATTTCTTCGGAACTGGCTGAAAATCCGTGGATGTATAGAACAGAATAAGGTGTGCGTTGTTCTTTGAAACCGTCCTGCCAGATCACACGTTTTTCGACGCCCGGAACGATATCATCAAACGACGCCTCGGTGCTTTCAAAATAGACCTGCACCCCTTCGCCAAATTTGCGGGACTCAAAGCTTGGATTCAGGTCGACATCCTCTCGCGGTCCGAACCAAAAGATCAGACCCCCGACGACAATCAGTGCCAGAAGAATCCGCCCCAGAACCCAACCAAAGCGCCGCATTAGTTAGCTCCCAACACATCTAAAACCGCGTTTTCGATCAACCCCAGACAAGGCCCGTCCGAAAAGCGGTGGTCTGCGTCCTTGACCAGCAGCAAGCGCATGTCCGGCCCGGTCGCGTGATCCAGCAACCGCACCGCAGTTTCCGTCGACACCGCCGTGTCCGCTGTTCCCTGTAGGAAACGCACCGGAAAGGGCAGATAAAGCGGGTCTCTAAGGACCAATCGCCGCCGTCCGTCCTCGATCATTCGTTTGGTAATGATGTAGGGCTCCATGTAGTCCGAGGGCAGTTCGACATGACCAACGCTGTCTAAAGCGGCTTTTTGTTCATCGCTGAATGCCGCCCAATACCCGTCCTCGGTAAAATCCGGCGCGGCGGCGATTGTGACCATGCCCGCAATTCGATCTGGCAGCGTCTTGGCCAGCAACAATGCCTGCCATCCGCCCATCGAAGACCCTACGACGACCAGGGGCCCGTCGGTCAGCGCCGCCACCGCCGAAACGGCGTCCTCATGCCAATCGCCGATACAGCCATCGGTAAATACCCCCGAGCTTTCACCGTGCCCGGAGTAATCAAACCGCAAAAACGCCTGTCCCCGCGCCTGCGCCCAGGCCTCCAGATGCACGGCCTTGGTGCCCTCCATATCAGACTTCAGACCGCCCAGGAAAACGATGGTCGGTCCCGCGCCCTCGCTTTTGTGATAGGCCAACCGACGGCCCTGCGCCGTCTCCAGAAAACTTGTCGTTACCATGAAATCCTCTTTCCTTTCGCAGCATCATGCACGCCACGTACCCAAGTGCAATTCCCGGATCCCTCTTCATCTGGCTCTAAATACCTCGGGGTGCGCGAGGGGCTGGCCCCTCGCTCCTGCCCTTGACACCAGCCCCCCTACCTGCCAAATCGACCCAACACACATAACCCGCAACCGGGCGTTCAGTGGGCGCCAAACCGACGAGGAGAGCCGAACCATGGCCTTGGATTCAAAATCCGTCTCACTCACCTTCCCCGATGGCAATGCACGATCTTATGACGCAGGCATCACGCCCGCGCAGGTGGCAGCCGATATCTCGACCTCGCTGGCCAAAAAGGCTATCTCGGCCACCGTTGACGGCCACCACTGGGACCTGCAATGGCCCATCGAAGCCGACGCGCAGATCGCAATCCACACCATGAAGGATGAAGATCAGGCCAATGAGCTGATCCGCCACGATCTGGCCCATATCATGGCGCGCGCCGTTCAGGAAATCTGGCCAGCCACCAAAGTCACCATCGGCCCCGTCATCGAAAATGGCTGGTACTATGATTTTGACCGGGCCGAGCCGTTCACGCCCGAAGATCTCGGCCTGATCGAGAAAAAGATGAAAGAGATCATCAACAAGCGCGACCCCGTGACCACCGAGGTTTGGGACCGTGACCGCGCGATCGAATTTTATAAGGCCAATAATGAGCCTTATAAGGTCGAATTGATCGAATCCATCCCGGGCGACGAACCGCTGCGCATGTACTGGCATGGTCACTGGCAGGATCTCTGCCGAGGTCCACACCTGCAGCACACCGGTCAAGTGCCGGGCGACGCGTTCAAGCTGATGTCCATCGCTGGTGCCTATTGGCGTGGCGACAGTGACCGCGCGATGTTGCAGCGCATCTATGGCGTGGCCTTCACCGGCAAAGAAAAGCTAAAAGCCCACCTGCACATGTTGGAAGAGGCTGCCAAACGCGACCACCGCAAGCTTGGTCGTGAAATGGACCTGTTCCACATGCAGGAAGAGGCCCCCGGGCAGATTTTCTGGCATCCCAACGGTTGGACCATCTACACGCAATTGCAGGACTACATGCGCCGCCAGCAACGCAAGGGCGGCTATGTCGAGGTCAACACCCCTCAGGTCGTTGACCGCAAACTGTGGGAAGCCTCGGGTCACTGGGACAAATATCAGGAAAACATGTTCATCGTCGAAGTGGACGAAGAACATGCACGTGAAAAGGCTATCAATGCCCTGAAACCGATGAACTGTCCGTGTCACGTGCAGATTTTCAATCAGGGTTTGAAATCCTATCGTGACCTGCCTCTGCGGATGGCAGAATTCGGATCATGCAACCGTTATGAGCCCTCGGGTGCCCTGCACGGTATCATGCGCGTGCGCGGCTTTACGCAGGATGATGGTCACATCTTCTGCACCGAAGATCAGATTGAATCCGAAACTGCCGAGTTCATTCGTTTCTTGTCCGGGATTTATAAAGACTTCGGATTCGAAAACTTCTCGGTCAAATTCTCGGATCGACCGGAAAAACGCTCTGGATCGGATGAGGTGTGGGACAAGGCCGAAGCTGCTTTGCTCAGCGCAACACGTGCCGCAGGGATCGAACCTGAACTCAACCCCGGAGAAGGAGCGTTTTACGGTCCGAAGCTCGAATTTGTTCTGACCGACGCAATCGGCCGGGATTGGCAATGCGGGACGCATCAGGTGGACTTTGTTCTGCCCGAACGTCTGGACGCCACCTATATCGGAGCGGACGGCGGCAAACATCGCCCTGTGATGCTGCACCGGGCAACTTTGGGTTCATTCGAACGCTTCATCGGCATTCTGATCGAGGAACACGCAGGCAAGCTGCCCTTCTGGCTGGCCCCACGTCAGGTCGTTGTCGCCTCGATCACTTCCGAGGCCGACGCCTATGTTGCCGAAGTTGTTGAAACCTTGCGCGCTGCAGGTGTCCGTGCTGAGGCCGATATTCGCAACGAAAAGATCAACTACAAGGTCCGCGAGCACTCAGTCGGTAAAGTGCCCGTGATTCTGGCCGTTGGTCACCGCGAGGTTGAAGAACGCACTGTCAGCGTCCGGCGTCTGGGTGAAAAACAGACGCAGGTTCAACCGCTTGATGTTGTAACAAATGAGCTGTCGCAGGCATCTACCCCCCCGGATCAGCTGTAACATTCAGCGGTATATCTCTGGCAATCCGGCCCCTGAAACAGGGCCGGATTGTAACATTTCACCCTTTCTTCATCAAAAACAATGCATTAGGCTTCAAGAGGGCATGCCGCCCCCTGACGCGCTTGTGAGACACGGGCTCGTGAATTTAACTCTGGCCGACAAGCCACTAGTTTTGTCAGTGTCACAAGCAGACATACCCAGTCATCAAGAGGATCACCGAGATGTCGAACACAGCTAAATCCCTGGTTATCGCAACCGCAGTCGCAGCCGCCGTATCGGGTGCTGCAACCACAGCAACCGCACAAGCCAAAGAAAAGTGCTATGGCGTGTCTTTGGCCGGTCAGAACGACTGCGCAGCAGGCCCCGGCACTACATGTGCGGGCACCTCGACCGTTGACTATCAAGGCAACGCATGGACGCTGGTTGACGCTGGCACCTGCGCGGATATCGAACTTCCGGCACAGGCAGACGGCACACCGCGCAAAGGTTCACTGGAAGCCCAGGACCGCGACCTGCCGGCATAAGGTCGACCAAACGGATCAAGGGGGCGGGCCAGTTCGCCCGCCCCTTCCCTTTCGTGATCAAGGAACTGACCCATGTTGGATGATGCGCTCCGCTCGAACCGCCTGCCCGCTGCACCGGGCGTGGGGTACAAGCCGCAACACTTCGCTCAGATACTTGACCATGCACAGCCCGTTTCATGGCTGGAAATCCATGCCGAAAACTACATGGGCGATGGCGGACGCCCCTTGGCGCAACTGCGCCACCTTTCAGAACACTTTCCGATCTCGGTCCATGGCGTTGGCCTGTCCATCGGTGGCGATGGCCCATTGGATCCCGAACATCTGGCCCGCCTGAAACATCTGGTCGGCTGGCTGAAGCCCGCCAGTTTTTCCGAACATCTGGCCTGGTCCACCCATGACAGCCACTTTTACAACGACCTCTTGCCGCTTCCCTACACGGACGAGACGCTGACACGGGTCTGCGAGCACATCGATCAGGTGCAGGACACCGTTGGTCAACAGATGCTGCTTGAAAACCCATCCAGCTATCTGGCTTTTGAAGAAAGCACTTGGTCCGAGCCCGATTTCCTGCGCGAGATTGCCCAACGCACTGGTTGCGGCCTGTTGCTGGACGTGAACAACGTCTTTGTCTCTGCCACTAATCTGGACTTCTCGCCGCAAGGTTACATCGACGCCTATCCGCTTGAGAAAGTGGGCGAAATCCATCTGGGCGGCCATGACGAAGATGAAGACGACCACGGCCATCCGCTTTTGATTGACAGTCATGGGCGCGAGGTCGTTGATCCGGTTTGGGCCTTGCTAGACTACGTCCTTGAACAATCCGGTCCCAAGCCGCTGCTGGTCGAATGGGACACCGATGTTCCCGACTGGCCGGTTTTGCGCGAGGAAGCGGTTCGCGCTCAGGCCGCACTGGACAAGGTACCGGCATGAGCGTGTCCCAGTCCGAGTTTCGCGCCGCCATGATGGATGCGTCCACGCCGGTTCCAGATGGGTTGCTAGACGCTGAGGCGCAACCGGCGGGCCGCAGGTTTAGTGTGTACCGCAACAACGTCGCGGTTTCCCTGACCGAAGCAATGCATCAGGCCTTCCCCGTTATCACCAAGCTGTTGGGCCCGCAGAACATGGACGGATTGGCCGGGATATTCCTGCGCCAACATCCCCCGTCATCTCCGCTCATGATGTTCTATGGCGAGGCATTTCCTGGTTTTCTGGCCGGAATGCAGCAGCTTGCCCATCTTGGATACTTGCCCGACATTGCCCGGTTGGAATTGGCCTTGCGCCGGTCCTACCACGCGGCAGACAGTCAACCTGCACCCGCAGATGCATTGGCAGTTGATCCTGAACAGGTGATGCAGGCGCGATTGCAATTTGCCCCAGCCATGCACGTGATCCGATCGGACTGGCCGATTCATTCGATCTGGCGTTTCAACTCCGAAGCCGACGCGCCAAAACCTCAGGCGCGCGCCGAGGACGTACTGATCACGCGCCCTAAATACGATCCTGATCCTCATTTGCTGCCGTCAGGCGGGGCCGACTGGATTGGCCATATGCAAAACGGGGACACAATCGGTGCAGCGTTCGAAAAAGCCGCTGCCGAGGCACCCGAGTTTGACCTGGGAACCACTCTGGCACTGCTTTTGCAGGGCGGTGCTGTAACTTCCGTGACTATCGAAAGGCCGAAGACATGACTGCCCTGATCTCACTTCACAACTCTGCTCTTGAGAAGGTGGACAATGCGTCCAACTGGCTGACTCCGACACTTGCCCGGCTGGTCTTCATTGCAGTTCTGTTGGTTTACTACTGGAACTCAGCCATGCTGAAGATCGACGGTTCGATCTTTTCGCCATCCAGCGGAGCCTTCGGCCAGATTTTCCCCAAGGCTGCGGAAGCGGTGCTGTGGGATGTTTCGCAGATGACATTCTTCCAGCGTATCGTCATTTTCTTCGGAACAGTCGCTGAATTTGTTCTGCCTGCCCTGCTGCTGGTTGGGCTTTTCACACGCCTTGCCGCGTTGGGAATGATTGGATTCATATGGGTGCAAACCCTGGTTGACGTCACCGGCCACGGCGTGAAACTGGGCAGCCTGTTCGACGCGGCTCCCTCTATCATGGATCAGCGCACATTGTGGACCTTCCTGATGCTGGTCATTGTGATCAACGGCGCAGGACCGCTTTCGCTGGACCGTCTCCTGCGCCTGAAATGATCTAGAAATGTGCTTTGGGCTGGTCCGGTTTTCCTGCCGCCAGCCCAAGGAAGCCCGCAACGCTGGCGAATGCGATCGGGAACATGGTGAAGACACCAAACCCAAACGCATAGTACATAGTACCGGCTGAAATCAGCAGCAAAACCCCACCAATCAGAGCTCGCGCAGGCGCCATTGCCCCTCCGGCAATCGCCAGCAAGGGCGCGATAATCGAAAGGGCCTGGATCAGGCCAGGGTTATCGACCTGGCTTAAAACCCCATCAATCTCGCCAACATGGTCGACGACAACCACTTTGGCATACCCGAAAAAACCGACGATCATACCGATCAGCCCGGCAATAACGCCCAAAATCATTGCGGCATTGCGCATTGAAAATCCTCACTTCTGATCTTGGGCAAATAAGCACCCATTTAGGAAATGCCAAGCTGGGTGCGGGTTTCAGCGGTCCAGCCCAACAGAAGCTTACCGTCCTTCTCGATCAACGGGCGCTTCATCAACGTCGGGTGTTCTTTTAGCAGCTCCATCGGTGCTTTTTCGCGCTGGCTCTGGTCCAAACCGCGCCAAGTGGTTGACCTGGTATTGAGCAGAGCATTGCCGAACTCGACAAAAGCTTGCGACAGCACAGAGCCCGGAACACCATCCTGCCGGACATCAACAAGCTCTGCATCTGGCAACGATTTCAGAGCCTTACGACACGTGTCGCAAGTCTTTAACCCATAAAGCTTCATCTTTTTGATACTCCCGCTCGTGCTTCGATTTTAGGCAATCACGCCCGTTTTTGGCAGTTATTCTTGATTTTTTACTTCACCGTGCAATGTTGAAAAAGGTGAAACATGTAAATTGGACTGTTCTGCAAACGCGAAACAGTTGGGTTTACGATGACGCCAACCACAGCCCCCACCAATTTGTGGGACAATGCGTAAGTAGAAGGAGACACGGGACATGCCAACCGGCACCGTGAAATGGTTCAATACCACGAAAGGCTATGGGTTTATTGCCCCTGATGAGGGGGGCAAGGATGTGTTTGTTCATATCTCGGCCGTAGAACGGTCCGGCCTCACCGGACTCGCAGACAATCAAAAAGTCTCATACGAGTTGCAGGACGGACGCGACGGCCGCCAAATGGCAGCTGATTTGAAGCCGTTGTAACGCCACCCGCCTCGCGCGGAGTGAAAAATTTCAGGATGACGGCCAATTTCCGGCCGTCACCCGCCCCCCACCGGAATTGTTCCATTACCCTCGCGCGGGCTTTGACCTGTCGTGAGAAAACCAGTTGTCGCCCATGGCAACGATGCAGGACGTGCCGGTCGCATAGGTCACTACCATCGTCCAATCGCCGCGCTGGTTTGACCAAACTTCCATGATTTGTTCAGGTCCACGAACGCCAGTGGCCACGCGCTTGGACGCAAATTGGCCTTTTAATTTCTGGTGCAACCGGGGCGTCGGCTCACAGAGAATTTCAGCGATAGGAGACTGAGACTGCGCTGGCAAAGCTAGGCCAAAGACCAAACAAAAAGCAGTTTTAAAAACATGGGTCATGGAACCAACGTAACGATTCCATGACACAATGTATAGACAAGTGCTATGCGTTAATGCGCATTACTTACGAATGATCGCTTCGAACTCGCGCCATTCACGGGCAGTCATGCCAGAGTTTTCTTGCGTGACCGTCTCGCCAGCCAACATGTTCCGAAGGCTCTCCACCATCTGCGCGGAAAGGTTGACTGCGCCCAACCGGTAATCCTCGAACGCTTTGTAAGCAAACGGCACCCAGTCGGCGACGATCTTGCACATCGCATCCGCATATACGCGGATTTCGTATTGCGCATGAGGGTCCGCACGCAGACGCAGGAAATGGAACAGATTGTGCAAGTCGACCTTCCAATACCACTGTGTGTAGATATTCGCAGGAAGGTTCATCCGGGCCAGTTCACGCGCCAGACCCTGTTGCCCATCCTGGCTGATCATGGCCTCGTAATTGTCGTAGCAGCGGGTGCTGTCAGCTTTCAGGATTTCCAGGACACGGGCGGCTTCTTCGCCTTCCAACGCTGATCCGCGACCCTGATTGTTCACCTCAGACTGTGCTGCCACATGTTCGGGTGCAGGGATATAAAACTCGCGATCCAGAATCGAATAACGCGCTGAGTATTCGTTCACATTGGCCGTGCGATGCCGAATCCACTGACGCGCCACGAAAACGGGCAGTTTTACATGCAGTTTGACCTCGCACATTTCGAACGGGGTCGAATGCCAGTGCCGCATCAAATACCGGATCAGTCCTTCGTCGTTCTGAACCGATTTGGTGCCTTTGCCGTAAGAAACACGGGCTGCCTGACAGATCGCTGCGTCATCGCCCATATAGTCGATCACGCGGACAAAGCCGTGGTCCAGAACCTGATGAGCGGTGTACAAATGGTCTTCCATTCCCGCTGAAACGACGCGACGTGTTGGATGCGATTGGGCGCGTTGCGCTTCGATCTCGGCCTGGTGGTCGGCGGACAGCGGCATGAAATCTTCCTTTCTGGCAATGAGTCGCCTTCTACTATATCTCGCTAATCGCAGCATCGGAACCGCGATATATGCCGCAACCTGCGCAATTTTTGATTTCGGTCGCAGGGCGCTCTCGACACATCAAACCAGTGCGCTAAGTTGCTGGCAAAACTAATCGAAAAAGGATGGCCGCAATGGCGCTGACATATCTGCACACTATGGTCCGGGTGAAGGATCTGGAAAAATCCATAGCGTTTTATGAGCTTTTGGGTCTCAAGGAAACGCGTCGGTATGACAGCGAAGCGGGGCGGTTCTCATTGATTTTCATGGCCCCTCCCGGCCAGGAAGACGCTCCGATTGAGCTGACGTACAACTGGGATGGCGATGATGACCTGCCCAGCGACAGCCGTCATTTTGGACACTTGGCTTATGGTGTCGATAACATCTACGAAGTGTGCCAGCATTTGCAGAACAATGGCGTGACCATCAATCGCCCTCCTCGCGATGGGCGCATGGCGTTTGTCCGTTCACCTGACAACATCTCGGTTGAGTTGCTGCAAAATGGCGACGCGCTTGAGCCGGCCGAGCCCTGGGCCAGCATGGAGAGCACTGGCCACTGGTGATCAGGTGGGTCATAACACTGGGGCTGGCCCTTGTGACCAGCCCAATCCAGGCCGAGCAGTGCCGTTTGGCACTGGCCCTGGCGATGGACATTTCAGTTTCGGTCGACGACGCGGAAGACATTTTGCAGCGACAGGGACTGGCTGCGGCACTTCTGGCACCTGAAGTGCAAGAAGCTTTCTTCTCATCTCCTCTACCTGTTGCATTGGCCGTCTATGAATGGAGCGGGCAAAGTACCCAGCACGTTATCCTCGACTGGCACTTGATCGAAAATCACAGAGATCTTGCGGCTGCGGCGACCCGGATAAGTCAGTCGATCCGGTCCAATGAAGGCTTGGCAACGGCCATGGGGCACGCTTTGCGGTTCGGGGCAGAACTATTCCAAAGCGCGCCTCCCTGTCTATTTCACACCATAGATCTGTCAGGAGACGGGTCCAACAATGACGGCTATGGACCCCAAATCGCGTATCAACGGTTCTTTGACCATGACATCGTCGTCAATGGCCTGGTGATAAACGCCGCTGATTTCGAAGGGGAACTTTTTCTCATCCCTTTTTTCGAAAACAACGTCCTGCATGGCCCGGGCGCCTTTCTGGAAGTCGCACAAGGCTTTGAAGACTTCGAACGCGCGATGCGTAGAAAACTGGAGCGGGAACTGAGCGGGCTGCAAATTGGTTCAGTACAGGTCGACGACCAATGACGGCGCGCCTGCTGGTCATTCTGTTTTGCCTGTTTTCAGAGCCCGCCCTTGCACAATGCCGGCATGCCTTGGCTTTGGGTCTGGATGTGTCGGCATCTGTCGATAGCGGTGAATACAGGTTGCAGGTCGAAGGTTTGGCTGCTGCTCTGCGCGATCCCGAAGTAAGCCAACTGATGCTGGCGAACGGTTCAACATCCATGCGGTTGGCGATTTTTGAATGGACGGAACCAGGGCATGAGAGGATGCTACTGAACTGGACCGAAATTCAAACCGCTGCCGATCTGAATGCAATCAGCCAGCGCCTCATCCAAACCTCGCGAAAGGCGACGGCCCAAGGGACGGCAGTGGGCGCTGCTATGGTGTTTGGGGTGGACCTGCTGAACCAGCAAAGAACATGCTGGCGGCGCACCCTGGATTTATCCGGTGACGGCAAACACAACCTCGGACCTCATCCGCGAGATGTGCGAACAGCCTTGCGCGACAGCGGTGTTACGATCAATGGGCTTGTTATTGGTGCGGATGATCCAAGTTCAGGTGACAGGCGCTATGTGCAAGTTGGAGAACTGTCGGCTTACTACAATACGTGGGTTATATCCGGTCCAAACGCGTTCGTTGAAGTCGCCCTCGGGTTTGAGGCCTACGCAGAGGCCATGACCCGCAAACTGATCCGAGAACTAGACAGTCTCGTTCTGTCCGAAGCCAGCCCTGATCAGTAGATATACCTGATTTGGTCGGTCCAGTACCGTTCGACGCGGCGTAGCGATGTCGTGATGTCTTCAATCCCTTCCAGTTCCAGCACCCCCCTGCCCTGAAGACCTTCGGCATGGCGCGCAAACAGATCGGAAACGATATCGCGGATTTCCCTGCCACGCGGCGTCAGGCGCACGCGCACGGATCGGCGGTCGATCTCACACCGTTGGTGGTGCATATATCCCATCTCAACCAGTTTCTTAAGGTTGTAGCTGACATTGCTGCCTTGATAGTAGCCGCGGCTTTTCAATTCACCCGCCGTGACTTCATGATCACCAATGTTGAACAACAGCAGCGCCTGTACAGCGTTGATTTCCAATACGCCGACGCGCTCAAACTCATCCTTGATGACGTCCAACAGCAACCTGTGCAACCGTTCCACAAGGGCCAGCGCCTCAAGATAGCTGGTCATAAAGCCCTTGGTTCCCGGTCCGGAGACCTGCATTTCCATACTCATCCGACCCTCCGATTCAGTCGTGCTGTTTGGGACACGATGAATGGAAAGTCCGAAAATTCAGTTAAGTTGGAATGTCCCTTACTTCTGAAAAGTTTGCGCGATGTTCGACACAAGATCTGCGAACTTTTGAGGCGGCGGCACCTGCCCTGTCACCCATTGATAAAGATCCTGATCGTTTTCATGAAGCAGCGCGTCAAAGACATCCAACCCAGCGTCGTCCATGTCGGCGAGATTGCGATCTGCATAGGCCGACAGGATAATATCCATTTCCTTGATTCCACGCCGCATCGAGCGCATTTTCATACGCTTGATCCGCACCTCCCGGGGTTCGCTCAATGCTTCTGCTCCAACATCAGGCGCATTTTCTTCTCAAGCCGCGCCGCACGCTCGGCGCAGGCGCGCATTTCCCCGCGAATGGCGCGCAACTCAGCGACTGCGGTAGACAACTCCATGCCGCCTTCACCTTCTTCGACCGGAGCATCCATGCCTTCGCCTTCACCGGTCAGAAGCCACATGATCGACACGTTGACCATCCCGGCCATCATCGACAAGCGGTTCGCCCGAGGCTCGGACAGATCGTTTTCCCAATCGGAAACAGTTGCCTTTTTTACCCCAAGTCGACGCGCCAATTGCACCTGTGTCATGCCCGCAGCTTCGCGCGCCCCTGCCAGGCGATCCCCAAATGTCGCAGAATCCGGACCATACCAGTCGTTTTCATCAGTCACTTGGGTCTCCAATTCAGAGTTTCTATACAACTTGAACGTCTTTCAGGCGCACCCTATGACAGTCGGGTTGAACATACAAACCGAGGCCGACTATGAGTTTCCTGTCTGCGACACTGTCACGCGTCAAACCATCGCCCACCATCGCCATGACGGCAAAAGCAGCCGAATTGAAGGCCGCCGGGCGAGACGTTATCGGCCTCAGCGCGGGTGAGCCAGATTTCGACACGCCACAGAACATAAAAGACGCAGCCGTTGCGGCCATCGCAGCAGGAAAGACCAAGTACACCGCACCCGACGGTATCCCCGAGCTGAAACAGGCAGCTTGCGCCAAGATGAAGCGTGATCATGGGCTGGACTATGCGCCTGCGCAAATCTCGGTAGGCACCGGTGGCAAGCAGACGCTGTACAACGCTCTGATGGCCACGATGAATGAGGGTGATGAGGTCGTAATCCCCGCCCCTTACTGGGTCAGCTATCCAGATATGGTCTTGCTGGCGGGTGGTACGCCGGTGATTGCGGAAACGTCGCTGCAAACCAATTTCAAACTGACTGCCGATCAGCTTGAAGCAGCGATCACGCCAAAAACCAAATGGTTTATCTTTAACTCTCCATCGAACCCCACCGGTGCGGGCTATAGCCGTGAAGAGCTGAAAGAGCTGACAGATGTTTTGATGCGCCATCCCCATGTCTGGATCATGTCGGACGATATGTATGAGCACCTTGCTTATGACGGGTTTGAATTCTGCACCCCCGCCGAAGTGGAGCCCCGCCTGTATGACCGGACGCTCACCTGCAACGGGGTTTCCAAAGCGTATGCGATGACGGGTTGGCGCATCGGCTATGCCGCAGGTCCGGTCGAGATCATCGCGGCGATGCGCAAAATCCAGTCTCAATCCACGTCGAACCCCTGTACGGTCAGCCAATGGGCAGCGGTTGAGGCGTTGAACGGCACGCAGGAATTTCTGGCCCCAAATAACGAGATGTTTAAACGCCGCCGCGATCTTGTCGTGCGGATGCTGAACGAGATCGACGGCATCACCTGCCCGACGCCGGAGGGTGCGTTTTATGTTTATCCCTCAATCGCCGGGCTGATTGGTAAAACAACTCCTGCCGGAACGGTCATCGACACGGACGAAGCTTTTGCTACTGCCCTGTTGGAAGAGGCAGATGTTGCCATTGTCTTCGGCGCTGCCTTTGGTCTTTCGCCAAATTTCCGGGTCAGCTACGCTACGTCCGATGCGGCGCTGACCGAGGCTTGCAGCCGCATTCAGCGTTTCTGTGCTTCCTTGAGGTGACCATGTCTGCCGATCTTCCCGAATATTACTTTCGCATCCGTGAAAACGGGGCTGCAGTGTTTCGGGTCGATACGGAAAATCGCCAACGTCGAATTGAGATGGACCAGATTGCGGTCATCAATATCCGAAATGGCGACGTCAAACCGCAAGGACAGCGAACACTTTCAGACCAGGATCACGCTGAAATCGACCGGTGGATGCAAGAGCGCCAGGCCTTGTTGGCCCAGCGCGATATCGACGACATACACCGCGCCGTGGACTACCTGAACCTGACCACACAATGGGCTCAGTCCAAGGCAACTGACGCGCAATTGGAAGACGTGACTGACAGGTTGCTTATGGCAATGCATGACCTGCGCACCGTCCTGGTTCGTAAAAAGGCAGACCGGCTGAGCAAGGATTAAGCTGGCTCAGCCGCTGCGGGCATTTGACGAACCGAGTGCATCCAGAACCGGGCCATCAACAACACGGCTGCGAAGGCCAGACCGAGCACCAGCCCAAGCCAGACACCGATGCCGTCCATCTGACGGACAAAACCAAAATAGTACGACGCCGGGATTCCAACGACCCAATAGCTGAGCGCTGCCATGACCATGGGAATCTTGGCATCCTGCAACCCGCGCAGCAGGCCCAGCGCAATGACCTGCGCCCCATCGACCAGTTGAAACAAAGCTGCCATTGCCAACAACCCGGTTCCAATGGCCAGGATTTGTCCACGCTGGGGATCATCCGCCTCCATGAACAGGGAAATCAATGGTTCAGCACAGGTCAGAAACAGGATGACTGTGAAAACAGACATAACCAGCGACATGCCCGTCACCGCAATTGCGCCTTTCTCCAGATGCGCCCGATCCCGACGTCCAAGCGCATTTCCGGCCCGGATGGTGGCCGCATTTGACAACCCCAGATGCACCATGAAAGTGGCCGACGCGAGGTTCAGCGCGATCCCATGCGCCGCCAGCGGAACCTGCCCCAACCAACCCATCATCACAGCCGATGTTGCAAACAGCGACACCTCGGCCAACGTGGTCAGGCCAATCGGGACCCCAAGCTTCCATACACTGGCGAACATCTCCCAATCCGGTCGCCAGAAACGCTGAAAAAGGCTGTGTTCCGGCAGTGTTCGAACAACGTAGATGACAACAGCGATTAGCGAAACGACCTGCGTCGCGATTGAGGCGATTGCTGCACCCATCACACCCAATTCCGGTGCCCCCCAATTGCCGAAGATCAGCGCATAGTTGGTCACCGCGTTCACAAATGCCGCCGCGACTGTGATCCACAGCACGATCTGCGTTCGCTCCAAGGCCGCAAGGTAGGATTTGAGCACCATCACGATAAGGGCCGGAAACAACCCCCAACCAGCTACGCGCAAATACTCGGATGCTGTTTCAGCAACCTGCGGCTCCTGCTTCATGGCGATCAGGATTGGATAAGACCACCACAGCAACGGCATGACCACTATTGCGTACAGCAAAGACAGCCAAAGACCCATGCGGGTTGAGCGGCGGATGCTGGTTTCGTCCCCTTCCGCCGCAGCGGTGGCAACCATTGGCATGACCGCCCAGCCGAACCCGGCCCCAAACAAAAACAGCACAAAGTAATAGCTGCTGGCCAACGTGACCGCAGCAAGTGCCTCGACCCCGTACCAACCCAGCATGATGGTATCGGTCAAACCGATGGCAAACTGCGCCAGATGACCACCGACCAGCGGCAAGCCAAGCACGGCAATCGCCCGAAAATGGGCGGGGTATGTCATCACTTTTGTCATTGCACCAGCCATATGCGCGGGCTTGGCGCGGGACAAGAGCGGATCAATAAAATTTCACTATGAGACTATAGCGCCCGCCTCACCATTAAAAACGGGCGCGTTGAGGATTAGCGGGCATCCGGATGCAATGTTGCGCCCAGAATATGCTCGGACCGGTGGATGACGTGGTGGGCTTGTCCAACGATCAATGGATCAGGCTCCCCCACTACGTTCAAGTTCTTGCCTGGGTAATCCAGCGTCGACAGGAAATGACGCATACAATTCAGGCGCGCGCGTTTCTTGTCATTCGACTTGATGATCGTCCATGGCGCGTCTGCGGTGTCTGTATAAAAGAACATCGCCTCTTTCGCCTCGGTATAGTCGTCCCATTTGCTGAGGCTGGCCTTGTCGATCGGCGACAGCTTCCACTGCTTCAGAGGATCGGTCTCGCGGCTTTTGAAACGGCGCTGCTGCTCTTCCTGCGTGACCGAGAACCAGTACTTGTACAGCTGAATACCCGAGCGCACCAGCATCCGTTCCAGTTCCGGCGTCTGGCGCATGAATTCCAGATACTCGTTAGGCGAGCAGAATCCCATCACCCGCTCAACACCCGCGCGGTTGTACCAAGACCGGTCATAGAACACCATTTCCCCAACCGTCGGCAGTTCCTGAAGGTAGCGCTGATAGTACCACTGCCCCTTTTCTTCCCAGGTCGGTTTGTTCAAAGCGACCACACGCGCCTGACGCGGATTCAGGTGTTCCATAAACCGTTTGATCGTACCGCCCTTGCCAGCGGCATCGCGGCCTTCGAACAACAAAACAAAACGCTGCCCCGTGTCCTGCGCCCATAGCTGAACCTTCAAAAGCTCCGCCTGCAGCTTTGCCTTCTGCGCCTCATAGGTCGACCGCGCCATCTTGCGGCCATAGGGGTATTTTCCGCTTTCGAACGCCTGCCGGATCTTTTCGGGGCTGGGTTCTGCCGCGTTTGCCGCCTCGACCTCTACGGCTTTGATCTGAGGGGATTTTGCTTCGACCGGAGCAATGGCTTCCATACAACTTATCCTTTTTCTGCTGTCCTGAATGAGGGCTAGCAGAAACGCCGAATATCCGCTTTGATTGGTGTCAAATTGATGCCTCAAAAACCCATAAATTCCTCAGCGGATCAGAGGTTCCGATGCACACATCTTTTGCCAACCTCAATGGCCAGCCATTTTACGTCCGAACTTGGGGCAAACCGGAAGCGCCACCGCTTTTGATGCTGCATGGTTTCCCGGAATTCGGCGGCGCGTGGGCGGATCTCGCCCCTTATCTGGCGGATCGCTTCTACTGCATTGCACCGGACCAACGTGGATATGGCCAAAGCTGGTGCCCTGAAGGGGTGCAGAGCTATGCCCTATCTCAACTGGTGTCCGACATGGCCGCTTTGATTCAGAGCCACGGTGCACCGTTTACCATACTAGGTCATGACTGGGGCGCGTCGGTGGCCTATGGCCTTGCAATGTATCGGCCAGATCTCGTGAGGCAACTTATCATAGCCAACGGCGTGCATCCGGTTCCGTTTCAACGCGCCATGGCCGCAGGCGGTGCGCAATCAGAGGCCTCGCAATACATCAACCAACTGCGGGCGCCCGATGCAGCGCAAAAATTGTCCGAAAACAACTTTGCATTGCTTGAAAGGTTCTTTCGCCACGGCATGGGACTGGATTGGCTGATCGAAAGCCGGATGGCCGAATACCGAGTCGAATGGGCGCGACCAGACCGGTTAGAGGCGATGCTGAACTGGTATCGCGCCTCTCCACTGGTTGTCGCTCAGCCGGGGCTTCCCGCAACAGACCTGCCGGATCTACCCTTTGATCGACTGCACGTCCGATGTCCGCATTTGTTGCTTTGGGGACCAGATGACAAAGCCCTTTTGCCCGAGGCAACTGAAGGCTTGGAAACCTTCGCGCCCAACCTAACCCGGATCACGATCCCTGAAACTGATCACTGGCTGCATCACCAAAAACCGCAGGACGTTGCACAGGCCATTCTGGATTGGGTCCAAACGGCCTGACCTTTCTAGTGTCTTAACGATGCCCCCAATCGTCGGGGTTGTCAGAATTGTTCGGCGACAAACCCAATTCGTCGCCATCGGTTGAACATCCCAACCCCAGCACCGTCCGGTTTGCATAAGAGAAGTACGAACAGACCTGATTGACCTCAAGGATCTCTCCGTCGTCCCATCCGGCCTCGCGCAGGGCGATCACATCCGCCTCGACCATATCCCCCGGCGTTTCGGTCAGTTTACGGGCATAGATCATGGCAGCCAGCTGCGCTGCATCCAGCGGAGCAGCAGCCGGATCGCGCGCCTCAATCGCCGCCCGGATCGCTTTGCCTTTCGCTTCATCGCCAAGTAACCGCTGTAAGCCGGCAAAATGATGTTCCACGCAGTACCCGCAACGGTTCAGAGAGCTCACCCACACGCCCAGGACCTCAAGAAACCATTTCGGGATCTTGTTGCCCGAGTGATGCAGCACTGCCTTGTAGATCGCCATATGACCTTCCATCGAATGCGGCCGCAGGCTGTGCGCCATCATGATGTTGTCCACATTGTTGTCTGGGCCTGTCACACGGTCGTAGAGTTTGCGCAGCCTGCCCGTGGCCTCAGCGAAGGGGATGGTTTTGATCCAGCTCATTTGGGGTCCTGTTGTAGTGTTTGCTTAATGGCCAGAGACTATGAGCGCTTTGAGCTGGTGGCGAGACGAATTCGGCAAATCACGACGATGAGCCCAATCTGGACATAGATGAGCGTTCATGCGCAGTGTCATTCATGCCGCTGACGCAAGACTTGAAGCTAATTTTGGAAACTGTCCTGCCAACCGATCCCAGTTTTCGGCGGGTCAATGAGGCTGAAGTAGACAGCTACATCAATGACTGCCGGCGATGCGCTTTGGCGGGCTCCATTGACGCTTTTTTGTTGTCCGCGATGCGCCTGTTGGCACTTCCAAACAATGGTCACACACGGCTGATCCCGAATGATGCGATCTCGGTGCTACCGCTGAGGTTTGTGAGCATAGGGCGTTCCGTTCAAGTCATTGCGGCGGCATCAGGAGAAACTGCACTGCGAGGAGAGTTGATAGCAGTCAACGGTGCGGCTTTGAGCCAAATCGAAGCCGCGGCAGAGAAATTTCTGGCGGGAACGTCCCAAAGAAAACGGGTCGTCGGACCGCTTCTTCTGGCTTGGCCATACGCATTGGCACGTTTGGGTTTTTCTGCAAAAGACGCGACGACCGAGTATCGTGTGCGGAACAAAAATGGGCAGATAACCAAACTGAAAATGGCGAACAGAAATACTGTTCCTGCCTCGTCGCTCTACCCCAGAAACGAGCACGGCAAGACTGATCCCGCCTGGGAACCCGAAACCTTCGTAGCGATAAAGGGCTGGCAAGGGCTTGGGCTTTCGATGCAGTTGCCAAGTTTCTTTGACCCTGGTGAAACTGCACTTCCTAAAGCCATCTCAGGTGCAGCGGACCGCGTGAGAGCCTGCTCAAACAAAACGCTCTTAATTGACGTTCGCGGAAACACCGGCGGCAATTTTCTTATGGCGATGCCCTTGATCGAGGCGATTTCGCAAAGCGCAATTGAGCAGGTTGTGGTGCTTGTCGATAAATTCACGTTCTCCGCAGCGATCGTGTTTGTAGCCATCCTGAAACATCGTTTGGGACATCGACTCAAACTCATCGGGGAAGAAATGGGCGACGGTTTGATGTTCTTTGCCGAAGGCGGCTTGCTCAACTTGCCGACGAGCGGAGCCGTCGTGCGGTATTCGTCAGCCTTTCACGACTGGGAAGGTGGAACGTCTGGCGAAACCACACCGCCCGAAATAGCCCGGCAAATCGTACCCGCAGGAGCACTGAATTTGGACCGGGAATGGGTCGAGGGACCTATTGGTGAGGATGCACAAGGCGCGTTCTATCAACGCGTTCTCAAAAGTATGAGCGATTAGACGAACGGCCGTCAAATCCTGCAGCGCTGTCAAAAGCAAAGCCAGGCGTCGCAAGCACAGCAATGAGTCCGTTTGGTGCCCAGCGCAACCCAAAGCTTCCACAACACCTCGCGCCCCTCTTCCCCCGGACCACATCACCTGCCATAATAGGAGAAACTCAAAAACAAGAGCAGCACCCATGCCCGACGATCTGTTGACGCCCGAAGCGACCAATACCTATGACGCCTCCTCGATCGAGGTGCTTGAAGGGCTGGAACCGGTCCGCAAACGCCCCGGCATGTATATCGGCGGCACCGATGAGCGCGCGCTGCATCATATGGTGGCTGAAATCCTCGACAACTCGATGGACGAGGCAGTGGCGGGCCATGCCAACCGGATCGAGGTCGAGCTGCACGCGGATTACGCGCTGACCGTGCGCGACAACGGGCGCGGCATTCCGATTGATCCGCACCCCAAGTTCCCCGACAAATCCGCGCTTGAGGTTATCCTGTGTACCCTGCACGCGGGTGGTAAATTCTCGGGCAAGGCATACCAGACCTCGGGCGGTCTGCACGGTGTGGGTGCATCCGTGGTGAACGCGCTGTCGGATTCAATGGTCGTGCAGGTGGCGCGTGACAAGACGCTTTTCGAACAGCGGTTCTCACGTGGTGTTCCGCTGGGCCCCGTGGAAAAGGTCGGCGCGGCCCCCAACCGGCGCGGCACGACCGTCACCTTTCACGCGGATGCGGACATCTTCGGCCACCACAAGTTCAAACCCGCACGCCTGTTCAAATCCATCCGCTCCAAGGCCTACCTGTTCTCGGGCGTCGAAATCCGCTGGAAATCCGCCATCGACGACGGTGAAACACCGACCGAGGCCACCTTCCACTTCCCCGGCGGCCTGTCGGATTACCTGAAAGAGACGATGAACGGCTCGTCCACCTATGCCGAGCAGCCCTTTGCAGGTACCGTCGATTTCAACGAAAAATTCGGAACCCCCGGTAAGGTCGAATGGGCGATCAACTGGACGCCCTCGCGCGATGGGTTCATCCAATCCTACTGTAACACCGTGCCCACGCCCGAAGGCGGCACCCATGTGGCGGGGTTCTGGGCCGCGATCCTAAAGGGGATCAAGGCTTACGGAGAACTGATCAACAACAAGAAGGCCGGTCAGATCACTCGCGATGACTTGATCACCGGCGGCTGCGCGCTGGTATCTTGCTTTATCCGCGAACCGGAATTCGTAGGCCAGACCAAAGACCGTCTGGCCACGGTCGAGGCCCAGCGGCTGGTCGAAAACTCGGTCCGAGACCATTTCGACAACTGGTTGGCCGCCGACACGAAATCCGCCGGCGCGATCCTGGATTTCCTCATCCTGCGAGCTGAGGAACGCCTGCGCCGACGGGCCGAGAAGGAAACACAACGCAAGTCCGCCACTAAGAAACTTCGTCTTCCCGGCAAGTTGGTGGACTGTAGTAGTTCAACACGGGACGGCACGGAATTATTCATCGTCGAGGGCGATTCTGCGGGCGGTTCGGCAAAAATGGGTCGGGACCGAAAAACGCAGGCCCTACTGCCCCTGCGCGGTAAGATTCTGAACGTGCTGGGCGCGGCCAGTTCGAAACTGGGCACCAACGCCGAGATCAACGATCTGACCCAAGCGCTGGGTGTGGGTCTTGGCACCAAATTCAACGTCGACGACCTGCGCTATGACAAGGTCATCATCATGACCGACGCGGATGTGGACGGGGCGCATATCGCCTCGCTGCTGATGACGTTCTTCTTTACCCAGATGCGCCCGATGATCGACGCGGGCCACCTGTACCTCGCCTGCCCGCCCCTCTACCGCCTGACCCAAGGCGCCAAGCGCGTCTATTGTCTGGACGAGGCCGAGAGGGACGAATGGCTTGAAAAAGGTCTGGGCGGCAAGGGCAAGATCGACGTCTCGCGCTTCAAGGGGCTGGGCGAGATGGATGCCAAGGACCTGAAAGAGACCACGATGGACCCCAAATCCCGGAAATTGATCCGGGTCACCATCGACGAGGACGAACCCGGCGAGACCGGCGACCTGGTCGAGCGTCTGATGGGCAAAAAACCCGAACTGCGGTTCCAATACATTCAGGAGAACGCGCGGTTTGTGGAGGAGTTGGATGTTTAGGTATTCGAAGGAATAAAAACCAAATGAAGGTTGGAAAGAACACGGTAATCTTTGCTGGGTCTCTACTTACACCAAACGACGAAGTTGCATTGTTTTCGATAAAAAACGACTTCGCGAACTTAGAAATTGCAGTTAAGTTTTCGAACCATTCGAACAATCGAGAACAACGTTTGAAAGTTGACAGAATAGACGGCGTTCCCACTATAGAATTGATCAATTGGAACAACAGCTTAGGGACCGCAACTACTGAACCACTTGAGTTGGGCGTAACGAAAACTGGTCAGAGAATTCTCTTTCTATGCTCGAACAAAACAATCGGTAGTGTTAACGACGTCACTCTTCAGCTGATGCTGGAGGAAAACAAAAATGACTGACCAGATAAACGTCACTCCTACTTCCGTTCCTGTTGACAAAACATTCGACAACACAGGTCAAGAATTGATCTACGTTACTGTCGACAGATTAAGACTGGTTCTTACCGAACACAAAGAATGCGTAAGTGAACAAAGATCGCTTTGGGCACCGGTCGGGATTGGGGTTTCGATTCTAGCTGCCTTGGTAACCTCCAGCTTTAATCCAATATGGGGGATCCCTGCGGACAATATCCAGAGTTTCTTTGTCGGTTGCCTTTTCGTCTGCGCTTGGGTTGCGTTTTCTAGTATTTACAAAGTTGGGAAAGGATACCTTTCGGGCAAACGAGTAGGTGACATAGAAAGCGTGATTGAGAAATTGAAACCTGAGCTTCCTCCAAATGAGAAGGGAAAATAAGTACTTTGGTAAGCGTAAGATGGGTACTTGCACCCATAGTGTTTCTTTTGTCGAGCGATTTGAAGGCACCTACTCTACTTCTTCTACTTCGCTATGAATCTTGGGCCTTGCTGGCATATTGCCCCGCTTCACATGTTAGGTGAACTTGGGACACACCAACACCACACGCGCCCTCAAAAAACCAAAATCTACTGCAATTCAAACATCTTCGGTTTACTAATCAAACCAAGACCCGGCTTCCCTGTGACAAGCTGGCTTGGATTTAACGATTAAGGATTTGCAATGGCCCGCCTTTATGACAGTCGAAAACGTGTTCTCGTAACCGGTGGGGCCGGGTTTCTGGGCTCGCATCTGTGCGACCGGCTTCTGGATCAGGGGCACGAGGTTTTGTGTGTCGACAACCTGTTCACCGGCACCAAGCGCAACATTGACCATCTGCACAACAACCCGCGGTTCGAGTTCAAGCGCCATGATGTAACCTTCCCGCTGTTTGTGGAGGTCGACGAAATCTATAACCTCGCCTGTCCGGCCTCACCCGTGCATTACCAGCACGACCCGGTGCAGACGACCAAGACCAGCGTGCATGGCGCGATCAACATGCTGGGGCTGGCGAAGCGGCTGAAATGCAAGATCTTTCAGGCCTCAACTTCTGAGGTCTATGGCGATCCGACCATCCATCCGCAGACCGAAGATTATTGGGGTAACGTCAACCCGGTTGGTCCGCGCTCTTGCTATGACGAGGGCAAGCGCTGCGCCGAGACGTTGTTTTTCGACTATCACCGGCAGATGGGGTTAGAGATCAAGGTGGCTCGCATCTTCAACACCTACGGCCCCCGAATGCACCCTGCCGATGGGCGCGTCGTGTCGAACTTCATCATGCAGGCCCTGACGGGTGAGCCGATCACGATCTTTGGCGACGGTACACAAACCCGGTCTTTCTGTTATGTGGATGATCTGATCGAAGGGTTCATCCGGTTGATGGAGACCGACAAAGACGTCACCGGCCCGGTCAATCTGGGCAATCCCAATGAATTCTCGATGAACGAGCTGGCCAGTGAGGTTCAGGCGCTTGTGGGCACCGACACACCGATCAGTTTCAAGGACCTTCCGCAGGATGACCCCAAGCAACGCCAGCCCGACATCACTCTGGCCCGGACCTTGCTGAACTGGGAACCCAAGGTGCAGTTGAAGGAAGGGTTGGAAGCAACAATCAGCTATTTCAGAAAGCTACAGTCCGAAGCCGCGTCCCACTGAACAAGGGGGTGCATTCCCCCTATTGGACAGGATAGCTCAGGTCTGTGCCTGGGCATCAACAGGCTGGCAGGCAGGAACGGTGGCAACTTCTTGTTGCCTAAACCTTTGACCCCGTTCACACTTACCGCAACATACCAACAATGGCTTGAGGTCCGGGCGTCCAATAATTTTTTACCGACTACGATTTTAAGACGGGAGGACGACATGAAAACTTTAACCTTCGGACTGGCCCTGACCCTGCTGGCCTCACAAGCCCCTGCGCAGCAGATGCTCAGCACTGCATCCCCCATTCCGGACGGGGCCGAAAGCCGGTTTTGTTATTACGAAGGCATGGCCTATTCCGAAGACGCCTTTGTCTTGATGGTCGGCGATAACACAGTCACGACCACAGTCAGCACGGTTCAGGAACGCTTGCTGCGCTGCCACCGCAACAGCGACGGCACTTTGAAATGGAAACCACAGAGCACATTCTCGACCAACAACTAAGCGCTGCGCCCCTGATCAGACAGCGAGTCCAATCAAAGCAACCCCAGCGGCCATGAGCACGGCGGCCCCCAGCCGTCGTATCCAATTGCCTTCTTTGAGGAAGATGAACCCGATCAGCGCAGCAAAGATGACCGAGGTTTCCCGCAGCGCCGAGACAGCGCCCAATGGGGCAAAGTTCTTGGCATAAAGCACCAGCCCATAGGCGGTCATCGAAACCAGCCCGCCCAGAATGCCTGTCATCCAGACCTTGGTCGGCAGGTATCTCAAGCTTGCACGCTTCTTAATCCCGACAAAGCCTGCAATGAACAGATGCAGGAAAGCCCCCCAGGCCCAATAGCTGAGCGTATTGCCTGACAGCCGAACGCCGATCCCATCCACAACCGAGTAGATCGAAATACAGAACCCGGTGCCCAGCGCAAAGCCCAACGCGCTGCGCCCCACGCCCGAGCGCAGCGCCTTCCAACTGCTCAGCTGAATGCCAAATGCAATCAGGGCAATGCCACCCCAAGCTTGCAAGGGCAGCACCTCCCCTACCAGAAGCATCGCCCAAAGCGAAACCAGTGCCGGAACGATGCCCCGCGCAATGGGGTAGACCACACTCAGATCGCCATGCTGATAGGCTTTGCCCAGCATGAAGTAATACCCGAAATGCACAACGGTCGAGAGCAAGATGTAGATAAAGCTTTCAGCACTGGGCAATGGCAGGACCATCACCATCACGGCTGCCGGCAACACGTGGCCCAAAGCAACAAGGCCCAACATCGTCGTGCGATCCGCCGCTGTCTTGACGATGGCGTTCCAGACCGCATGCAGCAGTGCCGCAGACAGAATGATAAGGATGACAAACAGGGTCATGCCCGGACCTTTCCCGCAGATACTATGCGCAAAAAGGGTCTCTGGCCCTATTCACTTGGCGCGATCTCGGCCAAAACGCCGATTTTTGTCAACCCGGTTTCACATGGGCTGTTGACCAAGCCAGCTTTCGATTTGCTCAGCAGGCCCCTGCCAGCCCGGCTCCATAAACAGAAAATGTGCGTGGTCCGGAATCAGCAAAAAGGTTCCGCGTTTCCCGTACCGCTCTGCCAATGCGCGGCAGGTGTCGGGGTTTACCGCCCGGTCTTCTGCACCGGAAACGACTAGAACCGGGCAGTCGACCTTTTCGAAATCGACCTTTATCGCGTGATCGTCATCAAACATCCAAAAGAACATTTCGAACATCACGCGCCCGCTTTCAGCCCCCAATTGATCGAACACGGCGTGTTGCTGGGCCACGTCCATTTTATTTAGGGCAAAGGGCGCCATCAGGTCGAACTCAACCCGCATGGGCTGTTTCCAGAAGGCCCCGCCTTCCATCAACGCCCGCGGCACGGCGCGTTCGTCGTCGGTTTCAGGCAACGTGCCCCAGGGCGCATTAGGGTTAATCAAAACAATAGCGCTGGCCAAACCGCGTGAGGCCACCTGCTGCGCAACAACACCCGCGATGGCGTGACCCAGCAGAACCGGCTTGCTGTCCAGACCCTGTACAAATTCCGTTATGTCATTGGTATAATCCAACACGCTGGTTTCAGTCAGCCCGGGGTCAGGGTCTGCTTTCGGATCACCGCCATGATGGCGCAAGGCGGGGGTGTGTACAGTCCATCCGCGATCCCGAAAGAAGGTCGCGTAATCTTGCATACACCAGGGTCCGGCAAATGCCCCATGAATCAGAACAATTTCTTTTGTCATCGAAATCTCCCGTGGCTCTTCGGTCAGTATGAGCATCCGGTAAGATGTTACAACTGCCCGTGATCCCTGTTGCAGGACGCAGGTCAGGTCCTAAGATCGAATTCATGAGTTTTGTGACCGACAACCAACTGCCTTTGCTGATTCTGTTTTTTGTAGTGGGATCGATCGGAACGGCATTTCTGTTCCGCAAACCGGCGGGGCATCGGGCTTGGAAGCTGGCCGACCTGGTTTGGGTCGTTCTGGGCGGCATTGGGGCGCTGGTCGCTGTTCTGGCCGGGCTGTACACCTCGGACAGCTCTCGGTTGGATCGTCAGATCGACGTGGCCTATGCGGCCACTCTGGCTTTTGATCGCGACGCGGCACGGTTTCGCCTGCGCTTTTGTGATCCTGCCTTTGATCCGGACACGGCCGTTTTGTGCGACAAGGTCGAGTTCCTGTCGGCTTCAACGGCCAGCAATTCAGAATTGCCGTTGTTCATTGCCGTCACCAATGAGGTCGCCCCATTACAAGGCCTGCATTTCCTGTTCGGACGTCAAGCCAAGGATGACATGGATGAAATGCGCAGCGCTGCCGCGCAGGCTGACGCCTTCGATATCGACCAGTTTCTGGTCTTCACCTCGCTGGACGACGAAACGCAGACCGCTATCGACAACATGCGCCGGAAAGTACCAGCCATTGCCGGGGACTACCTGATCCTGGCCCAAAGCTATGATGATCTGATCGATCAGGTCGGCAAATTGAAAGACGAATGGGAATATTTGCAGGCCAATGCTCATATTCTGGTTCTGCAAATCGTGGCCCTTTGCCTTGTCAGCTTTGCGGCCCCGTTTCGGTTGGGGAAATCGCTGGTCGAGCTGCGTACGACACTTATCGCCGATACGCCTGCGCCAACACCTGCGGATCCGTCCCCAGAAAATAACGCAGCAGAGTCCACAGATTCCGACTACCCCGCCGAATCCAGCCCGCCTGCTCATACCGCTCCGCGCTCGTAAAGGCCCGCGCATCCAGAAGTGTGATCCGGGGTAAACTACGTACCAGCGCCACGTCCTCCATCAAAGGTTGGTCGGGATAGCCGCCTGCAGCGTGATAGATTTCGCGTGGCACCAAAAGCCCCTGATCCCCATACGGCAGCCTGAAAACCCGGCTGCGCAGATTGGCCCAGCCCGAGACCCATCCCGGCGCAATACCCCGCGCTCGGAAAGCCAACCGGAAAGCCGCAGGTCCTGTGCTGGATAGATGGGCGCTCACCGCCTCGCTCCAGCCCCTTTCCAATACGGTGTCAGCATGCAGGATCAGCACCCAATCCCCACCAGCCTCTGCGCAACCCCGTCGCAACTGCCCGCCGCGCGAAGGCGTACCTGTCACAATCCGGGCTCCGGCCTCTTCCGCGATTTCCAGTGTTAGGTCGGCAGACCCGCCATCGCTTATGATTAGGTCCCGGATTAGCCCGGCGTGCAGCCCTTCCATCAATGCCCCAAGGCATTCGGGCAAGGCATCGGCAGCGTTCAGGGTCGGAATAACAACAGAGATCGGGGCTGGCACGTCTGATACCCTCTGGTCTTGGCGGCGGATCTTCCTATATCACGAGGCCAAGGGAAATGACGAGGACCAAGCCATGCCCACCCGCCGCATCCTGCGCCTGACCGGCTCGGACACCGAAAGTTTTTTGCAGGACCTGATCACCAATGACATTCAGGGTTTGAACGACGGGCTTGTTTATGCCGCGCTGTTGACGCCGCAAGGCAAGTATCTGGCCGACTTCTTCCTCAAGCGCGATGGCGATGGCGTTCTGCTGGATGTGGCCGAGCACCTTGCCGATGATCTGATCAAACGTCTGAGCATGTACAAGCTGCGTGCAGATGTGGCGATCGAAAGCACCGACCTGAACCTGCACCGCGGGTCAGGTTGCGCGCCAGAGAACGCGTTGCCCGACCCGCGGCACCCTGCCTTGGGCTGGCGTATGTATTCTGCGGCACCCGAACAGGATGATGGCACCGATTTCGATGCCCTGCGCGTTCAGCACTGCATTCCCGAAGCGGGTACTGAGCTGACCCAGGACAGCTATATCCTCGAATCTGGGTTCGAAGCGCTGAACGGCGTGGATTTCAAAAAGGGCTGCTATGTAGGTCAGGAAGTGACCGCGCGCATGAAGCACAAGACCGAATTGCGTAAGGGCCTGCGTCGCGTTGTTGTCGACGGCACCGCGCCCGTGGGGACCGAGATCACAGCCAACGGCAAATCGGCCGGCACCCTGTTCACTCAATCTGGGGGCCACGCCATCGCCTATTTGCGTTTCGACCGCGCAGGCGGCGAAATGCAGGCGGGCGAGGCGACGGTGCGACTTACCGACTAAGTACCGCTTGTTGCCTAATCAGCACGAACTCCTCGTCGACACACATCCCCAAGTTTGAACCTGTTCCCCAGCCCTGCCAAACTGAGGGAAACAGGTCAAACCGGATACACCCATGTTTCGACTATATTCCGCGATCTGGCGCGCCAGTGCCGGACGGCAGATCATCCTTATCGTACTGTCCATCGCCATTGCGGCGCTTGCCGCCGTTCCGCTGGAGTTTCAACGCGATATCGTCAACCATCTGACGGCGGATGATGTCGGCACTGAAAAGCTGATCCAATTGGGTATTGGTATGATGGCCGTTATCCTGCTGAGCCTGGGGCTGAAATGGGTTTTAGGGTACCGCGCGGGTACCTTAGGTGAAGACATGATCCGACTGATCCGGCAGCGCCTGCTATGGCGTTCAACCGATCTGAAGGAAACGGGCGCGGACCTGCGCAAAGGCACCATGACCACGGCCATTTCCGCCGAAGCCGAAGAACTGGGGAAATTTGCGGGCGGCGCATTCTCGGATCCGGTGGTTCAGATCGGTACGCTGATAAGCGTAATCGGCTATATTTCATCCACGCAACCGGGACTTGGGCTGATCGCCTTCTCGATGATCGTGCCGCAGATCATCATCGTTCTGGTTTCGCAACGCAAAGTGAACACTTTCGTGGCAGAGCGTGTCCATATCCTGCGCGGCGCCACAGACCGGCTGACGACCGAGGATATGGAAGCGGTTGAGCGGGACATCAACATTATGTTTGACGACATTTATGACACGCGGCGACGTATGTTCCTGTGGAAACTGTCGGCCAAATTCCTGCTAAGCGTGATCAACGGAGCGGGAACCGTCGGCATTCTGATGTTGGGCGGTTATCTGGTGTTACAGGGGAAAACGGATGTGGGCACCGTTGTGGCCGCCGCCAGTGGCCTTAGCCGTATACAGGGGCCGACTGCATTTCTGATCGCTTTCTATCGCCAGGTCAGCGCCAATCGCATCAAGTATGAACTGATGCTGGAACTGTTTGGACCCGACCCAACACGGTATCGTCATCGCCCTAACGCATAAAAAAAGACCGCGCGGCGAATGCCTGCGCGGTCTCTTGTAAAAAGTGACGAAACGTCACGCGCGTTCGGAATACTCCATCGTTTCGGTATTCACGACGATCATTTCGTCCTGTCCGATGAAAGGCGGCACCATGACCTTCACGCCGTTGTCCAGTACCGCAGGCTTAAACGAATTTGCCGCCGTCTGGCCCTTTACGACAGGCTCGGTCTCGACGATCTGGCAAGTCACTTTCTGCGGCAGCGTCGCGTTCAGCGCTTCGCTTTCGTAGAATTCAACGACGATGGTCATGCCATCTTGCAGGAACGGACGACGTTCGCCCAGCAAATCTGCTGGCAATTCAATCTGTTCGTAGGTCTCGGTATCCATGAACACCAGCATCCCGTCGGATTCGTACAGGAATTGCTGGTCCTTCTGTTCCAGGCGGACGCGTTCAACCTTGTCCGCTGACCGGAAGCGTTCGTTCAATTTCGAGCCATTGCGCAGGTTGCGCAGTTCCACTTGGGCAAATGCCCCGCCTTTGCCGGGCTTTACATGGTCTACCTTGACCGCTGCCCACAGGCCGTCGTTATGCTCAAGCACATTGCCGGGGCGAATTTCGTTCCCATTTATCTTGGGCATTACATAAATCCTTCACAAACGGTTGATGCATCAGTTGCGGTCCCTATATCTGGCGGGACCACACCTGACAAGACAACGACACCTAGTGCTGCACTTGCAGCAAGCCATGCAAGTGACGCAACGCAACTATGCATTTTAGCTGTATCCGAATCGCACCTAATAGGTCATAAGGACCCTCACGCCGAAAATGCAAGAGCAAGAACAACAAGGAAGACGAGATGAGAGATTTCGTTGACGGCACTGCCTTTAACAACGAGCAAGGCAATCGTGCGCGCAAACTTTTCGCGGCCGTTGTGTTGGCTGCACTTGACGATGCTATCGCCGACGACAAGAAATACGGCAATGGCCCCGAACAAATCGCCCGCTGGGCACGTTCGCGCGATGGTCGCGAGGTGCTGTCCTGCGCAGGTATTGACCCTAACGAACGGGTTGTCAGCGGACTGATGGAGTTCGTTGGCCGTGGCGTGCGGACCTCGGTCGCATTGTCACGCGAAGAAAGCGAGCGTCGCAATGCCGCTCAGCAGGCTGAAGCCGCCTGATCCCAGGCGATTTCGCACCAGAAAAAACGCGCTCTGCCCGTCAGAGCGCGTTTTTCTTTGCTTTGTTTCGCGGTTTTCGCGCCTAAAAAAACAACAGCCACTGGCGCGCCACCCAAATTTCAGCCGCCAACATGATACCAAACATGGCCCTGCCCCAAACAGGCAGGCCACGCTGCCAAAGCACAACATAGGCGGCCAAACACACTGCCGCAGAAACTGGTGCCACCCACAAAGCGTGATGGCTGCTGTCCCAATAGCTGACTGGGCTGTGAAACACCCAATCGCTCAGAGGCCAGAACTGGGGTCGTCCGTCACCGGCGTGCAGTAAGAAGTCTGTCGCTAGATGCAAAAGACCTGCCGCAGCCCCGACAGCGACAAAGTGCCAGCGACGCCAAACTGCCAATATCAGTGCACACCCCCAGATGATAAAGGAGTTGTCGATGGCAAAGACGGTCTGCCAGGCCTGCGAATAGTACAGTTGCCCAAAGACCACCTGTTCCGGAATACCCAGAACAAACAGCGACACCGTCGCCATGAGATACAGAGACAGATCCGGCAGCACCGCCCCGAGCAAGGCGGCCAACAAGATACGCCCCTGCGGCGGCCGGGCAAAAGCGGCGGCACCGATCAAAAGATGCGCTGGCGTGTTCATCCGGGGCTTTCCCTTCCGGTTCAAATCAGGTCATCTGCGCCCCGACATATAGGAGACAAACCATGGTTCGCGCCATCATGATTCAAGGCACTGGCAGCAATGTCGGAAAATCGGTTCTTGTGGCCGGGCTTGCGCGGGCCTTTACCCGGCGAGGCATGCGGATTGCTCCGTTTAAACCACAAAACATGTCGAACAACGCAGCGGTCACCGAGAACGGGGGCGAGATCGGCCGCGCGCAAGCGCTTCAGGCCCGTGCAGCGCGGCGGGCGACCCATACTGACATGAACCCCATCCTGCTAAAGCCCGAGACGGACACTGGCGCTCAAATCATCGTGCAAGGGCAGCGCGCGGGAACTATGAAGGCCGGAGATTACCGCAAGGACAAGTCCAAGCTGCTGGGGGCCGCGCTGGAAAGCTTCGACCGGCTTTGTGCAGATGCTGATCTGGTCCTGATCGAAGGCGCGGGAAGTCCAGCCGAAACCAATCTGCGCAAGGGTGATATCGCCAATATGGGCTTTGCCTGTACCGCAGGTATTCCGGTGGTTCTGGTCGGTGACATTCATCGCGGCGGCGTGATCGCGCAGATCGTCGGCACGCAGGCCGTGCTGGACGACGGCGATCTGGCCCAGATTCGGGGCTTTGCCGTTAACCGGTTCAAAGGGGATGTGTCCTTGTTCGACGAAGGGCGCGACGACATTGCCGTCCGCACAGGCTGGCCGTGTTTGGGCGTGGTTCCATGGTTTCACGACGCATGGAAATTGCCTGCCGAGGATATGATGGACATTCGGTCCCATACCGGAGGTAAGTGCAAGGTCGTCGTGCCTCAGCTCGAACGTATGGCCAATTTCGATGACCTTGACCCGCTGTCAGCTGAGCCTGGTGTGAGCGTTGAGATCATTCCCGCAGGACGCCCCCTGCCCGGCGACGCTGATCTGGTTCTGCTGCCCGGCAGCAAGTCCACCATAGGGGATCTGACTTACTTCAGGGCGCAGGGGTGGGATATCGATCTTTACGGCCATGTCCGGCGTGGCGGGCATGTTCTGGGACTGTGCGGTGGGTATCAGATGCTGGGCAAGACCATCTCTGATCCAGATGGCGTCGATGGCAGACCCGGAAAGGTCGACGGGTTGGGTTTACTGGACGTTCACACCGTTATGGGCGGACAGAAACAAGTCATTCTGCGTTCGGCTCATGCCCTGCCTGACCGGGAACCGGTCAGCGGGTATGAAATCCACATGGGTCACACCAACGGCTCTGATTGCGACCGGGCGTGGCTGGAGGTCGATGGAAAACCGGAAGGTGCCGCCAGCGCCAATGGACGGATCAAGGGCAGTTACCTGCACGGCATCTTTTCGTCCGACGCGTTCCGGGCACGTTATCTTTCAAAGTTGGGCGTGACCTCTGACGTCACTTATGAGGACGGCGTGGAACAGGCGCTGGACGATCTGGCAGATCATCTTGAACGCCACATGGACCTTGATCTGCTGCTAAGCCTTGCCCAGCCGCCTCAGCGCGGTTGAGGTTCAATCCAGTTCTTTTGCGGCCAAGGCGCGCGCAATCTCGCGTCTGACCATCTTGCGAACATTTCGCGTTATCCGCTCGCCCATCGTGCCCTGCAATTCCTGCCGGACAACTTCAGCGATCAAAGCGCGCAAATCGTCTTCATCCATATCGATCGTTCGATCTTTGTCGGCAGCCTCTGCAACCACCTCGGATTCTTCCCGCGGCGCGCGGATGAACTCTGCCTTTACGTGTGCGTCGCCCTCTTCCTCGATGCCGCCAGTTAGGTTGACGTCATTCGAGCCTATGGACTCGGCTGCAGCAAATTCTTCTTCCACATTCCAAGGCAAAGATTGCGACCGCGTTCCGGAATAGGCGTCTTCGCTGTCACCATCCGGTTCCCATTGATCTTCTGTCTGCGCGATCGCAGCTTCCAGGGCTTCGATCTTGGCGCTCAGGCTGGATGCAGCATCCGCCGATCGCGCAGGCTTTGGCGCGTCGGACTCGTCCTGTGCAGCATTGGCCGACTGCTTGCCCGCCTGCACAATATCACAGGACCGAAGCAACATAGGTTTGGCCGAGTCGGAAACCTCAGAATCCGAGTCGGCCTGAGCAGAAACTACATTGGCCTGATTGGAAGAGCTGACACGCAAAGCATCCGTCAAAACCAGCCGTCCTGGCTTTTTTGTTGCAGGCTGTTGATCCAAGACGGATTTATTGCGGGTGTCTTCGCTTACCAAACGTTTGACCGAAGACAGAACGTCTTCGATCCCTGCTTTTACGACATTATCAGTCATTGTTCTCTACCGCTCTGTCCTTGGATCGAGTGTAGCTAAACAATCCCAACCTCACAACAAATAGTATAGTCGATCAGTCCCGACGCAACGCTTTGAGGACACGATCCAGATCCTTGCTTTGTTTGCTGACCCGTGCTGGTGCATTTTTCACCAAGTTATAGTATAAGGTCGGATCATAGATCTGAACCGCCAGACCCAAACGCTCGGCCGTCAACAAACCTTGCGCTTGCAACAACTGATAGGCCGCGCGGGACCGCTCGGTGCGCGATGCCACTTCGGCCAACTGCGCATCCAGCAGGTCTTGCTGTGCGTTCAAAACATCCAAGGTCGTCCGAGCACCCAATGTCGCTTCTTCGCGAATGCCGTCGAAAGCCACTTGCGAGGCGCGAACTCGTTCGGTTGACGCCCTAAGGCTGGCACTGGCGGCCTGAAACGCCGCGTAGCGATCGGTGACACCTTGAGTGATGTTTTTCTGCACATTCAGCAAGTTTGCACGCGACGCATCCCGTGTCGCCATTGCCCGACGAATATTCGCCGCTAACCGGCCACCCGCATAGATGGGTTGATTGAAATTCAGCGCGATGGTCGCATCGTTGATGTAATCATTGTTGTCGTAGCTTTCTGTCACCCCTGCGTCTGCGTTCAGGCTGACATTCGGACCAAGATTGGCCCGTTGTTGCTCCACGATCAGGTCAAAAGCGCGAACCTGATGTTGCGCCGACAGGATCGCCGGATGGTTGCGTTGGGCCAGGCTGATGGCCTCAGCCTCGGATCGCGGCAGGTTGGGCAGGCTCGGCTGACCCGCTGTGCGCCCCGGCGCTTTACCAACCGCATTCACATATTCGGCCTGCGCGATGCTCAACTCACCACGGGCGACCGCCAGATCCGCCTGCGAGCTCGCCAATTGCGCTTCGGACAGGGCAACGTCTGTCCGGGTCACTTCGCCAACTTCAAATCGGTCATTCGACGCCCTGAGTTCTTCAGCTGAAACCTCGACGTTGTTCTGGCGGATTTGAACGGTTTCTTCCTGCAGCAGCACGCCCAAGTAAGCGTTTGCCGCGCGGATCAAAATCTGCTGCTCAATATCGATCAGGCTTTGTCGGGTCGACAACACCGTTTCCTGCGCAGACTGTTTGCCCAGAATCGACGCGCCGCCATCATACAAAAGCTGACCCAGGGTCAGACCCGTAAAGAACCGAGAAGGTTCGTTGGTCGTAACCACATTGTTAGTCCGTGAACGGGTATAGTCCTGGCTGACCTGCACGGTCCAGTTGATGATGGGCCGCAACGCCGACAGCGCAATAGCTACATCTTCATCCGCAGCCCGCAACAGCGCCCTGTTCTGTTCCAGCAAACCACTTGTGTTATACGCGCCAATGAAGGCGTCTGTTATGTTGTCTGCCCACGCTACACGCCCTGGCATCACGCTGATGGCAAGTCCTGCGGTCACTGCAAGCGCCCTGACCAGCTTACCTGTCGCCGTACCACGCATACCGAAATCCTCTCAAAACGAAATTACACTGCCCTGCAGGCAGTTTGCGGCCTTGTTTTCAACTAATCAAGGCGGCAGTAGAATCTATCGGCGGACTATAGCGAAAATGCACACTCGGCCGAAAAACCCTCAAGAACAGGTGCGCTGGCGTTAAACGCATCGCGCCAGCTGACCTGACCGCCCGACTTCCGACCGATCCGCACAGTGCCGAGGTTGCCTTCGACGAACAAACAAGCGATTCGACCATGTTCCTTGAGCTGGTCCAGCAATTCTGCGGGGATCTGCTCAACCCCGCCTTGAACCATGATCACGTCATACGGTCCATGTTCAGCAACGCCCTGCTCAAGCGGCCCCACATGGATAATGGCATTGTCGACATCCGCCTCGGCCAGAAGGCTCTGCGCCTCAGCGGCAAGCGCCTCGTCGCTTTCCACTCCTACGACCAACTGCGCCATCCGCGCAGCCACGGCCGTGGAATATCCCATGGCAGGCGCGATATCGAGCACCATCTCATCGTTCGAAATGTTCAGCGCATCCAGTATCTTGGCCAGGGTGCGCGGCTCAATCATCGCGCGCCCGTTCCCCATATCGATCACTGCATCGGCATAGGCCGCTTCACGCTGAGAATTTGGCACAAAGTTTTCGCGAGGGACGTGCAGCATCGCGTCAATGATCGGGAATTTGGTGACGTCAGAGGGTCGAACCTGTGTATCAACCATTGTGCGGCGCCGGGCTGCGAAATCTTTCATTGGATATCTCGTCTCATTCCCAAGGATGTCCGGCTTGTGCCACATCCTGACCCGGCCAGCAACGGCCCTGTTGCCGCAACCCAACTTCATCGTTGTCGAATTCAGTCATGAGGTACCGCGAATTTCAATCTTGTCGCCAAATTTGCACGCAATCCACTGGACGACCCTGAGGAAAGCTGCTAAAACCCCACGCACACCACGGCAAGTATTTGATTTTACTTGAAAAGGCGAGTTGGCGGAGTGGTGACGCAGCGGATTGCAAATCCGTGTACACCGGTTCGATTCCGGTACTCGCCTCCAAATCAGTCAACCACTTTCGTGACGCCTTGCCGCGTTCTTGCGCCCACAATTAGCGGTGCGATTATGTTTTTGTGCCTTTAGGCCGCGATTTTGCTCGATTGGGTTTAGGCAATACCGTGTCGTTTTCATTCGGAACTGCCTGCATGTAACACTCGATAACTTGCGCTATGCAGCATGCCGACCAACCCCGATAACATCGCGAGTTGGCGTAGTGACAGAGCTGCGTTCAGCAATCGGGTCGCGGCTGTCACGTGTGCAACTAATAGTTAATAGTGCCCTCAATCAGCCATTGATCCATCGAGGTGTCCCAACCTCGTGCCGTTACTTTGCAATTTGGGTCGAAGCCACCATGCAAGGTCCTCCGACCTTGGTTTCAAAATGCGATGCAAATCAAATGGGTACTTCAGGCAATCAGTTTTGCCAATATGGCCAATGACTAAGGCAGGTGATTCCAAATACACGCCCCATCCCAAGCTTAGACTTGAATTGCCGGGCCTGTCTAAATTTGAGAGCCCATTTCACGCATTGCTTCTATTATGGTGTTCGCACGAAGTTTTTTTTGACCATCAGGCTCCTTAACCTGGCTCGCCATCGTCCAAGCCTGTAGCAAGCGGTCCTCCAATTCTGGATCATGTATCTTTTTCAAGTGAGGATCTGAAAACAGGTCTGGATCATTGGCGGGAAGAAGCTGTTCCACATTGTCTTCTTTCAATTGCTCCCAAGCGCCAATCCAACGTGCATCACGCCCCTGTTTGATTGCTTGTTCGGTCTTTTGGAGAAAGTTCTCAAGCACGCTTGGCGTTAGACCTCGATAACGCTCAGTATCTTTAAAATCCAAACCTTTTGTAAGCTCGATCAGTTTCGCTCTTTGCAGCTGAGAAATCGTATCTCCTGCTTCAGCGCAATTGAATCGCACCCATTTCTTAAAGTGTACCTCTCTCGGCCCGGCGCCGACATTAAGACGCTGCTCGGATGCCGCCGCGCCAAAGTCCGTGATTCCCAGCTCTTGCAAAAAACGTTTTGCGACTCCTTCACACTTCACTTCCCTAGTGTAAGGCAGCACTCTCACTTCGATTTCAGGAAACCTATTGAATGAGCCCCATAAGGGCAGTCTAGTAAATTGCAAAGACCGTCGATCTGCAAATTCGCGGAAACTATCAAAGCGTTGAAAGGCGGAAACCATTTGCGAATACGCCGAGTCTAATCCAGTGGCAGGGTGACGCAAAAAAAAGAATACATGTTATTCTATAACCCAAATCCTCAAAATAGTTCTTAATTCGTTCCAAGCAAAGCGGTTCGCGCATAATCACAAACATTGTCTCTGAAGAAATTAGGAGATCTGGGAAGCCTGCGCCCGTTATCTCTGCGGTTAGGCTTTGAATTAACCCGGACAAATCTGTCCGCGCTGGCAATCCAGATATCGCACGCACAAGCTGGTGGTGTGCGCCATTCGTGTTCTGCCCTGCACTCGGAACGAACAGCCCGTGGTGATTAAACCAATCTCTATTGTCCAGAAGAAGTGTTTGAATTGACGTCGTTCCAGTCTTAGGCGCGCCAATATGCAGATAACAGTGCCGTGAGATGTCAAACTACCTTAACTATCAAGTCTTTGCCCGAGTTCGTGTTGTGAAAGCCTGACACCAACGTCACTTTGAAGTCAACTGGCACATATAGCACCTTCGGGTGGCGTTTATGATCGGGCTTTATAGAGAGCATTCCGGGCCATCCAGCCTGAAGCCGTTCGACCCTATAGCACATGTCAGAAGCTGAGATATCGGGTCTGGTAGCGTGTTGCCGCGCATTCGAAGAAGACAGTCATCGCCACCAAACACACCCAACCCAGTGCGAAATATTATGTCCCTCATTCGGTCTAAAACGAAATTTCATGACAACGCGAACGGAATGGACTAAGGACTAATGCAAGAGAAGCCAAAATATCTGGACGAATTGTGGAATACATAGCATTTACCTTCGAGATGGGGGTCGTTTGCGCCCTTCTCGCTTTCACTGTTTTCCTGTTTGTGTCCGAGATCGTCAGAATTGATCTTTCCGCAATATTGGTTTTGGTTCTTGTCGGCTTGCTAAGCTACGCGCCCGGCCTTGAGAATCTGGCGGATGTGCCGCGTCTGTTTGATGGATTCGCGTCAAACGCAGTTATCTCGATCATTGCGGTCATGATTGTTGGCGCTGGACTGGACAAAACTGGCATCATGAACAAGGTTGCGGCTGCTATTTTGAAATATGGCGGCAAGTCGGAAAACCGGGTTCTGCCGATCATATCCGGAACCGTTGGCGTCATTTCGTCTTTCATGCAGAACGTGGGCGCGGCCGCATTGTTTCTGCCGGTTGTCAGCCGGATATCCTCGCGATCTGGAATACCTCTGTCGCGCCTGCTTATGCCGATGGGGTTCTGTGCGATTCTGGGCGGCACGATGACGATGGTGGGGTCTTCACCGCTGATCTTGCTTAATGATCTGATCCAGACAGCAAATGACGGATTGCCGGACTCTCAGAAAATGCAACCGTTCGGATTGTTCTCGGTAACGCCGATCGGTGCGGTATTGATCCTGACCGGCATCGGGTATTTTCTGTTGCTGGGGCGCTGGGTTCTTCCCGAAGCGGAAGGGGAAGACAACACTGGCACCGGTCAGGGCACACAGGAGTATTTGCAGAGGGTCTACGGGCTAAAGGCAGATGTATTCGAAGTTGTTGTGCCCGCGGAAAGCCCGCTGGTGGGAAAAATTCTTGCCGATATCAACCACGAGAGCCACCTGTACATCATTTCAACTTTCTATCGCGGTAAAACCTCGATGGTTCAGGTTCTGACCGCAGAAATCGCGGCCCCTTGTCGGCTGGCTATTGTCGGACGACGTTCTGAGGTTCAGGAATTTGCCACGAAATACGGTTTGACCGTTCTTCCTGATCTGGACATTTTTGTTGAAGAGTTCGCCCCCACCAATGCCGGCGTGGCCGAAGTGGTTATCACCCCGGACAGCAAACTGATCGGGAAATGCCCGCGTGAGCTTTTGTTCCGCAAGACTTATGGCATGTCGCTGCTTGCCATTCACCGAGGGGAAGAAACGCTCAGCCACGTTGAGACTGAAGATCACGAATCCACTCAGATAGGGCTTGAAAAGTTCCATGCCGGGGACATGCTTGTTGCGCATACCCGTTGGGACAACCTTATGCGGATCACGCGCGATCCCGATTTCGTTGTGGTGACAACCGATTTTCCACAGGATGAACTGAGGCCGCAGAAGGTCGGGTGGGCCCTTGCCTTTTTTGCCATTTCATTGTCCCTAATCCTGTTCACGGACGTGCGCCTTTCGCTGTGTCTTCTGACCGGGGCAGCCGGAATGATGTTGACCCGCGTGCTTAGCGTGGATGAGGCCTATCGTGCCGTTGGATGGAACACCGTCTTCCTGCTCGCCTGCCTCATACCTTTGGGACAGGCCGTGCAGAACACCGGCACAGCCGCATGGATCGCACAGCAAATCATGGTCATTCTTGACGGCTGGCCACTTTGGTCGCTTCAAGCAGGCATTGCCGTTCTGGCAACAGCGTTTTCATTGGTCATGTCGAACGTTGGCGCCACCGTTCTGCTCGTACCACTGGCCGTATCAATTGCCGTGGCTGCAGGAGGCAACCCAGCAGTCTTTGCACTCACAGTCGCCATATCAACCTCGAACAGCTTCATCATCCCGACCCATCAGGTCAACGCACTGATCATGGGTCCGGCCGGATACAAGGTCATGGATTTCGTACGCTCGGGCGGCATTATGACTGCTTTGTTCCTGATCGTTTCGTTGGTGATGATCAACGTCCTGTACTAGCGTAGCAATCGGGGCCGGATTTATGGGCTGACCAACCCCGACTGCCAATGACACCTCACTGGAAAGCCCAGGCTGGACCTTTACGCCGGACCTCGCCCTTGCGGAACAACCTCGTACCCTGGCTCTTCCGGTTCATCATCTTCCATCTCCGGCGGGAAACCGGGGGCTGTGATGTCCAGGCCTGTCGCCTCTTCCAGTCGTTTGATGATATTCGGCGACAGCTCGCGATCCCCATACCGGGCAATGCCATCTTCAAAAATCTTGATCATGACCGGGTTCATTTCCAGAGGCACCCCGGCGCGGTCAGCGACCTCTTGAAACAGACCAATGTCCTTTTTCACCAAGTCCATAGTGAAAGAAATATCGCGCGATCCGTTGAGGATGACCTGACTTTCCGTTTCATGCACAAAGGACGTACCGGACGAGATTTTTATCGCCTCGTATGTTGTGTTCAGATCCATCCCGGCAGCCTTTGCCGTGACCAGCGCTTCGGCGCAGGTGATCAGGTTGGCCGTGGCCAGATAGTTGGTCATCACCTTCAGAACCGAGGCAGAGCCCAATTCACCAGTGTGCAAAACACGCCGCCCCATGGTGGTCAGAAACGGCAGAATTCGCTCAAAAGTCGCACGATCACATCCCGCGAAGATCGAGATATTGCCGGTGGCGGCCCGATGGCACCCGCCCGAAACCGGGCAATCCACTGCCGCGCCTCCGCGTTCGATCACCTCGGCCCCCAAACGCTTGACCTCGGTCTCATCGGTCGTCGACATCTCCATCCAGATTTTGCCGGGGCCCACTTCGGGCAGCATCTCTTGCATGACCGCATCTGATGCCGCAGGCGATGGCAAGCAGGTGATGACGGCATCGCAATCGCGCATCAACTGTGCCGGACCTTCGGCTGCCTTTGCGCCAAGGGCGACGAACTCGCCCACCAGATCCGCGTTCAGATCATGCACTATCAGATCAATCCCGTTTCGCAGCAAGGAACCCGAAAGCTTGCCGCCAACGTTTCCCAACCCGATGAATCCTACTTTCATATGTCGCCTCTCCCTGCTGGCTTGTACCCGTCATGCGATCACGGATTTATCTGACCATTCATGCCGCCCAACGACAACCACAGGTCGCTTTTCACACCCACACCCTGATGTTACGCGCAACGCGCTTGACAAGCGGGCCAGCGGTGCCGCATGACCCATTCGTTGGTGTCGGCAAGAGCCGATGAAAAGGGAATGCGTCAACGGATCTTCCGCCAAACGCAGCCGCCCCCGCGACCGTGACCGGAGAGGGTGCCCAATGCCACTGGCCAAGGCCGGGAAGGCGGGACATCCGACAGAGGACCCTGACGTACCAGGTCTCTGACATCCGCAAGCCGGGAGACCTGCCAGCACCCGAAGTTGAAACCGGGCGGGGTGTTCCGGTGTCGGGTCCATGTTGCGACACGTGGCCCGCTTGAAACCCCGTCCCCCGCGAAGAGGATTTGGGGGGATGAGAGACATGACTGAGACCACACCGGTCGAGCTTCTGGTCTGTACGACCTGCCGCCGCGGGCTGCCCGTCGAAGACGATGCGCAACGCCCTGGCACATTGCTGCACCAGGCCTTGGAACAAGCCGAATTGCCCGACGGCATCACCCTGAAACCTGTCGAATGCCTTTCGAACTGCGATCAGGGTTGTTCTATCGTGCTGCGCGGCGGTCCCGATCGCTGGACCTTCGTTTACGAGAACCTGAACGAAGTGGACCATGTCGATGTAATCGTCGACGGCGCGACCAAGTATCTGGCTACCGAAGATGGCCTGGTGAAATGGCGCGAGCGCCCTGAACATTTCCGCAAAAACTGCGCCTCGCGCATTCCACCGATTGGAGCCTGACATGTCGAATCTCGAAAAACTTCCCGTCACCGTGATCACCGGCTTTCTGGGCTCGGGCAAAACAACGCTGGTCAAACACCTGATGCAAAACCCGCAGGGCAAACGTCTGGCCGTCGTCGTCAACGAGTTTGGCGATGTGGGCGTGGATGGCGATATCCTGAAATCCTGCGCCATCCCGGATTGCCCTGCGGAAAACATCATGGAGTTGGCAAACGGTTGCATCTGCTGCACCGTCGCGGATGACTTCATCCCGACCATCGAGGCGCTGATGGCGCTGGAACCGCGCCCCGAGCATATCCTGATCGAAACCTCTGGCCTCGCCCTGCCAAAACCGTTGTTGAAGGCGTTCGACTGGCCGGATATCCGCTCAAAGATCACTGTCGATGGCGTGATCGCTCTGGCCGATGCCGAGGCCGTCGCCGCCGGTCGCTTTGCCCCGAATGTCGAAGCTGTCGATGCCCAGCGCCTCGCCGACGACTCGATCGATCACGAAACGCCGCTGTCCGAAGTGTTCGAAGATCAGATCTCGTGCGCCGACATTATCCTTCTGACCAAGCCTGATCTTGCAGGGCCCGAAGGTGTGGCCAAGGCCAAAGAAGTGATCGCCGCCGAAGCCCCTCGCCACCTGCCTGTTGTCGAAGTCGCCGAGGGCGTTGTGGATGTCCGCGTTGTACTGGGTCTGGAAGCCGCAGCCGAGGACGACATGGATGCGCGTCCGTCGCACCACGACGGTCACCACGATCACGAGCATGACGATTTCGAAAGCACCATCGTCGAGTTGCCGGAACAAACCGATCCAGCTGATCTGGTCGCCAAGATCGAACGTCTGGCGACCGAGCTGAACATCCTGCGGGTCAAAGGTTATGCGGCAGTACAGGGCAAACCCATGCGCCTGCTGGTTCAGGCTGTGGGCGCACGCGTCCGTCACCAATATGACCGCCCATGGGGACCAGAGGAAGAGCGCCGTTCGCGTCTGGTTGTTATCGCCGAGCATGACGACATCAAAGAGGCCGAAATCCACGCGATCCTCGCGGGCGTCACCGAGGCTGCCGAGTAAACCATGCACGTCGTCTTCCGCGAAAGCCACGGGCTCGAGGAAACCGAGACCCCAACCGATCTGGGCCAAAGCCCGGCGGATCTGGTTGTTTTGTCCTTCTCGGACAGCGACCTCGGCGCTTTCGCGGCGGGCTGGCATCGTGGCGGCGGAACCGAGGGGCGAATGCCGACGCTTCGATTGGCCAATTTGACCGCGCTCAAACACCCTCTGTCCGTCGACACCTATGTCGAGCAGACGTTGGACGGCGCCAAGGGCATTCTGATCCGCCTGATTGGCGGCGTGCCTTACTGGTCCTACGGCTTGCAACAGGTTCTGGCGCTGGCGCATGCTAAGGGCATCGCGCTTGCCGTTCTGCCCGCGGACGGGCGAGAGGATACGCGGCTGGATGACTACTCTACCCTGCCCGTTTCAACGCTGCGCCGTTTGGCCCATCTGTGTGACACCGGTGGTGAGGTCGCAGCGCAAGCCGCATTGGCCCAGATGGCCTTGGCAGCAGGGCTTTATGCCGGGCCGGTGATGGGCGCAAAGACCCTGCCTGAATGCGGCGCATGGTGCCCGGATCGCGGTGTAATCCCAACGGATACCGCGTTCGAAGGCGACGCAAAACGTATCGTCGTCACGTTTTACCGCGCATATCTGACGTCGGCCGACACTGCCCCAGTCGCAGCTCTGATCCGCAGTTTGCGTGCGCGCGGATTTGCGGCAGTGGGCCTGTTCGCACCTTCGCTCAAAGCGCCAACTGCTGCCGATTGGTTGCGCGAGACGCTTGGGGCGTTGACCCCCGCTGCCATCATCAACGCAACGTCCTTTTCGGGCAAAGGCGCGTCGGGCACGTCTCCGCTGGATGCCGCCAATGTGCCGGTGTTTCAGGTCGCTCTGGCCACCTCGCGCCGCAAAGCCTGGGCTGAGGCGGAACGCGGTCTCTCGCCTGCCGACCTTGCCATGCATGTTGTCTTGCCTGAGGTAGACGGACGAATTTCGGCGGGCATCGCCTCGTTCAAAGAACCGGGCAAACGCGATCCTCATCTGGAATACTCCCGCTTTGCCCATCGGGCCGAGGCCGAACGGATCGAAGCCATTATCGACCGGGTATCAGGCTGGCTGCGCCTGAACGACAAACCAAAGACGGATCAGATCCCGGCGCTTGTGCTGTCGACCTACCCCGGGAAAGACTGGCAGATGGCCCATGCGGTGGGTCTGGACGCGCTGGCATCCGCCGAGGCGATGCTGTCCGATCTCCAGAACGAAGGTTATGACACCGCGCCAGCAGAACCGATTGCCGAGACTCTTTTGGACGCTCGGATTTCATGGCCGCTGGACGAGTACTTGCAAGCGCTGACCTATCTGCCCGAGCAATTGCGAACCGACCTTCGAACGGTTTGGGGCAAATGCGAAGACGATCCGGCCTTTGCAGATGGCGCGTTTCACTTTACAGCTCTACGCCGGGGCCAAGCTCTGGTCGCGCTGCAACCCGAACGCGGAACACCGGAACTGCGCGATGACGATTATCACGACCTTTCGCGCACGCCCCGTCACAGCTATGTCGCCTTTTATTTGTGGCTGCGCAAAGGTCTTGGTGCGGACGCGCTGATCCATATTGGTGCGCATGGCACATTGGAATGGTTGCCCGGGAAGTCCGTTGCACTGTCTGCTGATTGCTGGCCCGAAGCGCTGATCCGCGACCTGCCAGTGATCTACCCCTTTATCGTCAATGACCCCGGCGAAGCCGCGCAGGCCAAGCGTCGGATCGGGGCCGTCACGCTGGGCCATATCCCACCGCCGATGAAGGAAAGCGGGACGCCGGACCGGATGGTGCGGTTGGAGTCGCTGCTGGATGAGTTCTCGAACGCAGACGGGTTAGACCCCAAGCGCCGCGACCGTTTGCAAGAAGATATTCGGGACGAAGCGCAGGCCATCGGGCTGGAAAACGATCTTGGGCTCGATCAAGCCACCTGCACAGCCGAGGCGATCACCCGGATCGACCGTTTTGTCTGTGACATCAAGGAAAGCCAATTCGGCGACGGGCTACATATCTTTGGCCGCGTGCCCGAAGTGACAGGCAATTTCGACCCAACGGCTTCGGCCCATGCCGAACGAAGTGCTCTGATCGACGCGCTCGGGGGCAAAAGGATCGAGGCTGGCCCATCCGGCTCTCCCTATCGTGGGCGGTCGGACGTGCTGCCGACAGGGCGGAACCTTTATACAACCGACCCACGCTCGGTCCCAACCCGCGCAGCATATGCGCAGGGCGTCAAACTGGCTGAAGAGCTTGTGCGCCGTCATCTGCAAGAAGAAGGCGATTACCCCAAAGGGCTGATTGTTGACCTGTGGGGCTCAGCCACCATGCGTACTGCGGGCGAAGAATTCGCCATGGCGCTGCATCTTCTGGGTGTAAAGCCTGTTTGGGACAAAGGTTCAGAGCGTGTATCTGGCATCGAGGTGCTTCCGATCACGGATCTCAGTCGCCCGCGACTGGACGTGACGTTGCGCGTGTCGGGCCTGTTCCGTGATGTGTTCCCGACCCTTTCGGCGCTGTACGGTCAGGCCGTTCGTGCGCTGTCTGCGCGCGACGAAGCGCCGGACTGGAACCCCTATGCAGGCTTGGCCCCTACGGCCCGCGTCTACGGCCCGGCGCCCGGCAGTTATGGCGTCAACATGACCCAATTGTCCGAAGTCTACACCGACGAAGCGCGCGTCCAGGCAGGCGAGGCTTGGCTGGAAGCCAGTTCTTTCGCGCTGGAAGGCGAACACATCGCACAGGACAAAGACGGTATCACCCAGCGCGTGGCCAATGCTGACAGCTTTGTTCACCTGCAGGATCTGACCGAAACCGATCTGCTGCTGGCCAATGACTACGCTACGCATGAGGCCGGATTTGCGGCAGCCAAGAAAATCACCGGTGGTAGCGTGCAGCTTTACCATCTGGACAACACAAACCCCGAAATCCCCCGCGCCCGAACCCTGCCGGAAGAGATCAGCCGTGTCGTTCACGCTCGCGCCGCAAATCCCAACTGGATCGCAGGGATGCAACGGCATGGCTTCAGGGGCGCAGCTGAAATCGCGGCGACGCTGGATCACATGGCATCCTTCGCCCATCTGTCCGGGACGGTCGCACCACATCTGTTCGATCTTTACCACGATGCCACTTTGGGCAACGAAGAAGTGGACACCTTCCTGCAAGAGGCCAATCCCCTGGCCCATCAAGCAATGCAGGACCGGTTCCGCGCGTTGCTTGAGGCCGGGCTTTGGAACACCCGTCGAAACTCGATCCGGGCGGATCTGGAGGGCCTGACATGAGCGCTCCTATCGTGCAGGGTTGGTGCCCCGGCGCCCATCGTCCAATGATGTCTGGTGACGGATTGGTCGTGCGGGTCCGGCCCCGGCTTGCACGACTGACAGCGGATCAGGCGCTGGGTCTGTGCGACCTTGCAGATCGGTTTGGCAACGGGTCGATCGACTTGACCAACCGTGCCAATCTTCAATTGCGGGGCGTGGAGGACTATGACCATCAGCCGCTGCTCAAGGAGCTTGCAGCGCTGAACCTTCTGGATGCAGAACCCGGCATCGAGGTGCGACGCAATATTCTGGTCACTCCGCTGTATCAGGCCGATGATTTGACTGCGCGCCTAACGCAGGAATTGATCGACCGGCTGGCGGAGCTGCCTGCCCTTCCCGCCAAGTTCGGCTTTGCCATCGACACCGGACCCGCGCGGCTTTTGAACGCGGATTCAGCGGATATTCGTCTGGAAACGGGCGTTGACGGCCTGATCCTGCGCGCCGATGGCTGCGAAACTGGGCGACCTGTGACCGAGGCCGACGCCATTGATCATATGATCGCGTTAGCCATGTGGTTTTCAAAGATATACACTTCCGAAACTCGCCGCATGGCGCGGGTCATCGACGCGTTGCCGCAGGAATGGCAAGGACATGCGCCGGGCCCCGTCGGCTCAAAACTGCAACCTGGCCCATGTGATCTGGGCGCGCTGTATGGTGCAGCTTTTGGATCGCTGCCTGCGCGCAAGCTTTATGATCTGATTGACGACGGCGGCGCGACTGCCCTGCGTGTCACGCCGTGGCGGTTGATCTTACTGGAAGGCGGGGCGGCGATACCCGCAACAAAGTTTGTCACGGATGCCTCTGACCCGCTGATGACCACCGACGCCTGCCCCGGCGCACCGTTCTGCCCACAGGCGCAGGTGGAAACCCGCGACATCGCCCGCGCCTTGGCCGCGCGCATACCCGGACGACTGCATGTCTCGGGATGTGCCAAGGGCTGTGCCCGGATGGGGCCTGCCGACATCACATTGGTGGGCGCAAACGGACGATTTGATCTTGTAAAACAGGGCCGCGCAGGGGATGAGCCCTGCCAGCGCGGGCTCGACCCCGAAACACTCATGACTATGGACTTCACCTGATGCCCTACACATACGAAACCGATGGCGCGGCGATCTACAAGGAAAGCTTTGCCACCATCCGGTCCGAGGCTGATCTGGCCCGTTTTGATGCCGATGAAGAGCAGGTCGCCGTCCGGATGATCCACGCTGCGGGTATGGTCGGGCTGGAAGAGTTCATTCATTTCTCGCCTGGTTTTGTGACGGATGCCCGCACGGCGTTGGAAAATGGCGCACCGATCCTGTGTGATGCGCGTATGGTCAGCGAAGGTGTGACCCGTTTCCGCCTGCCCGCCGATAACGAAGTGATCTGCACCCTGCATGACGAACGCGTGCGCCCTTTGGCCGCCGAGATGAGCAACACCCGCTCTGCTGCCGCGCTGGAACTGTGGCGTCCGCATCTGGACGGGGCATTGGTCGCCATCGGCAACGCGCCGACGGCCCTGTTCCACCTTCTGAACATGTTGGAAGACCCCGACTGCCCGCGCCCTGCCGCGATCATTGGCTGCCCCGTGGGCTTTGTCGGCGCAATGGAATCCAAGGATGCGCTGTGGGAGGCACAACCGGTGCCGTCCTGCATTGTCAAAGGTCGTCTGGGCGGCAGTGCCATCACCGTGGCAGCCGTCAACGCCATCGCAAGCCGGGCAGAATGAGCATGGGCACCATATACGGCGTGGGTCTTGGCCCCGGCGACCCGGATCTGATGAGCGTCCGGGCAGATCGTCTGTTGCGCAATGCCAAGCATGTGGCCTTTTTCCGCAAGCCGGGCCGCAGCGGTCAGGCCCGCAAGATCGTCAACGGCATGATCCCTGAAGGTGCGGTGGAATTTCCGATGGAATACCCCGTAACCACCGAGATCCCCGTCACGGACCCGCGTTACAATGAGTTGCTGGCCGCATTCTACGAGGATTGCACTGCCCATCTGAAAACACTGTCCGAACAGGGCGAAGACGTTGTGGTTCTGTGCGAGGGCGATCCGTTCTTCTATGGCTCTTTCATGCATCTTTACAACCGGTTGCGCAATGAAACTCCGGTTGAGGTTGTGCCTGCAATCACCGGCATGTCCGGTGCGTGGACCGCGACAGGTGACCCGATCACATGGGGTGATGACGTGTTGACCGTGCTGGTTGGCACCTTGCCGGAAGACACTTTGGCCGAGCGTATGGCGCAAACTGATGCGCTCGTTGTGATGAAGATCGGGCGGAACATCGAGAAGGTGAAGCGGGCTTTGAAAACCTCAGGCCTCTATGACCGGGCGTGGATCGTCGAATACGCACAGATGCCGAACCAAACGGTGACAAAACTGTCGGAGGCATGCGAAAAGATCACCCCGTATTTCTCGATCATCGTGGTGCATGGTCAGGGACGGCGGCCATGAGCGGTTGGGTCAAGATTGCAGGGCTGGGGCCGGGCGACGAGGCATTGGTGACACCAGAAGTCACTGCGGCGCTGGCTGAGGCCACCGATGTGGTAGGTTACATCCCGTACGTCGCGCGTGTGACCGAACGCCCTGGCCTGACCTTGCACGCAAGCGACAACCGGGTCGAAATCGACCGCTCGCAACACGCATTGCAAATGGCTGCCGAGGGCAAAAAAGTTGTCGTCGTATCCTCAGGCGACCCCGGTGTGTTTGCCATGGCCGCAGCCGTCTTTGAGGCGCTGGAGAGCGGCCCGTCTGAATGGCGCGAACTTCAGATCGATGTACTGCCGGGCATCACCGCAATGTTGGCCGCATCTGCGCGGGCGGGTGCGCCCATGGGACATGATTTCTGTGCCATAAACCTCAGCGACAATCTGAAACCGTGGTCATTAATCGAAAAGCGTCTGCGTCTGGCGGCACAGGCCGATTTCTCGATGGCCTTCTACAATCCACGCTCAAAGTCTCGTCCGGAAGGCTTTGTAAAGACATTGGAAATCCTGCGTGACGAATGCGAGCCCGAGCGCCTGATTATGTTCGCTCGCGCGGTTTCGCGGTCAGACGAGGCGATCCGAATTTCGACGCTTGCCGAAGCCACGCCCGAGATGGCGGATATGCAGACAGTGGTCATTGTGGGTTCGTCCCGCACCCGCGTGATCGAGCGCAAAGGCACACCAATCGTCTACACCCCACGTTTTACCCCTGATAAGGATCAGGGATGAGACAGCCAGTCCAGAACCTGTGCGACAGTCGTAAGCTCGGTCCGTTGCGGCAGAACCGGGCGGTCGATCATCAACACGGGCAAGCCCAGCGCGCGCGCCGCATCCAGCTTGGCCCGCGCGCCGGTGCCTCCCGCGTTCTTGGAGACGACAAGCTGCGTCCCATGGCGCTGCATCAGCGCGCGATCGTCGGCTTCGGTAAAGGGCCCTCTGGCAACGACAACTTCGGCATTCGGCAGGGGCAAGCTGTCGGGGTCATCCACCAGACGCAGCAGATAATTGTGCTGGGGCTGGGCGGCAAAATCCTCAAGATGCATGCGGCCAACGGCCAGGAAAACCCGCTGTGCGTCCCCGGACAGTGCATCGACAGCCGCCGCGATATCAGGGACGTGATGCCAGTTATCGCCGGTCTGCGGCGTCCACGCCGCGCGGGTCAGCGCGGCCAGGGGCATCTGCGTTGCCCAACACGCCTCGATCGCGTTCCGGCTCATCTGGGCCGCAAACGGATGGGTCGCGTCCACGACATGAGTGATGGCGTTGTCGCGGATGAAATCCGCCAAACCTTCCGAGCCGCCGTAACCGCCAACACGGACTGGCAAAGGCTGCGGGCGTGGCGTTTCCACCCGTCCTGCGTAGGAATAGACAGCCGTAATTCGTTGTTCCACAAAGGTTTTAGCCAAGGCGTTGGCCTCGGTCGTACCGCCCAGAAGCAACACATTGGGGATCAGGAGATTAGTCATGTCTGATGCTCCGTGGCTGACCGTTCTGGGATTGGGCGAAGATGGGCTTGATGGCCTGTCGCCAACAAGCCGTCAAGTGCTGGACCGGGCCGAAGTGATCATGGGGCCACCGCGCCACCTGTCGCTGCTGCCCGAAACCGGAGCAGAACGCATCGAATGGCCGGTGCCGTTTTCGGATGGCTTGCCGATCCTGCAAGGTTTGCGCGGGAAACAGACCGTTGTTCTGGCTTCGGGCGATCCGTTCTGGTTTGGCGCGGGCTCGGTCATTGCGCGCAATTTCGATGCCGGTGAATGGACCGCCCTGCCCGGCCAATCCACCTTTTCGCTGGCCGCCGCACGGCTCGGCTGGCCCTTGGAAAGTACTTTGACCTTTGGCCTGCACGCCGCGCCGCTGACCCGGCTGCGCCCCCATCTGGCCCCGGGTCTGCGCGCGATCCTTTTGCTGCGCGACGGAAAGGCTGTGGCGGAACTGGCAACATATTTGACTGAAACCGGTTTTGCAGATTCTTCTCTGCACGTTATGCAGGCTTTGGGCGGTCCGCGCGAAAGCTCCAAAACCGTCACTCTGACCGAGGCCCTTCTGGGCACGTTCGACCATCCCGTCTGCGTTGGCCTGGACGTCACCGGCTCAGGTCCGGCCCTGTCCAAAGCGTCTGGCAAACCCGATGACATCTTTGAAACCGACGGTCAAATCACCAAACGCCCCATCCGAGCGCTGACCCTTTCAGCGCTTGCCCCGCAACGGGGCGAACATCTGTGGGATATCGGCGGCGGCACGGGTTCAATAAGCATCGAATGGCTAATGTGTGATCAGACCCTTTCCGCAACGTGTTTCGAGCCCCGTGCTGACCGGGCCGAGCGTATCCGCCGAAATGCAGATACGTTGGGGCAAGATCGATTGAATGTAGTACACGGAACCGCACCAGAAGCGCTGTCCGGTGTCGACCTGCCGGATGCCGTTTTCATCGGCGGAGGGTTGAGCGCCAATCTGCTGGCGTGGCTGCGCGATGCGCTTCCCAAGGGCACACGCCTTGTCGCCAATGCGGTCACATTGGAAAGCGAGGCCCTGCTGGCACGTTGGCACGAAGACTTGGGCGGTGACCTGCTTCGGATAGAACTTGCACAATCAGCCCCGCTGGGACCAAGGCGCGGCTGGAAATCCGCCTATCCGGTGGTGCAGTGGAGCGTGACGCTATGATCGTTGCTGGCCTTGGTTTCTCCTCTTCTGCGACAGCCGACAGCTTGCGTGAAGCGTTTGACGCGGCGACTGCGAACCATGATGTGGCAGCCTTGGCGACTGTCACCGACAAGGAAGGCCATTCAGCACTGACATCCTTTGCAGAAGAGGTGTCTCTGCCCGTGCATTTCGTTGCCGCAGCTGATCTGGCCGGGCAACGCACGCTCACTTGCTCGACCCGTAGCCGGGCCACCTATGGCACCGGAAGCGTGGCCGAAGCATCCGCATTGGCTGCCGCCGGAAAGCTTGTTGGCTCGGGCGCGCGGTTGCTCTCACCCAGACAGATTTCAGACGACCGGCTGGCGACCTGCGCCATAGCCATCGGAGGACAAACATGACCGTTCATTTCATCGGCGCCGGACCGGGCGCCGCCGACCTGTTGACACTGCGCGGGCGCGATATCATCGCATCCTGTCCTGTGTGCCTTTACGCTGGGTCTCTGGTGCCGGAAGAGATCCTGAGCCACTGCCCCGAGGGCGCAAAGATCATCAACACAGCGCCGATGGATCTGGATCAGATCATGGCCGAGATCGACGCGGCCCATAAAGCGGGTCAGGATGTGGCGCGCCTTCATTCCGGTGATCTGTCGGTCTGGTCGGCTATGGGTGAGCAAATCCGCCGCTTGAAAGAGATGGGCATCCCGGTCAGCGTCACACCGGGCGTGCCTTCGTTTGCCGCTGCCGCTGCTGCGCTGGGTACGGAACTGACGTTGCCGGGTCTGGCGCAATCCGTGGTGCTGACCCGAACACCGGGACGAGCATCCTCGATGCCCGAAGGCGAAACCTTGGAAAACTTCGCGCGCACAGGGGCGACGCTGGCTATTCACCTGTCGATCGGCAATCTGGACAAGGTCATCGCCGATCTGACACCGGCCTTTGGGGCAGATTGCCCGGTAGCCGTAGTTTACCGCGCCAGCTGGCCGGATGAGCAGATCATTCGAGCAACGCTGGAGACGCTGAAAGACGCGCTGGACGAGAAAATCTCGCGCACTGCATTGATTATGGTCGGTCCGGCGCTGGCGGGCGAAGGCTTTGACGAAAGCTGCCTGTATTCAAAAGATTACGACCGCCGCTATCGCCCGCAAAGCGCAGAAAGCCCTTGGTCCAGCTGGAGCCACGGCGATGACTAACCCCCCCGGCGTTCTGATTTCAGCGCCGTCCTCCGGCACCGGCAAGACAACGGTGATGCTGGGCCTGTTGCGGGCTTTGGCCGAGGATGGTCTGACCGTGCAACCGTTCAAAAGCGGACCCGATTACATTGATCCTGCGTTCCATCGGGCGGCAGCGGGACGAGCCTCGTTCAACCTGGACAGCTGGGCGATGGGTGATCCTTTGCTGAGCGCAATTTCAGCGCAGGCCGAAGGTGCGGATATCGTTGTGGCCGAAGGTTCGATGGGGCTGTTCGACGGTGTCGCCAAGCCCGGAGAGCTGGGCCACGGGTCAAGTGCTGAAACCGCTGCGCGGATGGGATGGCCGGTGGTGCTGGTTCTGGACGTCGGCGGTCAGGCGCAATCGGCGGCAGCGACGGCGTTAGGATTCAAGTTGTACAATCCCGATCTGCCTTTTGCCGGAGTGATCCTGAACCGCTGCGCCAGCCCCCGGCACGAGCGTTTGACCCGACTGGGCATGGAACGCGCAGGATTGCCGGTACTGGGCGTGCTGCCCCGTCGCGGAGATCTGACATTGCCGGAACGGCATCTAGGTCTGATTCAGGCGGTTGAGCATCCGGATCTGGAAAGCGCAATCGTCGGCTATGCTGCGTTTCTGCGCGAACATGTTGATCTTGAGGCGATCAAGCGGGCGGCTTCCTCAGGCCCCGGCGGGCCATCGTCAGCCGCGCTGCCGCGCCCACCTGCTCAGCGGATTGCGCTGGCTCGGGATGCGGCCTTTTCGTTCACCTATCCGCACCTGTTGGAAGGCTGGCGCGCGGCTGGGGCCGAAATCCTGCCTTTCTCGCCACTGGCCGATGAAGCCCCGGCGACGGATGCCGATCTGATCTGGTTGCCCGGTGGATACCCTGAGTTGCACGCCGGAACCTTGGCCGCAGCGAACACGTTCCTGACGGGTCTGCGCAAGCATGCCGAGACCAAGCCGGTTCATGGGGAATGCGGGGGCTATATGGCGCTTGGGACAGCGCTGATCGACAAGGATGGCGTGCAGCATGAAATGGCAGGCTTACTTGGGCTTGTGACCTCTTACCAGAAGCGAAAATTCAACCTTGGGTACCGCAAGGCTGAATTGCTGGCACAGATGCCCGGTTTTGCTGAAGGCGCTGCACTGCGCGGGCACGAATTCCACTATTCTTCGATTGTGGAGCAACCTGATGCCCCGCTTGCGCGTGTGTTTGATGCAGAAGGCGCAGAAGGCCCGCAGACAGGCTCGGTGCGCGGCAATGTCACCGGCACGTTCTTTCACCTGATCGCAGAGGCCTCGGCATGAGCGGCTTTGTCTCTTTCATCGGTTCGGGCCCCGGAGACCCTGAACTGCTGACACTGAAGGCCGTGGACCGGATGCAGAAAGCGGATGCCGTGCTGTTTGATGACCTGAGCAGCGGGCCCATTCTGAGCCACGCGCGCGAGGATGCGGATCTTGTGGGGGTCGGCAAACGGGCTGGACGCCCCTCGCCCAAACAGGACCATGTCAGCCGGTTGTTGGTGGATTATGCCCAGACCGGCCAGCACGTTGTGCGGCTGAAGTCCGGCGATGGCGGGATGTTCGGGCGTCTGGAAGAAGAGCTTGTGGCCCTGCGTGAAGCAGGTATTGCCTATGAGATCATTCCTGGCATCCCCTCAGCCATTGCGGCGGCGGCTGCAGCCGGTATTCCGCTGACACGCCGTCTGACCGCACGGCGGGTACAGTTTGTCACCGGTCATGACGTCAGCGGCGAACTGCCGGACGATCTGAACCTGACTGCTTTGGCTGACCCTCAGGCCACCACCGTTGTGTTCATGGGCAAGCGCACCTTCCCGCTGCTGGTTGAAGCGTTGAATGCTCATGGCCTGCCACTGGACACTCCGGCGTTGATGGCTGAATCCGTGTCGACCCCGGATCAAAAGCTCCGGCGCGCTACCATCGGCGCGTTGGCGGATCAGTTGAAGTCCGAGATTGGCAAAGCTCCGGCGCTGATCCTGTATGGCCCACTGGCGGAGTTCGAAGATGATTGACCTAAGCCTGATCGGCATCGGCACGGGAAACCCCGATCATGTGACCTTTCAAGGGGCGAAGGCGATCCGGGCGGCGGACTTGATTCTGATTCCGCGAAAAGGGGAGAACAAAGCCGATCTGGCCGGGCTGCGCGAGGAAATCATTGCCGAAGTAACCGATACCGCGCCCCAGATCGCATATTTCGATATCCCGAAACGCCGCGCGGACGATGGCTATTTGCGCGGAGTTGACGAATGGCACGATGCCATTGCCCTGCGCTGGCAAGAAGCGATGGATACCCATCCCGAGGCAAAGCACGTTGCCTTGCTGATCTGGGGGGATCCGTCGCTTTATGACAGTTCGCTGCGCATCGCGTCGCGGCTTGCCCCCAAACCCAAAACGAAAGTGATCCCCGGCATTACCGCCTTGCAAGCGCTGACGGCGGCCCACGCGATCCCGATCAATGATCTGGGTGCGCCTTATGTCGTCACAACAGGCCGCCGCATTCGGGATGAAGGGTGGCCCGCAACCGGCTCAAAAGTAGCGGTTATGTTAGATGGAGAATGCTCGTTCCAATCCCTTGAGATGGCGGAATTCGACATCTGGTGGGGCGCGTATGTGGGTATGAAAGAAGAGCTGCTGATCAGCGGTCCGCTGGATCAGGTCGCGCAGCGGATTCTGGACACCCGAGCCAAAGCCCGCGCCGATCACGGCTGGATCATGGATATCTACCTGTTAAAGAAGCGCGCCGCATAAAAGCGCGAGCCGAACACGGGTTTGTGACTGCGCTACACGGCCAAGTCTGGCACACATGATTCAGCAAGTTTTCGGAGACGTGATGATGAAAGCGCTCATACCCCTGTTCTGCCTGATCGCTTTGCCCGTCTGGGCGCAAGACATACCCAAGGGTTGGGTCGTACACCCATCAGACAAGCCCTATGCCGAACTGGTCGATGCCACCAAAGCCGCCATCAAGGGAAACGGGTTGATCGTCGTAACTCAGGCTGGCCCCACCAAGGCGGCGGCTGCGCGCGGGATCACCATTCCGGGCAACCGGGTGATCGGGGCCTTTAACAATGACTATGCAGTGCGGGTGCTTGAAACCTCGACCCATGCGATGATCGAAGCGCCCATCCGCTTTTATGTCACCGAAAACGAGGACGGCTCTGCCACTCTATCCTACAAAACTCCCAGCTTTGTTTTTGCCCCATACGCATCGGAAGGTGGGCAGGCTTTGCTGGACATCGCCGCAGAACTTGACACAAAGTTTCAATCTGTCGCCGAAGACGCAGTCAAATAGTCACACTGGCGTGAACCGGCTTGCGTCTGTGGGCGTCCTCCGCAATCTGCTTTGAAACGGTTATTTCGGAGCATGACTGATGCAGGACTCTTCGCCCCGCGCTGCGGATCTTCTGGCCCAACGCCTGTACGAAGCGGGGTGCCGCCACGCATTTGGGATGCCAGGGGGTGAGGTTCTTACGCTGGTGGACGCACTAGAGAAGGCAGGCATCACCTTCCATCTGACCAAGCATGAAAATTCTGCCGGGTTTATGGCAGAGGCGGTGCATCACCGTGATGGCGCACCTGCGATATTGGTGGCCACACTTGGTCCGGGAGCGATGAACGGTATCAACGTCGTTGCAAATGCGCTGCAGGACCGCGTGCCCATGATCGTTCTGACCGGATGTGTCGACGCAGATGAGGCCCTGACCTACACGCATCAGGTCATGGACCACGCCCAAGTATACCGCTCGATCACCAAGGGTACCTTCACGCTGACCGCCAAGGGCGCGGACGTGGTGGCCGACAAGGCGGTATCGCTGGCCATGCAGCCGCGCCCCGGCCCGGTTCATGTTGATGTACCTATCTCGGTTGCTGACACGCCCGTGATCGGTGTGAAACGCCGCCGTCTTGCCAAGGTCGCGCCAGTAAGCCCGGGGGGGGAGTGTCTGGAAAAGGCCCGCCGATGGGTGGCCGAGGCCGAGCGCCCAATTGCCATCATCGGTCTGGATGTCCTCTATGATGACTCGCGCAGTGTGGTGCAGGCGTTTTTGGAACATTTTGGCATTCCCTTCGTGACCACCTACAAGGCCAAAGGCGTGGTGCCCGAGGATCACCCCCTGTGTCTGGGCGGTGCGGGCCTGTCTCCGTTGGCGGACAAACATCTGGTGCCGCTGGTCGAACAATCCGATTTGGTGCTTTGCCTGGGCTATGACCCGATCGAAATGCGGCCCGGTTGGCGCGAGATTTGGGATCCCGAAACCAAGCGCGTCATCGACATCTCTGCCGTGGTGAACGATCATTACATGCATCAGGCGGGTCTAAACCTTGTTGCCGATACAGGCGAAACGCTGGAAGCCATCGCCAAAGGCAACCCCGCCCGTACAACTTGGCCAAATGGCGAGCCCTCACAGGTCAAAACTGCTTTGGCAGAGGCTTTCCCAAATGACGAATCCTGGGGACCGGCGGCAGTCATTGCTGAAACCCGGGCGGTTTTGCCCCCTGAAACTCTGGCAACCGCAGATAGCGGCGCACATCGTATTTTGCTGAGTCAGATGTGGGGGTGCAGTGAAGAGCGCGGGCTGATCCAGTCTTCGGCGCTGTGTACTATGGGCTGCGCGGTTCCGATGGCCATCGGCCTGAAACTGGCCGAACCTCAGCGCCCGGTCATCAGCTTCTCAGGCGATGCCGGTTTTCTGATGGTGGCTGGTGAATTGTCGACCGCCGCCGAAATGCGAGGCAACCCGATCTTTTTGGTCTTTGTGGATGCAAGCCTTGCTCTGATCGAACTGAAACAGCGTCAAAGACAAATGGGCAACAAGGGCGTGGACTTTGGCCACCATGATTTCGCTGCCATGGGCCGAGCCTTTGGTGGGAATGGCCAAACCGTTCGCAACAGGGCAGAGTTGCGCGCAGCGTTGGAAGCTGCTGTAAAGGCCGAGACATTTACCGTCATTGCTGCTGAAATTGAGCGCGGAGGTTATGATGGCCGCATCTGAAGGCCCCCTGAACGGCGTCAAGGTTCTGGATCTTAGCCGGATTCTGGCAGGGCCCACATGCACGCAGTTGCTTGGCGATCTGGGCGCAACCGTCATCAAGATTGAAAACCCCGCCACAGGCGGCGACGACACAAGGCAATGGGGTCCGCCCTATGTGACAGATGCCCAGGGCAACCGCTCGGACCTAAGTGCGTATTTCATGTCAGCCAACCGCAACAAGAAATCCGTCGCTCTGGATATCGCCACAGCCGAAGGCCAGGCGGAAATTCGGCGGCTGGCGTCACATGCGGATATCCTTATCGAAAATTTCAAGCCCGGCGGGCTGGCGAAATACGGTCTCGACTACGCCACCCTGTCGCAAGAGTTTCCCGATTTGGTCTACTGCTCAATATCGGGCTACGGACAGACAGGCCCCAATTCCAGCAAGCCCGGCTACGATCTGATGGCACAGGGCTATGGTGGGATCATGTCACTGACCGGCGATCCGGAAGGTGCGCCCATGAAAGTTGGCGTCGGAATCGCAGATGTGATGTGTGGTATGTACGCAACCGTCGGCATCCTTGCCGCACTACGTCACCGCGACCTGACTGGCGAAGGGCAGCAGATTGATCTGGCTTTGGTGGATGCTCAGATCGCGTGGCTGATCAATGAAGGCGTAAATTATCTGACTTCAGGCGATGTCCCGCAGCGGCGCGGCAACGGGCACCCGAATATCGTACCCTACGACGTCTATGAAACCGCTGACGGGCACGTCATTCTCGCGGTTGGAAATGACGGTCAGTTCAGAAAACTCTGCAGCTTTATCGAAAGAGCAGAACTGGCAGACGACCCCAGATTTGCAACCAATCCAGCCCGTTTGGAAAATCGAGATGCGCTGAACGCGGTTCTTCGTCCTGCGGTTAAAACGTTGAGCACACAGGCCGTTATTTCTGGACTTGAAGCCGTCAAAGTTCCTGTTGGTCCGGTTCAGACGCTTGATCAGGTCTTTGATACTGAACAGGTGGCCGCGCGGCAGATGCAGATCGCAATGCAAGCCCAACCTGGTCAGGTCAACCTGATCGGGAATCCACTCAACTTGTCTCGTACGCCTGTAACATATCGCAGCGCGCCACCGGTCTGCGGGGCGGATACTCAGGCGGTTCTGAGCGCCGAAAACCCTTTCGAAGATTGAAATACTTGCACATTTAGGCAGCAACTCGCTGAAACATGCTCTTGAATCGGCGGTTTTTTTCGCCTTTTTCGCACACGGCATTTCACCAATTCGAGAGCAGGGTCGATACTGTTACGCCCCTCCCTCACACTCTGTTACATCGAACAGTGTGAAGTACCGCAATCAGATTGGACCAAAGTATGAAACAAGACGTTTTTGGACAGATGAACACCCTGACGCAGCCAGCGGCTGTGGATGCATGGAATGGTGTTCTGCTTGGGTTCATGGCGCATGCGGCAGTCACGCCCCAACATCTGGGCAAGGTGCTTGAGCTTGAGCCCGACTTTGCGCTGGGTCATGCGGTCAAAGGTCTGTTCATGGCTCTGCTGGGTCGGCGCGAGATGATGGCGGTCGCGGTAGAGGCTCTGGCTGCGGCCAATGCCGCGTCCGAGCGGCAACCGATTTCGGCCCGAGAGCAGCTGTACGTAGACTCGTTGGCGCTGTTTCTGACAGGCCAACAGACGCAGGCGGTTCAGAAATTCGAAGCCATTCTGCGCGAACACCCGCAGGACACATTGGCGATGAAACTGAGCCATGCGACACGATTCGTACTGGGTGATGCCGATGGGATGCGCCGGTCGATTGAACGCGTGATGCCATCCTATGATCCCGACCATCCCGGTCGGGGTTATCTGTTGGGCTGCCACTCCTTTGCGCTGGAGGAAACTGGTGCCTACGAAAAAGCCGAGATCGCTGGCCGTCAGGCGTTGTGGATGGTTTCGGATGATGCGTGGGGTCTGCACGCGGTGGCCCATGTTCATGAGATGACCGGCAACGCACAGCTGGGTCTGGATTGGTTGGCCGGACGCGAAGACGCCTGGGCGCACTGTAACAATTTCCGCTATCACGTCTGGTGGCACAAAGCCCTGATGCATCTTGATCTGGGCCAGGTCGATCAGGTGATGGAGCTGTATGACGCCCATATCCGCAAGGATAAAACCGACGACTACCGCGACATTTCGAATGCAACCTCGCTGTTGTCTCGGCTTGAGCTTGAGGGCGTAAATGTTGGAAACCGCTGGGAAGAACTGGCTGATCTGAGTGCTGCGCGCACCGAAGATGGCTGCCTGATCTTTGCGGACCTGCATTACCTGCTGGCCTTGACGGGCGATAACCGCGCCGATTCCACCGCCAAGATGCTGAGCCGGATGAACCGTGATGCCGCCCAAGCCAATGATGACGCCACCCGTCGTATGGCTGATCCGGGTGTTTCAGCCGCCATGGGATTGGAAGCCTTCGGAGACGGCCATTATGGCACCGCCTTCGATCACCTGCTGACGGCGCGTGGATCGATGCAACTGGCCGGTGGCAGCCACGCGCAACGTGATGTATTTGAACGCATTACCATCGATTCTGGCCTGCGCGCCGGACGCCTGGACGCGGTCGAGCGCATTCTGGACGACCGCCGTGCCAAACGCGCCGGAGGCGAAGACAATTATGCCGTCGCGCGCCGTGCCCTGATCGACGCGGCCCGAGACAGCGGCGACGTTCAAAGCGTTCCCGCAGAATAACAAGACGACCAAGAAGGACAGAAAACGTATGGCGACCATATCGCCCGCTTCTGATTTTGCATCTGCATCGGCCCCGGCCGCAGCTCCTGCCCGCACGCGTGATCCGCGATTGGATTTCTATCGCGGCATCGCGATGTTCATCATTCTGATTGCCCATATTCCCAACGATCCCTGGGCCAGGTGGATACCCGCGCGGTTCGGTTATTCAGACGCGACCGAGATCTTTGTGTTCTGTTCGGGCATGGCCTCGGCCATTGCTTTTGGCGGCGCATTTCTGCGTAAAGGTTGGTGGATGGGAACAGCGCGTGTCGCCTTCCGTATCTGGCAGGTCTACTGGGCGCATATCTGCCTGTTCTTCTTTGTAGCCATGACCATGGCCGCGCTAGATCAGACAGGGTGGTTTGAAAAGACCTATATCTCATCCCTCAACCTGCAGCATTTCTTCAACGATCCGGCCCCGCAGATGGTTGGAATTTTTACGCTGACTTATGTGCCAAACTACTTTGACATCCTGCCGATGTATCTGGTGGTCCTGGCGCTGATGCCGCTGTACATGGCGCTCTACCGTGTCAGTTTCTGGCTGATGGCGGCGGTTTGCGTGGCGATCTGGTTTATCGCTCAGACCGGTGCGCTGGCATTGCCGGCCGAACCGTGGTCAGACCGTCAGTGGTTCTTCAATCCATTTGGTTGGCAGCTGCTTTTCTTCACAGGGTTCGCTTTTATGCGCGGTTGGATTCCAGCCCCGCCGGTATCAAAGGCACTGATCTGGGCGGCAATCGCCTTTGTTGTCTTGTCGGCTCCATTCGGGTCGTGGAAGGTCTTTACCTGGATCAACACTGCCGCGCCCGAGCTTGGCGCTGTGATCCGCAAGGGCTGGCCCCTGACTGAAGAGCTGCGCGGCAAAACCGAATTTGGCCTTCTGCGCTATGTCCACTTTCTGTCACTGGCCTATCTGGGCTGGGTTGCAGCCGGCGAACATGGCCATCACCTGATCGCAACCGGCCACAGCATGGGCGCGCGTGTCTGGCAATTCCTGCTGGCAGTTATCACCAAGGTCGGTCAGCAATCCCTTGCCGTCTTTGTGTTTTCCATGGCCGCAGCCCGCTTGATCGGCGTGGCGCTAGACCAATCTGGGCGGGATGTTGCCAGTGTCTTTATCGCCAACATGATTGGCTTTGCGATGATCATCGGCGTGGCCTATCTGGCCGCGTGGTTCAAGTCACAACCCTGGAAGACAAAGAAATGAACTTTACCCGTCGCGCATTCCTCGTCTCGACGACCGCCTTGGCCTTTGCCCCGTCTGCCTATGCAACGGGCGGTGAGGTTCCGTTTGACCGCGACTATGTGATCAAAATGGCCCGCGACCTGGCCAGCCGCCCCTATGCAGAACGCGAGATGGTGCCGCAGGAATGGCAGGATCTGACCTATCAGCAGTACCGCTCGATCCGGTTCAGGCTGGATCGTGCTCTTTGGTACGAAACCGAAACGCCGTTCAACGTCGATTTCTTCACGCCAGGTCTCTATTTCCCGCGCACTGTCAAAGTTGAAACGGTTGAGAATGGAATGACCAAACCGGTCGCCTTCGATCTGGACATGTTCGACAAGTCCGAAGATGTGCCGCAACTGCCGATCGACGACACGCTTGGCTTTTCGGGCTTGCGCCTTCGGACCGAGATGCACCGCCCCGGCAAGACAGATGAATTCTGCGTCTGGCAGGGAGCCAGCTATTTCCGCGCTATTGGTCTGCACGAGGTTTACGGCCTGTCCGCGCGTGGTCTGGCGCTGAAAACCGGCGATCCGGATGGTGAGGAGTTCCCCGAATTCATCCGCTTCTGGCTGGAACGTCCCGCACCCGGCCAGCGTAATATGGTCGTCCACGCGCTGATGGACAGCCCCAGCGTGACCGGTGCCTATCGGTTCAACGTTACCGCAGGTGCAGACTGCATCATGGATGTTGAGGCAACGCTGTTCCCGCGCGAAGATCTGTCTCATGTCGGTATCGCACCGGGAACGTCGATGTTCCTGTTCGATCAGACCAACCACAGCCGGTTCGACGATTTCCGCCCGGCGGTTCATGACAGCGACGGGCTGCTGATCCGCAATGGCGCAGGCGAAGTTCTGTGGCGGCCGCTAGCCAATCCGACCCGTCTGCAAATTTCGTCTTTTGTGGACACGAACCCACGTGGTTTCGGTCTGATGCAACGCAAGCGCGAGTTTTCGGATTACGCAGACCTTGAGGCCAACTATCACAAACGTCCCGGCCTGTGGGTCGAACCCAACCAGGATTGGGGCAAAGGCACCGTGACGCTGGTTGAAATCCCGGCAGATCAGGAAATCTATGACAACATCGTCGCCTATTGGCGCCCATCAGAGCCCTATGCGGCGGGCAGTCAAGTTGATCTGTCCTATCGCCTGATCTGGGGGGAAGAACCCCAACGCACTCCAATGCCGCGTGTCATCAACAGCGCGATGGGCGAAAATACCTTTGGTGAGGGTCGTCTGGCAGTCATCGACTTTGAAGACAGTGAACTGTTCGAGGACATCGACGCGATCTCGATCTTTGTTGACTCACCTCATGCCGAAACTTCTGAAGGTGTTCTGCAACGCAATCCCGATACCGGTGGCCTGCGTCTGGCCTTTTCTTTCCAGCCTGAAGATCGCAATCATGTCGAACTGCGCGCTCAGCTTCTGAAAGACAAACAGCCTGCCTCTGAGGTCTGGCTTTACCGTTGGACCACATGAGCCGCGATCTGCATATCATGCCGCCAGAAGCCCCTCTGGCGATGCCCGCGCAGAACTTCAGCGCGCGGTTCCGGGATGCGAATGCGCCTTCCGGCAAGCGCGGCTCGTCGGCTGGGTTCTGGCGTGCTTTGGCGTTTTCCCCGGCAATGGCGGCAACACTGGGTCTGCTCTGGGTGATGAGTGACTGGTTCAGCGCCGAGGGGATCAATCTGGTCGAAGCGATACTGCTGGCGCTGATCTCGTTCAACTTTTTCTGGATCACTTTCACGTTTTGCACGGTGCTTTTGGGTATGGTGTCCCTGTCTAGGCAGGACCGTCCCCAAAAAAGCCATCGCGCGCAGCCGCTGCGTGTGGCCTTGCTGACCCCGGTTTACAACGAGGTGCCGTGGAACGTACTGGGCAACGCCCGCACCATGCTTGAAGATTTACAAACCCGTGGTGGGCGGCACCACTATGCCATGTTCATCCTTTCCGATACGCGGGACCCCGAGATAGCAGCGCAGGAACAGGCCAGTGTCGAGGCGTTGCGCACCACTTTGGCACCGGGGCTGGAGTTGTACTATCGCCGCCGTGAACAGAATACTGACCGAAAGGTAGGCAACATCGCCGATTGGGTGAGCCGCTGGGGTGCGGACTGGGATGCGATGCTGGTGTTGGATGCCGACAGCCTGATGACCGGACGCGCGATCTATCGTCTGACCGATGCGTTGGCGCGTGATCCCGGTGCGGGATTGATTCAAAGCTACCCGCAGCTCATTGGCGCGCAGTCAGTTTTTGCCCGGATGCAGCAATTCGCCAACGGTGTCTATGGTATCGCCTTTGCCGAAGGTCTGGCGCGCTGGTGCGGGCAAGAAGGCAACTATTGGGGCCACAACGCCATCATCCGCACCAACGCTTTTGCCACAAGCGCTGGCCTGCCCAAGCTGCGTTCATTCAGCGGTCAGGACAAGCTGATCATGAGCCACGATTTTGTCGAGGCGGGATTGCTGCGCCGCGCGGGTTGGGCCGTGCGCTTTCTGCCGCGTATTCGCGGATCATACGAAGAAACACCACCCACCCTCATCGATCATGCCATGCGGGACCGCCGCTGGTGTCAGGGCAACCTGCAACACCTGAAACTGCTGGGGTCAACCGGGTTCCGCGCTGTGTCGCGCTTTCACATGTTCCATGGCGCCATCGGATATCTGATGTCACCCTTGTGGTTCGCACTGCTCTTGATGTGGGCGCTGATTGGTCAAGGTCAGGACGCATCCGTCCTACACTATTTCAGCCCTGACAATCCGCTGTTCCCCCAATGGCCCGAGATGTCGGAAACCCGTCATGTGCTGATTATTCTGGTCATGTACGCCATGCTGCTGGCCCCCAAAGTGCTGGGTGTTTTGGCTCTGCCACTCAGCGGTGTGCGCTATTCCGACTTTGGTGGTGCGCGCAAGTTTCTGACGTCGTTCCTGGCCGAGGTTCTACTTTCTATTCTGTACGCGCCTATTCTGATGGTGCAGCAGATGATTGCGGTCTTCCGCACGGCCTTTGGCATCCAACGCGGCTGGTCTCCGCAAGCCCGCGATGGCGGCAGCTATGGGCTCGGTACGTTGGTGCTGTGCCACGCATTGGAAACGATCAGTGGCATCGCGCTGAGCGTCGGTATCCTGTCCGGTCTGGTTTCGATCTGGTTGGCCCCGATTGCCATCAGCCTCGCGCTGGCCATACCGCTTTCGGCCCTCAGCGGTGTTTCGGCAAGCGCGGCCCGGAGAATGGTCGGGATGCGCGAAGACTTCAGCGAACCCGCCATCACTCGATCAGCCCGCCGTTATCGGGATGAGTTGAAGCGGCTGGTCGAAGGCAAAGGCAACATGACCCCGGCAGAATAATCAGCTGCCGGGAAGTCCCTCGTACCAATCGACGATCATGTCTGCCCAACCGGCAGGAACATTGTGCCCCCCGGGAAACAGCGCGAATTCTAACGCGCTGCCTTCGGCGCAACCGGTCCAGCGGCGACGCATGAAGTCGTCCGTCACAGTGAAACTGCTTGGTTTGTGATCGAGGCAGCCATTGGCTTCACGCCAGATTTCAAGACCGGCAAAGATGTCGCCTTGTTGAAAGCGCCCACCGCCCAGCAATCGCCCTTCGAGCGGTACGACATTGTCTGTCCAACCGTGGGTGTGGAACATGCGGATCGGGCCTTCACACGTCACAGGATGCGGACGCCAGAACCCTCCGGACACCGGTACGTAAGCGGAGAATGTATCCGGTGCGTAACAGGCCAGGTAGTTGACCATAAAGCCGCCTGCCGAAAATCCACCCAGCAGAACCCGATCAGGATCGACGCCAAAACGGTCTGCGGCATCTTGCATGACTTCGGTCAGAAAGGCGGTTTCGTCCCGATCACCAAAACCCGGATAAAAGTTCCAGCTTTTGGTGCCGCCACGGTCCGGTCGCTCCAAACCCTCAGGCGCCATAACCGCATAGCCACGCTTCAGCAGAGGTTCGACCATCGAGCGATTGCGCATCGTGCCCGATCCGCTGCCACCATAGCCGTGCAGGAACACCACCATCGGAGGGTTGTCCCCCTCGGGCAACTCAAGATGATACGAGCCCATCGGTGTTTCGCAAACCGCGTCCTGCCCAGCGCATCCGGCCCAAGCGGCCTGCCCGGCGGCGGCAATGAGTGCCGCCAGACTAAGTGTTCGTATCATCCTGCATCCTAGTTAAACTTTCGAACCGGCAGCCCGGCCCTGACCCAACCCGGGCCTGCGGCCGAGCCCAGCATACCCTCGGGCACGTCAATGATCTGGGTAAAACCCGCTGCAATAAGTTGGTTGCTCAAACGCGCTGAGCGCACCCCCCGCGCACATATGAGCGCCACTGGCGTATCCAGCCTCCCGCCGGTCATCTGCTGCAAGGTCTCAACGAAGTCTTCGCGCCGCATATCAAGCGGCGATGCACCTTCGGCAATGCCCGATGCGCGCCATTCCCGCGGAGTTCGTATGTCGACCAACAGTATTTTTCCTTCGCGGGCCTGTTCATGCGCCATTTCAACGCTGATCCGCCCGCCGCCGTGATCTTCTGGGATCAAACGATATTCCCGGATCGCAAAGCCCGCGGCGATCGCGACACCACCGCCGATCAACACCCACCTTCGGGTTCGGTTCACTTTTTCGATCACCGATAGCCTCCTGTTCGATGCCCATTCATCTAGCACATTTGGGTGGAAACGGATGCCTTAAAACCTATGCACAGGATCAAGATTGCGTCATTTTTTCACAGGGCTACCGTACAGTTAAATGTTTCGCTAGTTATCAGTGAAGAAGTTACAAAATCTGGACAGCCTAGGAAATATCTTTACAAAATAGGCTTCATCCTGACCGCTCAGACCGGAGTATCGCACTTGTCCCTATTCCTTATCGCGGCCCTTCCTTTCCTTGGTGCTGTATTCCCTGCTCTGCTGATCCGAGCAGGCAGAAACGCGGCAGCATCCGCTGCGGCGTTAACCACGTTTCTTGCCCTAATGGGTTTGCTGATCCACATCCCATCGGTCATGCGCGGAGACGTCGTGACCGCCCGCTTCGATTGGATTCCCGGTCTTGGCCTGAATGCCAACTTCATGTTGGACGGGTTGGGCTTTCTGTTCGCCCTACTGATATTGGGTATCGGTCTGCTGATCATCCTTTACGCGCGGTTCTACCTGTCGCGCGAAGATCCGATGGGGCAGTTCTACACTTATCTGCTATTGTTTCAGGGTGCTATGGTCGGGATTGTTCTGTCAGACAACATCCTGCTTTTGCTTATTTTCTGGGAACTTACATCGCTCAGCTCGTTCCTGCTGATCGGTTATTGGAAGCACCTGCCCGAAGGCCGTCAAGGTGCGCGGATGGCGCTGGCCGTCACCGGAGGCGGCGGGTTGGCAATGATCGCCGGGATGCTGATCCTGGGAAACATCGTGGGCTCATATGACCTGAGTGTCATTCTACAGAACAAAGAGCTGATCCAAGCTTCGCCCTACTACCTTCCCGCACTGATCCTGATCCTGCTGGGCGCTTTCACCAAATCGGCGCAGTTCCCTTTCCATTTCTGGCTACCGCACGCGATGGCGGCACCGACACCCGTATCTGCTTATCTGCACTCGGCCACCATGGTGAAGGCCGGTCTGTTCCTAATGGCGCGGATGTGGCCGGTTTTGGCCGGGACGGATGCGTGGTTCTATATCGTGGCCACTACCGGTCTGGTGACGATGTTGCTGGGCGCGGTGATTGCGCTGTTCAAGGATGACCTGAAAGCGCTGCTGGCGTTTTCGACTGTGTCGCATCTGGGCCTGATCACCATGTTGCTGGGTTTCGGCACGAAATTCGCAGCCGTGGCAGCGGTGTTCCACATCATCAACCACGCGACCTTCAAGGCAGCGCTGTTTATGACAGCTGGGATTGTCGATCATGAGACCGGAACACGCGACGTCAAGCGGTTGGGCGGTTTGCGTCATTTGATGCCGATCACCTTCACAATCGGCACCATCGCCGCGCTTTCAATGGCTGGTTTGCCACCCCTGAACGGCTTCTTGTCGAAAGAGATGATGCTGGAAGAAACCGTGCACACCACATGGCTGAACTCAGCCTATCTGGTGCCGGGCCTGGCCTTGCTCGCATCTCTGTTTTCCGCAGCTTATTCCTTCCGTTTCGTGAGCCACGTGTTCCTTGGCCCGCAGCGCGACGATTACCCTGCACATCCGCATGATCCGCCGGTTGGGCTTTGGATTGCCCCCGCTTTCCTTGTCGTGCTGGTCGTTCTGATCGGTCTCTATTCAGCCGCCATTGTCGGTCCGTTGGTCGCCGTGGTGTCCAGCGCTGTGATCGGTGGGGAAAAGCTGCCATACTATTCGCTTAAACTGTGGCACGGCTTTGTGCCCGCGCTGTACATGTCGATCGTAGCAACGCTGGGCGGTCTGTTCCTGCTGTCGATGCACAAACGCGGAGAGCAGCTTTGGAATGCCCTACCTCGCCCTGAAGCCAAGGTGATATTCGAAACCATCATCCACGCCTTCACGCGCCTCAGCCAATGGGTTACGGATGAGCTGCACAACGGTGTCCTCAGCCGTTATGCGATCATCTTCATCGCCTTTACGGTCGGGCTGGGCTACTACGCCTATTCGACCGGTACCATTGGGGTTGAAACCCGCGTTCCACTGCCTGCGCAAATCATCCCGATCGTCGGCTGGCTCTGTCTGGTCGGCGCGACGCTGGGCATCATGTGGTTCCACCGCAACCGCCTGCTCTCGCTTGTTCTGATTGGCGTTGTGGGCCTGATCGTGTCAGTCGCCTTCAACTATCTATCCGCGCCGGACTTGGCGCTGACGCAAATCTCGGTTGAAGTTGTAACCATGATCCTGCTTCTGCTGTCGCTGAACTTTCTGCCCACGGAAACGCCGTGGGACAGTTCAGCCGCACGGCGGTGGCGAGACGCTGCGATTTCTGTCGTCGCGGGCATCGGGACCGGCGCACTGATCTACGCGATCATGCTGCGGGATTTCGCGTTCCCAACGATCTCGGACTTCCATTTGGCGAACTCCTACAAAGGTGGTGGCGGCACGAACGTCGTGAACGTCATTCTGGTCGACTTCCGGGGCTTTGATACCTTTGGCGAGATCATCGTACTGGGCATCGCGGCGCTGATCATCTTTGCCCTGACCGAAGCGGTTCTGGGTACAAATGTGCGCGGCTATTTGCTGAACCGCAAACCGCACTGGCCTCAATCTGGGGACTCACATCCGCTGATGATGGTTGTGGTCACTCGCGTCATGATGCCAATCGCATTGATGGTGGGCGCCTACATCTTCTTCCGCGGACATAACCAACCCGGGGGTGGCTTCATCGCGGGCTTGATTGTCGCGATTGCGTTCCTGATGCAGTACATGGCCAGCGGTTACACCTGGGCCATCGAACGGCAAAGGTTCTACTATCACGGAACTATCGGCTGGGGCGTGCTGATAGCTGCGGCGACCGGATTGGGGGCCTGGTTCAACGAACGCCCCTTCCTGACCAGCGATTTTGGCTACATCAACTGGCCGCCGCTGGAAGAGTTCGAGTGGGCCACGGCCATGCTGTTTGACGTGGGCGTCTTTCTCGCCGTTCTTGGGGCGGTGATGCTCGCGCTGGACAGCCTGTCACGCTTTGCCTGGCGGCCGGGCATGGCGCAGGAATTCCCAATGGATATCAACCCGCTGCGGGATTCCTCTGAAGATGAAGACAAAGAGAAGGAGCAGGCCTGATGGAAGCGCTCGTAGCCTCTGCCGTAGGCATTATGACCGCCGCCGGGATTTTCCTGATCCTGCGTCGTCGGACATTCCCGGTCATTCTGGGCCTGTCACTCATCACCTATGCTGTGAACGTGTTCTTGTTTGCCACCGGGCGACTCGCGCTGAATGCGCCTGCCGTTCTGAACAAATACGAAGACGTGCCCTATACCGACCCGCTGCCACAGGCGCTGGTGCTGACGGCCATCGTGATTTCTTTTGGAATGACAGCCGTAATCGTGATGATCGCGCTCTCGGCTTATTTGTCCTCGAAGGATGACCATATCGACATGAGCCCACAGGACAGCGTAGACGCGCCGGGAGAAGACGCATGAACCACTGGATCGTTGCGCCGATCGTCCTTCCCGCGATCCTGGCCCCGTTTATCATCATGGTCCTGCGCTATCATCTGGACCTGCAGCGTATCTTCTCGGTCTCGGGCGTTATTGCCCTGCTTGGCATAGCGCTGACCATTACCGCGCAAGCTTCGGGCGGTGAAATTCTGGTCTACGAGCTTGGCAACTGGCCAGCGCCATTCGGCATCGTCATGGTGCTGGACAGGCTGTCGGCCATGATGGTTCTGCTAACGGCACTGCTAGCCCTGCCGATTGTGCTTTATGCCATCGCGTCGGGCTGGGATGAGCGCGGCAAACATTTCCACGCGCTGTTCCATTTCCAGCTTATGGGCGTCTGCGGAGCTTTCCTGACAGGCGATGCGTTCAACCTGTTCGTTTTCTTCGAGGTCCTTCTAATCGCCTCTTACGGTTTGATGACCCATGGAGGCGGTTCGGTCCGGTTAAAATCCGGCGTGCAATATGTTGCGTACAACCTCTTGGGTTCGACCCTGTTCCTGTTTGCCTTGGGGACAATCTATGGCGTCACCGGTACGCTGAACATGGCAGATATCGCTGTGCGCGTTGCCGAAATCCCCGCCGAGGACACCGCCCTTTTGCGGGTTGGCGCGGTGCTTCTGCTTTTGGTGTTCTGTATCAAGGCCGCCGTTTTGCCGCTGCATTTCTGGCTTCCAGCCAGCTACGCCAATGCGCCATTACCCGTGGCTGCCCTATTTGCCATCATGACCAAAGTTGGTGCTTACTCGATCATTCGCATGTATACGCTGGCCTTCGGACCCGAGGTCGAAGCGACGCAAGGTTTGGTGGGCGATTGGCTGCAACCCGCAGCGCTTGTGACTTTGGCCGTTGGGGCCATCGGAATTTTGGGATCGCAACACATAGCTCGCATGGTTGCGTTTTGCGCCATCGCCTCGATGGGGACCTTGCTGATCGCGATCTCACAATTCACGCCAGATGCGACGGCTGCAGCACTCTATTATGTGTTCCACTCGACCTTGGCGACTGCGCTGTTGTTCCTTGTTGCTGATCTGGTGATGGAGCGTCGCGGCGGGGCAATTGCACCAACAACGCCCATGCCGCAAAGCGGCCTGATCTCGGCCCTGTTCTTTGTCGGGGCCATCGCGATGGCAGGTATGCCGCCACTTTCAGGCTTCATCGGCAAGTTGCTGGTATTGGACGCGTCGCGGGATGCATCGGACGCAACTGCGGTCTGGGCTGTTATTCTGATCGGATCTTTTGTCACCATTGTTGGGCTGGCGCGCGCGGGCACATTGATCTTCTGGAAAAGCCACGACACGCAGGTGGTTACCGTAGAAGACCCTGTCGATGGTGAAGAGGTACCCGCACCGGTTGCCCCGGAACCGCAACCGGGCCTTGCTATCACAGCCGTGTTTGGGTTGGTGGCAGGTCTGATCCTTCTGACCCTGTTTGCGGGCCCTGCATTGGAATACACAAGCAAAACGGCAGGCCAGTTGTTTGCGCCTGAAAACTACATCTCTGCCGTATTGGGAGGGGAAGAATGATGAAACTGCTGCGCCGGATTTTTCCGCACCCTCATCTGACTTTCTTGCTGACATTCGTGTGGGTTTTGCTGGCCAATAATGGATCGTTGAATTCGTTGGTTTTTGGCCTGATCCTGGGGATCATCATCCCCTTCATAACGCAGCCCTATTGGCCGGATCGCCCCAAACTGCGTAATTGGCGGATGGTGGCAGAGTATATACTGGTCGTGCTTTGGGACATTGTGGTTGCAAACGTGACCGTTGCCCGGATCATCCTGTTCAAGCGGGATGCCGACCGCCAACCCAACTGGATCTGCGTCCCGCTGGAACTGCGCACCCCCGAGGCGATTACCGTGTTGGCCGGAACAATCACCATGACCCCCGGCACGGTCAGCTGCGATCTGTCGGCACAAGGGCATAACCTGCTGGTCCATTGCCTTGACGCCCCCGACCCCGAGGCGGTTCGCGATCAGATCAAACAACGCTATGAACGCCGCCTGAAGGAGATTTTCGAATGATCGAATACGCCATCTACTTCGCCTTCGCCTGTTTTGGCGCCGCAATCATGATGTGCCTGTGGCGGATCATCACCGCTGACGGCGTCGGCACGCGCGTTCTGGCGCTGGATACGATGGTGATCAACACCATTGCCCTGATGATCCTTTATGGTCTGGATCAAGGTACCGAGATCTTTTTCGAGGCCGCCATGATCATTGCCATGCTGGGTTTTGTTTCAACCGTGGCCTATGCGCGCTTCATGCTGCGCGGCAACATCATCGAGTGAGGGCGACATGACATTTCTCGTCGAATTGCTGATCGCCGTCTTCTTGATCATGTCGGGTATCTTCGGGTTTGTCGGCTCGTTTGGGATGATCAAACTGAAAGATCCAATGTCGCGCCTGCACGCGCCGACCAAGGCGACAACGTTGGGAGTGGGCGGCGTCTTGCTGGCTTCAATAGCGCATTCGGTGCTGCTGGAGGGTAAACTGTCCATGCACGAGCTGCTGATCACGCTGTTTCTGTTCCTGACCGCTCCGATCACGGCCCTGTTCATTGCCAAATGGCACATTCACCGTCATGAAAAGCCCGAAGGTCTGCCGGATGCCGGTGAGGATGAGCTTTGGGCCACCCACGCGGTCGAGCAGGTCGAAGACGTCCCGGACCATAGCGCGAACTAATTCCTATGCATTCACCTCCGCTGCCCCTGACCCGCGATTTGGTTCTTGTTGGCGGAGGTCATACCCACGCGCTGCTTTTGCGAAAATGGGGGATGACTCCTCTTGCAGGTGCGCGGGTCACTGTAATAAATCCAGGCCCTACTGCTCCTTATTCCGGTATGTTGCCGGGATATGTCGCCGGGCACTACGACCGATGGGAATTGGACATCGATCTGGTAAAACTGGCGCGCTTTGCAGATGCGCGGGTCATACTGGGTGCCGTCGAAGGGATCGATACTGATAGCCATCAGGTGCATGTTTCCGGGCACCCGCCAGTCGGGTTCGATGTGGCTTCGGTCAATGTTGGGATCACCTCGGACATGCCCGCTCTGCCGGGCTTTGCCGAACATGCCATTCCAGCCAAACCTCTGGGCCGATTTGCCGCGCGATGGGCTGACTATCTGAATCATGATGGCCCTGCGTCTGTCGCGGTGATCGGCGGGGGCGTTGCCGGGGCCGAATTGGTCATGGCCATGGCCCACGCTCTCAAAGCAAAGGGGCGCGCGGCGCGGATCACGCTGATCGACAATGCCTCAATCCTGGCGGCTACCAAACCCAAGGCGGAGGCCACGATCCGTCGCGCCATGCAGGATCTGGGTGTGGAAGTCATCGAAAACGCAGTGATTACCCGGATCGCCGCTGATCACGTCCAACTGCAGGACGGCCGCGCTATCCCCGCCCATTTCGTCACCGGAGCCGCCGGGGCGCGCCCTTATGACTGGATCGCACGTACAGGGCTGGATCTGCAAGACGGGTACATCCGGGTGAACAGCTATCTTCAATCCAGCGATCCTGCTGTCTTTGCCGCCGGGGATTGCGCTCATCTGTCAGAAAATCCGCGCCCCAAGGCAGGCGTTTACGCGGTGCGCGAAGCACCCGTTCTTTTCGACAATCTGCGTGCTGCACTAAGTGCGGGACGGATGCGCAGATATGTCCCGCAGAAGGATTACCTCAAACTGATCTCGTTGGGCGGCAAATCCGCGCTGGGTGAGCGTTTAGGTACATCCTTGAGCGGCCCGATCATGTGGAAATGGAAGAACCACATCGACCAAACTTTCATGAACAGGTTTCGAGACCTGCCGCAAATGAAGCTTTCTGCATTGCCACACGACCGGGCCTTCGGGCTGGATAAGGCGCTTGGGGAAAAACCCATGTGCGGAGGATGCGGCGCCAAGGTCGGGCGCGATGCGTTGCAGACAGCACTGAAATCCCAGCCCGCGCCTGACCGTTCAGACATCATCCCCCTGCCCGGAGACGATGCAGCCTTGCTACAAACAGGTGGCGTTCAGCAGGTCATGACATCAGATCACCTGCGGGCTTTCACCAATGATCCCGTCCTGATGGCGCGTATCGCTGCTGTTCACGCTTTGGGGGATATCTGGGCCATGGGGGCTGCACCTCAGGCCGCAACTGCGACGATCATCCTTCCTCGTATGTCTGCCAGTCTTCAGGGCCGCACCATGTCAGAAATCATGGCAGTGGCAGGCGACGTGATGAGAGAGGCCGGGGCCGAGATCGTGGGTGGTCACAGTTCCATGGGCGATGAGATGACCATCGGCTTTACCATAACCGGCCTGTGTGAAACGCCGCCCATCACTTTGTCGGGCGGGCAACCGGGAGACCGTTTGATCCTGACCAAGCCCTTGGGCAGCGGCGTTCTGATGGCTGCCGAAATGGCCGGTCTGGCGGATGGAGCCTGGGTCGCGGCCGTTTATCAGCACATGACCCAATCGCAAGGGAAAGCATCAAGAATACTGGCCAAGGCCCATGCGATGACCGACGTGACCGGGTTTGGTTTAGCCGGGCACCTGCACGGGATCTGCGACGCGTCAAACTGCGGTGCCCTGCTGGATCTGGGTGCAGTCGAGGTGATGGACGGCGCGTTGACTTTGACAGATCAGGGCGTGCGCTCGACCATCTTTGCCGACAACCGGGTGATTGCCATGGACCTGCCCGCCGAAGGCAAAGCCGCTTTGCTGTTTGATCCTCAGACGGCTGGTGGTTTACTTGCCGCTGTCGATCCGTCAGTGGCCGATGCCCTGATCAAGGATTTGAAGGCCGCGGGTTATCCGGCTGTGATCATAGGCGAATTGACTGAAACGCCGGGCCTGCGGCTTCAAAGTTGATCCAGCAGGCTTTCGATTTGGGACGCAGCCGCTGAAAGGCCGCCGTCGTCCAAGGACGCAATGTCGAGATTGGCCAGCACCTCAACCGACCGGGATCGCCGTGATTTGGTGTAGGCCGGGTCGTAGTGCTGTTCCATCAACGCCTGTGTCAGCGCGTGTTTTTCACCCGCATCGATCAGGCACATCCACCCGTCGACGACCTCGTGACCGCGATGAAAACGCAGCGGGGACAGCCGATCCCGCAAACGATCACTGTCGGACAGGATATCGTCATAGGCCCTCACCAGATAAGCGGTCCGCGCTTCAATCGGCGCTGTGATTTGCACCCTGGGGGCTGCACACAACGCCGTCCAAAGGCTGGGCGGCAGGATCAGACTGCCGATTTTCGAAGACTCCGCCTCGACTACAACAGGACGCGCTGGATCCATTGCGCACAGCGCGTTGGACAATGCCGATTCAAACGCCTTTTGCGCAGGCTGTCCACCTGGCCTTTCCCCCAGCAAAGATCCCCTGTGATTGGCCAATGCCTCAAGGTCCAGAACCTGTACGCCGCGCCTTTGCAACAGAGCCAACAGATCCGTCTTGGCCGTTCCGGTATAGCCATCCAAGGCGATCAATCGATGCGGCAGAGGATCGTCGTACAAATACGCATTCACCAACCGGCGATAGGTGCGATAGCCGCCTTCAACCACATCAGCGCGCCAACCGATTTGCTGCAACATCCAGGTGAACGATCCAGAACGCTGGCCACCGCGCCAGCAATAGACCAAGGGGCGCCAACTGCCCTCGTGTTGGCTGAGGTGCTGTTCGATGTGATTGGCTGCATTGCGGAACACAAGCGCCGCCCCAAGTTTCCGTGCCAGAAAGGGGCTTTCCTGCACATAGATGGTCCCGACGCGCGCCCGTTCCTCATTATTCAGAACCGGCAAGTTGATCGCACCCGGCAAATGATCCTCGGCATACTCAGCCGGGCTGCGCACGTCGATAACCGTGTCAAAACCATGCGCGTAAAGTTGGGACAGATCGGGGAATTTCAAAGCCATACCAGAGGTCTAGCTTGCTGTGTTTCGAAAGGAAAGGCCACGCGCCCTTACCCGCCAAAAGGTTCAATCAGTTCAGGTCCGCTGGCCCGGTTCGAATTCACCGCCGGGTCGACGCGGTGAAAGGTCAGCACATCCTCGGCCCCCGGCTGCATCAATCGCGCGGCCCCTTTTCCCGCCTCGCCCAGCCATAATGGCCAATCTTCAGGCTCAAGGATCAAGGGCATCCGATGGTGTATGCCCTTGAGGCATTCATTTGCACCTGTCGTCACGATCGCACAGGTGCCCTGTCGGCTTTCCTGAGGGCCCCAGTCCTGCCAAACCCCAGCAAAGGCAATCGGTGCCCCATCCTTGCGATGGATGTACCACGGCAAGCGGGTTCCCTGTTCGGTCTTGGTCCATTCATAGAACCCCGTAGCCACGATCAAACAACGGCGCGATCGGCAAGCGTCGCGAAAGGCTGGTTTGTCAGCCAAAGTCTCTGACCGGGCGTTGATCAACAATGGTCCGGCTGTTTCGGATTTGTACCAATGTGGCAAAAACCCCCAACGCAGCGCATCTAAATGACGACCGGTCTCGCCACTGCGCACCACATGTACCTGATTTGTCGGGCAAACATTGTAATTTGGAACGGCAGGTAATGAGTTTGCAGGCCGTGCAGAAAACAGCTGCGCCATGGCGTCATTGGGAAGAGTTATTGCAAACCGTCCGCACATAGGTAATGAACCATCGATATATTCTTGATACAGGCGCAGGATCTTTCGGGTCACATGAAAAACCAAACCGCTCAAACCCTCAAGAGCAAAGCAATTTCCCTTTTGGAAACAGGCAAACTGCAACAGGCCTTGAAGAAAGCCCAGTTTGGGGTCAAGAAATTCCCCAAGGACTCGGATTTTCATGCAATCGCCGGTTTTGTTCTGACAGAGCTGAAGCAGTACAAGAAATCCATACCCCACTTTTTGGAAGCCTCGCGCAAGAAACCCGATGATCCGCAATTTGCCGAAAACCTGGCAAATGCCCTGATGCAAACGGGACAAATCACGCGCGCATTGACATATGCCGAACAAAAGGTGGAACAGTTTCCCAACAACAAGGAACTTCGCCGGGTCATTGACGAGATTCAGCGCGAAGGCCGAAACTGGCGTTCGATTGTCGAGTTCACAACGCATAGCCTTGCTTCGGACCCTAACAACCCGGAACTTCTTGCAAAAAGGGCGCGGGCTTATCTTCAGATGGGCTTTGTCGAGGAAAGCACGCGTGACATAGAACGCGCTTATGACTTGGCACCGGAAAACATCATGGTCGCTTTCCAAAAGTCGCTCAATCTGCATCATTCTGGCGACAAGGAAATGGCGTTCAGTATCTTAAACGACATCCTGAACACTCAACCCCATCACGCAAATGCTCTGCTGCAAGCGGCCACAATGGCGTCAAAAGAGAACGTGCCGCAATTGATGTCTGCGGTCGAGGCTGCGGCGGCTGAAAAAGATGAACCCCTGCAAGAGCTAGAATTTGCCAAGGCGCATCTTGTCCAAAAAACCGACGGTATCGCCGCGGCTTTGCCCCAGTTTGCAAAAGCAAATGCCGTACAACACGACGCGGTGCCTTATGACTTTGCAGCAGAAGAAGAAAAGCTGCACAAAATCATCGAGCTGTTCCCCGAAGGAACATCATCCTTTGAAGGTATCCAGTCCGAAGCGCCGCTGCCGATTTTTGTGATTGGACAGCCGCGATCCGGCACGACCCTGATGGAAATGATGCTGAGTTCGGCCCCCGACATCGCCGGGTGCGGTGAGTTGATGTTGATCCCGGAACTGACAAACAATTTCCACGCAACCGACAAGGTGTTTGACGCGGAAGCCGCAAAAGACATCGCGCGCTCGTATCGGGAAAACATGCCGAACATACCGGAAAACTCGATTGGGTTTGTCGATAAGCTGCCGCACAATTACCAGCGCGTTGGGTTTATTCTGGCCGCCTTCCCCAACGCCAAGATTGTCAACATGCTGCGCGATCCCAGAGACGTCGGTTTGTCGAAATGGATCAGACGTTTTCCCGCAGGCGGCATGAACTACGCCTCAAATCTGGACGCCATTGCACATTCCGCCAATCTCTATCGCCGCTATATAGCGCACTGGGACACGGTGTTCGAAGGTCAGATCCTAACTTTGCCCTACGAAGAGTTGGTGGCAGATCCCAAAACCCACAGCCAGCGCGTGGCTGAATTTTGCGGAGTAGATTGGCACGAGTCGATGGTACACCCCGAGAAAAACACAAAACAGGTTCGCACGGCCAGTGTGGATCAAGTGCGAAGCAAGATCTCGACCAAGTCAATTGGCGGCTGGCGCGAAGTGGCCGATCACATAACGGCAATGCTGGACGGCTTTGACCCGAAACTCTGGCCGGAATACGATTTCAGCTGACACGCAGCGAAACAAAAAAAGCCGCATCACCTGGATGCGGCTTTTTTATTTCAGACGGTAGATTTACTTCTGCTTGATACGCCCATCCAGATAAGGCTGATACGGCGCGTTTTCCGCCAGATATTCAGCTGTGACATCGGCCAGATCGGGGCCGAAATCATAGGCATTCTTGTCGTCGCCTTCGAACATCGAGTACCCGTCGCCGCCGTTGCGCACATAGTTATTGGTCACAACGAGGTAGGTCTTGTTCGGGTCAATCGGAACAAACCCATCACCTTCGGCCACCATGACCTCACTGATGCGGCCTTCGTTCGGGGCCATGCTTGGGTCCCAAGTGTAGCTCAGGCCCGCGACTTGCGGGAAGCGGCCTTTTACTTCTTCAACTTGGCTAACACCATTCTCCAGCGCATCAATGACGGTTTGACCGGTGATCTCAAAAGTGGACAACGTGTTCTGGAACGGCAGCACCGTCAGAACTTCACCCATGGTCACGTCGCCCTCATCGATCGAAGCGCGCAGGCCACCTGAATTGGCGATCGCAATCTGCGCACCCTGATCGGCGACACGGGCCAGCATCGCGTCGGCCACAAGGTTGCCCATTTCGCATTCCTGTACCCGACAGACCGACCTGTCGCCCTGAATCGCGGCGGCCGAGCTTGCAACAACGCGTTGCTTCATCTCTTCAATTGGCGCGCCCATTTCGGCCACGCGGGCCGCAATGCCTTCGTCAGGTGTGACTGAGGCGTCCAGCAGTATGGGCTCTCCTTCTGCGGCGATCAGATTGCCATCGTCATCAAAGGTCAGTGTGATTTCGCCCAGGTATTTGGAATAGGCATACGCCTGAACAACCGGCACATCGCCGACCATCGTCGGGTATGCCCCGGCGGCGCCTTCCTGTGTATTTGACAAAAGCGTGTGCGAATGGCCACCGACCACAAGGTCAAGCCCCGGCACCTGTTCTGCAATTTCCAGATCCTTGGCCAGTCCCACATGGTTCAACGCGATGATGATATTGACGCCTTCATCCTGCAAAGCGGCCACATCCGCTTTCAGGCTTTCGATCTCGTCCTGAAACACGACATCTTTGCCGGGGCTTGACGTTTCGACCGTATCCGTAGCCAACGCCGAGATGATGCCCACTTTCTGTCCGCCGACATCAAGCACCACATGGTTTTCAACCTTGCCCTTCAGCTCAGCCGACGATGACAGGTCCAGATTGCCTGAAATCACCGGAAAGCTGACCGTTTCAATAAACGACGCCAACCCTTCCGGGCCGTCGTCAAATTCGTGGTTGCCCACGGCCATGACGTCATAGCCGATCGCTTCCATAAATTCGGCTTCTGCTGAACCTTTGTAGGTGGTGTAGAACAGCGATCCCTGGAACGGGTCCCCGGCGTCCAGCAGCAGAACATTCTGATCCGCCAGCGCATCACGGCGGGAATCAACGATCGTCTTGAGGCGCGCAACCCCGCCAAAACACTTACCTTCTGCTTCATCCTCAGCATCGCAGGTCGAGTCGTATTTGTTTATCGACTCGATGCGGCTATGAATGTCGTTGGTGTGCAGAATGGTTAGCTTGTATTCGGCCGCTGCCACGCCGGCAGTCAGGCCAAGAATTGCTGTAGACGCCAGAAATCGGGTCAACATACTGAATCTCCCTGTTTATATTTTCAGAGATCGTGCGCCTATGACGCCCAAGAGTCAAAGAGGAAATCCAGCTTGATTCCATGCGCTGCGCGGGGCATCAGATCGATATGCTGATTTACAAAATTTTCCGGGCCGATGAATGGGCCGCCTTGCAAGACAAGGGCGCGACAGATGGCGCGCCAATTGATGTCACCGATGGCTTTGTCCATTTTTCAACGGCTGAACAAGCTGCTGAGACGGCGGCGAAACACTTCGCAGGTGTGGATTATCTGACGTTACTGGCCTGTAATGCCGACGCCATGGGCGACGATCTGAAATGGGAAGTATCGCGCGGCGGTGCCCTGTTCCCGCATCTCTATCGCCAGATCCGGCTTAGCGACGTTGTCTGGTCACGCCCCCTGCCGTTTGACGGTGCTGTTCACCAGTTCCCCGAGGATATGGAATGACGTCCTTTATCGACCCGGAACGGGATCAGTTCGAGGCATTTAAGGCTCTGGACCGGAACCAGCCAATTGAAATGCTCAATCTGGTGAAATTCCGGGCCACAGCGCAGTATCCTGCTGCGCATGAATTGGCGAGCGCGGGGCTGACCGGGGCACAAGCCTATCAGAAATACGGCGCTGAAACTGCGCCGATTGTTGCACGTATTGGGGCAAGCATTTTGTGGCGTGGGGTGTTTGAAACAACTCTCATTGGGCCGTCGGATGAAACATGGGATGCCGTCTTTATCGCACGCTATCCGACAGCACACGCGTTCCTTGAAATGGTGACAGACCCGGTGTACCGGGCGGCGGTGATCCATCGTCAGGCTGCGGTCGAAACCTCGCGCCTGATCCGGTGCGGATCAGGGGAAAGCGGAAAGGCCTTCGGATGAAACTGATTGAAAAACTGGGGCTGAACGCTCTGCACCGCATGGACCCCGAAGCTGCTCATGGCATGTCGATCAAGGCGCTGAAATCCGGTCTAACGCCCGCGCCGGGGCCTGTGACAACACCGCGCCTGAAAACCAACTTGGCGGGTGTGGATCTGCCAAATCCGGTCGGCCTGGCCGCTGGTTTCGACAAGAACGGTGAGGTCCTCGCACCTCTGTCGCGCGCCGGGTTTGGCTTTATCGAGGTGGGCGCAGTCACGCCCCGTCCGCAGCTAGGAAACCCCAAACCACGCCTGTTTCGTCTGACCGAGGACAAGGCAGCCATCAACCGCTTTGGTTTCAACAACGAAGGCATGGAGGTGATGGCCAAACGGCTGGCAGAGCGCCCCAAAGACGCTGTGATCGGCCTGAACCTTGGGGCCAATAAAGACAGCGAAGACCGAGCAGGTGATTTTGCGAAAGTTCTGGCACATTGCGCGGCACATCTGGATTTCGCCACCGTAAACGTATCGTCACCGAACACGGAAAAACTGCGCGATTTGCAGGGCAAGGCCGCGCTGACCGCGCTGTTGAATGGTGTGATCGAAATACGCGATGCACTGCCCCGCCCGCTTCCGATCTTTCTGAAAATTGCGCCTGATCTGACCGAGCCTGAGTTGCAGGACATTGCTGAGGTTGCTCGCGAAACCCGCGTGGATGCGGTGATCGCCACCAACACCACCCTGTCGCGTGACGGGTTGCGTAGCGCGCATAAAGGTGAAGCCGGAGGATTGTCTGGCGCGCCTTTGTTCGAAAAATCCACCCGCGTGCTGGCAAAGCTGAGCCAGTTGACCGGTGGAGAAATCCCGCTGATCGGCGTCGGCGGCATCAGCAACGCAGAACAGGCTTACGCCAAGATCTGCGCCGGGGCGTCTGCTGTACAGTTCTATACCGCCATGGTTTACGGTGGGATCTCACTTGCTGCTGATATCGCGCATGGGCTAGATCAATTGCTGGCGCGTGATGGCTATGACAGCGTTGCCGAGGCCGTGGGCAGCAAACGAGAGGACTGGCTGTGATCGAATACTGGCATAACCCCCGCTGTTCCAAATCCCGCGCCGGACTGGCGCTTTTGGAAGAAAAGGGTGCGCAGATCACATTGCGAAAATACCTTGAAGATGTGCCCTCGGCCGATGCGTTGCGGGCCGCTCAGAAAGCACTGGGACTGCCTGTAATTGACATGGTGCGTACCGGCGAAAAGCGGTTCAAGGAATTGGGGCTGGCAAAAACCGCATCGGATGACGAGCTGATCCGCGCCATGGCCGAGAACCCCACTCTGATCGAACGGCCTCTGGCCATTGCCGCTGACAAAGCTGCCATCGGGCGTCCGCCGGAGAACCTGTTGGCTTTGCTTTAGGCCACTTGCGCTTCAAGCTTGGGATAGCGCCAGCCCATCGTCGCACCCCGCGCGATGTTCAGAACCATCAGTGCGGCCCAAAGGCCGTGATTGCCAAAGCTCGGTACCAGAACGAACAGAGCGACCACATAGATCGCTACGGATTGAATCATTGCGTTGCGCATGGCGCGGGTCCAAGTGGCACCAATGTAGATGCCATCAAACATCCAACTGGCCACACCGACAACTGGCGCTAACGCCGCCCAAAACAAGTAGTCACGGCTGGCCAAACGCACCTCGGGCGAGGTTGACATCAGATCAATCAGGGACGGGCCAGCCAGGAAGAACACAGCCCCCAGTAATATGGCTCCACCAAGCCCCCATTGCGATGCCATGATACTGGCGCGTCGCAGCTGGTGCCGATCCCGCGCACCGACTGCGCCACCGACCAAAGCCTCGGCCGAAAAGGCGAACCCGTCCAGGGCGAAGGCTGTGATCTCAAGGAATTGCAGAAGAACCTGATTGGCGGCCAGGTTCACGTCGCCCAGATCCGCGCCCACGAAAAGGAAGGTCGTAAACGAGCCCGTCAAAAGGACCGATCGGATCATGATGTCACCGTTGACCTGCATCATTCGGCGTAGGCGCGCAGCATCGAAAATCCTGGCCCGGTCGCGCCAGATTTTACCTTCGAATCCATCCCGACACAGCCAAAGGCCCAGCGCCAAACCAGTCCACTCTGCGATCAGGGTGGCCACAGCGACGCCCTCCACGCCCCACCCCAGCCCCAGAACAAACCACAGGTCCAGAACGATATTCAGCCCGTTCATCCAAATTTGCAGAACGAAAACGCCACGCGTCCGTTCAACCGCGATCAGCCATCCGGTCACGGCATACAAAGCAATGGTGGCCGGAGCACCCCAAATACGAATCTCGAGATAGGCGCGCGTCAATGCCTCAACCTCGGGGCTGGCAGGTGACAGGGCAAATGCCCCGGCAAAGACCGCTGCTTGCGCAAGAACAAAGAACACACCGGCCGCTGCACCCAACATCAAGCCCCGGATCAGCAAAGCACGGGTTTCCACTACGTCACCTGCCCCGCGCGCTTGGGCAGCCAAACCGGTCGTGCCCATGCGTAGAAAACCGAATATCCAATAGATCGAGGCCAGAATGACCGCACCCACACCCACGGCACCGATCGGTGCGGCCTGCCCCATTTGCCCCACAACGCCCGTATCGACCGCGCCAAGAATGGGCACGGTTGCGTTCGACAGAACAATCGGGACTGCGATCTTCAGCACCCGCCTATGCGTGATGGGCGCCGAGGCGTCCTGCATGGTCAGCCCTTATCTCTGGGAGGTTGAGGCATCAGGAAATGCCCGGACGCCTGCGCAAAAAGTTTTGCATGGTTGTCCTGCCAGGCTTCAACCCGGACCGAGGCATAGCGCCGACCGGATCGGCTGATAAAGGCCCGCGCATAGGCATCGCGTGGCAAGCCTGAGCGTAGGTAGTCAACGGTGAAGTCGATTGTCTTGGGAAAGCGAATGCTCTTGTCCGTCACGATGGCTTCGGCGTCTATCTCTCCGCTTTCTATGCTTGGGAACATGTGTTCCCAGCTAAGCGTGATGACGGCTGTCACTTCGAGAAACGCAGCTGTCACGCCGCCGTGAATCGCAGGCAGAAACGGATTGCCAATCAGCTTGTCATCAAAGTGCAGAACACCGGTCAATTCATCACCGCGTCGGTCGAAACCGATGTTGAGAAAACGGATGTAAGGAACACCATCAACCAGCGCGCGCAATGCCGCATCACGCCTTTGCTTGACCACCTGCACGGGTTCTGGACGCGGTCTTGCCATGTTACTTCCCCTCAACCGTGAAAGAGCCGGCCGCAGTCGCCACCGGTAAGTCCTTGTCGTTATCCACTGCAGTGGCCCGAACAAAAGCAACGTTCCGCGTGATGTGATAGCAGGTCGCGCTGGCGGTAATGGTCTGACCTGGCTTTGCCGCACGCATGTAGTCGATCCGGAGGTCGATAGTTGCTGTCCCGCCGGGCGCGGAAGGGTGGCTCATGACAGCAGCGCCGCAGCATGTATCCAAGATGGTCGAGATCGCCCCGCCATGGATCACGCCGGTGCGCGGATCTCCGATCAGGTCCTCGTTATATGGCAGGGTAATCTCTGCCTCACCCTCGCCGATATGGGTCAGCGTCAGGTTCAAAGCCCGCGCATGAGGAATCGCCTCGATAAATTGGCGGGCTAAAACTGTCTTGTCGACCATCGTTATCTGTCCTGTTCTCTGCGCCCCCTTTATGAGCCGCTGCATCGGCAAAGGGCAAGCCCACCTGTTGCGCTTGGGATCGGGACCGCCTAGGTTGCTGGCGAGGAGATCAGGAATGTCCAACAATCGTTTGTCATTCAAAGAGATGTGTGCCGAGTTCGACGTAACGCCGCGCACCCTGCGCTATTACGAATACATCGAACTTTTGCAGCCGGACCGCGAAGGTCGGTCCCGCTTTTACGGTGCGCGGGAATGCGCCCGGATGAAGCTGATCATGCGTGGCCGTAAGTTTGGCTTCCCACTGGAAGAGATTCGCCAATGGCTGTTGATCTATGAAGATCAGGGCAACGCGGCGCAAATGGCCACATTTGTCGAAATGGCTGATCGTCAGATGAGCGAGCTTGAACAGCAGCGCCAGCAACTGGACGAAGCGATGGATGAGCTGAAGCGTCTGCGCGATCAGACGGCAAAGTCTCTGGAATAACCCCCCGTATTCTTAAGTCTGCTTCGCCAAGTCAGCGCGGCTCAGCACACCTCATGCGTGTGAGAACAACTTTCACACACGCAAAAGGCTGAGTTTTCGCGTGACCTTAGGGAAAGAAAATTTCATCAATCAGCGTTTACGCGTTCGGATGTTACGTCAACTTTGAAATGACGCAGCGTCTGAATTACGTAAACGTCACTCACGTGTTGTAAAGCGCAAAGCAACTGCGCAACTCATGTTTCATGACGCCAGTGACGAGAGTATGACGAATGACCGAAGATGTGATGACAATCCGCGAGATGTGCGAGACCTATGATGTCACACCACGCACATTGCGGTTTTACGAGGCCAAGGAACTTTTGTTCCCGATCCGCGAAGGCCAAAAACGTCTGTTCACCAAGCGTGACCGGGCGCGGCTGAAACTGATTCTACGCGGCAAACGCTTTGGCTTCAGCCTGGAAGAAATCCGCCAACTTCTGGATCTGTACCATGTGGGCGACCAGCAGGTCACTCAGATGACCCGCACCTATGAAATCGCGTTAGAACGCCTGGCCGACATGGAAGAACGCCGCCGCGAACTGACGCAAGCCATCGACGATCTGAAAGAGCAGTTGCGCTGGGGCGAGAAGGTTATCGCCTCGATGAAACAGGAAAAGAAGGCGGCCGAATAACCTCGACCCGCCATCCGGACATATGAATTAAGGGAGCTTCACATGCCCGTTTACAACGCGCCAACCAAAGACACGCAGTTCATCCTGCATGACGTTCTGAAAATCTCGCAGTCGGATGTGCCCGGCTATAACGAATTGGAAGCCGAATTTACCGGCGCGGTTCTGGAAGAGGCTGGCAAGGTTGCCACCAACGTACTGCATCCGCTGAATGTCGTGGGTGACACAGAAGGGTGCCGGTTGGAAAACGGTATTGTGTACACTCCTACCGGTTTCAAAGACGCCTTCGAGCAAATGAAGGAAGGTGGCTGGACTGGCCTCGACATGCCGGAAGAATATGGCGGCCAGAACATGCCTTATGTAATTGGCACCGCCGTCGGCGAGATGTTCTCAGGCTCCAACCAGGCATTCACCATGTATCAGGGCCTGACCCATGGCGCGGCCTCGGCCATCCTGGCGCACGGGACTGACGAACAGAAGAACAAGTACCTGCCAAACATGGTCAGCTGTGAATGGACCGGCACCATGAACCTGACCGAGCCGCATTGCGGCACCGATCTGGGCCTGATGCGCACCAAGGCCGAACCACAGGGCGATGGCAGCTACAAGATCTCGGGGCAGAAGATTTTCATCTCGTCCGGCGACCATGACATGGCCGACAACATCGTCCATCTGGTGCTGGCCAAGATTCCCGGCGGCCCCGAGGGCATCAAGGGCGTGTCGCTGTTTATCGTGCCAAAGTTCATTGTCAACGAAGACGGCACACCGGGTGAGCGTAACGGCGTCTCTGTCGGCAAGATCGAAGAGAAAATGGGCATCCACGGCAACTCGACCTGCGTCATGAACTATGACGAGGCCACCGGTTGGCTTTTGGGCGAAGAACACAAAGGCATGCGCGCCATGTTCACCATGATGAACGAAGCGCGTCTTGGTGTGGGGATGCAAGGTCTGGCACAGGCCGAGGCCGCGTACCAGAATGCTCTGGAGTACGCCAAGGACCGCCTGCAAGGTCGCGACGTAACCGGCGTGAAGAACCCGGACGGTCCTGCCGATCCGTTGATCGTACACCCTGACATCCGCCGTAACCTGATGGACCAGAAAAGCTTTACCGAAGGGGCGCGGGCGTTCATCCTGTGGGGCGCGACGATGCTCGACAAAGCGCACCGCGCGGGTGACAAGGACGCGGATGGTCTGATCTCGCTGCTGACCCCGGTCATCAAGGGTTTCCTGACGGATCAGGGCTATGACATGACCGTACAAGCTCAACAGGTCTATGGCGGCCATGGCTACATTGAAGAATGGGGCATGTCGCAATATACCCGCGACGCCCGTATCGCGATGATCTACGAAGGCGCGAATGGCGTTCAGGCGCTTGACCTTGTCGGCCGCAAACTAGCGCAGGATGGCGGCAAGCACGTCATGGCATTCTTTGAGATGGTCAAAACATTCTGCAAGGAAAACGGTGGCAAGGACGAAGCATATGACAAGGCCTTCATCGAACCGCTGAAAGCTGCATCCAAGGACCTGCAAGCCGCTGGCATGTACTTCATGCAGGAAGGTATGAAGAACCCGAACAACGCGCTGTCAGGTTCGTACGACTTCATGCACATGTTCGGTCATGTCTGCCTGGGCCTGATGTGGGCGCAAATGGCAAAAGCCGCACAGGATGCGCTGGACCGAGGTGCGTCGGACAAAGAGTTCTACGAAACCAAGATTAACACCGGCCGCTTCTACATGGCTCGACGCTTGCCTGCGACGGCGATGCACCTTGCGCGCATCCGGACAGGCGCGGACACGGTCATGGCACTGGACGCAGCGAATTTCTGATCTCAATCTTGGCTCAGGCAAAGCTGCCCAAGCCCGCACCCGGAGGAGAAAAGATGCCAAAACGCTTTCGCCTGACCCGCCGTTTTCCCGTCGCCATGACGGAAGACGGATATCGCAAACTCAAAGCCTTCGCGCGTGAGGCCGGTTTGGACGAAGGTGAAGCACTGTCTTTTCTGTTCGAAAATTTCAACAGCGTGATTGATGAGGAAAACCTGACCCATCGCTTGCGGATTTTCAACTCTGAACTTGAAGCGCGAAAGCGGTGACGTCGGAACGCCAAGTCTATGGCACACACAAGCCAACCGATCACTCCGCCTCCGGCGGCCGTATTTGGAACAAGAAGAAGATATGGATGCGCGTCCACCCCGCCATCCGGGAACTGATCTCACTAGGTGGCACTCAGCCGGGACGGCGGGGCTTCTCCTCGTACGGTCATCGGCTCGGCAGCCTGTACCGCAAGAGGACGAAACCGCATTAACCTTAAGAAACCGTTACGAGAAAAGTGTAAACCCGCCCTTCTTCTCGTTTCAAATACGGAACTACCGACCGATCCACAAACGCCACGGGAGGGGCGATTGAATGACCATAAAGCTGCATTGCTTCGGAGAAAGCGGAAATAGCTACAAGGCCGCACTCGCTCTTGAAATGTCCGGGTTGGACTGGGAACCGGTCTTTGTCGACTTTTTCAACGGTGCGACGCGCACCCCGGAGTTTCGCGTCGAAGTGAATGAGATGGGCGAAGCGCCTGTCCTGATCGACGGTGATTTTCGGACCAGCCAGTCCGGTGCCATTCAGGCTTACGTGACCGAGAAGTCCGGTAGATTCGGTGGCAAGGATCGGGATGAGAACTACGACATCCTGCGCTGGGTTTTGTGGGACAACCACAAGCTCAGTTCAATGGCCGGGCTGACGCGGTTCCTGATCAATTTCCTGCCCGAACAGCACCGAAACCCGGACGTAATTGCTTTTAACCAGGGGCGCCTGAAGGCAGCTTACCAAGTGTTGAACGCCCATTTGGACGGTCGCGACTGGATCGTCGGCGACGGCGTGACAAACGCTGATCTCAGCTGCTGCGGCTACCTTTACTATCCCGAACCATTCGGCTTTGACCGCGCCGACTGGCCCCATATCGACGCTTGGCTGACCCGGTTATCCGAGCAGCCCGGCTGGAAACACCCCTATGACCTGATGCCCGGCAACCCGTCGGATCGAGCTTAAGGAGAAGACCCATGACCGAAGCTTATATTTATGACGCCCTGCGCACCCCGCGCGGCAAGGGCCGTAAGGATGGCAGCCTGCACGAGGTTACCTCGGTGCGCCTGTCCGCCCTCACCCTGAACGCGATGAAAGAACGCAATAACCTTGAAGGCCACGCCGTCGAGGACGTGATCTGGGGCAACGTCACGCAAGTGATGGAACAAGGCGGCTGTTTGGCCCGCTCGGCGGTTCTGGCCTCGGACCTGGATCAGTCGATCCCAGGACTGGCGATCAACCGCTTCTGCGCCTCAGGCATGGAAGCCGTGAACCTGGCGGCAAACCAAGTCAAAGGCGGCGCTGGCGATGCTTATATCGCTGGCGGTGTTGAGATGATGGGCCGTGTGGCTATGGGCAGCGACGGCGCGGCGATTGCAGTTGATCCTTCGCTGGCAATGGAGACCTACTTCGTTCCGCAGGGTATTTCAGCGGATATTATCGCTACTGAGTATGGCTTTAGCCGCGACGACGCAGACGCGCTGGCCGTCGAATCGCAACGGCGTGCGGCAGAGGCCTGGGAAGACAACCGGTTTGAGAAATCCGTCATCAAGGTGACTGACCAGAACGGCCTGACCATTCTCGATCGCGACGAATACATGCGCCCCGGTACTGACATGCAGAGCCTCGGCGCGCTGAACCCGTCCTTCCAGATGATGGGCGAGCAGATGCCCGGCTTCGACAAGGTGGCGATGATCAAGTACCCGCATCTGGAACGGATCAACCACATCCACCACGCGGGCAACAGTTCGGGCATCGTGGACGGCGCGGCGGCTGTTCTGATCGGCAACAAAGAGTTCGGTGAAAAATACGGCCTCAAGCCGCGCGCCCGTATCAAGGCAACCGCCAAGATCGGCACCGATCCGACCATCATGCTGACCGGCCCGGTTCCGGTGACCGAAAAGATCCTGGCCGACAATGGCATGAAGATCGGCGATCTGGACCTGTTCGAAGTGAACGAAGCATTTGCCTCGGTCGTGCTGCGGTTCCAGCAGGCATTCGACGTCGATCCGGCCCTTGTGAACGTGAACGGCGGCTCGATCGCGATGGGTCACCCGTTGGGTGCAACCGGCGCGATGATCATCGGCACACTGCTGGATGAGCTTGAGCGTCAGGACAAGGAAACCGGTCTGGCCACGCTTTGTATCGCGTCCGGCATGGGTGCAGCAACGATTATCGAGCGGATCTGATGCCTAAGCTGGATCTCTCTCAGATCTCGTTCAAGGGTGGCTCGTCCTATCCTGGCAAGCTGGCTGAGGCGGTCGGAGGCCGTTTCAAAAAGGGCGTTGGAGATGCGGGTGGGCTGACCCAGTTCGGGGTCAACATCGTGCGGCTTGAGCCACAAGCTCTGTCCTCGCTGCGTCATTACCACATGGAGCAGGACGAGTTTGCCATCATGCTCAGCGGTACATGCGTGCTGATCGACGACGATGGAGAGCATGAGATGCAGCCCGGTGATTGCGCCGCCTGGCCCGCCGGTGAAGCCAACGGCCATCACCTTGTGAACAAAACCGATGCGCCTGCGACCTTTCTGGTGGTGGGCACTCGGACCCCGACCGAGACCTGTTTTTACAGCGACTTAGACATGATGGTGAAGGATGAAGGGAACACCTTTACCCGGAAAGACGGCAGCCCGCTGACGGCTGACCAGATTGGAGATGACAATGACTGATTTCACTCTGAGCAAAGACGCGGACGGCGTCGCATTCGTGACCTGGGACGCCCAGGGCAAATCCATGAACGTGCTGACCCGCGAGGCGTTTCAGGAGGTCAGCCAACTGATCGATCAGGCCCTGAACGATGATGAGATCAAGGGGATCGTCATCACTTCGGGCAAAGAGGGCTCGTTTGCAGGCGGCATGGACCTGAATACGCTGGCCACCATTCGCCAGGAGGCGGGTGAAGAACCGGCGCAAGCGCTGTTCGATTTCGTCATGGGTGGCCACCACATTCTGCGCAAGCTGGAATTGGCAGGTATGGACCCCAAGACCAAGAAGGGCGGCAAGCCTATTGCCTGCGCAATCAACGGCACATGCGCCGGGATCGGGACCGAGATCGCCCTTGCCTGCCATCACCGCGTGATGACCGACAACCCGAAATCCAAGATCGGTCTGCCCGAAATTCTGCTGGGTATCTTCCCAGGAGGCGGCGGGACAATGCGCTATAGCCGCATGGTTGGTGCGATGGCGGCGGCTCCCGTCCTGCTGGAAGGCAAGATGATGGACCCGAAGAAGGCTAAGGGTGCACAGCTGATCGACGCAGTTTCAGATGACCCGGTTGCTGCAGCCAAGGAATGGGTTCTGAACGCCAAGGATGCCGATTTGGTAAAGCCTTGGGACGCGAAAGGCTACAAGATGCCCGGCGGCGCACCTTACCACCCTGCTGGCTTCATGACCTTCGTGGGTGCAAGCGCGATGGTGAACGGCAAGACGCAGGGTGCGTTCCCGGCGGCCAAAGCTCTGCTGAGCTCGATCTATGAAGGCGCATTGGTTGACTTCGACACCGCCCTGAAGATCGAGGCGCGGTGGTTCACCAATGTCCTGATGAACCCGTCTTCGTCGGCCATGATCCGGTCGCTGTTCCTGAACAAGGAAGCGTTGGAGAAAGGCGCTGTGCGTCCCAAGGATGTACCAGATCAGCGCGTTAAAAAGGTCGGCGTTCTGGGCGCGGGCATGATGGGTGCCGGTATCGCTCTGGTTTCCGCTCAGGCCGGGATGGAGGTCGTATTGATCGACCGTGATCAGGCAGCCGCCGACAAGGGCAAGGCGTATAGCGAAAGCTATATGGACAAGGGCATCAAGCGCGGCAAAGCCACGGCTGAGAAGAAAGAAGCCCTGCTGGCCCGCATCACCGCGACCCCCGATCTGGAACATCTGAAAGGCTGCGATCTGATTATCGAAGCCGTGTTCGAAGACCCCGGTGTGAAAGCCGAGATGACCAAGAAGGTAGAGGCCATCATCCCCGAGGATTGCATATTTGCCTCGAACACTTCGACGCTGCCGATCACAGATCTGGCGAAAGCCTCGGTGCGGCCCGAACAGTTCATCGGCATCCACTTCTTCTCGCCGGTTGAGAAGATGTTCCTGGTCGAAATCATTAAGGGCAAGGAAACCGGTGATCGCGCGGTAGCAAAGGCGCTGGACTATGTGCGCCAGATTCGCAAGACGCCGATCGTGGTCAACGATGCGCGCTTCTTCTATGCCAACCGCTGCATCATCCCCTATATCAACGAAGGTGCGCGCATGATCACCGAGGGCGTCAGCCCGATTCTGATCGACAACGCCGCGCGTCAGCTTGGCTTCCCAGTTGGGCCGATCCAACTGACTGATGAAACTTCGATTGATCTGGGCGCCAAGATTGCCCGCGCCACCAAGACGGCCATGGGCGATGCCTATCCCGAAAGCCCCTCGGACGATCTGATCTTCTGGATGGAGGAACAGGGCCGACTGGGTCGCAAGGCCAATGCGGGTTTCTTCGACTATGACGACAAGGGCAAGCGCGTCGAATATTGGAAGGGTCTGCAAGACAAGTACCCGCTGGCCGCCGAGCAGCCTGACCTGATCGAAGTCCAGGAACGCCTGATGTTCGCGCAGGTGCTAGAAGCGGTGCGCGCGCTGGAAGAAGGCGTTCTGGAAGACATCCGTGAAGGTGACGTGGGTGCTATTCTAGGCTGGGGTTTTGCGCCTTGGTCCGGTGGCCCGCTCAGCTGGCTGGACATCATCGGCACACCCTATGCGGCCGAGCGGTGCGATCAACTGGCCGCAACCTACGGCGAGCGCTTCACCTGCCCGCCGCTGCTGCGTGAAATGGCCGAAAAAGGTCAGAGCTTCTATGGCCGCTTCAATCCCGAAGCAAAAGCCGCTTGAAACAATGATGCAGGCGCGTGAAACCACGCGCCTGCATCGTTCTTGTCAGTGTTTGGTTAGATCTGCCATTCGGGCCGCAGGAACAGAACCGGCGCGTTCGGGCGCCCCGGTCGACCAGGCCGCCTGACCCCAGATGGCGGGCGGATCGGAAATATCGGGTCCTGCGGAATGGGCGCAGGCAGTGCACCCAATGGGTTTGCTAGGGCCGACATGTCGCCCTTGATAGCAATCGAATTGACAAGGTCTTCTGCGGCAGTCTCGTCCACGACCTTGTATGCTTGCACTTGGGCTGTCCCCCGCATCGAAAAGCGACCCGAAGGGCAAAACGCTTGCAAGCCCCCTTCGACAAAGATCACCTGATCCTCGTCAAAGAACAGCGAACTGACTTCAAAAGATGATCCCGGAGCTTGAGACATCATGCGCCCAGCCCCATTCAGAACACGTGCGGGCACCACCGAAATTCCTTCGGCCCCTTCATCAATCTTGGACAAGCTAAGTGCCATACCTTGTTCAGGCATCAACCAAACTGGTCGCCCGTTAAAGGCAGCACGGGCCGGTACAAAGATCGGCAGATATTCAGCGCGCCGCTCATCTGCTGGAATGACCACGGTACTGGTCGAGATGCGGCGCACCTCTTTGAAACCGTGGTCGAGTGTTCGAACCAGATCACCTACAGCGATCCGTTCGACTGGCTTCCAGCCACTGGTGGTGGCAATCTTCGTGCCCTGCAAAAATCCGCCACGGCGCGCGTTCATCGCGTGACTTGGATTGATTGGCTCAAACTCGGGCGATTGATTTAGATAAACAGAAATACTCGTAACTTCAGACACGTGCCGAACCCCCTTTGGCACAAATTGGTTATGCCCAATAGCTAGCACCAAAAAATGAAGGCTGTCTTATTTCAGACATAATTGCGCCTGATTTGAGCAATATTTGCCCCATCCCCTTGTATTTTTGTAAACATTCACTCCGTAAATTCGAGCTTTTTTGCCATTTCTGAAACGAAAGACCCGTGCGGGCTGTGGCGAATCCTCGCCATTCGGCCCTTTGTGAGCGTTAGGCCATCTCTTGCAAGGAGGAAGAGCGTTTAGCCCGCCATCCCAACAATGCGCCCGCCAATGCGATCAAGGCAATGCCCGAAACTTGCATGACGCCGATGGACTGCCCAAGTGCTACAAAAGCAAAAAGCGGGCCAAAGATCATGACTGAATACTCGAAGACGGCCACGTAAGATGGCTCACCCACCTGATACGCCTTGATCAACATGAAGACCGCGACGGTCGAACCAACGGCCTGGATACCGATCCAAAGCATCGCAGGTCCGAATGCCCAAACCCAGCCCCGCGTGACAAAGCCTTCCGGTCCGTCAGGGGTGTCAACAGGGGAAAGCGTGAAAGCCATGGCGCCAATCGCTCCGGTTGTACCCAGTGTGATAACCATGGCCGCCAACATGGCCACCGTGCTTTCTGACGAGCAATGTGTGCGTGTCAGGATCGAGCCCAACGCATAGAAAAAACCGGCCACAACCGGCAACAGCGTCCGCGTATCAAAGTCGCTCGGGTTTGGCTGCAGCACCAACAAAATACCGGTGAAGCCCATCAGAACGGCCAGAATGCGCCAGGGGCCAATCGTCTGCCTGAGCGCCAGAGATGAAATCAACAGCACGAAGATCGGCGACGTGAACAATCCTGCCAACGCTTGCGCAATGGGCATCATCGCCAAAGATGCAAAATAGCACAGCATGGCGACCGTCATCAAAACACTACGTAAAATGACGGGTCTCCAACGGCGTGGGCGCAGCCGACCCAAACCCACAACAGAAAGACCGACGATCAATGGAAACATCAGCAAGGCACGGGTCAGGTGGAACTGCCACAAGCCAACCGTTTCGGCCAACAGCACCACCACATTGTCGATCACGCCAATGATCGCCATGGAGCCAATCATCAAACCCGAAGCCAAAACCGGCGAAGTTGTTGAATGATCCTGCATGTAAGTGCCTCGATTGCGATCAAAGTTCTGGGACTTTTTCTTGTCGGGTATCCAGCACATTTTGCTTTAGCTGCGCAACAGGTTTGCGCCTAACGAATGCACCATGCTAAGCTGTAGCAAAACAATTCTGAGCAGACCCCATCAAGATGACGGCCCTGAAAAAGTACCAGCGGATCGAAGCCACCGGTCTGTGGCGCCCTTCGCCCGATGAACAGCGGCGAGAGGTTGTGGTATCGATCGGTGAAGCCACTCTGACGATTTCCGACTTCAATGACAGGGCCTTGACCCATTGGTCTTTGGCTGCACTGGAACGACAGAACCCAGGGTCTTTTCCGGCCGTTTTCAACCCCGACGGCGACCCGGACGAAACGCTGGAACTGGCGGAAACCGAAACCACTATGCTGGACGCCATTGACCGCTTGCAACGCGCCATTGATCGCGCGCGCCCGCACCCCGGTCGTCTGCGGTGGTTGAGTGTCGGGGGCGTTGTTGTCGCTGTATTGGCCCTGCTGCTGTTTTGGTTGCCCGGCGCATTGCAGAGCCACGTCGTTTCCGTCGTTCCTCAGGTAAAACGGCAGGAAATCGGTGAGACCATACTGCACAGGATCGAACGTGTCTCAGGGCGCGCCTGTTCTTCGGTGGATGCGCAGGGGTCGCTGGATCGGCTGGCCAAGCGGACTGGTGTACGCCAGATCATTATCCTGCCTGCAGGCGTACAGGACAGTCTGAGCCTTCCCGGCGGCACGGTTGTGTTGAACAAATCGTTGGTGGAAGACTATGAAGACCCTGCCGTCGCCGCGGGTTATGTCATCGCGGAACGCGCCCGCATGGAACAGACGGACCCGCTTGATGATCTTCTGGATCGAACCGGTGCATCTTCGGCCTTCCGTTTGCTGACAACCGGCGGACTGACGCCTGCCATCATCGACAACTACACCGAACAAGTTGTATCAGACCCTCGGCCTTCGCTTTTGGATGACCAGCTTTTGGCGGTCTTTGCACAAGCCGCCCTGCCCTCGACGCCTTATGCATATGCCCGAGATATAACAGGTGAAACTGTCTTGGGACTGATCGAGGCGGACCCGATGGCGGGTCGCACCCTTGAACAAGTTTTGCCGGACCGCGACTGGGTCCGACTTCAGAACATTTGCGGCGAATAATCAGGCTTATTTGGTGCCGAACATGCGGTCGCCCGCATCGCCCAGGCCCGGCATGATATAGCCTTTCGAGTTCAACTCGCGGTCCAGTGCAGCGGTGACAATATGCACATCCGGGTGCGCTTCTTTCATTCGCGCCACACCTTCGGGTGCCGCCAGCAGGCAAAGGAAGCGGATATCCGTTGCGCCCGCCTCTTTCAGCAGATCAATGGCAGCGGCCGAACTGTTGCCGGTGGCCAACATCGGATCCACGGCAATGACCAAACGGTCTTTCAGGCCTTCGGGTGCCTTGAAATAGTACTGTACGGGCTTCAGGGTTTCTTCGTCGCGATACAGCCCGACAAAGCCAACGCGCGCGGAGGGCACAAGTTCCAAAACCCCATCCAACATCCCATTTCCTGCGCGCAGGATTGACACCAAAGCCATCTTCTTGCCCGCTAGGATCGGGGCGTCCATCTCTTCCATCGGCGTTTCGATATGGCGCGTGGTCAACGGGATTTCGCGCGTGACCTCGTAAGCCAGCAAAAGCGTAATTTCGCGCAGCAACTGCCGAAACTCAGCCGTTGAGGTGCCCTTGTCTCGCATGAGCGTCAGTTTGTGTTGAACCAAAGGGTGATCGACGACGGTCAGGTATTCGCTCATGATGTCTCCAGTCTTTTCTTGACCCGCGTACGGGTATCTTCATCGCAGAAGGCCGCGTTCAGGGCCATCTCATTCAGTGTCGCAAAATCCTCGGCCTCCCAGCCGAAAGCTGCGTTCAACATCTCATACTCCCGCCGCATGGTCGTGTGAAAGAACGGAGGGTCGTCTGTGGACACCGTGACCTTTACGCCTGCGTCGCGTAAGCGTGCGATCGGATGCGCTGCAAAATCCGGGAAAAGGCCCAGAACCACATTCGACCCTGGGCAGACTTCAAGAGTGATGTCCCGATCCACCAATTCGCGAACAAGGTCGGGGTCTTCGATGGCGCGAACGCCGTGACCGATGCGTTCGACCCCCAGATCACGGATGGCATCGCGCACGCTGTCAGGGCCACCGAACTCACCCGCATGTGTGGTCAGACGCAGACCGGCTTCGCGCGCACAATCGAAGGCCCATTTGAAATCACCTTGCGCACCGATGGATTCGTTCCCGCCCATACCGAACCCGGTGATCCAGTCGCCAGCGGTCTCAGCTGCACATTGGGCGCTGCGCTTGGCCTGTTCGGGGCCGAAATGGCGCACGCAGGTGATCACGCCCCTCAGCGTAATGTCAAACTTGCGCTCGGCCTCGTCTGCGGCATCCTGGATGGCGTTCAGATAATCGCACCACGCGTGCAGATCGCCGCCACCGCAGAAATCCGGGCTGAGAAAAGTCTCGGAATAAACCACACCATTCTCGGCGCTTTCTTCCAGAATGGCCAAAGTGAGCCGTCGAAAATCTTCGGGCGTTTTCAAAACTTCGCAAGCGGCCTCGTACACGCTCAGGAAATGCGCGAAGTCGCGGAAATCATAAGATCCGTCCGACTTGAAGATACCGCCCAGGTCCACGCGCTTTTCATGCGCGAGTTGACGGATGAATGCCGGAGGCGCTGCGCCTTCGTGATGCAGGTGCAGTTCGATTTTTGGAAGGTCGGCGACGTTCATAAAAAGTTCCTACCCGGCCCTTGCGCCGGAATGTTCAGGTGATGAGCAATGCTGGCGGCGACATCGGCAAAATCCACTTGTCCGATCTTCCCCGCGCCCCGCCCTGCAATCAGAACCGGCACCTGTTCACGCGTGTGATCCGTTCCGGTCCAGCTGGGGTCATTGCCATGATCGGCGGTCAGCAGCAACAGGTCTCCAGGGCGGAGTTTCGCCAGAATCTTCCCGATTTCCCGGTCGAACCATTCAAGCGCGCGGGCATAACCGCTGATGTCGCGGCGATGGCCATACAAACTGTCGAATTCTACGAAATTGGCGAAGGTCAGACTGCCGTCTTCCGCCTCGTCCACGAGATCAGACAGGTGCTGCATCAATTCGGCATCAGATCCTTTGCGCAGCGTGTCGATGCCCTGCATCGAAAAGATGTCGCCGATCTTGCCCACGGCGTGCACCTTCCGTCCCGCATCCTGTGCCCAATTGGTCAGCACTGGTGCGGGCGGCAAAATAGCGAAATCCCTGCGATTGGTCGTGCGTTCAAAGCCAGTCTCTGGCGTGCCGATAAAGGGGCGCGCAATAACACGACCCACTTTCATCTCATGCAATCGCGGCGCGAGCGTGCGGCACATGTCCAGCAGCCGGTCTAGCCCGAAGCTTTCTTCGTGGGTAGCGATTTGAAACACGCTGTCGGCAGAGGTGTAGCAGATCGGCCAACCGGTCCGCATGTGCTCGGCACCCAACTCGGCGATGATCGCAGTGCCCGAAGCGTGACAATCCCCAAGGACGCCTTCGGTCCCTGCCGCTTCAGCCGCGGCACGGCTCAGGTCCGCTGGAAAGGCTGGAACCGTCTCTGGAAAATAATGCCAGTCCCACGGCACTGGCAGGCCTGCCAGTTCCCAATGGCCCGAGGGCGTGTCCTTGCCGGGCGAATGCTCGCGCGCGCAGCCCCACAGGCCGGTGGGTTCTGCGCCCAACCCCGGAATTTCGTCCCCGGACGCCAAGCGCACAGCCGCACCCAGACCCAATGCGTCAAGATGCGGCAAGGTCAAATTGCCTGATCGCCCGCCTTCTGCCCGCCCCTCGGCACAAGCCTGTGCGATGTGGGCCAGAGTATTCGCCCCTGTATCCGGAATACTGCCATTGAAGAACTGACTGGCATCAGGTGCACCGCCTATACCGACGGAATCCATGACAACAAGGAACGCGCGGGTCATACGCTGATCCTTTCGCGCACCAGATCAGGAACCGATGGAGGTGTATCGCTGATCGTAATAGCGCTGAGAACGCTTTTTGCAGCCCGAAGCGCGGCGTCCTCCCGTGCTGAATGGATTACAGCGATGGGTGCCCCTTTGGATACACGATCCCCCAGCCGGAGAATACCAGAGATCCCAACCGCTGGATCGATCTGGTCGCTTTCGACCTGACGACCACCGCCCAGCGCCACCACGGCAAGACCCAGCGCTTCTCCGTCGATGGCCGAGACGTAACCATCCCTGGGGGCGGGAACCTCTTGGATGACGTTGGCCTCTGGCAGGAACCGGGCCCAGGTTTCGACAAACTGTACGGGGCCGCCGACCGCAGCCATCATGCGACCAAACCGTTCTGCGGCGCGCCCGTCCCGGATGACTGCGGCGATCTGTTCGCGTCCTTCCGCGACCGACCCGCACATTCCGGCATCCGTCAACAATACCCCTCCGAGCTCGGCAGAGATGTCTGCCAACGGTGAAGATTGCGATCCGGTCAGGACCTTCATAACTTCTGCAATTTCCAAGGCATTGCCCAACGCGGGGGCCAGTGGCTGGTTCATATCCGTAATCACCGCCGACGTCCGGCACCCCGCCGCGTTTGCAGTCTCGGTCAATGCTGTGGCAAGCTTTTGAGCATCTTCCATCGTTTTCATGAAGGCACCGCTGCCGACCTTGACGTCAAGAACCAGTGCGTCCGGGCTGGCCGCCAATTTTTTGGAAAGGATCGAAGCCGTGATCAGGTCCAAACTTTCGACAGTCGCGGTTACATCACGCACCGCATAAAGTCGCTTATCGGCCGGAGCGATCTGCCCCGTTGCGCCAACAATGGCAGCACCGGTTTCACCCAAGATCTGTGCAAGACGATCTTGCCCGATCTGCGTGCTGACGCCCGGTATCGCCTCAAGCTTGTCCAGTGTCCCGCCGGTGTGCCCCAACCCACGGCCCGAGATCATTGGAACATATGCCCCGCATTCCGCCAGCGCCGGAGCAAGTACAAGGCTAACGCTATCCCCGACTCCGCCGGTCGAGTGTTTATCGATCACCGGCCCGTCGACATCCCAAGTAAGCACATCACCGCTGTCGCGCATCGCGACTGTCAAATCCGCGCGCCCCTGCGGGCCCAAACCGCCCATGCAGACGGCCATGGCAAAGGCCCCGGCCTGCGCGTCGCTGACACTGCCATCGGCCAGCCCCTGTGCAAACCAGATCAATTCTTCGCGCCCCGGCACCTCAAGCCTGCGCAGCTTTGCAATGATCGAACGGGCATCCATGCGTCAGACATCTTCCATATGAGAGGCATCAAACGCGCCAGGCAGCAATTCTCCGATGGTGGTTTCGAACTCGGCACCATCCACGGTTGCCAAAGTGACTTTCACATCACGCTTGCCGAACTCGGCCAGTTTCTGTCGGCAACCACCGCAAGGCGGCACGGGTTGCGGGCTCGAGGCGACCACATAGACCTCAGTGAGGTGCTGTTCGCCTGAGGCAACCATCGCGGCAATCGCACCGGCCTCGGCACAGGTGCCTTCAGGGTATGCGACGTTCTCGACATTGCAACCAGAATAAATCTGACCCGAGGAAGACCGCAGCGCCGCGCCTACCTTGAAGTTCGAATAAGGCGCATAGGCGTTTTCCCGGACGGACAAGGCAGCGTCTTTCAGCGACATGGCGATTCCTCATTTTTGATCATCTGGTCAGAAAATTGGACCCTACCGGAAAAAGGCGGGGGAATAGAAGCCCCCTTACCTTGTTTTTCAGTCACCCCAGTGTTGTGTTGAAGGTACCGGGCAAGGTGACTTCCAGCAATTCCATATCATCCGATGGTGCGGACAAACGCGTACGCATGCCCGGTGGAATGACAAAAGCATCCCCTTGTTCCAGCCGGTAGGGTTCGCGACCTTCGCCTTCCAGCGTAACTTGGCCGTCCATCACGAAGGTGAAATGGATATCGGTGTCATGGCTGGCCCATTCCGGTTCACCCTGCCCTTTGCGCACGACCTGAACCCCGGCGACCCCCTTAGTGTTTTCGGCAATCGTTGTGTCGCGGCAGATGTAACCTGGCAAACGGAACGGCACCCATTCGGCATCCTTCGCCTGATTGTAGACAAAGCGTTGCCCCTGCCATTCCCGATCGGGACGAAAATGCGGGGTTGGGAGCTGCATGTCATGGTCGATTTCCGTGACATGTTCTGCCGGCACACCGATCTCGATGACCTGAACATTGTCGGATGCTTCCAGCACGCGATGGCGAATTTCCGGTGGTTGGATAAAGCAATCGCCAGCCGTCAGCCGCATCTTTTCGCCCTGGTCTTCATAGACCACATCGACCCAACCGTGGATGCAAAAGATCAGTTGAAACCCAACCTTGTGAAAATGCACCATGTCAGGCACGGGGCCGCCGTCTGGAATACGAATATGGCTTGCGATGATTGAACCGCCGAGCCGATCCGGCACCAGATCGCGGTAATGCATTCCGGCGCGCCCGATGATCCAAGGAGCCTGATCCTTTAGCCTACGCACCACAAAGGAATGAACCGTTTCAGGCATCACAAGCGGCGGGCTACGCTCTTCGATTTCGACACGGGTCCCGTTTGGCGCAACAAGAACCCGTTCACCGTTGGCGAAACCTTCTGGGTCATCGGTCAGAATACGCAGCGTTCCGGCGCTTTCGGGTGCATCCTTTTCGATGCGCAACCGCAAACCATGCCCTGAGAACACCGCAATGCGCGGATCGTCTGCGGGATAGATCATGTCCATCTTCATCCCCAATGTCTTTGTGTAAAAGGGGATGTCGTCACGCAGCTCTTGCGTGGGCAGGCGAAATTCAGCGTATGTCTGCGATGGCTCGGCTGTCTTGGTCATGGGGCGTTCCGTTGGATTGCGTTTTCGGCCATCCGATCAGAACAGAGGCCAAAATGCCAATCGAAAAGAACATCTCGAGCGTTTCTTCCAGAACAAAAAGCCGCACTTGCATGAGGTCAGACAAGGCACCGCTGTACAGCCCGACAAATTCTTCCAACAGCTGAGCAGTCACGGCCGCGCATCCCGCCGCAACGAACACAATCAATGACAGGTTGCGTTGCTTGAACGCACGCCACCCTGTTGGAATGCCGTGCCAGATCGCACCGCCCAGCACCAACAGGATCAGCGCAACCCTGACCCATACGATATCCAGAAACACGTCCAACCCATGAAGGATCGCAAATGGCAGACTTCCTTCGGAATAGATGTCAGCCTCTAACTCTCGCTCAGCAAGCAAAAGGCATGTGAGGCCGATATAGGCACGGGTCACGCCCCTGTACCGCCACAGCGCCGCAAGACCCGCGACAAACAAACCTGCGGCCGAGACTGTTTCTATCGGGCCGCCTTCATGGTTGAACTTTGCCGCGAACTCGGGCCACACAAGAATAACGCTGACCAGAGCACCCGCCAACAACGCTGCACCCCACAGCACCAGCCGAGCATACTGGGCACGCGACATAAAGCCGTAGGACAGGCCACCGACCTGCTTATTTAACTTGATTGTCATAACTGCTTGTTCTTGCCTGAGTGGTGTTATGGGTTGCAAAGTTGCCTATCCGTAAATGTTTTGTGACAAAAATCAAGCTTTATACACTTCACGGTTGCGACAACTCGCCGAAGTGACGCAACGTAGCCAAGCTAAAAGAAATAGTTTAAGGTTAAATTATATTTCCCAGGGAGAAGAAACGCCAATGTCCGACACCCCTAGCCTGCGACAGGCTTCGCTTGATTATCATGCCCATCCCAAACCCGGAAAGCTTGAGATCAAGGCGACCAAGCCGATGGCCAACGGGCGCGATCTGGCCCGCGCCTACTCGCCCGGCGTGGCCGAGGCCAGCCTTGAGATCAAGGCAGATGCAGCAAATGCAGAACGCTACACCGCACGCGGCAATCTGGTTGCGGTAGTGTCCAACGGCACAGCGGTTCTGGGGCTGGGCAATATCGGGGCGCTTGCGTCCAAGCCGGTGATGGAGGGCAAGGCCGTCCTGTTCAAAAAATTCGCAGGCATCGATTGCTTTGATATCGAAGTCGACCAACCAGACCCTGAAAAACTGGCGGATATCGTCTGCGCGCTTGAACCAACATTTGGCGCAATCAACCTGGAAGACATCAAGGCCCCCGATTGTTTCATCGTCGAAAAGCTCTGCCGTGAGCGCATGAACATTCCTGTGTTCCATGACGACCAGCATGGGACCGCCATTGTCGTTGGGGCCGCTGCCAAAAACGCCCTGCACGTGGCCGGAAAGTCCTTTGACACCATTAAGGTTGTCTCGACCGGAGGTGGAGCTGCGGGGATTGCCTGCCTGAACATGCTGGTGAAACTGGGTGTCAAGCGCGAGAACATCTGGTTATGCGACATTCATGGGCTTGTCTATGAAGGCCGCGCCGAGGATATGAACCCGCAGAAATCCCAGTTCGCCCAGAACTCGGATCTGCGGACATTGGATGAGGTCATCGGAGAAGCAGACCTGTTTCTCGGCCTCAGCGGTCCGAATGTCCTTAAACCCGAGATGGTTGCAAAAATGGCCAGCCGTCCGATAATTTTTGCGTTGGCCAACCCGACGCCGGAAATCCTGCCACAGGCCGCGCGCGACGTTGCCCCAGACGCGATCATAGCCACGGGTCGCAGCGATTTTCCAAATCAAGTCAACAATGTACTGTGTTTTCCCTTTATCTTCCGAGGCGCGCTGGATGTGGGCGCGACCGAGATCAATGATGAGATGCAGATCGCCTGCGTTGACGGCATCGCGGAAATGGCACGCGCGACAACAAGCGCAGAAGCCGCGGCCGCTTATAAAGGTGAACAACTGACTTTTGGCCCGGATTACCTGATCCCCAAACCTTTCGACCCTCGTTTGGTTGGGGTCGTTTCATCATCCGTGGCCAAGGCCGCCATGGAAAGCGGTGTCGCCAAACGACCAATCGAAGATTTTGAGGCATACAAAGAAAAGCTGAACCAGACCGTTTTCAAATCCGCCCTACTGATGCGCCCTGTGTTCGAGGCCGCTGCGGTCGCATCCCGCCGGATCGTTTTTGCCGAAGGCGAGGATGAACGCGTGCTGCGCGCCTCGCAAGCCATCCTGGAAGAGACAACAGAGACACCAATCCTGATCGGACGCCCGGAAGTGATCGAAGCGCGCTGTGAAAAGCTGGGCCTGACAATACGCCCTGGAACGGATTGCCAGATCGTAAACCCGGAAAACGATCCGCGCTATTACGATTACTGGAACTCGTACCATCAGATCATGCAGCGCCGCGGCGTGACACCGGATCTGGCCAAGGCAATCATGCGCACCAACACCACCGCGATCGGCGCCATTATGGTGCATCGCGGTGAAGCGGACAGTCTGATCTGCGGTACATTCGGCGAGTATCGCTGGCACCTGAATTATGTCGAACAGGTTTTGGACGATGGCGACCTGCGTCCGCATGGTGCGTTGTCCCTGATGATTTTGGAAGACGGGCCCCTGTTCATTGCCGACACCCATGTTCGTCAATTGCCCACCCCTGAAGAGCTGGCCGAAACCACCATTGGTGCGGCACGGCACGTGCGCCGGTTCGGGATCGAGCCCAAAATTGCATTCTGTTCGCAATCCCAATTCGGCAATCAAGCCGAAGGGTCCGGCAAACGGCTGCGTGCGGCGCTGAACATTCTGGATCAACAGCCGCGTGATTTCGTGTACGAGGGTGAAATGAACCTGGATGCCGCTTTGGACGGAGACCTTCGGGCGCGCATTTTCCCGGCTTCGCGTCTTGAAGGCGCAGCAAATGTGCTGATCTTCGCTCATGCGGACGCTGCCAGCGGGGTGCGCAATATCCTTAAGATGAAAGCTGATGGAATCGAAGTTGGCCCCATTCTGATGGGCATGGGCAACAAAGCTCATATTGTAACGCCGTCGATCACCGCGCGCGGCTTGCTGAATATGGCTGCCATCGCTGGCACTCCGGTTGCGCATTACGGCTGAGCAATCGCAATGATAACCCGGACCGCACTCTGGAATGGGGTGCGGTTTACCAGCAATTTACGAATGGCCGATAACTTGTGGCCGTCTAAAGGTTGTTCTGTCGGCAGTAGTCAAACGCGCTTAACACTTCGAGTTTTGTTGAGTCGTAGCCCGTTCCTGTTTTTGCAGCGCAGGGTTTGCAGATTTGCAAACTCGACCTTGAGATCTTTGTTTCCCGCTGGCAGAAAAGGGGTTTGCAAAACTTTGCAGCCTCTTCAGCGGTTTCCTGCAAATATTTTGCGATAAACTGACGCGTCGCCATTTGACACGCTTGCCCGAAAGTTTTCTGGGTCCTAACACAATATTCAAGTCGTTGTGAGGAGAACGAGATGGCGTATCAGGACGTTTATGACAGCTGGAAAACTGACCCCGAAGCGTTCTGGATGGACGCCGCCAAAGGGATCGACTGGGTAAAAGAACCCAGCAAAGCGTTGTTCGACGACAATGCCCCACTGTATGAATGGTTCAGCGACGCGCGGGTAAATACGTGCTGGAACGCGGTAGACCGTCACGTGGAAAACGGTCGCGGAGAGCAAACGGCCATCATCTATGACAGCCCCATCACTCATACCAAGCGCGAGATTTCGTATGTTGAGCTACGCAACCGTGTGGCCAACCTTGCCGGTGCGCTGCGAGCCAAAGGTGTCGAGAAAGGTGATCGCGTCATCATCTATATGCCGATGATCCCCGAGGCGCTTGAGGCAATGTTGGCCTGTGCACGACTGGGCGCGGTGCATTCGGTTGTGTTCGGCGGGTTTGCCAGTAACGAATTGGCCGTTCGTATTGATGACGCCAAACCCAAAGCGATCATCGCCGCGTCGTGCGGGATGGAGCCCGGTCGCGTGGTGCACTATAAACCTCTGCTGGACGGCGCGATCGACCTGGCTGATCACAAGCCAGAATTCTGCGTAATATTCCAGCGTGAACAAGAGGTTGCTCAACTGATTGAAGGACGCGACTTCAACTGGCACGGTTTTCAATACGGCGTTGAACCTGCAGAATGCGTACCGGTCGATGGTAACGATCCGGCCTATATCCTTTACACCTCTGGCACCACGGGTGCGCCCAAGGGTGTTGTGCGCCCCACTGCCGGACATCTGGTGGCGCTGAACTGGTCGATGAAGAACATCTACAACGTCGATCCAGGCGATGTGTTCTGGGCGGCATCCGATGTGGGCTGGGTCGTAGGACATTCGTATATCTGCTACGCACCGCTCATCCATGGGAACACAACCATCGTTTTCGAAGGAAAACCGGTTGGCACCCCCGACGCTGGCACCTTCTGGCGCGTGATATCAGAGCATAAGGTCAAAAGCTTTTTCACCGCACCCACGGCGATCCGCGCCGTAAAACGAGAAGACCCAAAGGGTGAACTGATCGCCAAATACGACCTGTCGCATTTGCGCGCCCTGTATCTGGCAGGCGAACGTGCCGATCCCGATACGATTATTTGGGCGCAAAATGCGCTGAACGTTCCTGTGATCGACCATTGGTGGCAAACCGAAACCGGTTGGGCCATCGCTGGCAATCCCCTGGGCATCGAAGAACTGCCGATCAAGCTGGGCTCACCCGCCAAACCGATGCCGGGCTATGACGTGCAAATTCTGGACGAAGGCGGCCACCCGATGAAAGCGGGAGAACTGGGCGCCATTGCGGTCAAGCTGCCGTTGCCTCCGGGCACGCTGCCGACCCTCTGGAACGCAGAGGAACGGTTCAAGAAATCCTATCTGGAGCACTTCCCCGGTTACTATGAAACGGGCGATGCAGGCATGATCGACGAGGACGGATACCTCTATATCATGGCGCGAACTGATGATGTCATCAACGTGGCGGGTCATCGCCTTTCGACCGGCGGGATGGAAGAGGTTCTGGCCGCCCACCCAGACGTGGCCGAATGTGCTGTGATCGGTGTATCGGATCAGTTGAAGGGTCAGATGCCTGTCGGGTTCCTATGCCTGAATGCCGGCGCCGACCGGGACCACGGTGATGTGGTTCAGGAGGTCATCAAGATGGTGCGCGAAAAGATCGGCCCCGTTGCAGCCTTCAAATTGGCTGTGATCGTCGACAGGTTGCCCAAGACCCGTTCGGGCAAGATCCTGCGCGGCACGATGGTTTCGATTGCTGACGGTCAGGACTATAAATTGCCCGCCACCATCGACGATCCTGCCATCCTTGATGAAATCAAGGACGCCTTACAAACAATCGGTTACGCAAAGTGATCTTGGGGCGGCGCAGGCCGCCCTTTTCACGTCTGCCCTTGCAACCGGAACAAAGCCCCCTACTGTCGCTGTAACACAGTGAGGGCCCATGACAGATTCCGACATCTGGCGTCTCAGCGCCACAGACTTGACCACCCTGACGCGACGCGGTGATCTAAGTGCGACTGAGGTTGTACAGGCTTCGATTGACCGGATGGATGCAGTCAACCCCGACCTGAATGCCGTGGTCGAAGATCTGCGCGCAGAGGCGTTGGAACGTGCACATTGCTTGGATAACGCCCGTGCAAGCGGGCGACCAAGCGGAGCACTGCATGGTGTACCGGTCACGATAAAAGTGAATGTGGATCAGAAAGGTCACGCCACCACCAACGGCGTCGTGGCATTGAAGGACGTCATCGCGCCGGATGACGCACCGGTTGTCCGTAATCTGCATAAGGCCGGGGCCATTGTAATCGGGCGAACCAATACACCAGAATTTTCGTTTCGGGCCGATACGGACAACGCGCTTTACGGGCGCACACATAACCCATGGGGCAGCCATATCTCACCCGGTGGATCATCGGGCGGAGCGGGCGCGGCCGTGATGGCAGGTATCGGGGCGCTGGCCCATGGCAATGATATCGGCGGCAGCCTGCGCTTTCCCGCAGCTGCCAATGGGGCGGTCACAGTGAAACCAGGGCTGGGGCGTGTTCCCGCCTGGAACCCAAGCCAAAAGGTCGAGCGCGGCTTGTTGGCCCAATCAATGTCTGTTCAGGGCCTGATTACACGGACGGCAGCGGATTTACACCTTTCGATGCCCAGCCTGATCTCGGCAGACGCGCGCGACCCATTCCATGTGCCAATGCCTTGGCGCGGTGAATCCCCGGCTGGTCCGATCAAGGTGGCATTCACAAAAAACACTTTTGGCTATGCTCTGCATCCCGAAGTTGAAAAGGCCCTTGATACGGCCCGCGACGCATTGGTTGATGCTGGCTATGCCGTAGATGAGGTCGATCCGCCGGACGTTTTCGAATGTGGGCGGGTCGGTTATCGCGCACTTATGGGCGAAGTGCTGACCCTGATGAAATCGGATATCGAAGCGGCCGGTTCGCAAACCATCCAAGAGATTTTCAACGTCTACTTTCAGGAATTCCCGCCGATCGTCGAAACCGAGCTGGTAAAAATGCTGGCCAAACGCAGCCACTACGCGCGCGAATGGTCGCTGTTCATGCAAGATTATCCGCTGGTTTTGTCACCCTTCTTGCCGCAGCCCTTCTTCAAGCCCGACCGCGATACGGAAGGGGCTGAAGGCGTGCATGAGGTTCTGGGCTGCGCGGTGTATTCTTACGCGATGAACTTCCTGGGGCTTCCGGCAGCCTGCGTACCCGCGCACTTGGCCGATCTGCCGAAGGGGCCACAACCGATTAATGTTCAAATTGCAGCGCAGCGATGGCGCGAAGATCTGGCGGTAGACGCCGCTGCGGCAATCGAAGCCCGCGTGGGTCAAATGTGCACCGCGCTTTGGGATCAAATGAAAAGCGTATAATTGGCCCCAAAAAGAAATAGACCTCGGGTCATTGTGCCCGAGGTCCAACTGCTAAAATAAGCCCGGAAATCTGATGACGAGCGTAGCACCACCCACCCTCGCCAGCGCAAAATTTGCACAATCATTCGAAAACGCCGTTCAGGTGGCCACTCACTCCCACCTTGGCGTGTTCTCCAGGCAAGTTGAGATTACTAAAACGGCAATCAATTCCATGTGAACTGGTTCACATAAACCGAAAAAAAGTGCACGGCGGCCAGCTTTTATGTGAATTGCTCAGAAATCAGGCGTTCTTCGAGCCCGTGGCCCGGATCAAATAGAATGCGGTGGGCTATTGCCGGCTCCGACCTGATCTCGACCCAGTCGATGTCCGGGAAAGAAATGGAATCGGCATCCGCCATGACCGGGCGCTTTTCGGCATCAAGAACGTCGAATCGAACCTTTGCGATCTTGGGCAGCAGCGCGCCACGCCAACGGCGGGGACGGAACGCGGCAATCGCAGTCAACGCCAAAACGTCCGAACCAATTGGCAGGATCGGCCCGTGTGCCGAATAGTTGTAGGCCGTCGATCCGGCGGGTGTCGACAGCAGGGCTCCATCGCACACCAGTTCCGACATCCGCACGCGACCGTCAACGCTGATCTTCAGCCTTGCAGCCTGTGGGCCAGCCCGCAGCAGCGACACTTCGTTGATGGCCAGCGCCTCGTGCAACTTGCCTGATTGATCCATTGCGCGCATCGCCAGCGGATTGATAACCTCTTCTTCGGCATCCTCGAGACGCGCGATCAGGTCGTCTTCGTGGTATTCGTTCATCAAAAAGCCGATCGTGCCCCGGTTCATACCGTATACCGGTGTGTCGAGATGCTGCATGTTGTGCAGGGTGTGCAACATGAAGCCATCCCCGCCGAGAGCAACCACAACATCTGCGTCGCGCGGTGCAGCGTTTCCGTGTTTAGCCACCAGAGCATCCCGGGCCGTCTGCGCCACTTTGACCTCACTGGCAAGAAAGGCGATTCTCTTTTTCATATTTTACGGTTTCCGGTCCTACGCATTTGGTTCCGAAACAAACATACCTTTCCCCAATAGGCCAGTCTTGACGCGCCAGCTTAGAAATTCGTCGCTTTAAGCCTTTTGGAGAAGCAACGTTTCCGATAGGAAATCCGCAAGATTTCACCCAGCCATGTGGAGCGCCCATGAACGCCAATCTTCGTGACACCGGATTTTTCACCCAATCCCTGTCTGACCGCGACCCTGAGCTTTTTGGCTCGATCACGTCGGAACTGGGCCGTCAGCGCGACGAGATCGAGTTGATTGCTTCCGAGAACATCGTCTCTGCCGCCGTAATGGAAGCGCAGGGTTCGGTGATGACCAACAAATATGCCGAAGGCTATCCCGGTCGGCGCTATTATGGCGGTTGCCAGTTCGTCGACATCGCCGAAAACCTGGCCATCGACCGCGCCAAGCAGCTCTTTGGCTGTGAATTTGCCAACGTGCAGCCCAACTCGGGCAGCCAGGCCAACCAGGGTGTGTTCCAGGCGCTGATCAAGCCCGGCGACACCATTTTAGGCATGAGCCTGGATGCGGGCGGCCACCTGACCCACGGCGCGGCCCCGAACCAATCGGGCAAGTGGTTCAACGCGGTGCATTACGGCGTGCGCAAGCAGGACAACCTGATCGACTATGACCAGATAGAGGCGCTGGCGAAAGAGCACCAGCCCAAGCTGATCATCGCCGGCGGCTCGGCCATCCCGCGCACCATCGACTTTGCCCGCATGCGCGAGATCGCCGATATGGTCGGTGCCTATCTGCACGTGGACATGGCCCATATCGCCGGTCTGATCGCGGCAGGCGAGCATCCCAGCCCCTTCCCGCACGCGCATGTGGCCACAACGACCACGCACAAGACCCTGCGCGGCCCGCGCGGCGGCATGATCTTGACCAATGACGAGGCGATCGCCAAGAAAGTGAACTCGGCCATCTTCCCCGGCATTCAGGGCGGCCCGCTGATGCATGTGATCGCGGCCAAGGCCGTGGCCTTTGGCGAGGCGCTGCGCCCCGAGTTCAAGACCTATATCCAGCAGGTCATCACCAACGCGCAGGCGCTGTCGGATCAACTGATCAAGGGCGGTCTGGACACCGTGACCCACGGCACCGACACCCATGTGGTGCTGGTCGACCTGCGTCCCAAAGGCGTGAAGGGCAACGCGACCGAAAAAGCCCTGGGCCGGGCGCATATCACCTGCAACAAGAACGGCGTGCCTTTTGACCCCGAAAAGCCGACCGTGACATCGGGCATCCGTCTGGGCTCACCCGCCGGCACCACCCGCGGCTTTGGCGAGACCGAGTTCCGCCAGATCGCCGACTGGATCATCGAAGTGGTCGACGGCCTGGCCGCCAATGGCGAAGACGGAAACGCTGCCGTCGAAGCAAAGGTCAAAGCCGAAGTCGCAGAACTCTGCGCACGCTTCCCGATCTATACGAACTTGTAAGAAGTTCAGCATATCAGAAAACGGCGCCCCCGAGGCGCCGTTTTTTTTGTGATTATCCGCAGAACTACTGTGCGCGTCGCTGGTTCACTTGAGGGCCTTTTCAAGTCTTTTCTTCCCGCTGGGCTACAGTACGCAGCTTAAAACCCAAGATCAGATCAAGCCGCGCCACCACAGAAAGACCAGCAGCAGTGTCGTCAGGGCCAGCAGGTTAAAAGCCAAGCCACCAAGCATCCCCAGAAACCACCCCCATCTGCGGTCGGCCAGGTTGATCGCGCTGAGATGCCCCTGCACCACATCTGCTGCCCGGATCAGCTTGGGTGTGTCGAGAACCTGCCTCAGTTTCGGATGTGCCGCCATCGCCTCGGCTCGGGCCAGCACCATAGCCTGTTTGTAGACACGACGCGGTAAGCGCCGCTTGGCCTTTCGGATTGATGCCTCAAGGGTTTTGTCTCGCACGCCCAGCTTGGCACGCAACAAGGCCACGGTATCGGCGATCCGGGTCTGAATGTCTGGGTCTTGCGACATGGGTGGCCTCCTGCCGCGCAATCTAGCGGCTGGTTCGTAGACCTACAATGGGGGTGGTCGTCCGCGATGTGCGCGAGTATCACTCGGGTTATGCTAAATACGATTGTACATGGCGCACCAACCGCCCTTCCCCCACTCATCATTGCACATGGCCTGTATGGTTCTGCCCGCAACTGGGGTGTGATAGCCAAACGGCTATCGGACGAACGGCAAGTTGTGGCCGTGGATATGCGCAACCACGCCCGCAGCATGTGGAACCCGCAACACGACTATCCCCACCTGGCGCAGGACATCGCCGAAGTGATCGCACATATCGGCGGCAAGGCCGATGTGCTTGGGCATTCCATGGGTGGCAAAGCTGCGATGACCCTAGCGCTGCACCATGGGGCCTTGGTGAACAAACTGGTGGTCGCCGACATCGCGCCGGTAAAATACACGCACAGTCAAATCCAGTTCATCGAGGCCATGCAGGCGGTTGATTTTTCACGCATCGAACGCCGTTCGGACGCAGAACAACAACTGGCCGAACAGGGTGTTGAAAAAGCGTTGCAAAGCTTCTTTACGCAATCCCTGGACATCAATGGCAAACGTTGGTTGCTGAACCTGGATGTATTGGCGGACCAAATGCCTAATATCATGGGCTTTCCCGAGCTAACTGCATCATGGACCGGGCCTGCATTGTTCCTGTCCGGTGGTGCATCTGATTACGTCCTGCCAGAGCATCGCGACAAAATCCGCGCGCTGTTTCCCAGCGCACGGTTTGCCAAAATCCCAGGCGCTGGGCATTGGCTGCACGCCGAGAAACCGCGCGAGTTCGAAGCGGCCGTCAGAACGTTTCTGAATGCTTGATCAAGCGCCCTGATACAGCCGCTTGGCTACCATCCAAGACGCGGGCGCGGCAATCACGGCCCCTGCTGCTGCTGCCCCAACAATTGCGCTGACCGAAACCATCCCAGCAGTCAAAACTGCGATCACAGCCGAACCCGACAGGGCAGTTGCAATCAGTGAATACAGCATTGCGGCAAGACGAAACATGTCCGGATTTCCTTTAGGTAACTTCCGGCCATATATCATGCGATTCGAATGTGTTTTGCCTTGATTTGTGTCAGATGCAGAACGGTTTTGTATCAAGCCCCCACAAGTTCACCGCCCCCGTTTACCCAGTCCGCCAAGCCGCCAAGGTTGTAGACCTGTCGATATCCCATGTCTTTCAGCAGCTTGCCAGCCAACGCCGCTCGGCCCCCCGAGGCGCAATATAGAACGATAGGGCGATCTTTACGCAGTTCCGGGTCATGGGATTGCAACGTGTCATCAGCCCGGAATTCCAGCATTCCCCGTGAGATATGGTGCGCGCCTGCGGCGCGACCCGTGGCTTGCAGCTCTGCCGCGTCTCGAATGTCCAGCAGCAGCCCGCCCTGCTCAAGAATAGTCTTTGCCTGCGCGGTATCGATCCGCGCGACCACCGCATTAGCGGCCTCCATCATGTCTTTGACCGTCACCGGCATGTATCTTCTCCTTCACCTCACCGGCAAAGGGTAACATGCGGAATTTGGAAGGTGTAGAGGTGACCTGAAAGCCCTACCCTAATGCTCGCGAAACGCGCGTGACATACTGTCTGACACGGGCTTGGCGATATAAGCGGCAAAAGTTCGTTCTTCGGTCTGGATCATAATTTCGGCCGGCATCCCAGGCGTAGGAATAAAGCCACTGACCCGTTGCAACTCATCCGGTGTCAGAGAAATGCGCGCCAGATACACTTCCTGCGGACTGCCCGAGGTCTGTTCGGGCAAAGCGTCAGCAGAAATATAGAAAACCTCGCCATATAACACCGGAGTCGTGCGTTGGTTCAAAGCAATCAGACGGACCGAGGCAGTCTGCCCGGTTATTACGCTGTCGATTTCCGTGCGGGGAATCTGTGCCTCGATGATCAGGGGCGCATCGGCGGGCAAAATTTCGGCAATGGGTTCGCCGGTTTCAATAACACCACCCGGCGTGTGATAGTGCAATCGCACCACCGTACCGGTCACAGGGGCCCGAACTACGGCTCGCTCTAGAACGTTGCGCGCTTGACGAGACTTTTCGCGCACACTTTCCAGATCGGCCTCGATCACGCCCAGTTCATCCAGCGCAGCCTCGCGATAAGCAGATCGGGTGCGCGTGATCTGTTCTTCGTATTTCAGTAGCATCTGGTTGATCTCGGCTGCCTCAGCCTGCAACCGTGCTTGTTGCCCTTCAGCTTCGGCCTGAACGCGTCGGATCGCGTTGAGCTCTCCTTTGCGAACGAGACCTTTTTCGTAAAGCTGGCTTTTGGCCTCATATTCCTCATGCAAAATCTCGGCGCGCCGCACCATGCTGTCCAGCTGAGCCTCAAACCCACTTGACCGGATCTTCAGCGCCTCCATGTTCCTCTCAAGCAAGGCGACATCGTTCAGAAGCGTCTTGCGCGATACATCAAAGCTGAGCCTTTGCCCGTCCAGAATGGCCATGACTTCGACATCCTGGGAAGCTTCAAGAAGGTCCGTAGAAAAGACAAGGCGTTCGCGTTCACCATATTCCGCCAGCAACCGTTGGGTCATGGCTTGCAGGCGTATCTTGCGGATGAACAGTTCACGCTCGTTGGCCTGCGCCGAGGTTTGGTCCAACGTCATCAGCACTTGCCCGGCCTGAACCGACTGCCCCTCGACTACTTTAATTTCTTCGATGATCCCGCCCTCGAGATGTTGAACGATCTTGTTGCGACCGGTTGCAACAAAACTGCCCTGCGCAATCACCGCAGCCGCCAGAGGGGCGCTGAAGGACCAGACCCCGAAACCGCCAAAGCACACCAGCAGCATGACCAGTCCGATGGCAATCAGCCGGTTGATCGAGCGCGGAACCTCGGCATACCAAAGTTGAGGTTCGTCGGCAGAATTCTTCACAGGTACGAGGTCGTTCATGCTCAGCCCCCCTGCTGGCCTTCAATTCGGGTTTGTTTGCGCGGCGCGTTGATTTGTTGCAGAACCTGATCGCGTTGACCGAACAAGGCCACGCGCCCATCGGTCAGCAACATGATCTTGTCGACTACGTTCAACAGCGTCGGTTTCTGCGTGATGACAACTACGGTGATCTTGCTTTCGCGCGCCTGCTCAATCGCCCGGGCCAGCGCTTTGTCACCGGCAACATCGAGGTTCGAGTTTGGCTCATCCAGCACAACCATTCTCGGGTTGCCGAAGAACGCCCGCGCCAGCGCTATACGTTGCTTTTGCCCACCAGACAAAGGCGCGCCATCTGCGGCCACCACCGTCTCATACCCTTGCGGCAGGGTCGCGATCATGTTGTGAACATCGGCTAAAACGGCAGCATCGTGGATCTGTTCGTCGGTCGCATCTGCCCGCATCCGACCAATGTTGTCCTTGATCGTGCCGGGGAACAGTTGGACATCCTGCGGAAGGTAGCCGATGCTTTCCCCAAACTGGCGCGGATCCCAGTTGCGAATATCCATCAGGTCCAGCCGCACACTGCCCGAAGTGGGCAGGATAGACCCGACCAGTGTTTTCCCCAGCGTCGTCTTCCCCGCACCGGAATTGCCGATAATGGCCAACGTTTCTCCGGGTGTCAGCGAGAATGTGATCCCGTTCAAAACCACCCGTTTGGTCCCACCGGGCACATACAGCAAGCGTTCAACATCCAAGCGGCCTTCGGGACGCGGCAGGCGCAGCTTTTCGTATTGCAGGGCAGAGGTCGACAGCAAAGCCTTGATCCGCCCATATGCGCCGCGTGTCAGCAGATAGCTGTTCCAACCCTCGATCGAGCCTTCGATGGGCGCAAAGGCGCGCCCCGCAATGATCGAAGCGGCAATCACCATCCCGCCGGTGATCTCTCCTTGCAACGCCAGATAGGCACCCCACCCCAGAATACCGATTTGGGTTAGCAGCCTGACAGCGCGTGAAACCGCTGCGAAGATCACGTTGCGGTCCTGAGCGCGCACCTGCCAAGTCAAAGACTGAGCGGTGTCCCTGCCCCAGATCCGCACAGCTTCGGGGATCATGGCCAGCGCGTTGATGATCTGGCTGTTGCGTGACATCGAATCCAGATGCTGGTTCGCCAGCGACTGCGCCTTGTTGGCTTCGGCAAAGGGTTTGGCCGTCATTTTCTGGTTGATCAGGGCAATCGTCATCAAGAGCAGCGCGGTTACGACAACGATCATGCCCAACTGCGGATGCACCAGGAAAATCATCAGGATGAACAAGGGCGCGAAGGGGACGTCCAGGAACGAGATAAGAGTGCCCGAAACCAGAAAGCCACGTAGTTGCTGCAAATCGCCTAACGTCTGGTATTCGCGCCCGTTGCCATGCAGCGACGCATGGGCCGCCGCGCTGAGAACCGGCGCGCCCAAACGGGCTGCCACTTCGACCCCGGTGCGCATCAGCATGAAACGGCGTACCGCGTCGAAGGCTGACTGAAAGATCACCGCGCCCGCAACAATTGCGGTCAGCATGATCAATGTATCCAGAGACCGGCTGGTCAGAACGCGGTCACTGATCTGAAACAGGTATATCGGGATCGCCAGGATCAAAATGTTCGTGGCGCAAGTCAGAACCAGCACAAAAGCTAGGTTGCGCCAGATCGCGCGGATCGACACCCGCAGGGTGCGCTGAAAGTCCTCGGGCGGGGTGCGCTTGTGAAAGGCTTGGGGTGGCCCTTTGCCGTCTCCGCCACCAGTCTGATTTTGCGGCAGAGGTTGGTTTGCCTTGGCCTCGATCGTGGTGCCCATGCGGTTTTCGCCGGCCGCGCGCGCAGAGGGGGTCTTGCGCGCAGTCGTTTCCTCGGCGGTTACCTGACCAGGGCCATCAGCATCGGCCACCCCATTGCCGCCACCCGTCGGGTCTTTGTCATGCGCGGGTTGCGGCTTTGCACACTGATGGGGAGGATCAGCGCGCAGTTGTTCGCGTGAGTGGTCGTGATCTTCGGATTGCTTCAGTTTCTCAGGTTTCACTGACTGTTTTGCTTTCGGGTCCGACACGCGCATTTGCTTTGTCAGATGCAGACGCGGCGCAATTTTGGGCCCTGCGGGCGTGGCTTTCACCTTCTCACCAAGATTTTGGCTTTGCGGCCTTCCTCCGCCCTGCCTGTCCAAGGGGCTGGATAAGTACGGGCGGTGCGACGTAAATACGATCGACATCTACTAACCTTCTGGTCACTCGGTAAAAAACGAAAAAATCAAGCCAGCACGGTTTGCAGGCCATCGTCGTTGGTCGTGGTATCAGTTGTTGGAGCGGTCAAAGCCAACGCTGCATCAGGCTTCGCGACACTCATATCGCTCATGATTGCGGCGATGGCTTCATTGGTCATTGCCGTTATGTCTTCATTGGTGGGCATGTCGAGCAGACTGGCCTGATGCAGAAGCAGATCCGAGTACGCTCCGTTTGCGGCCATGATTGTCGAATCCACACCCATCTTGGTCACGCTTGCGCTGTTCAACAGGGCGTTGCTGCCAGCAACCACTTCTGTCTGGGATGCATCGGGGCCGGATAGCTCTATGTCGTCCTGATCCTGCACCACGGTTGTCTGTTCCACGACATTGACCTGCACCAAATCGCCGTCGATCTTGAGAACGCGTATTTGCTCCATCCCGGCGAAATCAGGATTATTCATCAAGGCATCCTCAAGCGCGGCTATGTCGTCATCAGCCAGCGCCATAGTGTCCGACATTTCTTGGGACATGTCCTGATAGGTGTCATCCCCTACCGTTTTGACAGAGGCTTCGTTCATCACGAGGTTTTCGTCGCCACCCGCTTCGTCTTCGTCCATTGCCGGGTCCATGCCGCCGCTAATGACATCGTCGTCAACCAACACGAGTGTCTGGTTTACAACGTCCACAGAGATCATGTTTCCGTCGATGATGATCACATCATAATAATTGCCCAGCTGAATAAGGTCCGAGACGTTGTACATCTCGTTGTCGCCCAGCGCATACATGGTTGACGAAGCAGAAATTTCGGTCTCGATTTGGTCGATATCCGTGGCATCGATATCCTGCTTGATGAAATTCGCGACGACCAGATCACCCTGAACATGGTCCACGATAACAATCGGTGCCGCAGCCGCAGCGCCAGATGATGCACCCAGCCAAGGTGCCGTTTTGGATTCGACCTCGATTTGCGAGGTCTGCACGATGTTTGTGCCACTGCCCGTTCCCGGCTCACCTTGATCCCAGTCGGAAACAACTGCGACCTGACTAATGGCCGTCAGGCTAACCGCCAGCCCTCCGACCGCGATGATTGGGGCATCCACCCAAGCCACAGTGGCCGCCATTGCATTGATCGCAACGTTGCCACCGGTCACAACAAGGTGCCCGTCATCAAATTCCGGGTCCTTTGACTGATCCCATTCTTCAGGATACGGCAGTTCAGCCGTGTTTTCCGTGTCATCGGGCTGATGATATTCGGGAAGCAGATCTTTCCATTCCGGAGCGTCCGTGACGTATTCGCCGTTGACGATCACACCCATCGCATCGTCGCCGTGGAATTGATGCACCGTTACGCCTTCAATGTCCGAGATCATCGGGTTCGCCATCTGATCGGCGAGTGCCGCGAGCATTTCGGTCGATTGGTAGTCCGCGAGTGAAAATGATGGCGCGGCAATGGCGTGAAGCGACAGAGCCATGTCTAGCATCTGCTCGCCCTGCACCATTAGCGCTTCGGGGTCTCGAAAATCTCCGTCGCCCACAACGTCATTGTCGCGCATGTAAACCGTCTGCACGGTAACGGTCACGGCCGATCCCAGCGGCACGGTTTCCGGTTGCAGAATGATCAGTTGGACAAAGGAAGACGGGCCTGTATCGCTTATTTCGTTTTCCGGCACATAACGCACAGGCTCTCCGGGACCGTCCAAAACAATCACCGCCTCTGACACCGGCCCAAGAGGTGCAGCCGGCAGCGGCATTTCGGGTTCAGAGGGTTGAAAACTGTAGGGCAGAGCTTTGTACTCGCCTGCCGGAATATCCAAGTCTGCCTTGATATGGATCGAGGCCGGATCGTCCAGCCCTTCGACTTCGGCTTTGCGCCTCAGCGCTGTGAATTCCTCGTACTGATCCCGCAACCGGGACTGTTCGATCGTAAGCTCAAATGTTCCAACAAAATGCGCTATCGTCTCGGAAATACTGTCAAGGGCCATGTCGGTTTTCCTTTACACCCGCACCGGCCAAAATTTCCGCTTTGGGTTCAGTTGGGCCGAGGCCGCGATGAACGGCCTCGGCAGGTTTCAAAAGACATACAGGGCCCGGAAATGCGGGCCCCGCTTTTGTGACTTAGGTGTCGGTGTCGTCGCTTGCGTACGAGGACGTCATCGAACCGCCAACCATGGTCGTATCAACCGAGTTGCCAAGTACATTGGCACCCATGACGATCGACTGGTTGAAGGCCGAGGTGTCGACAACCGCCGCAGCCGAGGCGTAGGATTCGCCGGTCACGATGCCATCGCCACCATTGTTTGCGCCCCAGTTGCCGCCCGAGCCGCCTGCGCCACCGTCACCCGAATAGGCTCCGGCTGCGCTGCCGCCCGTAATGGTGCCACCCATGGTGTCACCCGAGGTTGCGCTGCCCATCGAGGCTCCGCTGGTTCCGCCGTTTGCAGCAGACGCGCCACCGGCACCAGCATTCCCTGAATCAGCCGAACCCATTGCGTCACCGGATCCGGTCGAGGTCGAGTCGTTGTCGGAACTACCCGCGCCACCGTAACCGGCAATCGCTTCGGCCAAGCTGTCCGCCGCACCGTTTGTGTCCGCGTCTCCGAAGACATCCGCTGCACCGCCGCCGCCTGCAGTATTGGCTGCATCGGCAGATCCAGCTCCGTTGCCGCTGGAAGTAGACGTCGGAGTGGTGCTGCCACCTGCACCGCCGTCACCATCTGTAGCTGATGTTCCGGAACCCATCGCATCGGCCGCGCCGTCAGCCGCATTTGAACCGCCGTCACCGCCGCTGCCATCCGTTGCTTGCGAATTGCTGGCTGAACCGTTCACATCGCCTGGGCTTTGATCAATATCCGGACCACTTGCCGATTGATCGCCAACACCCTGGGCGTCGGAATCTGCATCTGCAGTGCCACCCGAACCATCGCCGCCCGAGCCATCGCCAGCCGTTCCGTCACCACCAGAGCCGTCTCCTCCGGTTCCGTCGCCGCCGGTTCCGTCACCGCCTTCGCCAGGTTCGGCATCAATCATGCCCAGCTGTTCCTGCAACTCCATGATCGCAGCTTCAAGCATCGCGGCAAAGCCACCTTCGCCATCACCGCCGGTTCCGTCACCACCGGTTCCGTCACCACCAGTGCCATCACCGCCGGTTCCGTCACCGCCTGTGCCATCACCGCCGTCACCATCAGCAGAACTGTCCGCACCACTGTCTGCAGTGCCATCCGCCGTGTTGTCGCCTGCCGAGGCGTCATTGGCTTCAGTGTCGCTGTCGCTGCTGTTCGAAGCTGAACCTTCTGTCGCAGCACTGCCGTCACCACCATCAGCTCCGGACGCATCCGTTGCGTTATCCGCTGTACCGGTACCGGTGCCGGTGGAATCGGAATCGCTGTCTCCACCGTCGGCGTTACCTGAAGAGCTTGCACCGGACAGACCCAGACCCAGACCCAGACCAAACGAATCCGCGCTACCACCAGCGCCACCGGTTCCATCACCGTCTACGCTTGTGCTGCCGTCGTTGTCCGACGAGGCCGAGCCGTCAGCATCTCCGCCATTGCCACCCGAGCTATCGCCGGTCGAGCTGGCATCGGATGTACCCATACCCATACTTGCGTTGGACGCGTCACCCGAAGACCCACCGTCACCGCCTGCCGAATCCGCATCGGCGCTGCCGGTGTCTCCACCTGCGGCCCACGCGTGGCTGCCAAGCGTTGACGAGTTTGCCGAACCGCCTACTGTGGTTCCACCGTCACCCGATGTTCCGCCATCTGCATTCGCCCGGATACCTTCTGCAGCCGTGGCTGTGCCGCCATTGGCGTCGCCGTTCTGGTAGAAACCTGAATTGTTCGCAACGCTCGCTGACTCCAGCGTGTCGTCATCGCTCAGGCTGGCAACCTGGTTGTTAACTGATGACATCGCGGTGCCCGCACCATCCATTGAGATGTCCAGATTCATGTCATCGCCGGGATCATAGTTCAGATTACGGCCTGCGGTGATCACATCGCCAACTGTCGCGGAATCCCCAAGATCCAGATCAACTTGATCATCGTCGCGCGGAATCCACTCGCCACCACCAAAATCGATATTGATGGCGTTGTTGTTGGAGTTGTCGTTGCTGTCGTCACCGGCATCCAGCGACTGAGACTGGTCTTGTCCCTGACCCTGATCCTGACCTTGGCCTTGGTCCTGACCCTGATCCTGGCCTTGGTCTTGTCCCTGACCTTGATCCTGGCCTTGACCTTGGTCTTGACCCTGACCTTGATCATTCGAGTTGTCGACATTCTGGTCTTGCTGCTGTTGTTGCGCTGTCAGATCGGCCTCGACAAAGGCTTCTTCTACAGGGATCTCAACATTGACCGGTGCATCCAGATTTTCGACGTTAATTTCATCGACGGTCGTTACGTTTGTATTATTTACATTACGTCTCATGACAAATTCCCATTTCTGGAACGCCAGACCGCCATTCATCTACAAAGCGGTATCAGGCGCGGTTGAAACAAAAAAGCACACACAGCGAAAAAGACGCTGAATGCGGTATTCGTTTTCTTACTCTGGGCCACCTCCTTTCCCGGCCAAGCCGAAAACGTGACCCTCCAAATCAAAGCAAAAATACGCTGAGGGCGATCACGTCAGGGATAGTCACTTCTGAAATTGAAGCCCGCCCATGTTTGCAGCGACCCCGATTCGCGCCTAGCTAGTGAAAAGTTCTGACAAGTTTATTTTATTGTTTTTATTGTATTTTTTACAAAAACAATCTCAGCCAGCACATAGCCGGGGCAAAAGTTCTAGACGGAGATACTGACAAAAAATAAACACAATTGTTTCCGCCGGTTACACAAAAGAGACCGCAAAATCCTAAACGAAAGTTCTATGAATCCCAGTGTGGGCTTGCGCCATCAGGTTGTAGGCATTCAAGATTCGAGTTATAATAAAAGGACTATAATTTATTGATTAGTTAACGTTTTTTACTCGTTCCATTTTTTAAGAATCAAATTCCAGTTACGCCTGTTTTGTAGGGGGCAATAATGAGTAAGTCTTTGCAGAATGAAACTGCCACTCAGGGCAATTATTCCGAAGATTTGTCGATCGTCTTTGTCGGAAAAGAATTGTTCTATTCCAACCAAACACTCAGAAGCGTTCAAACCGAATTTGGCGTCCGCGCCGAACGCTTTGAATCCCTCGAAGCGATGAGCGCGAATGCGCAAAACAGCAACAAGATCATAGTTGTCGACCAGATGATGATCGAAGATCTGCTGTCGCGTCCCGACGTCTACACCAATTGTACAGGCTCGGGCTGTATTGCATTTGCCTATCGTAAGGAAGGTTTGGCGCGTCGCCTGTTTCAGCAGTGGGATCGGGCCCGGTTGGGTGAGATCGGTTTTCTACCTATGAATGTTGCACCGGATGCCTGGCGCGCGATCCTCAGACTGCTGATGCATGAAGAATTGTACTTGCCCAGCTTTCTGGCCGATTGTGTACAAGTTACCCCCCAGAACCCGACACCGGCAGCTGTACATTCGCCCCCAGTCACACAAAATGGTACCGATCTGAATTCACGCTACGCCAAGCTGACGCGCCGCGAGAAACAGGTGCTGCAATTGGTCTCGCAAGGCAAAAGCAACAAGCTGATCGCAGCCAAGCTGGGCATCACCGAACATACGGTTAAGCTGCACATGCACAATGTCGTCGGCAAGATTGGCGTCAACAACCGAACTGCAGCAGCTCATTTCTATTTCGAGGTCGCACCTCATGCGGTGCAGCAGCCCGCCCTTGACTGACACGTTCGAAACCCGGTTCGACCGCCTGATCTTATTGGTTGGTAGGTTGAACTATATGTGGACCAACACCGAAAGCCTGTTGATCCATCTGATAGCTGGCCTAACAGGGGCATCCAAAGACGTCTCCGTCATCATCTTTCTAACTCTGAACACCACCCGTGCCCGAATTGATTTGGTCGAACGCTTGGCCAAGATGGAGGGGCGTCCGCCACAAATCCGCGACCCGATCCTTGCGCATACGCAGCGTCTGACAAAGCTGTCGGGCATCCGCAACAAATACAATCATTGTATCTATTCCTTCGACCCCGAAAGCGGTAATCCAAAGACCATCCTGATGCGCATCGCGGATCGCAAAACCGACATCAAACTCGGCCGCGAAGACACAGTAGACGATAAAGCCCTGCGCGAGATCGAAGGGGTTGTTGATCAGTTGTCTGCGGCAAACAGAGACATTTGGAAGTTAATCCAGGATCTTGGGTATCCGGTCTAGATCAGACAGGTATGATCGGTTTCAGAGCAACGATCGAACTATAACAATAAAAAATGAAATTTGCGTGGTATGTGTGGCAAGCACTGCGTTGATATTTTCACGAACTGATTAAACTTGTAAACCACTGTATCTGAACATTTTTCTACTCCAGATTGTATAGAAACGAGTAAACACGCCGCCAACCAGCCCGACAAAAGTTTGAGACAGACAAATGACGGCTACCTGGCTACTTTTCCTCGCGACTAAAAGCCTTCTGTTGGGGCAAGCGCATCCAGTAGGTCGGAGTACCCTGGTGGCAGCAATGGCTTGAGGAAGAACATCGTCGGTTCCATTGGCAGAGCGTCAGCGATGCTCTCCTCGCCACGCAAACCCTCCAGCACAATGCGGATCTTCTCCTCCGCAGAATGATGCTTGCGCGTCTTGCGGCGAATGTCCTTGACGACCCGTTCAGGCGTCGGTTTGTCTGTTCCAGCTTTCCGTCTCATCTTCACTCCTTAACGGTTCAGATGAGCCAGAAACCTTCCGTTATGCAAATCCTTCAATCAGGCCTACAGGTGCTGATGTCAGACATCCCAGAGGTATCTATGGCCGACACAAGAAAGCAACGTGTGTATTGGGCTGGTGTTCTAGCGCTGGGGGCAGATCCAATTTCGGAACGTTAGCGTCAGCGGCTTGAGACGGAGAACAGCCAAGCGGCGCATCCTCATGCAGTAGTGGGCCGATTATGCGACCCAGACTGAGGCAAAGGTCGTGCAGCTTCGCGGTTAGATCGGTGGCGGCTCGGTTCGTTTACGGAGCAATTTTAATGCACTCTGGGGGCAAGACCTAGAAACAAGCATTTTCAACTGCAGTTTCACACGAATCTGCGGACGTTCGACAAAATTTGTGCTGCGACTGAATTGCGGACAAAGCTGTCGTTTGCTTCGGCAACGATCAATCGGGGAGATCAACCCATCAACCCAGAAAGAACTCGAACGGGTTTTCTCAAGGCGTCACAAACCAGGCAAAATTGACTAACAACAAAATATTTACAGCAAAAGGCGCGGTATTCTTGTTCTTGTAGTGCTAAGATGAAGAGATATCGCTTGGTCTTCTTTTTTCTGGTAAATGAGCCAATACCTTGAGACGAATTCTTGCTTTCGCTGCACTATCGGCTGCAAATACGACCAGTCCAACCTTTGCTCAAAGTATAAACCCTGATGCCTCCGAGGCCGCTGCACAAGCGGCTTTGTCTGTCTTGAGTATCGCCGCCACCCCAAATGAGACTTTATCCTCGTTTTCTTTTCTTGATGCTTCCGGAGGTACCAAAAGTCTACGCTCGACCCAGCTGCGAGGAGGATACAAGCCATTTGAAAACGGACTTTATTTAGAGGGTCTTGTTGCCTACCAAAAGTACAACCCGGTAATCTTCTTCCCGGGGATCGCTACCGGCACTGAGTTGGATGTAACTTGGTCGAGCGTGGCAGCAACGGTTGGCGTCGGCTGGGAGTTTCCATTGATAAACGAGTGGAAGATTCGGCCGGTCGGACATCTCTCACTTGGCCAAGTGACTGCAGATGCCATTTTTGCCGACTTTCGACTGCTGGGCCCGAGATCTAACTCCAACGAACTGATCGATGGGAATTTAAACGCATTCGGGATCGGCGCTTCACTTGGCATTTTCCGAGAGGCGCAATTTGGGCCGTGGCAAGTGGAATACCGCTTCCGTCAAACATTCTTGGAATTTAACCCGATCAATGAGCCGCAGGCTGGGAACGCAAGTGCGAGTTCCAATCAAACAACCTTGTTCTCACGTCATCGCTATCCGCTGGACAACGTCAGACTTTTCGAACTCCCAACGCAACTTGTTCTGGATGCCGGTGTAGTGCTGTATCACGGTGACAGCGCAACCGTTCTTGATACCGATTGGCTAGCAACGGCTGGTTTCGGACTTGAGATTGATACTCGCTTGACCGGCCTACCGGCCGTTCGAGCGGGACGCTTAATGTTAAACGGTATAGTTGCCGAAGAATTTTCCGGTTTTTCGATAGGCTTCGGTCTACGGTTCTAAGTCGAGGCTGCTCTTGCCTGACAATAACAATTAAGCTCAATTTCGTTTTGAACCGCCACTTGCGATTGTGCTGAGTAGAAAAATGACCGAATTGGGTTCAATGCAGGCGTTCGCATAATCGGGGCGGATGCCCACTTTGCAGGGCTGAGCAGACTATTCATTGAGTTCTTACAGCCTTGGTCAAAATTGGCTGCAAGGGCCATTCGGTAATAGGTTTTCTGGAAAGAATTTTTAATAACAAGCCCGAGTTGGAGGAGACAGTCCGGCGAGCCCTATCCAAACTGGGAATGACTGTGTTGTCGACGTGGCCAGTAAATTCGGCGTCAATTTCCTCAACCAGATGAGTCTGGATCAAGGTATTTCGACGACTTGAATGCTTTACGCGCCCGCTTCGGACATTGACCGTTACAGCGCACTCTAGGGTTTTCAAAAAGTGCTTTATCTAATTGGCGTTCAGGATCGGACCATCCAACAATCTGACCAATTCTCCAAAATACCCTCCAGAACGCGCCGGATGCGTAGGATCAGATGTAATTGCGACAGCAAGGTTTCGATCAGGAGGGGCCGCTATGATTTGACCCCCATACCCACGCGCCAACTCATATCCTGAAGGGGACAGAAACCAGCCATAGCCGTAATCCAATCCAGAGAAAGGCGAACGGCCGTGTGGCTTGGTCGATTCCAAGACCCAACGCTCAGGAATGATTTGCCTGTTGGCAAAAGCCCCGCGGTCCCGAAGCAACACCGCGATCTTCAACATCGACCTCGGCGTAATCGCCATCTCATTCCCACCCAAGTAGTAACCCTGTGGATCCTTCGTCCAAGCAGGTATCTCGATACCAAGCGGTGCACCCAGCCTCTCACGCGTCAATCTCAAAAGACTTAGGCCGGTCGCCACAGTCAATGCTGCGCCAAGCAGATGGGTCGATCCGGTAGAATAGAGCATCTGTTGTCCTGGCTCTGCAACCATGGGTCGTGTCAAAGCATCCGCTATCCAGTTGGGAGAGTTGACCCATTCTCCGTAGTTGCTGCCAGAGGTTCTTTCGAGCCCTGCCCGCAGTGTCACCAGATCTTCCATTGTAATGCTCTCAGAACCGGGTGTGGCATTGGCGGGCAAGAGTTGCGGAGCGACCTCCTGCAAGGTGGCATTCACAGACGGGATTTCCTGCCGGTCGATCGCCGTCCCAAGCAACAAAGCCACAATGCTTTTCGAACAAGACTTTATATTCGCTGGTTTATCCAGGCCTGCACCCTGTCGAGCCTGAGCAAAAATGACGTCGTCTCCGCGTTGAATTTGAAGTGAATGCAACTGCTGAAGATCGCTGATTGCATCATTCAGCGCCACCGTTTGTCCCCGTCCAATATACGGCGCACAAATTGCGGTTGTCGTTACCAACAGGAGCTTTCGACGTGTGATCATGGCAGTCATTTGGAAGCAAATATCCGAATGTCCAGTTACTAAAGCAACATCAAAGCTTTTTTGTCCAAGATGCTCAAAATGCCTCCCAAAACGAACACCGGGATTTCAGGCAACAGAAAGCTTCGTCACACACTTGGCCGGCATTCTCGGGCGTAAGAACTGTGGTAGGCTGACCTTGAGGACATTCTAGCAGGAGATCTCCCGTTGCTACAGAATTCACTCCGTCTCACACTCTCTGCCGCGGCAATTGCCATCTCGGTAGGCTTCTTGCCGGACCGCGTCGAAGCATTTTCGCAAGATATCCCAGCGTGGTTACAAAAACACGTGGGAACAGGTGATGGGCAAATCGCACCAATTGTTCTGAACAGGGCGCGTGCGCTTTACATCGAGAAAGTACGACGAGGCGAAGTAAAGAACCCCTGCTACCTTGCCAAGGATGCAACCCGCCCCAGCACTGCAAGAAACGGCAATCCGGGCAAGCGGTTTTACGTCATTTGCGAGTCACAAAAGTCCTTCCGAGCGGTTTCGTCCGGCTATGGCAATGGCAGAAAACTAAAGAACGCCAATTTTTCGAATGGTCGGCAATGCGCGAAGAACTTCAGCAATGCAGAAGGATCTAAACTTACCGCCGGCGGTGCCTATGTGACGGCTGAAACCCGCACGTCGTTCAAAGGTTATTACAGTCACTCCGGCAAAACGCAGCCGTTCTACCGCACTTTTCTTTTGTTCGATGGGGAAGGAGAAACGAGCAATGCTCGGGAGCGCGCCATCGGAGGCCATCCAGCTGTCTTCCTTAAGTGGCAATGTAGATTCAAGAATCCTAGAAGCACACATGCAGACAACGACGGCTATGTCCCCTACGGAAAACTTGTGAACTATACGGGTGGTCGTAGCAATGGTTGCACAACCTGGTCTCAGTCCGCCTCAAAAGAGATTTTGGCACTTGTTGAGGGGAACCCGACGACGCTCTACATCTACCCAGAATCCAAAGACATAAACGCTGTCGCCAAGGCGGTAAAAAAAGGAAAATCACTGTCTCGAGCTGGAGTTTATTGGAACGCAGTTTGCCTACAAGCAATTGGCGCCCCAAAGTTCTGGCCCAAAAGCAGCCTCCAACCGATTATAAATAATTGGAGAGCATCCTTGCGCAAACAGCCGCCATTGGAGTTACCTATCTGCAATTAATCTGCACAGCAGACCCTGGGCGCGCTACCCCTCAAGCATTTCTGTTAAGGGCTCAAATTAGTCTTTCGCCGCGCTTTGCTCGAACGTCCGATGCGGCTCTTGCGTTCAGGCATGTATCAACGCTCGGCAACGGCCGTTAGCGGATCGGCTTAGCCGCTTGGGATCCAAAATAACCAATTATTAAACCTTTTCGCACCGCACAGAACCCTACGCAGACTTCCGAAAAACGGTTACCCACGCTCGAATTCAATAATAGCGGTTCACTTGGCGTTGCATTTGCTTGCAATGACGCAAGATACGCACAACTGGGTGTATCATGGTTACAGCGTGTTCGGTGCGAGTGTGCCTAGTATTTAAAGCCTTAAGAAACATTTCGACCTCCTCTTGTGACGCTACGTTAACCTGGATAAATGAGCGGTTCTGTGAACTGGGACACAGAGTGCCATTACAAATTTCCGCTACGGACCCCACCCGCCAGCACTAGCGAACACCCGCCAGCCCCCGTAACGACTCGTCAGCAGCCCGCTCTTCCAGTCACTGGCACAAGGATGGCCGACGAGCCTTTTCGAGTTACGCAGCCGCGTGGGATCGCAGCCTTGCTAAAGTGCGACTGGGTGGCGTCCGCTCTGCGGTACGATTCAAACGATCGATGCAACACACTCTTCGAACGTCTCTGCGGGTGAGAAGTAACTCAAGGTCTTTCTTGGCCGCTCGTAGAGTTCGCGGGCGACGGCATCAAAACGCTCTTGGGCGTGCACGGAGAGGTCAGTACTTTTCGGGAAGTACTGGCGCAGGAGTCAGTTAGAGTTCTCGTTTGTGCTACGTTGCCATCGCCTGACCCCAATAAGCTGAATTGGATATGTGGTATAGAATGAATGGAACCCATGCTTGATTTGAATGCTAACTAAAGCAAACCGCAGTCCTGCTTGATAACCCCGCGTCTACCTTTATTGATCTAACAGGCAATTCTTCGGTCTATTGCGGTTCAACTTCGAATGCTCCCTGACCAAGTCAGCCAACTCTGGCCTGCATGAACCGCAGTTCTTTCCAGCCTGAAGAGCATCTCCAATATCGTCTACATCGATCAAACGTTTGTCGCGAATGGCGTCGATGATGGTTTTTAGTCCGACCCCAAAACACGAACAGACGATTGGTCCACAGTCTTCAGAAGCAGCAGATGACCGGCCAGACAGAATCTGATGGAGTGAGACCTCAGGCAAAGTTGCCAAATATTCTCGCATTAGTGTGATAGGTTGGCGGGAGATGAAGAGCGCCGCCAAAAGGCGCTTTCCGTCCGACAGCGCGATCCTGTGCGAGCCGCGTTTGGAATCTTTGATTGAAGTCACTACGGCATCGGGCAGTCCAAACCACTCGCGGGCTTTGTGTTCCCAATCGTCAATGTCTTGCTTCCCTGCTAACTCGATCCTGTAACCTTTGGCCGTTTTGCTCATTGCCCAGTATTCTGCCGTTGGTGAGGCCGCGTCGACGGACACGGCGAAACCGTACCACGAAGCATTCACACGTCGCACCGAAACAGCCGCCGCCTTGCTCTCAGGTTGTCCAGAGACTGGATCAACTACACTTGGAACAAGCGCATCCACACGGGCTGTTGGCGCCGTTTCACCTGTCCAGTGAATAGGAGCAAACACTTGACCTGGCGCGACTGCGTCTGTGATGCGAAGTCGAAAGATACCGCTTCCTACTACGCTGTTGAGTTCGACCAAATCTGCGGCAGCAAGGCCCAACCGATCGACATCATTCGGATTTACCTCGACATATGGTTCGGCCAAATGGGCCGAAAGACGGGGTGACAACCCAGACCGGGTCATAGTGTGCCACTGATCCCGGTTTCGTCCCGTATTCAACATAAACGGGTATTGTTCAGAAGTCGTCGCTTGAAGTGCACGATGGGTAACAGGGACAAAACGTGCTTTACCATCAGGATGAAAAAATTGCGCATCACCGAAAAAACGACCATCCGATTTGCAAGATGTCGTCGGCCACCGTGTCGGGCTCAGCGCTTCGTAGCCCGCGTCATCAATGTCCGAAAATTCTGTAATGTCCAGGTCTTTGCCAAATGCCACGGCAAGCGAGGTCATATTTGCGAATTCTCGAAAAATCTGCGCCGGTGTCTCATAACTGAATGCCTCGGCCCACCCCATGCGGCGGCCCACCTCGGCCATAACATCCCAATCTGCGCGTGCTTGTCCCGGAGGTGACAGAACGGCGCGTTGTCTGCTGATTGTGCGGTCTGAATTGGTTACTGTACCGCTTTTTTCGCCCCACCCCGCAGCGGGCAACAAAACGTCTGCACCGCGTGCGGTGTCTGTTTGGGCAGTCAGGTCACTTACAACTGTGAATGGACATTTTTCGATAGCCGCCATCACTCGGTCTGCATCAGGCATGGTAGCCGCCGGATTAGTGTGGATGATCCAAAGTGCTTTTATCTGACCGCCTTCGACAGCGCGAAACAGGTCAACAGCTTTGAGCCCCTGCTTCTCTGGCATCTTTGGCGCCTTCCAGAAGTCCTGGACGGCTGATCTGTGTGCTTCGTTTTCGATATCCAAGTGACATGCGAGCATGTTGGCCAAGCCACCGACCTCTCGGCCCCCCATAGCGTTAGGCTGACCGGTGACCGAGAACGGACCCATCCCTGCGCGCCCGATCCGCCCGGTGGCCAGATGGCAGTTCAGGATCGCGTTAACCTTGTCTGTTCCGCAAGAGGATTGGTTTACGCCCTGACTGAAGATCGTAACAACGCGCTCAGTCCCAATCCACAGGTCACAAAAAGCCTCAATCTCATCGGGGTTGAGCCCGGTCGCGTCAGAATCGTCAAGCTGCGCCAGCTCGAGTGCTTCGAAGAATCCAGTGCTGCGATCCAGAAAATCCACTGCCACATGCCCGGTCTGGTGAATTCTGCTCAACAACCGGTTAAATAGCGCAACGTCGCTGCCGGGTTGCAATGCCAAATGCAAATCGGCTTGATCGCAGCTAGCGGTTCGGCGTGGATCAACGACAACAATCTTCGTGCCGCGCGCCTGACGCGCAGCCTTGACGCGTTGGTAAAGAACGGGATGGCACCAAGCGAGATTCGAGCCAACCAAAACAACCAGATCAGCCTCGTCCAGATCCTCATAGGTTCCGGGTACTGTATCTGTCCCGAAGGCGCGTTTGTGCCCGGCCACGGTTGAAGCCATGCAAAGCCGCGAATTGGTGTCGATATTCGCCGAGCCCATGAAGCCTTTCGTCAGCTTGTTGGCAACATAGTAGTCCTCGGTCAGCAACTGTCCTGAAACATAAAAAGCCACGCTGTCCGGACCATGCTTCTTGATAGCTGCAGAGAACCGATCTGCGACCAATTGCAAGGCATTGTCCCAACTGGTGTCTTGGCCAAAGACGCGAGGAACCAGCAACCGGTGTTCCAGCCCGACGGTTTCACCCAAAGCCAGTCCTTTCGAGCACAAACGACCGTAGTTCGCCGGATGATCCGGATCGCCGCGAACGGTCAAACCTCCGACCCCATCGGGCCGTAGAAGCACACCGCAGCCGACCCCGCAATAGGCGCAGGTCGAGCGAACCTCGGGCAGACCACTTCCATCCATCAGGCTGCGCTCCGCCGGGTAATCGCGCCGTCGTCCAGTAGAATACGGCCATCCTCAAGGCGCACCGGATAGGTGGTGATGCGGCCATCATCAGCGCCCTGTGCCTCGCCGGTATTAAGGTCGAAGACCCAATTGTGCAAAGGGCAGGTCACCGATTGCCCGTGCACGATACCCTCAGACAGTGGACCGCCGTTGTGCGGACAGCTGTTGGTCGCGGCATAGACATCCGCCTCGGCTGTGCGGAAGACTGCGATGCAGCCGATATGTGTTTTCACCAACCGCGCCCCGCGTAGGGGCACCTCGTCGATATGTCCAATGTCGATCCAGCTCATTCAGCGGCCTCCAGTGTGAAATCAGCAATCGGCGCGTAGGTCTGCGCTTTTTCTTTGACGTGTTCGGCCCATGGATCTTTTCGGTAGATGCTTTGCGACAGTTCGAACCGGGCGACCAATGCGGCGCGGTTTTCAACGTCGTCGACGACCTGAGCTTTGACCCAATCCATGCCCACCTTGCCCAGCCATTTATACAGTCGATCCAGATATTTACCGCCTTCTCGATAGGCCTGCGTGACGGCCATCACGACCTCGGTCGCTTCTTCTTCGGTGGGAACTTGACAGAGTAACTCGGTCTCTTTGACATCCATCCCTGCGGCCCCGCCGATGCTTATCTGATAGCCAGAGTCGACGCAGACGACGCCGATGTCCTTACAGGTCGCCTCGGCGCAGTTTCGAGGGCAGCCGGATACGGCCAGCTTCAGCTTATGCGGCGTCCACGACCCCCAGAGAATTTTCTCTAGCTTGATACCCAGACCAGTGCTGTCCTGCGTGCCAAACCGGCAATGATCGGTTCCAACACAAGTTTTGACCGTGCGCAGACCCTTGGAATAGGCATGGCCCGAGACCAGACCGGCCTGGTTCAGATCCGACCAGATCGCAGGCAGGTCTTCCCCTTTCACGCCCAGCAAATCGATGCGCTGACCACCTGTAACCTTCACGGTCGGTACATCGTATTTGTCCGCCGCATCGGCGATAGCGCGCAATTCATCGGGGGTGGTTATGCCACCCCACATACGCGGCACAACGCTGAACGTGCCGTCTTTCTGGATGTTGGCGTGCTTGCGCTCGTTGACGAAGCGGCTTTGCGGGTCGTCTTGATACTCCAGTGGCCAATCGGCCAGCAGGTAATAGTTGATCGCCGGTCGGCAGACATGACAGCCATCGAGCGTTTTCCATCCCAGCTCCTGCCAGACAGCGGCCTGGCTTTTCAGCTCTTGGCCCTTGATCAAACGCCGCACATCCTCATGCTTGAGGTCGGTACAACCGCAGATCGGTTGCGCGGTCGGTAATTGGAAAGCGTCGCCCAAAGTGACTTGCAAGACCTGTTCGACCAGCCCCGTGCAAGTTCCGCAAGACGCGCTGGCCTTGGTGTTTGCGCGCACTGCGCCCAAATCGCCGGCCCCGGCATTAATCGCCTCGACAATCTCGCTTTTGCATACGCCGTTACAGCCGCAAATCTCCGCCTCAGGCGGCAATGCTGCAACGGCTGAGAGAGGGTCCGCGGTGTCGCCCCCCTGATAGGCCGGGCCGAAGATCAGCGTTTCTCGCATCTCCTCTATGCTTGTGCCATCTTTGATCAGGCCGAAGAACCAACTGCCATCGGCTGTGTCCCCATACATGACAGCGCCGACGAGACGATCCTCTTCGATAACAAGGCGCTTATAGACACCGCGTGAAGGATCGCGGAAGACGATGTCCTCACGTCCAGGTCCGTCCGCGAAATCCCCCGCGCTGAACAGATCACAACCGGTGACTTTCAACTTGGTCGAGAGGGTCTTTTGAACGAATGCCGCCTCTTCCTCGAGCAACGACTGCGCTGCTACCTTGGCTTGATCGTAGAGCGGCGCAACAAGGCCGAAGACTTCTCCGTCATGTTCGACGCATTCGCCGACAGCATAGACATCCGTGTCCGAGGTCAGCATCTGGTCATCCACATGAATGCCGCGCCCGGTGGCCAGACCAGCCTCTTGTGCCAGCGCCGTATTGGGGCGGATGCCCACCGCCATGACCAGCAGATCACAGGGCAACTTGGTCCCGTCATCCAGCAACAGAGCGCGGACCTTGCCGTCTTCCCCAAGGACTTCCTTGGAATTCGCTTGCAGGCAGATTTTGATGCCTTTGTCTTCCAGCGACTTTTTCAACAGATGGCCTGCGGCCTCATCCAGCTGACGCTCCATCAGATGACCCATGATGTGGACCACGGTGACGTCTACTCCATGCGCGGCCATACCCGCCGCAGCCTCGAGACCCAACAAACCGCCGCCAATCACAACGACCTTGTTGTCCGGGCCCATGCCCATCATCCGCTGGGTGTCTTCCAGATCGCGATAGGCAATCACGCCTTCTAGATCATGACCGGGCAAAGGGATCATGAACGGGGTCGACCCGGTGGCAATTACCAGCTTGTCGTAAGGCACATGTCCGTTATCGCCCTCGACCACCTTCATCTCACGATCGATTTTCTCAACCTTCTCACCAAAGCGACAAGCGATACCACGCGCGGCGTACCAGGCATCGTCATGGGTTACGATCTCTTCGTATGTCTTCTCACCCGATAGAACCGGGCTAAGCATGATCCGGTTGTAGTTCCCGCACGGCTCGGCGTTGAAAAGGGTGATGTCGAACGCATCCGGCGCGGCGTCGGTCAGGTGCTCCAGCACCCGGCCCGAGGCCATACCTGCGCCAATGACTACAAGTCTTTGCTTCATGATTTCACTCCGCTGCAATCGCCTTGGGGGCGGGTGTTTTGGGTTTGGCGCCATGTTCGTATTCTTCCAGAAAATCGAGGACTTCCTGCCTGAAGGCGTAGTAGTCTGGGTGCTCCAACAAGGCTTTGCGCGTGCGTGGGCGTGGCAGGTCGACCTTGGTGATCTTGCCGATGGTCGCTTGCGGGCCGTTGGTCATCATCACCACGCGGTCGGCCAGCAGGATCGCCTCGTCCACATCATGGGTCACACAGATCGCGGTGACTTTGGTGCGGGACCAGACCTCCATCAGCACTTCCTGCAATTCCCAGCGGGTGAGGCTGTCGAGCATTCCAAAAGGTTCATCCAGCAACAGGAGTTTGGGAGATAGGGCAAAAGCGCGGGCGATGCCGACGCGCTGCTTCATCCCGTTTGACAGGTCAGAGGCGGATTTGTCCATCGCATCGGCCAGACCAACGCGTTCCAGATAGTATTCGACCACATCCTGCCGCTCGGCCATGCTGGCTTTTGGGTAGACCTTATCCACACCGATCGCGACGTTTTCCTTGGCGCTGAGCCAAGGGAACAAGTTCGGCGATTGGAACACTACGGCGCGTTCAGGATCGGCCCCTTCGACATGGCGGCCATCCAGCTTAATTGCGCCTTTGGAGATGTCGTTTAGCCCTGCGGCCATGGTCAGAACCGTGGATTTGCCGCAACCCGAATGGCCGATCAGCGAGATGAACTCGCCCTTGTCGATCTTCAGGTCAAAATCCTCGACTACGGTCAGAGGACCTTTGGGCGTCGGATACACCTTGTGTAGCTGTGAAAAGTCGAGGAAGCGGCTCTCGATCATCCCCTTTTGGGCCTCGGCGACCGCCGTTGGAACTCCGTGGATCGGGGTGACATCCGGCAAGATGCGCGAGCCTTCAACCTTGGCCTCGATCCCCACATCCATCAGGTATTTAGTGACTTCAGCGCGCAGGTGTTTGAAGGTCTCATCGTTGTTCATCGCCCCACGTTCACGAGGGCGCGGGATCGAGACGCGGAACTCTTGCCCTAATGTCCCATCAGGGTTCAGAGCGATGATACGGTCCGCCAGAATGATCGCCTCATCCACATCATTGGTGATCAGCACGCAGGTCTTCTTGTCGGCTTCCCAGATTTTTTCGATCTCATCGGCCAGATTGGCGCGGGTCAGGGCGTCGAGCGCCGACAGCGGTTCATCCAACAACAATACTTCGGGGTTCATCGACAGGGCACGCGCCACGTTGACCCGCTGACGCATCCCTCCCGACAATTCTGCCGGGCGGCGCGTGGCGGCATGGCTGAGGCCTACCATCTTGACGTAGTGCGCGACTTTCTCGGCTTTCTCGGCCTTGCTGAGGCCGGGAAAGACCGTATCCACTGCCAAACCCACATTGCCGCTGACCGTCAGCCACGGCATCAAAGAGTAGTTCTGGAAGATCACGCCGCGTTCGGGGCCCGGCCCCTTGATCGGGGCACCTTTGAAGGTGACCTCTCCGCCAGTTGGGGCATCCAAACCGGCCATCAAGTTGATCAGGGTCGTTTTACCGGTGCCCGAAAACCCGAGGATCACCAGAAATTCGCCCTGTTGCACGTCCAGATCAATGCCTTTCAATACATCGGTGCGCGCTGTGCCTTCACCAAAGGATTTCGAGGCGCCTTTAAAGCTCAGAATACTCATCGCGCTCACCGATTGTTCGTGAAGGTAAACAGGGATTGCAGCGCGTACATCACCCGGTCCAGCAGGAAACCGATGATGCCGATGGTGAAGACCGCAACCATAATCTTGGCGAGCGAGCTGGACGAGCCGTTCTGGAATTCATCCCAGACGAATTTGCCCAGTCCGGGGTTCTGAGCCAGCATCTCGGCTGCGATCAAGACCATCCAGCCTACGCCAAGTGACAGGCGCAAACCGGTAAAGATCAAAGGCAAGGCCGAGGGCAGCACCAGCTTGGTGATCTTGGTATAAGTGTTCATTTTCAGAACTTTGGAGACGTTCACCAGGTCCTTGTCGATGGACGCCACGCCCAGTGCGGTATTGATCAGGGTCGGCCACAACGAACAGAGCGTCACAGTGATGGCCGAGATCAGGAAGGATTTCGCGAACCAGCCGTCATTGGTGACGTAAACCGCCGAGACGATCATGGTCACAATCGGCAGCCATGCCAGCGGCGAGACCGGCTTGAAGATCTGGATCAGTGGGTTCAGAGCCGCATTCGCAGTTGGGGACAAACCAGCGGCGATCCCCAAAGGTACGGCTACAACGGTCGCGATCAGGAACCCGAAGAACACGGTTTTGATCGAGGTCCAGATTTGCTGGTAGTAGGACGGCGCACCGGTATAGGCGACTTGCTTGACCTCATCCGCCCGGCCCGCATCGATCAGCTTCTGGTTTCGTTTCTCTACCATAGCCTCAAACTTGGCGCGTTTGGCAGCCTTCGCTTGTGCGTCCTCGTTGAGGTTGATCATTTCTTCCCAGACCTGAGCCGGTCCGGGGACTGCACCCAGAGAGGTCTGCACTTTCGGGGCCAGTGTCGCCCACAGAAGCAGGAAGGCACAGATCGACAGCAGGGGGACGACCAGAAGACGCCATATCTCGGTCATCTGGGCGCGCGGGTTGTCCCCGGCGGCGGCTTTCAGAACAGGCGTGGCCCAGCTGAGGCCCAGCACTTGGAACCATTTGTCGGCCGCGTTGATGCGGGTGAAAAGGCGGGCGCGACGTTCCTCTCGGGCTGCGTCAGCGTTGAATTCGGGATCGACCGTTGTCATCTGATGTGTCCTTGCGATGGCGGGGCACTTTGGAATCCGCACCCAGCGCTGGCCGGGCGCGGCGCTTCGGGCTTAGCCTTGTACGTCCGAGCCGACGATCTTCTGATCGCCTTTCAGACCGATGGACAGGCTTTCGAGATAGGCGTTGGGGGTACGACCGTCATAGGCGATGCCGTCGATGATATCCTCTGCCGGGGTCGGCGCTTTGTAACCATCGCTTTCCCAGGGAAAGTCGGCTTCATTCGCAAGGCCTTCCTCGACCAGCAGGCGCGCGGCCTCCAGATAGATTTCTGGCTTGTAGACGGACTTAGCAACCTCGTCATACCAGCTGTCTGGCTTGGCGTCGGCGATCTGACCCCAGCGGCGCATCTGGGTCAGGTACCAGACCGCGTCCGAATAGAAGGGATAGGTCGCATTGTAGCGGAAGAACACGTTGAAATCGGGAACCTCGCGTTTGTCACCTTTTTCATATTCAAAGGTGCCGGTCATCGAGTTGGCGATGACGTCGTAATCCGCGCCCACATATTCCGGGCGGCTCAGGATTTCGACCGCTTCAGGGCGGTTGGCGTTTTCGTTTTCATCCAGCCACATCGCGGCGCGGATCAAAGCCTTGGTCACGGCCAACGTGGTGTTGGGATACTCATTGGCGAACTCGGCAGTGATGCCAAACACCTTTTCAGGGTTGTTCTTCCACAGCTCATAGTCCGTGATCACCGGTACACCGATACCCTTGAAAACAGCCTGCTGGTTCCACGGTTCACCCACGCAGTAACCGTAGATCGTGCCGGCCTCCAACGTGGCAGGCATTTGCGGTGGAGGCGTCACGGACAGGAACACATCCGCGCCAATCTGACCGGTCACGTTTTCGGGGCTGTAATACCCCGGGTGCAGACCACCGGCGGCAAGCCAATAGCGCAACTCGTAATTGTGGGTCGAAACCGGGAAGACCATGCCCATGTTGAACGGCTTTCCTTCGGATTTGTATTTCTCAACCACCGGGGCCAGAGCCTCGGCGCTGATAGGGTGTTGCGGGCGGCCGTCATCCATCTTTGGGATGTGGGGCTTCATTTCTTCCCAAATCTCGTTCGAGACGGTAATGCCGTTGCCGTTCAGGTCCATCGAAAACGGTGTGATGATATGGGCTTCGGTCCCGTAGCCAATAGTGGCCGCCAGCGGTTGACCGGCCAGCATATGCGCGCCATCTAACTGGCCGTCGATCACGCCATCCAGCAGTACTTTCCAGTTGGCCTGCGCCTCAAGCGTGACGAAAAGGCCCTCGTCCAGAAAATAACCGTTCTCATAGGCCACGGCCAGCGGCGCCATATCGGTCAGTTTGATAAAGCCAAAGGTCAGTTCGTCTTTTTCCAGTTCCAATTCAGCCAATGCCGGAGATACAATCGCTGTAGACGCTGCGAGGCTCAGAAGAAGCTTTTTCATATCGATCCCTTTCGGTTTAGCCCAACCCCTTGGGCAAACAAAAAAAACCGCCGACACACACCGCCAGGAGGAGTTGGCAGTTGGTCGAGCGGCTTTGCTCTCGTGAGGTGCCCAATACTTTGGGCGAATTCTGTCGGTGGGCGTCGTTGCCTGCCGATGTCCTGATTTAGGCATCCCTGAACCGGGCCGTCATCCGCTTTTGGGCATCAGGATGCGAATTTTCTGCGATGCGGCATGAATTCATGCTGCATTGCAAAAAAATTAGGCACTCTCAACCAGCGGGCTCGAAAATGCGACGGTCGAAAAAAACATTGGGCGGCAGAATCAGGCTTCCGTTTACCGAGGCCACCGCGGTCGACTCGGGCAGCGCACCTTCGAGCTTCTCCGACGCGCCGGGAGTTTCGACACCCAAGCCGACAAGCTCGCGTCGATACAGATCGCTGCGAAAGACTCGGGCGGCCTGACGTTCGGCAGTGCTAACATCGATCCCATTCCGTTTCGCCAGTTGATGCGCGATCCACTTGGCCTGACTGCGCCATGGGAAACTCGCGGCACCGTCAAAGAATTCAACAAAACCGTCCACCTGTCGCTGCTCACCGCTCGCCGAGATGGTGAACTCTCCCATAAGGGCGCGGTCAATCAGTTCCGGTGACACGTTGAGGTATGCCTTGCGCGACAACATTTCGGACGTGGTGGTCCGGCTGTCGGCCTTCGACAGCCAGCGCCCGGCTTTCCAAACCGCGCGCATGAGGCTACCCAGCAGGTGCGGTTCGGTCTCTGCCCAATCGTTTCGGACCGCCAGCACCTTTTCCGGTGCGCAGGTCCAAATCGCTTTACCCGGTAGCAACAGTGCACCAACATTATCGTCCGCGGCGTAAGAGCCCCACGGCTCGCCCACGCAGAACGCATCGATCTCGCCACCGGCAAGGGCCTGCGCCATCAATGGCGGCGGGACGGTGCGGATTTCGACCTGTTTCGAGGCCAACTCGGTTCCCGCAACCCAATAGCGCAACAATTCGACGTGCATGGAAAATGGAAAAGGCACACCAAAGACCAACACGTCACCGGTGGCTTTTGCCAACGCGGACCCAGCCGCAGCGGCATCTGAGAAATCGAAGCCGTAGCCTTGGTCGGTTAACCGCCCAGCCAGTCGAGTTCCAACGCCTATAACATTGCCATTCAGTGACAGGACGGACACAGCAGATAAAGGTGTCGCAATGCCACCAAGACCCAAGGCCATCGCAACAGGGACCGGTGAAAGCAGATGCGCGGCATCCACATGCCCAAAGGCAAGCATATCTCGCAGAGATGACCATGACGGAGCTGGACGCATATCCAGCGAAATCCCTTCTGCATGATCAAACCCCATCTCGCGCGCAACGATCAGCGGGGCCGCGTCGACCAAGGGCATGTAGGCAACAGGCAGAGTTACGGTTCTCATGATAACAACCCCGAAGCAGTGACCAGAGCTTCTGCCACATCTGCGACCCGGCGGTTCTGGTTCATCGCGGTTTTGCGCAGCAGGGCATAGGCTTCGTCCTCTGACACGCCCTTTGCTTTCATCAACAGCCCTTTGGCACGGTCGATCACTTTTCTCTCTTCCAGCGCACGGCGGGTTTCGGCCAGTTCGGTCCGCATTTGGCGTAGGACCTGAAAGCGGGCGATAGCCGTATCGATCACAGGTTTGATGCGTTCGGCCTGCAATCCGTCGACCACATAGGCTGACACCCCAGCCTCAACAGCGGCTTTCGCCAATCCGCCCGCTGCGCCCGAGACGAACATAGCTACTGGACGTTCCAATGGACCCGACGCAACGGTCAGCTCTTCCAGCATATCGCGCGAGGGATTGTCGATATCAATGAGGACAATGTCTGGGCCATGCGTTGCGATTTTGCGTGCCAGCCCAGAGACGTTGCCGATCACAAAAACCTCTACGTCACCGGACTCTTTTAAGGCATCTACTATTGCAAAAGCACGATCTTGATTCTGCTCTACTACAACGACAGTCAGGTGTTGTTTCATAGAAACTCAAGTGAGCCCAAGACTCATTGATCGCAATTACAAGGTCATTGAATGCAGTCATCGGACTGCCGGTTCGCCCAATTTCTCAGCTCATTTTTGCGTGTAGCGGAATATTTGCTCAGTTTTCTTGCATGCTATCAAAGAAAGCTGCCGTGAACACCGCGGTGGTGCATTGGAACGACTCATTGTTTTTTCATTTGGGCAACTTGTTGGTTCTGGGGTATTCAAATGCACTTCCATAGAAGATCCAATTCGAAGGCCAGCTTTGACAGCTGGAACCATGTCATTCCGCGCGCGCAGCGACCCCCCGCTTTCCGCCCTAAACGACACATGCTGCGCTCATCACCTAAGTCGCCTTTGGACTCCAACGCTGTCATTCGCTGCACTTGGCATGGACGACCACTTTGCGGACAGATTGGAAATCGCAATGCATATCGACTGGCTTTCGCTGCCGTTTACTTGGCAAAGCAGCCATTCGCTGAGGATGCCAGAACTTGGTTCAACAAAACTCGTGGCCTGCGGGACAGCTGTTACGTCACCTGTCGGTTCAAATGGCACTGAGCGGCCCGCAGAAATTTATTCGCACTACTTTCTTGGGGAAAACAAACCCTTGGATTGCTTTTCTAAGTAACCTTGTCACTTCATCCTCAGATTGGTGAAAACCTCGTTCGGTACGCGGTCAGAAAAACTCTGACTTTCAGATCATTGAACACGGACTAAAGTCATCACTTTAAGCCGTTAGGCAATTCCTCGCTCCACTTTCGCAATTCGTCGAGAAACCCAAGTGCCGTGCGGCCAAGGTCAGTGATAGAATACTGCACGGAAACCGGCGCGGTATCCATCACGTGTCGGCTCACCAACCCCTGATCCTCTAGCTGGCGCAGCCGCTCGGCAATCATCTTTTTACTGGCCCCACCCAGCAACCGAGCAAGATCGTTGAAACGCACCGGACGATCCTTCAGGTGCCATAGGATGGACCCGGTCCATTTACCACCGATGATCCGCATGCCCCGTTCAATTGCGCATGGCTCCTGGCAGGCCTCTGTCACAATTCGGCGCCCTTTCACATCTTCGTCCACCCGCGCCCGCATCGTTATCCTTCCCCTTATTTTTTAAGGTTACTAAAAGTATACTGGTTGATTTTCCACACCTCAATACTCAAATGCTCCCGACCCCCTCCTACGTCAAGGGGTTCACACAGTGCACATATAGGATATGGACATGAGTAAAATCCTCATCGTGAACGGCACCCAGCCCTACGAATTCGCCCCCGGACAGTTGAACGCCAGCCTCGTCGAACGCGCACGCAGAACGTTGGCCGCAATGGGCCACGAAGTACGCATGACCACCGTTGCTGATGGCTATGACGCAAATTCAGAGGTCGAGGCGCATGTTTGGGCAGATACGGTCATCATGCAGTTCCCGGTAAACTGGATGGGCGTCCCATGGATCTTCAAAAAATATATGGATGAGGTCTACACAGCCGGAATGGATGGCCGCTTATGCGCTGGCGACGGTCGCACCGCCGACGCACCAAAAGCCAACTACGGCATGGGTGGATCACTGCACAGCAAGACATACATGCTGTCGGTGACATTTAATGCGCCGAAAGAAGCATTCGACAACCCCGCCGAGCCGTTCTTTGCCGGAGCAAGCGTTGACGATCTGCTGCGCCCGATGCATCTGAACGCCAAGTTCTTCGGTATGCAGGCCCTACCGACATTCGCGGCATTCGATGTTATGAAGAACCCCGAAATCGAGGCCGATTTCGCTCGATTTGACGCGCATCTGAAATCCACTTTTGTCGAGGTTGAACATGTCCCAGCCTGATATTCACCTGTATACCGCAGGCACGATGAACGGCTACAAGCCGGTCATTTTTCTGGAAGAGGCAGGTATCCCCTACGACCTGACCCATATCAACTTTTCCAAACAGGAACAGAAGGCGCCGGATTACCTGGCGCTGAACCCAAACGGAAAGATCCCAACGATTGAGGACCGTTCGGAAGGCCGTGCCATCTTCGAATCCGGTGCGATCCTGTGGCATCTGGCCGAGAAATATGGAAAATTCCTGCCGTCGGACCCGGTCAAGCGGTCCGAGGTTGTGCAGTGGATGCTGTTTCAGGTCAGCCATGTGGGGCCGATGATGGGACAGGCGATGTATTTCCAGCATATCGCCGCGCCAAATGGCCACGAAGAGCCCTTCTCGATCCGTCGCTACGTGGACGAAAGCCGCCGATTGATGGAGGTGATGAACACACGGCTGGACGGGCGTGAATGGATTGCAGCGGACGAATACACCATCGCTGACATGATGCTGTACCCGTGGGCGCGTGCCTATGTCTGGGCCCGGGTGGATGTGTCGGACCTTCCGCATCTGAACGCCTGGTTTGACCGTATCGATGCCCGGCCCGCTGTGCAGAGAGCGCTGACCATCCCCAAGGCCAACCCACAGTTCTGGGATGCTAACGCGGATGCCAGCGCCTTTGCCAAGGAAAACGCGGCGCGTTTTTCCGGAGATGTGAAAGGAACCTGAACCGTGCCAGATGCGCCCTCTTTCCGTGTCGATGTCGTGTCAGACGTTGTTTGTCCGTGGTGTGTGATTGGCTACCACCAGCTCGCCAAGGCCGCACGCGACACCGGCGTCGAACTGGATATCCGCTGGCACCCGTTCGAGCTGAATCCTCAGATGGCAGAACGCGGAGAGAACCTGCGCGACCATCTGGCATCGAAATACGGGACCACGTTGGAAGGGTCGATCCAGGCACGAGCCCGCCTGACCGAGATGGGCGCAGCACTGGGGTTCACGTTCAATTACGCCGATGACATGCGGATATATAACACCTTCCGCGCGCATCAATTGATTGACTGGGCCGCCGAGCAAGGCAAGGGCCACGAAATGAAGCAGGCCCTTTTTTCGGCGTTCTTTACACGCCGCGAAAATGTCTCGGACATACAGGTTCTGGCCGGCGCGGCTGCTGGCATCGGGCTGAACCGCGCGGATGCGCTGGACATGTTGCAAAGCCAAGATCGGGCCAATCACGTGCGCCAGAAAGAGCAAATCTGGATCAACCAAGGTGTTCGAGGCGTGCCCGCAATGATGTTCGACCAACGCCACCTTGTGACCGGCGCGCAGGGCGTAGAAAACTACACCCGCATCCTGCTGCAACTACGAGACGACAGGGCCGCGTGACACCCGTGAATGCCGTGTCCTTCCGGCACAAAAAATCCACGAACGGACGGATGTTTCCCGGCATGCCCTCGCTGAACAACCATTGTGGGGGTTGCATGACGTAGGTCTCCGCGACAACCTTCCGTTATAGAAAAAATTCAGTCGGGGTGGCTGCATGTCGGCCACTACAGCCTTTCAACCTTGAAGAGTTCTAATTTATGGCACTGCATGACCACCCCATGTGGCGAAAGCCCCAACATCACCGGGACCTTGACCACGCACATGATCATGTCCACTGGGCCGAGCTGTTCTATGACCTGATCCATGTCGTGACGATCTTTCTGCTGGGCAATTACCTTTCGCATCATCTCGATCTGCATGGGTTTCTTGTGTTCGCCGGGGTGTTCATCACGCTCTGGTACGCGTGGGGCGAACTCAGCATATTCAACTCGATCTACGTCAGTACGGATTTTTGGCATCGCCTGATCATGTCCGTAATGATCTGTACCGTGATGTTTATGGCAGCGGCGATCCCGGCTATTGACGGAAAGGGTTGGGTTTTCTTCGCGTTAGGATTTGCCGCGAACAGGGCCATGATCGCGGCGCTGTACTATCGAGCCCGGCGGGCCAATTCTTCAGGCGAGTCGATGTCGACGGCCCAGATCCGCAATTTCTCGGTCTTTGCGGTAATCTTTGCCATCGCGGCTTTTTTGCCCACTCCGCTTGCCTATTGGGTATTCGCGGCAGCTATGGTGGCCACGCAGGCAATGTACATGATCCCCGGTGTCACCGTCCTGCGTTTTGAGCGGTTCGTTCCCCGCCTTGGCCACATGGCCGAACGGTTTGCTCTGCTGACACTGATCGTTTTGGGCGAAGGGTTCTTCAAACTGGTTGTCACCCTGTCCGAGAAAGGCATCTACAAAGTTTCGCCCGACGTGCTGGTCAATTTTGTCATCGGTGGTGTGTCGATGTTCGTCATGTGCTGGATCTATTTCGACTTTGTCGGCAATGCCAAACCAAAGGACAAAAAGGTGTCGACATTGGTCATCTGGTGGCTTGCGCATCTGATCTTGATGCTTTGCGGCGTCATGGTCGGCGTCGCTCTTGCTGCCGAGGTCAAAGTCGGATTTTGGGAACCATATCCAACCGAATATGCCGCCATTGGCTGTTTCGGTCTTGCTGGTTATATCGCAATGCTTTGGGTGCTTCAGAGCGTCACAGAACACCGTTTGGCATCGGATTTCGGCCGTTGGGATGTACGGGTGTTTGGGATTGTTCTGGCTATTGCCTGTTTCTATGTCGTCCCACATGTCCCCTCATTGGTTGGCAATCTTATTTGGGGGACCGCTTTGCTATCGCAAATCGCAATCCCCTTGACACGCGCCTGGACGAAGTTTCGACATGAGTGAGGCTGTGACAAATTCAGGCTTTCTAAGAAGGAAAGTCTATTGGTGGCTCGAGCGCCCGGACCGGGCGGCCACCGGTCCGTGGTTTCTTGAAATAGCTCTAATTGCCCTAATCACGCTGAACGTGGCCGCCGTTATCCTGGAAACGGTCGACTCCATATATTTCCGTTGGGGCCTGGCGCTGAACCTCTTTGAGGGTCTTTCTCTGTTTGTTTTCGTGGTCGAATACGCGGCAAGGCTGTGGGTCGCCACCGAAAATCCAAGTTACAAAACGCGCGCCGCCTGGGCCGTCTCGCCGATCGCCATCATCGATTTACTAGCGATATTACCTGCGCTGCTTTACCTGATTTTCCCGGTTGATCTGCGTCTTCTTCGGACATTTCGAATGCTTCGACTGCTCAAGCTCACGCGGTATTCGCCCGCACTCGGCATGTTGCTTGCCGTGTTCGAGGAAGAGGCCGGCGCTTTTTTTGCAGGTTTCTTCATCCTGATGGTGATGCTGATCTTTGCCGCAAGCGGCGCTTGGCTGGCAGAGCACGAGGCGCAGCCAGAAGCGTTTGGCTCCATCCCCGCGGCTATGTGGTGGGCCATGGCAACGCTGACGACCGTTGGCTATGGCGACGTGACACCTGTTACTGTGGCCGGAAAGATCTTCGGTGCTGCGATCACAGTGATTGGCATTGGAATGGCGGCATTGCCGGCAGGTATCATCGCCAGCGGGCTAAACGACCAGTTACACCGCCGACGTGCGAGCTTGGAGCTCGAATTTCGAAAAGCACTGGAAGATGGCGATATCTGCGAGGCTGATGAGAAGGAAATTGACGCTGTTCGCAAGCAATTGGGTCTGTCGCGCCGCGCTGCAGATCATATCCGAAACCGCGTGCACACCGAAGCGATATCACAGTTCGATCACTGTCCTACCTGCGGTCAGCCAACGGGGCAAAATGCAAAGCCCTAAACGTTCACTTGCGTTCTGCACTCGTCCGCTTTCCGGCCCCCAACAAGCTGTCTACCGTGACCGAGATTTGCTTGGAAACCCAGGCCATCTATTCGGACGTTTCGAAGGTGCGTTACACCGATTCAACACGTGAGTCGAAGAAATGCCGACAAGTTAAAGACATTTGACCCTCTTGTTAGCGGCCTTGAAACGCACGGTTACGTCGGGCTCGAAGCGGTCGTTCGGCAGAATTCAATGAATGCCTGCTAAGCGGACAAAGCTACCGTTCGAAATTAGTCATTTCCAAAAGACAGGGAAATTGAGGCAAGGTGACATAGTCCACCTTGCCTTAAGCTGAGTTATTCAGGGATTGTCGCGCCGGGAACAGCCTCATACGCATTGGACGCCACGACTTGGGCCTCCCCAGCCGCGGTGCCGGGCAAGATCTCGAACAATGGGTCAAAGTCAACCATGGTTGAGGCAAGTTGTGAGAGAACGTTGGCATCGCCTTCAATCTTAGCAGTGCCATCTGCAATCTGCTGCTCCAGCTCTACCGCACCCATCATCGTCATTTCGAGGTCTGAGCGATTGATCACAAGCGTCAGGTCCGGATCATTCGCTTGATACCCCTCGATGTTGGTCAGGGTGGCATTTTCCAGTTCGATGATGAACTTCTCTCCATTGTCCGGTGTGACCAAGTTGATGGTGAACCGCATGCCTTCGGCTTTGCGGCTGTCCATCTTGATGCCGAGGTAGTTCAGGAACAGCTCGGTGGACATTGCGCGGATTACGTCGGGGCTGGTCGAGCTAAGCACCGGCGCATCTGAGATGCCGGAGCGTAATTCATAAGCACCCGACAAGAAGCTATTCCGCAATCCGGGATTTTCTTGTTGGTAGCCAAGCTGTTCATAGCAATCTGCCAAGAGATCACGAGCTAGCTGATTATCATTTTCAGCCAGAAAAAGCCTGTTCAGGATTTCGACGGCCATCTTGTACTCGCCCGCACCAAAAAGTTCCTGCCCTTTGGCCATGATCTTGTCCGATCCGCCCATCATCTCGACATAGAGCGGCGCTGAGTCTTCCGGAGACGGCGGGATAAGTGTCGCGGGATTGGCATCCCAAAACCCGAGGTACCGCTGGATTACCCCTCGGCTGTTGTGCTCGGGCGAGCCGTGATAGCCGCGGCAATGCCATTCGTTCTGCAAGCTTTTGGGCATCTCGTAGACGTTCTGGATCTGGTTGATCGTTACGCCCTGATTGGCAAAGTGCAGCACCTGATTATTGAAATGCGCGTACATATCGCGCTGCGCCCGCATGATCTCTTGAATGCGGTCGTTGCCCCAACGAGGCCAATGGTGCGATTGGAACATCACCTCTGCTTCTTCGCCAAATAGGTGCAACGCACGCGAGATGTACTTAGACCAGCGCAGCGGATCACGCACCGGCGCGCCGCGTAGGGTGTAAATGTTGTGCAATGTGCCGGTAATATTCTCGGCCATCCAGAGGGCCTTCATATCAGGAATGTACGTATTCATATTAGAAGGCGCTTCAGTGCCCGGTGTGTTTTGGAAGACCATTCGCACGCCATCGACGTCGATGTATTCGATGTCTTCTTCGATTATCTTTGTCGGCGCGATCAGCCCAAGAGCGCCCAGCGAAACGCGATGCCCTAGACCCTGACCGGCAAAGCCAAACGGGTTAATAGGAAGCTGTTGTCCATACTGGTAGGACAAGCGGCGGTTCATCGCGTTACCAGCGTAGACGTTTTCAGAAATTGTGAACTGCATGAAGTCGCGTGGTGCGATAATTTCTACCTTGCCCGCGCGTACGTCGGCTTCGTCAACTATCCCGCGGACGCCCCCCCAGTGATCTCCATGTGAATGCGAATAGATAACGGCTGTGACTGGAAGGCCATCACCGACATGTTCTTGAAAAAGGTTCCACGCTGCGCGAGCGGGCTCAGTCGTGAGAAGCGGATCGATGACAATCCATCCGTTGTCACCACGTACGAAGGAAACATCGGATAAATCCAATCCGCGCACCTGATATATGCCTGGTACCACCTCATAGAGGCCATAGTTCTGATTGAGCCGTGAGACACGCTGCAAAGAAGGGTGAATGCTGGGCCAGTCCTTGTCCTCGTCGAAAAAGCGGAAGCTCGCCATGTCCCAAGCAATGTTGCCCGCATCCGCCATTATCTCGTCTTCGGGCATTGCCGCGATAAAACCACGAGCCTGCTCGTCGAAATCTCGGGTATCTGAGAACGGCAGCGCCTCCCGCGCTTCGGCGAGGATTTTCAAAGTGTGCTCGGAAGGTGCTTTGCCTTTTGGATGAAAGTGCCCTTCGGCAGGTGTGGCGCTCTGAGCTTGCGCGGAACCTTCCTCTGAAAGGAACGTTGGCGCGACGGCAAAAGCGGCTCCCATCGCCGGAACGGTTTTCATGAAATCACGTCGGGTCGTCATTAGTAATCCCCTCCCAATTACTTTTGGATTGGAGAAGATTGAGGTACAAATAGTTTCGGCGCCTTGATCCATGACAATCAAATTTGAATTTTAGAATGACTGCTCAGGACTCGAAGCGATCGTTCGTTGCTACTTGTTTGTATGAATGATTTGCGGACAAGTGCAGACCCTTAGTTTTCTTAACCTGATTATCACAGTTAAGGCATGACGCACGTTGCGCTCAACCAAAGAGATCATTGACCGATAGGCCATTCGAACCTCAATATGATCACGCGCTGGCCCCGCGGCGAACACCATTGAAAACATGGGCGGAGCATCGGCCAAAGAACGACTGGGAGGGGCGCATGACTGCCAATGTGGAGACCCTTTTCACCGAAAGCGACGGGCTTTCCATCGCCTATCAAGTTTGGGGCGATGGGCCACGCAATCTTGTTTTGGTCCCCGGAATGATTTCGCACCTGGAAGCGTCCATGGAAAACCCGGGCTATCTGCAGTGGATGACAGCTCTCAGCTCGGTGGGAAGATTGGTTACTTTCGACAAGCGCGGCAACGGCATGTCAGATCGCATTCAGGGGACACCAACCCTTGAAGAGCGCGTCATGGATATAGAGGCTGTGATGGATGTCACTGAAATGACCTCAGCCACGGTCATTGCTTTTTCCGAGGGGGCCTCCCTTGCCTGTGTCTATGCCGCGATGCGCCCCGAGCGCGTTGAACGTCTGGCTTTGTGTGGTGGGTACGCTCAAGGCCGTCTAACTCGCGGTTACCTGACCCCCGAAAGCCTTGAAATCGCGTTGAAACAGTTCCGTGAGAATTGGGGGAAGCTCTATAAACCTCACCCATTCTCGGCTTTCGGCCCAAGTGAGGACGATGCTGAAGCTCACGAAGCATGGGCGCATTTCCAAAGGATGAGCGCGACCCCTATTACAGTCGCCAACCTGTTCGAATTGGCGGCCCGGATCGATATCCGGGAATTGCTGCCTTCTATTTCACAACCCACTTTGGTCATACATCGCGAATTTGAAGAACCCAACGGGGCTGATTGCGCCCAAGATTTTCTGCGTTTGATGCCATCCACTAAATACAAAACCATACCCGGCCACGAGCATGTGCCATGGGAAGGCGACGTGGACAGCTATTCGGCCGCAATCGTCGAGTTTGTCACCGGCGAAGCACCGGCGACGATCCAACCCAAGCGCACCCTTGCTACCGTTCTATTCTCAGATCTGGTCGCGTCCACTTCGCAACAAGCACGCATCGGTGATGAGAGTTGGCGCAACTTGATGAACCGCCACGATGACATTTGCGCAAACCAGATCTCTCGACACGGTGGTCATCTGGTGAAATTCACTGGCGACGGCGTGCTGGCGACGTTCAGTTCTCCTACAAACGCGCTGGCCTGCGCTGGTTCTGTGAAAGAAGCATTGTCTGCAATCGACCTTAACGCACGCTTCGGCGCTCACACTGGTGAGATTGAAATTCGCGGTGAGGATATCAGCGGCCTTGGCGTGGTCATAGCAGCGCGGGTGATGGGCCAAGCCAAGGAAGGACAGGTTCTGGCATCCGATCTCACGCGGCAACTGATGCTTGGTGCGCCGTTCGAGTTTCAAGACTGCGGTGAGCACGAGTTGAAGGGCGTTCCAAATACTTGGCGACTGCACGCGGTCAGTCCTGCGAACTAGACAACGCGGAACACTGGCCTTGCCTACTGTTCTTTACCACGGGATCCGATTGTGGGCTTTGCGCTCGAAGCGGTCCTTCGCCAAGTCGCAACGGATGTCCACTTTGCGGACCTTTTTGTCATTGGCGTGTGGGGGGCCAAGGGCGGCGACCAGCCCAAAACGGAGGTTGAACAGTTGTCTATTTGCCAGCAGTTTTAGGATAAAGTCGGCATCTGAATCATGCCTCAGTTTTTTGGCAAGAACCGATCCAAAAGAGCGTCGACCAACCCTTTCTGAAGTTGGTAACCAGTAGCTTCGTCCACACGTAAAATGTCTTCAAGAATGACAAGTTGTTCCATGCCCGTCGTCATGGACAATCGCTTTGCTAGGTCGTCAATTTCCTTCGGCTCCATCAATGGGTGAACTGGCGCAAGTGCTTCCGAAAAAGCCGCTAATCTTCTGGCCCCACGCATTTTGACCGTTCCATCCTCAAGAGATGCCTTGAGTGATTCCGCCAGAAACTGCCGGAAGTGCGCCTCATTAACCCGAGAAAATTCCAGATAGTAGCGCGCGACCACATGTACACGGCTCCTAACGTCATCCAGCCCCTCAAGAAGTTCCGACGTGGGAGTGACGTCAAGATCCAGCGTCGCATCCAAAGCCAAGACACTTGGGTCAGAAAAGTAGCGATAGACCGTCGCACGACTGGTTTTGGCGCGTTCAGCGACTTTTGCTAGCGTGACCTCCTTGCCTTCCGACATCAGGTCACGTGCAGCCGAAAGAAGTACTTCTCGCGTTCGGTTGATTTGATTTGTACGAGGCGCCAATTCCAAACCCTTTATAATACACTTGTCTCATAAGTGGATATGTGTATCATAAGGGCAGTTTGTTTCAAGTAAAGGGAGTCGCAATAATGACTGAATCTCGCCCGCGAATTTATCATCTACTTGGGAACCTTTTGACCTTTCATGCCTTTCCCAGTGAGACTGGAGATCGTTGCACAATTGTTGAGATAAAGACGGCACCGGGTGCCGGTGCACCGCCCAATCATCATGCTGGTGAAGATGAGAGTTTCTATGTGCTCGATGGTGATTTCGAGTTCTTTTTGAATGGTGAGACAGTCAACGTCAAATGTGGTGACTTCGTTAAGGTTCCGGACGGCGCAGTGCACGCCTTTACATGCACCGGAGAGCGGCCTGGCCGGTTACTTTGTATAAATGCCCCCGGCGCGATGCATGACACTTTCTTTACTGAAGCCGGTGAAGCAATGCCTGACGGCACGACCGATATTCCGGCGCCAGATGCACCACCAGACATTCCGGCGATCATGTCCGTGGCAGGTCGAGTGGGAATGACGATCCTGGCGCCTGCGGACGTTCCTAGCTAACTAGTCTGCTTAAAGTGCGCCAGCCTGCGAACCGGAGGCTTTGAACTAAAGATTCTACGGTACACCATATCTGCTACTACTAGCTCATTACGAAGGCGACATTCACGAATAGACCTTGCATTTCGGATAGCGGACATTCGCTGCGCTTCCGGAGAGTGTTATTTGCCTGAACCAAAGCAGTCGAATAGGTGCAGGCGATCTAATGCTTGGGTTTGTCCGCCATCAAAGGTGGGTCGTGTTTGTTTTGTCCCGAGAACGATCATCTGAGCATTCTTTCCGAAACGTCCTCGAGAAGAGTACGCAAATCGAACTCTCCTCCTTTATCCGCAAGTCCTTTGTCATGCAGAATGAACGACAGCCCGTGCACGAAACTCCATAGCAAAAAACCGCGGCGGCGAACTTCGTCTGTGATTCCCGGTTCGCCGAGACACTTTGCAACCTCAGCTAGCAGAATCGCAAAGCTTTGCTGGCCGCCTTCCTCCAGCCGGGGATCCGCGATGCGGTCTGTGAAGCCGCCAAATTTCAGCCTGAAGATTCCGGGCTCATTTAAAGCGAAGGCAATATACTCCATCCCGATGGCGGTAATGCGGTCGGGAGATCCTTCAGGAACGCCTTCCAGTGCGGCAAGCATTTTGTCTCGGTGCCGATCCATTCCCTCAAGGACAGTGGCGACCAGCATTTCTGTCTTGTCTTTGAAGTGCTTGTACGGTGCCGCAGTCGAGACGCCCGCGCGTCTGCACGCCTCAGATACGGAAAAACTGTCAGGTCCTTTCTCTTCAACCAACTGTCGGGTTGCTTCGATCAGCGCAGCACGGAGATCGCCGTGATGGTAAGCCTTCTTGCTCATTGAATGACCGGTCGCCTGGACGGTTGTTGAGTGATTTTTTTCTGTGCTGCTCATGATCCAAGATGTGCCAGATCACGTACCCCTTGTCAAAGTAAGAACTTCTAACATATGTTAGAGACGCTAACTTTATGAGGTTTCCAAATGCCGAATCCTGCAAATTCATCTACTGAATTGGTCAAACCGAACCTATTTGCGCTTTTGCTGCGCGGCACTACGCGTCTCGGCGTGACCGTCGGTTTCATAGCCGTTGCAGCGGCCGCCGTTTACTTCGGCGCGTCCGAACTCACTCGCAGGGCAGATGCTGTTCCCTCACCGGAAGCGGCCGCAGTGACCCCGGTTTCCGCAACGCTGATCACGTCGGAGAGCGCTTACACGGTCGGACGTGTATTCATCGGACAAGTCGAACCTCAACGTTCAGCGGATATCTCTTTCGAATTGAATGGCACGCTTGACCAAATCCTGGTGGATGAAGGAGACGAGGTCGCTAAGGGCCAGCTTCTCGCAACATTGGACGTCGCTCTGTTGGAGGTCGAACGCGACCGTCTCACAGCGTCACGTGATGCCATTGCAGCTCAGCTTGCATTTGCCAAGAAAACGGTCGAGCGAAACGCTAAACTCATCGAGCAAGGCTTTACCAGTCAAGCCCGCCTAGATGAGGCGGTTTCCCAACAAGATGAATTGCTTTCCAGAATTGGCGAACTGGATGCGGCCTTGCGTGATGTAACCGTTCGGATCGAGAAATCCACTATAGAGGCTCCGTTTGCCGGTCAGATAACCGCTCGAAACGTGGACGGTAGAGAAACTCTGCGCTCAGGCGAGCTGGTTCTGGGTATGGTCGAGGTCGAGTCGCCGCAGGTTCGGATCGGTGTTCCTCTCGATGTTGATCCGGCGCTGCTGACTGATGTTGAGATCGAAATAGCAGGTCAAAGATATAGGGCTGAGCTTGCAACTTTGCGGCCCGATATTGACCCGGTGACCCGAACCCGAACCGCGCTGTTCGACCTGAAGAAAGCGCCGGACGTTGCTTTTGGACAAACCGCACGTTTGCATATACTCGAACCTGTCCAAAGTGCGGGAACCTGGGTGTCCACAACTTCACTGAAGGAAGGAACGCGCGGGCAATGGACCCTGCTTGTTGCCGACGCGCAAAAGACTGTGCGGCTAGCGGCGGTCGAAGTGCTGCATGCCGAAGACGACCGTGTCTTTGTGCGTGGCGTGTTTCCGGAAGGCACAGTCCTAATCGATCAGGGGCCGCAGCGAGTCAGCGTTGGTCAACGCGTCGCCTTCAACACTGGCGAGTAACGGAGCGATCTGATGGAAACCCTTACCTTTCGCCACCCCCGGCTGGTTGCCCTCATCATTTTGGTGCTTGTATCTGCAGGCCTGTCTTCGTTCCTATCTCTTGGGCGACAGGAAGACCCTACGATCACCAACCTCTTCGCAACTGTAACGACACAGTTCCCGGGTGCAGACCCAGAACGGGTTGAAGCGCTGGTTACAGCAGAAATCGAAGAAGAGATGCGGAAAATCGCCGAGGTGGATGAGATCAATTCAGTCTCCCGCTCGGGTGTGTCGGTCGTTTCGGTAGAATTGCTGGAAACGCTAGACGAAGCCACCATTGAGCAGGTTTGGGCCGAGGCTCGGGATGCCGTCGAAGATGCGCGCCAGAATTTTCCCATAGGAGTTTTGCCACCGGAATTCGATGCCGAGGGCATTTCTGCCTATTCTGCGGTCATTGCAGTTGCGGCCGAGGATCCAGACTTCCCGTTAACTTTGCTGTCGCGTCATGCCGAAGCATTGGGTGACAGATTGCGTGCGATACCTGATACACGCGCAGTGGACTATTTCGGTCAGTCAGAAGAAGAGGTGCTCGTAAGCGTCGATATGGACAAGGCCGCTGCGCTTGGGCTTGGCGTAGCCGAGATTTCCCAACGGATCGCCGAAGCAGATGGGAAGGTCCAGTCTGGGCGTTTGCAGTCCGATGTCGACCTGACAATAGGCATCAGCGGAGAAATTGAGACTTTGGACCGCATTCGAAGCATCGTCCTGCGAGAAAACGCAGACGGTGCCGTGGTGCAGCTCGGAGATATTGCAACCGTAGACCGGGGCGCGCGAAAACCGCAGTCCTCAATAGCATTTGCCAACGGAAAGCCCTCGGTTTTGGTAGGTGTTCTGGCGCAGGACGGCGTACAGATCGACCGTTGGACAGGCTTTCTTCGGGATGAACTTGAGGCTGGCGCGGCATCGGTGCCTTTGGGCATGCAGGAAATACTGCTGTTTGATCAAAGCCAGTACACGACGGATCGTTTGTCAGAGGTTGGGGTCAACATGGCCATTGGCGTGGCTCTGGTCGTGGCAGTTTTGTTTGTTACGTTGGGGGTTCGGGCGGCCGCGATTGTGGCTTTGGTATTGCCGGTTGTCTCATTGGCGACCCTGGCGACGATGAACATTATTGGATTGCCAATTCATCAGATGTCTGTGACGGGTTTGATTGTTGCCCTCGGTCTGCTCGTTGACGCAGCCATCGTGATGACCGATGAAATCCGACGTCGTCTGCAGGATGGGATGGAGCGACTTGCAGCCGTACGAGATGCTGTTCGCAGGTTGGCCGCGCCACTGCTGGCATCGACCGTGACAACGGCGCTTGCCTTCACGCCGATGATATTGCTGCCGGGACCCGCAGGCGATTTTGTCGGCGCCATCGCTATCGCCGTGGTTCTTATGCTTGTCTGGTCCCTGGTTGTGGCCTTGACTGTGACTCCGGCGATTGCGGGCTGGCTACTGTCCGATCGCCCAGACGCAGGAATGCTGAGCCGCGGTATCAGCATCCCGCCACTTGCCCGTATGTTCGAGGCCTCAATTCGATTGTCTGTTGCTAATCCTGTGCGATCCATCGCGTTGGCATTGATCTTGCCGGCGCTTGGCTTTGCGGCCTTTCCAACGCTGACCGCGCAATTCTTCCCGGGCGTCGACCGCAACCAATTCTATATCGAAGTCGATATGCCGGGTGGAACGTCAATTGCCACCACCGAAGCAACCGCCCGCCAGATCGATGAAATGCTGCTGGCTGACGACGGCGTCAAAAGTGTCTACTGGACCGTCGGAGAGTCCGGCCCGGCATTCTACTACAACATCGTTGGAAACCGCTCACGCGAGCCTGGGTTCGCACAAGCTATGATCACGACCGACACGGCCGACGACGCCGCCCGCCTTGTTGGAACGTTGCAGAGTCGTCTGGATACTGGCTTTCCTGACGCGCAGATCATCGTTCGCAGTCTTGTTCAGGGCCCTCCGGTCGCCGCACCGGTTGAAGTCAAAATTCAGGGCCAAGACATCACGGTATTGCGCAATCTGGGCGACGAGGTGCGTTCAGTCATGGCCAATCTCGATTTGGTGACTCAGGCACGCGCCAGTGTGAACGGCGGCACCCCTCAAGTCCGGTTCGAGATTGATGAAGTCAAAGCCCGTCTGCTGGGGCTGGACGTGGCGGATATAGCTGGCCAGCTGGACACGGCGCTGGTTGGCATTACCGGTGGATCGCTGATCGAAGGAACCGAGCAGTTACCAGTGCGCGTTCGCTTAGGTGACGAGGTGCGATCAGATCTAAGCGCGATTGTCAGTATGCCTATCCTACTGCCAAATGCAGCTGCGATATCTGCGACTGGAGCCTTCCCCGCGGTACCGCTGTCGGAATTGGCCAAGCTCGTGATTGAACCGGCAGAAAGCGTAATAACTCGAACGGATGGCGTGCGCGAAAACACCATACAGGCGTTTATCGTACCTGGTGTTTTACCCGAAGAGGCTTTGCAGGAGATACTAGAAGCGCTTGATGCGTCCGGGTTTGTGTTGCCGCAAGGCTATTCGATGTCCTTAGGCGGCGACAGTGATGCCCGATCCAACACCGTAGGCAATCTGCTTGCCTCTGTTGGTTTGATTGTCACACTCTCCTTCGCGACCATCGTTCTGACCTTTAACTCGTTCCGACTAACACTGGTGACCTTGGTCGTGTGCGTGTTGTCTGCAGGCCTTTCAATGCTGTCGCTGGCGGTTATGCAATTCCCGTTCGGTATAACAGCAATCATCGGGGTCATCGGCTCAATCGGGGTTTCGATCAACGCGGCGATAATCATTTTGACCGGGTTGCAACAAGACGTTGACGCAAACCAAGGCGACCGTGCGGCCATGGCGCGAGTAGTGACTGGATCAAGTCGGCACATCATCTCGACAACGGTCACTACCTTCGGCGGGTTCCTACCCCTGATCATGGGTGGAGGCGCATTTTGGCCGCCATTCGCCGTTGCAATCGCCGGAGGCGTTTTGTTGTCGACCGTCGTATCCTTCTATTTCACCCCACCCGTGTTCGCGTTGGTGTATCGTGGCAAGCTCAACAAACCGCTTGAGGCAAACAACCAACATTCCCAGCCTCGAGAAGCAATTGTCGCACTTGTGGCAGAATGAGGATTGAGACTACTTCTCCTTGCGAGTTGGTATGTTTCGAAGCCGTCGTTGTTCGAAGCACGGTTCAAGTTCTGTTATGGGCCGCACACGGACTTAGCAAATTCTGGTTTCTGCGCATTACCGCCATTCACCACTGGTGCAGGATCTGACGCTCTTGGGCTCCAAGTAGACCTTAACTGCACCGGGCATGAATGACTGCTCTGCGGATTAAGCGGCCGCTAATCCCACTGAAGCGCATTGCAGGCTAGTCTCCGTTAAGATTTAGGCGACCCGCATTAAGCCAATCCGACAACTCTGTTCTTTCGCTGGGGTCAGGTGGGCCCGCAGGAGTTGGAGGGTCAACAGGCAATGGACTGTCTGATCCGACGATCTCTCTAACACTTACGGCATCTTCCGAAACATTCCAAACAAGCATGTCCTGAGCCAAAGTGAGCGGGCCGTCATACGTCTTTCGGATTGCTGCAATTGTGTCCGGAGCAATATCGAAATCGGCAAATGTATGGTAGGCAATCGCATGCCGCGGCTCAATCATCGCGAATAGTTTTCCGCACGCGTCTGGTGGCGTGTGAACCACCGTTGCCACCAATCGGGCGCGTTCAGGGTCGTAGTTTTTGATATCAATGAATTGTTGGATCGTTAAGTAGCATTCGTGAATGACAAGATCCGCTTCTTTAGCGTTTTCCACGAACCACTTGTTTGGGTTGGTGTCACCTGAGTAGACGAATTTAAGTCCTTTCCACTCCAAGCTGTAGGACACTGAACCGTCTATGCCGTGAATCGCGGGCCAAGATCGAATGACAACACCATCGCTTTCATAAACTATCTGTGTCTTAGAATAGTCGAACTCAGTCACCGAGAGGTGTCCACCTGCCGAGGGCATATTCCCGCGCCGCCCTGCCAAGTCCCAGGCCAACATTTTGAGGAGGCCATCCATGGCCGCAGCGGTCCCGTATTCTGGCTTTAAGCCACTTGGTCCCCATACCTGCAGGGGAACCGTTCGGTTTGACACCCAGCCACCCACAAAAAGTGCATCGAGGTCTCCAATATGATCTACGTGCAGGTGGCTAATGAACACTTTGTCCAGATAAGTGTATGGGATTTCCAACGCGGCCAAATTTGCTAACGAACCAGTTCCGACATCGAAGAGGAACTTGTCGCCATTGCCAAGTTCAACCAACCACGACGCTGACGCTTGAGAGTGTCGAAAATTAGGTGTTCCGGTTCCCAGCGAGATAACTCGCATCTCCGCTTCACCGAGCGGCTCTGCGTTTGGATAATAGAACTTTCGCTCTCCGGACGAACCAGCTGAAGCTGCGCCGCACCAAATCGACGCAAATACAAAACTCAATACCGGCAACAACCTTAGGCGCACGGTTTTCTCCGATTTGCTGATGAAATCTATTGTACAAGAAAATTGCTTCTGTCCAAAATCGCGCGTCTGCATTGGGCTAAATGCGGTCAACTTGCTTAAACCTCTACTTAGCGGAAAAACCCGACATTTGCTTTTTTCCGCCAAACGCCTTCACAATGCTCATATGCAAGATAACCAAGCACAGGCTGACTACTGGAGTTCGAAGAGCGGACTTAAGTGGATAGATTTCGAAAGCGAACTTGATGTGGTATTTGGCGCGGTCGACAAAGCGCTGGTTGAGCGGTCGAAGCCTTCGCCAGGCGAGCGCGTCTTGGACATAGGTTGCGGTACTGGAGCTACGAGCAGGACGTTTTCTTCGCTTGTCGCACCAGGCGGAACAATATGCGCAGTCGACATTTCTGCACCCTTGATCGAACAGGCCCGCCAGCGTGCAAAAGAAGCAACGGTTGAAGCACAGTATCTGTTAGCGGATGCGCAAACCGACCAGTTTCCTGACGCGCCGTTTGATTTGGTGATCTCTCGCTTCGGATCAATGTTCTTTGCCGATCCCGTTGCTGCCTTCGTCAATATTCGGGGCCAGATCAAGCCATCGGGCCGAATGGCTCTTGCTGCATGGGCACCGGCCAAGGGAAATCCTTGGTTTGACGTGCCCAAAGACGGTGCGGTTGACAGGCTGGGACCTTTAGAAAGCTCAGACCCCAACGCCCCTGGACCGCTGGGCTTTCAGAACGCTGGCCATGTCGCTGGAATTCTAGAAGAGGCTGGTTTCAAAGACGTGAACGGCGAAACGATCAGGGTAAACCTAACTCATCCCGGGCCCTTGGAGCGTGCTGCGGCTTTGGCTTCGAATATCGGCCCGGCAGCGAGGATACTCAAGAAGTACTCCGGGAGCGAGGAAGATATCGAGGCGATAACCGATTATGTAATCGCCAATTTTCGCTGCTTCGAAGTCAACGGAGGCATCCGCATCCCGGCAAATCTGAATTTCTTCACAGCCAGAAATCCGGGCTGATGACCTCAACTGCAACTTTGCGAGTATTGGAGCCAGCCCCCAATATTTTGGCGTTTTATGACGGTCGGGTTGCAGGGGCCCGACTTCATTCTCCGTCGTGGAATTGGATGGACGACGCGGCATATACACTCGGGGTCGCCAGCTATGCCATCCTCAATGGCACTGACGCTGTGGTCTATGACACGCACATCTCGCTTGATCACGCTCGTTGGATACGAAGCGAGCTGCAACGTCGTGGGGTGACATCAATTCGGGTTGTGCTTAGCCATCATCACAAGGATCATATCGCTGGAACCGAGGTGTTTGCTGATTGCGAAATCATTGCGGGCAACAAAACGGCAAAGGCGCTGGTTGAAAAAGAGGAAAGTTATTCGAAGAGCGATCCGCCGATCAAGCCGGTAGTGATGCCCACAACTGTGTTTGACGGTGAAATGGCGTTGAGTGTTGGGACGACCGACATTGAACTACGTCCTTTGGATATTCACAGTCACGACGGTGTCGCGCTCTACCTTCCAAAGTCCAGGATCTTGCTGGCGGGTGATGCGCTGGAAGATAGCGTGACCTATGTCGCCGAACCAGATCGCCTTGATATTCACCTGGCCGAACTTGACCGGCTTTCCACCTGGGATATTTCGGCCATCCTGCCCTGCCATGGTGACCCCGATCGGATCGCAAGAGGTGGATATGATTGCTCATTCATAACGGCTACGAGGCAATATGTTGCAAAGCTCTTGCAGTGCCGCGATGGGGCAGGATGGAGCAATCTTACGCTTCGGGAATTTGCGAAAGTCTGGTTCGAAGAAGGCTCGTTGACCTACTTCGATGCCTATGAGGGCGTGCACCAAGACAACCTGCAGTCTGTGACCGGCGTCTAAAAACGACGAACTGTATTGGTCCTGAATGACGTCCGATGTGGGCTCGAAGCCGTCATAAGGCGGTGCAGGCGCGAGGCTGTGACCTCTGCCGATCCTTCCGCATATCCGGCGCAGATTGCGGGGGCTAGTTGGGGGATTGATGCGGAAGGTTCTTTTATTTTTTTACAGAGTGTTAGATAAAATTTTGGTGCGGGCGGTGGGACTCGAACCCACACGGGCATACGCCCTTCAGATTTTAAGTCTGATATGTCTACCATTCCATCACGCCCGCACGGCGCGGCCTTGTCGGGCCCTGCATTCCCCTTACAGTCACAACCGGATGAGAACAATGCACTTTGATGCAAATGCGGCTGTAAATGTGTCGGGAAATCCAGTTACAAGACATCCCTCTTCCCGATTAATAAGGGCGTGGCGCTGCCCCGCCCCTTTGGAAGGCTCACATGCCCAGCGCTTCTTTATACATTTCCAAAACCGCCTCTTCCTCGGCGATGTCATCCTTGTCCCGCTTTCGCAACGCGATCACCTTACGCATGACCTTGGTGTCGTAGCCCCGCGCCTTGGCTTCGGCCATGACTTCCTTCTGTTGCTCGGCCAGGTCCTTTTTCTCGGCATCCAGACGTTCAAACCGTTCGATGAACTGGCGCAGCTCGCCTGCTGTTACGCGATAGTTGGCGGCGGCCTGATCTTCGGTGATATCTTCCATATGCGTCTCTCCCAAAGGCTGAAAATCTGATGCAAGATGCCGGATACAGTGCTGCCGCCCGGGTCGCAAGCACCCAATCCCCGGTCGCACTTGTACGATCTGATTCGATCCGTTAAGCGCGGTGTCAGTTCACGATGAGATGTGGGGAACCATGTTCGAATTCATCACCTGGGGCGGTGCAGCCCTTTCCCTTGCCGGGCTCTTTGGTCTGGTCTGGTGTATTCTTCGCGTGATGAAAGCGCGCAAGGCCGGTTTGTCGGATGACGAGTTGCGCGCGGTGGTTCAGGGCGTTCTGCCCTGGAACCTGGCCTCTTTGTTCTTGTCTGTGATTGGACTGATGATGGTTATCCTAGGGATTTCCTTCGGATGACCCCCCTTGTCAGATCGGCAGGTTGTCGAACTGCGCTTCCATAGCGTCTTCACACAACGCCGCATCGAGACGCCGCAATCGAGATGGCACATGCATCCCCTGCTGGCGCATTCGATCTACAACCTTGCTTACACTCGGTTGAAGCGCCAACCGCGTGTCCAGACACGCGCCTTCCAGTTTCTGCTCAAGCTGTTCTGCTTCGGAATACAGATTAGTTGCTGTCATAACCATCCTCCCAAGTGTTGCCAGTATTCCAAATATAGGTAACGGGAATACGACCCACAGATATTAACCTGAACTTGTGCGGGAATTTGCCTGACGTATTCGTAATTTCGGCAATTCGGCGCAGATAGGTTAAAGTTTAAGCCAATTTAACCGAACCTGCCTTGACGGGCATCAAATTCAGATTGGCAGTTGTGTCACATTCCAAATTACATATATGATATACACAACGGAAACGGAGGACCTCATGACGCCCGCAGTGAAAGCGTTTTTCGACGATCAGACCTTTACGGTGTCCTACGTCGTTCACGAACCACAAGGGCGCGCCTGCGCCATCATCGACAGTGTTTTGGATTTCGATCATGCCTCGGGTCGAACAGCGACCACATCTGCAGATCAAATCATCGACTATGTGCGCAGTCGCGATCTCAAGGTCGAATGGGTTTTAGAAAGCCACGTTCACGCCGATCACCTGTCTGCGGCCCCCTATCTGCAACAGGAACTTGGCGGCAAGATCGGGATTGGTGCCCAGATCGTTACTGTTCAGGACACGTTCGGCAAGGTCTTCAATGAAGGAACCGAATTCCAACGCGATGGCAGTCAGTTCGATGCGTTGTTCTCGGAAGGTGACAGTTTCCACATTGGCCAGATGCGCGGCGACGTGCTGCACACTCCGGGTCACACACCTGCCTGCCTAACCTATGTCATTGGCGACGCCGCCTTTGTGGGCGACACGCTGTTCATGCCTGATTTTGGTACAGCGCGCTGCGACTTCCCCGGCGGCTCTTCGGCAACCTTGTATGAGTCGATCCAGAAAATTCTGACCCTGCCTGATGAAACGCGCATCTATGTGGGCCACGATTACAAAGCGCCGGGCCGCGAAGAATACGCTTGGGAAACAACGGTAGGTGAGCAAAAGGCGCTGAACGTGCACATCGGACAGGGGCGTAGTATCGAAGAATTTGTGGAAATGCGCGACGCACGTGATGCGACCTTGGCGATGCCGCGCCTGATCTTGCCCTCCTTACAGGTGAATATGCGCGCAGGGCAGATGCCTCCGGCGGATGAGCAAGGTGATGTCTTTCTGAAACTGCCGGTCAACAAGCTCTGACGCGAGTTAAAAAAGGATATAACTTATGGAAATAGAATGGGTCTGGGGCCTGTGCGGCGGTTTACTGATTGGGCTGGGCGGCGCAGTTTACCTGCTTGGGAATGGCCGGGTTATGGGCGCAAGCGGCATTCTGGGCGGCCTTGTTGACGGCAGCGCCCGCGATACGAAGGCCGAGAAGTTGGCCTTTGTTGCAGGCCTGATCGGCATGCCTCTTCTGCTGCGACCGCTGATCGCGCCCGAGGCCCAAACGCATCTCACCAGCAACTTGGGCCTTGTTGTCATAGCGGGTTTGCTGGTTGGCATCGGCACACGTATCGCCAATGGCTGCACATCTGGTCACGGGGTCTGCGGCATCTCTCGGTTCTCACTCCGCGGCATTGTGGCCACCGTCTTCTACATTCTCGCCGGGGGCGTGACCCTTGTTCTGCTACGCCATATCTGGGGATTGATCTGATGCGCCTTCTTGTTGCCCTAACAGCTGGATCACTATTTGGTGCCGGATTGTTGATTTCTGGCATGACCGATACGACAAAAGTTCAAGGATGGCTGGACGTATTCGGCAACTGGGATCCGACTTTGGCGTTTGTTATGGGGGGCGCCATTTTGCCAATGCTGGTCGCATGGCGACTGACGACCGGGCGCAAGCCTTTGACCGGGAATGAATTTCCGCCTCCTGCGAAGCCCGAAGTGGATCGTAGACTGGTTGTGGGTTCAGTCCTATTCGGCATGGGTTGGGGGCTGGTTGGGCTCTGCCCCGGACCGGCCATGGCCTCGCTGAGTTATGGTGGGCTTGGAGGACTGGTTTTTCTGGTCGCAATGGTGGTTGGTATGTTCCTGGCCCCGACCTTTGGCGCGCAACTGGACAGAGCAGCAAACGCAGCCTAAGGAATTGGCATGGAGATTCGACCGATCACCCCCCGCTATGCCGTCTCACCGCAGATCACAGTTGATGATGTGCCAGCGATAGCTGCTGCCGGCTTTGTCAAAGTGATCTGCAACCGACCCAACGTCGAAGTTCCACCCACAATGCGATCCGACGCGATCGGTGATGCAGTGCGCGCTGCGGGCATGGAATACGAAGTGCTTGAGTTGACCCATCAGACCATGACGCCCGAGAATGTGCAGCGTCAGCGCGATATGGCGGAAAATTGTAGCGGACCGGTCTTGGCCTATTGCGCTTCGGGCACGCGATGTTCAGTGATTTGGGCTTTGGGTCAATGCGAACATATGAGCACGGATGACATCCTGACCGCGACCACAAACGCCGGATACCAGTTGGACGGTCTGCGCCCTGCTCTCGAGCAACTTCGCAGTAAGGCTGGTTAGACCTAAAGCGTTATTACTGTTCACCCAGCCCTGGTTCTGATGCGTTCAGACCGGCCAGCTGCGAGATTTCCGCCACCATCTGCTCAGAGTCGCCAATGACCAAATCCCCCGCAAGGGTCCCACCGGTCTCGGCCAAGGGCACCGGGGGCGTGATTTCAACGGCGCTGTCAATTGGCGCGTCCAGGCTGCCCTGAGGGTTTAGCCCTCCCCGGCTTTCGATAAACTCCTGGGCTTCTGCTCCGCTTAGCGCTGGTAAAGCAGCATGCTCGTTTAATCGAATGGCCCTTAGACCACCGCACTGTCCCAAGCGACCAACACCTGCTCGCGTTCGTTCAATCGTCAGAACCTCAGCTCGATCCAAGCGCGCGCCGCGCAACGGCAGGACATCACCAACCTGCATCCCAGACAACGCGGACAATGGCAACGTCATCCGACACAAGGCCGCATTCAAATCCGCCCTTACCATACCCGAAGACTGTTCAATGCGGGGGCCTGCAGGGCTTGGGGTTTCCTCCACAACTTCTGGCGCAACCGGTGCTTCGGGTAAAATGACCGAAATCTGCCCTTGCCGTACCCCGTTGGCCAAATCGACGGTCAGGTCGAAGATGCGATACTCATCCTCGGTCATGGTCAGAGACAAGCTCTGCAAATCTGCCGCGCGTGACGAATACTCGTTTCCCTCAAGGCAAACTTGTTCTGTCGTCGGGTCGATTAGACCCGCAGATCGAGCCAAAGCCGCTTCGACCAATGGCGCAACCATGGCGGCGTCGGTATCTGTAAAGGCCCGTGGTGTTGGCGCGTCCGACATCACCTCACCGATGGTTTGCGTTTGAACGATGGCGGACACCAAGTGCGAGTCCAAGCACGTGGCTGCACGTCCCTGTGGCCCATCAAACTCCAGTAGCAACCAGTCTTGACCAATCGCTTCAACCAGATGTTCAGCAGACTGACTGGTTTGTCTGGCCCCGATCACTGCAAGCGGCAAGTTCAGGCGATCCCCCGCGGCCCGCGCGAACCCCAAGCGCAGCGCCCGCAGAACCGAGCGCGGCCGGTCGTCCAAATCCTTTTGCCCAGCGGACAGTTTGCGCACCAATGCGGCATTGACGGGTTCTGACATAACGCCTGATCACCAATTGTTTCAGCAATTGGCAACAGGTTTACACCGTCGGACGTTACGAAGTTCTTTATGACCGCTTCACTGAGCGGCCTGTCGGTGCGCCAATGGCAGGCTGACTCGGAACGCCGCCCCGCCCTGCCCCGGTAAATAGCTGATCTCGCCCCCCAACCGCTGCATGATTTCGCGGCAAATTGCCAAGCCCAGACCTGCCCCTCCGGCCTTGTCGCCGCCGACGCGGGCAAATTTCTCGAACACCATCGAGCGCGCGCCGGGCGGAATGCCACTGCCATTGTCGATGAAATCTATGATGACGCGCCCGCCAACATCATATGCGGAAATGGTCAGAACGGGCTCGTCCGCGTCACAGTATTTCTGTGCGTTTGAGATAAGGTTAATGAACACCTGCCCCAACCTGTCCAGATCCGTGTGCAAGACAATCCGTTCGGCCGCACGGGCGCGACGCACGCTTATCTTGCGGCCAGCACCAGCCAATGCGCTGGACACGGCCCGATCCAGGACCGAGCGCAGACTATCATCACCTAAGTTGAGATTGACTTGCCCGTTTTCCAGCACGCTCAGATCCAACAGATCATCCAGCAAGCGGGTCAAACGCAGCGCTTCGTCATGGATGATCGTCGCGTATCGGGTCTGCTCATCCCTGCTCAGCCCTTCGGTATCGCGCATGATTTCAGAAAACGCGCGGATCGAGGTCATCGGCGTCCGCAACTCATGACTGACCTGACTCAAAAAGTTGTCCTTTTGCGCCGAAACCTGCGTGAGTTTGGCATTTGCTTCGCGCAGTTGCCGTGCCGTCCGGCTGAGTTCAGAGGACTTCACCTCAAGCTGACTGGAATACTCCAGCAATTGCGCTGACTCATCCGCAACAGCCAAAAGGTCTTCGACCGAAACCGACGAGCCGCCGACGATCTGCCCAATCATCGCGTGAGCCGTGGCCGTTCCAACTGATCCGCTCAATTCGCGTTCAAGGCGGCCCAGGAATGCTGGCGTGGGCTCGGGCAGATGCGATCGACCTCCTTGTTTCTCGGCCTCGGCCTGGAAAAACTCCTGCGCGGGCCCGGTGCCCAGAATCCGCTGGGTCATGATCATCAAATCTTCGCTTTGCGCGACCGATCCGGACCAGCCACGCGGCGCGACCGAATGATCGAAAACATTGACAAATTGCGCGCCCTGCAACCGTTCCAACGGGCTGGGAAAACTCAGCAAAGAAGCCACACAGAACGCGATTGTGTTCAGCAACAGTGACCACATCACGGAATGGACCATTGGATCGATCCCCTCGATCCCGAACAAGGCCTGTGGGCGCAGCCAGCTTATGCCGAACAACCCGTTCTGCAGCACCGACTCCGGCATCGACGCGCCGCTCATGCCGGGCAACAACAAGGTGTAAATCCACAAAACAAAGCCGACCGTCAGCCCAACCAGAGCCCCGGTTCGCGTGGCTCCGCGCCAAAACAGACCGCCGACCAAAGCGGGCAAAATTTGAGAAATCCCCGCAAAAGCGATCAATCCGATTGAAGCCAGCGCTGCGCCGCCACCAGACAAGCGGTAGTAGAAAAAGCCCAACGCCATAACAACCGCGATGGACACACGACGGGCCATCAAAACGATATTGCGCACATCGCCAGAGACCGAGCCAGTACCTTCTTGTGTGTTCAGCCAGATGGGCATGACAACATGGTTCGACACCATCGTGGACAAAGCCATGGCTGTTACGATCACCATCGATGTCGCAGAAGAAAACCCGCCGATGAAAGACAGCATCGCCAGCCAGTCATTGCCTTGCGACAAGGGTACGGTCAGGACGAACAGGTCGGGGTTGGCCCCTTCGGGCAGCAGGTCCAGACCCACTACGGCAATCGGTACTACAAACAAGCTCATTAACAGCAAGTAGAGGGGGAAAGCCCAGGCCGCGGTTCTAAGGTGGCTTTCATCATCATTTTCGACCACCATCACCTGGAACATGCGCGGCAAACAGATAAAGGCCGCCGCCGACAGGAAAATAAAGGTCGTCCACCGCCCGGCATCAACATGCCACTGCCCGATTTCCGACGCGTCGATCCGCTCCATCATCGGGCCGATACCGCCAGCGATGCCCCACACGACAAAAACGCCGACCGCAATCAGCGCAAACAGCTTAACGATAGCCTCCACCGCGATGGCCGTAACCACCCCGTGGTGGCGTTCGTTCACGTCCAGATTACGTGTTCCGAAGAGGATGGCAAAAACGGCCAAGCCAGCCGCAACCCAAAATACACTGGACCCTTCGCGATACAGGCCCGATGGGTCAGCTTCGGCAAAGATCGAGAAAGACAGGGTAATCGATTGCAGCTGTAGCGCGATATATGGCGTTCCGCCCAATACCGCCAGAATGGTTACGCAGACCGCCAGCGTGTTTGATTTACCATATCGAGACGACAGCAGGTCCGCGATTGAGGTCACTCTTTGACTGCGCCCCACACGCACCAGTTTGCGCAGCCCCCACCACCAGCTGACCATGACCAGTGTCGGGCCAAGATAGATCGTAACAAACTCCAACCCTGACCGCGCGGCGTTGCCCACGGCGCCATAGAAGGTCCAGGCGGTGCAATAGATCGACAGCGACAAGGTGTAGATCAGCGGCGAGCGCAACCATTTCCCACGCCCAGCCGCAGCCATGCGGTCCGCAGCGAAGGCGACGGCAAACAGAAAGACCACATAGCCCAGACAAACCAGAATCAGAACGTTTACGGTGGTCATCAATCGGCCCCTGTTTCAGGGTCCTCGGGCGTGCGCATACGGCGCGCGGCAAAGCCGAAAATCACGCTGATCAAGATCAGCGCGCCCCAGCAGACGAAGATGTAGAAAATTGCCGAAGAAAGCGGTACGGCCGCATCTCCGCTGGACCGGTCGGGCCAAAGAAGCGGCAGTGCGAACAAGAGCGCCCCAAGAAACGGCAAAAGCCGGGCCGCATCCGTCAGTCTGCGACGGCGATAGCTTTGACGTTCCAGGAAAAGCGAGGGTCTGGCGCTGGATGGCTGACCTTTGTCGCTCTCGTCTGACATTACATTTGCGTCGCCTGCGCGTGAAGATCACGCACAGCCGTCAACACTTCGGCGTTGGAAAACGGTTTGGTCATAAAGCGGCTAACGCCTGCATTTTCCGCCATTTCCCGGTCGCGCGACTGCCCGCGCGCCGTCAGCATCAAGACCGGAAGGCTTGCCAGTTCTTCCATCTCTCTGAGATCGCGCAGAATATCCATGCCGTTTTTACCCGGCAACATAACATCCAGAATAACCAAGTCGGGCTGAGCCCCCTGGATAACCTCAAGCGCATCGGAGCCATCGCCATGAATCTCGACCTGCCACCCCTCGCGGGACAACAGAAACCGGATTGCTTCGGCAATGTTCGGCTCGTCCTCGATCAACAGAACCTTGCGGCTCATATTTTCTGTTCCTCCCCAAAACCGGTCGTCCGTCCCGCAACCGATTAGGATCAGATTAAGCGTTCTGTCAGGAAAGTGTCAAAAACCTTCGCTCAAAATCGACGGTTCGCGGCGAGCGGTGCATTCGTTGCGGGGGCAGACCCGGCAGTTCGGCCCAACTTGCGTAACCGGTGCATCACCGGCTTGCTCTTGAACCGGCCGTACCAACATGACGGATCGATAAGCCGGATCCTGATCATAGCCCGGCACCGCATGGGGCCACGCATAGGCAAAGCACTCGAACTCAGCCGAAGCCCGCCCGGTTTGCTCGACTTGCTTACGCACCGGAACCAAAGGTCGGTTCAGCGCCGTGAAAACAGGCCAAAGCGGACAAGCCTCGCCATGTCTGGGCATGGCAAATCCTGGTGTTGGTTTTAGAAACAAGATGCTGCCGGATGCATCGCACAACACCAACCCCGCCGGTTCAGAAACAACACTTTCTGGCAAAAAAGCCAAACGCCGCAGCACGGTCGCCATGTCGACAGAAAAATGATGGGCCAAATCAACAGGGTCTGGTTGGGCGCCCCGAACACGAGCGGCGACAGCATCCAGTGGCATTGCCCGGGCGTCAGCCCTGTAAATCTCCAACATCTCGCGTGCCAAGGTTTGGGCTGCTGTGGTATTTAGGCTGCTCAGATCGACGGCATCCGTAGCGCCCCCCTCTTCCAGTTCCGTGAAACTATAATCGCGGGCCTGGAAAAACGCTTCGACCTCCTCCAACGGAACGCCACGCGGGTCGACGGCTGCGTCGCTTTCATCCAGAAATGTCACCAACGCCTTGGAGCTGTCCGCCAACCGCTCGGCATCCTGGTGCAGGTTTTTATGGAACCGTTCGCGCCATTCAGCCTCGATGTCTTCAGTATCCGCAAGAATCGCGGCCGTAGATCGAATCGCTGCCGCGGTCGACAAAACCTCGTGCATCGAGGCCGCCAGATGGGGGTCATGAGTCAGCCGGTCCGATAGGATCTCAACATTTCGTTCGAGCGAGACGACACGGCGATGCATCTGCGCCAGAACACCTGCCCAGCCGGTAAAGCGCCCGGCGAACTCCTCCAAGCTGTCCAACTCTGCATTCTGGCCAACCGCATCATCTGCCGCTTCGCGCAAGGCCGACACCAGCGTGGCTTCTATCCCTCGCGTCAACACCGATGGTTCAACCGACAGGGCCGCAGCAATATCCACCAGCAACTTACCCCCGATCCGACGGCGATTGTGCTCGATAAGGTTCAGGTAAGAGGCCGAAATCCCCGCCAAACGGGCCAGTTCCGCTTGCTTAAGCCCGGCAATCTGCCGCCGCTCGCGAATGCGGCTTCCAGTCAAAGCGTCACGCATGTTAGTTGCCTCCTGACCCGCGACAAGCTAAGCACCCCAAATTTTTTTCGAAACATACTATATTTCTCATTTAGTTAGGTCAAAATTTTCTATTTCGATTTACATAGTTTACACAATCCAGACACACTCCACGACAGCGCAACTTGTCATCATCATGTAAGAAGTTGCTTCACCCCTTCTCTTCCGTGCTGTTTCCCGGCACGATACCCACATGAGCGACCCCGCCTTTGAATACGCACCCATCGGCCTTGTAGAGCTGGAAAACCGGATTATCCGGCGCTGCAATCTGCAGTTCTCGCGCACGTTTGGTGGTGAGGAAGCTGACTATCGCAATATGCCTTTGCTGCACCTCTATCCCTCGGTCGCCGATTGGGAGCGGATCGGAGAGCGCAGCCTGCAGGTGATGCGCGACACCGGATACTACACCGATGAACGCGTCATGCGGCGGCGCAATGGCGATCTGTTCTGGTGCCGCGCTCGGGGCCGCTCACTCACCCCTGATGACCCGTTCCGACACGGTATCTGGAGCTTTTCCGACATCTCGGAAGAACGGCCTCTGGTTGAGTTGACGGTACGTGAACGCGAGGTGGCCATCCTGTCGTGTCGCGGCTTGTCGGCTAAGGAAATCGGTGGGGAACTGGGGCTGAGTTATCGGACAATCGAAGCCTATCGTGCCCGCTTGCTTGAAAAGTTCGGCGCTCGAAAACTTTCTGAGTTGGTCGCAAAGCTGTCGGGAATGCCATTGTGACCCATTCGGCCCCTTAATTTAAGCGGCAAACCAGCTCGCGATGGTGCGAGTCGGCGCTTTTCATGCACGGCTGCTTGGCCTATAACGCTGCGTAATTTGATTAGAGCCCGCAAAAACAGACGGGCCAAAGGGGAACCGTCGAGGACACTCATGACAGATACCAAACACGAAGCGGATGTGGCATTCATCAAGGCTCTGGCTGAATTGCTGCGCGAAAACGACCTGACGGAACTGCAGGTCAAACGCGAATATGGCGAGGAAGACAGCCTCAACGTGCGCGTCAGCCGCATGACACAGGCCGCAGCCGCTCCGGTTCAGGTCGCAGTACCCGCCGCGGCCCCCGCACCAGCCGTCGCCCCTGCGGCTGCCCCTGTCGCAACCGAAACCCCCGCAGCGCAAGAAGACCCGGCCAATCACCCTGGCGCTGTCACCTCGCCTATGGTTGGAACGGTCTATATGCAGCCCGAACCCGGCGCGCCTGCATTCATTAGCGTCGGTGCTTCTGTTTCTGAAGGCGACACACTGCTGATCGTCGAAGCGATGAAAACCATGAACCACATCCACGCCCCCAAATCGGGCTCGATAAAACGCATTCTGGTTGGCGATGGCGACGCAGTGGAATTCGGCACCCCTCTGGTCATCATCGAGTAAGGCGGGCCCATGTTCGACAAGATCCTGATTGCCAACCGAGGCGAGATCGCCCTGCGCGTCATCCGCGCCGCCCGCGAGATGGGGATTAAGACGGTCGCCGTCCATTCCACCGCTGACAGCGACGCGATGCATGTGCGCATGGCAGACGAATCGGTCTGCATTGGCCCCCCGCCTTCACCGCAAAGCTATCTGTCCGTACCGGCGATCATCTCGGCTTGTGAGATTACAGGTGCGCAAGCGATCCACCCGGGCTATGGCTTCCTGTCAGAGAATGCCGAGTTCGTGCAGATCGTCGAAGATCACGGCATCACCTTTATCGGCCCCACCGCGGAACATATCCGCGTGATGGGCGACAAGATCACCGCCAAGGACACGATGAAGGCGCTGGGTGTGCCCTGCGTGCCCGGCTCGGACGGTGGCGTTCCCACGCTGGAAGATGCCAAGCGTATCGGTGAGGAATTCGGCTATCCCGTCATCATCAAGGCTACCGCTGGTGGCGGCGGTCGTGGCATGAAGGTCGCGATGAACGCTGATGAGATGGAAAGCGCCTTTATGACCGCGCGCGCTGAGGGCAAGGCCGCCTTTGGCAACGACGAGGTCTATATCGAGAAATACCTGACCACTCCCCGCCATATCGAAATTCAGGTCTTCGGCGACGGCAAGGGCAAAGCCGTGCATCTGGGCGAACGCGACTGCTCGTTGCAGCGCCGCCACCAGAAAGTGTTTGAAGAGGCCCCCGGCCCCTGCATCACCCCCGAAGAGCGCGCCAGGATCGGCAAGATCTGTGCAGATGCCGTGGCCAAGATCAACTATATCGGCGCGGGCACAATCGAGTTCCTCTATGAAAACGGCGAGTTCTATTTCATCGAAATGAACACCCGCCTTCAGGTGGAACATCCTGTGACCGAAGGCATCTTTGGCGTCGATCTGGTGCGCGAGCAAATCCGTGTGGCCGCAGGCGAACCGATGTCATTTGGGCAAGAGGATCTGGAAATCAACGGCCACGCCATTGAGGTTCGGATCAACGCGGAAAAGCTGCCCAACTTCTCGCCCTGCCCCGGCAAGATTACGGCCTATCACGCGCCGGGCGGTCTGGGCGTGCGGATGGATTCAGCTCTCTATGACGGCTACTCGATCCCACCCTACTATGACTCGCTGATCGCCAAGCTGATCGTTCAGGGCCGCGACCGGGCCGAAGCTCTGGCCCGTCTGGAACGCGCATTGGGAGAGTTGATCGTGGACGGCATCGATACCACAGTCCCTCTGTTCCATGCCTTGCTGCAGGAACCCGACCTGCACAGCGGCGATTACAACATCCACTGGCTGGAGCGCTGGCTTGCGGAGAATATGGAATAGTAACCTCCAAGAACCGGAGGGCGCACGCCTTCCGGTTCCCTCTTACCCAAAATGAGCCTATCCGCTGAACTTTTGCTGCACGGGTACTCCATCGGCATTTTCCCGATGGCCGAACATCGCGATGATCCCGAGTTGTTCTGGGTCGATCCAAAGTTTCGCGGCGTCTTTCCGTTGGACGGGTTCCATGTCTCGCGTAGTCTTTCACGCCGCATCCGCAATTGCGGGTTCGATATCACGATCAATCAGGACTTTTCAGGCGTCGTGGATGGCTGTGCCGACAGGGCCGACACCTGGATCAACGCAGAGCTGCACGATCTGTACCGCCAATTGCACCAAACAGGCTATGCCCATTCTCTTGAAGTCTGGGACGGAGCCGCACTTGTGGGCGGTGTCTATGGTGTAACCTTGGGGGCTGCATTCTTTGGGGAAAGCATGTTCTCACGCCGCACGGATGCGTCGAAAATCGCCCTTGCCTATCTTGTGGACCGCCTGCGACAAACCGGATTCCACCTGTTCGATACGCAGTTTCTAACCGCACACCTGGCCTCATTGGGTGCCATCGAAATTCCACGCAGCGCTTACAAAAAGGAACTGGAAGAGGCTCTGAATCTCAGCGCCGATTTCACAGCATCAATCGATCAGTCCGCAGCAGGTGTAATACAGCGGATCACCCAGACATCATAACGCGCATGGTCCAGCGCGTTCAGGGCTGGGGATGTTGCAATCATCCAGCCGTCAAACAACTGATCAGCTTTCCCCGTTTCCCAAATCGTCAAATAGGCAAACGCGTCACCCGTCGGGTTATCAACCGGATAACGACAATCCCCCAGGGCAACGTCCAAGCCAAAAACGGCTTCGGTCTCACCGCTTTGCATTTCAACATCGACGGTCTGACCGCTGACTTTGTCCAATCCGCGCAACATGGCCCCCGGACCGGACTGGACCTTTTGCTGAGCAACAGCACTGGTCCCGACCATAAGAAGGGCAATTAAAGCAGCGCGGATCATTCGCTGCCATCTCCGGCCACAAACTTGACCAGCAGAGAGATCAGACTGACCGCGCCTTGCGTATCCTCAATCTCGTCTCCGGGTTCGAAATAGAATGGTGACCCGCCGGGCATTACCTCGACGAAATTTCCGCCCAGCAGCCCCTCGGACGAGATCACAATGGCGCTGTCATCCGGCACCAGGACGCCATCGGCAATGGTGAAGGTCGTGTCTGCGCGATAAGTATCCGCGTTCAGCGTCACGCCGGTCACGGTTCCAATCTTGACACCTGCAAGACGAACATCCGTCCCGACACCGACCCCTTCCAACGATCTGAAAGACGCGCCAAGTTCATATCCGGCCGCGCCCTTCGACAGGCCCGTCGATTGGCTGGCGTAAACACCAAATGCCAGCGCACCGGCCAACACGACGCCACCGACAACAACTTCGGTCCAATTATGGCTCGACATCTTTGCCTCGCTTATTCCGGGCTCCAGGCCTCATAATCTTTGCGCTCAACCGGTTCGGCCCGACGCAGCGATCCGGCCGGCGTATAAGCCAGCGCAGTACCCGTCAGGTTTTCCTGATGTGGTTTTTCCCAGGATTTATGCGGTAAAGGTTTGTCCGTCGGAGGTTCGTCCCAGGTGCGGTGCAACCAGCCGTGCCATTCCGAGTCAACTCGACTGGCTTCAGCCTCGCCGTTGAATATCACCCAGCGCTTGCTGTCATCCGCCGTTCGATAAAACACATTGCCTTCATTGTCTTCGCCAACTTTGACGCCCTTACGCGACGTATAGATCTGCGTGTTCAGAGTGGACCCGTTCCACCAGGTCACGGCTCGCAAAAGACTGTTCAGGATTCCCATCGGGTGCCTCCGGCATTTCGGTCGAGGAAAGGTATGGACCAAAGGCTCGCCAAGGTCCAGTGCCACTGGGGTCGCCTGCGTCACTCCGGCAGAAACGCGGTCACTTCAATTTCGATCCTGTATTTTGGGTCGATCAGCCCACACTCAATCATAGTCGCAGCCGGAGGATTTGCGCCGAAGGTTTCAGCCAGAATGGGCCAACACGGCTCAAACTCTATACGATCCGGCAACATGTATGTCACCCGCACAACATCTTTAAAACTTGCCCCGGCATTTTGCAGAGCAGTTTCGATGGTCGCCAGCGCGGAACGGCACTGCGCAACAATATCTTCACCTTGCCCAACTGTGCCGGCCACGTGAACCCACCCGCCGGCAACGACCGCGCGGCAGTAACCAACTTTTTCCTCAAATTCGCCGCCTGATGAGATCCGCTGGATCGCCATATCGCTCCCTCTTTGTTGTTGGCAATCCGCAAACCGCCATGCCCATCGCAGGACCCCTGCGTTCATTTGGCCTGACTTTTTTCCAAGAAAATCAACTGCGGCGGCGGGGGCAAAGCCCCCAACCGCATTGTCAAAAACAATAGCCGCGACAGGGCAGCTTACCCAGCAGAAGCTGATTCAGGAGCCGCATCCGCATAGATGAACAAAGGTTGAGACTCGGACGCGACGGCCTCTTCGTTCACCACAACTTCGCTGACATTCTTCATGCCGGGCAATTCGAACATGGTATCCAGCAGAATGTCTTCCAGGATCGACCGCAGTCCCCGTGCACCGGTTTTGCGCTCGATGGCCTTCTTGGCAATCGCTTTCAATGCGTCATCGGTAAAGTCGAGTTCGACGTCTTCCAGCTCGAACAGGCGCTGATACTGCTTGACCAAAGCGTTCTTGGGTTTTGTCAAAATAGTGACCAGAGCATCTTCGTCGAGATCCTCCAGCGTTGCCAGAACTGGCAAACGCCCAACAAATTCTGGGATCAGACCAAATTTAAGCAGATCCTCGGGCTCCAAATCCTTGAAAATCTCGCCAACGCCACGATCATCATTGTCGCGCACATCGGCTCCGAAACCCATGGCCGAGCCTTTGCCACGCTGCGCGATGATCTTATCCAGGCCCGCAAACGCGCCGCCGCAGATGAACAGGATATTGGTGGTATCCACTTGCAGGAATTCCTGCTGAGGATGCTTGCGCCCTCCTTGCGGCGGAACGCTGGCCACGGTGCCTTCCATCAGCTTCAGCAGCGCTTGCTGCACGCCCTCGCCCGACACGTCGCGCGTGATCGATGGGTTTTCGGACTTGCGCGTGATCTTGTCGACCTCGTCAATATAGACGATGCCGCGCTGCGCGCGCTCAACGTTGTACTCACTGGCTTGAAGGAGCTTGAGGATGATGTTTTCGACATCTTCGCCCACATAGCCAGCTTCGGTCAACGTCGTTGCGTCAGCCATGGTGAACGGAACATCCAGGATGCGGGCCAGTGTTTGAGCCAGCAGAGTCTTGCCGCAACCGGTGGGACCGATCAGCAAAATATTCGACTTCGCCAGTTCAATATCGCTGCCAGCTTTCTGAGCATGATTCAAACGTTTGTAGTGGTTGTGAACCGCCACCGACAAAACACGCTTGGCTGTGGCCTGACCGATCACGTAATCGTCGAGAACCTCGCAAATATCCTTTGGCGTTGGAACGCCATCAGACGACTTCAGCCCGCTGGCCTTGGTCTCTTCGCGGATGATGTCCATGCACAGCTCGACACATTCATCACAGATGAATACGGTCGGGCCTGCGATCAGTTTTCGCACCTCGTGCTGGCTTTTCCCGCAGAAACTGCAGTAGAGCGTGTTCTTACCGTCGCCGCCTGAATTCGTCGCCATGATCTACCTTTCGGGCCTCGTCCCTGCACCCCGTCAGGGATGCGCTTACGCCTGTTTGTGCAGCTTAGGCCAGCACTCTGGCGGCTACAATCTCAAAATGAACCCCGCGCCCAAGGCGCGGAGTGTCGGTCTCAGGCCTCATCTGTGTCCATTTTTGCACGGTTTTCGACGATTTCGTCGATGTGGCCCCAGTCTTTCGCCTCTTCCGGGCTCATGAAATTGTCACGGTCCAGCGCTTTTTCAACCGCCTTTTTGGTCTGCCCGGTATGACGCACGTAAATGTCATACAGGCGATCCTTCAGCTTTTGCGTCTCGGCTGCGTGAATCATGATGTCGCTGGCTTGGCCTTGGTAGCCACCGCTGGGTTGGTGAACCATGATACGGCTGTTGGGCAAGGAGAAACGCATTCCCTTCTCGCCACCAGCCAACAAAACCGACCCCATCGACGCCGCCTGACCGATCACCAATGTGGAACATTTCGGCTTGATGTACTGCATTGTATCGTAAATAGACAAACCGCTTGTTACTACACCACCAGGCGAGTTGATGTAGATCGAGATTTCCTTGTTCGGATTCTCGGCCTCAAGGTGCAACAGCTGCGCGACGACCAAATGGCTCATTCCATCATGAATCGGGCCGTTGATGAAGATGATCCGCTCTTTCAGCAGACGTGAGAAAATATCGTAAGCGCGTTCGCCCCGGCTGGTCTGCTCGACGACCATGGGAACGAGCGTATTCATGTAGGTATCTACGGGATCGAACATTCGGAACCTGCCTGCTTTGCTATGGATCGGGACACTACCCCAACAAGTATTACCCAAGTCTTAGTGTTGGCTCGGGGGGGCTGCAAGGGGGGGCAAGCGAGAACGATGAAGGAATGTAGGATGACACCAATTCCGCACAGCTCGACCCGTTGTTCGCGATCCGGAATACTTTTGAGCCACCGCCTAAACCACACAGCCTTAGTATACGGGGAAAAGCGGCGAGGGTTCCCCTTTCACTCATCACGGTATTTTGATTTATACATATGGAACAAAATGCACGAAACATGTAGTTGAGTGAACGGCGTAGTTGCGCTGTAATATGATAACGTTACCCATTGACGGGGTTAGCAAGGAACTAGAACGATGGCACTTCCACAGTTGTCCCAGGACATGCCCCAAGAAGACATGTATCGCATGGTAGAAAACGCCGCGCTTGCATCTAATTTTCTAAAGGCAATTAGTCACGAAGGACGCCTGATGATTTTGTGCCATCTGGTATCTGGTGAGAAGTCCGTCACAGAACTGGAAGGGCTTTTGTCCGCGCGGCAAGCCGCCGTATCCCAGCAGTTGTCGCGTTTGCGCCTTGAAGGATTGGTCGTACCTCGGCGGGAAGGCAAAGCAATCTACTATCGTTTGGCAGACGATCGTCCACGTCGGATTCTTGAAGTTGTCTACGAGCTATTCTGCGACAGAGACGCCTCCTAACTACTGGTCTGGTCAGTAGAAAGCTGCTACCGAAAATTTATCGAGCACCAAGGAGACGACTATGATCCGTGTATTTCTGATTGGCCTGAGCCTGTTTGCCCTGACCGCCTGCGAAACTGCAAAAGGCGCTGGCAAAGACATCGAAAAAGCCGGGGATGCCATCCAGAACGCTGCAACAGACGTGCAGGAAAACCTGTAAGCGTTTCTGACCCTGATCACCAAGCATCGGCATTTCAAGAAAGACGGGCTCCGGTGTCACTATCAAGCATCCGCGCTTGGACGCTTGGCCCTACGACTTGATCACAAGCCAAATACCGGGGCTCTTTTGTTCGCGCAAAAGAGCCCCGTTCCCGTTCAGAAGAGGGGTGAGTGGTAGCCTGTATGAAACCGTGATCCGGCAAAGGAAAAGGCGTCAGGTGCGCAGACGCGGTCTTTGCATGTACCCTTTCGGATACGCCTGACGCCTTACCGGGTCGGCGCGCCCCGAGGGACGTTCCGATCCTTTTGCCTCAGCCCCACAGGGGGCTTTGGCGATTGCTGCGAACCCATAGGGAAACACAGCATGCATCGGTAAACCAAGAGGATGATCAACTGACGTGGGCGGGTTGCCCGCAATCACCTGACCTCAACGGTAAGTCTTTGAAGTTCAGAGAAAATCCCAAGACCCTCTCAATCGCTCCAACCCTCCGGCCCTTTGCGTACCGCCTTTGGCTCCGAGGATCCTGGGCGGTGTCAGGACTTTGGCATTCCGGCCGGCTTCGGACAAGAAAATAGCACTGCAGCATGAAAAATTGACGGGGATAAAATGTTGATATCCGCAGGGACATTTCTGTGGATAATCCGAGAAAGCGCGGCACTGCGCAGGGTTGATGGAGCATTTGCCAATACGGGTAGAAACCGCCCTTTTTCCGCGCAATGCTGCAAGCGCGAACGCCAACATGCACTCTGCCGGGCGAAAAACACCGGGTTTGACAAGTTCTCTGCGCCTCAAACTATCGAATCGCGCACTCAGACGCGAGAGAAACACACTATCGCATGAACTGGGACCGGATGGCGCGTAAGTCACCGCACGCAACGCCGCGCTAAAGGTCCGCGAGGTCCAGATGCCCATGGGTCGAGGAACACCGCATTCTGACCCAAAACCAACTGAACCCTGTCGCGGGCAATGTGCGCCACCCGGCCCACCTCCCCTGGTGGAGACAATGGTTGCTTTACTGAGAAGCGGCCCGGCCCGGCTGGCTAACCTACACCTCCGCCGCGCAGACAATCGGGCGGCGGTCCATACCCCCTACTGTCCGACCGGGCCGGAACCGCTTCAGTTCACCTGACGTTCCAGAACGGTGCTGTAGGTCGTTCCATTCCGCAGGCTACGGAAATCCGCATAGATCTTGCCATCCTCATACCGCGCATCGATCAGCGCATTGGCTCCGATCACCAGCGGTGAGGTTTCAACGATGCCAATAGACCCCGAGCCATCGAGACTTATGGTGCCGGTGGCCTCGTACTCATTCCATTCTGTATCGCCATCACGGCGCCACTTGCTGGGCCCCCAGAAGACATTGTCTTCCTGCATCTGGACGTCGAGCATCCATTCGGCCTGATTGAACCGGGGTTGATCGCCCTTGTAGTAGTGGCTGGGTTGGACGGTCGTGTAAGACCCCAGCCACGTGCCGCGCAGGTCGGGCGTGGTATCGGCCAGAGCGGCCGTTCCAAGGGTGAGTGTCGTGGCCAAAGCGGCTGCTCCGGCAGTCATGTATCTGGTCATGGGCTCTCTCCTTTTCGTCTGGTCAACAGATTGGGAGGGCGCTCACAGGTTACAACTTACCTAAGGGAAACTTCATGATTGGTTCACCGGGAGCTTAGAATGGGGCATCAGGCCCAGGCCAGAGCTGTCCCAACAATGACCAGCGCGATACCGACCCCCTCGCGATAGGAAAAGTTCTCGCCGAACAGGAAATACGAAGCGATGGCGATCAGAACAACCTCGGCCCCCAGAATGCCGGTATAGATGATGCCCAACCGTTCATTGCGCAGCGCGGCGAGTTCCAGAGTTGCGGCGGCCAGCAATGTGGCGACGATCAGAAGGGTCAGGCCAACACCGGGGATTTTCCACCAGAACTTCATCGAGATCATGGCCACGGAATAGAGACCCGCCGCCCCGAGGGCGATGATGGGGATCATGGATGTGGACATTTCGGCCTCCTGCAGACGGTTCCGTAGGGTCAAGTGTAGCAGGGGGATGGGGTTGGGGCTGTGAGGTGGGTCACAGTGTGGGTGATGGGTTGAAAACGCATCCTACGTAGGGTGGGTTTTACCCCCCCCAATTTACCCGTAGAGCGGGCTTTCAAAACCTTTCGATCAAAAGAGCTGAGGGCCGCGCCGGCCCGAGGGGAGGCGCAAACGCGTCGCCCCACGGGGGCGGGTGGGTTTAGCGGCGCATTACGTATTCGTCGATCGACACTAACTAAGCCAATTCGAATCTAGTTCGAACGGTTTGCTATAAATCCTCAAGAGACTTAACAACTTTACCGTTGGAAATCTCCAGCATCGCTCTGATAGCCATTCGAACTTTGGGGCTACTCAACCTATAAGCCTCGTCATTTGGCAGTTTCTTCAGCAAAGGCTTATCGCCTTTTGCCAAACGGGATAGTTCACCAGAGACGTTCAAAGTTACTCCTTTAGTGGAGGCTGGAAAAAGCTCTCGTATCGAAGCTTCGATCTCACGGTAAGTAAAACTCTCTTTTTCAATAATCCCGCACGCATAGATACACTGGTTTCTACGCGCCGCTTTTGTTTCCCTTGAGTTCAACCGGCTTGATACCATCGTGCAATAGGAGCGGATTGAATTCCTTGCCCACTTCGCGATAGCGCGGTTCAACACCAGTTGATCAATTGTATTATTTTTCTTTCTCGCCTCTTTTGCAATTCTCAGGCCTAGCTCCTGAAGCTCAAGCGCGATACGATCAGTAATCTTTAAAAGCCGATCATAAAAGACTTCTTTTTTTCCTGATATCTGCAAGCGAAGAAGGTCTTCTAGTCCCAGCCTCATCAGAACTTTGGCTTCATCTACGGACATTCTCTCAACCTCAGGGATTTCCTTTAGTCTAGACGAAATTGTCTGAATATTTCCGCTCTTTGCTAGAATTTCATCAATTCCAGCTGGGGTGCCGACAAGCACGATCTTAACACCGTATTCAGCGTAAATCGGATCATCCAGCAAAATGATGCAATTTGAGACTTGTTTGCAGAGCTCTTCGCTAGAAGCAATTTGTTCGAAATTATCAAAAACTACGACTGCTCGCTTCCACCTTCCCGCCTTCTTCCGAATGTAGGCCAGCACCCGTTCAAAAGGTTCTTTTCTTCCTCGCACGTACTTCCAAGTACCTTTGAAGTCGGCGCCTACACCGCTGGGTTTCATGCCTGCAGAAGTCGACTTTTCGTATTCTGTTTTTTCAAGCTCTTCCCTTCTATCGAGCTTGTCCTCAAACGCCGCTGCAAGAGATCCGAAAGCCGAAGCTTGGACTAGGTTAATCACTTCATAGTATACATCAGCTGACTCAAAAACGTTCTTGTATAGCCAAGATTTTCCATTGCCGCTTTCACCGAAAATGACCAAGTGCTGACTCTCAGTCAAACCATCGGAAAGCTCTTCTTCAAGATCGGGTCTTGGAACATACAACCTTGGATTGACGTTGGCCGAACGAGGAGTAAAAACATCGTCGGGATTTAAATTAAATAGTGCCACTTACTAACTGTCCATCTTCAACGCTGAAATAAACGCCTCCTGCGGGATATCGACCTTCCCGAACTGACGCATCTTCTTCTTACCCGCCTTCTGCTTGTCCAGCAGTTTGCGCTTCCGCGTGGCGTCGCCTCCGTAACACTTCGCGGTCACGTCCTTGCGCAGGGCCGAGAGGGTCTCGCGGGCGATGACTTTGCCTCCGATGGCGGCCTGGATCGGGATTTTGAACATGTGGCGCGGGATCAGGTCCTTGAGCTTTTCGCACATCGCCCGGCCCCGCATCTCGGCCCGGTCGCGGTGAACCATGGTCGACAGCGCGTCGACCGGTTCGTCATTCACCAGCACCGACATCTTGACCAGATTGTCCTCGGTATAGCCGGTCATCTGGTAGTCGAACGAGGCATAGCCTTTGGTCACTGATTTCAGGCGGTCGTAGAAGTCGAAGACGACCTCGTTCAGCGGCAGGTCATAGACGACCATGGCGCGGCTACCGGCATAGGTCAGGTCCAGCTGGATGCCGCGGCGATCCTGGCAGAGTTTCAGTACGTCACCCAGATACTCGTCGGGCACCAGAATAGTCGCCTTAATACGCGGTTCCTCGATATGGTCGACCTTGGACGGGTCGGGCATGTCGGCGGGGTTGTGCAGCTCGATCATCTCACCGTCTTTCATGTAGACGTGATAGATCACCGACGGCGCGGTGGTGATGAGCTCGATATCATATTCGCGTTCGATGCGGTCGCGGATGACCTCAAGGTGCAGAAGCCCCAGGAAGCCGCAGCGGAAGCCAAAGCCCAGCGCGGCCGAGGTTTCCATTTCAAAGCTGAAGCTGGCGTCGTTCAGCGCCAGCTTGTCGATCGCATCCCGCAGGTCTTCGAATTCGGCCGAGTCCACAGGAAACAGGCCACAGAACACCACCGGCTGCGCGGGTTTGAAGCCGTCCAGCGCGTCCTCAGTCCCGTTACGGTCATTGGTGATCGTGTCACCCACTCGGGTGTCGCGGACCTGTTTGATGGATGCGGTCAGAAAACCGATCTCACCGGGGCCGAGGCTGTCGACCATCTCCATCTCGGGACGGAAAACGCCGACGCGGTCGACATGGTGCAGCGTGTTGTTCGACATGAACTTGACCCGCATCCCCTTTTTCAGCGTGCCGTCCATGATGCGGACCAGAACGATGACGCCCAGATAAGCGTCGTACCACGAATCCACCAGCATCGCCTTGAGTGGCGCATCCAAGTTGCCCTGCGGTGCGGGCAGCTGTTTCACAATGGCTTCCAGCGTTTCGTGGATGCCCTGCCCCGTCTTGGCGCTGACCTGAATGGCATCAGTCGCGTCGATGCCGATCACATCCTCGATCTGTTCGGCCACACGGTCACAGTCGGAGGCAGGCAGGTCGATCTTGTTGAGCACCGGCACGATCTCATGATCGGCATCGATGGCTTGGTACACATTCGCCAAAGTCTGCGCCTCGACTCCTTGGGTCGAGTCCACAACCAGCAAAGAGCCTTCGACCGCGCGCATGGACCGGCTGACCTCATAAGCAAAGTCCACGTGACCGGGCGTGTCGATCAGGTTCAGAACGTAATGCTCACCATCATCCGCCGTATAGTCGATGCGGACCGTGTTGGCCTTGATGGTGATGCCACGCTCGCGCTCGATATCCATGCTGTCGAGCAGCTGTTCCTTCATGTCGCGATCCTTGACCGTTCCGGTCTCTTGGATGAGCCGGTCAGCAAGGGTGGATTTGCCATGGTCGATATGCGCGACGATGGAGAAATTGCGGATATGAGCGAGGTCTGTCATGGGTTGGGGATATGTAGAGGAATCGTGGGTTGGTCAAGGTGGATTGAGTGCGCCGACGATACTATACAACGTCCTTCGACTTGTTCACCTCGGCAAGCCGTTTGACAATTGCTTGAGCCTACGATGAATTCCCGCAATCTGAAGCCAGCTTATAGTCCCGCTCTCGATCAAGAACGCCACGCCAATCAGCTTTCAAAATTAGGTCCCTAAGCAAAGGAACATGGCAAGTTCGATCCCGAGCATAGAAGTGGCGCCGGTTAATCACGAGGATTGGGAATGGTGTTTCATCCCCCTCAAACTCCGCCGTCAATACGGTTAGAAAATTGTCTTCATCATTACTTTGAAAGTCGCTTTCGACAAATCCGAGCGCCCTTACGATTTCTTCATCGAGAGCCTCAAAAAAATGGTCGGTAAAAATTACCATAAGGTCAAAATCAGAAAGTTGTTTTGAAGGATAGTTGAAGTCGATCTTCTGATTGAAATCCCCGCCGGTTACTTCAGTGGCGAGTTGACCGGAGATGCCTGAAATGAGCACTCTGACAGGTCTATCCAGGTCGTCTGATCGATCTTGAGCAGTGCTTTGCTCTGCCATGCCGAACACAAACATCAAAGTCGCGATTAAGTATAGTCCTGTTGTTTTTAGTTTCATTAAAACTTCCGCGTTCATAAACTTGAGTGTTGGAACAACCGTATAGCCAATAGTCCAGCAATCAAGCTATGTCGCGATGGGTGCGGGTTACACTCTTTCAGATGAATGCCGAGTTGAAGCCCGCCCTGCGGGCTAGGCGTTTCCGACTCGTGCAATCACTTTTTTGCAACGTACGATTGATCCGTTAACCACTTTGATTCATACTCCCGCTCAGACTGAGAGGGGCACAAGATCCCTCAGGGCAGGCAAAAACGAGGCATGAGCATGAAACAGTTCCTCTTAATCGCTTTCTGTGCCGCAACGATGACGGCCATCGCTCCGCAGGTTGAGGCCGCGCAGATCAAGCGCGCCTGCCTGGCGTCGGATCGGGCGGCGGCCACACGTGATCGGTGCAGCTGCATTCAGCGCGTGGCAGATCAGGCACTGACGCGCAGTGACCAGAAGACCGTCTCGAAGTGGTTCGAAGACCCCCATCAGGCGCAAGAGCTGAAAATGTCGCGCACGGCGCGTGATGATGCGCTGTGGGATCGGTATCAAAACTTCGGCCAGATGGCGCAGGCGATCTGCAGCTAACGCACCGCAAATCCTTGACCTGATCCACGCTGCGCCTCAGAAAAGGCGCAGCGAAAGGGATGTGCGATGGTGATGAAAGGGCTGACCCTGCGGGGCCTTGAGGTGTTCGAGGCTTTGGCGCGGACGGGATCGGTAGCGCAGGCCGCCGAGATCACCGGGCTCAGCCAGCCGTCCGTATCCCAGCAACTGCGCAATTTGGAAAAGGCGCTAGGCACCGATCTGGTTGATCACGGGCGGCGGCCTATGCGGCTGACCCAGGCCGGGCGCAGCTTTCTGGCGCGGGCCGAGGCTGTGCTGGCCGAATTGCAGGTGGCCCAAAGCGAGCTTTCGGTCATGGAGTTGGGTCATCTGACCACGCTTTCCATCGGGTTGATCGACGATTTCGACAATGATCTGACTCCACGGTTGGCCACATTGCTGGCCGATAGCCTGACCCGTTCGAAATTCAAACTGATCACCTTGTCGAGCCTCGATCTGTTTGAAGCTTTGGCCGAGCAGCGCCTCCACATGGCGATCACCGCCCATAGCGGTGAGGCGCTGGAAGGCGTGATCGAGTATCCTTTGGTCCGCGATCCGTTCATTCTGGTGGCCCCAAAGGGTTCGGGCGCGGTCGAGGCCGTGCAAGAGAGCTTGCCGTTTCTGCGTTACGCGCGCGAGCAACTGATCAGCCGCCAGATCGAAGCGCATATGGCGCGCGACGGGAAAGAGTTCGAGGAACGGTTCGAGATCGGCTCACACATGGCTTTGATGGCCATGGTCGCGCGGGGTTTGGGTTGGGCAATCACGACGCCGCTGGGCTTCATGCGCGCGGCACGCTTCCATGACGGGTTGGAGGCGCACCCTGCCCCGTTTGGAGATTTCTCTCGCACGATCTCGCTTTTGGCCCGCACCGATTGGTCGGATCAGGTCCCGCAGGAGGTCGCAGGTATGACACGTCGGCTGATGCAAAACCAGATCATCGAACCGGCCCTTAACAAACTGCCCTGGCTGAACGGTCAGTTGAAGGTGATCGGCGGCTAGCGCTCCAGATGAGCGGCCAAGCCGGCTACTGCTGTTTCGATCAGATCCAGCACACCATCGAAATCCCGCGTATAATAGGGGTCAGGCACATGATCAGACTGGGTTTCATGGGCAAAGTCGGTCAGCAGGCGCACAGGCGTGGCGTTGCCCGTAGGACGCAGATCCTCAATATCCGCGATGTTGTTGGCATCCATGCCAATGATCAGATCGAACCGATCAAAGTCGGCGGCTGTAAACTGTCGGGCACGCAGGTCGCTAAGGTCAAATCCTCTGGCTTTTGCGGCGGCCTGCATGGGGCCGTAAGGCGGGTTGCCTGCGTGCCAACCCATGGTTCCGGCACTGTCGGTTGCGTGATGCGGCGCGCGATCGCGAAAGACGCCTTCGGCCGCAGGGGACCGGCAGATGTTGCCCAAACAGACAAAGAGGATACGGTGTGACATATGCAAGCTGTACCGTGTGGAGAGGACATGGAAAAGATTGTCATTCTGACCGGAGCCGGAATTTCCGCTGAAAGTGGGCTAGGTACCTTTCGCGATGAGGGCGGATTGTGGGCCAAGCACCGGATCGAGGATGTGGCCACGCCCGAAGGCTTTGCCCGCAATCCGGCCTTGGTTCAGGGATTTTACAATGCCCGTCGCGTTCAGGCGGCTGGCGTGAAACCCAATGCCGCCCACAAAGCACTGGCCCGGCTTCAATGCGACTGGCCCGGTGAAGTGGTGATTGTCACTCAGAACGTCGACAGCCTGCACGAAGCCGGTGGTGCACGGAATGTCATTCACATGCACGGCACCTTGGCCGGCGCGTTGTGTTCGAACTGTGGGCACCGCTGGACTGCCCCGCCCGAGATGGCGGTCGCAGAACCCTGCCCCTCCTGCAACCGGCCAACAGCCCGTCCTGATGTAGTCTGGTTCGGAGAAATGCCTTACCACATGAATGCGATTTACGACCATCTGGCCAGCGCGTCGCTCTTTGCGGCTATTGGCACATCGGGTCAGGTCTATCCAGCAGCAGCCTTTGTGCACGAGGCACAAGCGGCAGGCGCGCAAACCGTCGAGATTAATCTGGAGCCAACGCTTGGGGCCTCGGGGTTTGACACATATATCCTTGGCAAGGCGTCAGAGACGGTGCCTAACTGGGTTGAGCAATTGCTGGCACGACCCTCATAAGATGCAGACAACACTATATTTTTTGCTTAGATTGCGCCCGAAACGATTGGAGGATCAGCCATGGCCGACCAAGAACCCAAAACCGGCGAAATCCTGGAGGATGGCAGCATGGCCCAGCGCGACTTGCTGGGCGAGCAGCTATCCAATCTCTGGTGGACCTTTTTACTGCGTGGAGCGTTGGCGGGGATTGTTGGCATTGCTGCGCTGTTCTGGCCCTCTGGCAGCATCGCCGTGCTGTTGCAACTGGTCGGAGTACTATTGATCCTGGATGGCGGCCTGACTCTTTTGGGGGTTGGACGCCGTGGTGTTTTAGGAGGTGCCGCGATCGGCGCGCTAGTGATCGGTCTGATCCTGCTGATCTGGCCGGAAGGCACGGTCAAGCTTGCCTTTTTCCTGTTGGGTGCATGGGCGCTTATCATCGGGATCGGTTCACTGGCCGCCGCTCAGCAGATGCACCAGCGAGACCCGCAACGCGGATCAATGCGGGTTTCGGGCTTTGTTGCCCTGGTTGTCGGGCTGGTTCTGATGATCTGGCCAGCGGTGGCATTGGTGGCGCTTGGGTGGGGTATCGCCTTTTCGGCGCTTGCAATCGCTGCTGTCATGTTCTGGCTGGCCTCCCGGTTCCGAAAAGCGGGTGATCGGGTCGGACTAAAGACCGTGAATAAATAAAAGCCACCCCCCTCAACAAACGCACTCAGGCCGGGCAATGCCCGGCCTGATGCATGGAAAAGGTGCAACGTGGCGCAAAGACAGGCGCGCTTTAATCCGTGCTCTCTCCGTGAGATCCGTGACCGCCATGACCACCTTTGTCTTGACGTTCCAGATCAACGGGTATCTCGATCGCGACCTCGCCGGCATTCTCGAAAATCAGAGTGACGGGCACCATTGCGTCTTGCTCGAAAGGCGCTGTCAGGCCCATGAACATCACATGAGCCCCGCCGCGTTTCAGCATGTAGGTTTCGCCAGCGGGAATGACAAAGCCTTCTTCCACATGCACCATCTTGGCCACGCCGTTATCGTCGACCTCGTGTGTATGCAGCTCAACACGGGCCGCGGCGTCCGAAGTTGCGCCGATCAGGCGGTCATCTGCGACGCCCTGATTCTCGATCATCATGAAAGCGGCACCAGCCTTGGCCGTTTTGCCCGAAGAGCGGGCATAAGCGTCATCCACCTTGATGGTGCCATCGGCCAGAGCGGGAACGGCCAGCGTGACTGCGGCCAAGGTTGCAAGCAGTTTGGATTTGAGGGACATCGCGCCTCTCCTTGTTGTTCAAAACTTTAGAAAAGATGGGTTTCAAACAACAGAAGGCGGCGCGCGGGCCGGAGCGCGCGGCACCGGCAATGCGATCTGGTTGCCCACATCTCGCAATGGCGCGGGTTGCGCAAGTTCCGGCGCTGCGGGCAATGTGGGATGGGTCGCGGCAATTGCCCCCATGAGGGACAGCGCGTAATCCGGGCAATAGTGCGGTGGCGCAATAGGTTGCCCACTTTCATCCATGTAGACAACGACCGGGCCATTTCCGGTGCACAATACCATCTGGCCAACAGCACTATTCATGCCGCGCGACATGGCAAGACCCTGCCCGGTCAGCACCAGAAGCAGGGATAAAACAAACGGCAGAATACTGGCGGTCTTAGGTCTCATCCTGACCTTGGTATAGGTCAGCGTGCAAAGGCGCTTCAAGCGCTAAAGGGTCGCGCTTGAAGCGGTTCTCAGTAGTCCACCCCAGGTCGTTTCACTTCGCTTGCAGTAAAGCTGGTGTGCGACCGGTTCACTTTGCGCTGTATCTGCGCGCAGGCTGCAATTGCCTTGCGGAGCACAGCGGCCAGAAACAGAAAAATGTAGAAACTTTTTAACGACATATTCGGGCCCCCGCCTGATGAATGACCTAACGTTAAGTCAGATTCGAATCTCTGTATGTGAAGAAATTCACCAATCGAGAAAAATTATTTCGAATTCGGGAACAATGCGAATTGCCGCCATATAGCCACAGAGCAAAAAAGCCCCGCACCAAAAGGGTACGGGGCCTTGAATTACGTAAGAGAATAAAGGCTTAGGCCGAGGCTTGCGCCTTGGCGATTTCCTTTTTCACTTTCAGAGCGTTTGCCGACAGCTCTTCGTCCTTGGCTTTAGCCAGGAACGCGTCCAGACCACCGCGGTGGTCTACCGAGCGCAGCGCAGCTGCCGAGATGCGCAGTTTAACACCGCGACCCAGGGTCTCGGACTGCAGGGTGACGTCGTTCAGGTTCGGCAGGAAACGACGTTTGGTTTTGTTGTTGGCGTGGCTGACATTGTTGCCAGTCATCGGGCCTTTTCCGGTCAGTTCGCAACGGCGCGACATGGTTTCTTCCTTTGTTTCTGGAGGCCGGGCTTCAGACCCTTGGCCAAATCACAAGGGGCGCAACCCGAAGTCGCGCCCGAAAACTGGTTGGATGCGTGTAGTGGGAATCGCCGGGAGGGTCAAGACAGGCCGCGCGAAATCTTTTATTTTGCACAGCCCGTAGGCTCCCCAACCAAACCCGACCATCAGGTCAGTGCACCGAGCAGTTCCTCTGCCGCTTTTGCCGGGTTCAAATGCCCGGCTGAGACTTCGGCGTTCAGACGCTCCATCTCGGCCTTGGCCTGCGGTGTGTCGAGGCGCGCAAGAAGAGCGTGACGCACCTCTTGGTCGAACCAATACCGTGCTTGCGCCGCGCGATTGGCTTCCCAAATGCCATTGTCCCGACGCCATTGGGTCAAGGATTGCATTTCGTCCCACGCCTGCTCCAGCCCATGTTCTTCAACCGCTGATACGGTCATGGCCTTGGGAAAACCCTCGGGATCTTGCGGACGTTTACGCAGCAATCGCAACGCGCCCGCATAGTCCGCGCAGGTGCGTGTGGCAGTGGCCCTCAGGTCGCCATCAGCCTTATTGATCAGGATGATGTCGGCCATCTCCATTATGCCGCGTTTCACACCCTGCAATTCGTCTCCGCCCGCAGGGGCCAACAACAGCAGGAACAGATCCGACAGCTCGGAAACAACCGTCTCCGACTGCCCCACACCGACCGTTTCGATGAGCACCACATCATAACCCGCCGCCTCGCACAGGGCGATGGCCTCACGGGTACGACGGGCTACGCCGCCAAGGTGGCTTTGGCTGGGAGAAGGCCGGATAAAGGCATTTTTTTCCCGACTCAGGCGTTCCATCCGGGTTTTGTCGCCCAGAATCGAACCACCCGAACGTGCCGAGCTCGGATCGACCGCCAAAACAGCCACGCGCAGTCCTTGCCCAGTCAGCATCATGCCGAAGCTTTCAATAAAGGTGGACTTGCCAACCCCGGGCGTCCCCGACAAACCGATCCGCAACGCCTGACGTCCCGATCCCGCAAGCTGAGTTAAAAGCTCGCTGGCTTGCGCCCGATGATCAGCACGATTGCTTTCGACAAGAGTGATGGCACGCGCCAGCGCACGACGCTCGCCGTTCAATATCCTGTCACTTAAACTGTCTGTCTGCATGCTTGTTCCGTTCCCTGAGGCAGGAATAGTTGCCGTGGTCGGGGGGTATTTGTCCAGACCGAAGAGCACGGGAATTGCGCGCAAAACAAATCCTGCGGCATTTCGTTCATGGCCTGCAGCTTGTGCAAGTGCGGGAACTGGACGCCGCCAGCACGATGGCGGATAAGGTGCACATGACCAATCGCCTGCCAATAGATGACGCCGTTCCCGCCTTGCTGAATGCCTTGCGTGCCCGTGGACGCGCAGTGCTGCAGGCACCGCCAGGCGCAGGCAAGACCACGCGGGTGCCGTTGGCGATGCTCGAGGCCGATCTGTGCGACGGCAAGATCGTGATGCTGGAACCCCGAAGGCTGGCTGCGCGGGCAGCGGCAGAGCGGATGACCGAAACTCTGGGAGAGCGCGCGGGGCAGACCGTGGGCTACCGTGTACGTGGCGATGCGAAAGTGTCCAAGGACACGCGGATCGAGGTCGTCACCGAAGGCATCCTGACCCGAATGCTGCAATCAGACCCTGACCTGCCCGGTATCAGCGCGGTGATTTTCGACGAATTCCACGAACGCTCTTTGAACGCTGATCTGGGGCTTGCGCTGTGCCTCGAGGTGGCAGGTGCGCTGCGGGATGACCTAATCCTGCTGGCCATGTCTGCCACCTTGGATGCCGAGCCCGTTGGCCAATTGATGGACGCCCCGCTGATCACGTCCGAGGGGCGCAGCTTTCCTGTCAAGACCCGCTGGCTGGATCGCCCCTTGGGGCTACAAGCACGTCGTTTGGATGCGCTGGTAGAACTGGTGGTACAGGCCGAACGTGAAACGCGCGCCACAGGAGGTGGTCTTTTGGTGTTCCTGCCCGGTGAAGGCGAAATCCGGCGGGCCGAGGCCGCCTTGAAAGCCAGACTATCTGAAGCCTGTGCCGTGTATCCATTGTTCGGGGCAATGCCCTTTGCCGCCCAGCGCGCAGCGATTGCCCCCGCTAAAAGCGGGCGCAAAGTGGTGCTGGCGACGTCGATTGCCGAAACCTCTTTGACCATCCCAGATATCCGCGTGGTCGTGGATATGGGGCAAGCGCGGCGGGCACGGTTTGATCCGGGCTCGGGCATGTCGAGGTTGGTCACAGAACGCGTGACGCGGGCCGAAGCGACGCAACGCGCGGGTCGCGCGGGCCGTGTGGCCGAAGGCGTGTGTTATAGGCTGTGGTCAAAAGGTGAAGAAGGCGCGCTGGCCGCCTACCCGCCCGCCGAGATCGAGGCAGCTGACTTGACCGGACTGGCGTTGGAACTGGCGTTGTGGGGCGCGGACGCCAATGATCTGGCCTTTTTGACACCGCCGCCCGACGGAACACTGGCCGAGGCACGGGCATTGCTGACGATGCTTGGCGCACTGGACGATAAGGGGCGGATCACTGATCACGGGCGAGCCTTGGCCGCGTTACCTCTGCACCCCCGGCTGGGTCACATGTTGGAAAGCGCAGGTTCGCAAGCTGCGCCATTGGCGGCACTTATGGCTGAACGTGACCCCTTGCGCGGCGCCCCGGTCGATATCGCGCTACGGCAAGAGGCGTTGCGCGACGTGCGTGCGTTTCAGCGTAACCGCGTATGGCAGGTGAATATGGGCGCCATAGACCGTATCCAGGCCGAAACCAAAAGACTGCGGGCGCAGGCCAAGAACGGGTCCGAGCGCCTGAGCCCTGCGGCCATGGTCGCCCTGGCCTACCCTGATCGCGTCGGACAGCGGCGCAAAGGAGAAGCACCGCGCTATGTGCTGTCGGGCGGCAAGGGCGTTGTTCTGGACAATGGTGACACGCTGGCGGGCGCGCCTTACTTGGTTGTGAACGATACGGATGGCAACCCGCGCGAAGCAAAGGTACGCATGGCCACGCAGATCTCGGAACAAGAGATCCGGGATTTGTTTTGCGATCAAATCGCCTGGGTTGAAAGTTGCACGTGGTCGAAACGCGAACGCCGGGTTGTGTCACGACGACAGGAACGGTTCGGTGCGATCACCTTGGATGATCGTATCTGGAAGGAAGTCCCGGATGAAGATGTCGCGCGGGCCATGCTGGACGGGGTCCGCGACCTAGGGCTGCGACTGGACGGTGCCGCCGGTCGACTGGCAGCCCGGGTCGAACTGGTGCGCGCAGACGGGACCGACCTGCCCGATTTCTCGGTCGAAGGCCTGATGGCCGACTTGGAGGATTGGCTGCTGCCGATGCTCTCAGGCGTCAAAAGCGCGGAAGATTGGAAGCGCTTCGACCTCTTACCCGCCCTGCGCGCCCGTTTGGATTGGGCACAGACGCAAGAACTGGACCGCCGTGCACCGGGATCGTTTGAAACACCGCTAGGACGCAAGGTGCCGATTGACTACAGTGCAGCGGTGCCAGAAATCTCGGTCCGGTTGCAGGAATTGTTCGGCGTTTCGAGTCACCCGGTTGTCGGGGGCGCGCCGCTGAAAATTACCCTTCTGTCACCTGCGCAACGTCCGATCCAGATCACCCGCGATCTACCCGGATTCTGGGCTGGCTCTTACGCGGACGTGCGCAAGGATATGCGGGCCCAGTATCCAAAACACCCGTGGCCGGAAGACCCAACACAAGCCGACCCAACGCTGAGGGCAAAGCGCAGACGCGGCTAAGGCAAGATCGACCGGGGCTGAAACAGTGTTCAGCCACTCGAACCGAAAACCGCTCACGAATACGGAAAATCTGAAGATTTAATTGAAATTCAACATTTCCACTGTTACGTCCCTTCAGTTCCGATGACAGGATATGGTTGATACGCTGCGGATGGGTTCAAAACTGCGAAATATCTGGGAAGAGGTTGGTCGGCCTTTGTTCCTGCGCCCCAGACGGGTGCAGTTCGCGGCTTTGTGCACCCGAAAACACAAAGGGCAGAATGAGGTTCTGTTGATCACCAGTCGGGATACCGGGCGCTGGATCATTCCAAAGGGCTGGCCGATTGACGGTCTGGACGGGGCCGAAACGGCGCTGCAGGAGGCTTGGGAAGAGGCCGGAGTGCGGGCGGACAAGGTGGACAAGAAACCCATCGGTCACTTTACTTACGACAAAATCCTCAAGGACGGGTCGACGCAACCGGTGCTGACCAATGTATACCGGATTGTGGTGCGCAAGCTGGTCGAAGACTTCCCCGAAGCCCATCAGCGGACACGAAAGTGGTTTTCACCGGCCGAAGCTGCCACGCAGGTGCAGGAACCTGAACTACAGTCGCTGCTGCGTCAAATGTAACAACTTCGCAACAAATTGATGACATGCGGCTTGTCCTTGCAGCATCGAAACGTTAGCTGCGGGCCGTCTTTGAAAAACTGATCAAGCCCATGTCTGACACAAACCCCAAGCCGCGCTGGCAGGCGCTGGACAGTGACCTGCATCGCATTTCTCGCGTTGAAAATGCCAACATACACGTTTCCCGTCCTTTGTTGGCACCGGGAATCGCGTTGGCGTTCATGGTCGTTGCAGGACTGACAGCGGCCGTTCTGTTTGGTCAGGCCGATGGCAGCTACATCGTGGTCGCCGCTGCCGCTTTTGGGGCCTATATGGCGATCAACATTGGCGCAAATGATGTGGCCAACAACATGGGTCCAGCCGTTGGTGCAAACGCACTGACTATGGGCGGGGCCATCTTGATCGCGGCCATCGCCGAAAGCGCAGGTGCGTTGCTGGCAGGTGGTGATGTGGTTTCGACCATTTCCAAAGGGATCATTGATCCTGCGTCTGTTCAGAACAGCAACGTTTTCATCTGGGCGATGATGGCAGCACTGATTTCGTCGGCCATGTGGGTCAATCTGGCAACTTGGGTCGGCGCGCCTGTGTCGACTACGCACTCGGTTGTCGGAGGCGTCATGGGGGCCGGGATTGCAGCAGCGGGGCTAAGTGCAGTCAGTTGGGGCACGATGAGCGCAATTGCGGCCAGTTGGGTGATCTCGCCTGTACTGGGTGGTTTGATTTCCGCCGGTTTTCTGGCGCTGATCCAGACCAAGATTCAATATCAGAATGATAAGATCGCGGCGGCCCGCAAATGGGTGCCCATCCTTGTGGCAGTGATGGCAGGGGCCTTTGCCACTTATCTTGCCGTAAAGGGGCTTAAACGCATCGTTAAAATCGAACTTGAGATGGCGCTGCTAATCGGGTTGGCCGCAGGTCTGCTGGCCTGGTCCGCCACCATCCCATGGGTGCGACGCAAGTCCGAAGGGCTTGAAAACCGAACGCGGTCACTGAAAGCTCTGTTTGGCTTGCCGCTGGTCATCTCGGCCACGTTCCTGAGTTTCGCACATGGCGCAAATGACGTGGCCAATGCGGTTGGCCCTCTGGCCGCGATTGTGCACGCGGCAGAATTCGGGGATTTCGCGTCGAAGGTCTCAATTCCGCTTTGGGTAATGATTATCGGCGCGTTTGGGATTTCCTTTGGTCTGTTCTTATTTGGCCCCAAACTGATCCGGATGGTCGGTAGCCAGATCACCAAGCTGAACCCTATGCGGGCTTTCTGTGTCGCCCTTTCGGCGGCGATCACCGTGATCGTGGCCAGTTGGCTGGGGCTGCCTGTCAGCTCGACCCATATCGCAGTTGGCGCAGTTTTTGGTGTGGGCTTTTTCCGCGAGTGGGACTCCGAACGGCGACGTAAACGCGCCAACCTGCTGCGTGCAACAGGGCATAATCTGGCACCCGAAGAGTACCGCCGTCGTAAACTGGTGCGGCGCTCGCATTTTATGACCATCGTAGCGGCCTGGGTCATCACCGTACCTGCTGCCGCGACCATGTCAGCCATAATCTTTTGGATGCTAACTGCTTTCGCCTAAGGGGTCTTACAACCTGATCTGATCCGGGGTCAGCGGGTGATCAGGCGCGTGTTTGATCAGGTCGGACACTTGTATGCAGATGGGCGTCGGCACCCCGGTTTCATGGCCCAACCGTATTATGTGGCCTTGCAAACTGTCGATTTCCGTTTGTCGTTCAGCCATCAGATCATAGGCCATAGACGTCCGGGCACTGGGATCAATCGTCAGCATCCGGGCGGCGACGCGGGTAAACAGCGGAGTCGGCAGCCGCAGGATATGCGGGGTCATCCAAACCGGAAGCGGCGTGGTCGATGCCACTGGGTGCCCCGCCGCCTTGAGAACCAAAAGCGCCTCGGCCATCTGATCCGCAACAAGTAAACGCCAGTCGCGGCTTTTCAGTTGATCCACGATCGTCAAACCCGACAGCGCATTCAGCGCGTTGTTCAGATTGATCAACAGTTTGCCCCATTGCACGGCCTCGATCTGATCACTCGCCAAAACAGGCAGATCCGGGCTGCTGAGACGCTCGGCCAGATCTCCGGGCCCATTTTCGATGACGACTTCGCCCGAGGTGGCCCGGTGATAGGTAGTAGGTCCACTAGGCACCACGTTAAAGGGCACCATTCCGGCACGGACATCTCGCCCCTGCAAGGCAGCACGCAAGGTCTTAGCGTTTTCGATCCCGTTCTGCCAGGACAGAATCGGCGCGTCCGACGGTGCCTCAGCAGCGATCTGTTCGGCCATATCCGCAGTGGCACCCGATTTGACAGTGACGATGACCAATTCTGCATGAGCCAAACAAGTTGGATCTTGGCTGAGGTCTGGGGAATTGGCTGGTGCTGTGTAATTAAGCCCATCGAAATCCGTAACCGTCAGCCCGTGTTGGCGGATCGGGTCAAGCACAAGGGCGCGGCCCAGCAGGGTGACGGAATGGCCCGCTCGAGCCAGTAATGCTCCGCAATAACAACCAATGCTGCCCGCACCTGCAATTACGAGTTTCATAATGCCCCCTCAGAAATACCTGAAAGGATCACCGCAAACGACCTGTTACACAACCCCGCCGCTTTTCGGGGCACTTGTCAACGTGCCAACCGAGGTTTGGTCCGTTCAAGCTCTTCAGAAATAGGGATAAACTCCTGATCGTCACCCGGTGGCAAATGGAACGCACCATTGGCCCAATCGGCGCTTTTCCACTCACGCGTTGCGGTTTCGATCTTTTCTTTCGAAGAGGAAACGAAGTTCCACCAGATATACCGGTCCTCGTTCAGCGTCGCGCCGCCCAGCAGCATCAGCCGCGCACCCAAGGGGCCCGCTTTGACCGACAGCTTGTCGCCGGGGCGGAAAACCATCATACGGCCTTCGTCAAACGTGTCGCCTGCGATCTCGACCGAGCCTTGAGTGACATAAACGCCGCGATCCTCTTGATCATCGGGCAGCGGGAACGAGGCACCGGGTTCAAGCTGCACGTCCAGATAGAAGGTTTCGGACAACATAGTCACCGGACTGGTTTCGCCATAGGCCGAGCCCAGAATCAACCGGGCGCTAGCACCCGCGTCCTGAAGATGCGGCAGCGCGGCCTGTTTATGATGTTCGAAATCAGGGGCCATATCCTCATGCGCTTCGGGCAAGGCGATCCACGTCTGGATTCCAAAAAGACTATGCTTTTTACCACGCGTTTCGTCGCTTGTGCGTTCGGAATGTGTAACACCTCGCCCCGCGACCATCCAATTGACCTCACCCGGATAGATCATCTGGTGGGTGCCAAGGCTGTCGCGGTGCTCAAACTCGCCCTGATACAGATAGGTCACTGTGCCCAGTCCGATATGCGGATGGGGGCGCACGTCAATACCGCCTTCGGTGATGAATTCGGCCGGACCCATCTGATCGAAAAAGATGAACGGGCCAACCAATTGTCGTTTCACTGAAGGCAATGCGCGGCGCACTTCGAACCCGCCCAGATCGCGGGCACGCGGGATGATCAGCGTGTCCAGCGCCGGGTTTTCCGAGACGCAATCAGGATTATGGGTCGGATTCCAACTCATTTCAGCACTCCCTTGGTTGCAGATGGCAAAGCCATCCATCGTTCGCTCAAACAAGAGATAGACGCTTATTCCGCCCAATAAAGTGCGCAAACGCACAGATTGGGTGCATTGCCCCCCCGCTTAGCGGGGCCATAAGCGGGGGAAAAAGGGGCCGTCGATCTTATCGCCTTCGCCATAACCCGCGGCTTCGAACTGCGCGCGCTCGTCTTCGGCCCAGTCGCCGCGGTATCGGATGACTCCATCTGGTGCAGTCATGCGAAGGGTGAAACGGCGGACCGTTTCCGACGGGGTCGTCGCGGATAGCCCGCCATGTAACGTTCGCATATCGAAAAAGATGCAGTCCCCAAGCTCCAGATCCCATTGCAACAGGTCATACGCTTCGGGGTCCGCGTTTACATCAGGTGGCGGGTGATAGGTTTGCCCGGCAACTTCAGTCGGTTCATAACTCGGATGCCCATCAGCAAAGCGCACCCGCATGAAAAGCTTGTTCCAGAGGTGTGATCCCTTGACGAAGGCGATACCGTTTTCCTTCGTCACCTGCTCCAGCGGCAGCCACAGCACGCACATTGTGCCCTCAAAATCGAAGTAGGACAGATCCTGATGAAAAGGTGGGCGCGAGGTTGATCCCGCTTCGCGCAAGAACCAGTTGTCCATGACAAGATTGACAGACGGAGCCCCAAGCAGTTCAGCAGCAAGTGGTGCACAGGGAGAGTGATGAACGAATTCGGTAAATTGGGGAATTTTGTTCCAGGCCCAGTAATCCTCGAAATAGCCGGGAGCGCTTGGGTCCTTGGTATGGCGTGTGAAATTGTCGGTCGGATTTTCAAGGTCGGCGTCGATGCCTTCGCGCAATAACGACAACCAGTCGTGCGAAAACTTTGACCGAAGGACAACAGCACCGTTGCGCCGGAAGGCAGCTATGTCCTCGGCTGAGACTTTATCCACTTGTGTCATGGCACGACCTTTCGTTTCAGACACGATGAATACAAACATCGCACCTTGTAAAACGAAACGTCAAAGAGATTCGGTGCCGCTGCCCCTGTCCGTCTCACAGAACCGTGAGAGTAGGATTTTATGATCCGGTGCGCCTCGGAATCCATCGGAACCATGCTATCTTGAGTATCGTTGTCGGACCGAAAAGGGTCGCGGATTGGAGGTTTCTCAATGGCTGACGCTTTGCTCTCCCGTCGTTCACTGATTACCCAAGCTGCCGCTGTTGTGGCAACTGGGGCCTCGGGGCTTTTGTTACCAGCACGTGCGAGCGGGCTTGCACCAACGCCATCGATGCGGGGCGGATCGAACAATTACCGTCCCGGAGCACCTATCGTGAACCAGATCGGTGGCGGTGGGTTCTGGATGACCGGCACAGTGCGGCGTGCAGGCGATGGAGCCCCCCTGCCCGGCCAACGCATTCAGATCTGGGCGCACACGACCGAGGGGCACGAGCGCGATCCGCACAGCCATGGCGCGACGTTGACGGATGCGAAGGGTGAGTTTCGGCTGGAGATGCCGCAGATCGTGCCCGCCTTCGGTCAACCTCACGGGCATTTGGCCTATGACAGCGGGGAGTTCGAGACCGTTTTCCTGCGCCCCGTGATGTCGAGTGCAGATGACTTGACACTAGCCGCGCATTTTGTATTGCAGCCGCTTTAAGAAGTGTTGAGGCGCAGTTTGATCTGGGTGCTGTTAAGTGCCGCGCTTGCTATCCCGATCATCGCAGCGGCCTATAGCCCTTATCTGGCGTGGCGTGATCCGATCTACATTCTCGCCGGATTTGCGGGCATTATCGGAATGTGCCTTTTGCTGCTGCAACCGCTGCTGGCCGGGCGCTGGTTGCCTGGACTTTCCCCTGTGTCCAGCCGCCATTGGCACAGGCGGTGTGGTCTGGCACTGATCGTGGCCATATTGATCCATGTGGGAGGTCTATGGATCACCAGCCCGCCAGACGTAGTCGACGCCTTGCTTTTTGTTTCAGCCACCCCGTTTTCGAATTGGGGTGTCATCGCGATGTGGTCAGCTTTTGCAGCGGCTCTGTTGGGTGTCATGCGCCAACGTTTGAACCTGCGGTTTCGCCTTTGGCGGCTTAGCCATACCGGTCTAGCAATGGTGACGATTATCGGCAGTGTTGTTCACGCGATGCTGATCGAGGGAACGATGGAAACCATGACCAAGACCACGTTATGCGTTCTGGTTCTATTGGCGAGCGCACGGACGCTCGCCAAGCTAAAGGTTTGGGATATCCGCCGACGAGCCTAAACGCCCAGGCACCAACGCATGACAGCTTTTTGCGCGTGCAGGCGGTTTTCGGCCTCGTCAAAAATGACCGAGTTCGGACCATCCATCACCTCGGACGTTGCCTCTTCCTCACGGTGCGCGGGCAGGCAGTGCATAAACAACGCATCTGGTTTGGCGTGTGACATAAGTTCCGTGTTGACCTGATAGGGGCGCAGCAGATTGTGGCGGCGTTCTTTGGCCGATTGGGAATCATGCATGGAAACCCAGGTGTCCGCGACCACCAGGTCCGCTCCTTCAACGGCTTTGAACGGGTCGCGTTCCACCACGATTTGCGAGCCTTTCTGGCGCGCAAAGCCCATAAACTCTTCCTCGGGATCAAATTGCGCCGGACCTGTGAATGTCAGATCGAACCCGAACTGGCCCGCCGCGTGCAGGAACGACGCGCAGACGTTATTCCCATCTCCGGTCCAGACCACTTTTTTTCCTGCGATGGGGCCGCGATGTTCTTCGAACGTCAGCACGTCGGCCATGATCTGGCAGGGATGGGTCCGGTCGGTCAGGCCGTTGATCACCGGTACATCCGAATATTCCGCCATCTCAGTCAGGATGGTTTCATCAAAGGTCCGGATCATGATCATGTCGACATAGCGGGACAGGACGCGCGCGGTATCGGCAATTGTCTCGCCATGCCCCAGCTGCATGTCTTTACCCGAAAGTACCATGGTCTGTCCGCCCATCTGGCGCACACCCACGTCAAAGGACACGCGCGTCCGGGTTGAAGGCTTTTCAAAGATCAGCGCAACCATACGATCTTTGAGCGGTTGTGCCTCATCAAGTGCTGCCTTGGGGCGACCCAGGCGGGCCCGCTTCATTGCGCCCGCCTGATCAATCATGGCCCGCAGGTCGTTGGCGTCGGTTTTATGGATATCGAGAAAGTGGTTCATGTCGTTTCGCTTTTGGCTGAGCGGTGCGTGGGGGCCAGCCCCCACACCCCCGCCTTATTTGGAACAAGAAGAAAGGTCAGGCGCTGGTGAGTTGTGAGTTGACCTGTGTTGCCGCCTTGTCCAGGCGGATCAGGGCTTGGGCGATGTCGTCCTCGGACAGCGTCAGCGGCGGCAGCAAGCGGATGACGTTGTCGGCGGCGGGGACCGTAATGACCTCGTTTTCATAGCCCGCATTGACCATATCGATATTGGACGTCTTGCATTTGAGACCCAGCATGAGACCTGAGCCACGCACCTCTTCGAAAACGTCGGGGTGATCTGCGACCAGACCTTCGAGTTTCTGCAGCAACAGACCCGCCTTGCGATTGACTCCTTCCAGAAAAGCGGGTGTTGCGACCTGGTCAATCACTGCGCAGCCGACAGCGCAACCCAAAGGGTTACCGCCATAGGTCGAGCCATGGGTGCCAGCGGTCATTCCGCTGGCAGCGTCTTCGGTGGCCAGTACAGCGCCCAGAGGGAAACCACCGCCAATGCCCTTGGCAACCATCATGATATCCGGAGTAATGCCCGCCCATTCATGGGCGAAGAGTTTGCCGGTGCGGCCAACGCCACATTGCACTTCGTCAAGGATCAGAAGCAGGCCATTTTTGTCACAGATCTGGCGCAGCGCCTTTAACTCAGCATCAGGCACGGGGCGGATGCCGCCTTCCCCTTGTACCGGCTCGATCATGACCGCGGCGGTGCGCTCGGTAATCGCGTTGGTAACGCCATCAAGGTCCCCAAAGGTCAGGTGTACAAATCCCGGCAAAAGCGGACCGAAGCCTTTGGTCATTTTTTCCGATCCGGCCGCGGCAATACCTGCCGACGAACGTCCATGAAATGAGCCGTCGAAGGTGATGATTTCAACCCGCTCGGGCTGACCTTTGTCATAGAAGTATTTGCGGGCCATTTTCACAGCCAGCTCGCAAGATTCCGTACCGGAGTTGGTGAAGAAAACCGTGTCGGCAAAGGTGTGTTCCACCAACTTGTCCGCCAGCGCCTGCTGCTGTGGGATGTTATAAAGGTTCGAGACATGCCACAGAGCATGCGCCTGTTCGGTCAGAGCGGCCACCAGCGCAGGATGGGCGTGGCCCAGCGCGTTGACTGCGATCCCGGCGCCCAAGTCCAGAAAACGTCGGCCATCCGCCTCGGTCAGCCAGGCGCCTTCGCCCTTCACAAATGTCAGGGGCGCGCGATTATAGGTCGGCAGAACGGACGGGATCATCGGATCATCCTTTTCGAATTGCTTGAGCCCTGTGAGTGATACACCAGAGCCTTGGTCGTCAACATATTTGGTGGGATTTGCGCGGATTTTGAACACGCAATAGATCAAAAGGGCCGGTTACGCGGTCAGGCGTCGGCGTCGGAGTCGCAGGATATGTGCGGTTTTGATCATGCTGGTCGTATAGCGGCGTAAGCTCGATCTGGGAACCCTCTAAATGAATCGTCGATAATTATCGCCACGCGGTGCTCGAAACAGGATTTCCTTCTTGTCTTTCGCGCCTATCTGCCGCACCGCTGAGACATGACGCCTGCACGCCAAAACCCCGCCCTTGCAGCCCTGTTGATCTTTGCCGCCAGCGCTCTGTTGGCTGGCACAACACTGCTGGCAAAGGCGCTTGGGACGGATGCGTTGGGCCCGCCGCTTCACCCTATGCAGATCAGCCATGGACGTTTTTTGTTTGCTTTTCTGGTGATCATCAGTGCGGTCGCGATATTGCGTCCACAGCTCAAACGCCCGCATTGGGGATTGCATATCGGGCGCTCCAGCTTTGGATGGTTGGGAATTACGCTTATGTTCGCATCGGTCGCGTATATCCCGATTGCAGATGCCACCGCGATTTCCTTCTTGAATCCGGTCTTCGCCATGGTTTTGGCGATCCCGCTTCTGAAAGAGGGGGTCGGTCCCTGGCGTTGGCTGGCCGCAGCGGTCGCCCTTGTAGGTGCATTGATTCTGTTACGCCCGACCCCTGCCAGCTTTCAACCTGCTGCCTTGTTAGCCTTGACCGCGGCCGCCGTGATCGGAATGGAGCTGATTTTCATCAAAAAGCTGTCTGGCCGCGAAATTCCAATCCAGATTTTGCTGGTGAACAACGCGATGGGATTGGTAATTGCCTCTGTCGCGGTGATTGCGGTGTGGCAGGCGCCAACATCGGAACAATGGGCAGCATTGGCTGGAATCGGTGCTTTGATGGCCTGTGCGCAAGCCTGTTTCGTCAACGGCATGGCTCGGGCGGATGCCTCTTTTGTGGCGCCGATCAGCTATGCCACGCTGGTTTATGCAGCGTTCTATGACTTTTTGGTATTCGATGTGATCCCGGACCGGATCAGCCTGATCGGGTCTTTAACCATTCTGACCGGAGGGTTGATTCTGGTTTGGCGCGAAGCGGTTAGGCGCCAAAAATGAACGGTAAAAGACAGTTTACACGGGGGGTTCTGTTCAAGCCTTCAATCTGTACCCCGTGCGCAGCATGTGCCAGGTGATCACTCCGATCAAAAGGGTTGCAAAGGTACAAACCACCATACCCACCCAGGGTGAGCTGTCTGAGACTCCGATCATGCCATAACGCAACCCGTCGATCAGATAGAAGACGGGGTTCAAGTGGGTCAGACGGTTCAGCACAGGTGGCAGCGCCTGAACCGAGTAAAATGTCCCCGACAGGAAGGCCAGCGGTGTAACGATGAAATTGGTAATGGCCGCCATCTGGTCGAATTTGTTTGCAAAAATCCCGGCAAACAAACCAAGCGCGCCCATGAAAGCCCCGCCCAGAACGACGAAGATCATCGCGATAGTGATGTTTTGTGGCACGATGCCAAGAACCAGGGCCAGTGCAACAGCGACGACGCATGCAATCAGGATGCCTCGGGCAATTCCACCCGCCAGATAGCCAAGCAAGATCTCAAGCGGCGACAGAGGTGGCATCAGGGTATCCACGATATTGCCCTGCACCTTGGAAATGACCATCGAAGACGAGGTGTTTGCAAAGGCATTCTGGATCACGGTCATCATCATGATCCCCGGTGCCAGAAAGACCAGAAACGGCACGCCCATGACATCCGGTCGGCTGGGGCCGATAGCAATATTAAAAATCAGCAGAAACAACCCGGCCGTCACAAGCGGTGCCAGAATGGTCTGGGTCCAGACCGCCAGAAAGCGCAACGTTTCACGCTTCGCCAGCGTGTAAAGGCCCATCCAGTTGACCGCTCCAAAGCGGCGCGCGGTCTGATCTGCGGAATTCTGCATGATTTGCCCTTAACCTGATTCGAAGACAGCTTGTAACTCGGGCTGCAGTGTTTAGAATAGGGGACTGAGACGATTTCCCAAGGCGGCCCGAATCCGGGGCCGCTTTCCGCTTTTGAAAGGCTAACGATGTCCTGGACAGACGAGCGCGTAGAACTGCTGAAGAAGATGTGGGGCGAAGGCCAGTCGGCCAGCCAGATTGCCAAGGAACTGGGCGGCGTGACCCGCAACGCGGTGATCGGCAAAGTGCATCGCCTGGGCCTGTCCAACAGGACAGCGGGCGCGTCCCCTGCCAAATCCGAGCCTAAGGAAAAACCGGCCCCCGCACCCAAGGCCGAGGCCAAGCCTAAACCTGCACCAAAGACTGAACCGGCGCGCCCGGCCCCTGCCCCTGCCGCCGAGGCGAAACCTGCCGTACCGGCACGTCGTCAGATCATCCCGGCCGGTCAACCACTGCCTCCTCAACCGTCGGCCAATGAGATCAGCCCCGAGGCGCTGGCCAAGGTCAACGAGGTCGAAAAGAAGGCCAAGAAGCTGACGCTTATGGAACTGACCGAGAAGACCTGCAAATGGCCTGTGGGCGACCCCGCGACCGAGGATTTCTGGTTCTGTGGTCTGCCAGTTGAAGCAGGCAAACCCTATTGCGAAGCGCATGTGGGCGTGGCCTTCCAACCCATGAGCGCGCGCCGCGACCGACGCCGGTGACACAGATGCGCCAGGATCCGACAGCAATGGAGGATACCTGGCTAGCCCGTGCAAAGCGCCTGCTGGCCCTGTCTGAAACCGGCCAGCATTTCACCAAAGACCCTTTTGACAGGGAACGTTACGACGAGATCGCCGCCATGGCCCGCGCCATGCTGGCTGATCTCGGTCAGGTGCCGATTTCGCGGATAGAAGGGCTGATCACAGACCATGCGGGCGGCTATGCAACCCCTAGTATCGACATTCGCGGCGCGGTGATCCGGGATGACCAGATCCTTCTGGTGCGCGAACGTAGTGACGGTCGGTGGTCGATGCCCGGCGGCTTTGCCGATATCGGCAGCTCTCCGGCGGAAAACATCGAGCGTGAGGTCTGGGAAGAAGCAGGGCTTCGGGTTCAGGCACGAAACCTGTACGCCTTGCGCCATAAGGCGCGACACCCTTACCCGGCAGATGCGCGTGATTTCTATAAGCTGTTCTTTTTATGCGATGAGGTAGGACAGGACGACCCTAAGACGGGAAGCGAAACCAGCGCGGTCGGGTTTTTCCCAATGTCTCAGCTGCCTGACTTATCCCTAGCGCGAAACATCGAACGAGACATTGCAGAAGCATTTGAAACGCTATCCAACTCGTCTGCAACAGTGCTTTTTGACTAATCCCTACTGCGCAGGATGTGACGGCAGGTTCGGCATCGCCACCCAACTGGGCAGTTCGTCTGGTGAAACCGAGACGTGCAGACGCTCGGATTGGTCGCGGCCTACTTTGCGGTGTTTGCGCAGAAGGAAAATCTTGCCCCAACCGCGCCACGTGCCCACCGAACGCGCATGTGGATCAATGGGGAAGCGATCGCGCCAGCCCTCAGGCAGCGGCAGCCCGTGCATCTCGGCCTTGTCCAGCATCCAGATCAAAGAGATGTTGCTGAGCGGTCGCGCCTCTTCGTACCCGTTCAACTGCCCGCCGACATCGCCATGAGTTCCGCGGAACCAGACCTGTTCTACGTGACCCTTGAACTCAGGCGTGCATTTCCAAAGCACCGGGTCGAAAACCTCGCGTGTCTCGTCCAACGCCATCGCGTGATAGCCGTGGCGGGTGGAAGGGCCCAGTTGATGGTTGTGAAAGGCGTGGCGCTCTTCGGCCCAGCGCCACAACAGCGGCAGCCGCAAACCCAACGCCTTGACGGTGTCCCAGACCCCAATCATCTCGATCTCAACCCCGTCGTGGCAGAACTTGCGGCGAAAATCGCGCGCGGCGGTGCCACTGGGATTGCATTCATAGTGGCGATAGGCTTGCTGGATGTTGCGCTCGGTCGCGTGTTCAGCCTTGAGCAAACCGATCATGTCGATCACTCCGGCCAGACTGCGCACGCCATAAGCTCCACGCGAATAGCCGATGAAATAGATACGGTCCCCAGGTTTGTAGCGTGAGGCAAGATAGCCATAGGAACGGCGGATCTGGCGGTTGATACCCCGCCCCATCATCACATCCAGCGAGGACTTCCAGCTTTCCCACTGCACGCCCGCCTCATAAAAAACCGAAACCTTGTTGCCCATTTCGCAACACAGCCGCAAGGTTTGCCCCGCATGGGTCTCGAACCCCGGTTCGAGCGTCGACATGGTACCGTCAAGGATGATGACATGGCTGAGCGGTTCGCGGTGAAGAACCTCGGCAGAATGTTCGGACCGCAGGGGCCGTCCGAGCCATCCCAGAACCTTTCTACTCAGCCGCGACAGATTCATGCGTCAGCAATTCCCATACTCTTTGAGGTGTGAAAGGCATATCCGCCTGCCGCACCCCGTGATCCCAGAGCGCATCCTGAACCGCGTTTGCCACCGCGGCCAGCGCGCCCACTGTACCGGCCTCGCCGCACCCTTTCATGCCCATCGGGTTTGAGGTTGACGGAACCGGCACCGAGGTAAACTTAATCATGGGTATGTCAGCGGCACGGGGCAAGGCGTAATCCATAAACGAAGCCGTGAGCAGCTGCCCGTGTACATCGTGCACAACACGCTCGCTCAGCGCCTGTCCGATGCCCTGAACCACCCCGCCATGAACCTGCCCTTCGGCCAACATCGGATTGATAAGATTACCAAAATCATCAACGACCGTATAGCGATCAACCCACGTTTCCCCGGTGTAAGAATCGATCACGACTTCGGCAACATGCGCGCCATTGGGATAGCTTCGGGCATCCAGGTTGGCGCGGGCTTCATGCTGTAGCAAATCCATACGCCCGTCGATGCGCGCCATCTCGGCCGCCTCGGTCAGGGTTGGCGTCAGGTTGGACCCCGGCGCGCGGAATGTCTCGTGGTCAAAACTCACATCGTTTTCCTCGACCCCCATCTTATCGGCAAGATAAGGCGTGAATGCGGCGATCATCTGGTCGATGGTCGCCAGAGTCGCCGTGCTTTGCACTGTGACCGAACGCGAGCCACCCGTGCCGCCGCCATAAGCTAACCTGTCGGTATCGCCCTGAATGACAGAGATCTTGTCCATGGGAATGCCGGTCTGATCGGACAAGAAATGGGCATAAACCGTCTCATGCCCCTGTCCGTTCGACTGAGTGCCTACATAAAGGTTCACCGAACCATCCTCGCAAAACTCGACCTTTGAGTTCTCGGAAGGGTCACCCAAAATGCTTTCGATATAGTAACATAGGCCCTGCCCCCTGATCAGGCCGCGCTCGGCATCCGCCGTTTTGCGGGCCTCAAAGCCGATGGTCTGGCTGGCTGCGCGGCTGAGGATCATGTCGAAATCGCCGACATCATAGGTTTCGCCAGTGGCCGAGGTATAAGGAAAATCGTTGGGGTGGATAAAGTTCTTGCGCCGCAGCTCCCACGGATCAACCCCCAGCTCGCGTGCTGCACGGTCCATCGCACGTTCCAGCACATAGATCGCCTCGGGGCGGCCCGCACCGCGATACGCATCGACCTGCGTTGTATTGGTATAGAACCCCTCGACCCGCAGGTAGGTAGTTTGCACGTCATAGACGCCCATCAGCACCTTGCTGAACAGGCTTGTCTGAATTGCCTGCCCGAAATGGCTGTTGTAGGCACCAAGATTGACCTTGCTGTGGACACGGTAGGCCGTGATCTTGTGATCAGCATCAAAGGCCAGTTCAGCCAACGAGTGCAGATCGCGGCCATGGTGATCGGACAGCATCGCCTCGGACCTGTCCGACATCCAGTGCACCGGTTGGCCCAACTTCATCGCAGCGACAGCGACGCAGAAATATTCAGGATATGGCATCACTTTCATGCCGAATCCGCCGCCCACATCCGGCGTGGTGACCCGGATATCCTCAGCATCAAGCTTCAGCTTTTGAACCAGTTGCGCCTTCATCGCCCAGACGCCCTGCCCGCCGTAAGAAAAATGCAGACGACCATCGGACCAATCGGCCTGACATCCGCGCGGTTCCAACGAGCTGATGATGACCCGGTTGTCCTGCACGTTCAGCGACACGGTATGAGCCGCGTCCTGAAAAGCGGCCTCGGTGGCGGCTTCGTCACCCAGCCCCCAATCAAAGGCCCGGTTGTCGGGGGCTTCTGGGTGCAGAATCTCACCGCCTGCCTTCACGTCCAGCTTGGCAGGGCGCTCTTCCGTGTCCATCCAGATCAACTCAACCGCGTCCTGCGCCTGTGCCAGCGTGTCCGCGATAACAACCACCACCGGCTCGCCGACAAAGCGCACGCGGTCCTTGGCCAGCATGTGCCGCTCCGGAGCCGCAGCCTTCGATCCATTGCGGTTTTGTAAAACGGCGGCGTTTAGCACCGTGTCGATGCCCGAAGCTGCCAGATCATCCAACGTCATCACCAGTCGCACACCTTCGGCAGAGCGCGCATCCTCAAGATCTAAACTTGTAATTTCCCCATGGGCCACCGGGCTGCGGAAGAAGGCAGCAAACAGCGCATTTTCAGGCACGGCATCAGCCATGTAACGCCCCTGCCCAGTCAGGAACCGCTGATCTTCGGTCCGTTTGACGGGCTGGCTCCTGCCGAATTTTTCCATGGACGGTCCTCCTTATGGATCTTGCGGCCGAGCCTAGCCCGTGCCCCGACGATGTCCAGCGGGGCTCACGGAAATTCGTTTGTGCCTGCCAGATGTTGGAGTAGGTTTGGTCATGACCTGGACCCACGACACCGTTTTTCCTTTTTCCGCTCCGCTAACTGGCGGTCAGAGCGTGACACATGACGTCTATGTCGGCGGAGAGGGGCCACCGATCCTGATCCTTCAGGAGTTGCCCGGAATCGGACCAGAGACTTTGGCGCTGGCAGCAAAGCTGAACGCATCCGGTTTTCGTGTCTACCTGCCACATCTGTTCGGCACCTACGGCAAGGTCGAGATGGCCAAAAACACCGCCCGTCTATTTTGCGTTCGGAAAGAGTTCAACATCTTCGCCAGAGGCAAACAAAGCCCCATCGCAGGGTGGATGCGTGCCCTAACTCATGAGATCAAACAGCGCGAAGGTAGCGCCGGTGTAGGTGTCATCGGTATGTGCCTGACAGGCAGTTTTGCCCTGACTTTGATGGCCGAAGACGCCGTTGTTGGTGGGGTCGCCAGTCAACCTGCTTTGCCAATATTTGGTGGTAAGCATCTTCACATGAGCACGCAGGATATCGGCGCAGCGTCGGCAGGCATGGCCGCGAAGGGGCCCGGGCTGGCGATGCGGTATTCCAAAGACAAACTGGCACCTAAGAAACTGATGCACGCGTTGGAGCGGGCTTTCGGCGATCTGTTGGAGACAGTGGAATATCCTGGCAGGGATCACTCGCTGCTGACGCTGGATTTCCACGAACCTGCCTATCAGCGCGTGGACGCCTACTTCAAAGCCCGCTTTGGCATGAGCTAAGCGCGCAAGGCCTTCCCCTTCCTGCCTCCATTCGCTATTGCAGGCGCTGACCCGAATTTGTTGACGCAGGACGCACCCCATGGCGATGGAAAAGACATTCAACGCGGCCGAGGCCGAGGCCCGCATCTATGAAGCCTGGGAACAGGCCGGAGCCTTCAAGGCAGGCGCGAACAAATCGCGCGACGAGAGCTTTACCATCATGATCCCGCCGCCCAACGTCACGGGTGCGTTGCATGTGGGTCATGCGTTCAACAACACGTTGCAGGACATCCTGATCCGCTGGCACCGGATGCGCGGGTTCGACACGCTGTGGCAACCCGGTCAGGACCACGCGGGCATCGCCACGCAGATGCAGGTCGAGAAGATGCTGGCCAACACGCAGCAGCCCGGTCGGCGCGAGTTGGGCCGTGAGAAGTTCCTGGAAAAAGTCTGGGAATGGAAGGGCGAGTATGGCGGTACAATCATCGAACAGCTGAAGCGTCTGGGGTCATCGTGTGACTGGTCGCGGAACGCCTTCACCATGGCCGGTGCTGCAGGTGATCCACGCACCGGGCATGAGAACTCGGCCAACTTCCACGACGCCGTGATCAAGGTCTTCGTCGATATGTACGAAAAAGGTCTGATCTATCGCGGCAAGCGTCTGGTCAATTGGGACCCGCATTTCGAGACGGCAATCTCGGACCTTGAGGTCGAAAATATTGAGGTCGCCGGTCATATGTGGCACTTCAAATACCCCTTGGCCGGTGGCGAGACATATGAGTATCTGGAAAAAGACGAAGATGGGAATGTGATCTTCCGCGAGGAGCGGGATTATATTTCCATTGCCACGACCCGCCCCGAAACCATGCTGGGCGACGGCGCAGTTGCGGTCCATCCCTCGGATGAGCGTTACGCGCCAATCATCGGGAAACTTTGCGAAATCCCGGTTGGGCCGAAAGAGCATCGCCGCCAGATCCCGATCATTACTGATGACTACCCCGATCCCGATTTCGGCTCGGGCGCGGTAAAGATCACCGGTGCGCATGACTTCAACGACAACATGGTCGCCAAGCGCGGCGGCATTCCGATGTACCGCCTGATGGACACCAAAGGCGCGATGCGAGCCGATGGCGCGCCTTACGCCGAAGAGGCCGACAAGGCGCAGGAATACGCGCGCGGCAAAGCATTCACCGAAAACGAGATCGATGCGATCAACCTGATCCCCGATCACCTGCGAGGGCTTGATAGGTTCGAGGCTCGGGCGAAGGTGGTGGAAGAGATCACCGCTGACGGCCTGGCCGTGATGACTCGCGCGGATGACCCGCGTCTGGGCACCAAACTGGGCGAGGATGACGACCCGGCGGCGTTGGTCCCGCTGGTCGAGAGCAAACCGATCATGCAGCCCTTCGGCGACCGCTCGAAAGTGGTCATTGAGCCGATGTTCACCGACCAGTGGTTCGTCGACGCCGCCAAGGTCGTCGGCCCCGCGCTGGATGCGGTCAAGGACGGCACGGTCAAGATCATTCCTGAATCGGGCGAGAAGACCTATTACCACTGGCTGGAAAACATCGAGCCTTGGTGCATCTCACGCCAACTGTGGTGGGGGCATCAGATTCCGGTTTGGTATGGCCTTGATCTCTCGGCTGAGAACTTCGAGGACGACGAAAACGATGGCGACCTTGATCTCGTCGAACTGGGCCGTTTGCTGAACGAAGGCGGCATGCTGCACCGCGGCAACGTCATGGAGTGCGCAGCAAGCCTTGAGGCTGTGACGGAGAAATTCCTCGACGACAACGCAAACATTCCCAGTCCGCTGAGTCACGCGACGGTTATCGAAGTCGCTGACAAGCAGGAAGCCATCCATCAATTTGCGGAAAGCCTGGCTCAATATGCGGTCGACCAGGATCCAACCAAGCTGGTCTACCCTGTTTGGCGCGACCCCGACGTCCTCGATACCTGGTTCTCCTCCGGCCTCTGGCCCATCGGCACGCTGGGCTGGCCCGAACAGACCGATGAGCTGGAGCGCTACTTCCCCACGGACGTTCTGATCACCGGCTTCGACATCCTGTTCTTCTGGGTCGCCCGGATGATGATGATGCAACTGGCCGTAGTCGATCAAATCCCGTTCCACACCGTCTACCTGCACCAGCTTGTCCGCGATGAGAAGGGCAAGAAGATGTCGAAGACCACCGGCAACGTTATCGACCCGCTGGAGATCGTGGACGAATTCGGCGCCGACGCGCTGCGCTTTACCAATGCCTCGATGGCCGCGATTGGCGGCGTGTTGAAACTGTCGCGCGAGCGCATCACCGGCTATCGGAATTTCGGCACCAAACTGTGGAATGCCGTCCGCTTTGCCGAGATGAACGAGGTCTTCACCGACGCCGTTCCTCAACTAGACGTGGCCGATCTGAAGCCTAAAGCCGCCGTGAATCGCTGGATCATCGGTGAAACCGCCCGCGTGCGCGAAGAGGTTGACGCGGCGCTGGAAAGCTATCGTTTCAACGATGCGGCCAACGGGCTTTACGCCTTTGTCTGGGGCAAAGTCTGCGATTGGTATGTGGAGCTGTCAAAACCCCTGCTACAAGGCGACGACGCCGAGGCACAGGCCGAAACCCGCGCCACCATGCGATGGGTTCTGGATCAGTGCATGGTCCTGCTGCACCCGATCATGCCCTTCATCACCGAAGAGCTGTGGGGCCTGACCGGCGCGCGAACCAAGATGGTTGTCCACGCTGAGTGGCCGAATTATTCCACCGCTGATCTGGTGGATGCCGATGCAGATCGTGAGATGAACTGGGTGATCTCGGTGATCGAAAACACCCGTTCGGCCCGTGCGCAGATGCGAGTACCGGCTGGCCTCTACGTCCCGATGCTGGTGACCGAAATCGACGCCAACGGCCAAGCCGCGTGGGACCGAAACGAGGCTCTTATCAAACGCCTGGCGCGGATCGACAGCCTGACCAAGGCCGACGAACTGCCCAAGGGCACCATCTCTATCGCCGCCCCCGGGGCCTCCTTCGGACTGCCGCTGGCCGACATCATCGACATCGGTGCAGAAAAAGAACGGTTGGAAAAAGCCAAAACCAAACTGGCCAAGGAACTCGGCGGTCTGCGCGGACGTCTGAACAACCCTAAATTCGTGGCCTCGGCCCCGGAAGAGGTTGTCGAAGAAGCCAAAGCCAATCTTGCCGCCCGTGAAGAGGAAGAGGCGAAACTGAACGAAGCGCTCGCCCGCCTGGCAGAAATCGCCTGATCTTCTTCTCGTTCCAAATACGGAATTCCCAGCCTCACCGCCCTAACCGGCGGTGAGGTTTTTGTTTGCGTTCAAAGCTTTCCCCTTGTTCGCAACACCAAGCAGTTGCTAGCAATTCAGCACCAAAACTCCCGAGGCCCCGATGGCAAAGCCCCTTCCCCCAGTGCAAACCATTTCAACCGGGCTGGTCGTTTCAGTGGTCGGGTTCTTCAGTTCCTTCCCCATTATTCTGCAAGGGCTTGAAACCATGGGAGCTTCGGAAGCCGAGGCTGCCTCGGGCTTGATGAGTGCAGCGATTGCGATGGGGTTGGCTGCGATCTTTCTCAGCCTACGCTATCGGCAGCCGATCAGCGTCGCCTGGTCTACTCCGGGTGCTGCCCTTTTGGCAGTGTCCGCCACCCCGGCAGAAGGCTTTTCGGGCGCAATCGGGGCCTTCCTCTGCGCCGGCGCACTGACGGTATTGGCCGGTCTCTGGAAACCGCTGGGACGTTTGGCCGCCGCAATCCCGACGACGCTGGCCCAAGCTATGCTGGGGGGTGTGCTGCTGCCGTTGTGCATCGTCCCATTTAAGGCGGCAGTCGAACTGCCCTGGCAAGCCCTTCCCGTTATCCTGACATGGTTCATCGCGGGGCGTTTCAACAAACTGTTCGCAGTACCCGCCGCAGTGGTTGCCGCAGCACTGGTTGTCGTCTTCAGCGCCGAAGGCACCTCCGTGCGGCCCGAAAGCTTTCTTGCGCCCCCCGTTTGGACGATGCCCACTTTCTCGCTCGCGTCGGCCATCGGCATTGGTCTGCCCCTTTTTGTCGTCACGATGGCCACGCAGAACATCCCCGGCATCGCGGTCATGCGCGGTTTTGGCTACACGTCTGAACCGGGTAAGCTGTTCTCGTCAGTGGGTGGCGCAAGTCTGTTGTCCGCCCCATTCGGGGCACCCGCGACCTGCCTTGCTGCCATCACGGCCGCCATGTGCTCCAACGAAGACAGCCACCCGGATCGGGCCTTGCGCTATTGGTCAGCGATCATGGCGGGGCTGTTCTATTGCCTGTTTGGTGTCTTCGCCGTGGCCATCACTGGTTTCGCTGCTCATGCCGACCCACTGCTGATGGGGACGCTGACCGGTGTCGCTTTGATCGGAGTGATGGCCAACGCCACCTTCGCCGCGCTTGAAGTTCCAGCCGAGCGCGAAGCGGCAATCCTGACCTTTGCCATAACAGCTTCGGGCATTACTGCGTTTGGTCTGGGCGCGGCTGTTTGGGGGCTGCTGGCGGGCGGGGTCGCCTACCTGATCTCGCAACGCATCAGATAGATGGTTTGTCTGGTATCACAGATCGCTTAAAGTAAACCCATGTTTGGAGCATTGGCAAAACTGGTCGAACGCCAGATCAAAAAGGCTCAGGCTGAGGGCCAATTGCAGGGGCTGGAGGGTGAAGGCCAACCACTGCCTGACAGGTCGCCTGAAGCGATGAGTGATCCGGCCATCGCCGCAGGTCACAGGATCATGGCGCAAGCCGGTGTTTTACCGGAAGAGTTCGACATCAAAAAGCAGCTCGACGCAGCGCGGCAGACCTATGCCAATCTGACTGACCCGGCCAAGCGAAAAGCCGCGATGGCCCACATCGCCGATTTGGAAATGCGCTACAACATGGCCCGCGACGCACGCCGGGCCTTTATGCGCTGATTACTTGAACTCGGGCTTGCGGCCCTGCATCTGCGCCATCACAACCTCCATCTGGTGGGGCTTGCCGATCAGTCCGACCTGTTCGGCGGATTCTGCCATCAGAACGTCGGCACGCGCCTGCGACTCGGCAACTTCGATAAGGCGTTTGGCGGCGCGGATAGCCGAAGGGCTTTGACCGGCGATATTCTCGGCAAGGGCCAAAGCTTCGGTCAGCGGATCATCAGAAAGCTGCGTCACCAACCCCCAATCCGCCGCCTGCTGCGCGCCGATGGGACGCGCGGTGTAGGTCAGCAGTCGCAGCACATCCGAACGAACCAGGCGCGGCAACAGAACCATACCGCCCATGTCGGGAATGATCCCCCATTTCATCTCCATCACGGCCAGTTTGGCCTCTGGATGCGCAATTCGAATATCCGCGCCCAGTGCGATCTGCAGGCCACCACCGAAAGCCACGCCCTGAATGGCGCAAATTACAGGCACCGGGACGCGTCGCCAGATCAGTGCCAGCTCCTGCATCTCGTTGGCGTCCTCGTGGCTTCGGGTCATCAGCCATTCAGTTGGGTCCATGTGCGCCATCTTGGCAAAGCTCGCCATATCGAGCCCTGCGCAAAAGCTCTTGCCTTCACCCGATAGCACCACGGCGCGGGCGTCAGAGGCCGCGACTTCTTGCCCTGCGGACAGAAGCGCCTTGATCATCGCATCATCCAACGCATTCATCTTGTCGCCCCGGGTTAGGGTGACATGGGCAACATGATCTTGGTAGATGACGGATACGCGTGACATGGGGAACCTCCCGAAATTTTCGTGTTACAACCATGCCCGGGCCGACGGCCAAATACCACTGCGACGTCAGGGCAAATCGCTGACGGGCATCCGCGCAAACCACGGGGAATCGAGCGTCATGACGTAGAACTGATCCGCCACGATCTTACCCCCGGTCGTGATTCCCAAACGACCCTGCGGATCCTGCAACGTGAGCAAAATACGACCTTCACCATCGAACTGCACCATCATGCCACGATGGATCGGTGCAGGGCGGACGGCTGGACCCAGCCGCCAGATGATCTTACGCAAAAACGGATACGGCATCAGTGCCTCTGACGGTACACGTGGGCTGGCGAAGGCCATCCAATAGGTGCCATCGCCTTGCGCCTCGATGTTGTCTGGATAGCCGGGCAGGTTATCCATCAAGACGTTCTGCTTCCCGGCCTTCGGACCGGTCAGCCACAGTTTGTGCACCCGTGCCCGACCCGTTTCGGCGATCAGCAAAAAGTCTTCTTCCGGGGACAGGGCGACACCGTTGGTGTAGACGAACCCTTCGGCGATCTTCTGGGTGGTGCCATCGGGCGTGCGACGGGCGACATAGCCTGTTTCGGACTGTTCCCAAATGGTCAGAACCGAGGTTGGTTTTGTCCCACCCATGGTTTCGGGATCGAAACGGTCCGAAGAGTTCGAGAAATAGATCGTGCCGTCCTGTGCCACATCCAACTGGTTGGCATAGATCACTGGCGCACCGTTGATGTCACCTACCACCGTTTCCAAGGTACCCGGCCCAGTCCAGCGCATCACGCCGCGAAAGCTGTCAGCAACATAAAGCGCGCCGTCAGGCCCGGCCTTGAGACCCAGAGGGCGCCCGCCCAGACGGTCGACCTCTACAGGTTCTTCTTCTTCGATGCGGTAGAGGGTACCCGCCCGACTGGTGGTATAAACCGATCCATCGGGCATCACCGCGATGTCTTCGGGGCCGACCTCATCCCTAGGCAGGCGGACTAGCTGTGCGGAATCCAGCGCCGCATTTTCAGCGAAATCTCCTGTAAACCCAGCATCTTCCGGCATTTCAACTGCGACGGGCGTTACCGGAACGGGCCAGAACAAAAGATAGGCGAGGCCCAACAGAATGACAGCTATGAGAATGCGCATCTGCGCTCCTTTATTCAAAGTCTTTGCTAGCGCGCCGGATGGCACACGCTTGCTCAATCTTCGGGCTTAGGGTTATCTGCGCACATGACCGGACCTCGATACACCCCGCTTGCCCAATCCCTGCCCGCCACCGTGCCCTTTGTCGGCCCTGAAACGCAAGAGCGGCAACGCGGTGCGCCGTTTGGTGCGCGTCTGGGTGCAAATGAAAGTGTGTTTGGCCCCTCGCCACAGGCAATCGACGCGATGGCGCAAGCTGCGTCTGAAATCTGGATGTATGGCGACCCCGAAAACCATGACCTGCGCGACGCCCTGGCAAAGCACCATGGCGTGATGCCAGAAAATATCGTGGTGGGCGAAGGGATTGACGGGCTTCTGGGTTATCTAGTTCGACTGCTGGTCGGTCCCAAAGATACGGTGGTGACATCGGACGGGGCTTACCCGACCTTCAACTATCATGTGGCCGGATTCGGAGGTGTTCTTCACAAAGTGCCCTACTCCGGCGATCACGAAGACCCGACAGCGCTGTTTGCCAAGGCGGCTGAAGTCGGGGCCAAGTTGGTTTATCTGGCAAACCCGGACAACCCGATGGGCAGCTGGCATTTGGGTGCCGATATCGTAAATGCGATGAAGGACTTGCCGGAAAACTGTTTGCTGGTACTGGATGAGGCTTATGTGGAATGCGCACCCGAGGGGACGGCGGCACCATTCGACGCAAATGATCCCCGCGTCATCCGGATGCGGACATTCTCAAAAGTTTATGGCATGGCAGGTGCGCGCGTTGGATATGCCATAGGCGCGCCGGACCTGATTTCGACCTTCAACAAAGTGCGCAATCATTTCGGCATGAACCGCGCAGCGCAGGCAGGTGCTTTGGCCGCACTCCAGGATGCAGACTGGCTGTCGCATGTCCAGAACCGGATCGCGGACGCGCGAGAGCGCATCGGCGCGATTGCACGCGACAATGGATTGCAGCCACTGCCGTCGGCCACCAATTTTGTTGCGATCGACTGCGGGCACAATGGGGATTTCGCCAAAGCGGTGTTGGATTCACTGGTCGAACAGGGAATTTTCGTACGCATGCCGTTTGCCGCGCCTCAAAACAGATGCATTCGAATAAGTTGTGGAGAGGCGGCGGATTTGGACGCATTTGCAGAGGCTTTGCCCAAGGCTCTGGCGGCAGCTCGGGCGCAAACCGCCTGACCGTTGCCCTGATCAGGCAGCGAGTACAGTTGCTGCGGCCTCGAGCGCCCCAGTGCCACGGGGAATGTCCAGCGCGGCCAAAGCTGTTTCAACACCGCCCAGCATTGCCATGATCATCTGCCCGTTGACATGCCCCATGTGACCTAAGCGGAAATATCCGTCATAGTCCGCCATCCCCAGGCCAATGCCCAGCGTCAAACCCAACTGGTTCTCCGTAAAGGCGCGCAGCGGGGTGCCCCGGCCATCACTAAGGCGCAGGGACGTGACCGCGCGGCTGCGATGGGCGCGATCTGTAACGTTAAGATGCAATGCACCGCCTTCTGCCCAAGTTTCGCACGCTTTCCAGATTGCTTTGGCCAAGTGTTCGTGGCGCGCCCAAACCTGCTCGATCCCTTCTGCATGGATCAGATCCAGCGCGGCACGCAGGCCATAGAGGTGGTGCGTGGGTGCTGTACCATTGAAATACTGGTAGAACAGGTCCGGGTTCGCGCGCGGCTGCCAATCCCAATATTGCGACACGCGCGGCATTGTAGCCCGTTTCGCCTGTGCTTTGTCGTTAAAGAACGCAAATCCCATACCTGCCGGGGTCATCAGCCCCTTTTGACAGGCACTGACCGTCACATCGACACCCCATTCATCCATCTCGAACCGGTCACAACCCAGAGACGCGATGCAATCGGCCATCAGCAACGCCGGATGACCAAGATCGTCCAGAAGTTTGCGAAGCCCGGGAATGTCGTTGCGGATCGAACTGGATGTATCCACATGGACCGCCAGCACGGCCTTGATCTGGTGGTCTTGGTCGGCGCGCAGCGCATCAGCGATTTTGTCTAAATCCCACGCCGAAGCCGTTCCAAAGTCGATCAATTCAACCTTTGCCCCGATCCCTTCAGCCATTTCGGCCCAGCCGTGGGTAAAGCGGCCCGACGCCGGAGCCAGCACCGTTTCACCCGGTGCAATCACGTTGGAAAGCACAGCTTCCCACGTGCCATGGCCGTTGGCGATGTAAATCGCCACATTATGCCGGGTTCGTGCAACACGCTTAAGGTCGTTGGTCAGCGCGGGCATCATTTCTATCAACTCACCGTCATAGATATTCGGTGAAGGACGGTGCATGGCTTGTAATACGGCATCGGGCATGACCGACGGGCCAGGAATAGCCAGATACTCGCGCCCTTGCGCAAGCGAAACTTTGTTTGTCATGAGGTCAACCTGTTTGAATTGACGCCCAACCTAGCAAGGGTTCTGGCGGCGTCAATCCATCAGCTTGGATGCTTCGCTTGCCAGCGCCTCGATCCCAGCCCAATCGCCTGCTTCGACAAGATGTTTCGGTGCGACCCAGCTGCCACCGGCACAAATCACATTGGACAACGACAGGTAATCGCGCGCGTTAGACGGAGAGACACCACCCGTCGGGCAAAAGCTGATCTGCGGCAGAGGCGCGCCAATCGCCTTGAGCGCGGGTGCGCCGCCCGACGCCTCGGCCGGAAAGAATTTCAGCATGTCATAACCCTTTTCCAGCAAGGCCATCGCTTCGCTTGCTGTGGCAGCGCCTGGTAGCAGCGGCAGGCCTTCGGCCTCACAGGCCGCGATTAGTGTTTCGGTTGCACCCGGAGAGACCCCGAATTGCGCACCTGCGTCCTTGGCGGCGCGGACGTCTTCGGGCGTGACCAGCGTGCCTGCGCCCACGACGCCCCCCGGCACCTCAGCCATTGCCCGGATCGCGTCGAGTGCAGCCGGAGTGCGCAGAGTGACTTCCAGCGCGGGCAGACCACCTGCAACCAGAGCTTCAGCCAGAGGGCGCGCCTGTGCGGCATCATCGACGACGAGCACCGGAACGATGGGCGCCAGCGCGCAGATTTCGCGGGTGCGTTGGGTTTTAGACATGTCTTAAGCTCCGAATATGCTGGCACCTGTGTCGGCAGACCCGACGTTCTGCCGGAACGCACCGAAGAGGTCGCGACCGACACCGTGATGGTTGGATGAAAGATCGGCGGTGGCCGGTGCCCGGTCCAAAACGCCGGGAGTGAGGATTTTCAACGCGCCCTTGACCGCATCAACGCGCAGCATGTCACCGTCTTGCAGATAGGCGATGGCTCCACCGTCCAAAGCCTCGGGGCAGACATGGATTGCTGCGGGCACCTTGCCGGACGCGCCGGACATGCGACCGTCGGTGACCAGAGCCACCTTCTGCCCCCGACCTTGCAGAATTGAAAGGATAGGCGTCAGAGAATGCAGCTCGGGCATCCCGTTCGCCTTGGGGCCTTGGAAACGCACGACAACGATGACGTCATCCGTGAACTCTCCGGCCTTGAAGGCCGCTTTGACGTCATCCTGATCATCGAACACACGTACAGGTGCTTCGACCACCTGATGTTCGGGGGCAACGGCTGAAACTTTCATGACACCGGTGCCCAGGTTGCCCGTCAGGCGCGACAGACCTCCGGTTGGTTGGAACGGATCATTGGCCGGGCGTAAAATCTTTTCGTTCAGGCTGCGGTCAGTCCCATCCTGCCAGACGAGGTCTCCATCGAGCAGCTTGGGTTCTTTGGTGTAGTTCTGGAGGCCCTGCCCCGCGACGGTCAGCGTATCGGGGTGCAACAACCCCTCGTCCAGCAATGTGCCGATTGTATACCCCAGCCCCCCAGCAGCGTGATAGTGGTTCACATCCGCCAGACCGTTGGGATAGACCCGCGCAACCAAAGGCACGACGGCAGAGATGTCGGAAAAATCTTCCCAATCCAACACGATACCACCTGCCCGCGCCATAGCGATCAGGTGGATCAGCAGGTTGGTCGATCCCCCTGTGGCCATCAGACCCACGATGCCGTTCACAAAGGCACGTTCATCAAGAATCTGGCAGACCGGTGTGTAGTGGTTGCCCAGCGCGCTGAGCGACAAGGCGCGGCGTGCACCTTCCTCGGTCAGGGCATCACGCAAGGGCGTGTTTGGATTGACAAAGCTAGAGCCCGGCAGATGCAGGCCCATGAACTCCATCAGCATCTGGTTGGTGTTGGCCGTTCCGTAGAAAGTGCAGGTGCCGGGTCCGTGATATGCGGCCATTTCGGCAGCCATCAGGTCTTCGCGGCCGACCTCTCCGGCGGCAAATTGTTGGCGGACCTTGGCTTTTTCGTCATTCGGCAAGCCACTGGTCATCGGCCCCGCAGGCAGGAAGACGGCAGGCAGGTGGCCAAAGGCCTGTGCGCCGATGACCAGCCCGGGGACGATCTTATCGCAAACGCCAAGGAACACCGCCGCGTCATAGGTGTTGTGGCTCAGCGCTACGCCAGTCGCCAATGCGATCACGTCGCGCGAAAACAGCGACAGTTCCATCCCGGCCTCACCTTGCGTGACGCCATCGCACATCGCCGGAACTCCACCTGCGACCTGCGCGGTGCCTCCGGCTGCGCGGATCGCCTGACGGATCAGTTCGGGATAACGCTCAAACGGCTGATGCGCCGACAACATGTCGTTATAGGCGGTGACAATTCCCAGATTGCCTGCCGTGCCAGTTGCCATCGATTGCTGGTCTTCCCCCGAACCCGCATAAGCGTGGGCCTGCCCGCTGCAAGACAGATGCGCACGGGCCGGGCCCTTGGATTTGGCCTGTTCCATTCGGTCCAGATGCGGACCGCGCAGATCGGCGCTGCGGTCGATGATCCGTTTTGTGACGTCGGCAATAACTGAATTTACCATGATTACCCTCCGATCTGACGCCACCGGCGTCCATCGCGATGCATCAGCATCAGTGCTTCTTCGGGACCTGAACTGCCCTGATCGTAGCGGGACGGGCGGTCTCCGCGCTGTTCCCAGCCCTGAATGATGGGATCGACCCAGGCCCAGGCGGCCTCGGCCTCATCACCGCGCATGAACAATGTTTGATCGCCTCGGATGACATCCATGATCAGACGCTCATAGGCATCTGGGGCTTGCGCCTCGGCCCCAAGCGCATCGGCAAAGCTCATGTCCAGCGCCACGTCCGACAGGCGGAACCCGCCCGGCCCCGGATCCTTGATCGTGGTGCGCAGGGTAATGCCTTCGTCGGGTTGCAGACGGATCACCAGCACGTTGCCGTGCAGAGGGCCGACATTGGGGAAAATGGTATGTGGCGGATCGCGGAAGAACACCGCGATCTCGGATTCGCGCGCGCGCAGACGTTTGCCGGTGCGCAGATAGAAAGGCACACCCGCCCAACGCCAGTTACCGATATGAACCTTGAGGGCAATGAAGCTTTCGGTTCGGCTGGCGGGGTTGCCGACATGATCGACATATCCGCCCTCACCCTTGTCCGCCCGGTATTGGCCGCGCGCGATATCCTTGGGTTCGATCGGTTCCAGCGCTTCGATCACCTTGACCTTTTCATCACGTACGGCGTTGGGCGCATATTTCGAAGGCGGCTCCATCGCCGTCAGACAAAGCAATTGAACCAGATGGTTCTGGATCATGTCCCGCATTGCACCGGATTGATCGTAATAGGCCCCGCGCCCTTCAACACCCACGGTCTCGGCCACGGTGATTTGTACGTGATCGATATGGGTGGAATTCCAAAGCGGCTCGAACAGCGAATTCGCAAAACGAAGCGCCATCAGGTTCTGCACGGTTTCCTTACCCAGATAATGGTCGATCCGATAAATCTGATGCTCTTCAAAACAGGCGCGCAAACCTTCGTTAAGTGCCTTGGCCGAGGCGAGATCATGACCAAACGGCTTTTCAACGACGATGCGGCTGTCAGGCGTGGCCAAGCCGGTGTCATGCAAACGCTGCGCGATCCCAGCGAACAGGCTTGGACCCACTGACAGATAAAAAGCCCGGACAACCTCGTCGCGCAGCAACTTTTTGAGACCGGACCACCCGGCTTCACCCAAAGCATCCACGGGCACGTATTCGACATGTGCCAGAAACTGGTCCAGCGTCTCAGGAGAAAAGTCTGGTGCAAATTGCTGCATCGACTTGCGGACCTGATCACGGAACCCATCGCTGTCGATTTCTGATCGTGCCGTACCGATGATCCGCGCGCCTTCGGGCATCTGTCCAATCGCGAAACGATGGCACAGGCCCGGCAGTATCTTGCGTTGCGCCAGATCGCCGGTTGCCCCGAACAGAACCAGGTCGAATGGTTCTACCGGAATTACACGTGAAACCATCATGGGCTCCTTCTGAGTGTGTCGATACCAACCCAGCATGGTACAAAACTGCACAATACCGCGACTGTTATCGCTAACATTGCCCGCGTATTAGAAAGACCCCACGCAAAAATCAAGCAGAGTTTCCGAAAACCCGCGCGTTTTGCGCGTTATCCTTGATTGCGCAGCCATTCCATCACAGCCGGGCGTACGCTTTGCTCACCTCGATGCCGGGCATCGGCGATGATTTTACGTACCTCTGACAGATCACAGCGCAGCAACAGGCTTTTGACCGGGCCAATCGAAGCAGGGCGCATCGACAATGTCCGAATGCCCATCGCCGCCAAGCACAGCGCTTCGACGGGGCGCCCGGCATCTTCACCGCAGAAACTGAGCGGAGTGTCCGAGATATCGCAGCGCTCAACAATCCGCTCCATCAAACTCAGGAAGCTGACATTTAGCGTGTCGTAACGGCGCCGGACCAGTTCATTTTCACGGTCGGCAGCAAAGAAGAACTGCTTTAGGTCGTTGCCGCCGATCGAGATAAAGTCCACCTCGTCAAAGAACTTCTGGGGGGCAAAGGCCAGCGACGGGGTTTCCAGCATCGCGCCAACCTCAAGCGTTTCAGGCAGGATATGACCCAGCCGTTTTTCGCGATCGATGGTTTTGTTCACCTCCCACCGGGCTTCGCGGAACTCGTCCGCCTGCGCGACAAATGGAAACATGATCGTCAGCGGTCGTCCATTCGCAGCCCGCAGAAGCGCTTGCAACTGCATCCGCATGACCCCGCGTTTATCCAGCCCCACCCGAATAGCGCGCCAGCCCAGCGCAGGGTTCGGTTCAGCAACATGCTTCATATAGGGCAGAACCTTGTCTGACCCGATATCCAGGGTGCGGAACACAACCCGCTTGTCCCCTGCCGCATCCAGAACACGTTGATATTGTGTGACAAGCTCGGACCGCTTGGGCATCTTGTTACGGATCAGGAATTGCAGCTCGGTGCGGAACAGGCCGACGCCCTCGGCACCTGATGTGCCCAACGACGGCAGATCAGCCATCAGACCCGCATTCATCACCAGATTGATGCGTGCACCATCCCGTGTGACACAGGGAGTTTCTCGGATCGACGCATAGCGTTCCTGCGCCTTGGCCTGCATGGCGATCTTGTCGCGAAAGGCGCTGACCACGGTATCTTCGGGACGCAAATGCACCACGCCCTGATCACCATCGACCAGTATATGATCACCGTTCAACGCTTCGGTCGTAATCCGACCCACATGCACCACAAGCGGGATCGCCAGCGCCCGCGCCACGATGGTGGCGTGGCTGCCAACCGAGCCCTCTTCGAGCACAATCCCCTTCAGCGCGCGCCCATATTCCAGCAGATCACCCGGGCCGATATTGCGCGCGATCAGAATCGGATCCGGCGGCAGATCGGCACTGTCGGTCTTGCCCTGACCGGTCAGGATCCGCAGCAAGCGATTGCTGAGATCGTCCAGGTCCGCCAGCCGTTCGCGCAGATAGGGGTCCGTGACCTGCCCCATACGCGCGCGTGCCTGCGATTGTTCCTTTTCGACCGCAGCTTCGGCGCTGAGGCCAAGGGCAATGTCCTCTTCCATCCGCCGCATCCAGCCTTTGGAGTTGGCAAACATGCGATAGGCTTCAAGCACTTTAAGCTGCTCGGTGTCACCGTCCCGAGAAATCTCGAGCATCTTGTCGACGCCGACGCGCAACTCATCTACCGCCTCGATCAGACGCTCGCGTTCCTTGTGCGGGTCTTCCGCGATCGGGTTGGTGACAACCACGCGGGGCTCATGAAGCCAGACATGTCCTTCAGCGGACCCTTCCTGCGCGGGACCACCACGCAGTAGAACCGATTGCTGGTGAAGCGGTGACAGTGCCGCACCCTCGCCCACAAAAGCACCAAGTTCGGCCATTTCGGCCAAAACCATAGCAACCACTTCCAAGGCATAGACTTCGTCAGCGGAAAATTCGCGTGCTTCACGCGACTGAACCACCAAAACACCCAGCTTTTCCCCAAGGCGCTGTACCGGAACCCCAAGAAACGACGAATACCGTTCCTCGCCAGTTTCCGGCATATACCGGAACCCTTTTTCGGATGGCGCATCCGCTGTATTGACCACCTTACTGAATTTAGCGACGCGCCCCACCAGGCCCTCGCCCATACGCATCCGCGTCTTGTGGACCGATTCAGGTGAAAGACCTTCGGTTGCGCAAAGCTCCAGTGTCTCGTCATCGCGGAACAGGTAGATCGAGCACACCTCGGCCCTGATGCTGTCGGCAATCAGGTGAGTGATCCGGTCAAGACGTTCCTGACCGGCGGCTTCGCTCGCCATCTCTTCGCGCAACCGCCGCAGCAGCTTGCGGGATTCTGTTTCCGTGCCGTCCGCCATGGCCCACCCAGTTTAGTGTGTCAGGCGAAACCCTTGGCTGAAAAGCTCAGGCCGCCTTGTCCAGTTCAAAGGCATCATGCAGCGCCTGAACAGCAAGTTCCATGTATTTCCTGTCGACCAGAACGGAAATTTTGATCTCAGAGGTTGTAATGACCTTGATGTTGATCCCCTCATCCGAGAGCACCTTGAACATTTTGGCCGCAACACCCGACTGCGAGCGCATACCGATTCCCACAACCGAAACCTTGCAGACGTCATTGTCAGCCACAAGCTCGGCATAGTTCAACTCGCCAGCGTCCTTAATTGCCATCAGCGCTTTTTCTGCGCGGGCCACCTGGTCGGTCGGACATGAGAACGTCATGTCCGTGCGTCCCTCGTCCGAGATATTCTGAACGATCATGTCGACGTTCACGCCTTCATCACTGAGCGCGGTAAAGATGATCGAGGCGATACCAGGGCGGTCGGCCACCGATACGACGGTCATCTTGGCTTCGTCACGGGAATAGGCCACACCGGCCACAACATTGGATTCCATGATATCCTCCTCGTCGCAGACCAAAGTACCGGCCTCGTCGGATTGTTCTTCGAAACTTGAAAGAACGCGCAGTTTCACCTTATAGCGCATCGCCAGCTCGACCGAGCGGGTTTGCAGCACTTTCGCACCCAGCGAGGCGAGTTCGAGCATCTCTTCGAACGATATGCGGTCCAGCTTGCGCGCCTTTTCGCAGATGCGCGGGTCGGTGGTATAGACGCCATCCACATCTGTGTAGATGTCACAGCGCTCGGCACCGAACGCTGCTGCAAAAGCCACGGCCGTGGTGTCCGAGCCGCCACGACCCAACGTGGTGATACGGCCCTCGGGGCTGAGACCCTGGAAACCCGCGACAACCGCTACTTTCATACCTTCGCCGAATTTCTGGTTCAGGTTTTCGGTCGGGATTTCCTCGATCCGGGCCTGGCTGTGGGCGCTGGTGGTCAGCAGCGGCACCTGCCAGCCCTGCCAGCTGCGCGCAGGGATGTCCATTTCCTGCAAAGTCAGAGCCATGAGCCCAGCAGTGACGTTTTCACCCGAAGACACAACGGCATCGTATTCACGCGCGTCAAACAGCGGCGATGTCTCATTCACCCAGCCCACAAGCTCGTTGGTTTTTCCCGACATGGCCGAGACGATGACGATCACGTCATAACCCTTGGCAACTTCGACGCCGATGCGCTTGGCGGCACGGCGGATACGGTCCAGATTGGCGACAGATGTGCCGCCGAATTTCATTACGAGTAAGGGCATGGGGGCAAAAGTCTCCGCGCCTTGGATTGTAGGTTCCGTGCCTCATATGCGAGGGGCACACCAAGAGCAAGGGCGCAAAAGGCACCAGCCTGCGGCGCAGGGCCGCTTTACATTGTGCAGACGCAATGTCAGCCTACGGGCAACAACCATATCAAGAGGTTCTTCATGTTTCGCCTAGCCCTTGCCGTCGCCCTAATTTCGTCGCCAGCCTTGGCTCAGGTCGCAAGTGTCGCTGGAACCGACGGTCAAAACGCACTGGGCACGGTACCTTGCGCCGCAAACGCCGGTGATCCTCTGCAAAGCTGCCATGCAGAGTTGCGCCGCCACGACGACGGCAACATCACACTTGCAGTCGGCCTAGGCGGCGGGCAGGTGCGTAACATCTATTTCAAAGATGGTGTGCCTGAATCCAGCAGCTCGACCTCAAAAATGTCCTATGAAACGCGCGGCGATCTGTTGGTGATCTATATTGATCCTGGCGAAGTCTACGAAATCCCCAAGGCTGCGCTGAGCTCTCAGTAAGCGTGTGGCTGCCCATCATAGGTTTCGAAGCACCCTGTGGTGGCCAGTGACAAATCATCGAACCGCTCGATCAGGCCCGATACGGCCTGTTCCACGTCGATTTCTGCTGCGTCTCCGCCCATGTCCGTCTGGACCCAACCTGGATGATAGATTCCAACGGCGATACCGTCGTCTTTGAGGTCGGTCGCCAGATTGCGCCCCAAATTCAACACCGCCGCCTTGGACGCGCGATAGATATAGCTGCCACCCGGTGCGCGGGTATGCGAGGCCATTTGCGAAGATAGGATGGCCACCTTTCCGCGCGACGCTTGTAGATTGGGCAACAAAGCCTGAACCGTCAGGAATACCCCAGTAACGTTGGTTGCAAAGCTCTGCGCCCACATGTCGGCCGGGTAGTCGTTGATCGTGTGACCTTTGTCCAAATATACGCCCGCGTTACAGATCAGAAGATCAACGGGTTGGTTCCTCAATTGCTCTGCGAATGCAGCGTGTTGCGCGGGATCGGTTACATCAAGGCGCAGCTGTGCGCTGCCATCGCGAGAGGTTCCTGTAACGGTGTCGCCCCTGTCACTATAGCGCGTGGACAACGCCAGGCCGATTCCGCGATTGGCACCGGTAATCACGATGTGCATGTTTCAGTTTGTCTTTCTGCTGGGTACAAAGGGCAATGGCGCCACAGGCACGCCGTCTTCTATCAGCGACTTTGCCTCATCTGGCTTGGCCTCGCCATAGATTGCACGGTCCGGAGCCTCACCCAGATGAATTTTGCGGGCTTCACTGGCAAAGTCCTTGCCCACGTAGTCCGAGTTCTCTTCGACATGGCGCCGCATCTCGGACAAAACCTTCTCAATCTCGGGCGAAGGTGTGGCCACGTCGATCTTTTCATCCGCAGCAGGCGGCACTTGAAGCTTGGGTTTCGCGTTTCGAGCCGGACGGACACGCGGTGTCATGATCGCCTTTTCGACGTGCACGCACCCGCATACCGCGCAGGTAACCATCCCTGCCGCAGCCAATTTGTCGTAGGCTTCGGCGGATTGGAACCAACTGTCGAACGTGTGGCCTTCACTGCATTTCAACGCGTATTGAATCATGTTCAGTCCAAAAAATCGATTGGCGAATAGATACCGACCCGAATGACAATATCAAGCCTCTCTGGCCCGATCTTAATGTGTGCAAGGCTTAAAGTCTCGTAACAGTTCGGCAAGGCCCGGAGAATGAACCTTCAAAGCCGCCTTTTTGAGCGGATACCACTTGCGTTTTCGCATCCCCTGTTCCGGGAAATCCTGCGAAACGGACCGCACAAGAACCGGGAATACATCCACTAGAATCGGTACAGGCGGGCGATTCAGCCGGTGCTTGTGGTGCAGAAACTGCCCCACCTGCTCCCCAAAACTCTGACCGGCTACACCTGCTTCTTCCCACGCTTCCTGCAGTGCCGTGTCAGCCCGTGACAAGCCGGGGATAAGCCAGCCTTTGGGAATAATCCAACGTTGCGCCCTGCGTGTCGTGATTAGCAAGACCTCGGGGCGATTCCCCTTGATCCGGTAACACAGCGCTGCAGCTTGCTGCAAAACGGGTTGTTCCGCAGATTTGAGATGTTCAACACGCAGCAGCCGTGGCTTCATCGCTTGATGGCCCCTTCAGCCAGTACCATGTCCCTTCGCACATGAGATCCGAGTACACTCATTTTGTGGAAGGCTGCCACAAGTATACCACATGATGTGGATTTCGCCAAGCCAGGTGCGTCTGCTGAAGTGTGATCTACATGCGGGCCGCGAGTTGCCGCACCAGATCATCATGCGGAATATCGGCATCGATTGCCAGCCGCCGCAAACCGAAATGCACGCGCGCGATCTGCTGATAATAACGCGTGTAAACATAATTCGTCCCGCCGCCCGCCAAAGCCCCAAGTACAGGAACCGACTGAGCCGCCAGCTTTTGCCCCAGAACAATCGAAAAGCGCGGCGCAACAGCAGCGATCAGGCGCTGTATAGCCGGTCCTGTCAGGGTCAGGCGCACCGAAAAAAAGCCAAGATCCGCCCCATCGTCATGCGACAAAGGACCAGAAGCGGCTAAAACCCGCACGCAATCGAATTTCACATTCTCCGCAGCGGGATCGAACCCTTCGCGGGCTGCAGCCCCTTGAATGGCGCGCAGCAGCAAGGCGGTTGTTGCGGGCAGTTCCATCAAAGCTGTCGAGACACCACCCATCCCGCCAGCCGCACCCATGGCCGTGGTCACGGCTGTGTTCACCCAGGGCTGCTGATCAGGGACAGCGCGCCGCGAACCCTGTGCAGCGTGCATCGCGAGCCACAAAGCCTGCTCGGTTGCTCCGGTCAAGCCATGCCGCACCGGTTCCGGCAACTGCTCAAGCAAAGACTCGGCTGACCCGCCCAGCTTGTTCAAGAGTTTCACACCAGCACCGCCGGCAGATCGGTAGTGATCCGCCAGACGATCCAGTTCGGCCTCGGCATCCACGTTTTCGACAAGAACCACGTTCTGCATCTACGCCCTCCTGCCTATCAACATCGGCGTTGCGCGGCGCCGATTCAATAGGTCAGCGGCTCCAACGGGTCACTGCACCCTGCACCCCGGACCATACGCCGGGTCTCAATTCCAATCCCAAAACCCTGTCAGGGTTGGTGGGTGGCGGCATCTCGACCCCACTCAAACGCGCGAATCCGAAACGTTTGTAGTAAGGTTCATCGCCCACCAGCATGACCCGCTGCCACCCGCGCGTGCGCCCTGCGTCAACACCTGCGTGGATCAGATACCCGCCCAGCCCCTCGCCCTGATGAGTAGGGTGTACGGCAACCGGCCCTAGCAGTAAGGCATCGTGGTCGCCGACATGAACGGGCCAGAACCGGATTGCACCGGCCAAAATACCCTGACCATCCCGCGCGACCAAAGACAGCCCCGCAACCGGCGGCACATCATCGCGCAACCGATAAGACGACAAAGCCTCACGACCCGGCGCAAAGCACAGGTCATAAAGGGCCTCAACCTCCCACCAATCGTCTGGCTCTTCCGGCCTGATCCCGAATTGCTGCACCCTGCCCTCTTTTCCTTGCTGGAAATCGCCCTAGCACTTCGCTACGCCTTGGGCAAACGCTTGGAGATCAGATGTTCTATCGCCCCAAAGACGGCCACGGCCTGCCGCACAACCCGTTCAACGCCATTATCACACCGCGTCCAATCGGCTGGATTTCAACCCGGGATGCAAATGGGATCAACAATCTGGCACCTTATTCCTTTTTCAATGGCGTCGCCTACACGCCACCGCAAGTGATGTTTGCCACAACCGGCACCAAGCACGATCAGAACGGAGGCAAGGACAGCATCGCCAATATCGAAGCGACCGGCGTTTTCTGTGTAAACGTGGTGGCTCATGCGCATCGGGATGCGATGAACGCCAGTTCGGCCGGACTGCCGAAAGACGTTGATGAGTTTGAACATGCCGGGTTGTCACCCATCGAATGCGAAACCATTCCGTGTTCCCGGATTGCAGGGGCTCCTGCTGCACTGGAATGCAAGCTCACCCAGATCGTCACTCTACCCGGTGAAGCCAATCGAGTTGTATTTGGCGAAGTAATCGGAGTGCACCTGCACGACGATCACATCCGAAACGGCAAGTTTGATGTGACGTCGTTTCAACCATTGGCACGCCTTGGGTACCGGGATTACTCGGTCGTGTCAGAGTTGTTCTCACTCAATCGCCCAGACGATTGACGTGATCCGGGGGCGCTGCCCCCGCCGCCCGTTCCGGGCGACTCCCCCGAGGTATTTGACGCCAGATGAAAAATGGATCCCCTGCTTCATCTGGCCAAAAATACCTCGGAGCGCGAGGCAGAGCCTCGCAAAAGGCCTAGTGTCCACCCAAAATGCCGGTACGGACAGAGTAGTCGACCGCCAGCTCGTAATCCGGATCGTCATCACTGTCGATCATCAGGTGGCCAGCTTTGTTCAGCAGCTTGTGACAATCGCGGCTCAGATGACGCAGCATGACCCGTTTACCTGCCGCCTCGTATTTCGCAGCGATGTTTTCGATGGCCTGCAGGGCTGACTGATCCACAACACGGCTTTCGGCGAAATCAACAATCACGGTTTCCGGGTCGTTCGGTACGTCGAACAGTTCGATAAAACCATCAGAAGATCCAAAGAACAGCGGCCCCTGGATTTCATAGACTTTCGCGCCTTTTTCAGTTTCCGAGTCCCGGGTAACGGCGTGAATACGTTTGGCGTTATTCCAGGCATAGGCCAGGGCCGAAACGATGACACCGACCACAACGGCAACTGCAAGGTCCTCCATCACCGTCACTACTGTCACCAGAACAATCACGAATGCGTCCATCAGCGGCACCTTGCGCATGATCTTGAACGAGTTCCACGCAAAGGTGCCGATCACCACCATGAACATCACACCGACCAGCGCGGCAAGTGGGATTTGCTCGATCAGGGGCGAGGCGAACAGGATGAAGATCAACAGGAAAACCGCAGCTGCAATACCTGCAATACGGGTGCGTCCACCGGATTTCACATTGATCATCGACTGACCGATCATTGCGCAACCGCCCATGCCACCGAAGAATCCTGTCACGATATTGGACGCGCCCTGAGCGATACATTCTTGCGAGGCCCCGCCGCGCTTGCCCGTGATCTCGCCCACCAGGTTCAAGGTCAGCAGGGACTCAATCAGGCCAATGGCCGCGAGAATGACGGCATAGGGCAGGATGATCTCAAACGTTTCGCAGTTCAAAGGCACCATCGGGATGTGGAACGCAGGCAGACCGCCCTCAATCGAGGCCAGATCGCCAACGCGCGGTACATCCAGACCCAAACCAATCACAAGTGCCGCAACCACCAGAATACCGGCCAGAGGCGCGGGAATGATGCGCGTGATGCGCGGCATCACCCAGATCACCGCCATGGTCAGCGCCACAAGACCCAGCATGGTATATAGCTGCATCCCCGACAGCCATTCACCACCGCTCATACCATGTCCGGTGTTTTCCATAGTGCCCGGCACTTTGAATTGACCCATCTGAGCCAAAAAGATCACGATGGCCAGGCCGTTCACAAAGCCCAGCATCACCGGATGCGGCACCAAACGGATAAAACGCCCCCAATGCATTGCCCCGGCAATGACTTGGAGAATCCCCATAAGAACTACGGTCGCAAACAGATATTCGACCCCGTGCTCGGCCACCAGCGCGACCATGACAACCGCCAGTGCGCCGGTCGCGCCCGAGATCATACCGGGCCGCCCGCCGATCAGTGCCGTGATCAGGCCCACCAGGAACGCCGCATACAGACCAACCAGAGGGTGCACGCCCGCCACAAAAGCAAAAGCCACAGCCTCGGGCACCAGCGCAAGGGCCACGGTCAGGCCGGACAAGAGTTCGATCCGCAGGCGAGAGAAGGTCAGCCCCTCGTCAGGCACCCAGCGCAGATCGGGCATGGCGACGCGGTTGGCAAAACTTGCCAGCAAGGCTCGGGGCATTGGTCAGTCCTATAGGGTTTTATGTTCGCGCGAAGGCAACGTTGTAGCGGACACGAGGGCTTTAAGCTACTGCACCAAGTGGGATGCAGCCATGTGCTTGACGCATACCTCACCCTCGCAGCAACGTGATTTGCGGGACTGTGGTCCAGCAACCAAATCTGAGATCATGCGCTGGATCATACTCTTTCTCTTCTCTGCCCTTCCCGCCCTTGCGCAGGACTTGCAAGGCAATGACACGGCCGGAAACTGGCGCGTGACGCATCACGAGATTTTCGGGATCTGGAATTCAATCTGCGACGAGCGCGAAGAAAATGGTGCGTTGAAACAGCGGTGCTACATCCGGCGGGCAGAAGTTTTCTCATTTCGGCCGAAGTTTGCGGCTCAGTTCGTGTTCATTACGCCAGAACCTGAAGGCTTCAGAATTGAATTCGGAATGGAGCCCGGCACCATTTTCAACCCGTCAGGGTTTCGCATCGACAAAGATAACGAAACGATATGGCGCACGCGGCGTCCGGGATGCCTGACGGGGCTTGGCTGTACCTTTGCAGACCAACGCGCACAAGACCTGCTGGATGCTATGCAAACCGGGGATGCGTATCGCTTTGTTTTCCGCGACAGGCACGGACAATCGCAGAATCTGACGTGGCCACTGGACATGTTCGACGCAGCTTGGGCTGACTTCACCGCGCAGTCTCAACAACGTAACCTGTTGCCAAAACAGGACTAGGCCTCTTGTCAAACTGTGCGCAAGCCCGCACAAATCCAATAGCATTGCAAGACGTGGAGCAGGACAGTGACCCAAACCAAGATTGCCGTCATTGGCGGATCAGGCATCTATGAAATTGATGGGCTGGAAAACGCCGAATGGGTCGCGGTTGAGACCCCATGGGGAACGCCGTCAGACCAAATCCTGACCGGATCGCTGGGCGGTGTCGAAATGGCTTTTCTGCCGCGTCATGGCCGCGGCCACGTGCATTCGCCGACCGATGTGCCCTATCGCGCCAATATCGACGCGTTGAAGCGGCTGGGCGTGACGGACGTGATCTCGGTTTCAGCCTGCGGATCGTTCCGCGAGCACATGGCACCCGGCGACTTCGTGATTGTCGATCAGTTCATCGACCGGACTTTTGCACGTGAGAAAAGCTTTTTCGGCTCGGGGTGCGTCGCCCATGTAAGCGTGGCCCATCCCACCTGCCCGCGCCTGTCGGATGCCTGCGAAACCGCCGGCAAGGCCGCTGGCATCACCATCCATCGCGGCGGCACTTATTTGGCGATGGAAGGACCGCAGTTCTCGAGCCTTGCTGAATCGAAAATGTATCGTGAGCAATGGGGCTGCGACGTGATCGGCATGACCAATATGCCCGAAGCCAAACTCGCCCGCGAGGCCGAGCTTTGCTATGCCTCGATCGCGATGGTCACGGATTATGACAGCTGGCATCCCGACCACGGAGAGGTGGACGTTGCGACCATCATTGCCACTCTGACAGGCAATGCCGACAAGGGTCGCGCTCTGGTCAAGGGTCTGCCCGCGTTGCTGGGGGCTGAACGTGAACCTTGCCCGCATGGCTGTGATAGGGCCTTGGAATACGCAATCCTGACTGCCCCTGAAAAACGCGACCCGGCGCTTTTGGCCAAGCTGGACGCGGTCGCCGGGCGAATTCTCTGAAATCAGTACTGTGGCAGGCGGTCTTGAACGGTCTGCCACAGGCCGTATGACCACAACTCGTTGTGGGTTCCGCCGGGAATCAAGAAAAACTCGACCCTCTCGCCGCCCATCTTGGCAAGGCGCGCGCCGTGATGCACTGGAACGGTTTGATCACCTGTGCCGTGGAAGATCAACGTCGGCACCTCGATTGTCCCGATGATGTCGCGGGTGGCAAACTGGTCGTGCATCAGGGCCGATACCGGCAGCCACGGATAGCGTTCCGCCGCCACATCTACGGTTGCAGTGAAGGGCGCTTCCAGCACCAACATCGTGGCTTCGGGTCGTTGTGCCGCCACTTGCGCCGCGACCGCCGTACCGAGGCTTTGGCCGTGCAAAACAACCGCCTCTCCGGCGTCGTAAAGTTGGTCAAACAGCTCCAATCCGTCCGAAACCAAGGTCGCTTGGGAAGGTGTGCCTGTGCTGCCGGGGTATCCGCGATAACTGGGTGCCAGCAGCCCATACCCGCTGTTCAGTATCTCACGCAACCTGTCCGCGCGGTCACCCAAATTACCGCTTTGGCCGTGAAAGAACAAAACGGTCGGTGCACCTTGAGTGGCCGCGGGCGCCGCCCAGACGGTCAGTTCTGTCCCATCCTCCATGGACTTCGTCATGACATCGATATCGACCAATCCGACAGAGGCAGGCTCGGGAAGTACTCCCGAAGGTTTGAACAGCAGCGCGCGCTGGTTCAGATACATGTACCCGACCACAGCGGCGTAGAGCGTTGTGATCAGAACAATGGATACAATGCCCGCGATTTTCCATCGGCTGGTCATCAGACCCGTCCTGGGAACCTTACCGGGAGTTGCGTATTCGCTATGTTCCATCACAGCCTCATTTAGACTTGTTCGCACCATAGACTGGTAGAGGGCGTTTGCAATTCAAGGAAGATGGAGGAGACTTAATCTTGGCTTTAAGGCGAACCTAGCTGGCGTTGAATCGGAAGCTTCCTCCGCAGAACGCATCAATTAGCCGGGAACGAATACGCCCGGCGTCAAAAGAATGGGATTGCTTACTGGACAGGGATGCATTCTGTCCTCGGACAACTGGATTGAGCCTCGAAATGGTCAATGGCCTACTCGCCAACTGGGATCTAGCACGCGTCTGGCCTGCATGGCAGCGATCAGGCAACGGAATAGCGATACTATCCAAGCCGGATCAGCGCCAACTGGCGTTGGTAGCCAAGCTAGATGAAATCACAGGGCGGTCTTTTAGTCCCAGTTTGAGGCAATCAAGGGAATGCTTGCGACTAATGGATACGCACGATACCCCATTCGTCCTTGGACCGCGTCAACCAACCGGGATTGAGTACTGATTTGACCGGCACCGGCGCTTGGCATTCTGGTTCGCATCCGCTGAAGATTATCGACGTTTGCGACAATTGCACCATTTCCATGTCGTCAAGGGCCTCCTGATCGAAGAACAGTGTTTCGACCAAGAATACCGAAAAGTTCGGATCCCTGGCTAATTCCTCGACCTTTGAACGGCAGGACTCATCGAATGATGTACCGTTCTTTGCCTTCCAGAATTGTTTCTGGAATTGCCATTTGGCGTCAGCACCAGAGATCTGCATGGCTTCACCAATCTTGTCGCCGACATATTCCGTGATGGAATCCCATGCACCGTTCCAACCTAGGGCAATCAGACTTGAACTGTGGATCGAAACCGGATGCGGCCCAACTTGGTTGCCACCGACAACAAGTTCACAAATCATCTGTGGTTCGAATTCTTCCGAAATGTGGTTATACGCAAAGGCACCACCCAGCACCGGACCGTTCAACTGACCTTCGGATACGCTGAACTTCTGATACCGCAAATCCGATTCGTTGGCGTTGAACAGGAGTGCTTTACCAGCACCAAACGCAGCTAAACCAACAACGACGACGGCGGCGTACCGCAAATTGAATTTAGGCATGTCATATCCTCTGAACTAGTTCTGAGGATTGGGGCAGCACAGGTCTCCGCCGCAATTAAAGTAGCCGTCCGGGCACGCAGAGGCGACAGTCGGGATCAGCAATATGCCCAACAGAAAAACGGAAACGATAAGTTTCATGACGAACCTCCTATTTTAAAATCGAAACAAAAAAATGCGGCGCAACTATAACACAAATTGAATGTTTTGTCGCGAAACTAATAAAACCCGAGTAAGCATTTGAGTATTTTTGTGTTTCACAGCCAAGCGCGAAAGGCATGCTGCTGATACGTCGTGCATATGCGACTTGATTCCTGAAGCTGATTCTCTCAATCTCAGACCGTCAAATCAGGACTTCTGCGATGCAATTTGATCTTTGGCTGGCCTTTGTTGCCGCCTCCACCGCTTTACTGCTTATCCCCGGCCCGACCGTTTTGCTGGTGCTTAGCTATGCCCTGTCCAAGGGGCGCAGCGTCGCGGTTGCTTCGGCGACCGGGGTCGCTGTGGGTGATCTGGTGGCCATGACAGCCTCATTGCTGGGGTTGGGCGCATTGGTGCTGGCCTCGGCGACCTTGTTTTCGGTACTCAAATGGGTTGGGGCCGCCTATCTGGTGTGGCTCGGGATCAAACTGTTGCGCAGTGCACCTGCCGGAGGGTTAGGCACAATTAATACCGCGCGCGACGTGACTGCGCGCAATGTGTTTGGGCACGCTGCGGCCGTGACCGCGCTAAACCCGAAATCCATTGCCTTCTTCATCGCTTTTGTTCCGCAGTTTCTGCGCCCGACCGAACCGCTGGGTCCGCAATTCGCCATCCTGATCGTGACATTCGTGGGGCTGGCCTGGCTGAACGCATTAGCTTACGCGCTGTTGGCCGACCGACTGCGGCGCCTGATTGGCCGTGCGAGTGTCATAACAGCAATGACACGGTTTGGCGGGCTGACCTTGGTAGGGATGGGAGTCGCCACGGCAGTTCTGCGCCGCCCGGCCTGAGGTCATTCTAATCCTCTGCGTGTTCTTTCATAAAGCCACGGATAAACCGGCGAATTTCTCGCGCGGCTGAGGTATCCAGCTCTTTACACAGTTCGACAAAAGCGTCCCGTTCGTCTTTATCCAGACGCAGGACCAACTGACTGTTTTTCTTGTTTGATCCCTTGCCGTCTTTCTTTGCCACGCGCGTTGCCCCCCAACAGACCTTGCAATTTTCGGCGATGCATTGTATATACATAGCATAGTGATTGTCGTTATCGGGCACTTAACAACAATAAAAGGAATATGGCAATGAACCTTCATACTGCTCAGGCATTTCTATTGCGAGATCAACGCAATTGGCGCAAACCGCACCTGTCCTGGTTACCCGCTGCGCTCTATCGTTACAAAAGCTTGCCTCGGGCAATCATGACCCCTCGCTCATGAAAGTTGCGCCGGATTAGAACCTTGCGCGGGGCTGTTTGATGGGCCAAACACCTTGGTGTGTTTTGACGCTAAAAGGGTTGGCCCATGTCCAGAAACAAATCTGTCAAAGATTACATCCGAACCATTGTCGATTTTCCCCACGAAGGGATCATGTTTCGCGATGTGACAACCTTGTTTGCCGACCCCCGCGGGTTTCGGATGGCGATTGACCAGATGTTGCACCCCTATGCCGGTGAGCGGATAGACAAGGTGGTGGGGCTGGAAGCGCGGGGCTTTATTCTGGGCGGTGCGATTGCGCATCAGCTAAGCGTTGGCTTTGTGCCGATCCGCAAAAAAGGTAAGCTGCCCGGCACCACAATCAGCCAGGACTACAAATTGGAGTATGGTGAAGCGATTGTTGAGATCCACGACGACGCCATCCAACCCGGCGAAAAGATTCTGGTTGTCGATGATCTGCTGGCCACAGGCGGCACAGCGGCGGCGGGCATCAAGCTGATCGAACGGCTTGGGGGCGAGATCGTCTCATGCGCGTTCATCATCGACTTGCCCGATCTCGGAGGTCGTAAAGTTCTGGAAGAGATGGGAATGGACGTGCACATACTGTGCGAATTTGAGGGGCTCTGACACAGAAATCTTCACAAAAGCGTGATTGGACTATGAAAGCCACGCTGGCTTAGCGCGGCTTTCGGTTCCTTCAACCCACAATTCGGCGCAAAACAAGTGATCTTGCTGTGAGGATGCCGCGTACCTCGGTTGATGCTGTTTCGAGCATTCTTACCAAGGGAGACTCTCATATGTTCCGCAAATTCGCCGCCGCTGGTGTCGCCACGATCCTGTTCAGCACTACCGCTTTGGCCGACGGCCATGGCAAAGACATTGTTGATACCGCTGTCGCCGCTGGCAGCTTTGAAACTCTCGTAGCCGCCGTGCAAGCGGCCGAACTAGTTGACACGCTGAAAGGCGAAGGGCCATTCACCGTATTTGCCCCAACAGACGACGCGTTTGCCGCTTTGCCAGAAGGCACAGTCGCAGACCTGCTCAAGCCGGAAAACAAGGACCAGCTTGTTGCTATCCTGACTTACCACGTCGTACCGGGCAAAGTGATGTCCGGTGATCTGACCGATGATATGACTGCCGCAACCGTTCAGGGCGGTGATATCACAATCGATCTGGACTCGGGTGTGATGGTGAATGATGCCAACGTTGTTCAGGCTGACATCGAAACCAAGAACGGTGTGATCCACGTGATCGACAAAGTGATCCTGCCTGCGTCGTAACACCGTTTAAAGACACGGCCCGTATCATGGGCCGTGTTCACCCTTTCAGGACCGCGCCCGGGTTCATGATCCCCTGTGGGTCCAAAGCTGCCTTGATGGCCCTCATGGCACCCAGCTTTACCGGGTCGCCATAGCGTTCAAGATCGTCCGTTTTCAAACGCCCCACCCCATGTTCAGCACTGACCGAGCCGTCAAAAGCGTCAACCAGATCATGTACAGCCTGCTTGATCGCGCCCCTTTCCGTGTCAAACTCTGATCGGCTTTGCCCTTTGGGCGGGAACACGTTGTAATGCAGATTGCCATCGCCAAGGTGTCCGAAACAATTGATCCGAAACGGTCCGAGGCCAGCAATCACCTGCCCACCTTTGCGAATAAAGTCTGGAATCCTGGAAATCGGTATCGAGATGTCATGGCTCGAAACAGATCCGATCAGGCGGTTGGCCTCGGGAATGCGTTCGCGAACCGCCCACAGATCAGCGCGCTGCGCTTCACTTTGCGCAATCACCCCATCTTGAACCAGACCGCGCTCTTCAGCGCGGATGTAAATCTCCTCCAACGCGGCTGACGATGATTGCCCCTTTGCAAGTCCCAATTCAATCAACACGCTCCACTCTGTCGGTGTGTTGAAAGGTTGGCGAACATCCGGAAGGACATCGGTCAGGAAATCGAGTCCTTGCCGATGGATCAGCTCAAACGTACTGACAGTCTCGCCCACCTGATCTCGGGCCAGCGCCAGCAGGTCGATGGCCGCCTCGGGCGAAGCCACCTGAAACATCGCCGTGCCCTGCGCAGCAGGTTTTGGAAACAGCTTAAGGGACGCTGCCGTGATGATCCCCAGCGAGCCTTCGGCCCCGATCAAAAGGTCCCGCAGATCGTAGCCCGTGTTGTCCTTTCGCAACCGGCTCAGCCCATGCCATATCTCGCCATTGGGCAACACCGCCTCAAGCCCCAGACACAGGTCACGTGCGTTGCCATAGCGCAAGACATTAACGCCCCCGGCATTGGTCGAAAGGTTGCCCCCGATCCGACACGACCCCTGCGCCGCCAATGACAGCGGAAACAGCCGATCCGCATTCTCGGCCGCTGTCTGAACGTCTTGCAAAATGGCCCCGGCTTCGGCGATCAGGATGTTCTCGGTCGGGAAAACAGACCGAATGGCTGTCATTCGCTCCAAAGAGACCAGCAAAGGGAGTGGGCCATCTGACATCACCTGCCCGCCTACCAATCCTGTGCCACCGCCATAGGGTACAACCGGCACCCGCTCCTCCGAAGCCAACCGCACCAGTGCGGAAACCTCTTCGGCGCTGTCGGGAACAGCCAACACCCCGATCTGCCCGGAAAACCGCCCGCGCGGTTCTTCCAAATACCGTTCTTCAACGGGGCGCAGGACATCGTCGCGTATTGTCGATTGGATCAGCGCGGCAAATCGGGCATCGGCGGGGTTTAAATTCATACGTTTTCAATGCCCAAGCGACGCGGCTGCGGCAAGCCCTATTCCAAATCAATCAGATATTGCGGCTCCAGAACAATCACCGTAGGTCGGTCGGGAAGATCGCGAAGCGAGACAGTGATTTCCGAAACACCGTTGCGTTCAACCGGAAAAGTATCCCGAATATCAACAAGGAACCGGTCAAGCGAGAATCCAGAAAACCAGTGCATCGGAATGATGACAGAACTTTTCAGTCGCTTCAGAACCGAGATCATGTCTGGCAAGGGCATTGTCGTCCCGCCATCAACCGCAGCCATTACAACATCCAGCCGCCCCAACGCGGCGAACTGCTCGTCTGACGGCACATGATGCAAATGCCCCAGATGACCGATACATAGCCCTTCAACCTCGAACACGAAGATCGAATTGCCCCGTTCTTCGACACCGCCATAAGCCGAACGAATATCGGTCGAGACATTCCGCACCAGCATCTCACCCAGATCAAGATGATGCTCAATGCCCTGACCAAACTCACCCCATCCCGGCAGAACATGTGGGATCGCCGGATCGGGATGGGCCGTCCAATGCGTGCTGTGGGCATGGTTCATCGTCACCACATCAGGGATCAAATCCGCACTGCCGATAAAACCGGTGAAATCGGTGACTGCATTCAACCCGCCCCGCGTCTGGATCAGAAACGACGCGTGCGCGATATAGCTGATCCGCACAGAAAATTCCGGCACCGGATCTTGCCACGCAGCTTTGTGAAGGTACTCAATCCCCGGCGCGGCATCAGCAATGGCGATGCAATGGCTTGGCCGCCGCTCTTGCGCTGCAGCTCCACCAGAAATCACCATCAATGCCGCAACCAACCAGCGCATAACTTAACTTTAGCGCAGAACACGCCCAAGTCATGCCCCTTGTTCATCTGGCGCCAAATACCTCGGGGGAGGCGCGGCCTGCCGCGACGGGGGCAGAGCCCCCTAACCCGCGTCGGTCTTTCCGCGCCTGTCGGACCGCAGGCTTGCATACAAAACATGCGTTCGCCATCGTCCGTTGATCTGCAGATAGGACTGCGCCACACCTTCGTATTTGAAGCCAGAGCTTTCCAGCAACCCGCGCGATGCCCGGTTTTCAGGCAAACAAGCGGCTTCGATCCGGCTCAGGTCCAGCCGAGTAAAGGCGTGATGGACCATGGCACCAATTGCCTCGCGCATGTAACCTTGGCGGGCAAAAGCTTGACCGGTCCAGTATCCTAAGGTTCCGGCCTGCGCGGGACCACGCCGAATGTTGTCCAGCGTGATGGCCCCAACCAGCGTGTCGTCTTCGCGACGAAAAAGGAACAGAGGTATCGCAGTCCCACTGGCGACCGAGCGCTGCGCCCAATAGACCCGATTGGTAAAAGACTTGCGGCTCAGGTGATCCGCTGCCCAGACCGGCTCCCACGGTGTCAGGTAATCCTTTGAAGCCCGCCGCAATGCGCACCAGGTATTGAAATCGGAATGTACAGGCGGGCGCATGCTGAGCCGCGCGGTTTCGAGTTTCAGCTTGCGTCTGCCCAACAGCATCACGCCGCCCGCCTCTCCTGCAGTTCGGTCAAGCTCGGCGCGCCAGCCACAGGCCCATAAAGCGCCAGAGCTGCCGGAGCCTGTACAGCCATGGTTTCTGCAAATGCTTTCACATCTTCGGTGCCGACCGCATCAATCTTGGCAACGGTATCCTCTAGCGAAGGCACCCTGCCCCAGATCTGCACCAGCCGCGCCAGACGTTCGGCCCGGTTTGAAGGGCTTTCCAATCCCATCAGCATCCCGGCCTTCATCTGAGCACGGGCGCGGGCAACCTCTTCCGCGCTCATGTCCTCGGCCGCGCGCTTCATCTCATCAATGGTGATTGTCGCCAACTCACCAACCTGATCCGCCGAGGTTCCCGCATAAATCGTGGTTGTACCAGTATCAGCGTAAGCACCGGTCTGAGCAAAGATTGTGTAGCACAGCCCGCGCGTTTCTCTCACCTCCTGGAACAAACGCGAGGACATGCCGCCGCCCAAAGCCGTCGAATAAATCTGCGCCGTATAAATCGCATCGTCGCGGTACCCGGGGCTTTCCAGCGCCAGGGCAAAGTGCGCCTGCTCCAACTCTTTCTCTTGCCGTGCCTCACCCCCGGTGAACCGTGCAGCGTCCGGGATCAGGCCCTTGCGCGGTTGCAGATGGCCAAACATCTCTTCGGCCATTTTCATCAGCGCATCGTGATCCACGGCACCGGCAGCCGACAGGATCATCTGCTCGGGGCCATAATGCTCGGCTACAAAGCCCGACAGATCCTCGCGTGAAAACGCACTGACCTTTTCAGTTGGCCCCAGAATAGTGCGGCCCAGGGGTTGGTCGTGATAGCTCTGCTCTTGCAGCCAGTCAAAGATCACGTCGTCCGGCGTGTCATAGGCCTGACCGATTTCTTGCAGGATCACCCCACGCTCGACCTCGATCTCACGCGGATCGAAAACCGGGTTCAGAACGATGTCGCCGATCACATCCATGGCCAGCGCGACGTCGTCTTTGAGAACACGCGCGTAGTAGGCCGTCACCTCGCGCGAAGTATAGGCGTTGATATAGCCGCCCACATCCTCGATCGCTTCAGCGATTTGCAGCGCAGAACGACGCTCGGTTCCCTTGAACGCCATATGTTCAAGGAAATGCGCGATGCCGTTTTGTTCGATCCGCTCATGCCGCCCACCGGCGGTCACCCAGATGCCGATGGCCGCTGATTGCAGCCCCGGCATATGTTCACTGACGATACGAAAGCCGTTCTTCAGTTGGTCTTGTCTGACTGTCACTCAGCGATATGCCTTCTGATATGATCCTCAAGGGTACCCAGTTCGTTTGCAATGCGGGTCACCCGTTCCGAACGTTCATACAGATCAGACATGCGGGATGGAAGAGGCGGATGTTCGCCGCTTGCCTTCTCGACCGCCGCCGGGAACTTGGCGGGATGCGCCGTTGCCAAAGTGATCATAGGTGTATCGGCGGCGCGGTGGTCTTCCCCAACCTTGACCCCAATAGCGGTGTGGGGGCAAACCAGCTCCGCACTATGCGCCAGCGTATGCTTGATCGTTTCCAGCGTCTCGTCTTCGGACATGCGACCCGAATCGAAACTCTCGCGCAGTGCCTCCATCGCGCCCTGGCTGACGTTGAAGCCACCATTCTTGAGCTCATCCATCAGCTGCGCCACAGCGCTACCGTCCTCGCCATAGGCGTAATACAGAGCCCGCTCAAAGTTCGAGCTGACCTGAATATCCATCGACGGGCTGATCGAGGGGATGGTTTCGCCCTTGAAATATCCCTCGCCCGACAGACAACGATGCAGAATGTCATTCTGGTTGGTTGCCACCACCAAACGGTCGATGGGCAGGCCCATACGTTTGGCCAGATAACCCGCGAAAATATCTCCAAAGTTCCCGGTCGGCACGGTGAAGCTGACCTTGCGATGCGGCGCGCCGAGACTGACGGCGGCAGAGAAATAATAGACAATCTGCGCCAGAACGCGGGCAAAGTTGATCGAGTTCACACCCGCCAGTTTCACCCCATCGCGGAAATCAAAATCGTTGAACATATCCTTCAGCGCGGCCTGGCAATCGTCGAAGTCTCCGTCGACGGCCAGAGCGTGAACATTGCTGTCCGCAGGCGTTGTCATCTGACGGCGCTGCACCTCGGATACACGGCCATGCGGAAACAGGATAAACACGTCTACCGCATCCAGCCCCCGGAAAGCTTCGATAGCGGCAGAACCCGTATCACCGCTGGTCGCACCCACGATGGTTACACGGTCGCCACGGCGTTTCAGAGCCACCTGGAAAAGTTGGCCAATCAACTGCATGGCAAAATCCTTGAAGGCCAGTGTCGGGCCGTGGAACAGCTCTAGCAGAAAATGGTTTTCGTTGAGTTGCTTCAGAGGCGCGCGGGCGTCGTGGCCGAAACCCTCATAAGCGCGGGCGATGATCGCCTTGAACTCTTCCTCGGCAAAGGAGCCGCTGACATAGGGCCACATCACGCGAAAAGCGATCTCTTCATAGGGCAAGCCCGCCAGCGCCGCGATCTCGTCTTGCGACATCACCGGGATCTCGGCGGGCAAGTACAAGCCACCGTCGCGGGCCAAACCCGTCAGCATCGCCTCTTCAAAAGTCAGTTCGGGCGCCTGCCCACGGGTCGAGATGTATTTCATATCGTGTCACTCTCAGAATTGGCACGGCTGCGCCATAGGAAGTACCCGGTCATTGCGGCCCAGACCAGAGCCAGACCAAACCAGGTGATTGCATATTGTAGGTGATCGTTGGGAATGCCCGCCGTATCTACCGGCAAAGGCGTAATGTTTGGGTCCGTTTCCGACCGGGCGATCAGAAGCACAGGTTCGGCACCCAAAGCTGCGGCCAAGTTCGGCACGTCGCGAGCAAACCAGATATTGGCGTCAATATCGGCTTCGGGCGTATAGCTGTCGATCTCGTCCGGCCAGTGCAAATTACCGGTGATCTTCATCGGGCCAGTCAATCGCTTTGCGTCTTTGGCAGTTGTTGGAACAAAGCCCCGATCCACCAATATTGTGCGGTCCCCGGCGGTGAAAGACTGAATGATGCGGTACCCTGCGCCAACCTGCTTTACGGAAACCAGAACGTGGATTTCCCCGGGCTCCATATCGCCCGAAATGGTGACTGGTAGGTATTTGTCAGCGTCTTCTGACACCTGCGCTGGTAAGTCCACAGGATCCGCCGAGATACGGCTTTCAATCTCGGCCAACACCTCTTGTTTCCATGACAGACGCTGCACCTGCCAAATGCCCAGCGACAGCAGCACACCCAAACCGGCAAGGCCGAAGATCAGCAGAAACAGAATGCGGCGCATGGCAGGATCAAACCTCGTTGCAGGAACCGGCGTCTTGTTAAGGGCGGAGCGGTCGAAAACGCAACCACACAATTGTATTGGGTGCAATCTTGCACCGGGAAAAGCAAAAAGCCGCCCCCAGGGGCGGCTTTCGCAATCGGCTCATTTGACCGGTTTTACATCAGCGGAGCTTGGCCCCAGATGTAGACGGCAAAGAACAGGAACAGCCAGACTACGTCAACGAAGTGCCAGTACCAGGCCGCGGCTTCAAACCCGACGTGCTTCTCGGGTGTAAAGTCGCCCTTAAGCGCCCGTATCAGACAGACAGTCAGGAAGATGGTGCCGATGATCACGTGCGCGCCGTGGAAACCGGTTGCCATGAAGAAGTTCGAATAGAACTGATCACCACCGAACTCCCAGCCTTCATGGGCCAGCAGCTCGTAATATTCATAACCCTGCAGGAAGGTGAACAGCACGCCCAGAACGATACCGATGGCCAGACCGTTTATAAGCGCCTTGCGGTCATTGTCATGCACCAGCGCATGGTGGGCCCATGTGATCGCGCAGCCCGACAGCAGCAGGACCAGAGTGTTGATCAGCGGCAGGTGGAAAGGGTCAACCGCGTGGATGTCTGGCTGAATGTATTCGGTGCCCGCATAGTCATACATCGGGTACATGCGATGCTTGAAGAACGACCAGAACCAGGCGAAGAAGAACATCACCTCGGACATCACAAACAGGATGAAACCATAGCGCAGGCCGATGCGGACGACAGGTGTGTGATCGCCCTGACGGCTTTCAACAACCACTTCAGACCACCAGGCGAACATGGTGTACAGCACCGCGACCAAGCCAGCCCAGAACATCCACGGCGTAATGCCATGCATCCAAAGGACGGCTCCGAGCAGCATCACAAAGCCACCGACGGCTCCGATCAGAGGCCAGATCGACGGGGCCAGAATGTGATAATCGTGGTTTTTAGCGTGTGCCATCAGCGTCCCTCACCTACAGGCGTTAGTTCGTGTTTGTTTCTGCCTGCGTTTCAAGGGCGGCATAGCCCTCGGGCAGGTCGATTTCGTAGAATGTATACGACAGAGTGATCGTATGAACATACTTTGCTTCAAGATCCTCGACCAGTTCCGGGTCGACGAAGAAAGTTACTGGCATTTCAACCCGTTCGCCGGGTTGCAGCACCTGCTCTTCAAAGCAGAAACAGGCGATTTTCTGAAAATACCCACCGGCCGAATATGGGGCAACGTTGTACGAGGCCTGCCCCGCGATGGGCCGGTCGGTTGGGTTATATGCTTCGTAGAATGCCAGACCGGTCTCGCCGATGCGCACTTCCATCTCGCGTTCAATCGGCTTGAACTCCCACGCCATGCCTTTGGCCTTGGACGCGTCGAACCGAACGGTGATGGTGCGGTCCAGAATGTCTTCGGGCGCTGCTTCGGCTACACCCGTGGTGCCGCCAAACCCCGTCACCCGACAGAACCAATCATAAAATGGCACAGCCGCCCAGGCCAAGCTGCCCATCAGAACAACCACACCCACAGTCTGAACAACCGTTTTCTGGGGACCAGTCAATGCCATCAGTTCTGAACCTCCTGTGTTGCCATACCGAAATCCGTGCCCGACACCTTTACGACCGTCAGCCCAAAAATGATCACGATAAAGGCGGCCAGTGTCAGGCCAACCCCCAGATTGCGGCTGAATCGCCGTTGGTGCAGCTCGTGGTTCTTTCGAAGGCTCATGACCAGCCTCCCAACCCATAGGGTTTCAGCAACGCCTCAACCAGAATGGCGCCGAAATGCAGGAAGAGGTAGAGCAGCGAAAGCTTGAAAAAGCTGCGCTCGACCTTGAAATTGTCGGCTTCCGAGTCCTCCTCGGTCCGGCGTGAAATCCGCCATGCTCCGTGTAGGAACAGCGCGTTCAACACCAAAGCAACGGTCAGGTAAACTGGGCCACCGATACCAGAGAATGCGGTTCCCAATGCCAAAATGGCCAGCAGAGCCGTGTAAACCAGAATATGTACCCGCGTCGCACGGCGACCATGCGTCACGGTCAGCATCGGGACACCCGCATCGTCGTAATCTGAGCGCATGAACAGAGCCAGCGCCCAGAAATGCGGCGGCGTCCACATGAAGGTCAGGGCGAACATCAGCCAAGGTTCAACTGACATCGATCCGGTTGCCGCAACCCAACCAATGACGGGCGGGAAAGCGCCTGCGGCGCCACCGATCACGATGTTCTGCGGCGTCGAACGCTTCAGCCACATCGTGTAAACGACAACGTAGAAGAAAATGGTGAAGCCCAAAAACGCGCCTGCAAACCAGTTGGTTGCGAGACCCAGCATGATCACCGAAAGGCCCGAAAGCGCCAGCCCAAGCGCCAGCGCCTCACCCTCTTCCACTTTGCCGGAAGGGATCGGACGACCCTTGGTGCGTTTCATAACGCGGTCGATATCCGCGTCCCACCACATGTTCAAAGCGCCAGAGGCACCGCCTCCAATGGCAATGAACAGAATGGCGCAAAAACCCACAAACGGATGCACGGAAACAGGTGCCGCCAGCAAACCCACCAGCGCCGTGAAAACAACCAGAGACATCACGCGAGGCTTCAGCAGGGCGAAGTAATCGCCAAAGCTGGCCTCGTCCGCCTGAGCGGTCGCAGTGCTGGCATTGATACTTGCGTCGGTCATTTCCGGTCCCTTTGGGCGAAAGCTGCGCGATCACGCGCGCAGCCTGCGTCATGTCTTAGGCTGGGTCTACCCCGCCCATGTCGCTTCGATTAGTTCGAGGCAACCTGATAGTTTTGCGGCAGACCCGCATATTCATCGATCGCGCCCTGCAGCCATTCGTCGTAGGCTTCCTGGCTGACCACTTTGACAGTGATCGGCATATAAGCGTGGTCTTTGCCGCAAAGTTCAGAACACTGACCGAAGTAGACGCCCTCTTTCTCGGCTTCGAACCACAGTTCGGCCAGACGTCCGGGCACACCGTCCTGCTTCACGCCAAAGGACGGAATGGTCCAGGAATGGATCACGTCAGAGGCGGTAACCTGCATCACGATGACCTTGCCGACAGGTACGACAACCGCGGTGTCGGTGGCCAACAGCCATTCGTCATCGCTGTACCCGGCATCGGCCAGCTTGGCACGCATGGCGTCATCCAGAACAAACGGGGTCACGTCCGCATCTGCTGGGCGCGCACCTTCATCCAGAGTTGCCGGGTGGCCCAGAAGATAGCTGTCGAAGGCAAAATCGTGATCAACATATTCGTAAGTCCAGTACCACTGGTTGCCGACGACTTTGATGGTGATGTCACCTTCTGGAATTTCCTGTTGCTTGAACAGAACCGGCAGCGAGAACGCACCAATGAAGACCAGAATCAGGATCGGACCGAGGGTCCAGGCAATCTCGACCGGGGTATAGTGCGAGAACCGAGCCGGTGTCGGGTTTGCGCGCTGGTTGTAACGCACGATGCAGTAAAGCAGCAGGGCCGCAACAAACAGACAGATCACGGTGATGATCACCAGAATCATTGTGTCCAGCCGCTGAATTCCATCGGCCAAGCTTGTGGCCGCAGGCTGGAAGCCCATACCGCCGTCGACCGGCTTGCCAATAATCTCTAGCTCCTGAGCCATGGCGGGAAGGCTGGAGAGGGCTGTCATAAACCCTGAAAGCATCAAAGCATTCTTCATTTTCTGTCCTGATCGTTTGATCTTTGCGTCCCTGGCGAAAAGGTGTGAATCGGTCGCACCTCTCCCGTTGTCTTTGGCCGCGTTAAAAACCATATTCCGTCGGGTAGATAAAGCAAAATGCTTGCGTCAAACAGACGCTATTTTTGATCTGGATCAAACCCGAAAGGTCACAACTCATGTCCGACGCCCCATTTCGCCCCTTTGAAAGCGCTCTTGCGCATGACGAAGCGCTGTCTGTATTGCAATCGGCGACCGCTGGGGCCGAGGACGGAGAACTGTTTGTCGAACGTCGAAAATCCGAGTCACTGGTGTTTGATGACGGTCGGCTGCGCACCGCATCTTACGACGCTTCCGAAGGATTTGGCCTGCGCGCGGTTCAAGGGGAAGTCGCTGGTTATGCACATTCTACTGATGTTTCCATCCCCGCGCTGAAACGGGCAGCCGAGACCGCGCGGCTGGCCGTTGGGGATGGCGGCGGAACCCTTGCCGAAGCACCTCGATCCACCAACACACGTCTTTATACCGACGAAGATCCCATCGATTCTGCCGCGTTTCCTGTCAAGATCGAAACCCTGCGCGAGATTGATGCATTTGCCCGCGATCTGGATTCACGCGTTGTTCAGGTCAGCGCAATGATCTCGGCCGCCACTCAGGAGGTCGAAATACTGCGACCTGATGGAGTGATGGTGCGCGATGTTCGCCCGATGACACGCGTGAATGTTTCAGTGATCGTGGAACAAAATGGACGCCGCGAAAGCGGTTCGGCGGGTGGCGGCGGTCGCGTGGGCCTGAGCGGATTGATTGATCCGGCAGACTGGCAGGCCAAGGCCCGCGAAGCCTTGCGCATTGCGCTGGTCAATCTGGACGCGATCCCGGCTCCCGCGGGTGTGATGGAGGTGGCGCTTGGCCCCGGCTGGCCCGGGATTTTGCTCCACGAGGCCATCGGCCACGGGTTGGAAGGGGATTTCAACCGCAAAGGAAGTTCTGCCTTCGCCGGTCTGATGGGGCAACAGGTCGCTTCAAAAGGCGTAACCGTGGTCGATGATGGCACGATCGCTGACCGGCGCGGCTCGATCACTGTAGACGATGAGGGCACGCCCAGCTCACGTACGGTGCTGATAGAAGACGGCATCCTCACCGGATATATGCAAGACCGTCAGAACGCGCGTCTGATGGGCGTTGCGCCCACAGGCAACGGGCGGCGGCAAAGCTATGCGCACAAGCCGATGCCGCGCATGACCAATACAATCATGCTGGGTGGCGAGTCCGACCCAGCGGCCTTGGTCGCAGATATCAAAGACGGCATCTGGGCCGTGGGATTCGGCGGCGGTCAGGTGGACATCACCAATGGCAAGTTCGTCTTCTCCTGCACCGAAGCCTATCGCGTTGAAAACGGAAAAATCGGCGCCCCGGTCAAAGGCGCGACGCTGATTGGCGATGGGCCATCCGCTTTGAAACGGATCCGGGGGCTTGGCAACGACATGGCGCTGGATCCCGGTATGGGCACCTGCGGCAAGGACGGGCAATGGGTGCCGGTGGGCGTCGGACAACCCACCGTTCTGATGGATGGACTGACAGTTGGGGGGTCGGCAACCTGAGTCGCAAAAGACCAAGTTACACGGGCGCATGGTTAACCTTGCGCCCATGCGTAAAGCGCCCAAACAGTTGAAAATCCCTTTGCATCAAAAAGGCCGATTTTTATTTTTCCTTTTATTTCATAAGCATGCTTCTGCTGGATAGAACAAGTTCGAACAAAAACACATCTAATTTTCCACGATTTACAAGCTGTTAACCCGCCCGCCTGTAAACCAGTTTTGCAACAAGGCGGAGCAACGGATGACCGAAGAGCAGCTTTCTTCCAATCACCCCCCACTCCCACCCACCACGGAAGAGGACCGGTTTTCGTGGCTTCGCCTTTTGCGTTCTCGCAAGGTCGGTCCGGCGACGTTTCGTCGGCTTCTGCGGGAACATGGCTCGGCGCAGAACGCGCTGGCCGCGTTGCCGGAAATGGCACGCGCTGCCGGAATAGAAGGGTATGAAATCTGCCCCCCCGGCGTGATTGAGGCGGAGCTCAAGGCCGCAAAAGCCGCAAATGCGCGGCTTTTGTGCCTTGGGTCCGCTGATTTCCCAGCAGCTCTGAATGATCTGAATGATGCGCCCCCTATGCTTTGGGCAATCGGTGACGTGTCTCTCTTGCAAAAACCTGCGGTTGCAATGGTTGGTGCACGGAATTGTTCTTCGCTCGGTGCTCGAATGGCCCGGGGTTTGGCGACTGACTTGGGCAGCAAAGGCTATGTGATTGTCTCAGGCCTGGCGCGCGGCATTGATACGGCGGCACATATCGCGAGCCTTACATCCGGCACCATTGCCGTCATGGCCGGCGGCGTGGATGTCGTCTATCCAGTCGAGAATACAGAGCTGGCTCATGACATCGCGTCCAACGGGTTGCGCGTGTCGGAACAACCGATGGGCGTGACACCGCAGGCTCGGCACTTTCCGCGCCGAAATAGGATCATCTCTGGCCTTGCGCAAGCTGTTGTCGTGGTCGAAGCCGCAGCTAAGTCTGGCAGCCTGATCACGGCACGCGATGCCTTGGATCAGGGGCGCGAGGTTCTGGCCGTACCCGGCCACCCCTTCGATGCGCGGGCCGCCGGGTGCAATCTGTTGATTCGGGATGGGGCTATCTTGGTCCGGTCCGCGGAGGACGTGGTTGAAGCCTTGCCTCACAAGGACAACCTGCCTTCACACCGCCCCCAGCAGCTACCTACCCCGGTCGCACACCCTGCCCAAGACTTACACATTCAAATCCTTGAACGACTTGGCCCCTCACCCATCGCGGAAGACCAGTTGCTGCGAGACATCGCGGCATCGGCTGGCGAGCTTGGCCCCGCATTGGTCGATCTGGAACTGGATGGACGAATCCAGCGCCAGCCCGGGGGTCTATTGTCCCTGGCAGGCTGATCGAACCACTTCCATGAAACATGGTGTCGGCCCTTCCAGAGACACGGCACCTTGAATAATGACCTGAAATTAAGGCGTTTTTCGACCTGCAAAAGGAACGCATTGACAATTCCCGCTTGCCCCACACATTTTGCTCCACCATAGAAGGCGCCAAATTCGTCGAGCGAGGTTTCCCCTTAAATGCCTGTAGTTGTTGTAGAATCTCCGGCCAAAGCAAAAACAATCAATAAATATCTCGGCCCCGACTACACAGTTTTGGCCTCTTACGGCCATGTTCGGGACCTTCCACCAAAGGATGGGTCGGTCGATCCCGAGCATGAGTTTTCCATGAAATGGGAAGTTGGCAATGACAGCCGCAAACATGTCAAAGCCATCGCCGATGCCCTGAAAGAAGATAACGCACTGATCCTCGCCACTGACCCTGATCGTGAGGGCGAGGCGATCAGCTGGCACTTGCAAGAAGCTCTGACCAAGCGCCGTTCGATCAAGAAAGATACGCCGGTCAGCCGCGTAACGTTCAACGCCATCACCAAAGAAGCCGTCACCCAGGCGATGCAGAACCCGCGTCAGGTCGACATGCCGCTGGTCGAGGCCTATCTGGCCCGCCGTGCGCTGGACTATCTGGTGGGCTTCAACCTTTCTCCCGTCCTTTGGCGCAAGCTGCCCGGTGCAAAGTCCGCCGGTCGCGTGCAATCCGTCTGTCTGCGCCTGATCGTCGAACGCGAGATGGAGATCGAAGCGTTCAAGCCGGTCGAATACTGGTCGGTTAAGGCGCTTTTCGAAACACCGCGCGGCCAGACCTATGAGGCGCGGCTGGTTACTCTGGCCGGCAAGAAACTGGACAAGCACGATCTGGCCAACGCCACACAGGCGGAGCTGGCGGTTCAGGCTATCACAAGTCGGGCGCTCAGCGTCACCTCGGTCGAGGCGAAACCGGCAGCACGCAACCCCAGCGCGCCGTTCATGACATCAACCTTGCAGCAAGAGGCCAGCCGCAAGTTCGGCATGGGTGCGCGCCACGCGATGCAGGTGGCGCAGCGGCTATATGAGGCTGGCTACATTACCTACATGCGGACCGACGGTATCGATATGGCCCCCGAGGCCGTGGCCGCCACCCGCGATACAATCGCGGAGCGCTATGGCGCCGAATATGTGCCGGACAGCCCGCGCATGTACAAGAACAAGGCCAAGAACGCACAGGAAGCGCACGAATGTATCCGCCCAACGGATATGTCACGCGATGCCAAGGCCCTGAAAGTCACCGATGAGGATCAGCGCAAGCTTTATGACCTGATCTGGAAACGCACCATAGCTTGTCAGATGGCCGCCGCCCGACTGGAGCGGACCACCGTAGAGATCGGCAGCGATGACGGTCAGGTCGGCTTGCGCGCCACTGGTCAGGTAGTCATGTTTGACGGGTTCATGCGTGTTTATGAAGAAGGTCGCGACGATGTAGCCGACGACGACGAAAAGCGCTTGCCGCAGATCATGCAGGGCGATCCGGCGCGTTTTGCCAAAACCTCACTGAAAGGTCAGTTCGCGAAGGCCGAGGAAAAAGCCGCAATCCTGTCCGAAAACGAATCCGTTCTGGCGCAGCAGCACCACACGCAGCCTCCGCCCCGCTATACCGAAGCCACACTGGTCAAGCGCATGGAAGAACTTGGCATCGGTCGCCCCTCGACTTACGCCTCGATCGTGACCACGATTCAGGATCGGGAATATGTGCGCAAAGACAAAAACCGACTGATCCCCGAAGAAAAGGGCCGGATCGTCACGATCTTTCTGCTGAACTTCTTCCGTCAATATGTGGGTTATGAATTCACAGCCAATCTGGAAGAAGAACTGGACGACGTCAGCGCAGGGGACCGCGATTATAAGGACCTGCTGGGCAAGTTCTGGCACGATTTCTCGGCCGCAATTGGCGAGACGTCCGAACTGCGAATTTCCGAAGTACTGGACAAGCTGGACGAAGCGCTCGCGCCGCAGCTGTACCCGCCGCGTGAGGATGGATCGGATCCGCGGATATGCCCGAAGTGCGGCACTGGGCAATTGCACCTGAAAACCTCGCGCACGGGCGGTTTCGTCGGTTGCGGCAACTACCCCGAATGCACCTATACGCGTCCCATCGCAGGTGAAGGTGCCGAAGGGGATGAACGCTTGTTGGGCGAAGATGCGGGTGATGAGATCTGGCTGAAGTCCGGTCGTTTCGGTCCTTACGTTCAGCGCGGCGAACCCACGCCCGAGAACAAGAAGCCACCGCGCGCCTCTTTGCCGCGCGGGTGGAGCAAAGATGACATGGACCTTGAGAAAGCTCTGACGCTGCTCTCTCTGCCACGTCAGATCGGCGAACACCCTGAGGGTGGCATGATCAGCTCGAATTTCGGGCGGTTTGGCCCCTACCTGATGCACCAACTGCCGGAAGACGCAAAGCCGGTTTACGCCAATCTCAAAGACCCCAACGATGTGTTCGAAATCGGCATGAACCGCGCGGTCGAGTTGCTGGCTGAAAAACGCGCCAATCCAGGGCGCGGGCGCCGCGCGGCTGCGAAACCGTTGAAGGAGTTGGGCGAACATCCTGACGGCGGCGCCATGCAAGTTCTGGATGGTCGCTATGGGCCATATGTCAAATGGGAAAAGGTCAATGCGACCATTCCCAAGGACATCAAGCCAGAAGACGTGACGCAGGAAATGGCCATCGAACTGGTGAATGAACGCGCCGCCAAGAAAGGCACCAAGAAAAAGGCGGCCCCAAAGAAGAAGGCCGCAGCCAAGAAGGCAACCAAGAAGGCGGCGGAATAGGTAGAAATACCAACACACCCTTGGTTTCATTGACTTCCCCATGACGTGGCGGCACAACCTGCCCATCACCATGTCATTGGGGGAGTTTTCCATGAAAAAAATCTATGCCAATGCCTCTGAAGCGCTCGATGGGGTGCTGACAGATGGTATGCTGATTGCCGCGGGCGGCTTTGGCCTGTGCGGCATTCCGGAACTATTGCTCGAAGCTATTAAAGAGTCTGGCGTCAAAGACCTGAGCTTTGCATCGAACAATGCCGGTGTGGACGATTTTGGAATCGGCATTTTGCTGCAAACGAAGCAGGTCAAAAAGATGATCAGCTCGTATGTCGGCGAAAATGCTGAATTCATGCGCCAGTATCTGAGCGGTGAATTGGAACTGGAATTCAACCCGCAGGGAACCCTGGCCGAGCGGATGCGCGCAGGTGGTGCCGGTATTCCCGGCTTTTATACCAAGACAGGCGTGGGCACGGTGATCGCCGATGGCAAGGAACATAAGGACTTCAATGGCGAGACCTACATCCTAGAAGAAGGGATCTTCGCCGATCTGGCCATCGTTAAGGCGTGGAAGGCGGATGACACCGGAAACCTCGTGTTCCGCAAGACCGCCCGTAATTTCAATGTGCCTGCGGCGACCTGCGGCAAAATTTGCGTAGCCGAAGTAGAAGAGATCGTTCCGCGCGGCTCACTTGACCCGGATTCGATTCACCTGCCCGGCATCTATGTGCATCGCATCATTCAGGGCGAGCACGAAAAGCGCATCGAACAACGCACCACCCGCAAGAAGGAGGAAGCATAATGCCCTGGGACCGCAATCAGATGGCCGCGCGCGCGGCAGAGGAACTGGAAGACGGCATGTATGTGAACCTCGGCATCGGCATTCCGACGCTGGTGGCGAACTATGTTGGCGACAAGGACATCACCCTGCAATCGGAAAACGGCATGCTGGGCATGGGGCCCTTCCCGTTTGAAGGCGAGGAAGACCCAGACCTGATCAATGCAGGCAAGCAGACGATCACGGAACTGTCCCGCACGGCCTATTTCGACAGCGCCACTTCTTTTGCCATGATCCGCGGCGGCAAAATCGCTGCGGCGATTCTGGGCGCCATGGAAGTGGATGAGAAAGGCGACCTGGCAAACTGGATGATTCCAGGCAAGCTGGTGAAAGGCATGGGTGGAGCAATGGATCTGGTCGCGGGTGTCGGCCGTGTCATCGTAGTGATGGATCACACCAACAAGCACGGCGACAGCAAGGTTCTGAAAGAATGCACCCTACCCCTGACAGGTAAAGGCGTGGTCGATCGCATCATCACCAATCTCGGTGTATTGGATGTGGTCGAAGGCGGCCTGAAGATCGTCGAACTGGCCGATGGTGTCAGCGAAGACGAGATGCGCGCAGCAACACAAGCGACACTTGTTTCTTAAAAGAACAAAGGCCCGCCGAATCGAGGCGGGCCTTATTTAGTTTGAGGTCTGGAACACGCAGCCGTCAGAAATCAGATCAGGCGGGGTGGCACACAAGGCCTTTGCGATCTGGAATGCAGCCAGAACTTTGGGCACATAGTCCCGGGTTTCCGTATAGGGTGGCACACCGCTGTGTTTACGCACTGCACCTTCACCTGCGTTGTATCCGGCCAATACCAGAATCGGATCGTTCCCGAACTCTTCCATCAGCCAGTTGAGGTATTTCACCCCTCCGGCGATGTTCTGTGCTGGCTGAAGGCTGTCTTTCACCCCGAAGCGTGCCGCTGTGGCGGGCATGAGTTGCATGAGCCCCTGCGCTCCGGCAGAGCTGATCGCATCCACCCGCCCGGCGGACTCGACCGAGATCACTGCCAAGACCAGCGCCGGTGAGACATTGGTACCGACAGTCGAGCGCAGAATCTCTTTACCCTGCTGCTGAGCAATGTTCTGCAGGGTTTGAAGTCGGGGAGACCGCACACTCGTGGCTGCAAGGGCCGAGATGGCGGCATCTAAACGTCCTGCACCACCCTGACCTATCTCGGGCGAGATCCTGTCCCAGAAAGCTTTATAAGACCCTTTGGGATTACGCTTGTTTTGTGCCTCTGGAGGAATCGGCTGGGCAACTTCTGTGCGCGCAATGACATCTGGCACCGATAGGTCGGCCCCTGTGCTGGGCGCAGAAGGTTGTGTTGCATGTTCCTCCGCAGTGATTTGTACGGTCACGCGGGGGCGTTCACCCGGCTGGGGTGCTTTGATCCGTTTGTACACGCCGCGCGGTTCTACTTCGGTTGCGTCTGCATATGTGACACTCGAAACTAGAAACGCGAGTACACCGGCGCATTGGAGTGCGGTCCGGAGATTCATTTGCCTGCCTCATGTTTTCTTTTTAGGCGATTTGAACCTCGAATCTTCGCGCAAAGCCAGAAAAACAAAGCGAAATGGGGCAATTTCGCCTCATTTGACGCAATTTTGCACCGTCCAAACAGGTATGTTCTGACCATTGCATTTTTTTAATCGTTTTATTTCAGTCTCTTATGCATTTTCTAACTAAAAAGTTAAGCTGCACGAAAAAAAATCTGCGTTTGGCCCAATTCCTGCCACGCACCACAGGCAAACATAGATGCATACCGAGACGGACGGGAGCGGACTGAGAGAGGAAGCTCTGGAAGACGCCGAGGTTCATTAGACTTATTTAGATCCTTTAGGAGGGACGTAACATGATCAAGTTCATCAAGAACTTCCGCAAAGACGAAGACGGCGCAGTAACAGTTGACTGGGTTGTTCTGACCGCAGCAGTCATCGGCCTGGCCGCAGTTGCTTACCAGCAGATCGAAACCGGCGCCACTGGCCTGGCAACAGGCGTGAACGAAGCGCTGAACGGCGCGGCACTGAGCACCGGCAGCAACACCACTTCGGGCGGTATCACCACCGAAGGCACAAGCAACTAAGTTGTTGACATAGAGAATTTTCGAGGCCGCGCCAGTCTGGCGCGGCCTTTTTTGTCCAGGGCGACCTGCAAACTAACTTAATGCTCACATCAAGACTAAGCAGGCAACGTCTTGGGTTAGAACTTGGAAACACCCGACACCACGCGCAACCTGGCTTTGTTCCCAAAGCGCCTTTAATCTCGCGCGAAAACAGCGTTTGTCCAAGTTCAATCCTAAAAAGCCTATTATTGCCCAATTTCCGCCATTACCGCGCAATCTTTTGAATAAAAGCTGCCAGCAATATGGTTAAAATCAATTGGAGTAGAGAACATGGTCAAGTTCCTAAAACGCTTCAAATCGGAAGAAGCGGGCGCGGTGACAGTCGACTGGGTAGTGCTGACGGCTGTTGTCATTGGCCTGTCCGGTGCGACATACCTCGTCATCAGTTCCAGCGTTGACAGCTTAGGCGGAAATGCAAACGAAGCCATGAATGCTGCCGTAGTCAGCACCGGCTCAAACAGCGCTCCTGGCGGGATCGTCACCGAGGGTACCGCGGGTGGCGGCGGTTAAATCACGCAGCTTGGTGCTTTTGGCGGCCTGAGCAAAGCAATTCCCCGAATTAAAAAACGCGACGTCCATTGGGATGTGGCGTTTTTTGCGTCAAACCCAAATGTCGGGTGAAGCTCGATAGATCATGTGCAGAATTGTGTGGATTTTGGCAGAGAAACTGACAATCAGACATATTTGTCCCACATTTCGACACAATTTGCATTTAAGGATTAGGCTGTTTCAAAGCGCCCTTGCGGCAGCTTAGTATTCGACCAAACTAAATAAAGAGGTACTCGCATGCGAGCGGTATTCGGACTTGTCCTAATTGTCGGCGTAGCTCTGGCCGGAGGCGCAGTCTATATGGCGCGCAACTATATCTCGGCTTACCAAAACGAGCTGGCCCGTCAAAGGCTTGCCGCAGAAGAGGCTCTGGCCAACGCACAGGTCGAGGTAATTCCTACGGTAACAGTATATGTGTCGAATCGCGCACTTAAGTACGGCGAGCGTCTAACGCAGGAAGACATCCGCGCTGTGGACTGGCCGGAAAACGCGATTCCGGAAGGCACCTTCACTGAACTCACAGCTCTGTTCCCTGAAAACGGTCCTACAGAACGTTTTGTTCTGAGAACGATGGAAAAAGACGAAGCGATCATGGGCGTCAAGATTACCGAGCCTGGTGAAAAAGCTGGCCTGACCTCGCGTCTTGAAAAAGGGATGCGCGCCTTTGCAATCAGTGTTGATGTTGCGTCGGGCGTTTCAGGCTTTTTGCGCCCTGGTGATAATGTGGACATCTACTGGACAGGCTCCAGCGGCACTCTTGAAGGCACTGGCAACGGGGGCATTACCCGCCTGATCGAAACCAATGTACAATTGATCGCCGTTGACCAAACAGCGGGGTCCGACGTCACCAACACAACGATCGCACGGACCGTCACAGTTGCGGTAACTCCGCAACAGGTCGCCGCTCTGGCACAAGCTCAAAATTCCGGCCGACTGTCACTGGCACTGGTTGGTGTAGCAGATGAATCTGTCGCATCTACGATTGAAGTTGACCAGCGCAAGCTGCTTGGCATTCAAGCTGCAGCACCGGAACCGGAACAGAAAGTAGAAGAAGTTTGCACGACCCGCATCAGACGCGGCGGCGAGATTGTCAACGTGCCTATCCCTTGCACAAATTGACGCTAATTCAGAACCTTACAAGATCAGAGCCGCGCCTAGGGTGCGGCTCTTTTTTTGTGGTTGTTGCCAATTCTCCACATAAGGAACATTCCGGAAACCATTGATTATTGCAATAAATTTGGAATTCGCGCAGTCTGCTTTGGTATAGGGCATAAGACCCAAAAAACGAGGCGTGATCGGAGAGGCAGGTCACATGACAATACGTTCCTGGATCAGCGCAACCCTGCTGGGGTTGTCGCTTGTTATTAGTCCGGTTGGCGACGCCGCCTGGGCTGAAACTTTGCGCGTGGTGAAAAAGGGTACGGTGGAAACACTGGATGTCCCTATGAACCGCGCAATCGTCGTTGAAAGCGAGCAACCGTTTGCTGAACTCAGCATTGCCAACGCAGGCATTGCGGACATCTCGTCGTTGTCGGACCGGACCATTTATGTTCTGGGTAAGGCTCCGGGCTTAACGACACTGACCCTGTTTGACGGGGCCGGCAACCTGTTAGCCAACGTCCGCGTACGCGTTTCACCCGATGTTTCGGAGTTCAAGGAGCGTCTGCGTCAGATTCTGCCTGAAGAACCCATTGAAGTTCGCACCGCCAATGATGGCATCGTGCTGTCCGGTACGGTTTCCAGCTCGGCCAAACTGTCGCGTGCACTGGAGTTAGCCGAACGCTATGCGCCTGATCGCGTCTCGAACCTCATGTCAGTTGGTGGCGTTCAGCAGGTGATGTTGAAAGTGCGCTTTGCCGAGATGAATCGGTCCGTTGCCAAGAGCTTGACCGCTTCACTGGGTTTCGGCGGCAGTGATGTGACAGGTGGTTTCAACACTCTCAACAACCAGCTTTCACTTAATAATGCCCTCAACAACAACATACCTGCGATTCAAACAAACACAGGCGCGATCCTTTTCGGGTTTGGTGCCGGTTCAACTCAGGTTCGCTTGTTGCTGGAGGCGCTTGAAAGCAAGGGGCTGGCCCGCAGCTTGGCTGAACCGAACTTGTCAGCCTTATCTGGTCAGCAAGCAACATTTTTGGCCGGTGGCGAAGTTCCGATTCCAGTACCACAGGATGAAGGCGTCATAACCATTGAATACAAAGCGTTCGGTGTCGAGATCGATTTCATCCCTCGCGTCGTAGATGGAGACCTGATCAACCTTGAAATGGCAACAGCGGTTTCAAGCATTGATCAAAGCTCTGACTTCACGCTTAACGGTGACCCCGTTCCCAGCTTCATCACGCGCCGGGCAACTACGACGATTGAACTGCGTGACGGCGAAAGCTTTGCTATAGCGGGATTGATCCAGGATGATTTTGCAGACCTGAGCAACCAAGTTCCATGGCTGGGCGACGTTCCGGTTCTTGGGGCCCTGTTCCGCAGCGCCAACTACCAGCGTGAGCAAAGCGAACTCGTTGTTATCATTACTGCGCACCTGGTCTCGCCAACGCGCGGCGAAGCGCTGGCCCTTCCAACCGACCGGGTCAAGCCGCCCAGCGAATTTGATCTGTTCGTGAATGGGCAGGTCGCACGCACTCAGCGTGCCGGTTCCGGTGGAGCATCCGAAGTTGCCAAACAAGATTTCGGCAGCTCGTACGGCTACGTCCTAGATTGATCAGGAGGATAGGACCAATGCAAAAGTGGATCATCACATTGGGTCTTACGGTCGCAGTCGCCGCATGTACGCGCGAGGCCGGATACGAGATCGATGCTGGAACTTTCGGCAACGCAACGTTGAACAACATTCAGGTACAAAACGGTGAACTGACTTACGCTCAGATCCTCGGCCAACGCTTTGCGGCGGATGTACCAAGCCAGGTGAACTTTGCCTTTAACAGTTCACAGTTGGACGCGTCGGCACAGCGAATCCTGTTGCAGCAAGCAGACTGGATCAAACAGTTCCCTGAAGCGCGCTTCCGGGTATACGGCCATACCGACGCTGTGGGTTCGACCAGCTACAACAAAAGCCTCGGCTTGCGCCGTGCCCAGTCGGTTGTGGCCTTCCTTGAGCGCCAAGGAATCTCGCGTTCGCGACTTGAAGCAGTTGTGTCCTTTGGCAAATCGCAGCCTTTGATTGCCACACAGCAGCGCGACCGCCGGAACCGCCGGACTGTGACCGAGGTTTCAGGCTTTGTTGACGGCAACCGGCAGCTTCTGGACGGCAAATACGCAAATGTGATCTACCGGGAATATGTGGAAAGTGCGACATTCAAGAGCACGGTCCAAGAAGTGACCGCGTCAGAAGGCGATGATGGATAATACATCCGAAATGGGCGGCATCGTCGCCCATTTCCCTACAATTGGTTCTTTTGCGCCCAATTCTTGCCCAACTTCAAAGCAACATTGTGAACAATAGGGTGACCTGCGGCCAAATTTGACCGTATTGGGGCGACAGCACATCAATCTGGCGGATTTCGTTCATATGACATGCTGAGCCCTCACGACGAGGATAGTGTTTATGACCAGCGCGACGCCGCAAGATGACAATACAGCAATTTTGGCCTGCACCATCAGCCGGGATGTCCAAAATTTCGATCTTTTGATCGAAGACATGGAGGCCATTCTGGGTGAACGCTGGGGAGATCTGGGCTTTGCCGAGGCGCTGGCCTTTTTCAGCCAGCCAGAAGCTGAATCTCTTGAATTTGTGGCGTTGGCAATTGATGGAGAGGACGAAGACAACCTTTCTTTGATGGGTGAGATCATCACCCAGGCCAAAGAAAAGAAAATCAAAGTTGTCCTGATCGCTGAAGACGTCACACCAGCCTCACTGCATCAGCTATTGCGCAAAGGCGCAGACGAATTCGTCCCCTACCCTCTTCCGGAAGGCGAACTGCAAGAAGCGATCGAGCGCATGAAGCAGCCCGATCCTGTCGCAGTGGCTCAGGCCGCCGCCGTTCCTTTGACAAGCGGTGAGGCAAAGGAAGGGGCTTTGTTCGTTGTACAAGGGCTGGCTGGCGGTGTGGGTGCGACCACAATGGCCGTCAACCTGGCTTGGGAGTTGGCCTGTGCGTCGGAAAAAGATGCCCCTTCGGTCTGCCTGATCGATCTGGATCTTCAATACGGTACGGTTTCCACCTATCTGGACCTGCCGCGGCGCGAAACGGTTTTTGAAATGTTGTCAGATACCGAATCGATGGATAACGAGGTTTTCTCGCAAGCGCTTCAAACTTATGAAGAAAAGCTTCAGGTTCTGACGGCACCATCGGATATGGTGCCGCTGGATCTGATTACACCAGATGATATTCAGCGCGTTATCGACATGGCCCGCACACATTTCGACTATGTGATCGTCGATATGCCCAAGACGCTGGTTCTGTGGTCTGAAACGGTCTTGCAAGCGGCACATGTGTATTTCGCGATGATCGAATTGGACATGCGCTCTGCGCAGAACGCGCTGCGCCTGAAGCGCGCCTTACAGGCCGAGGAGTTGCCCTTCAATAAACTGCGTTTTGCTCTGAACCGAGCGCCCAAGTTTACTGATCTCAACGGAAAGAGCCGAGTAAAGCGTATGGGTGAAAGCCTTGGGATCTCGATCGACTTGCAATTGCCCGACGGGGGTAAGCCGGTCATGCAGAGCGGTGACCACGGTCTGCCACTGGCAAATTCGGCCGCCAAGAACCCGTTGCGCCGGGAAATCGCGAAACTGGCAAAATCGCTTCACAGCCTTGGTAGCGGCAGCGCCGAAGAAGCTGCGTAACATCTTTGCAAAGGGGTACCTGCCGTGTTTTCAAGATATAAGAAACCGTCCGCTGCACAGCCGGTAAAAGCGCCGGCACAAGCCACCGAACCGGCAGCGCCCGTTGCACAGGCCGCTGCCACAACGACAGCGGTTGCACGCAAACCCCAAAAAAAGAAGCCCGGCGAGGTCGTTGGATCCGATCGTGATCGCAAGCGAAAGGAACGACTGGGCGAAATCAAGATCGAGCTGCACAAGGAATTGTTGGAAAACCTGAACCTTGCGGCTTTGGAAAACGCGGGCGAAGCCGAATTGCGCGCAGAAATCAGCGCAATTGCCAGCGAGGTTCTGGAAACCAAGAACATCGTTCTGAACCGCGAAGACCGGTCTCAACTGAACAAAGAACTGTATGATGAGGTGACAGGTCTCGGCCCGCTTGAGACCCTGCTACAAGACGACACGGTCAACGATATTCTGGTCAACGGCCCGCAACAGATTTTTGTTGAACGCGCGGGTAAGCTGGAACTCAGCGACATCACGTTCAAGGATGAAAAACACCTGATGCGGATCATCGACAAGATCGTGTCCGCTGTGGGTCGTCGTGTTGATGAATCAAACCCTTATGTTGACGCCCGTCTGGCCGACGGCTCGCGTTTCAACGCCATGGTCCCGCCAATTGCGGTGGATGGATCGCTGGTCTCGATCCGTAAATTCAAAAAGGACAAGCTGGGCATTGACGATCTGGTCAATTTCGGCGCTTTCACGGAAGAAATGGCTGCCTACCTGCAGGCGGCGGTATCAACGCGCCTGAACATAATCGTTTCGGGCGGTACCGGTTCCGGTAAAACAACCACTTTGAACGCATTGTCCAGTTTTATCGACGATGCCGAGCGCATCCTGACCATCGAGGATACGGCGGAACTTCAGTTGCAGCAGACCCATGTGGGACGAATGGAAAGCCGCCCGCCCAACGTGGAAGGCAAAGGCGAAGTCAGCCCGCGCGACTGTTTGAAAAACGCCCTGCGTATGCGGCCTGATCGCATCATCGTGGGTGAGACGCGAGGCGCCGAAGTGATCGACATGTTGCAGGCCATGAACACCGGCCACGATGGGTCGATGACCACGATCCACGCCAACTCGGCGCGTGACGGTATTTCGCGACTAGAGAACATGATTGCCATGGCAGGGATCGAGATGCCGATCAAGGCGGTCCGCAGCCAGATCTCATCTGCTGTGAACCTGATTGTGCAGGCCAGCCGCTTACAGGACGGTTCACGCCGGATGACCTCGATCACCGAGATCACAGGGATGGAAGGCGATGTGATCTCGATGCAGGAAATTTTTCGTTTTCAACGCGTTGGACTAACACCCGACAACAAGATCATCGGTCATTTCACCGCAACCGGCGTGCGCAGCCACTATTCGGAACGCTTCCGTCTGTGGGGCTTTGATCTACCAGCGTCGATCTACGACCCAACCACGATGTAGGAGAAACACGCATGAATGTGCCTATGGAGGCGATTATCTATGTCGCCATCTTTGTGGGGGTTCTTGCCCTGGTCGAGGGCATCTATCTTGTCGCCTTCGGCAAATCCATCAGCCTGAACAGCCGGGTTAACCGCCGTCTGGACATGCTGGAAAAGGGTGCCGGGCGCGAACAGGTGCTTGAGCAGCTGCGCAAGGAAATGCAGCAGCATATGAAATCGCAGAGCATCCCTCTGTATTCACTGCTTGCTGACAAGGCTCAGAAGGCGGCGATTGCGTTTTCCCCGCGTCAGTTGATCATGATCATGGCTTTGGTGTCCGGCGTGGCGTTTGTCGGGCTCAGCATTGGCACTGCCACAGATACCGCACTGCGCGCCGTAATCTCTATCGCGATTGGCATCGGAGGCGTTTACGCATGGGTCAATCACAAGGCCAAGAAACGCATGGGTATGATTGAGGAACAACTGCCCGACGCGGTTGAATTGATGGTGCGTTCGCTGCGTGTGGGTAACCCGTTCGTGTCGACCATTCAGGTGGTTTCAAACGAAGTTCAGGATCCGCTGGGCACTGAATTTGGCGTCATTGCGGATGAATGTGCCTATGGCCGCGATGTCGGTGAGGCCTTGAAAGATATGGCCGAGCGGCTGGACATGCAGGACTTGCGTTTTTTGGCCGTCGCTGTGGGTATCCAACAGCAATCCGGTGGTAACCTCGCTGAAATTCTGGCCGGTCTGGCTCAGGTCATCCGGGCCCGATTCCGCCTGTTCCGCCGGGTAAAAGCCATCACCGCCGAAGCGCAGTGGTCAGGAAAGTTCCTGTCTGGCTTTCCGATTGCCTGTCTGGTTTTCATCCTGGTTAAAGACCCAGGCTATTATGACGAGGTGTTGGACCATCCCTGGTTCATCCCCGCCTGTTTCGTTGTCGCCATCATGCTGACACTGAACCTGATCGTCATGAAGATCATCACCAACATTAAGGTCTGAGGGCGCATCATGGAATTTCTGACCAGCATCAATGACCTTTTGACACAACACCTGGGTGAATTCGGACCGCTTATCGTTGTCGGCATTCTGGGTCTGATAATGATTCTTGTGGCCGTCTCGCTGATGATGAATCAGCCCGAAGACCCGCTGAAAAAACTGCAAAGATCAAACTCAGCCCCTAAAAAGCAAACAAAAGACAAAAAAGAACGGCTTCGCAACTCAAGCCGTAACGAGCAGCTTGAGAAATTTGCAACGTTCCTTGAGCCTAAGAACGAAGAAGAATATTCGGCGGTCGAACTGAAACTGCGGCAGGCCGGGTATCGGTCGAAAGACTCGGTTCGGTTCTTCCATTTCGCTCAGTTTTCGCTGGGTATTCTTGGGATTCTCGTCGGTGTCCTGTTGATCACCGTCTTTTCCGGTGGACAGGAATTCACCGGTCAGCAGATGATCATCCGGGTTTTTGTTCCGGGCGCGATCGGCTACTTCGCCCCCAAATACTGGATCTCACGTCGAGTGGAAGAGCGAAAAGAAGCCATTACCGCAGGATTTCCCGACACGCTTGACCTGATGCTAGTATGCGTCGAAGCCGGGCAATCCCTGGATCAGGCAATCGTCCGTGTGGCCAGCGAAATGAGTGCCTCCTACCCTGACATCGCGCAAGAATTTGAAATCGTCGCCTACGAAATGAAGGCCGGTAAGGACAAAGATACGGTTCTGCGCGACTTCGGTACGCGGTGCGGTGTGCAGGATGTGAATTCATTCGTGACCGTGATGATCCAATCGGCGTCATTTGGTACATCCATTGCCGAAGCTCTGCGGGTGTATGCCGGTGAGATGCGCGACAAACGCGTCATGCGCGCCGAAGAGGCCGCGAACAAGTTGCCGACAAAGATGACTCTTGTCACAATGGCGCTGACAGTGCCGCCATTGCTGATCATTCTGATCGGTCCGTCGGTAAGGGTCATTTCGAGTTTTGGACGCGCGGGCGGATAGAACCCTATGAAAGCTGAAAACAGGTGCTTCCCTTTCGGGTTTCGCCGAATACTTTGGGCCACCACAGTTTGCGCTGTGGTGGCTTCCTGCACGGAAGAGTCGTCGTCAAACGGTTTGGACGCGCCGGGGTTTGATCCCAAAGGTGAGGCTGAAGACAACATAACGGTCGGAAACAGATTGATGGCCGCTGGCGAATACGAGCTGGCATTAGAGTCGTTTTCCCGCGCCGCGCTGGATCAAGGTATGACCACACAGGTGCTGACGTCACTGGGAACAGCCAATCTTGGCTTAAGAAGGGTGGGCCAGGCTGAGACACTTTTGCGCCGCGCTGTTGAGAACGAGCCCGACTGGCCCGTCGCCTGGAACAATCTTGGTGTCCTTCTGATGGAAAAACAGGAATATCCCGAGGCCGCACAGGTGTTTCAGCGAGCGTTTGCATTGGACAATGGCGAAAGTGACGCAATCCGCGACAATCTGCGCTTAGCACTCGCAAAAATGGAAAATCCTGTTAATACTACTACTCAAGAACAAGAATACACACTGGAACAGCGTGGCGACGGGCAATTTACGCTCCGCAAGATCCAGTAATTGAGACAAGAGCAGTAAAGGACGCAAAAATGCGCCAGCAATTCTTGATTCCGACTGTCATTATCAGCGGTCTGATCCTTTCGGCCTGTGCAAAGGAAACCGAAGAGGAAAAAGTCGAACGCACGTTTCAAGAAGTGAACGTGATTGACGAAACAAACTTGAACGATGTGCTTCTGAACGCGGCTGACCCAAACGAAGCTGTTACCTATTTTCAGGGTGCCGCGCTAAAAAATCCCGACCGGATCGACCTTCAACGCGGATTGGCCATTTCTCTGGGACGTGCCAAGCGCACGACTGAAGCCGCAGCCGCGTGGAAGCGCGTGACGACAATGAAGGGCACGAACGCCGCGGACAGGGTCGAGTACGCGGATGCATTGGTCAGGAGCGGCGACTGGACAAAGGCCAAATCAGTTCTGGATACAGTTCCCCCAACCTTTGAGACCTTCAAGCGGTATCGACTTGAAGCAGTGGTCGCGGATTCGCGCAAAGAATGGAAGCGTGCTGACCACTTTTATGAAACCGCAGTCGGCCTGACCACCCGGCCCGGCAGCGTCATGAACAACTGGGGATATTCGAAACTGACCCGCGGTGAATATGCCGAAGCTGAGCGCCTGTTCACTGACGCCATCCGTCAGGATAGCTCATTGTTCACCGCCAAGAACAATCTGGTATTGGCCCGTTCGGCACAGGGCAACTATAGCCTACCAGTCGTTCCGATGACCCAGATCGAGCGGGCGCGGCTGCTGAACACAATGGCAATTTCAGCTGTTAAACAAGGCGACGTCACAACCGCAAAGAACCTGTTCCGCGAAGCAATCGCTACCCATCCACAGCATTTCGACGAAGCGGTCCGCTCGCTTCGTGCGCTTGAAGGGGCCTGATACATGCACATTCCAGCAGCCGCTGCGGCCTGGTTTCTGCCGTTTGTGCTGCCGATCTGTTTTTATGTCGCCTTCACCGATATGCGTGACATGCGGATCAAGAACCATGCCGTTTACGCGCTGACGCTGGTCTTTGTTGTAATCGGCCTGTTCGCAATACCACCCTGGTCGACAGACTGGCTAAGCGGCAATCTGGGTCCTTTGTCGGTGTCGTTGCCGATTTATGCATGGCAACTGCTCCATATCGTGGTGATCTTGCTTCTGGGTATCATCCTGAACGCTGCAGGGGTCATGGGTGCGGGCGACGCCAAGTTCATGGCTGCGGCATCTGCTTTTATCTGGTTGGGTGATCTCAGGGTGATGATGCTGATCCTTATGGCCTGTATTCTGGCCGCTGTTGTGACACACCGGCTTGCTAAACATACACCGCTGCGGGCCATTGCGCCGCATTGGGAAAGCTGGGATCGCGGCAAACAGTTTCCAATGGGCCTTGCTCTGGCTGGTTCCCTGGCCATGTACTTGATTTTGGGTACTGTTCTCGGATCGTAAACTATCATCAGCACGCCTTGTCATTGCCTTTGTCCCGCCACAAAGCTGGGTCATTTTTCCTCCAAACCGCCCTCATTCGGGTATTTGGCGTGACACTTTGACAAACGAGCAACGCGCATGAATATGCAGACTTCCGCAGTTATGGCCCCCCCTGCCCCAAAAGGCCTGGGCGAAATGAAACTTCCGCTGGTGATGATGCGGGATATTCTGCTGAAAACCGTCTTCCGCAAAAATGCCAGCACCGTTTCCGAAATCGCAGCGGCCATTTGTCTGCCCGGTTCGGTAACGCAGGAACTAGTGGACATCGCACGCGATCAGAAACTGCTGGAGGCGACCGGGACCCTGAATGCTAACAGCGGCAACGAGATGGGCTATCAGCTGACCGATGCAGGCAAGGCCCGCGCCTTGGACGCGCTGAGCCAGTCAGAATACTTCGGTGCCATGCCCGTGCCGCTGGACGTTTACCGCGAGCAGGTTAAACGCCAGTCAATCCGCAACATTCAGGTCACACGAGAACAACTGGTTGGCGCAATGGGCCATCTGGTGCTGCCCGACAGCCTGCTGGATCATCTGGGCCCCGCGGTCAGCGCCGGTCGTTCAATCCTGATGTATGGCCCTCCGGGCAACGGTAAATCCTCAATTTCGAACGGTATCCGCGACGCGCTTGGGGACAATGTCTATGTGCCTTACGCCATCGAATATGCCGGTCAGGTGATCACCGTCTATGACCCGATCGTACACACTGCGATCGAGCAAGAGCCTGACGACCCCAACAGCCTGCGTCGCCGCAAACGGTTTGATTCGCGCTATGTCCAATGTGAACGACCTACGGTTGTGACCGGTGGTGAACTGTCACTGAGCATGCTGGATCTGGTCTACAACCCGACCGCGCGGACCTATCAGGCCCCATTGCAGCTGAAATCGACTGGCGGCATCTTTATCGTGGACGACCTTGGCCGTCAGGCCGAACCGCCGCAGGCGCTGGTCAACCGTTGGATTGTTCCGTTGGAAGAGAACAAGGATATCCTGGGCCTGCAATCGGGTGAGAAATTCGAAGTGCCGTTTGACACGTTGGTCATCTTCTCGACCAACTTCCACCCGAATGAGATCTTCGACCAAGCGGCCCTGCGCCGGATCTTCTTCAAAATCAAAATCGACGGTCCGAACCAGGAAAACTTCCTGAAAATCTTTGCCATGGTGGCCCGCAAACGCGGCATGCCACTGGATGAGGCGGCACTGGTGCATCTGCTGAAGGTTAAATACCCGACCATCAACAACATCTACGCCAATTATCAGCCGATCTTCCTGATCGATCAGATGATCTCGATCTGCGAATTTGAGGGCATCCCCTATCAGATGAGCCCCGATCTGATCGACCGCGCCTGGGCCAACATGTTCGTAAAAGACGAGAAAATCGTCAAATAACGCTGTGCCAATTCCTCTGCCGCGCGGGTAATCTGTGTTCATGACGCAGATTCCCGCTCGGATTGGTACATGGTTTTCCACCAAAGGCTGGTCCATCCACCCGCATCAGCATGAGATGTTCGACCGGGCGCAAGACCCCGCAACCTTGCTGATCGCGCCCACAGGCGGCGGCAAGACCATGGCCGGGTTTCTGCCCACACTGGCTGAACTGGCCGACGGTGCCCATACCGGGTTGCACACGATCTATGTTTCACCGCTCAAGGCGCTGGCGGCCGATATCAAACGAAACCTGCGCACCCCGGTGGACGAGATCGATCTGCCCATCCGGATCGAAGATCGCACCGGAGACACATCGGCCACACAAAAGAGACGTCAACGCGCCGATCCGCCCCATATCCTGCTAACCACACCCGAAAGCCTGGCACTGCTGACCTCTTACGAAGATGCGCCACGTATGTTCGATGGTGTGCAACGGATCATCGTCGATGAAATCCACGCGCTGGCAGAAAGCAAGCGCGGAGACCAGTTGATGCTGGCGCTGGCACGACTGCAACGCCTCAACCCTGCTCTGCGTCGCGTCGGCTTGTCAGCCACCGTTGAAGACCCCGCAGCAATCGCCCGCTTTCTGGCCCGCCACCCTGACCCCTGCCAGATCGTACAGGCAGATCCGGGGCCGGACCCGGATATCCAAATGCTGGAAACAACCGAGATGCCGCCCTGGTCCGGTGGTGGCGCAGCCTATGCGATTCCGGCGGTGCTGGATCAAATCCGGCAGCATAAAACCACACTGATCTTTCATAACACGCGCGCTCAGGCCGAAATCTTCTTTCACAACCTGTGGCTTGCCAATGAAGACGGCCTGCCCATCGGCATTCATCACGGCAGCCTTGACCGGCAACAACGCGAGAGGGTTGAGGCTGCGATGGTCCGTGGGGATCTGCGCGCCATCGTTTGCACTGGTTCTTTGGATCTGGGCATCGACTGGGGCGATGTGGATCTGGTGATCCAGATCGGTGCACCCAAGAATGTCAAACGTCTTGTTCAACGGATCGGGAGGGCCAATCACCGTTATAACGCGCCCTCAAAGGCGCTGCTGGTGCCTGCCAACCGGTTTGAAGTGGTCGAATGCGTCGCTGCGCTGGAGGCGGTAAAAGCCCATGATCTGGATGGCGAACCCCGCGGCCCTGGCCCCCGCGATGTCTTGTGCCAGCATATTCTGATTGCCGCCTGCGCCGGACCGTTTGAGGCCGGTGATCTGTACAAGGAAATGACGGCTGCGGGGCCTTACGCGCACCTGAACCGTGCCGAGTTTGACGCCTGTCTCGATTTCTGCGCCACCGGTGGTTACGCCTTGAAGGCATATGATCGCTGGCAACGGCTGCAACAACGTGCTGACGGGAAATGGCAGCTGCGTGATCCCCGCGCAGCGTCGCGCATTCGCATGAATTTGGGCACAATTCAGGACACAGACACACTCAAAGTGCGTCTTAAACGTAGCCGAGGGGGCAAACCGTTGGGAGAGGTTGAGGAAGCCTTTGCCGCCTCTCTGACACCTGGCGACACTTTTTTGATAGGTGGACAAATTGTCCGATATGAAGGCCTGCGCGAAATGGTGGTCGAGGTCAGCCGTCGTGCTGATCGCAAACCCAAGATCGCGACCTTCTCGGGTACGAAATTTGCAACCTCCACCCAGCTCAGCGACCGCATTCTGCGCATGTTTGCCCAAGAAGATTGGCCGCAACTGCCCTCTCATACCGAGGAATGGCTGGCCTTGCAGCGGCAGATCTCGCGCCTGCCTCAGCGCGACCGCCTGCTGATCGAAAGCTTTCCAAGCGACGGGCGGGAACATCTATGTGTTTATGGTTTCGCCGGCCGCAACGCGCAGCAAACACTCGGCCTGCTGCTGACGAAACGGATGGAAGATACTGGCCTGGCCCCGATGGGCTTTGTTGCAACGGATTACGCCACGCTGATCTGGGGGCTGGATGCAGTTACAGATCCTACCCCACTGTTTCAACGCGACGCGTTGCGCGACGGGTTGGACACTTGGCTCGCTGGCAATGCCGTGATGAAACGCACCTTTCGCGCCTCTGCCACCATAGCGGGCCTGATCGAACGCAACACGGGTGGCCAACGCAAAAGCGGGCGGCAGGCAACGTTTTCGTCGGACATTCTCTATGACACTCTGTGGAAATACGACCCGGATCACCTGTTGATGCAGATCACCCGTGAAGAAGCAATGCGCGGGTTGGTCGATTTTGGCCGGATTGAAGCCATGCTGGAGCGGATAGGCGACCGTATGGATCTGCTGCGGCTGGATCGCATATCGCCACTGTCAGCCCCACTTTTCCTTGAGGTCGGAAAAGTGCCCGTGAAAGGCGCTGCAGAGGAACGCCTGCTGGCGGAAGAAAGCGAGCGTTTATTGCAGTCAGCCGGGCTTGATCAGCTTTGATCCCCTTGCGTCGGGCAACGAAACACGCCAAGAACGTATCATGAACGTGTGCGAATTTTCCTTTGCAGGTCAGCGCCTCGGCGCTCTGCCTTCGGGTGCTCTGTGGTGGCCCGAACGGAAAATGCTGTGTGTCTCGGACCTGCATTTGGGCAAATCCGAACGATTGGCGCGGCGCAACGGGCTTGCATTGCCCCCTTATGACACCCGCGAGACACTGGATCGATTGGCGGATGATTTGGAGCGCACCAACGCGGAAACTGTTCTATGCTTGGGTGACAGCTTTGACGACCTTGAAGCCGCCCAAGCGCTGCCTTCAGCCGAAAGACTTCGGATCGCAGCATTGCAAGCTGGGCGCAAATGGATATGGATCGAAGGAAACCATGATCCCGGCCCAATTGAGCTAGGTGGAACTCACCTGTTCGAATGGCGCAACGGCCCGCTTGTCTTTCGCCATATCGCAGAGGACCAGGCGCAAGGAGAAGTTTCCGGCCATTACCACCCAAAAGCGCGGATCAGGGTAAGAGGGCGGCACATTTCGCGACCCGCTTTTCTATTGGATCAAAAACGCCTGATCCTACCGGCTTACGGTACCTTCACAGGCGGGCTGCGCAGTTCGGATCAAGTTCTGGCAGACCTCATGGATCAAAGCGCCATGGCTATTCTAACCGGCCCGCACCCGCAGATGATGCCGATGCCGCGCTAACGTCAGATCAAACCGTCCTGTTCCAACATCGGTTTGTACTTTCGGCTGACTGGCACCAGATCGCCGTTGACCAGCTTTAAGAACGTTTTGCCATTTGTCTTTTTAACACCGGCGATAGAAGCATCCGTCACCCAATGTGAGCGATGCAAGCAATGGCCGGGAACCGGTTCCATCTCGGCAATGGCGTCCGTGAAACGCGACCGGAGCGTGAAAACTCCTTCCGAAGTCACAACATCCACATTGTGATCCCTTACGGTCAGGCGATAAATCTGACCATTGAAACCAGCAGGTAAGCGTTTGGCAAGACGCGGCTTTTCAATGTCTGGCGACAACGCCACTGCAGCTTGCAAGTCGTTGCGTTGCACAAAAACCAGCCCTGCCACCAACAACAACCCATAAACAGCAACTGTTTGCGCACCTGGTGCCATATGACCACCGATAGTGAACAAAATCCACGCCAGCAACCAAAGCGACGGTGTGAAAAAAGACAGGATCAGACCGGCGTAAGCTAGATCCCGGGCTGGAATGTTCAAAAGCAATGGGCTGTTGAGCATCAGCTTTCGCACTAAACCGGTCACTGAAAGTGCCAAGACCATGACGCCGACCCAAAACAGAAGGCGCAAACCAAAGCTGAGTTCGGCAACCAGAAATGGTGGGAACGCATAGGCAAGCAAAGGAAGAAAAACGACGCCCGCTGACACTCTTTGCGGGGTGCAAGCTTTTCGAATTGAATTTAACTTAGACGACATACTGCTTTTGTGCGTGCATAGCCCGAGCGCGATAGGCACAAGGGAAAATAAACCTGTAAACAACTGGAAATACAGGCTTATCAAGATAATTCAAGCTGGGAAACCCACTCATGAGTACGTCGCTCATGTTGTCTTGGGTGTAGTCCTGGCGTGTCACGCAGTCAGGTTAGGCGACGGGCCGTCTGTAGCGGCCCGACCCAAGTTGGTTTAGGCTGTCAGACCTTCCGGTTCTGGCAATCCGTTGGACCGGCAGCAGGCGGTCAGCGTGTTGGCCAGCAAACACGCGATAGTCATCGGGCCTACGCCGCCCGGAACCGGAGTGATTGCGCCCGCACGTTCAGCCGCGCTGGCGTAGTCTACGTCGCCAACCAGCTTGTTCTTGCCGTCACGCTCGATCCGGTTGATGCCTACGTCGATCACGGTGGCACCTTCCTTGATCCAGTCGCCCGGCACCATCTCAGGACGGCCAACAGCGGCGACAACAATGTCTGCGCGACGCACGACGTCAGGCAGGTCTTTGGTGCGCGAATGCGCAATCGTTACGGTGCAGCTGTCGCCCAGCAACAGCTGTGCCATAGGTTTGCCAACGATGTTTGAACGGCCAATCACAACCGCATCCATGCCCGACAGCGAGCCGTGATAGTCGCGCAGCATCATCAGGCACCCAAGCGGCGTGCAGGGCACCATCGATTTCTGCCCGGTGCCCAGCAGGCCCACGTTCGAGATGTGAAAACCATCGACATCCTTGGCAGGATCAATCGAGTTGATCACAAGATCTTCGTTCAAGTGCTTTGGCAGAGGCAGCTGAACCAGAATGCCATGGACGGCGGGATCGTTGTTCAGCTTATCGATCAGAGCCAGCAGGTCCTCTTCCGAGGTGTCGACGTCCAGCTTGTGTTCATACGAGTTCATGCCGACCTCGACGGTCTGCTTGCCCTTCGAGCGGACATAAACCTGGCTGGCGGGGTCTTCGCCTACCAGAACCACGGCAAGGCCGGGGGTGATGCCGTTTTCTTCTTTCAGCTTGGCAACCTGATCGGCCACTTGCGCGCGCACTTTTGCCGCGAATGCCTTACCGTCGATAACCTGCGCTACCATCCTTTGATCCCTTCTTTCAAAAAACGGATCGGGCGCAAGATGCGCCCGGTCAGTCAGTCAGAGCCGAGCACACGCTCTTCGCGGGCAATCGACCAATCTATCAAAATACGCCAGAGTTCTTCAGCAAGCTCAGGGTCCATACCCAGTTCATCGGAACTCTTGCGCACGCGCTGCACCACCTCTTCAACACGATCCGGGATTCGGGCGGGCAGCCCCTCGCCGGGTTTCAGCTGGGACGCACGGTCGATGTAACTGGCACGGTTCACCAGCATTTCGATCAGTTGGCGGTCCAGCCTGTCGATCTGAACCCGCAATTCCTGCATAGTGTCACAGTCTTGCGGCGGTGTCAGAGTGGGCATCGCGGTCTCCTCATGGCCCGGGGAAATCCCCGGACCACGAGATGGTTCAAAAAACGGCTTAGAACAAGCCCTCGATCTCACCTGCGTCGTTAAGGCAGATGGTTTCTGCAGCCGGTTTGCGGGGCAGACCAGGCATGGTCATGATCTCACCGCAGACAACTACGATAAAACCGGCACCTGCGGACAGGCGAACCTCACGCACCGGAACCGAGTGGCCGGTGGGCGCGCCGCGCAGGGTCGGATCGGTCGAGAACGAGTACTGAGTTTTCGCCATGCAGACCGGCAGGTTGCCATAGCCCGCGTCTTCCCACTCGCGCAGTTGGTTGCGGATCTTGTTGTCGGCCAGAACCTCGTCAGCGCGGTAGATGCGCTTGGCGATGGTTTCGATCTTTTCGAACAGCGGCATTTCGTCGGGGTAGATCGGCGCGAAGTTTGCGGTGCCACCTTCAACGATTTCGACCACTTTCTCGGCCAGCGGAGCCGAGCCTTCCGAGCCCAGTTCCCAGTGACGCGACAGAACTGCTTCGACACCGTGATCGGCGCAGTAGTTCTTGACGGCCTCGACTTCGGCATCGGTGTCGGTGACGAAGTGGTTGATGGCGACAACAACCGGCACACCGAACGATTTCACGTTCTCGATGTGGCGGCCCAGGTTGGCGCAGCCCGACTTAACAGCGTCAACGTTTTCAGCACCCAGATCAGCCTTGGCCACGCCACCGTTCATCTTCATCGCGCGTACAGTGGCAACCAGTACAACAGCCGACGGGGCGATGCCCGCTTTACGGCATTTGATGTTCATGAACTTTTCGGCGCCAAGGTCCGCACCAAAGCCAGCCTCGGTCACAACATAGTCAGCGACTTTCAGCGCGGTCTTGGTCGCGATGACCGAGTTACAGCCGTGCGCGATGTTCGCGAACGGGCCACCGTGAACAAAGGCCGGGTTGTTTTCCAGCGTTTGCACCAGGTTCGGCTGCATGGCGTCCTTCAGCAGAACGGTCATTGCGCCTTCGGCCTTGATGTCGCGGCAATAAACCGGGGTTTTATCGCGGCGGTAAGCAACGATGATGTCGCCCAGACGCTTTTCAAGGTCTTTCAGGTCGTTGGCCAGGCACAGGATCGCCATGACTTCGGATGCCACGGTGATGTCAAAGCCTGCTTCGCGCGGGAAGCCGTTCGAAACACCTCCCAAGCTGGCGGTGATCTGACGCAGGGCACGGTCGTTCATGTCGACCACACGACGCCATGCAACACGGCGCGTGTCGATTTCGGCTTCATTGCCCCAGTAAATGTGGTTGTCGATCATCGCCGACAGCAGCGAGTGCGCCGAGGTGATGGCGTGGAAGTCGCCGGTGAAGTGCAGGTTCATCTCTTCCATCGGAACAACCTGCGCGTAACCGCCACCTGCAGCACCGCCCTTCATGCCGAAGTTCGGGCCCAGCGAGGCTTCGCGGATACAGATCATCGCATTCTTGCCGATGCGGTTCAGGCCGTCACCCAGACCAACGGTGGTGGTGGTCTTGCCTTCGCCTGCCGGGGTCGGGTTAATCGCGGTCACCAAAATCAGCTTGCCGTCTTCGCGGTCCTGAACCGAGTTGATGAAGTCCTGACTGACTTTAGCTTTGTCATGGCCGTAAGGCAGCAGATCCGCTGAGTCGATGCCGATCTTGGCACCGATTTCCTGAATCGGCTTTTTGTTCGCTTCACGAGCGATTTCGATATCGGATTTGTAGCTCATTGGCCGGGGTCCCTAATTGAATGCCGTGCAATACCGACGCGATACGTCGGCGCTGCGCATTCCATACCCTTGTGTACAATCTCAATAGCCATGGATTCCGACATTCTGGTGTCGCGAAGCGTCGTAAGGTCATTTCATCGGTTTCTAATCGGAAACCTGACGCGTTTAAGGAGCCCAGGCGGGCTGGTCCGGAACAAACAACGTCAGATGATCCCCAAGCTGAATACGCCCCGGGCGTTCGACCCATCCGGTTATGCCGCGACGCCCCACCGCTGCCGGTTTGAACGCGGCACCATACCCGGGCTGATCCGCCTCGACCTCGCGCCCCGGTAACACGCAGGGAGCGTTTTCCATGTCGACGGTGATTGTTGCACCTAACGCGGCCTGCAAGCGTGATGATGGCGGAATGTGCGAGAAATCGGGAATGCCTTTCAGGACAATTGATGCGCCAAGATATGCGGGGTCTAGCGCCTCCAAACCCATACCCTGCGCGATCTGGTCAAGCTCTTCCACTGACAGAACCGACAACTGACGTAGATTGCGTATTTCTGTCCCTGTGGGATAGAGGTTCTTGACCCGCACACAGGATGCCCGATTGAGCCCTTCGTGCCGTTCCCCAGCCACACCATCAAATGCCAGGTCCAACTCTTGCACGGCTGTCGCACGAAGCGACTTCCCAGCAGGAACATGGCCCAACCAAACCACTTCGCCTACATATTCAGTTTCACGCAAAAACGGCATAATGGCATCCCTTTTCCGCTGGAGTTCGAAAGGCATATTGCCCAGCAAACGTCAGATGAAAAGAGAAAAGACCCGAGCGTTCGCCCGGGTCTTTGTGATTTATGCGGTAGGTTCTGGCTCCATCCCACCCTCAGGAGGGGATTTCTTGGCCTTCGTCTTGGGAATGGCCGTAACGCTGGGTGCGCTGCCCTGATCCGGGCTGTCCCCTTCGTCATCGCCTTCGGTCGGCGATTCACCATTCATGACACGCTTGATCTCGTCCCCGGTCAGGGTCTCGTATTCCAGCAGGCCTTGGGCCAAACGCTCCCATTCTTCGTTCTTGTCGGTCAGAATCTTGTGAGCGCGCTCATAGCCTTGCTGGATCAGGCGCTTTACCTCTTCCTCGATCAGCTCTTTGGTATGCGCCGACACTGAGAAACCAGCAGTGTTGCCTGAATATCCCTCATGCGCCTCGGCATAATCGATATTGCCGACTTTATCGGACATACCCCAGCGCATCACCATGGCGCGGGCCAACTGGCTGGCCTGCATGATGTCACCGGCGGGGCCGTTCGAGACGTGGTCTTCACCGTATTTGATCACTTCGGCCGCTTTGCCCGCCATGGTCATCGCCAGCTTCTGCTCACACTCGTCCCGGTGATAGTTCAGCTGATCCATTTCGGGCAGGCTGACAACCATGCCAAGCGCACCGCCACGCGGGATGATCGTCGCCTTATAGACCGGATCACACAGCGGCAGGGTCATGCCAACGACGGCGTGGCCCGATTCGTGATAAGCGGTCTTTTCTTTCTGATCCTGAGTCAGCACCATCGACCGGCGCTCGGCCCCCATCATCACCTTGTCCTTGGCGTTCTCAAAATCTTCCATGGTGACAAAGCGACGACCCACACGCGCTGCCATCAGCGCAGCCTCGTTCACAAGGTTCGCCAGATCAGCGCCCGAGAAACCCGGAGTACCACGCGCGATGATGCGCAGATCGACATCGGGGCCCAAAGGTGTCTTGCGGGCGTGCACGCCCAGAATCTTCTCGCGGCCTTTGATGTCGGGGTTGCCAACTGTCACGTTGCGGTCAAACCGGCCCGGACGCAGCAGCGCAGGGTCCAGAACATCCTTACGGTTGGTCGCCGCCAGTATGATCACGCCTTCGTTGGCCTCGAACCCGTCCATCTCAACCAGCAGCTGGTTGAGCGTCTGTTCGCGTTCATCATTACCACCACCGTAGCCGGCACCACGGTGACGGCCCACGGCATCGATCTCGTCGATAAACACGATGCAAGGCGCGTTCTTCTTGGCCTGTTCGAACATGTCGCGCACGCGGGATGCACCAACACCCACGAACATCTCAACGAAGTCCGAACCGGAAATGGTGAAGAACGGTACACCTGCCTCACCTGCAATCGCACGGGCCAGCAGTGTTTTACCGGTACCCGGAGGGCCAACCAAAAGCGCGCCTTTTGGAATTTTTCCACCAAGCCGCGAAAACTTCTGCGGGTTGCGCAGGAATTCCACGATCTCTTCCAGCTCTTCCTTGGCCTCATCAATGCCAGCAACATCATCGAAGGTCACACGGCCATGCTTTTCGGTCAGCATCTTGGCCTTGGACTTGCCAAAGCCCATCGCACCGCCTTTGCCGCCGCCCTGCATCCGGTTCATGAAGTAAACCCAAACGCCGATCAGCAGCAGGAAAGGCAGAAGCGTGATCAGGAAGGACTGGAACCCAGACTGCTGTTGCTTGACCGCTTGAACCGGGATGTTCTCATCGATCAGCAGCTTGGTGACCTCGGCGTCGCCTGGTTTGATCGTGACATAGGTCGCGCCGTTTTCAGTGGTATAGCGAATCTGCTCTCCATCCAGCGTCACGTTTTTGACTTCACCGCTTTGGACGGCACCGACAAAGTCGGAATATGTTCTCTCATTGCTCTGAAGCGTTCCACCCGGTCCACTGAACAGATTGAACAGTGCCAGAATAAGCAGGAACAGAACGACCCAAAACGCGATATTGCGAGCGTTGCCCAAGGAAAATCTCCCAAAAGTTTCGGCAGGTGAGGAACTGCCAAGTTGTCTCTTAAAATAGAGAGGATTGTCCTATGTTCAATGCGATAAAAAAGATGCGTGAAATGCAGGCCAATCCGAGACCGGTTCCGCACGCCATCCATTGGCAAATCCCGCAAGCGGAGCCGCAACAACCGTTTCGCCCGCCCAAACCGCAGGGGTTGCAGTCAAAGCAAGCCTGGGACGCCCTGTGTTTTGCCAATTTACGACCTGGTGCAGCCCTTTTTCGCCCAGCGCTCGAATTTCCGCGCCTTCCGTTTCTGGGCCGGTCAGCACCCATTTGCTGTCCCAGGCGGTGCCAGATGCGGCAATTTGGCCCTCTACGGACTTAAATTCCCTGCAAATCCAAACACTCGCGCCTTTCGGCACCAGCAGACACCCGGCAATTGACCCGGCTTGACCGCAGGCAATAGCATCCATTGCCTGCTCTACAGTCGCCTGACGCGGGGGATAGCCCTGCCCGGCAATCCATTCGAGAATTCCCAGCAGAACACGCCTTTGAATCTCTTTCGGCAGTGCAGCAAACCCAGCCCGGTCCACCCTCACATCGCTTTGATCGACCCGTGTCACTTTCCGCGCGGATTCCTGCGCAAAAACACCCAAAGCCTCATGCGCCTGCGCCAGATTATTTGCTACGCGTGACAAAGACAGTGCATCGATTCCCAAGGGTTCAAGACCGTGAAGAGCTTCACGAGCCTTGATCCGGTCAAATTGCGCGTCCTGATTCGATGGGTCCTCGACCCAACTCGCCTCGATTTCTGTTAGGTAAGTGCGCAGCCTGTCTCGGGTGATACCCAGCATTGGTCGCAACAACGTCACCCCATCCCGTTGCCGCATGGGCGACATACCTGACAGGCCTGTGACGCCAGAGGACCGCCCCAGTCGCATGAGCAAAGTTTCGGCCTGATCGTCTGCGGTATGCCCCAAAGCGATTGCACCAATACCATTGTCCTTTGCCCAATTGGTCATCAGGTTGTATCGCGCCTGACGCGCTTGATCTTGCAGGTTGCCCACACCGTCCCAGCCCGACCATCGCAGAGTGTCGTGCTGCAAGCCCAGGGTCGCAGCCTGACGGGCAACGGCCTCGGCCTCCTGCGCCGCCTCGGGGCGCAACCCGTGGTCGACTGTGACAGCATAGAGTGTGATCGCTTCTGTTTGGGCGACAGTGTGCAACAGATGCATCAGGGCGACGGAATCTCCGCCACCTGATACAGCAACCCCCAGCTTGCGGGGCAGATTGTCCGGCAACCTTTTGCGAAGATCGGAAATCAGGCTGTTTGGCTGAGTGCTCAAGAACACCCCAGCGCAGTCATCTCTTGCGTGGCGTTTGCCAGCGCAGGCGCAGAGGGGAATCGCACCCCGACCTCATTCAGTGTGATGCAAGCCTGATCGGTTTGTCCCAATCGGCCCAGCGCTGCGCCCAGCTCGTACAGGGCTTCGGGGGCAAAGGCACCTTCGGAATCGCCGGTGAAGCTGGCCAAAAAGGCGCGAGCCGCTTCGCGAGTGTCACCCAGTCCCTCAAGGGCGTGACCCCGTTTCAGGTTCGCTTCAGGGGCCAGTGGGCTGCCGGGATAGTTTGCCTCGAACTGCGCGAACATGGTGGCGGCCGTTTGGAAATCACCATCGACCAAAGCTTGCGACGCCGTATCGAAATCCGCGCGTTCGCCCACGGCAAGCTCGGTTTGATCCGTTGCTGGTGGCGTTGCAACGCTTACGGGGCCCGTGTCAGACGCCGTATCACCGCCCAATGTCGAGGTTTCCTCAAGCGCCGACAGGTCTCCGCCTTCAAGTTCGACCAACCGAAACTCCAGATCGCCAATGCGGTTCGTGCCATCGGTGACTATGTTCTGGACCCGTTGGTTCAATTGCTCGGTCTGGCGCGTCAGGCGCTGCAACTCAGCCTCGATCGCGTCAACACGCTCAAGCACCGAACTGCCGGACAGGTTGGGCGCAGGCGATCCTGTGGTGGAAAACTCGCGCTTCAGGCGCTGTATCTCGACATGCAGCACCGTCAGCTCCTGACGAATATCCGCCAGGGTCTGCTGATCCTGTGCCTTCGCCACACCCGCCGTCGCCACGACGGCCGCCAAAACCCATCCTGCAATACGCATCATCTTACCCCAGAGTTGACCCTGTCAGCACCGTCACCGCACGGCGGTTCTTGGCGTAGCAGTCCTCGGTGCTGCAAATCTCGATCGGGCGTTCCTTGCCGTAGCTGACTGTTTTAAGACGGTTACCCGCCACCCCGCGGGAAATCAGATACTCGCGCGCGGCATTTGCGCGCTTTGCGCCCAAACCAAGGTTGTACTCCCGCGTACCCTGTTCATCCGCGTGACCTTCTATCGTGGCGACAAAATCGGGGTTAGCCAACAACCACTCTGCCTGCCCCTGCAGAACGGTTTGTGCCTGCGGTGTAAGGGTCGACTGATCAACAGCGAAAAGGACACGGTCGCCAACTGTTTGCTGGAAATACGCCGGCGAACGTGGGTCGCTTGGCGAACCCGGCACTATAGCGCCAGTGCCACCTGCGCCACCGCCCCCCAAAGCGGAAGGGTCGTTATTTGAACAGGCGGCAATCACACTCAGCGCGCCCAGCGCCAGAACTTTGCTCAATACGTTCATTTCAAGTGCCTCGTGTTTTGTTTATTGCCGCCTGTCTACCACAGGCGCGATTCGTTGTGAACTTTGCTGCGATCAATTCTGCAACGGGCCCCATGACGGGTCGCTGCCACCATCCGGAGTGCGCACCGGGCGCAGATTTCGGCCCGATATATCCACTGAATATAGCGAGGCCCGACCGCTTGCCCCCTGCGTTTCGCGGGTGAACATGATAACGCGTCCATTGGGCGACCAGGTGGGACCTTCATCCAGGAACGAAGCAGTCAGCAACCGTTCTTCCGACCCGTCCGTGCGCATGACGCCAATGTGGAACCGGCCTTTGTTTTGCTTGGTAAAGGCGATTAAATCGCCGCGCGGCGACCAAACCGGGGTGCCATAACGCCCCGCGCCAAAGCTGATCCGCGTTGCCTCACCCCCATTTGCAGGCATCACATAAAGCTGCGGTGTGCCCGACCGGTCGCTTTCAAAAACGATGCGGCTGCCATCCGGAGAATAGCTGGGCGCTGTTTCAATCGCGGGCGTGTTGGTCAGGCGTGTACTTTGACCCGAGGCCAGATCCATCTTCCACAAATCCGTGTTACCGCCCTGAATCAGCGAATACACAATGGACCGACCATCGGGCGAGAAACGGGGCGAGAAGCTCATGGTGCCGTCCTGAGTCTTGAGTTCTTGCCGTTTCACGCGCCCCACATCCAGAACATAGATGCGCGGGCTGCCGCTTTCGTAGCTGGTATACAGCAACCGGTCGCCCGTGGGCGAAAAGCGCGGCGCCAAAACGATGGCGGAACTGTCGGTCAGGTATTGTACATTTGCGCCGTCGTAATCCATGATCGCCAACCGCTTGAGGCGTTGATCCTTGGGTCCGCTTTCCGACACAAAGGCCACGCGGCTGTCGAAATACCCTCCTTCACCTGTGATCCGGCTATAGACCTGATCGGCAACCTTGTGCGCCATGCGGCGCCAGCCCTCGGTTGTACCTGCCAGTTGCAGGCCGGTGCCCAGTTCCTGACCCGAGAACACATCCCAGACACGGAACCGGACCGTCAATCGTTTCCCCGAAACATTGACTGCCCCAGTAACCAACGCATCAGCATTAATCGCTTTCCAGTCAGCGAACTGAACCGGCGCTTCAAAACTGCTAACCCGACTGATGAACGCATTCGACGAGATTTCGCGAAACAGACCTGTTCCGGTCAGATCCGCTGCCACCACGCGCGAAATATCCTGCGCATATTGCGCGGCCGAAGGGCCATCGGGCACGAAATTGGGAACCGCAAAGGGCAAGGGCTCGATTATGCCTTGGTCCAATTCCAGCCGCAGGGGGCCGTTTTGTGCGTAAACCGGCGCGGACATCAATGTCAGGCCGACAAAGAGGCTGGTCAGAAGTTTCATCATTTGATCCGCATCCTCTCGGGATTGAATGTAATCTCAACATCCTGCCACTGAGCGTATTTGTCAGCAGGCAAGTCATATCCTTTGGCTCCACAGCGCAAAATCGCGCGTCGCGCGGCCTGGTATGCCTGATTGGCGGCACCGGCAGACCCGCCAGAGCTGTCCAGCATCCGAATACTGCCGCCTACAACTGTACCATCACGGTTCAGTGAAAACGCAACCACGACCACCGTTTTCAGCGCATCCGTAGACAGTGAACCTACGTTCCAACACCTGGATACAGCCAGTCGCATTGCATCTTTCTCACCGCTGGTGAGCGGCGGGCCCGAGGGCTCGGTGCCAGCACCCAGAGCTTCAGCCAAGGCATCGTTTATCGCAGTCTCGTCTGTCTGCGTTTCGGGTTCCGGGGTCGTCTCGGGCGTTTCAGCAACTTCCGGTTCCGGCGGCGGGCTGGGCCGATTGGGGCGTGTGCGCGGGCGGGGTGAACTGAGCAGGGGTTCCTTGGTTTCTTCCGCCTCGGTCACAATCTCTGGCGCGGCCTCTTCCGGGGCGGTTTGATCTTGCTGTTCCTGCTGCACCTCAGCGCCCTCATCCAAGGACACCGGAGGCGTTTCAAACTCATCCGGCGTTGCCTCGGGCGGTGGCGGCGCAATCGCCTCGGGCGCAACGCGATCGGCAGGGCGCGGCTGCGCTTCTGGTTCGGGCTGCACGGGCTGTGCAACGGTTTCAACCTCAGGCTCGGCCAATGAAGGCGGCTCCTCCGGAAGCTCGGGCTCGGGCGGGGCTTCAACGATAACGGGCGCGGGTTCAGGGTCGGGTTCAGCAGGCGCCACGGGTTCGGGGCGCGGCTGTTGCTCAACCACCGGTTCCGGCGGGCTGGTTTCCGCCTGCTCAGGGTCGGGCGGTTGTTGCAAAGCGGCAGGCACTTCGGAGACGTCGGGCGCGTCGCGCTGCGCGGTCATAGCCGCGAATTGTTCAGCGGTGATCACGGAAACATCCTGGACAGCCATCGGCAACGGCTCGGACCGAAAGGTGCCGCCAAAAAGTGCGACGCCAATCAGGCTGACATGCGCAATCGCCGAAATCTTGGTGCCGGTATCCACCGTGCGACCTCACTCTCCACCTTCATCCAGCGTTGGCCCGCCCGTATCGGTTACAAGGCCAACGTTAGAAAACCCGCCCGCATTCAGCGCGCCCATGACCTGCATCACCTGTGCATATGGAATCGCACCATCAGCGCGCAGGAACACACGGTCACTGCTCCGCTCTGCCGCAATCGCGCGCAGCTTGCCAATCAACTCTTCGCGCAAGACATCAGTCGTCTGGATTTGCACGCGCCCATCTGCGGTGAGCGTCACGGTCAATGGTTCCTCGTTGTCACCGGGCAAAGCGCTTGCCGCGGTCTTAGGCAGATCGACAGGAACACCCACGGTCAGCAGCGGTGCCGCGACCATGAATATGATCAGCAACACCAGCATCACGTCCACAAACGGCGTCACGTTGATCTCGGCCATGGGTTGAGCGCGCCCGCGACGCCGTCCGCGTCTGCGCCCGTTACCAACCGAAGATTGCTGAACCGCCGCGCCCATGGTCAGCTGTCCAACTGACGCGACAGAATGGTGGCGAACTCATCGGCAAAAGCTTCGTAGCCACCAACAATCCGGTCACTATCCGCGCTAAGCTTGTTATAGAAAATAACCGCAGGGATCGCGGCCAACAAACCCAGGCCCGTCGCCAACAGCGCTTCGGCGATACCGGGGGCGACAACGGCCAGATTGGTGTTCTGCTGCTCGGCAATCTCGATAAAGGCATTCATGATGCCCCATACGGTACCGAACAGGCCAATAAACGGCGCGGTTGATCCCACCGTGGCCAAAATGGGCAACCCTTTCTGCAAGGTCTCTGCCTCTTTTGCGATGGCAACATCCATCGATCGGTCGATCCGCGCAGTTGCACCGGCGATCAGCCCACCATCATTTCGGTGCGACCTTCGCCATTCGATCATGCCTGCGGCAAAGATCTTTTCAGAACTGCCGTCCGGTTGCGCTCCGATCTGCTCAAACAGCTCATCCAAAGGGTTGCCCGACCAAAAGCTTTCATCAAACACCTGCGCCTCACGACGTGCGGCCCGATAGTTGATCAGCTTTTGGATGATAATGCCCCAGGACCAGATCGATGCACCGATCAGCATCAACATCACCAATTTGACGATAAAGGTCGCGCGGGCATACAGCCCCCACATGGAGAAATCGATCTCCTGCGCCAGCGCCAGCGTTTCAGCTTCCATGAACCTGCTCTTTGTTTTTGCCTGACGGCCGTTTGTTTGGCCTTGTTTTGCCAAACGCTAACGCAATTGGGGTTGAAAAGCCAATAGAACCACCCTTGGCCCGCAAATTGTTACATCAATGCGCGAATCTCTGCCGGAAGGCGGATCGGCTTGCCTTCCTTGTTGATGCACACAGCCGTAACTGAAGCGCGAAAAATCTCGGTTTCCCCCCGCCGAACCAACTGCGCCATCGTCAGGCGCACGCCGGAAATCTCAGTCACTTCGGTTTCAACGATCAACTCGTCATCAAACTTGGCAGGCGAAAGGTAATCGGCCTCAACGCGCCGCACGACCCAAACAATGCCCTCGTCCCGCATGGCATTCTGATCATTGCCCAGATTGCGCACCCAGTCCGAGCGGGCACGCTCAATGTACCGCAGATAATTCGCGTGATAGACAACACCGCCCATGTCGGTGTCTTCATAGTAAACGCGAACCGGGTACACGTGTTTCATTGTGGCAGCTCCAGCCGGGCAAACAGCCTGAGTGCATGAGACGCATCCTGCGCCGCCCCAGGCAGGACCGGATCATAGGCGGCCCGGATCAATGCAGCAATGTCAGGGCGCAGGATCGTTGCCTCACCGGCGACAGCCAGCGGTGATTGCGTGCGAAACGCAGTATCGGACCAAAGCAAGACGGTCTGCACCACCTGGCTAAGGGCAAGCGTTTCCGCCGGAACCTTGGACAATTCCTTGTCCATACGCAGGAACACAAACGCCGCACGGATTGCGCCATCTTCTTCGAACCGGAATATTCGATACTGATTGGCATCCGCAGCCACCAGGCGTTCCACCAAAGGCCCAAGGTCCGGGACCAGCCGATCAAGATCAGGCACTTCCAGCAGTTCTTGCCAGTCGCGAAAAAAGAAGACCATGCAATTGGCACCAAGCTCGGGATCGGTCTCGGCCATCTTATGCCCAGCCAAAGTTACAACGGCTTCGAACGCGCCCTTGACGGTCACCAGCGTCTCGTCTTCGACACCAAACACGATTGGCACGATGGGACGTCCCCAACGCGCAAACAGGAACTCACCGCTTTCGCGTGTAAACAGCGCCTCAATTTCTTCTGGTGTCACACCCAGTCCTTCTTCTTGTTTCAAATACGGCCGCCGGAGGCACAAAACCCTGATCGCACCGCTTCAACCAAACAGATCGCTCTGCCGCTTCGGCGCAGTCATGCCCAAATGAGTCCACGCCTTCTGCGCCAACATCCGTCCACGCGGGGTTCGTTGAATCAAACCTTGCTGCAACAAGAAGGGTTCGATCACTTCTTCCAGCGAGTCGCGGCTTTCTGACAAGGCTGCCGACATTGTTTCAATACCGACCGGGCCGCCCCCATAGTTTTCGGCGATCAGTTTTAGATACCGGCGGTCCGCCCCATCAAGCCCCAGGTGGTCCACACCCAGCCGCGTTAAGGCTCCGTCCGCCAGTTCGCGTGTTATCCGACCGTCGCCTTCAACGATGGCAAAATCCACAACCCGCCGCAGCAACCGCCCCGCAATCCGAGGGGTGCCACGTGACCTGCGCGCAATCTCGCCCGCGCCGTCATCATCTGCCGGAGCCCCCAGCTTTCGCGCGTTGCGCGTAACGATCTCGTGCAATTCATCGACTGTGTAGAACTGCAATCGCGTCGGGATACCGAAACGGTCGCGCAAAGGGGTTGTCAGCAAACCCATTCGGGTCGTGGCCCCCACCAGCGTGAACGGCTGCAATTCGATCCGCACGGTTCTGGCCGCAGGTCCTTCGCCGATCACCAGATCCAGCTCAAAATCTTCCATCGCGGGATACAGCACCTCTTCCACCGCCGGATTCAAACGGTGGATTTCATCGATGAACAGAACATCGCGCGCTTCCAGATTGGTCAGGATCGCCGCCAGATCGCCAGCTTTGGCCAGAACCGGGCCGGAGGTCATACGAAAGTTGACACCCAACTCACGCGCCATGATTTGTGCCAGGGTTGTTTTCCCCAATCCCGGCGGGCCATGGAACAAGGTATGATCCATCGCCTCGCCCCGTTGCTTGGCGGATTGAATAAATATACGCAGGTTGGCCCGCGCCTCGGCCTGACCGATGAACTCGTTCAGCCCTTGCGGACGCAATGCACGATCGTTGTCCTCGGGCAGAGGATCCGGGCGCAGGGTGGGATCAGCATCTACCATTTAACTACCCTTTCGGAGCCAACAATCTGAGCGCGGCGCGGATCAGATCAGCCTCGCCCGCTTCAGGTTGGCTTGCCGCCGCCTCGGCCACGGCTGCTGCCGCGTCAGACGGTCCATATCCAAGATTGGCCAGTGCCGACAATGCACCGGCGGATGCCGCAGCAGCCCCCGATGGCGGTTTCGATGACCGTTTTGGAGCGAGCGCGGGTTCGGCCAGTTCCACTACCTCAAGCGCGGGCCCATCCAGCGCCTCGGCGACCGTGCCGCCCATAGCCATGACCCCCGGCGCTTTGTCCTTGAGGTCCAGCACAATCCGCTGCGCCGTTTTCGGCCCTACCCCTTTGGCCGCTTTGACCGCACCCCAATCGCCCAGGGCAATGGCGCGGCTTACACCATCCGGCCCCAAAGCGCTGAGGATGGCCAAAGACACCTTTGCGCCGACACCCTGAACCGAGCACAAAAGGCGATGCCATTCCTTTTCGACCAACGAGAGAAACCCGTAAAGCTGCATCAGATCTTCGCGCACGACCATGTCGGTATAGATCGAGACTGCCTCGCCGACGCCCGGCAACGCCGCCAAAGTCCGGTCGGAACAATAGACGATATAGCCAACACCTTGCACATCGATCAGAACGTGATCTGCTGCGCGATAGTCCAGCCGCCCTGTCAGTTTGCCAATCATGCCCGCACCTCTTTAACACGCGGTTGTTGTGTCTTTCCGTAATAGGCGTGGCAGATGGCAATCGCCAGCGCATCTGCAGCGTCAGCTCCTTTTGGCAAACATCCCGGCAGTTGCAACTTGACCATGTGGATGACCTGCTCTTTCTCGGCATGGCCCACGCCAACCACCGTCTTCTTGACCCGATTGGGAGCATATTCGCCCACCGGCAATCCAGCCTGCGCCAATGTCAGCAACGCAACGCCCCGCGCCTGACCCAGCTTAAGCGTCCCTGCCCCATCCTTGTTCACAAATGTCTGTTCGATGGCGGCCTGATCCGGGCGGTGATCGGCAATCACTTCGACAATCTGGTTGTGCAGCGACAACAGGCGCTCACCCAGATCGCCCCCATCTGATTTGCATAACCCATTGGCTACATGGCTCAGACGGCTGCCATTTGATTCGATGACGCCCCATCCCAGGGTCCTAAGCCCCGGATCAATGCCTAGAATTCGCATGTTGTGCCTCGGCCTGCTCGGGTTTTGTGATCTTTTTTCAACGCCTAGCACGAAGCGTGAACATTTTCCAAGCGAATTGGCCCAAAGTCTGAAAACGACACCTATATCTCAGCCGCGACCCAGAGGCAGATTTACGACCCGAAAAAGGTCTGAAAACGGCACCTTTGTTAACGCAAATTTACCAATAAATTAAGGGGGTTTCAGCATTTCAGAGCATTGCAAAAAATGCATAGGACACATGCAAAAACTGAACTTGTGCACGCGAATTGGCAGCACTAGATGCCGCTCAGATCGCAAGATTGAAAAGTGAACACAAACCAGAAGGAAACAGGATATGGCTGCACTGGACACTACCCGCATCGCCACCACTGGCTCGTTCGGCCTCGTTGGCCGTATCGGCGTATTTTTCGTATCGGCCGTGAACGCCGCAATCGAATGGAATGACGCCCGCGTAACCCGCAACGCGCTGATCGTTCTGAGCGACCGCGAACTGGAAGACATCGGCCTGTGCCGTGGCGACATTGACGCCATCGCCGAGGGCCGTCGGTAACTCCGGCAACCACTCACGCGCCCCAATCTCCTCCCTCGAGTGGGGCAAAGACAAACACCGCGCGCATTACGGCACGCGGTGTTTATTTTTTCATGTTTCGAGATCAGAAGAGAATCTTGTTCATTTGCTGAGACAGCGCCTGCGACACAGGATCAATTTGCATCACCCATGCCCCTGCCTGTTCGACCTTGGTGCCTTCGTTCAAGCTGTCTATTCTATATTGGTATCCGGAGGGGCCAAGGTGTGACAGAAGGAACGCCTTGAACACAAAGAACGCGACAAGCGTGAACAGCAGGACCCTTACCGGCACGGCCGAACTGATTCGTTGCGGTCTCATGACAACCAGGCCATCTTTGCGCATCGTTGCGCGATAGCCCCGGCTCATCTTCTGATGCTTTTTGTTCAGGCGATTAACGCGCTGAGTGAACTCCAGTTGTTTACCCGTCATGGCAGCCTCCAAAAAACCGCCCCCCTCGACTTTGATCAGAAAACGGTAATTAGAGATTGCGACAAAAGCGTGGCAAAATTCCACAAAACTCCTGCAAATCGCCTAATTCGCGCCCTGTTTGGTTAAGATTAGCGTCGTCCATTCACCAATCTCACCTCTATGAGCAAGATTGAACGCGTTTTGTGAATAAACCGAAACCACATCATCGGCCTGTTCGTTAAGGATTCCCGACAGGATCGCATACCCTCCTGGGCGCAGATTCGCGGAGATTTCAGGCGATAACGCCACCAGCGGACCCTTCAGAATATTGGCAAAGATCAGATCATACGGGGCGTGTGCCTTTAGGTCAGGATGATCGAAGCCAGCGGCTTCCACGCATTTCACCGCACCGGACATACCGTTTGCCTTCAGGTTCGCCTCGGCCACGTCAACGGCGACTTCGTCGATATCGCTGGCAATGATTTCGCCATCCCAGACCCGAGCGGCAGCCATAGCCAAAACGGCCGTACCGCAGCCAATATCGGCCACTTTTGACGCAGTAAATCCTTCGTCCAACAAGCGATCCAGTGCTTTCAAGCAACCCAGTGTTGTGCCGTGATGCCCAGTGCCAAAGGCCATTGCAGCTTCGATAAGCAACGGAATGCGGCCTTCGGGCAGCTTGTCGGCATCATGGCTGCCGTAGACAAAAAACCGACCGGCTTCGACTGGTGCAAGCTCGCGACGCACATGTGCGACCCAATCTGTTTCAGGCAATTCCGAGACGACAAACGGCTTCGCTTCAAACGCCGCTGCCAGTACCGCCAGTGCAGTCTCGTCCGGGGCTTCGGTGAAATAGCCGCCCACTTCCCACAGGCCCGAACCGTCCTCAACCTCGAACACACCAACACCGGTGGGTTCCGGCTCCAAACGCTCCATGGCTTCGCCCAGACCTTCGGCGGCCTTCTTACCTGTCAGCGTAGTCAGCGCGGTGAATGTGGGCATCTGGGCCTCCTGTCTCAGTTGGCACAGCGCCTAGGACGCCGTGCCGCCAAGGTCAAGCCGTCCGGCCTATTCCGCAGGCGCCGGAGCGTATTTGGTCAGGATTGTCTCATTGCCCGGTTCGGGATGGCGCGGGATCAACAGCGACAACAGAAGTGAAACAATTGCCATAGCCGCCGCCAAACCAAACACTGCGCCCGGCGAAACCACCCATAAAAGCCCCAGCAATGCAGGCAAGAACACAGCGGCGATATGGTTGATCGTGAAAGCCACGGCCGCTGTCGGTGCAATGTCCGCTGGGTCCGCGATTTTCTGAAAATAGGTTTTCAGCGCCAGCGCCAGTGCGAATAGCACATGGTCGATCACATATAGGATCGCAGCCAGCAACACACCCCAGCCAAACCAGTAGATACCGCCATAAGCCGCAAACACGATGGCCAGTCCGGCATATTCGAAGATCAGGGTGCGCCGCTCGCCAAACTTTGCCACAGCTTTGCCCAGCAAAGGCGCGGCCATCATGTTGATCATCAGGTTGATCAGGTAAAGGCTGGTCATTTCATGCACTTTGAAACCGAACTTTTCGACCATCATGAACCCGGCAAACACAATAAAGATCTGCCGCCGTGCGCCGGCCATGAATTGCAGCGCATAGTAGAGCCAGTACCGGCGACGCAGGATCAGCTTTTTGGTCTGCGGTGTTGGGGCGTCAAACTGAGGATAGGCGATCAGGCTGAACAGGGCCAACAAGACCGTCACGCCGCCTGCGGCCATGAAAACGAAGTTATAGGAAAGATCAAAGCGCTCCCAGGTCAGAACGATCAACCCATAGACCACCGCCGTCGCTGCCGACCCCATCGCAACCAGCCATCCCAGAATTTGCGGCGCGCGATCCTTGGGCAGCCATTGCAGCTGCAGCGACTGATTTACCGTTTCATAGTAGTGAAACCCGATCGAGCTGAACAGGGTCACAAACAACAACCCACCCAAGCTGGGGAACCAGGCAGTTACAGCCGTTGCCACCCCAAGCATCATCAGCGAAATCATCGCCAGAACCTGCTCGCGGATGAAAATGATGACGGCGATCACGCCAATCGCAAGAAAGCCCGGAATTTCACGTACCGTATGCAGCAGGCCAATATCGGCCCCATCAAAATTCGCCACCTCAATGACGAAATTGTTCAGCAGCGCGCTCCACGCATTGAACGCGATGGGCATGGTCATGGCCATCACAAACAAGAGCGTGACAGGACGACGCCAGAACGGAAGGCTCTGCGCCTCGTTAAGGGGCATGGGTTTCAGCATATTGGTCCTCTACGCCCATTTTGGCGCTTTGGCGAGAGGTAAGCCGTTCGCGCACAGCCGACCTGCGCTGATGCAGAAGTCAGTAAAAGCTCTGCGGGTCGATATCGACAGTCAGACGGATGTCCCCTTTCAGACGCAAAGGCGCGATCCAGCGAGCAATCGCGTCCTGAATGGGGGCACCTTTTGGGGCTTTGACCAGCAGGCGCACACGGTGCCGTCCGCGAATACGTGCAATCGGCGCTGGTGCAGGGCCAAAAACTTGCCCCCCCACATCGCGCACAGGGGCATCATTGCGCGCCATCGCGTTTCCGATATCGAAGACAGGGCCGACCTCTGGCCCCGACAGCACGATACCGGCCATGCGCCCATAAGGGGGAACCCCCGCCGCCTGCCGCCCTGCGGCTTCCGCTTTCCAGAACCCTTCTTCGTCGCCAGACAGGATGGCACGTATCACTGGATGTTCTGGTTGGAACGTCTGCAACAACGCCTGCCCCGGCTTATCCGCCCTGCCAGCACGCCCGGCAACCTGCCGCATCAATTGAAACGTCCGTTCCGCCGCGCGCAAATCGGCACCGTGCAGTGACAAGTCCGCATCAATCACACCAACCAATGTGAGTTTGGGAAAGTTATGTCCCTTGGCAACCAACTGAGTGCCGATGATGATATCGGCATCGCCCTCGGCGATCTCTTCGATCTTGGCCTTCAGTGCGCGTGCTGAACCGAAAAGGTCGGAACTCAGCATCGCAATCTTGGCGTCAGGAAAGGTCGCCTCGGCCTCTTCTGCCAGCCGCTCGATCCCCGGCCCAACCGGGGCCAGCTTGCCTTCTACCCCGCAGGACGGGCAGGCATCTGGCATGGGTTTGGTCTCACCGCATTGGTGGCACATAAGGCGTTTCAGGAACCGGTGCTCAACCATTCGCGCGTCACAATGATCGCAGGCGATCTGTTCTCCGCAGGCCCGGCACAGGGTCACGGGAGCATAACCACGTCGGTTGATGAACAGCAGCGATTGTTCACCCTTCTCGATCCGCTGCTGCACCGCCTGTCGCAGGGACGGAGAAATCCATGTCCCGGGCTGCATCTGTTCGACCCGCATGTCGATGGGCTTCATTTCGGGCAGGACCGCCGCGCCAAAGCGCGAGGTCAGATCCGCCCGCTCGTATTTGCCTGCTTCGGCATTGGCCCAGCTTTCCAACGAGGGCGTGGCGCTGGCCAGAATCACCCGCGCACCACAAATGGCCGCACGCAGAACTGCCATATCCCGCGCGCTGTAGTGCACGCCGTCTTCCTGCTTGTAAGAGGTATCGTGTTCCTCATCGACCACCACCAGCCCCAAATCGCGGAACGGTAAAAACAATGCAGATCGCGCGCCCACAACCAACTGCGCATTCCCCTGCCCGACCATTCTCCAGACCCGTCGGCGTTCCGTCATGGTCGCGCCCGAGTGCCACTCGGCAGGTCGTGCACCAAACCGCGCCTCGACACGGGTCAGGAATTCAGCGGTCAGCGCAATTTCCGGCAGCAAGACCAAAGCCTGTCGTCCCATGCGCAGGGCTTCGGCCACTGCCTCCAGATACACTTCGGTCTTGCCCGAACCTGTAACGCCTTTCAGCAATGTCGTGCCATAACCCCCCGTCCGCTGCCCGGCTTGCAATCGGGTCACAGCCGCCGCCTGATCTTCGGTCAGATCTTTCCCGGGCAGGTTCGGATCAAGATGCGGGTACGGCAGATCACGCGGACTGTCCTCCTCCCGGACGGCGCCTTGTTTAACCAACCCTTTGACAACAGAGGAGGTTACACCTGCCTGCTCGGCAAGCTCTTTCAAGGTGAAGGCGAGACCACCATAGTCGCGCAAAACCTCCATCACACGGGATCGCGCATCGGTCATCCGGTCCGGTTCGCCACTGCCAAGACGATAGACCTTGCGCATTGACGGCGGGTCGCCCAACCCCGGCGCACGCGTCGCCAGCCTCAGCATGGCAGGCATCGGCGTCAGCGTGTAGTCGGCCACCTTACCTAGAAAAGCCCGCATTTCTTCACGCATCGGCGCGACTTCGAGTACCCGGATCACAGACCGCGCCTTGTTCAGATCAAACCCGCCCTGTCCCGGGCCCCAGACCACACCCAGAACCTTGCGTGGCCCCAAAGGCACTTCGACAAACGCACCCAGAAAGCACCCGCCTTCAGGCGCTTTGTAATCCAACGTCCGGTCCAGCGGCTGCGTTGTCAGCACCGCAATCAGCTCTCCTTGGTCGAAAAATCCGTTAGCGCTCACAGCATATCCTTAGCAGGGGGTTCCAGCATGGCTCACTTTGAGGTAAAGCCATCCGCGACCAAGGCCAACCCATCAAAGGACTGCCCTCATGAAATTCTTCGTAGACACCGCCGAGATCGACGCCATCGCCGAACTGAACGATCTGGGCATGGTGGACGGTGTGACCACCAACCCTTCGCTGATCCTAAAGTCGGGTCGCGACATTCTGGAAGTAACCAAAGAGATCTGTGATTTGGTCGACGGGCCGGTTTCGGCCGAAGTTGTCGCCACCGAAGCCGATGACATGATCGCCGAAGGCCGCAAGCTGGCCAAAATCGCTCCAAACATCGCAGTGAAAGTGCCGCTGACATGGGCTGGCCTGAAAACCTGCAAAACGCTCAGCGACGAAGGTCAGATGGTCAACGTGACGCTCTGTTTCTCGACCAATCAGGCCATTCTTGCTGCCAAAGCAGGTGCGACTTTCATCTCGCCTTTCATTGGTCGTCTCGACGACATCAACCTCGACGGCATGGATCTGATTGCCGACATCCGTCAGGTCTATGACAATTACGGGTTCGAGACTGAGATCCTTGCCGCATCGATCCGCACCGTGAACCATGTGACCGACAGCGCCCGCATTGGTGCCGATGTCATCACTGCTCCACCAGCCGTGATCAAGAAGCTGGCCGATCATCCTCTGACCGACAAAGGCCTGGAAACCTTCCTGGCCGATTGGGCCAAGACCGGTCAAAAAATCCTCTGATCTTTAGAATAACTGCGCGGTGCTTTCAGGCACCGCGCCCGACCCAACGGCCCTATGCCTGATTTGTGATCAAGCATGAGGGGCGAGAGCCTCATCGTCACAGCACTCAAGGAAATCCACCTTTACGTGCATTTTTCCCAAGGCAAAACCGGTCTGGTATGTTATAAGCCGCTCAACAAAAAAAGACCGGACGGGACATGAGCAGCAACCCCAAACTCGAGGATAACCTCCGCGCGGCGATTCTGGCTGAGCCTGACGTCGTGCTGGATGACAAGGACCTGATGCAGGCGCTGGTCAGCGCCAATGAACGCGCACGCGGCGACAATGTGATCGATCTGCGCGGCATCGCCATGCAACGGCTCGAAGCGCGGCTGGACCGGCTGGAAGACACCCACCGGTCTGTCATTGCGGCGGCTTATGAGAACCTGGCAGGCACCAATCAAGTGCATCGTGCGATTCTGCGCCTGTTGGAGCCCGTTGAATTCGAAGATTTCCTACGCGCGCTTGGTGCGGACGTGGCAGATATTTTGCGTGTTGATCACATCACTTTGGTTCTGGAAACAACAGTGGTTCAGGACGATCCAGCCGTCGACAAGCTGGGCGGCGTTCTGACAATTGCCGAACCCGGCTTCATCGACCAGTACCTGACCATTGATCGCGGCGGTCCCGCCCGCGACGTCACTCTGCGCGAGGTCCATCACCCCAACCGCCGCATTTTTGGCGCGCTTGCAGATCAATTGCGCTCCGAAGCCTGCCTGAAGCTTAACCTCGGCCCCGGCCGCCTGCCGGGAATGATTGTCATGGGTGCGCGTGACCCTCGGCATTTCACACCACAGCTCGGCACCGACCTTTTAAGCTTTTTCGCCGGCGTGTTCGAACGCTCGATGCGCCACTGGCTGTCGTGAGCCTGATTTCACCCGCCTGCCGCGATGCGTTGCAGCATTGGCTGGACGGCTTGGGTGCGCTGGCGGGACGGTCCGAGAATACGCAAACCGCCTATCGTGGCGATGTGACCGAGTTCCTGTCGTTCATGACGCTGCACCATGCCGAACGGCAAGGATTGAAAGCACTGGAACGGATCACCGTATCGGACATGCGCGCCTGGATGGCAGATCAACGCAGCGGTGATGTTGGTGCACGATCACTCGCTCGCAAACTCTCGGCCGTCAAAAGCTTTTACCGCTGGCTGGCCGAACGTGAAGGCTTTGAACCCACTGCTGTCTTGTCCACACGCGCACCAAAGTTCACCAAGAAACTGCCCCGCCCTCTGGCCGAAGACGCTGCCCGCGCCATGATCGACACGGTCGAGGTGCAATCCACTTCAGATTGGGTCGCCGCGCGGGACGTGGCAGTGGTGACGTTGCTTTACGGGTGCGGGCTGCGCATATCCGAGGCGTTGTCATTGACCGGTGCTGACGCACCTTTACCTGCAAGCTTGCGTATCATCGGAAAGGGCGACAAAGAGAGGGTCGTTCCCGTTTTGCCCGCTGCTCAGGAAGCCGTCGACCGGTACATGCAGCTGTGCCCTCACCCGCAGGCCCCTGACACACCCTTGTTTCGCGGCGTCCGCGGCGGGGCGTTGAATCCACGTGCGATACAGGGCGTCATGGCGAAAGCCCGGATGCAACTGGGCCTGCCTGCGACCGCAACACCCCACGCCATGCGACACAGCTTTGCCACGCACCTTCTTTCGGCGGGAGGCGACTTGCGCGCCATTCAAGAACTTTTGGGACACGCGTCGCTTTCAACCACACAAGCCTATACTGCCGTGGACACAGCGCGATTGATGGAAGTCTACAACCGCGCGCACCCCAAAGCCTGACACACACATGCATCAAAACCGCGTGGCTTTTGGTTTGCATCTCAGGCGTGCATCAGTCATGACGCGTGCATGACACTCAGATTCAAAGCTCTTTCCGTCCATCTCTTCACTGCAACTGGCGCCGTTTTTGCCATGCTCGCCATGCTGGCTGCCGTCGAAGAGAAATGGAGCCTTATGTATCTTTGGCTGGTTGTCTCATTCATTGTGGACGGCATCGACGGTCCTCTGGCGCGTCATTACCACGTCAAAAAGAACGCGCCCGAATTTGACGGCGTGCTGCTGGATCTGATCATTGACTACCTGACCTATGTGTTCATCCCGGCCTTTGCCCTGTTCAAGTCCGGGCTGATGGACGGCTGGACCGGATGGTTTGCGATAATCGTCATAACCTTTGCCAGCGCGATGTATTTCGCGGACACCCGGATGAAGACCAAGGACAACTCCTTTTCCGGTTTTCCCGGATGCTGGAACATGTTCGTTATCGTGATCTTCGCGCTCGAACCGAATTTCTGGATTATTCTGCTGTTGGTGACACTGCTGTCGCTTGCGATGTTCCTGCCGCTCAAGTTTGTCCATCCCGTACGCACCGAGCGTTGGCGCGGCCTGACCCTGCCCATGGCTCTGGCGTGGACGTTCTTTGCCGGTTGGGCGGCCTGGGTCGATTTTCACCCTGAAAGCTGGGCGCATTGGGGTCTGGTGATCACCAGCCTGTATCTGACCTTTGCAGGCATCGCGCAACAAATCATACCGCAGCGCCACGCCTGACGCAGCGCTGCCGACAGTCGAGCTACATGACGTCCTGCACCTCGAACTCGGTGCCGTTATGGGTAAAGACATCACCCTCTTGCAGGCCCACCATGGCCAAGTAAATCGGGCTTTGTGTTGAAATGCCCATATAGGTCTTTCCATCCACCTCGAACCGGGTGGTCGAAACGCACACGACAAATCTGCGATTGTTGAACTTGATCACTGCGCCGGGCTGAACTGTGTCCGTCAGACCGAAGTCGGTGTTTTCAATCACGTCGATCTTGGCGTGATGTGCGTGCACAGGGGCGTCAAACGCAGCCGCCAAGTCAGCGTTTTCGCGTGAGGCGGCAAGGTCATCCTTGTCGTGACCTTCCCGATCATCCAGTTGAGCGTCCTTCAAATACGCATCGTAATGCGCCTGCGCCGTTGCAAGCTCTTGCGCTTCAAGTGACATCAACCTGTCAATAATGGCCTTCTTTCGGGCGGCGCGATCTTGATCCGTGGTCATGCAATGCGGTCCTTCAAATTCAACAACACGTATATGGTGTGCCCGCCGTTGACGGATTGCAACCGAATTTCACGGATCAGATCAAAAGCCCGGCTGCGCGCTCATGGCGCAACAGGGCCACTTTGGTCTCGACCCCGCCCGCGCCGGAAAAGCCACCCAGACCGTTTGCTGAAAGAACTCTGTGGCAGGGAATGATCACCGGAATGGGGTTTGCACCGCAAGCCTGCCCTACAGGTTGCGCAGGCTGCCCAAGCTCTTTTGCGATATCTCCGTAAGTACGCGTTTCGCCGAGAGGAATCGCATACATCAGATCGCAGACTTGTCGTTGGAAGTCAGACCCTGCGATGCGGTAAGGAAGGTCAAACCGGTCCAATTCCCCGGCGTCATACGCTTTCAATTGCGCGGCGGCTTCACGCAACAGATCCGTCGGTTCTCCCACATCCCGGCCATCCCAGACCAGGCGCGTGAGGGCTCCGTCTGTTTCTTCGACACCCAGACATCCAAATTGGGTTTCCACGGCAATCATCGGCATAGGCGCAGCGTTTCAGATCACCAAAGCTGTTGCAAGCAGGGAAAGAAAAACCCCCAGCCGATGGGCTGGGGGTAAGTGTTAACCAAGCGCGTCGTTACAGCGGCTGCATACACCCGGATGCGTGTGGCGGCCCACGTCGGGCAGGATTTTCCAGCACCGCTGACATTTCGCGCCCTCGGCTTTTTCAAAGACCACCGCAACGCCTTCGATTTCAGGCACGCGGAACGCCTCGGCAGGGGCAGGATCACCCGAAACCGCCAATCCGGAAGTGATGCACAGATCATCCACGTCAAAGGTTGCCAGCAGGTCACGGGTCTCCTGATCTTCGACATGCACGATCGGCGCGGCTTCGAGGCTCGATCCGATGACCTTGTCCTGGCGCTGAACTTCCAGCGCAGCGGTCACCGCGCGGCGAACGCGGCGCACTTTGGCCACGGCCTCTTCCAACTCGGCGTGACGCCAGTCGGCGGGTGTGTCCGGGAAATCCACCAGATGGACCGAGCTATCATCGCCCGGGAAGCGTTCCAGCCACACCTCTTCCATAGTGAACACCAGAACCGGAGCCAACCAGGTTGTCAGGCGGTGGAACAGAATGTCCAGAACAGTGCGCGACGCACGACGGCGCAGGCTGTCGCCATCGCAGTACAGCGCATCCTTGCGGACGTCGAAGTAGAAAGACGACAGATCAACTGTGGCAAACGTAAAGACGGCGCTGAACACACCCTGAAAGTCGAAGGACGCGTAGCCCTTGCGCACTTGTTCATCCAGTTCGGCCAGACGGCTGAGGACCCAGCGTTCCAGACGCGGCATATCCTCGGGCTCGACCCGATCCGCTTCGGTGAAGTCGGACAACGAGCCCAGCATGAACCGCATGGTATTGCGCAGGCGACGATAGCTGTCGGCAGTGCCTTTCAGGATCTCAGGCCCGATCCGCTGGTCGGCGGTATAGTCGGTCTGCGCCACCCACAGACGCAGGATATCGGCACCGTATTGCTTGACGACCTCTTCGGGCACAATCGTGTTGCCCAGCGATTTGGACATCTTGTTGCCCTTGGCATCCAGCGTGAAGCCGTGGGTCACCACGTTGCGGTACGGCGCGCGACCCTTGGTGCCGCAAGCCTGCAGCATGGACGAATGGAACCAACCGCGGTGCTGGTCAGTGCCTTCCATGTAGACATCGGCGATACCGTCCTCGGTGCCATCCTCACGATCGCGCAGAACAAATGCGTGGGTCGAGCCCGAGTCGAACCACACGTCCAGCACGTCGAAAACCTGATCGTAGTCTTCCGGGTTGGCGATGCCGTCGAGGATCTTTTCTTTGAAGCCGTCGGTGTACCAGACGTCTGCACCGTCTTTCTCGAACGCCGCCTTGATGCGCGCGTTCAGGTCCGCGTTGCGCAGCAGATAATCCACGTCGGTGGGTAAAGCGCCCTTCTTGGTGAAGCAAGTCAGCGGCACGCCCCAGGCGCGCTGGCGGGACAGAACCCAGTCCGGGCGCGCTTCGATCATCGAATAGAGGCGGTTACGGCCGGTTTGCGGCGTCCATTTCACCAGCTCGTCGATGGACCGCAGGGCCCGTTCACGGATGGTATCACCCATCTCGCCCATGCCATCGTCCAGCTTACGGTCAACCGAGGCAAACCACTGCGGTGTGTTACGGTAGATGATGGGAGCTTTCGAGCGCCATGAATGAGGATAGCTGTGCTTGATCTTGCCACGCGCCAGCAGCCCGCCAACTTCGGCCAGCTTGTCGATGACGGCTTTGTTCGCGTCGCCCTCGCCGCCCTTACGGGACAGGATGTATTTGCCGCCAAAGAACGGCAGATCAGCGCGGAAGCTACCGTCGTCCATCACGTTATAAGTGATTACCTGCTCGAGCATCCCCAAGTCACGATACAGCTCGAATTCTTCCATCCCGTGCGATGGTGCACAGTGAACAAAGCCGGTCCCTTCGGTGTCGGTCACGAACTCAGCAGCGCGAAAATCGCGGATGTCGTCCCATTCGCCATTGCCGCCTTCGGCACCGGCCAGCGGGTGGGTCAGTTGAACGCCTTCCAGCTCATCCGCGGTCACGTCATGAACGCGGGTCCACTGGTCGTCGTTCAGACGCGCGCGACCCAGAACGTCAGCGGCCAGGTTGTCGGCCAGCAGGAACTTGTCGCCTACCTTGGCCCAGCATTCCTCTGGCGCGCCGGTGACTTCGTACAGGCCGTAAGAGACGTCTTTGCCGTACACGACTGCCTTGTTCGACGGCATGGTCCATGGGGTCGTTGTCCAGATTACGACAAACGCGTCATCCAAATCACCCGCATTCACAACCTTGAACTTCACCCAGATGGTGAAGCTTTCCTTGTCGTGATACTCGACCTCGGCCTCGGCCAGAGCGGTTTTTTCGATCGGCGACCACATTACGGGCTTCGAGCCCTGATAAAGCGTACCGTTCATCAGGAACTTCATGAACTCATCCGCGATCACGGCCTCGGCGTGATAGTCCATGGTGATGTAGGGATCAGGCCAGTTACCGGTGATGCCCAGGCGCTTGAACTCTTCGCGCTGGATATCGATCCAGCCCTCGGCAAACTTGCGGCATTCCTGCCGGAAGTCGACGATGTTCACCTCGTCCTTGTTCTTGCCCTTCTTGCGGTATTGTTCTTCGATCTTCCATTCGATCGGCAGGCCGTGGCAGTCCCAGCCGGGCACGTAACGCGCGTCGAAACCCATCATCTGATGGCTGCGCACGATCATGTCCTTGATGGTCTTGTTCAGCGCGTGGCCGATATGCAGGTGGCCGTTCGCATAGGGGGGCCCGTCATGCAGGGTAAAGGGCGTGCGGCCTTGTTTCTCGCGCAGGCGGTCATAGACGCCGATGGTCTCCCACCGTTCCAGCCATGCGGGTTCGCGCTTGGGTAGGCCAGCGCGCATGGGGAATTCGGTTTTGGGCAGGTTCAGCGTGTCTTTGTAATCAGGTGTCTGGATCGTGTCGGCGCACATTGGGGGCGTCCTTTGGATGATCTGGTCGTACTAGGATCGAAGCGGTCGGTGCGAGTTCTCAAACACCTTTGCCCGGCGTCTCAGAGGGTCAGAGCGCCGGGGATATAATTCGAATAATGATGGCCAAACGGTCATGCATGGCGGGCTTATAAGACGCCCGCGCCTAATGGTCCAGAGGTTCTGCCTCATGCGGCGAATGGCGCAGTTTGGCCCAGCGGTTCAGCCATGCCAGACCAGCCAGCGCAAGGCCAAGCGCAAGCAGCGAGAAGACCCGGATCAACCCGCCTAGCCCTGCGATGTCGATCAGAAAGACCTTGGCAACAGCCAACCCGATCACAACGAGGCCCGCCTGCCGCATCAGGTCCGATCCGCGGGCTAAAGATTGATAGAACAGCGCAGATCCGATCAGCAGCAGAACCAGAGTATAAGTGTAAAGCTCGGGCTGTGTGACGCCGTTTCCTTCAAACATGCCCGCAGAGCCCTGCCAGACGTGGCGGATTGTCAAACCCAACCACATGGCCGCAAGCCCCCCTGCCGCCACATAGCTTGTCATCGTGATCTGGTTGGGCATGTCTTTGATCCGCCAAGCGGACCCGGCGATAACCAGCGCGGGCAGCAGATACGCAATGGCAAGCGTGTTGAAAACCGGCAGACCGAGCACCGGATCAGCATTTGGATTCAACAGCGGGTTTTGCTCGGACACGGCAAGCATGAGATAGAACAGACCATGCGCGGCAAAAAAAACCGCCAACACGTAACGCGCATAGTTCAGCTTACCGCCCAGCTCAAATCTCTGAACCTGAGCAAAAGCCAGCAGCAGCCAGATGACCGCCAGCAGTCCCAGAGCCCAATGGCTGTTGTCGGCGCCGCCTTCGCCAAACCCTTCAAGCCAGCGCAGCAGCAACAGGGACAGCAGAATGCCACCTGTCGCCCACGCTGCGCTTTCCAGCAGCAATGACACCACTGGGCGCTGCAAGGGGCGCTGCACCCACCAACCCGCCACAAACCCCACCGTGGCCGAGCCGTAAACCAATGTCATCTCGAGCACCGGAGCCGAATTTGCCCAATCCAGCCCCGGATCAAGCACCAGTCGAACGGTGACAGTGAAGACACCGGCCCAGATAAACCAGCTCATCGGGGGCAAAGTGAACCTGCGATCCAGAGCCGCCGCCGCCACGACGCTTGCCACCAGCGCCACCGTCAGTGCCGCCGCGCTGAGCACGATGACGCAGGCAAAGACCAGACAAGACAGCGCAGACAAAGTGGCCAACGCAGCACGCATCCGATCCTCTCCGTCGACCCGTGCAAAACGTTCCGCAATCACCACCATCAGGACGGCCAGCGCAACCGCGTGCAAGGCCCAGGGGTAGGCCCCGATCACAGAAGCCGGATGCCAGCCGACCTCCAGCCCGATAGCCATTACCGGGGCAAACAGAGCCGCCCCTCCGGCCCAGATGGCGCGAAACTGGGTTGCTTTCGCAGACCGCCACGCCATTAGGATTGAGATCAAAGCCCCCAAGGCGACCAGCACCGTGACGACCATCGGATAGTCGGCCTCAGCCGTTTCCGCATAGGTGGCTGCAAAGCCTAGAAAAGCTGCGCCTTGGTCAAGCCCGTGCATCAGGACGTTAAACACAAGCCCGACGGCTGGCAGGACGGTCAGGTCCTGAAGCGCAGGTGCATCCTTAGCCCAAAGAAGCAGGGCCAGCACAAGTGCGGACAGTAAAGTAACACCAAGCCAGAACTCAGTTTCCGTGTCGGCCCAATGCCAGGCCAAAATCGCCGAACTTACTGCAATGGCCCCGGCGGCCAATCGGGTCGGAAAATCCGGCCATGGGCGCGCCTTTGGATAGCGGATCATCTGAGAGACCATGGGCCCTGAATGATCCGGCCAGACGCGCCGCGCAGGAATGGCGATCACCAAAAGCGCCAGTATCAATGTGGCGACCAGATAACCCGGTTCCGTGTTTGGCGCGCCTGCTACCAGCAGAAGGTTCGCCGAATAGGCTCCAAACACGGTCAGAACGGACACCCAAGCCCAGCGCCGGACTGTGTCGATGCCAAGCCCCAAAACGGCAACCAGCAGGAAATAGGCATAAAGCCACGAGGGATCCTCGGACGCTCCGCCAACCAGAAATGGGGCCAAAAATGCGCCGATCAGGCCAACCGCGGCCAACAGCGGGCCATGGAACCACCCCAGAACAAGGCCGATCACGGCGACCGCGACCATCCCCGCCAGCGCCGCCTCGGCACCGATCAGGTCGTACAGCTGACGCGCCGCCAGAATGGCCCCGAAAAGGGTAACAAGCCCTGCCCCAGAAAAGACCGATGGTAAATAGGCGGTGGTCGCGTCCTCATCATCGCCGAATTTCCGACGCAAGGCTTCACCCGCAGTGATCAGAATCGAACCGAATCCAAGTGCAGCCAGAACCCTGGCAGCAGGAGGCAGCAATCCGTTTTCGACGCCGTATTGCACAAGAAATATCCCGGCCAAAGCCAGCGATACGGCTGAGACCGCATAAAACCAGTTCTCGCGCAGCCAATCGCCGAACGCTGTAAACCGGTCATGAGTGAATACGATGGCCGATGAAGTCACATCCGCCGTTCCAACCAAAGTTTCTTCTGCTGGCCTTTTGGGCGCGGCCCATGGGGCGGGCCTGCGGGGTTCCTGTTCAGCTTCCGACTGTGGATCAGGCACCTTTTCTAACGGCCCCTCAGAAACCACCGTATCAGCTGAAGACAGGGTTGAAATCTGCGCCTCCAAATCTGCTACGCGACGACGCAATCGGGTCTGCCCGACCACCAGCACAACCAGAGTCACCGGGATTGCCAGAACAATCAGCCCAACAAGAACAAGTAGCGATTCCAACGCGGTCTCCGATCTTTGTCTTGTGGCTAGGCTATCTTGAGAAGGCGAGCAATAACAGTCAGGAAAGCCGCGGCTTGGCTGACCCATACACCCGTTTCAGATAAGTCTACGCTGCCGGAGAGCGCCCGGCGGCAGCAACACCCCTGCTGCGACAACTATGGATGGAACAGAGACCCGACCAGATAGGCGATCAATGCGGCCAGCCCGCCGATCAACAGCGTCTCCATTCCCGATCGCCACCAAGGGGCCAGCGACCATCGGCTTTTGAGCGCGCCGATTGCGAAAAAGACCCCCATGGTCATCCAGGCAGACATCACAAATGCGTTCGGAATCGAGGCAAGGAAAGGCAGCAAGGGGATCATCCCGGCCACAAGAAACGCAAAAAACGTGGCCAAAGCTGCCTTCATCGGGTGCGGGTCAACACTGCCCAATCCATATTCACCCTCGATCATCAGGTTGATCCAATTTTCATGACTCGATGTAATCTCTGCCGTAGCTTCGTTCAAAACGTCGCCCGACAGCCCCTTTTGGGCAAGGATTTCGCGCACTTCCTCCCGCTCGCCATCCGGGTACAAAGCTATGTGGCGTTCCTCGACCGCGCGGATGCGTCGAATGTTGTCAAGTTCAGCCTTGGTGCCCGAATAATTGCCCGCAGCCATGGAAAACCCGTCAGCCAGCACATTCGCCAAACCCAGCGCGACGATAACAAACGGGGAAAGCCCTGCCCCCGCGACGCCTGCGACGATCGCAAAGGTGGTGACGGATCCGTCGATGCCGCCATAAACAACATCGCGCAACACACCTCGACCTGGTGGTGCATTGATCCGCTCGGCGATTTCCTGTGGGCTGTGACCGTGATCCGTCATGGCTGGCTCCTCCGACACTCCTAGTGTGGCGAAGGGCGGGCACTGACGCTTTGCTTTGGATCAACCCTTGGAAAACAGGCCTTGCAGAGCGCGTTTGATGATACCGCGCGTTGACGGTTTGTGCCGTTCAGAGAATGGCAGCGGGCGGCAAACCTCCATCGCGGCGACGCCCACACGCGCGCTCAGCGCCCCGTTCACCAGGCCCTCTCCAAACCGGCGGGACAGTTTGCTGAGAACGGACCCGCCCAGAACAGGCTCCAGAAGATCGTCGCCGACGGCCACAGCCCCTGTGGCGACCAGATGTACAAAAACGGCACGGGTCAGGCGCCAACTGCCAAGAGTACCGGCCCGACCGCCATAGATTTCCGCGACCCGACGGATCATCCGAAGTGACGCGGCCAGTGCGGTCACAACATCTGCCAAAGCCAATGGGACTAAGGCGGTCACAGTTGCAACTTGCCGGGCTGCGGCCTCAACCTCGCGGCTGGCGGCTTCGTCCAGCGGAGCCAGCAGTTCATCTTCGGCAAGGCTCAGCAAAGCCGAGGCATCAAATTGATCCCCCATACGCTCTGCCAGTCGGTCGCGGCCCCAGCGGGTCTCTTCCCGGCCTTTATAAAAGGTGATCAGACGATTGGTAACAACACGGGCCTGTGCCAGATCGGCATCCGCCAAAGCCGTATCCGCCGCGCGGCGCATTCCGTCGACCCGCGACAATCGCCCCAAAGCTGCCAATTCGCGGATCGCAATGATCAATCCAACCAGAACCAATGCCGCCAGCAGGCCAGCTATGGTCCAACCCAGAACCGGCGTCCGCGCCACCAGTGAAGTTGCAAAATCCCAAGCTGCGACAGAGATTGCCGCGCCGATGACGGCCAAGGCCAGCCCCCAAAACCAACGCGCCAAGGTGGATGGTTTTCGGGCGGCAAGCCTTGCAGCGCTCTGCATCGCTTGCCCTTGAGGCTGCGCAACATCTGGCACCGGAGGGGCCTGCGCAACATCAGCAGTAGGCTCATCCGCTTCAAGATCGATCAGAACCGGGCCTTTAGCCATGGGTCATACCTTTGCTGCGCCAGACAAACTTAATGTCCGGCAGGTTTTCGTCATTATCCGCGCCATTGCTGCGCGCTGCTTCGGCAAAGCCGTTGCGCTGATAAAATTTACACGCGCCTGTGTTGGCCTGAAACGCATACAAGCTAAGCCGGGTTTGACGGGATTTCGCGTGATCCAGCAGTTGCCGCCCGATCCCTTGCCCGCGCGCCTGCATGTGCAGGTAGAGTGAGTTGATCTCCGTTTCGTTCAGCGCCAGAAATCCGACCACGCCCACGTCACATTCCGCAACAGTTACCCAATCCTGATCGATCATTTTACCACAAAAGGCGATGGTTTCGGCGCAACTGTGCAGATTTGGCATCCAGTCATTTTCCAAAGTGAAACCGTGCAGAATTGTCCCGATGGTACCGGCATCTGTGGTACGTGCAGGACGTAAGGTAACGGTCACAACCTGTCTCCGATCAAGAACTGGGCTGCGCGATCCAGACGGATATGCGGCGGCCCGTCGCCGGGTTTCAGGGTCAGATGCGCGGGGGCAAATGCCATGAACCCATAATCTTCATCCAACCAACTGTCCGCCCCATTTCGGGCCGGACCCAAAAGATGCGCTGGGTCTTCAGGCAATTCGCCGGGATAGAACGCGGCCTGTTTCCCGCTGTCCAACAGAGTGCCCCTCACACATGGCAATTCCACCCCATTGTGGCGGCGCATCTCTTCTGTGGTAGCGCGCAACGAAGCCAAAGACAGGGCCGCTGTCTGAGCCCCTGCGAAATTCGCCCGGTCTCGTGCCTCGCGTGTCAACGCTTCGATGATCGCCGTCATGCGGGGATGTTGTGTGTGGTGCAAATGGTCGGCTTTTGTCGCCGCAAACAGGATGCGTTCGACCCGCTTTCCCAACAGCAACTGGCTGAGCCACGCGTTCCTGCCCGGACGAAAAGCCAACAGGATATCGGCCATCGCGCGGCGCATATCCTCAACCGCCTGCGGGCCTTTGTGGATCGCGCCCAGCGCGTCGACCAAAACCACCTGCCGGTCGATGCGCGAAAAATGATCACGAAAAAAGGGTTTCACCACTTGATACTTATAAGCCTCAAATCGCCGCTCCATCTCACTCTGAAGAGTTTTACGGCGTGATGGTCCGGACAGAACCAAAGGCGCAAAGGTCAGCACCGGTGAGCCCGCCAGATCACCCGGCAACAAGAAACGCCCCGGGGTGCAGTCATAAAAACCAGCTTCACGCGCCTGATTGAGATAAGCCGTGAACGCCGTCGCCAGAGCCTGCGCGGTCAGCTCGTCATGCGCGCCGGACGGGTCTGTGGCCTTTACCTGCGCGAGGTACTCGGCGGCCTCGGCACGTGTCTCGATGCGCGTCAGTGTTTCCTGCGACCAATCTTCGTAGGATTTGTCCAAAAGGGCCAGATCCAGCAGCCATTCACCGGGATAATCCACGATGTCCAGATGCACTGTTCGTGGCCCCTGCAACCCGGCAAGCAACCCTGCGGGGCGCGCTTTGAACGACAAACGCAATTCGGACACAGCGCGGGTGCTGTCGGGCCAATGTGGCGTGGGGCCCGTCAGAGCAGACAGGTGGGTTTCATAGTCGAACCGGGGCACCGTATCGTCCGGCTGTGGTTGCAGATAAGCGGCGTTGATCCGCCCTTCTTGCTGCGCGGTCAGGCCGGTCATGCGGCCCCGATCCAGCAGGTTGGCCACCAGCGAGGTGATGAAAACCGTCTTACCCGATCGCGCCAGCCCGGTGACACCCAGACGGATGACCGGCTCGAAAAACGTCTCGGACACGCTGTCGCCGATGGTTTCGACGCCACGCACAAGACTGTCTGCCAGTGATGAGATGACCAAACTGTCGCCCCGCAATTTTCGTTTTACCCAAGATAGGTAGAGGGTGCGGCACATACCAGCGCTTTCGCCCTCTTGCCCGTTCCCGCGCTGCGCTGTACCAGCGACGCATGCCCAGATACGCGTTGAAAGTTGAATACCAAGGGGAACCGTTTGCCGGATGGCAGCGGCAAAAGGATCAGCCGTCCGTTCAGGGGGCCATTGAAGAGGCTCTGTCGCGTATTCAGCCGGGCGCGCACACAATCGCCGCCGCAGGGCGCACCGATGCCGGGGTTCACGCGCTTGGTCAGGTTGCCCATTGCGACATGGCCAAGGAATGGGACCCGTTCCGCCTGTCCGAGGCACTGAACTATCACCTCAAACCGCAGCCTGTGGCGATTGTGAAGGCCGCTCGGGTCGATGAGGATTGGCATGCACGCTTTTCAGCGGTTGAACGGCAATATCTGTTCCGCATCCTGATGCGCCGCGCCCCGGCAACGCATGACCGGGGGCAGGTCTGGCAGATCAACCATCAGTTGGATGTCGATGCGATGCAGGACGGGGCAAACATGCTGCTGGGACGGCATGATTTCACCACGTTCCGGTCTTCGATCTGTCAAGCGGCGAGCCCCGTAAAAACTCTGGATGAATTGCGGGTCGAGCAGGTTCCGGCCTTTTCCGGCCCCGAGATCCATTTCCACGTGCGCGCCCGATCTTTCCTGCACAACCAGGTACGCAGTTTCGTGGGTACTCTGGAGCGTGTCGGCGCCGGTGCTTGGACACCCGAGGACGTGCGCGACGCATTGAAAGCTGAAAACCGCGCAGCGTGCGGACCGGTCTGCCCACCGCAGGGGCTGTATCTGGCGCGTGTTGGCTACCCGGAGCCCGTGTTCGACTAAATCGCGCGCATCAGCAAACCGCCGGCAATCACTGCAATGACAAGACCAGCGACCAGTTCGATGGTCGGGGCCAGAACCGAAGCAAAGCGTGTGGCCGAGGCTGAAGCCAGTAGCCCTCCACGCAAACCGAAGGAAGTCCAGCCGACCAGCGTGGTTACTGTGGCCGTGCCCAGCGCCATAGCAAAAGCCCCGGCGACACCCACCATTGCAATGCCCATCTGCCAGGTCAGGATCAGCACAAACAAAGCACCTGTACAGGGCCGCGCGGCAATACCTGCAATAAGGATCATGGCCTCGCGCAGAGTGCCCACATTTGCGACCTCTTCCGCCGTTGGTCCATGCCGATGGCCACAATCCGTGCAGACAGCGTCATCATGGTGATGTGCTTGATCGTGGTCGTGGTGATGGTCATGACTATGTTGGTGGTCGTGAGCATGGTCGTGAGCATGCGTTGCGTGGCTTTTTTGGCGTCGCGCAAAACTACGCACAGCTCGGAACACCAGCCACAGCCCGATCAAAGCAATCGCGCCATAACTGATTGGGGCCATGACCTGCTCGGTCGCGCCCACAAGGCTTTGGCGGGACATCTGAAACACCAATACCCCGGCATAGACCAGAACTATGGCTGTCACGGCTTGCCCTAGACTGGACAGCACGCTTATCGCTGACAGCCGCCAGAAAGCCACGCGTCGACCCAGCCCGTACCCGCCGATCAGAACCTTACCGTGACCGGGGCCGATGGCATGAAAAAAGCCATAGGCGAAACATACAGTCAGCAGCGTGGCGACGGCCTGGGGCTGTTCGGCGCGTGCGGCACGCAGCGAGCGGGCGATCTGGTTCTGAAATTCGCGTTGCTCACCCGCGGCCCAAGCCGCAAGGGAGTCAAACCCGCCGCTTCCCCAAAACCAAAGAAGCAACCCACACGCAAGCGCGACCGGAACAATCAGGTAGCGGGACATGAAACGCGAATCTCGGTGGCAAAGTTTTCTCCGACCAGGGGAATATCGTTTTCCTCAAGATCGTAATCTGCATCCAGCGTCAGCAGAAATGCCTGCATCTGAGCCAACTGGCCATCGATATCCGGGTCGAAACGCTCTATCTTGCAGGCAACGGGGCCTGACACGACAACCGGGCGTGTCACTTCGTAGGCCGTGTAATAAGTTTCATCGAACGCCTTCGCCGACAAAGCGCTGGCGGGAACTGCCTCCCCTTCGACCGCACGCAGATGGGTGGTAACGATGCGGCCATCCTCGGTTGTGGCACTTGGTGAAAGCGGGCCGGACAGGGTGACCGGCATTCCGCCCGCAGTCACAACCAGATCGCCATTATATCCCTCGATCCATTGCGCATCGAACCCGGCCAGAAACTTTTCTTCGCTTTCGGTCAACACACCGTCGCCATCCTGATCCAGCCGCATATCTTCCAGTTGCAGCAGGGAAAACAGCTCATCATAGGCCCATGTCATGCGGATATGGGTCAGTTGACCACTTTCATCCACGATGAATTCAAGCCCGGTGTCGATAAAGACATGTGGGTGGGCCATGGCCGGGATCGGCAAGCAGCAGGATATAACTGTGAACAACCATCGCATGAACGCAAGATAGGTCCGGCTGTCCACCGCGGCAACGGCTTTTGCCATCAAACTGCAAAAACCGGCCTAGTGTCATCCCGGCGGAAACAGCACCAGCGTCTGCAACGCCGTGCCAACGGGACCTTGCGTGTCATAAAGCACCGATTGTGACATCCCGATGCCCGACGGCTGCCAATGCGAGACCGAGTCTGTGGCCAACCAATCGGAAATTGGCTCACGGTGAATATTTACGGTCAGGTCCGTGTTCATGAAACCCATTTCCGACGTCGGCGCGTTCCACGAAATGCCGTTGCCGCAATCGGCCAGCGGACAAAGGGCCTGAATGGGCGATTGCACTTCACCCTGTAAAAGAAGCGGGGTCCGCATCCACACCGTTTTGGGCCCGGCCCCCTGCTTGCCACCTTTCGGATACCGAATGTCGCTGTAATGGGCAAAACCAGGCAGGTCGTGACGAATCTCACCAATTGGAAACGGGCCGTCGACTGTATCCTCGATCCGGGGCGCGGTGGTTTTCACATTGGCAACCGGTCCAAGATCACGACGCGCCAGGTGCATGGTCGAGGCCGTAGCACAGAGCGTGTCGTTCAGGTCGTGGACCATAACCCGCGTGGTGGCCAGTGTCTTTGTGTGGCGCGTGGTTTCCGCTGCAACCCGCAAACCGGCCAACGGCAGAGGGCGCAGCAGGTCGACAGTCAGACGGGTCAGCATCTTTTCCGGACCGACTTCGGTTTCCGCCGCACGCACGATCAAACCACTCACTGGCCCTGCATGGCAGTGATCGGCAGACCATGGACCACGTGCGGGATCGTTGCCGACAAACGCCCCGTCTTCTCGTTGATGAAAATAGGTCTTGTCGGCGAAATCGAGCGCTGCTGCCATAGGCCCCCTCAGATCTTTTCCTGCGTGTATTTCTTTAGCTCGGCCCGCGCCACCTGACGGCGATGCACCGCATCTGGCCCATCGGCCAATCGCAGGGTCCGCACATGGGTCCAGGCCATCGCAAGCGGTGTGTCTTGGCTGATGCCCTGCGCACCGAACATCTGTACCGCTTCGTCAATCACCTTTAGAGCAACCCGAGGTGCGATGACCTTGATCTGGCTGATCCACGGCGCAGCTGCCCGCGCGTCGCCCTGATCCATGTACCAAGCGGCTTTCAGGCACAGCAGCCGGGCCATCTCGATCTCCATCCGGCATTCGGCAATGATGTCGTAATTGGCCCCAAGCTGCGCCAGTTTCTTGCCAAACGCCTCGCGTTGCAGCGACCGTTTGCACATCTGCTCCAGCGCGCTTTCGGCCTGTCCGATGGCGCGCATACAGTGGTGGATGCGGCCCGGCCCAAGGCGACCTTGCGCAATCTCGAACCCGCGCCCTTCGCCCAGCAGAATGTTTTCAGCCGGAACGCGTACGTTGGTGAAACGGATATGCATGTGGCCGTGTGGTGCATCATCGTGTCCGTAAACCTGCATGGGGCGCAAAACCTCGATCCCTGGAGCGTCTGCAGGCACCACGATCATCGACTGCCGCTTGTACTTGGGCTGTTCGTCGCCGCCGGTTTTGACCATCACGATATAGACCTTACACCGTGGATCGCCTGCGCCTGAGGACCACCATTTTTCACCATTGAGGACATAGTCATCCCCGTCCCGCACACAGGACATCGACACATTGGTCGCGTCAGACGAGGCCACGTCAGGCTCGGTCATTAAATAGGCAGACCGGATCTCACCTTCGAGCAAAGGCTTCAGCCATTGCTCCTTCATCTTCTCAGACCCGTAGCGTTCGAAAACTTCCATATTTCCAGTATCCGGGGCCGAGCAGTTGAACACTTCGGCCCCCAGGGGGGTCTTGCCCATCTCCTCGGCGAAATAGGCGTATTCGACGGTGGTCAGCCCAAATCCCTTGTCACTGTCGGTCAGCCAGAAATTCCACAGCCCCGCCGCCTTGGCCTTGGCCTTTAGCCCTTCAAGAATTTCGGCTTGGCGCTGTGTGTACTGCCAGCGGTCGCCCTTGTTGATTTCGGCGTGATACTCTTCTTCCAACGGCATGACCTCATCCCGAATCATATCGGCAACACGTTGCAGAAGAACGCGATTTTCCTCGCGCAGGGTAAATGACATGTTCACGGGCGCATCCTCCTGGGACATCGAGACAGGGCTATACTTTCGCGGCAAGGATGGCTTAACTGCCCCAAGCCTGTCCACCGCAGTGACGGGACGTCACCACTTCAAAATCAAAGCAGGAGCTGCGCATGGCGTTGTTGATCGAAACCGGGTTGTCCGATTGGATAGGCGACAGTGAAATTGCCGCCAAATTGCAGGCTGCTGCACCCGATGCGGATATCCGCACCCCTGAAACGCTTGGAAACCCCGAAGACATCACGATGTTGGCCTTGGTCAATATGCAAAGCGACCATCCCACACGCTTGCCGAACCTGAGGCTTGTTCAGAAGTTGGGGGCGGGCGTGGAAACCATTGTAAGCCATCCCGACCTTCCAGCCCATGTCCGCATCGCGCGTCTAAAGCCAGATGCACCGGCACAGGGTATCGCCGAGTGGTTTGTGGCTTACATCCTGCGCCGCCAACGGCATATGGCGTTCCATGAGGCCGCCCAAGCCCGGTCGGAATGGTCGCCGCGAGAGCCGATCTTTACACCCGACACAGTCGTAGGTGTTCTGGGTCTGGGCCATATCGGTGCCCGCACCGCCTTGATGCTGCGGGCCATCGGATTTCAGGTCATGGGTTGGAGCCGCACACCAAAATCCATAGAAGGTGTGACCTGTCTGCATGGACAAGACACCCTGCCCGAGCTTTTGGGTCAATGCGATCATGTGTGTGCTATTTTGCCTTCGACACCACAAACCGTTGGTTTGTTCGACGCAAAAACGCTGGAGTCGATGAAACCCAGTAGCCAGTTGCTGAACGCCGGGCGCGGGGATCTGATTGACGAAGCCGCCCTGATCGAAGCGCTGGACAAAGGCACACCGGCTCATGCCGTGCTGGACGTTACATCAGTGGAACCTCTGCCGCAGGGCAGCCCGTTATGGGCCCATCCCGGCGTGACGATCACACCGCATGTCTCGGGGTGGCATCTGGGCGACGCGCTTTCAGACGTCGCCGAGAACTTTCAACGGCTCAACTCTGGCGCGCCCTTGCTGCATGAGGTGGATCGAGCTCAGGGCTATTGAGGCCCGTACCGCAGATCAGGGCGTGAGAATCCAGTTGCCATTGCCGTCATTGCACCGGCGGGTTCTGATCTCGCGGCTCTGATCCCCACCTTCCGGCTGAATTATGTGTTGAAGGCTGACGCAGTTCCCCTGCACATTTTGCACCCGGATCGTGCCTTTTGATCCGGTGTCGTCATTTTTCCAGGCCCGTTCCTGACCCACGGATGGCGTACCACTGGTCAGCAATGTGTTCGCGGTTACGTTGACCACTTCGAAATCCGCAGGCGACAAGCCCATCTCTGCAATGATTCGCGATAGGGGCTTGGCGTCTGCCAAACTGGTCATCAAAAGAACACCACAAGCGACGATTGCGGGCAAAAACTGGGCTTTCATAGCGGCCTCACAGAACTGAAATCATTTGTGTCCAAGGATATACCGCTGCCGCTGCAGGGCCAAGCCCCTGACGTCGACCTTCAAATTATCCCGAACAAACCTATCGCGCCGGTGGACCTATCTGCGCCCGGTCTTTGCGCCCATAGTGCCGTACAAACGACCCAGAGGCTCATTATGACCAACCCAACCTATTTTGCCCCAACCGGGGGCCATCCCGGTCAGGACCAACTGTTGACCGACCGCGCCATGTTCACGGACGCTTATGCGGTCATTCCCAAAGGCACGATGCGCGACATCGTCACCAGCTCCCTGCCTTTCTGGGAAGGCACGCGCCTGTGGGTTCTGTCGCGTCCGCTCAGTGGTTTCGCCGAAACGTTCTCGCAATACATCATGGAGGTACAACCCGGCGGTGGCAGCGACCAGCCTGAAACCGAAGCACAGGCCCAGGCCGTTCTCTTTGTGGTCGAGGGGGCTGTCACCTTAACCCTGAATGCCGAAAAACATGTATTGGAAACAGGGGGGTATGCCTATATTCCACCGGGAAGCGACTGGGCATTGCACAACACGGGTGACGCAGTCGCCCGGTTCCATTGGGTCCGCAAAGCCTATCAGTCGGTGCCCGGGCTGCCTTTGCCCGATCCGATCATAACCAACGAGCGAGACGTGACACCGGTCGAAATGCCGGGAACACAGGGCCGCTGGTCGACCACGCGGTTTGCCGACCCTCAGGACCTGCGCCATGACATGCATGTGAACATCGTCAATTTCGAACCCGGCGGGGTCATCCCGTTTGCCGAGACCCATGTGATGGAGCACGGGCTCTATGTGCTGGAAGGCAAAGCCGTCTATCGCCTCAATCAGGACTGGGTCGAGGTTGAAGCGGGCGATTACATGTGGTTGCGCGCCTTCTGCCCGCAAGCCTGTTATGCAGGTGGTCCGGGGCGATTCCGGTATCTGCTGTATAAGGACGTCAATCGGCACATGCCGTTGTCTTTGCCCTAAGGTAAACAGGTGGCTCGCAAAGGTGTGCCGTGAATTTGTGGCTTCGGGGCTTCACACGCGCGCCGGAATTTGCTGAAATCCAAGCAAATTCTGATTTTAAGCATTGGAGATTGTTCCATGAAACTGCGCCCTGCCCTGCTGGCCATCGCCGCATTCGCCGCATCTGCGACCCTTTTCACCTCGCCCCTTTCCGCCAAGGAAGAGACCAAGTCCGTGTTCGTCATGAGCCGCACCTGGGCGGTGACACAGGTCTCTGACGCGCCGGTTGTGTACCGCGCCACGCGTGACAACAACAACCTCAACCCGTTTGGCCCCCCGCCACGTTTGCGCACGCTTCAGGCCATCGCCGCCATTCAGCAGGCAACCGGGTGCAAACCGATCGTGGCCAGCATGTATCAGAACATCTCGGGCCAGTTCTTTTCCCAGGTCAGCTGCAACTGACAGAACGTCAGTTAGGGCATTGAGGTCGTCCGACCACCCTGCCATAGCTTGCGCATGAAACTCGCGATTAACGGATTCGGCCGTATCGGCCGTACGATCCTGCGGCAGGTTCTGGCCCTGCCGGAGGGGTCAGATATCGAGTTGGTGCTGATCAATGACATCGCACCGCTGGAAACCTGCGCCTACCTGTTCAAATACGACAGCACGTTCGGCCCCTACCCGGGCGATGTGTCCCAAGGGGATGCCGCGCTGATTGTGGATAGGCGGACGATCCCAATGACGCACAGTGCCGATCTGACTCGCGTTGATCTATCGGGCGTGGATGTGATGCTGGATTGTACAGGCATTGCCCGCAGCTCTGACGTTGCGCGCCGTGGTCTGACCGCAGGGGCTGGCAAAGTCCTGATCTCGGGTCCTTCGCCCGCTGCCGATGTCACCATTGTTCTCGGAGCCAACGAGGAGCAATTGGGAAGCGCCCGGATCGTTTCAAACGCGTCCTGCACTACCAATGGGTTGGTGCCGCTGGTCAAGGTCATCGACGATATCGGCGGTGTTGCGGCAGGGCACATGACGACAATCCACTGCTACACCAATAGTCAGCCCATGGTAGACGCCCCGCGCGGCGACCTCGCCCGCTCACGTGCAGGTGCCCTATCGATGGTGCCCACCACATCGAGCGCCATGCACTTGATAGACGTCGTTCTGCCGCATCTGGCCGGGCGCATCTCTGGGGCGGCTGTCCGCGTTCCTACAGCAAGTGTGTCTGCCGTGGACCTAATAGTGACACTGGAACGGGGCCTGAGCGCGGATGCCTTTGAAGAGGCGCTGAAAGAGGCCGTTGCTGCATCCCCGGTCCTTGGCTGGACAGACATGCCGCTGGTCTCGTCCGACCTTCGCGCACGCTCGGAATCTCTAGTCATCGCCGGCACTGAAACCCGAATGGTCGGTGAAAACCAGGTGAGGGTCTTTGGCTGGTACGACAATGAATGGGGTTTCTCGGCGCGCATGCTGGACGTGGCCCGCCTTATGGCTGCCCAATAGCCGGACCGCGCCCCGCAATTGCGTGTGCGATCCGGCGTCGGCTTGGTTATTTGTGCCCCGACAAACTACCGGAACCGTGCCCGGACATCCCACCAGATACTTCTTCTGTGGCCTCGTCCGTAAGCTCTTCCGGCAGAACGAGATTGAGTACGATGGCAATAACCGCCGCAGGCAACAACCCACTTTTCATCAGGATACCCAGCGTGTCCGGCAAGTGCTGAACTGCATCGGGTTCAAGCTGCAACCCGAATCCGATGGAAAGCGAGATTGCAAAAATCACCATATTGCGACGGTTCCAGTCGACGTCAGACAGCATCGAAATACCCGCAGCCACAACCATCCCGAACATGACGATGACGCCCCCGCCCAACACCTCAATTGGAATGGTCCGGATGATTGCACCGACCTTGGGAACCAACCCGCACAGGATCAGGAACAAGGCACCAATGGTCACGACATGGCGGCTCATCACGCCGGTCATCGCGATCAGACCGACATTTTGGCTGAACGACGTGTTGGGCAATCCGCCGAATACACCGGCCAGCGCTGAACCGAAACCATCGGCGTAAGTAGCACCCGAGATTTCTTCATCTGTCGCTTCTCGACCTGCACCACCTTTGGTCACGCCCGAAACATCGCCAACAGTTTCGATGGCAGACACAAAAGCCATGAGGCAGAAACCGATCACAGCTGCAAATGAGAATTCAAACCCGTATTTAAACGGAACAGGCAGAGCAAACGCCGAAGCGCGACCCCAGCTTGCACCAATCGCTTCAAAGGTCACCATTCCGACCATCAATGCGTAAAGGTATCCAACCGCCAGACCAATCAGGACTGCTGAAACTGAAAGCATACCCCTGGCGAAGAATTTCAACGCAAGCGTTACAACAACAACGACCATCGCCGCTGACCAGTTCAGCATTGACCCGTATTCTGGTGTGCCGATCGCCGGAACCCCTCCAGCAGCGTACTGGATGCCAACCTTGACCAACGCCAGACCGATCATTGTGACCACAAGACCGGTCACCAGCGGCGGCAGAGCGAAGCGTATCTTCCCGATGACAGCCCCCAGACAGGCATGGAACACACCGCCGATGATCACGCCCCCGAACAAAGCTGCCAACCCGTCGACCCCTTTGCCCGCCACAAGAGGGATCATGATCGGCAGAAAGGCGAAACTTGTTCCCTGAACAATCGGCAACGCTGCCCCAACCGGACCCACAGTGACCGTCTGCAACAACGTTGCCACGCCGGCAAATAGCATCGACATCTGGATCAAGTACAAAAGCTCTGGGAAATCAGGCGAGTTCGAACCAAACCCAAACCCAGCTGCGCCAGCGACAATGATTGCAGGTGTCACGTTTGAGACGAACATCGCCAGAACGTGCTGAATACCCAGTGGAATCGCCTTGTGCAGCGCGGGTGTGAAATTCGGATCCCGAAGCTGTTCGGGTGTTCCAATTGAAGTTTCGGCCATGGGCACTGTCCTCTCAGTCAGAGTTCACGGGGGTATTGCCGCTTATCCCGCGGCTTCGTTGGGTTTCGGCACCACCTCATAGGGTGTGTCGAACCAGTGTTCTTCCAGATTTGATCCGGTGCCGATCCTGTCCAGCACCGCAAACAGACCCGGGCCATGTAGAGGTGTCAGAACGCCATGCCATGTACCGCGGTGGTAATTCACCATCTGGCCCGGCTTGGTTATGAACGCGCGCGGAACGCCCGGTTCCCCGGCATTGTCTGCCGCGACGACCACCAGAAAAGGCTGATGCGTCATGGGAATGAAAGCCTGACTGCCATCCGGATGGCGCTCGACCATCTCAAGCGTGTAGGGCAATGAACGGGGGTTGGCGTTGAACAGGCTCAGCCCAGCCCGACCATCAGAAAAATCCAACCGCGCGCGGTCGTGAAACCGCCCGCATTGCCCTTGGTTGATGATCTTGTCGGGCGGTCCAGACGCCTCGATCAAATCGCCAAAAGGGGCAAATGCGTCTGCCGAGATTATTTCTGTCACGATCTGCCGGGTCATGCGGGCAACACATCCCTCAGACGAAACTCGGCGATCCGTTCAACCTGACGGCAGGCTTCGGCAAATTCCGTTGTGCGATCCTGTTCAATGCGTCGCTGAAAGGCTTCGAGGATCGACGCTTTGTTATGGTCCCGTACCGCAATTATGAAAGGGAACCCGAATGCCTGCGTGTATCGCTGGTTCAGATCGGTAAACGCCTCACGCTCGGCATCGGTCAGTGCGTCCAAACCCGCTGACGCCTGTTCAGACGTGCTTTCCTGTGTCAGCCGCTTGGCCTGCGCCAGCTTGCCCGCCAGATCCGGATGCGCGGTCAGAACGCCCAAACGCTCGTCTTCTGAAGCCGAACGGAACATGCGCGTCAGCGCGTTGTGCAACCCGCCTGCGGTGTCATGTGCCGGGCCCAGCTCCAGATCAAAGGCGCGGTCAGCAATCCAGGCCGAATGCTCAAAAATACCGCCAAATGCCTCGACAAACGCGGTGCGGTCCATCTGTGACGGACGCACGCGATGCACCGGCGGATGGGAGGTTGCCCAATGTTGCGCGATTTGCAATCGCGTTGCGAACCAGACATCGGCAAATCCCCGTGCATAGTCCAAGAACCGTTTCAGCGCCATCACACGCCCCGGTCGGCCAATCAGGCGGCAATGCAAACCGATCGAGAGCATCTTGGGAACGCCCGCCTCACCCTCAGCGTACAGTGCATCAAAACTGTCTTTCAGGTACGCGAAGAACTGATCACCCGAATTGAACCCCTGCGGGGTGGCAAAACGCATGTCGTTGCAATCCAGTGTGTATGGCACGATCAACTGATCCCGCCCACCTGTCTGCAACCAATAAGGAAGATCGTCCGCATAGGTGTCGGCGACATAGGCAAACCCGCCCTCTTCCGCGACCAGACGCACCGTGTTTTCAGAACAGCGCCCCGTGTACCAGCCGCGCGGGCGTTCACCGACAACTTCTGTGTGCAGACGTATGGCCTCGGCTATTTGTGCACGTTCTTCTTTCGGGGCCATATCCTTGTGTTCGACCCATTTGAGGCCGTGGCTGGCAATTTCCCAACCAGCGGATTTCATCGCCGCCACCTGATCGGGCGACCGCGCCAGAGAAGTCGCCACGCCATACACCGTGATCGGAAGATCCTTCATCAGCCGATGCAAACGCCAGAACCCGGCGCGGGCGCCGTATTCATAGATCGACTCCATATTCCAGTGCCGCTGACCCGGCCACTGCGCGGCTCCCACGATCTCGGACAAAAACGCCTCGGACGCGTCATCGCCGTGCAGCACGCAGTTTTCGCCACCCTCTTCATAGTTCAGCACAATCTGAACGGCCAACTTGGCCCCGCCCGGCCACTTCGCCTGCGGAGGGTGTGCTCCGTATCCGATCATGTCCCGGGGGTAACGCGGCGGCTGCATGGTATGGTCCATTTCTATTTCTGTTTCCAACAGACTTACCCCAGAACACAGCCTTTGATTATCAAATCAATCCGAACGCTGTTTCCGGTTCTTTCGGCATTTCAACTGTTTCGAACTTTGCGCCAGACTGTCAAAAATCAAAAGGCACATGATAGGAGAGACCGGTGGCAGGCTATTTGACAACCCATGTTCTGGATACCGCACGTGGCTGCCCTGCCGTGGGGCTGAAAATCGCGCTTTACCGCGTGTCCGGCAACTCTCATCGCAAACTGGTCGAGATGGAAACCAACGCGGATGGCCGTACCGACAGCCCAATATTGCCGCAGGACGCATTTAAAACAGGCACTTACGAACTGATTTTCTTTGCAGGCGATTACCTGCGTGCAACAGGTCAGGACGGAGACGATCCCTTGTTTCTGGATCAGGTACCCATCCGGTTCGGCATGTCCGATGCAGAGGCGCATTACCATGTCCCGCTTCTGCTTTCGCCCTACGGCTATTCGACCTATCGCGGGAGCTGATCGAGAGCTGAGGTCTTAAGCTGGGAGCTCGGCGCTTCGAACGATTTTTCCGATCCGTTCGATCATGAAGTCCATGAACAAGCGAGCCTTCGGATCTTGATGTCGCCGGTGCGTGTAAAGACAGGCCATTTGCACAGAAACCGGCGGCGTTTCCGTTGCAACCGGGACCAGGCGTCCCGATCTGAGGTGTTCGGCGACTTCAAAAACGGGTTTCATTGCAATCCCTTGCCCTGACAAAGCCCAATCTGTCAGCACGTCTCCATCATCGCATTCAAACCGACCCGACACCGCAAAACGTTTCGGTCCCTCGGGGGTTTCAAGCATCCATTGAAACTCGGCCGCTCCCGGAAAGCGCAGGTTCAGGCATTCGTGTTTGTCGGCGACCAGATCAGCACCGGTTGATGGCATTCCGCGTCGCGATACATAGTCGGGGGCGGCACAAAGCACGCGCTGACAATCTGCGATCTTACGGATGCGTAGGGTGCTGTCTTCGGGTTGGCCGATAAAGAACGCCAGATCCAGCCCTTCGGTTGTCAGGTCGACAGACCGGTCCGTCAGGCGCAAGCGCACGTCTACTTCTGGGTACGCAGCCAGAAAATCAGGAACATGCGGTGCCAGCAGACGGCGACCCACCCCCAGCGGCGCCGCCGCAAACAATGATCCACGTGGGGCTTCGGTCAGATGGGTCACCTTAGCCTCGGCATCATCCACCGCGTCCAGAACCGCGACAGCTCCGGGATAAAACGCTTTGCCTTGCTCGGTCGGAGACAGATTGCGGGTCGTACGCTGAAAAAGGCGTACGCCTAAGTGATCCTCAAGCTGAGAAATCCGCGCTGAAGTCACAGCCGGAGAAATTCGCAGGTCTCGCCCCGCGGCGGACATGCTGCCCAGATCGTAGACCCTGACAAAGGTGCGGATGTTATCGAGATAGGACATCTTTTCGTTTTTTTTGATACAGTTTGACAATATACGGGAATACCGAAGAAAAGCCTGTTTGCCTAGTGTGGTGGCAACCAATCGGAGACCTCTGAAATGTACGACTTTGCCGTGTTCTGGGACTGGATGGCGTTTGCCGTGCGCTGGTTGCACGTGATCACCGCCATGGCCTGGATCGGATCCTCATTTTATTTCATCGCGTTGGACCTGGGGCTGAACCGCAATATTCCGGGTCCGGCGGATGGCGAGGAATGGCAGGTGCATGGCGGCGGCTTCTACCATATCCAAAAGTACCTGGTTGCCCCTGAACGGATGCCCGATCACCTGACCTGGTTCAAATGGGAAAGCTATTCAACCTGGCTCAGCGGTGCAGCGCTGCTGATGATCGTCTACTGGGTCGGAGGAGAGCTGTATCTGATCGATGCGGAAAAGGCCGATCTGGCCCTTTGGCAAGGCATTCTGATCTCGGCAGCCTCGCTGACCGTTGGATGGCTGGTCTATGATTTTCTGTGCAAGTCCGGGCTTGGGGAACGCCCTACTTTGCTGATGGTTTTGCTGTTCGCGCTGCTGGTCGCGATGGGTTGGGGCTACAACCAGATCTTCACCGGGCGTGCGATGATGCTGCATCTGGGCGCGTTCACCGCCACGATCATGACGGCAAACGTGTTCTTCATCATCATGCCCAATCAACGCATTGTGGTGGATGATCTGAAAAACGGGCGCACACCGGATCCGAAATACGGCAAGATCGCCAAGCTGCGCTCGACGCACAACAACTACCTGACTTTGCCCGTCCTGTTCCTGATGCTGTCGAACCACTACCCGCTGGCGTTCGCGACGGAATACAACTGGATCATCGCCGCGCTTGTGTTCCTGATGGGCGTCACCATCCGGCACTATTTCAACACCCGCCATGCCCGGGCTGGCAATCCGACCTGGACGTGGTTGGCCACGGCGCTGCTGTTCATTGCGATCATGTGGCTGTCGACAGCCCCCATGTACCAACCATTGGAAGAGGCCGAAGCACAGCCTCTAACGCCATATGAACAGAAATTTGCAGATGCAGACGGGTTCGAAAACGCCCATGACATTGTTCTTGGGCGTTGTTCAATGTGCCACGCGCGCGAGCCGGTCTGGGAGGGCATTCTTTGGGCCCCCAAGGGTGTGCTTTTGGAAACCGAGGCCGACATCGCCAGAAATGCAAATCAAATCTATTTGCAGGCGGGCGTGACCCACGCGATGCCTCCGGCAAACGTAACCTATATGGAACCCGCTGACCGCCAGGCCATCATCCGATGGGTGCGTAACGCAGGACTGTAGCAGAAACGCAATTTGCCCCAAAATTTCGCATCTGGCTGATAATCTCTTTCCCAGATCGCATTCAGATGCTCTAACCTGAATGCAAAGGACCGTGGCAAACGCGGTGTATGATATTTGGAACTGGGACATTTGGGGCAATTCATGCAAGGGAGCAAGCCGCAAGGCCGTCTGAGGCGCTGGCTGAGTGTCGCTGTTGTGGCGTTGGCTCCAAACGTGTCACTGGCATTGGAAACCTCTCTGACTGCACCGGGTGCGTCCAAGGAGCTGGTGGATCGCCTGAAAGAGACGTCATCCGTCACCACGGCAGAAGAGCGCGGCCTGGACACCCCGCTTGAAATCCTTTCCGCCGCGCTGTCGGATTACCGCACAATTGTGCAGATTCTTTATGATGAGGGGTATTTCAGCCCTGTCGTCAGCATCAAATTAGACGGTCAGGAAGCCGCCGAGATAAGTTCGTTGACCGTGCCTGCCAAAATCGACCGAGCAGCAATTACGGTTGAGACTGGACCTAGCTTTAAATTTGGCACTGCCACAGTGCAGCCACTGGCCCCTGAAACCGTTCTGCCGGAAGAGTTTGCCACCGGCAAACTGGCCACAACCGGCGCCATTCAGCAGGCCACCTCGGCCGGTGTGCAAGGATGGCGGGATGCAGGCCATGCAAAGGCCGGGGTCGCTGGGCAAACCGTCATCGCGCGTCATTCACAGGCGCAGCTGGACGCTCAAGTCACGCTGGAACCTGGGCGCAGGCTGACATTTGGCAAGATGTTCATCAAGGGCGACACAGATGTGCGCCATAGATCCATCGAAAAGATCGCTGGTTTCCCCAGCGGCGAGGTTTATTCGCCTGAAAAGATCCAAAAGGTCGGAACGCGTCTGCGCCGCACCGGCACGTTCAACGTCGTCTCGCTGCAAGAGCGCGAGACACCAAACTCGGATGGAACGCTGGACTTCGATGCCACGTTCGAGGACCTGCCCAAGCGACGGTTGACCTTCGGGGTCGAACTGGCCTCGCGCGATGGCGTTGACGTCACCGCGACCTGGACCCATCGCAATATGTTCAAACGCGCCGAGCGTTTGCGCTTTGAAGCGGCGATACGCAATATCGGCGGTGCCGAGGATATCGATGGCCGGATCGGGTTACGCCTGGATCAACCGGATCGCCTCGGGCCGGACGACAACACGTTCTGGAGCGCATTGCTGGAACGGCGCAACACGGAAAACTACAACGTATCGGTTGCGTCCTTGGCCTATGGTGCACGCCGCACCTTTTCCGACAATTTGTATGCCGAGGCGTCCGCCGGATTTCAACTTTCAAACGCCGATGACGCCTATGGCAGCGGTCGCAAGTTCAGGTATTTCATCCTGCCCTTCCGATCTGAATGGGACCAACGCGACAGCAAAGTAAGCGCCACGCGGGGGTTTTATTTGGATTCGCAAGTCATGCCCTTTGTCGGAATTTCCGGAACGGACACCGGTATCCGCCTGTTCTTTGATGGCCGGGCTTATACAAGCCTGGGGACCGGCGGTCGGATCGTTCTGGCCGGGCGCGCGCAATTGGGCTCAGTCATCGGCCCGCCTGCAGATGGCGTAACGCCCGATTTTCTGTTCTTCTCGGGCGGCGCGGGCACTGTTCGCGGGCAACCCTTCGAAAGCCTTGGCATTCCAGTCGGAACCGGCATCGCAGGCGGCAAGTCGTTTATCGGTTTGTCTGGCGAAATCCGCGGCAAGATCACTGATAGCCTGTCACTGGTCGGGTTTTATGACTACGGTGTTGTCGATACGTCCTCGTTCATTGGCAGCGGTGCAGAGGATCACGCCGGCGCCGGTATCGGCGTAAGATATGATCTGGGCGGATTTGGACCTTTACGACTTGATCTCGCCTATCCGGTGAGTGGCCCCACCGGGGACGGCCTGCAGTTTTACATCGGGATCGGACAGGCATTTTGAAACGGCACCTTTCATATACTCTGCTGATCGGAACGCTGACGTTTGCACCTGTCGCCGGACTGGCGCAGGAGGATGAAGGCGGCAGCATGATCGAAAGGTTCCTGCAGGACACGCTGTCAGGAGACGATCAAAACGTGACGGTCTCGGGTCTGCAAGGCGCGCTGAGTTCGCGGGCTACAATCGACGAGATCACTGTTGCCGATGACGAGGGGGTCTGGCTGACCATTAAGGATGCCGTGCTGGACTGGAACCGACTGGCATTGATCCGTGGCCGGTTTTCCGTCAACGCCTTGACTGCACAGGAAATTGACATCGCCCGCACCCCGGGCACAACCACCAAAGATACGCCGCCCCCAGCAGCCGAAACGCAAGCCTTTCAACTGCCCGAACTTCCCGTCGCCATTGAAATCGGTGAAATCAGCATCAGCGAACTGTCTCTGGGCGAGCCGCTGATCGGCGTTGCGGCAGAGTTGGCAGTGAATGGTAACCTGTCGTTGGCGGATGGCACGCTGGACACCAATCTTGATATCACGCGCCTGGACCGCGCCGGGGACGAAATCAAGCTAAGCGCAGGATTTCAGAACGCCGACAGCCAGATCGACCTTGACCTACAAGTGACCGAGGCGGCGGGCGGCCTGATTTCGACGGCTCTCAATATCCCAGACAGCCCACCCATTGGGTTGACCGCAAAAGGGTCTGGGCCAGTAAGCGACTTCACCGCCGATATTGGTCTCAGCAGCGATGGCCAGCCGCGTGTGACCGGGCAGGTTCGACTACGTTCAGCCCCGAACGCTGCGGCAAGCGCAGATGAAGGCATTGCCTTTACTGCCGATCTGGGCGGTGATCTAACACCCTTTGTCGCCGACAACATGGATACGTTTTTCGGCACCAAAACACAGTTGTTCGTGGACGGTCGAACCGAGCCGGATGGCGCGCTGAACATCAGCGACCTTGAGCTGACATCGCAAGCGCTGAACCTCGAAGGTGAACTGCAACTCGCTGCTGGTGGCCAACTGCAATTGGCCGCTTTGCAGGGGCGGATCACGCCGCCGGAAGGGCAAAGCGTGGTTTTGCCGGTTTCGGGCGGCGAAACATCTATTGAGGCGGCACAGATTTCAGCGTTGTTTGATGAGAAAAACGGCAATCTTTGGGACCTGAGCCTTACGGCCAACGGAATAAAGACGCCACAGATCGATTTGCAACGTGCGCAAATCTCGGCACAGGGGACGCTGGAACAAGGGACGGCCCTGCAACTGGATGGCGATCTTCAGGCTGCTCTGGACGGGATCGACCTGGCTGACGATGCGCTGAACGCAGCCGTGGGCGAGCGCGTCACGCTGGATGGTTTGTTCGCCTATGGCAGTGATCAAACGGTAAACCTGTCTGGCGTGAAGCTGGTTGGTTCTGATTATGAACTGGGGCTGGACGCGGTGATCAGCGGCCTGTCTACCGGTTTGGCCGTAGATGGCACAGCCACGTTGCAGGCGACGGACTTGTCACGGTTTTCGGATCTCGCGCAGATGGAGCTTGGCGGTCGAGCCTCTGCCCGGCTTGTCGGGAAAGGCTCTCCTCTGGAGGGCAGCTTTGATGGCAAGCTCGAGGTAGAGGGTAATGACCTGTCCACAGGGCGTGATGACATCGATCCCGTCATTCGCGGCGACACCAAAATCACTGTCGACGCTAAGCGTAGTGCAGATGGGATTACGATCCGGGACTTCACCCTGATCGGCGACACACTGCGCGCGAAAGCTGATGGCGCAGTGACGACCCCCGGCGGCAACCTGACCATCGACGGGCAGGCCACGGTTAATGCCCAGGATCTTTCCATCTTCTCCGGCCTTGCAAATCGTGAGCTTGGCGGTGCCATACAGGCACAGCTGAGCGGTAAAGGCGCAGTTCAGACGCTGGAATTCGACGGCACCGCCAGCGTAACAAGCCGAGACATCAAATCTGGTATGTCCGAGATCGACCCCCTGCTTGTTGGTCGGACCGAAATTACCTTTGATGGCGCGCTTAGCCAGGATCAAATCGTGATCCGGGACGCCAAGGTGAACGGAACCGCCCTAACGGCCCAAGCGGCAGCTACGATCGACGATCCGACAAACGCGCTGGCTGTGGATGGACAAGCCAGCCTGAATGTCCCGAACCTGTCTTTGTTCTCGGGCCTTGCCAAACGCGATCTGGCCGGATCGATCAAAACCGACCTTTCGGGCAAAGGTGCTGTAGGCAGCAAGAGCTTTGACGTGAAAGGCAATCTTGATGCGAATGATATCAAAACCGGAATCGACACCGTTGACAAACTGATCCAAGGGCGCACGACCTTGACCGTGGATGCGCAGAATGGCGATGAAGGGCTTGATATCCGCAGCTTCCGATTGAAGGGAACCGCCCTGTCGGCTGAGGCATCCGGCAAACTGGACCGCGAAGCCGGAGGGTTAAGCTTTACAGCCGCCCTGGACGATCTGGGCCGACTGTCTGAAACCGTTACAGGCCCATTGAAACTGGATGGAAATGTCGCGCCCACAAGTACGGGTTTCGAGGGCACAGCCAATTTGCAGGGGCCTGACAGCTCTTACGCCAAAGTCGCGGGTTCGGTTGACACGAATGGCGCAGCGGACCTGGATTTCGACGCAAAGTTCAACCGTATCGAAAGGTTTGTGCCTGAATTCCCGGGCACCATCGCAGCTTCGGGCAACGCAACGCGGGACAATGGGCTTTGGACCATCGATGCCAAAGCCGAAGGGCCTGCTGACATCACCAGTACCGTCGCCGGAACCTTCGATGAAACCAACACCCAGGCGGATCTGACCGCGCAGGGCGGGGTCAATCTTGGGATTGCAAATATCTTTATAACGCCCAACAAGATCGAAGGGTCGGCACGTTTCGACCTGGCCTTGAATGGCGCACCGTCTTTGGCTTCTCTTAGCGGGTCGATCACCACATCTGGCACATCACTTGCCATTCCCGGTGCTGGCCAGACAATCACCGGTATCAGCGGTCAGATCAATCTTGCGCAAAGCCGTGCAACCATCAACCTCAGCGGTGGTGTGCGGGCTGGTGGTGGTTTTACCGTCAGCGGCCCTGTTGACCTCGCGCCACCGTTTAACGCTCAGATCACCACCGCGTTGAACAGTCTCGTGCTAACGGATCAGTTGCTTTACGAAACCACCTTGAACGGCCAGATCGCAATGACCGGGGCCTTGGCCGGAAACAGTTCACTGGCCGGGCAAATCACGTTCGACGAAACAAACATCAATCTTGCAGCCGCCTCAGGCGCGGTCGGCGCAGCCCCAATCCCCGAGATAAAGCATATCAACGAAAGCCGCTCTGCTTTTGTTACGCGTGAACGCGCGGGGCTGGTTGTCACAGAAGAAGCTAGCCAAAGCAATTCCAGAATTGCGCTGGACATCAGCCTGCTGGCCCCCAAAGCCGTGTTTGTTCGTGGGCGGGGCGTGAACGCAGAGCTGGGCGGACGGATTTTCATCGGTGGCACCACCGCTGCTGTCGTTCCATCGGGTCAGATCGAATTGATCCGAGGCAATTTCGACATTCTGGGCCGTAGGCTGGCCCTGACCAAAGGCATCGTCACGCTGCAGGGCGACTTGACGCCTTACATCGAGTTCGAATCCTCGGCCAGCACCTCTGATGGCACCGCAACAATTGAGATTGCGGGACCGTTGGATTCACCTGAAGTGGATGTGTTCTCTGATCCCGAACGCCCGGCTGAAGAGGCGTTGGCAATGCTGCTGTTTGGAAATCGGTTCTCAGAAATATCGCCATTCCTGATCGCACAGATGGCAGCGTCGCTGGCACAACTCAGCGGCGCGGGTGGCGACGCAACCAAGGGTCTGCGTGAATCCACCGGCGTGGATACAATTGATGTCGGCGCATCGGAAAGTGGTGCTGGCCGGTTGGGGGCTGGCGCCTATCTGGGTGAGAACCTGTATACCGACTTTACCGTCAACACCGAAGGTGACACCGAAGTGAACCTGAACTTGGATGTGACTGACAACTTTACCGTCAAAGGCACAGTTGATGGCCGCGGCGAAACCGGCATCGGGGTGTTTTTCGAACGCGATTACTAAGGCGTCATTTTCGGCGAATACCAATCGGCTGCCCAATCTGGGGCGCGGGTGGCAAAGACGCGTGATCCGACACCATCCGTGCCAACCGAGTGACCGCCCAATCCGGATAGGGTTCAGAGCGACCCGTTCTGTGGCTGACATTCATGAACAGCACTTCTTGCGTGGCACATACAGTCTGGTCGGGGGCCGAGATCATCTGACCGAAATAGTGCCCACGTTTGTGATCTGCATCCAACAATCGAAACTGGAAATAGATCGTCATGTCGTCGGTCACCTCACGCAGGAACTGCATGTGGGATTGCAGGACGTACGGCCCCTGCCCCAACGCCTGGACCTGGGGCTCGCCAAGACCCAATTGATCGACAAGCAGCCGTTCGAAGGCCATGTCGAACGCGACGCCATAGTAGCCGACATTCATATGCCCGTTGTAATCGATCCAGTCTGGTTGCAGCGCAAACTCGTGAATTTCAACAGGCGCATCGTACGGGCCATCATGACCACCTAACGGCTGTGTATCTTGTGACATGGCTGAACAGTCCTCACTCGTCCGGATCTTCAAAGATCGCAACGGCGCGGATGAACCCTGCCGAGGCACCTTTGATCTTGAAAGGGAAACAGGAAATTTCAAACCCTGTCGGCGGAAGCGTTTCCAAATTGGTCAGCTTTTCCATGTGGCAATACCCAATCTCCATCGAGGCGCGGTGCCCTTCCCAGATGATCGAGGGGTCTTTGGTATCTGCATATTCCTGCGCGGTCAGCGGGAAGGGTGCGTCCCAACTCCAGGCATCTGTTCCGGTCACCCGCACCCCGCGTTCTGTCAGGTACAAGGTCGCCTCACGTCCCATACCGCAGCCTTTCATCAGATAGTCAGGTTGGCCATACTGTGTCCCTGCAGACGTATTGACCACCACGATATCCAACGAGTTCAGCGTATGACCGATCCGCTTCAGTTCGGCCTCGACATCCGCTGCGGTAACCACATAGCCATCCTCGAAATGACGGAAATCCAGTTTGACACCGGGGTTCATGCACCATTCCAGCGGCACCTCATCAATGGTGATCGCCCTCTCGCCTTTGTTCATTGTGGAATGGTGGTGGTAGGGCGCGTCCAGATGGGTGCCGTTGTGCGTCGCGATTTGCAAACGTTCCAGCGCCCAACCCTCGCCACCTGGCAGGTCTTCTTTCGCAAGGCCGGGGAAAAAGGCCATGACCTGCTCGGCGGTCTGGTCATGGGTCAGGTATTCGATCTCGGGCAGCATGATCGGCGGGTCCGATACAATGCCGGTTTCCAGCGGAACGGACAAATCGACGAAACGGCGAGGCATATGCAACTCCATCAGAAGAACAGCCACAGGGTTGGCCGCGCGTAAGCTGCTGTCAAGACGCGAAAAAGGCGGCCCGCTAAGACCGCCTTTTCGAAAGAATGATTGGCGCAGAGGTTATTCCGCTGCGATGGCGTCTTCGATCTTTTCGACCTTGATCGCCGAGAACTTGAACTCGGGGATCTTGCCATAGGGGTCGATGGCCGAATTGGTCAGCATGTTCGCAGCCGCCTCGACATAGGCAAACGGGATGAACACCATATCCTCGGCGATCGCCCGGTCGGCACGCACCATGATCTCGATGGAACCGCGACGGGTCGTCAGACGGATCATTTCACCCGGTTCGATCCCCATCAGCTTGAGCGTACGCGGATTCATCGAACAGTTCGCTTCCGGCTCTACCGCATCCAGAACAGTGGCGCGGCGGGTCATAGAACCCGTATGCCAATGCTCCAACTGGCGACCCGTTGTGGCTATCATCGGATACTCTTCATCCGGAGCTTCATCCGGTGGGATGATACTGGCCGGGGTGAACCTGGCCTTGCCATCAGCCCGTGGGAAACCGTCGCCAAACACGATGGACTGGCCCGGATCGGTTTCGCTGAGCGACGGGTAGGTGATCGTCTCGGTTTCCAGACGCTCCCACGTGATGTTGTCCAGTGACTGCATGGTCAGCTTCATTTCGTTGAAGACCTGAGACACATCTGTGTAATCCCAGTTCAGACCGATACGCTGCGCCAACTCGACAGTGATCGCCCAATCCTCGCGCGCCTCACCCGGAGGTGCCACGGCCGGGCGTACACGCTGTACCTGGCGGTTGGTGTTCGACACCGTCCCGTTCTTTTCATAGAGCGCCGAGGCCGGCAGGATGATGTCGGCATAGTTCGCCGTCTCGGTCAGGAAGATGTCCTGCACGATCATCAGATCCAGCTTGGCCAACGCATCACGGGCGTGGTTTACATCCGGGTCGGACATGGCCGGGTTTTCGCCCAGAATATACATACCCTTGATGTTGCGCGCATAGATCTGATCAATGATCTCGGTAACGGTCAGGCCCTTCTCGTTCGAGAAATCATCCGAGCCCCAGACATCGGTGAACTGAGCCCGGATGTTGTCATCCGTGACGGTCTTGTAGTCCGGCAGGAACATCGGGATCAGACCCGCATCCGAGGCACCTTGAACGTTGTTCTGGCCACGCAGCGGGTGCAGACCCGCGCCGGGCTTGCCCACGTTGCCGGTCATAAGCGCCAAGCTGATCAGGCAGCGCGAGTTGTCGGTGCCGTGGATATGCTGGCTGACGCCCATGCCCCAGAAGATCAGACCGGCCTTGGCCTGCGCAAATGTGCGGGCCACGCGGCGCAACTGATCTGGTTCGATGCCACAGATCGGTGCCATCGCCTCGGGCGTGAACTGGCGCAGATGTTCTTTCTCGGCCTCCCAGTTCTCGGTCCAGCGGTGGATGTACTGGCTGTCGTAGAGTTCCTCTTCGACAATCACGTTCATGATCGCATTGAGCATCGAGACATCAGCACCCGGGCGGAATTGCAGCATTTCGTCAGCGAATTTGCGCATGCCGACACCGCGCGGATCCATCACAATCAGCTTGCCACCGCGCTTGGTGAATTGCTTGAAATAGGTCGCTGCAACAGGATGGTTTTCAATCGGGTTGGCCCCGATGATGATCGCCACATCCGCGTTTTCGATCTCGTTGAAGGTCGCGGTCACAGCACCCGAGCCGACGTTCTCGATCAGAGCCGCAACGGACGACGCGTGGCACAGACGGGTGCAGTGGTCGACGTTGTTGTGCTTGAATCCCTGACGGATGAACTTCTGGAACAGATAGGCTTCTTCGTTGGTGCACTTGGCCGAACCAAAGCCCGCAACGCTGCGCGGATCTTCGTCGCGCAAGGCTTTTAGCTTGATGGCGGCCAAATCCATCGCCTCTTCCCAGGTCGCTTCGCGGAAATGGGTCGACAGGTCCGATGGATCGACGTTCAGGCCCTTTTCAGGGGCGTCTTCGCGCCGGATCAACGGCTTGGTCAGGCGGTGCGGGTGGTGGATGTAGTCAAAGCCAAAGCGGCCTTTGACACACAAACGGCCTTCGTTAGCGGGGCCGTTAATGCCCTCGACATATTTCACCTTGCCGTCTTTGACCTTCAGCGAGACTTTACAGCCCACACCGCAGAACGGGCAGACGCTTTCGGTTTCGCTGTCGTAGTCTTTGCTATCGCCCAGTTGCTGATCGTCCAGCACGGTGGCGGGCATCAGCGCACCGGTCGGGCAAGCCTGAACACATTCACCACAGGCCACGCAAGTTGATGCGCCCATTGGGTCGTTCTGGTCAAACACCACCTGCGCGGTGTGGCCGCGACCGGCCATGCCGATCACGTCATTCACCTGCACGTCGCGGCAAGCGCGAACGCAGAGGTTGCAGTTGATGCAGGCGTCCAGATTGACACGCATCGCGACGTGGCTGTCATCCAGCAGCGGGATTTTCTCGGCCTCTTTCGCCGGGAAACGGCTGTCGCTGACATCGTTCAGCTTGGCCATATCCCAGAAATGGCTGGACGCATCGTGCGGCTGCTCGGGCTGATCGGCCACCAACAGTTCCATGACCATAGCGCGGGACTTCTCGGCGCGGTCAGTGTCGGTTTTGACAACCATCCCCTCGGCCGCCGGTCGGATGCACGAGGCGACCAGAGTGCGCTCGCCTTCCACTTCGACCATACAGGCGCGGCAGTTGCCATCGGGTTTGTAGCCCGGTGCCGGTTTGTGGCACAGGTGCGGGATCACCAGTCCACGGCCATTGGCCGCTTCCCAGATCGTGGTGCCCTCGGGCACAGTGACGTCATCGCCGTTCAGGTTGAAGGCGACGGTCTTTGTTGGGCTTGCGTCAAGCATGGCTCTGTCTCCCTCAGATTTCGTCAGCGAAATGTTTCATGACCAGGCGGATCGGATTCGGAGCCGCCTGCCCCAGACCGCAGATCGAGGCATCTCCCATGACCTGGCACAGGTCTTCCAACAGTTCGGTGTCCCATTTGTCGGCCTGCATCAGCTTAACCGCCTTTTCGCAACCCGCACGGCAGGGCGTGCACTGACCGCAACTTTCATCTTCGAAGAACCGCAGCATGTTCAGCGCAGCGTCGCGGGCGGTGTCCTGATCTGACAGAACCACAACCGCAGCGGAGCCGATGAAGGTGCCCAGCGGTTGCAGAGTATCAAAGTCGAGCGGGACGTCATCGATGCTGGAGGGGAGAAGACCTGACGACGGCCCGCCCGGTTGATACGCCTTGAACACATGGCCTTCGGCCATGCCGCCGGCGGCATCAATCACATCCAGAATGGTCGAACCTGCCGGCAGCAGGTACACACCGGGCTTTGCAACCCGGCCCGAGACCGAATAGCTGCGCAGGCCGGTGCGGCCATTCTTTTCGGTGCTGTTGAGGCATTCCGGCCCTTCACGGCACACTTTGGTGACCCAATACAGTGTTTCGACATTGTGCACCAAGGTCGGGCGATTAAAGACCCCAACCTGCGCCACGAACGGAGGACGGTGACGGGGCAGGCCCTTCTTACCTTCAATCGACTCGATCATCGCGGATTCTTCACCGCAGATATAGGCACCAGCACCCCGGCGCAGGTCGATGTAACCCTTGGCGACGATCTCGGCCTCTTCCAACGCGGCGATCTCACGGCGTAGGATTTCCAGCACCGCAGGGTATTCGTCACGCATATAGATAAAGCAGGTCTCGGCCTCGACCGCCCAGGCGGCGATCAACATGCCCTCAAGGAAGACATGCGGCGTGCGTTCCAGATAGTAACGGTCCTTGAACGTGCCGGGTTCGCCTTCATCCCCGTTCACGGCCAGATAGCGCGGACCTTCGTTCATACGAACAAAGCCCCATTTCTTACCCGACGGGAAACCGGCGCCACCCAGACCACGCAGGCCCGAGGACAGCACGTCTTCTTGCACCTTTTCCCAATCACCGCCGTCGCGCAGCTCCTTCAGCTTGGCGTAACCGCCATTGGCTTCATAGGCGGCGAAGGCTTCATAATCGGGCAGATGGGCATGGGTATCTTCCGCGGCAATCGCGGCCTGTACCTTTTCAGGGGTCGCATGATCGATATGGTTGTGACCGATCTCCAACACCGGAGCGGTATCACAACGGCCCATGCACGGCGCACGAACAACGCGGACCTCAGCCGGATCCAAGCCATCTTCCAGAGCTTTTTGCAGCTGCTGGGCACCGGCCATTTCGCAAGACAGGGAATCACAGACCCGGATCGTCAGCGCGGGCGGAGGCACCTCGTCTTCTTTGACCACATCGAAATGGGCATAGAAGGTGGCGGTCTCGTAGATTTCCGCCTGACCGATCCGCATCTCAACGGCCAAAGCTGCAATGTGGTCGGCACTGATATGTCCGTGCGCGTCCTGGATCAAATGCAGGAATTCAATCAGCAAATCGCGGCGGCGCGGGCGATCGCCCAACAGGCGGTGAATCTCGGCCTGCGCCTCATCCGTAAACTGACGGCCCTTGGGCGTATGCCGCCCTTTGCCTTTACCTGACTTCCAAACGCCCTTGGGTGCGCCTGATGGCTTGGTGTCTAATGGTGCCATGATGCCCTCCGATTGAGGCCCCGTGTCTCATCAGATCAGCATATCGTCAAATCGCATTTGGCAATCGCACGATAACGACAGTTTATCACCGTAAAGACGCCACCACGCTGCGCAACGCTCCGACCGTTGGCAGTTCTGGGTCGCGGCTGAGGGTGGCCAGGCAAATGGGCTTGCTGACAACGGGATCGACCAGAGGTAACACACGGGTCCCCTTCAAATCGCCCAGCGCGCGCACAAGGACCCGAGGCACGACGGTGGCCGCCAGCCCCTCTCTCGCCATGACCATTGAAGCGGTGAAGCCGCTGGTTTCGGCCACGACGTCAGGATGCAGGCCCTGCTCCGCAAAAATCCGGTCCAGGATACGGCGATTCTGCATCTGCGGCTCAAGCAGGCTCAACGGGAAATCGGCGACTTGAGCCCAGGGAATCGGGCCAGTTTCCTCGGTCATGTGGGATGGTACCAACAGGACATAGGTTTCCTCGTACAAGGGCTGCACCTGCCGCAGGTCCGTGCCGATACTGTCGCCATAAGTTATCCCTGCATCCAGGCTGCCTTCGTCCAGTCGGTGCTGAATCGCGGTAGCGGACATGGTTTCAATCCGGGTCACGATCCGGGGATGGGCCATACGCAGACGTTTAATCAGGCGGCCGGTGAACGCGATCGCTGTGGGGATCACGCCCAATATCAACGTCCCTGTGATCTCACCCTTGGCTGCCAGCACTTGCTGCTCCAGCGCCTTGGTGTCATCGAGGATACGTCGCGCCCGTTGGACAATCATCTCGCCCTCTTCCGTGAGACCCTGAAACCGGTTTGCGCGGCGGACTATGGATAGGCCAAGCCGATCCTCGAGATTGCGGATACGCATCGAGAACGCGGGCTGCGAAATCCCGCATTCCTCGGCCGCTTTGGCAAAATGGCGATGACGCGCCAAAGCGCTGAGCAATTGCAGGTCGCGGATTTCGATCATTTCTAGTCGGTCCAACTTGAGAGCAAACGGCAGACTAACGCGTTTTTACCTGCATAGAAATGCGCTTCATCCACGAACTTCGGAGAGTTTCTTTTTGAACCTGTCAGCGATACTATAAAAGACGCGGTTGATGCGAGTATTGGGATGATTAAGGGCAAATATCTCGATGATCTGATGCTTGGAGACTCCTTCGAGACCGGAGGCGTAACTCTTACAGAGGGCGCGATCGTGGATTTTGCCCTCGTGCACGATCCGCAACCATTCCACATAGACAAGATCGCTGCGACAGAGTCCATTTTTGGCGGCCTTATCGCAAGCGGCTTTCAAACCATCGCGCTTACCTTCCGGCTATTTCGCGACACTGGTGTGCTTAACGGTACAAATCTTGGCGGTCACGGCATGGACGAAGTGCGCTGGCTCGCACCGGTTTTCGCGGGGGATACTATCTGCGTGCGCGTAACGGTCGAGGCGATCACGCCTTCACATTCAAAACCTGACAGGGGTACGGTGCGTTTCCGGTATCGTACATACAACCAAAAAGACATCGAGGTACTCAGCTTCATCATTGACCATGTGATGGCACGGCGGGGACTAGCGGACTCAGCAAGACCGACGAGAGAAGCGAAGCGCACAAAATGACTGTGATCCTAGAATTTCAGAAACTGTTTGATGGCTATGTCGAATGTTATCGATCCAATGACCCAGCGGGATGCGCGACCTATTTCACAGACAATACAGAACTCTTCTCACCGTATGGGCCTGCGGCAAAGGGTCGGAAGGCGATCGAAGCGGCGCATGCCGCGTGGATAGAAGAAGATGCCAAGCCCAAAGCTATCGAGGTCGTACAAGCCGATATCAACGGCCATATTGGCTGGTGCCTTGCGCGTTTCAGCGAAGGCGAAGCCGATCATGGGACATCGCTCAACGTGTTATACAAACAGCCAGACGGCAGGTGGCTGATCACCCACTGCAGTCTGAACGAAACGCCCTGAAATACGCGTTTAACAAGCGACCTTAAGTATTAAACAAGAAATGCATCACATCGCCGTCCTTGACGATGTAGCCCTTACCCTCTGCCCGCATCTTGCCCGCCTCTTTCGCGCCCTGCTCGCCATTGGCGGCGATATAGTCGTCATAGGCAATTGTCTCGGCGCGGATGAAGCCTTTCTCGAAGTCACCGTGGATCACGCCAGCGGCCTGTGGCGCGGCGGTGCCGGTGCGGATCGTCCAGGCGCGGGCCTCTTTCGGGCCGACGGTGAAATAGGTTTCCAGCTTCAGCAGGTCGTAACCAGCGCGGATCAGACGGTCGAGGCCGGGTTCTTCCAGACCCATCTCTTCCAGGAACATCTGGGCTTCGTCTTCTTCCAGCAGGCTGATCTCTTCTTCGATCTTAGCGCTGATAATGACGTGGGCATTGCCCTGCGCCGCAGCCATCTCGGCCACTTTCGCTGAATACTCGTTGCCCTCAGCTGCTTCTTCTTCGGACACGTTGCAGACATAAAGCACCGGTTTAGTGGTCAGCAGTTGAAGCATCTTCCATGCCTTTGCGTCTTCGTCGCTCACTTCGACCAACCGCGCCGGCTTACCGTTTTCCAGCATAGCTTGCGCCTCGGCCAACAGGCGATCCTGCTGCTGCGCTTCTTTGTCGTTGCCCTTGAGCTTGCGCACCAGGTTCGCGCGGCGCTTTTCGATGCTTTCCAGATCGGCCAGCATAAGCTCGGTCTCAATCGTATCAGCATCGGCCACCGGATCGACACGGCCATCCACGTGGGTCACGTCGCCGTCTTCGAAACAACGCAGCACATGCGCAATGGCGTCAGTCTCGCGGATGTTGGCCAGAAACTGGTTACCCAGACCCTCACCCTTTGAGGCGCCTTTGACTAGGCCGGCAATATCCACGAACGTCATCCGCGTTGGGATGATCTGCTTGGACGACGCTATCGCGGCCAGCTTGTCCAGTCGATCATCTGGCACAGCCACGTCGCCCACGTTGGGCTCGATGGTGCAAAACGGGAAGTTCGCCGCCTGCGCGGCTGCGGTTTTGGTCAACGCGTTGAACAGGGTCGACTTGCCTACATTCGGCAGACCCACGATTCCCATTTTAAAGCCCATCACGGCCTCCTGCATAGAATACGAACGCAGCTTCTATGCAGGTCAGCCTCAATGCGCAAGCCATTGCTGGGCTTGCCACGGCTGAGTCCAAATCGCCACATCACAAAAACGTTCCAAAAACGTGTTCATGGCTGAATTGAAAAAATGCCCCTTCGATAACCAACTAGCACTGAACGACGAGAATTCACTGGCAGACTAAAATGAAACAGCTCTTACTTGCGACCGCGTTGACAGTATCCACATATGCGACAGCCCAAGCCCAACAAGTCATATTTGGCGCTGGATATGCAGACTTCTCTGACAATGCATCCGAGGACCAAGCGCTTTTCTCCCTTGAATACCACCATAAGCCGTTTCATCAGGCGACCCGGTTCAGCGTTGGTTGGGGAACAGCATTGTCTCTTCATGAGAATGGCGATTTTCACATCGGCTTGGGGGTGGTCGGACTGTATGCGCTGAACGAACGCTGGTTTGTGGAAGGCAGCGTCATGCCAGGGTATTTTAACCCAAGTATTGATCTGAACGACTTGGGGGGTGACTTTCAGATTCGCAGTCTCCTTGGCCTTGGCTATGCACTGGACAACGGAAACAGCGTGTCGCTCGCGATCACACATAAATCCAACGCCAGCACAAACGACGATAACCCTGGCGTAAACGCGGTGCTTCTGCGCTATCATCTGGGCTTCTGATCTATTCCTGCCCTGGCGGGATTGATTTTCGGTCAAAGTTTCTGCACACGGGTCGAAACCCGAGTGCAAGGACATCCGATGACCCGTATCGACGCCAAGTTCGCCACCCTGAAAGCTGAAGGAAAAAAGGCATTTGTCGCCTATATCATGGCCGGAGACCCGGACTATGACACTTCGTTAGAGGTAGTCAAAGGCCTGCCGGGTGCTGGAGTGGACATCATCGAACTGGGTTTGCCCTTCACCGACCCGATGGCAGATGGCCCCACGATTCAAGCCGCGGGGCAACGCGCTTTGGATGGCGGCATGACGTTGCAACGCACATTGGATTTGGCACGTGCGTTCCGGGAAACCGACGATACGACTCCGATTGTCCTGATGGGGTATTACAACCCGATTTACAGCCGGGGCGTTGACGCATTTCTGGCGGATGCCAAAGAAGCCGGAATCGACGGTCTGATCGTTGTCGACCTTCCCCCCGAGGAAGACGAAGAACTGTGCCTGCCCGCACAGGCAGCAGGTTTGAATTTCATCCGTCTGGCAACCCCCACCACAGATGACAAACGTCTGCCACGCGTTCTGCAAAATACATCGGGCTTCGTATATTACGTCTCGATCACCGGGATCACCGGCGCAGCCGAGGCTCAGGCGACAGACGTCGGCCCCGAGGTCGCCCGCATAAAGGCCGCAACAGATTTGCCCGTGATCGTAGGCTTTGGCATCAACACGCCCGAGAAGTCCCGCAATATCGCATCAGTGTCCGACGGTGCTGTAGTCGGATCCGCCATTGTCAGCCAAATCGCCGCGGGCAAGCCTGTCGCTGAAGTCTTGGATTTCGTAAAATCCCTGTCGGACGGGGCACACAGCGTCTGATCTCAGCGATACATCTCAAAGCTCAAAAAACCCGCCGCAGTGCCTTGTGCTGCGGGTTTTTGACACCCAGGCACAGGGTCAATCCGTTGCAGGCGGCGCGCTGGATTGGTAAGAAAAAATAACCAGACAGCCCGGAGGTCCGCCGCATGCCCGTAATAACCAATATCGAAGACCTCAGGCGCATATACGAACGCCGTGTACCCCGGATGTTCTATGATTACGCTGAAAGTGGCAGTTGGACAGAACAAACCTTCCGCGAAAACAGCAGCGATTTTGAACAGATCCGCCTGCGCCAGCGGGTTGCGGTCGATATGTCCGGGCGCTCGACGGCCTCACATATGATTGGCGAGGATGTCTCGATGCCGGTCGCGCTGGCTCCGGTCGGGTTGACAGGAATGCAACACGCGGACGGAGAGATGAAGGCCGCAAAAGCGGCCGAGGAATTTGGCGTACCCTTCACGCTTTCGACCATGTCAATCAACTCGATCGAAGACGTGGCTGAACACACCAACAAGCCATTCTGGTTTCAGCTTTATACGATGAAGGACACGGATTACGTCAGCCGACTGATCCAGCGCGCCAAAGACGCCAAATGTTCAGCGCTGGTGATCACTCTGGATCTGCAGATTCTGGGCCAACGTCATAAGGATCTGAAAAACGGCCTTTCCGCCCCGCCGAAGCTGACTGCCAAAACCATTGCAAACCTGATGACAAAATGGGCTTGGGGAATAGAAATGCTGGGTGCCCAAAGGCGTGAGTTCGGCAATATCGTCGGCCATGTCGACGGGATATCGGATGCGTCTTCCCTTGGTGCCTGGACCGCAGAACAGTTCGATCCCAGCCTGGATTGGGCCAAGGTCGAAAAACTGATGGAACAATGGGGCGGCAAAGTAATCCTGAAAGGTATCCTGGACGCAGAGGATGCAAAAATGGCGGCCAAGCTGGGCGCAGAAGCCATAGTCGTATCAAACCACGGCGGTCGTCAGCTTGACGGCGCACTCAGCTCGATCCGCGTCCTGCCCGAGATCATGGACGCCGTTGGCAGTGATATCGAGGTTCATCTCGACAGTGGTATCCGATCTGGTCAGGACGTGCTTAAGGCTTTGGCGCTTGGGGCCAAAGGTACCTATATCGGCCGTGCTTTTGTCTATGGCCTTGGCGCAATGGGTCAGAAAGGCGTGACCACCGCGCTTGAGGTGATCCAGAAGGAATTGGACACGACAATGGCGCTCTGCGGTGAAAAAACTATCGAAGGGCTGGGGCGTCACAACCTGCTTGTCCCCGAAGACTTCGGAGGCCGTTGGCAAGGCTGAACCGGCTGGACATTGGGGGCTCTGCCCCCGTCGCCCTAAGGGCGCCTCCCCCGAGGTATTTTCCGCCAGATGAAGTAGGGATCCTGTATTCATCTGGCTAAAAATACCTCGGAGCGCGAGGCAGAGCCTCGCAAAACAAAAAACGGACTAAAACCCCCTTTCCAAACCAATTGAATCAAGCTAAGGACGCGGCTTCACGCGGGCATACAGCCTTGGAGGATGCCCGCCCTAACATTGGAGAATTATCATGGCTGGAGAGATTCCTGATCTCGTAGCTCTGGAACGGACGGGGACAGGCAAGGGCGCCGCTCGTCAGGCACGCCGCGACGGCATGGTTCCGGGCATTGTTTTTGGTGGCGATAAAGAGCCGCTTCCGATTCAGATCCCGTTCAACGAGTTATTCAAGCGCCTGAAAGCGGGCCGCTTCAAGTCGACACTGTGGAACCTGAAGGTTGACGGTCACGAAGATGTCCGCGTCATCTGCCGCGATGTCCAGCGTGATATCGTCAAAGATCTGCCGACTCACCTGGACCTGATGCGTCTGCGCCGGACCACCAAAATCGCGCTGTTCATCCCCGTTGAGTTCATCAACGAAGACGAAGCGCCCGGCATCAAGAAGGGCGGCGTTCTGACTGTTGTCCGCCCTGAAGTCGAACTGGTCTGCACCGCGGGTGATATCCCTGAGAAGATCACCGTTGATGTGACCGGTCTGAACATCAACGACGTTGTCACCATTTCGTCGGTTGACCTGCCCGCAGGCACCAAGCCGACCATCGACCGTGACTTCGTGATTGCCAACATCTCGGCACCCACAGGTCTGTCCACAAGCGACGACGAAGAAGGTGAAGAAGTGGCAGCTGACGAGGTTGAAGTCGTCGGTCAGGACGCTGCAGAAGAATAAGCTCGAACTTCAAGAGTTCGGATTTGGAAACGGGGCCCTGTTGGGTCCCGTTTTCTTTTGCCGCTCGGGCTGGAAACAGGTGGCATTCCGTGCCATCAACCACCTGCATCGCACAAGGATGAGACTATGAAACTGTTTGTCGGATTGGGGAACCCAGGGTCGAAATACGCCCGCAACCGGCACAATATTGGCTTCATGGCCGTGGAGCGGATCGCCGAGGATCACGGCTTTGGCCCATGGAAATCCAAATTCCAGGCCGAAATCGCTGAGGGGCGTTTGGGCGATGAAAAAGTTCTGCTGATCAAACCACAGACCTTCATGAACCGGTCGGGTCAGTCGGTGGGAGAAGCGATGCGGTTCTACAAACTGGATTCGACCGATGTGACCATCTTTCACGACGAGCTGGACCTCGCCCCTGGCAAAGTCCGTGTGAAGGCGGGTGGCGGCCATGCCGGACATAATGGCCTGCGCTCGATCCACGATCATATCAGCCCGGCCTATGACCGCGTTCGGTTGGGGATCGGGCATCCAGGGCGGAAAGAGATGGTCTCACCCTATGTTCTGGGTGATTTCGCCAAGGCGGATGCCGACTGGCTGGATGATGTTCTACGCGGGGTTTCAGACGGCGCTGCATATTTGGCAAACGGAGATGGAGGCAAATTCATGAACGCAGTCGCGCTGCGCACTGCTCCGCCGCGATCTTCAAAGACCCCGACTCCGAAATCCCAAACAAAGCCTGATACACCAACCGAACCAGTGGTAGATGACCGCTCTGCCATGCAGAAGCTGTTGGACAAATTCAAATAGCAGATCCAAAACGTTCCGTTACGTAGCCATTGCAGAATGAAGGCGTCCGCGATTCAATACCCAAGAATAAGGGAGGCTATGCGATGAGATCCATCTTGAAATGGGTGCTGCGCATCGTTTTGGCGCTGGCTCTGGCTGGTGTTGTCGTTGGGCTGTGGAAACGTGAAGAATTGCAGCGTCTGATGGCTGTGAACTCTCTGTTTTCAGAAGAAAAGATCGTTCAAAATTTTTCACATATGGACGAGGCTTTTTTAACCGTTGACCTGCCTCGTGGCGACGCCCCTACTTGGGAGTTGCCTTATGGGGATGGGTTCGATCTGCCGGACGGTACTGACGCCTGGATCGAAGAGCGCTCTGTAACCTCGTTGTTGGTGATGCAGGGCGGAAGTATCCGATTCGAGGAGTACTATTTGGGAACAGGCCCGGATGATCGTCGAATTTCGTGGTCGGTGGCCAAAAGCTATTTGTCAGCGCTGTTTGGGATTCTGCTGGATGAGGGCGCAATCAAGTCGCTGGACGATCCGGTGGTGAAATACGCGCCAAAACTCAAGGGCAGCGCCTATGACGCCGCGACAATCCGCAATGTTCTGAACATGGCCAGCGGGGTCACGTTTGACGAGGATTACCTGGACCCAAACTCTGACATCAACCGCATGGGCCGCGTGATCGCCTTGGGCGGTGAACTGGACGATTTTGCGGCATCTTTGCAAGACAGCTTTGCGACACCGGGCGAAACCTGGCAATACGTCTCGATCGATACGCATGTGTTGGGCATGGTGATACGCGGCGCGACAGGACGAGGCGTGGCAGAGTTGTTGATTGAAAAAGTCATTCAGCCCTTGGGCCTGGAACGCGACGGATACTATGTTACCGACGGTGCCGGCGTTGCTTTTGTGTTGGGCGGCCTGAACTTCACCACGCGCGATTTCGCTCGGTTTGGGCAAATGATCCTACAGGACGGTAAAGTGAATGGGCTACAACTGGTCCCCGCCGAATGGATATTTGAGGCCACGCAACCCAGCGCCCCCACAGCACAGGGCAAGATCGGGTATGGCTATCAATGGTGGATACCCCGCGGCGCACATGAGGGTGAGTTTCTGGCACGTGGCGTTTACGGTCAGTATATCTATTTCAATCAACCTCGCGGCGTTTTGATTGTCTCAACCGGTGCAGACCGACTGTTCCGTGAACCTGGCGTGAATGATCAGAACATCGAAATGTTCCGCAAGATCGCAGAAAGCCTGTAAGGTAGCCTCATGCAAAAGCAAGACAGTATCAATGTGCTGGGTGGCGTCCTCGCCCCCTGCTCAAGAAACCCCTTAACCGGCTTTTTCCGCGACGGCGCGTGCAACACCTGCACCGAAGATCAGGGCAGCCACACCGTCTGTGCAGTGATGACGGCCGAGTTTCTGGCGTTTTCAAAATATGTCGGCAATGATCTGAGCACGGCTCGGCCCGAATTCGACTTTCCGGGTCTCAAACCCGGTGACAGCTGGTGCCTGTGTGCCAGCCGCTTTATGCAAGCGCATGACGAAGGATGTGCGCCGCAGGTCCATCTGGAGGCCACACATCAGCGCGCGTTAGAGATTGTGCCATTGGATGTTCTGCAACAGCACATAGCCGAAGAGTAGCGATTCTCTGCGGCGCACCTAAGTTGGTTCAGAAGGACATTTGCCAGATCAGGCTGAGGCTGTAGTTTTCGAACCCGCTTTCACCAATGCCGTCATAGAACACATTGGCCGCAAGCAAGCTGTTGTTTTCCAAGAGGTAGTCAAAGCCCAGATCCGCACGCGCACGCGCCGTGTCGCCAATCGGCGTTACGCCGGGGACAGTGCCTGTGCCCGAAGTCGTGCTCCATATGCCTGACAGGCCACCCGTCAGCATAAAGTCACCGCGCGAAACCTGAACGGGGTGTGTGAAATCCATACCCAACCGAGCCGTGGTTAGACTGAAGTCCTGCTGCGGTATCAGGTTCCCCAGACTGTCGGTGTAGCTTTCTTGATCATCGCTGGCATAGCTGACGTCCAGCAGTGGCATCAGCGTCAGTGCACCGCGTTTGATTTCGCCGGTCACACGTGATTGCACCAACCAACGCTCGCTGTCGAAACTGTCAGTATAGGTCCCAAGCGGAGAGATGTCGTTGTCAGCCTGTCCATACAGAGCGCGCCCTTCAAAAAACACCGGCTGGCTGGGCAACTTGGCGACCACGTAAGGGCCAATCAGCCACCCTGTACCGTCCACGCTGGCCGGTCCGTTATCCGTTTCGGCATAGTCGAGCTGCAGCATGGCCCCGACCAGAAGGTTCGCGCTGATCTGACGATGTGCGCCCAAAACAGCCAACGCATAGGAGCTGTCGAAATCGTCCTGAGAGCTCCAGTTGCCGGTCAAATTGAACCAGACCGGGTTGGATGGATCTGAGGCAAAATTCAGATACCCCGAACCTTGCGTCACCGACGTGTCCAACACGCCGGAACCCGACCGCTGCAAGAACCGGGTCAATCCCGGCTGGTTGGTTGCAAGGCTGGTGGCACGCGCATTCTGAAACGCCTGAATCAGACGCTGCGTATTTGTCACCGCCTGAACCGACGTCACTGTGTTAGATGCAAGGTTTAGGTTGCCAGCTGCGTCAGTGAATACACCGGCTGGAATGAACAGTTCGATGGTGCCGTTATTCTGCGGTGTCAGCGTTGCAACATAGTTGGTCCCTGACCCTGCTAGGGTGGCCGTTGCGTTCGTCACCGACAGGTCCCCCACCGTGAAATCGGTGCTGGGCTCGCTGAGTGTGATAGACGCTTGAAACGTACCGTTTCCGGTGGCTGTCAGTGCACCGATTGTGGCCGTCGGTTGGGTTGTGTCCACAAGCGTCCGTGTGTTGATAACCTGAGTGGTCGTGACACCCGAAAGCGCGATCTCATAGCGGTACAGCGGTCCACCAACGGTTTCCTGAGCTGTGAAAACCACGCCAAGATACCCATCAGTTGCGTAAGTCGAGTCCGCGCCGTTTTGGTTGATGTTGGTTGCGTTGAGGTACCCCAAAGTCGCCAAACCACCTGGTGTAATCGCGCTTGCCGGGATGGTACCGAAATTGAAATAGAAAGATCCTCCGGGAACTTCTGCCGAGCCACCCAAGGATATGAAGGCGGTTTCAGTAACTTGGAGATTGCTTAGGAAAATCTGCCCACCATTTGGGGTCGTAATGATCTGAGAAGGAAATGAAGGTCCGCCAAGTGCATGGCTTTCCTTGGCGTTTGTGAGGATAAGCATCGAAACCAGAAGCACGAGGCTCAAAAACCTCAACATAGCAGACCTTACCATTTTACCTCCTACAGCATTCCATGGGCGCCAAACAAAGAGTGGCTTGAGTCAAAACAGCAACCCAAGCGTGTCACCTCTTGTTCCAACAAGTAGAGACATCCCCAAATAACCGGCCCCCATAAGCCGATTATCAAAACGTTAAAACAATTCTTATAAGTTGTATAGAATTTGAAGTCGCTCGACTAAGCACTTAGTGCAGCGAATGTGTTTTGCTTGTTTTGCAGTACATAAGCGCCACGCAATACAAATGGCTATTATTGAGTGATCTGGGCTTAAAACCACTGCATAGCAACGTACACAGAAGCGGCTACAAAAGGACAATCGAACCCGGCAAAAACTAGCAAAATTGCACCAGTTGAAGGGATTTTGTCAGTCTTTGTCCGATCAGGAAACGCGCGTATTCATGCCAACTGCTAGCTGAGAACCACGCGCTTCCTGGCTTTAGACGACTCAATCAAAAGACGAGTTCCACAGTGCAGCTGCCCGGAAATGAAAAACCGTGGCAACATCTGCGGCTTTACTTTAGTCAGCCGTGCGGCCTTCGGTGTCAGACATGTCGAAATTCAGATATTTCGCCACTGTCTGAACGTCTTTGTCGCCTCGACCGCACATGTTCATGCAGATCAGGTGATCCTTGGGCAGATCCGGCGCAATCTTCATCACATGAGCCAGCGCGTGGCTGGGCTCCAGCGCGGGGATGATGCCTTCGGTCGCACAACACAACTGGAACGCCTCAAGCGCCTCTTTGTCGGTGATCGAGACATAATTGGCGCGACCAATGTCATTCAACCAGGAATGCTCGGGCCCGATTCCCGGATAATCCAGACCAGCCGAAATCGAATAGCCCTCAAGTATCTGACCATCATCATCCTGCAGCAGATAGGTGCGGTTACCGTGCAGCACGCCCGGACGGCCTCCGGTCAGCGAAGCGCAATGCTCCATCTTCTCGTTCACACCTTTGCCACCAGCTTCAACACCGATGATGTTCACCTCTTTGTCGTCGAGGAAGGGGTAGAACAGACCCATCGCATTCGACCCACCACCGATGGCAGCGATGATCGTATCGGGCAGACGGCCTTCGGCCTTCATCATCTGCTCTTTCGCTTCTTTTCCGATGATCGACTGAAAATCGCGGACCATCGCCGGATAGGGATGCGGACCGGCCACGGTACCAATGCAGTAGAACGTGTCGCGCACATTGGTCACCCAATCACGCAGAGCGTCGTTCATCGCATCTTTCAGCGTACCACGACCCGAGGTTACTGGAATCACCTCGGCCCCCAGCAGACGCATGCGGAATACGTTCGGGGCCTGACGCTGAACGTCATGCGCACCCATGTACACGATGCATTTCAGACCAAACTTGGCGCAAACGGTTGCAGTTGCCACGCCGTGCTGCCCTGCCCCAGTTTCAGCTATGATCCGGGTTTTGCCCATGCGCCGCGCCAGAATGATCTGGCCCAACACGTTGTTAATCTTGTGCGCGCCGGTATGGTTCAGCTCGTCACGCTTCAGGTAGATCTTTGCGCCACCCAGATGCTCAGTCAGGCGTTCCGCAAAATACAGCGGCGAAGGGCGACCAACGTAATTCGCCCAAAGATCATCCATCTCGGCCCAGAAGGTGGGGTCATCCTTGGCTTTGTTGTATTCCTCTTCCAGCGACAGGATCAGCGGCATCAGCGTTTCGCTGACAAATCGCCCGCCGAAGATGCCAAAGCGGCCTTGCTCGTCAGGGCCGGACATGAAGGAATTGAAAAGATCGTTGGCCATGGGTGTCTCCACTCGTCGTACCCGTTGTTCATAGGTTGTGGCGACAAGATTTGCCATGGGCAAAACGCATCATTCCGCAACCCGTATGTTTTGTCGCCAGACCTGAATTGCCTGTTCCGCAGAGGGCACGCCTATGCACGGAAAGTGGTAGAACCGGTTCACATCCGCCAGCCGATCGGCTGCCAGCATGACACGTCGATGAGGACCCGATTGTGCAAACGTCAGCATCGCCTCGATATCGTGCCAAACGCTCAGCGAAAAATAGAGCCCATCCTGCCGGAACACAGCTGCGTGCAGACACAACGGGTCGCCTTTTGCTTGCCTGTACGCCTGACCCGCGCGCCAGAAAAATTCGGGCGCGTTGTACCAGTGTCTCAGGGAAACACCACCTATTGCCGCCAACATACTGTCTTCCTCCCCAAACGGGGATACGCGGCAACTAAAGGATCAGATCACTGCAAAGCGGCTGCAAATTCGCCGATCAGGGTTGCGTCCTTTACACCCGGCGCGCTTTCCACGCCCGAAGAGACATCGACCTGCCGCGCGCCGGTCATCCTGGCAGCTTCAGCAACGTTCTGCGGCGTCAGACCACCGGCCAGCATCCAAGGACGCCGCCAGTATTTCCGACCGGCCAGCAAGCGCCAGTCAAACGCCAGCCCGTTGCCTCCTGGCAGTTCCGCGCCCCGAGGCGGCTTTGCGTCGATCAACAATTGATCGGCCACTTCGGAATACAGATCTATTGCGTCCAGATCCTCGGCCTCGGCAACACCTATCGCCTTCATCACAGGCAAACCGAACCGGTCCCGGACCTCAGAAACCCGTTCAGGACTCTCTTTACCGTGTAACTGCAGCATATCCAGCGGAACCGCAGACACGATGCTGACCAGCTCTTCGTCAGTGGCGTTTACCACCAATGCCACCTTGGCGACGCCGGGCGGAACCATTTTGGCCAGTTCCGCAGCCTGCGCAACGTCCAGATGGCGAGGTGACTTCGGAAAGAAAACAAAACCGACATAGCCTGCCCCGGCCTCAACGGCTGCACGCACGTGATCAGATGCGGTCAAGCCGCAGATTTTGAACCTAACATCGGGCATGGGAATTGGGCTCAGCTTGCCTCATCCAGAAGGGCCAGAACGTCATCTTTGCCCTCGTTTTGCTTTTTCTTGAGCTTATTGACCTCTCGCTCGAGCTTGCGCACTTCGCTTTTCTTCGCGGTCGCGTCACGGCGATGCTTGTGTTCACGCATCCATTCCCAAATGAAGCCAATGATCAGACCGGCCACAACACCACCCAGAACCACCAGGAACAACGGAAGCGAAGCGGTCAGATTGAATCCCAACAACTCAGCCAGCGGATCCGGCATCAGCTTGAGTTCAACCGACTCAACATTGGCCAGAGACACCGAAATCAGGATGATCCCAAGCGTCCCAAGAAAAGCATATCGAATGTAGCGCATCATACGGTCAGGCTTTACCGTTCAATCGGTCCCTAAGCAACTTACCAGTTTTGAAAAACGGTACACATTTTTCCTCGACCTGCACCGTCTCTCCTGTGCGTGGGTTACGCCCCACACGCGCATCGCGCTTTTTGACCGAAAACGCGCCGAAACCACGCAGTTCAACACGATCGCCGCGGGCCATGGCGTCGGTGACTTCTTCGAACACGGTATTCACAATCCGCTCAACATCACGCTGATAGAGATGTGGGTTTTCGTCAGCGATTTTCTGAATCAATTCTGAACGGATCATGCGTGATACCCTCCCAGGCAGCCGGTGTGTCAGGTCTACTGATTTGACAGTATAGGAAAAAATCCGGTTTGGGGGAACGCATACTCTGCGCGCTGAGGCTTTATTTTACCATATTCTCACGCGATTTTTTGCCGGACAGGGGTTTTTCCGCACTTAAAGCGCAAACATTACCGAAATTAACACGGCCGATTGGAACACCTTGATTCGCAACAAAAACGGCCCCGCGCTGAAGCGCGAGGCCGAAAAGCTTGTTTGGGATGTGTCCCGGAATTAGTCGCCCGACTTCAGCGCTGCACCCAGGATATCGCCCAGCGACGCGCCCGAATCGGAAGAACCGTACTGTTCCACGGCCTCTTTCTCTTCGGCGATCTCGCGTGCCTTGATCGACAGGCCCAGACGGCGGGTCTTGCTGTCAACGTTGGTGACGCGGACGTCGACCTTGTCACCGACCGAGAAACGCTCGGGGCGCTGTTCGGCACGGTCACGCGACAGGTCGGAACGACGGATGAACGACTTCATGCCTTCATACTCGACCTCGATGCCGCCATCTTCGATTGCGGTCACTTCGACAGTGATAACCGAGCCACGTTTCACGCCGCCCACGGCTTCGGCGAACTTGTCACCGCCCAGGGCTTTGATCGACAGCGAAATACGCTCTTTCTCGACATCCACTTCCGAGACAACCGCCTGAACGACGTCGCCTTTGCGGTAGTTCTGGATCGCATCCTCGCCACGCTCGTCCCAGGACAGATCCGACAGGTGAACCATGCCGTCGATGTCGCCTTCGAGGCCAATGAACAGACCGAATTCGGTGATGTTCTTGACTTCGCCTTCGACCTCGGTGCCCTCGGGGTGAGTTTCTGCAAACACTTCCCATGGGTTGCGCTGAGTCTGCTTCAGGCCCAGAGACACGCGACGCTTGGCGCCGTCGATTTCCAGAACCATGACGTCGACTTCCTGGCTGGTCGAAACGATCTTGCCGGGGTGGACGTTTTTCTTGGTCCAGGACATCTCGGAGACGTGCACCAGACCTTCGACACCGGCTTCCAGCTCGACGAACGCGCCGTAGTCGGTGATGTTGGTGACGCGACCCTGATGGACCGAGCCCAGCGGGTATTTCGCAGCAACCAGATCCCACGGATCTTCCTGCAGCTGCTTCATGCCTAGGCTGATGCGGTGGGTTTCTTTGTTAATCTTGATGACCTGAACCTTGATGGTTTCGCCGATCGTCAGGATCTCGGACGGGTGGTTCACACGGCGCCATGCCATGTCGGTGACGTGCAGCAGGCCGTCAACGCCGCCCAGGTCAACAAATGCACCGTATTCGGTGATGTTCTTGACAACACCCTCGACGGTCTGACCTTCGGACAGGTTGCCGATAACTTCGGCACGCTGTTCGGCACGCGATTCTTCCAAGATTGCGCGGCGCGAAACAACGATGTTGCCACGGCGGCGGTCCATTTTCAGAATCTGGAACGGCTGCTTCAGACCCATCAGAGGGCCAGCGTCGCGCACAGGGCGAACGTCAACCTGCGAGCCGGGCAGGAACGCAACTGCGCCACCCAGATCGACGGTGAAGCCACCTTTGACGCGGCCAAAGATTGCACCTTCGACGCGCTGGTCGTCGGCATATGCTTTTTCCAGACGGTCCCATGCCTCTTCACGGCGGGCCATCTCGCGTGAGATGACGGCTTCGCCACGGGCGTTTTCTGCGGCGCGCAGGTAGACTTCGACCTCGTCACCAACAGCGATTTCAGGGGCTTCGCCGGGATTTGCGAATTCTTTCAGATCAACGCGGCCTTCCATTTTGTAGCCTACGTCGATGATGGCCTGGCCGGCTTCGATCGCCAGAACCTTGCCTTTGACAACAGAACCCTCTTCGGGTGTGTCCATTTCGAAGCTTTCGTTAAGGAGGGCTTCGAATTCCTCCATGGATGCGTTAGCCATGTGGCGTTGTTTTCCTTTACAGTACGTTTTTGCTGGCCGAGCGGTTGTCTCCGCCGGTCTTGTTTCATGATGCCGTCTGGCGTGACCCGGTGCGCCCCTGAGCAAACAAACACAAAGGGCCGAGGTAACCCGGCCCTGCTCAGAAACGTCATCCGGACGTTGACCGCCCTTGTATCGACAGCGCGCGTATAGGCGGATTCCTCGACATGTGCAAGGGTAAAGCCCATGTTTTCAAGGTTCGGCAGGTCTTTGCAGAGGGCTGTTCAGCGTTTGGCGCTCCAAACCCCGGCATCGCGCTGCAACATCGCCTGTTCTATCTCATCCAAGCGCATCAACGCGGCAGACGGATCGCGTGCACCTCCGGCCCGGTTCCATATTTTCTGAGCGGACACCGGGCTCCACGGCAAACTGGCAGCAGCCAACCATTGCCGCAAGCCCGGCGGCAGCGAGTCATAAACCTGCATCGGTGCAGTTTCTCTTTGCCGACGTTTGAGGCCGCTCCGCAGATTTCGGCGGAATTTGCAGCCGTGATCTGACTGTCTTTGCAATGCACATATCCTTCGCATCCATTATGTAATTACATAACGATAATAGGCTGCGCAAGTGCCTACTAGGCTGCTTTTTCGCCCACCCAAGACGAGCCTGAGGCAGGGGCGTTCACCCCAACCTTCATTTTTGCCAAAGTGGGTTCTGCCCCGAGCTCACAGGGCCTCTAGAACAACTGCAGATCTTTTGCACCGCTTTGGATTTCTGCAAAGTTCGGCATGTTCTGAATCCTAACAGGCGCTGGCGTGGTGCCGGGCATCGCAACAGTCGGTTGCGCTACCTTCGCCTTGCCAAAGGCAGGGCGCTCCAGCTCGCCGCGGATATCGCGCAGCAGCGTTTTGTGGTCAGGCATTGATCTGATGATCTGAGCAAGATCTTCCTTCGCGCGCTGCATACCCTGATACCAGATCACCTTCTTCAATGGTCGCACTCGATCCCGGATGCCTGGCCCATACCCCGTATCATAGACCTGCTTGCCCAACAGAACCGTCTGATACACGCGGTGGTCAAAAAGCGTGGCGAATTCCACATCGTGATCCATTGGCAGGCGGTGCTGCCATAGCTCCAAATTCTCGGCCAACCGGTCCGGCACCTTCATCTGTGTCCGCGCATCGATCCAATAGGGATCGTCCGTGCGATTGCCCAAACGGTAGTGCAGGCAGATAAACTCCAGCACCTCGTTGTACATCTTGTCCATCTGCCGATTGTATCTTGCCCGCAGCGATGGCTCGATGGCGCGCGTTGGCAAATGCTCGGCGAACCAGCGCACCGCATGATCAATCATGTGGATCGCGGTACTTTCCAGCGGTTCGATGAAGCCGCCAGACAGACCAATAGCGACACAGTTCTTGACCCAGGCATTGCGCACACGTCCAACGCGCATCGGAATGACACGCGGCGTCAAACCCTTGCCGCTGTCCCCAAGCCATTCGAGGTACTCATCCGCCGCCTGATCATCGGTTCGATGCGCCGATGAGAACACATACCCCGTGCCCACACGGTTGTAGAGCGGCACCCGCCATGTCCAGCCCGCGCCAAGTGCGGTGGATCGTGTCAGGCTCTCGATCTTTTTCGGATTCGGATGCTCGATCTGCAACGCCATGGCGCGATCATTGGGCAGGTAATCCGAGTAATCCAAAAACGGCTCGCCCAGCGCCTTGTTGATGATCAATCCGCGGAAACCGGTGCAGTCAATAACCATCTCGATGTCATGGCGACCCCTACGCTCGAGCGTCAGATGGCTGACATTGCCCTGTTCATCCAGTTCAACTGATTGCACCTCATCCCGGATATGTTCAACACCTCGATCTGTGCAGACCTTGGTCAGCATCCCGGCAAATTTCACTGCATCCAGATGGTAAGCGTAACCAAACCGCTGCTCAAACTCGGGCTGGCCCAACTGTCGTGCGCCCTTGCACAGCCGACCCAGATCGTCGTGCGGCGAGATTGACTGGGTAAAGTCCCGATCCCCATTGCCGAACCGCAGGAAATACTCGGCAGCATCCAAACCTTCCAACATCTGGCCGTGTGCAAAGGGATTCACATAGTCGATACGATTACCCTTGCGGTCCTTGTTCCAATTGCAGAACTTCACGCCCAGCTTGAAGGATGCGTTGGTTTCGCGGAAAAAATCCCGCTCTGTAATGCCTGCCTGGCGCAGCGTCACAGGCATGCGGGGCACCGTGGCCTCGCCCACCCCGACGGTCGATATATTGGGGCTTTCAATCAGGCAGATCCGTGGGCGATCTTTTTGCGACGACGTTCGGGAAAACACCATGTCCAGGATCAGCGCGGTCATCCATCCCGCCGTGCCGCCGCCCACGATGGTGATTTGGTTCAGACGATTATTCATGTGGTTTTGTCCCTGTTGGCTCGGGGGATTTTGCAGCTGCTTCCCCCTTTTTTGGGGTTATTTGGCAGCTTTCCCTTTTTTGCTTGAGGGAAACTATAACAGCTTTCCAGCGTCCATCTAGGGCTTATCGCGGCATATTGCGCACGCATATGCGACCGGCTTGAACCGTATCTGCGGGTAAGCGACTTTTCTTGGCGGGCACGACGCGATCTGTGGCATGTGGAATCTTTCCTGGCCGCGCAAATAACGCAGCAGAGCGGTACGAATGAAGCGGATTAAGATAAGGACATGCGCTGGGTTCAGGCGCCGGTCAGATTTCTTCACCCTTCTTCAAAAGCTCTTCGATCAGGGCACGTTGCAGATCCGTACTGTCACCCCCACCAAATTCCGCAGCCCCGCCGGAATAAAGCGTGCCATACGTCTTCGCGATATTCACCGTCTGCGCCAACCCCGAGATTAGCTGATCCTTTTCCAGCAACGACAAAGGGTGGATAAACGCAGCCCACAATATGCCATTTGCAATCGCATAACGCGCGTCCAGAGTGCTGTCGAAATTGGCCTGCATCACCCGGATCAAGTCTTCTTCGGACAGATCTGCGGCATTGCCGACCGCAACCATGGCTCGCATCCGATCTGCATTGATGTCAGTGATGACCAAAACCTGAACACCGGCCACTGTCATCTGAAATCCAGGCCCATGGGGCTGTGCTTCGGGGTCCAGTGCAAAAAGGATATTACCCAGCCGCTCGTATGTCATTGGAGGCTCGGCATTTAGGCCATCAGGCGAGGCTTCGGGCGCGACCTCCTGCGCAGCAAGGCTTCCGGCGGCGAAAATCAGAAAGATGGCTATGCGAAACATGAGGTCACTCCTGCAGACATGCTTTGACAATAAGTAGTGAAGCTCAAACTGGCCAAACAAAGCTTAGTGATCTGCGAAGCCCAATAATTCTGTCAATTGTACGATCTGCAAAATAACGCGTTCTTTCTGAGATTACACGTTCAGAAGCTTAACCTTAACTGTTTTTCATCGGTCGACACACCGGTCGGTCCGAAACTGAAATCAAAAGGAAAACCACTATGAAATCGCTCATCCTGCCCGTTCTTGCGGCTGCTGTCGCCCTATCCACACCGGCCTTTGCCGCTGACGAGATCAACGTCTCCAACGGCATCTCGGCCGCAGGTGCGCCGCTGGCCGCGCACGGCGTTGATCTGGTTGCACTGGTCAATGACGGCAATCCCGTGGAAGGCTTCGCAACCCACTCAGCAACTTATGACGGTGCTTCTTACTACTTCACGACCGCAGCTAACCGGGAAGCGTTTGAGGCGAACCCGGCGGCTTTCTTGCCGCAGCATGGCGGCTTCTGCTCGTTCGGCGTATCAGTTGGTAAGAAATTTGACGGCGATCCGGATCAGTACCTGGTGGCAGACGGCAAACTGTACCTTTTCCTGAATGCTGAAACCCGCGCAGCCTTTCTGAAAGACGTTGTCAATACGGCAAAAACTGCTGACGATCAGTGGGCAAACATCAAAAGCGTTGCCGTGGGCGAGCTGTAAGCTCTGTCCCCTTTGCCTGCGGTGTTAACGCGCCGCAGGCAGTTTAGCGTTGATGACCTCAAGCGCTTTTGCCAATGCCGCGTCGATGCTCAGTTCGGTTGTGTCCAAGTGAACCGCATCTTCCGCAGGTTTCATCGGAGCAGTGCTGCGCTCAGCATCGCGCGCGTCGCGTTCTTTGACATCTGCCAGAACCCGTCCGCGCGTCACGTCAGCACCCTTGGCGCTGAGCTCAAGATACCGGCGTTCGGCACGCACTTCGGCGCTGGCCGTCACAAACAACTTCACCTCGGCATTAGGACAAATCACCGTCCCGATATCACGCCCATCCAAAACAGCCCCCCCAGCCCTACGGGCAAAGGCGCGTTGAAAATCCACCAACGCGGCGCGGACCTCGGGAATGACTGCCACTTTGGACGCGGCTTGTGCGATTTCGGCAGTGCGCAGATCGCCTTGCGACAATTCTTCGGCGGTCAAAGCCTTTGCCGCGTCGACAGGATCGACACCCTTCAAAACGCGTCGACCCACCGCACGATAGAGCAGCCCTGTGTCCAGATGGGCAAACCCAAAATGCGCTGCAACGGCCTTTGAGATTGTGCCCTTGCCCGCTGCCGCAGGCCCGTCAATCGCGACTGTGAAGCTCACGAGCGTTCGACCTTAGCACCCAGCGATGCCATCAACGGTTCAAAAATCGGGAAAGACGTTGCAATCGGGCCGCCATCGTCCACGCTAACTGGCTTCTGCGCGCCCATGCCCATCACCATGAAAGACATGGCAATGCGGTGATCCAGAAAGCTTTCGCAGGTGCCGGCCCCGGGAACGTTGCCGATACCCAGCCCTTCGACCGACCACCAATCGTCACCCTCATTGACCGTCACACCGTTTGCGCGCAGGCCACGCGCCATGGCGTCGATGCGGTCGCTTTCCTTGACGCGCAGCTCTTTTACACCGCCCATCATCGTGGTGCCGGTTGCGTTGGCCGCAACCACGGAAAGAACCGGGTATTCATCGATCATCGAAGCCGCGCGTTCCGGCGGCACGGTGATCCCCTTCATGTTCGGCGAATATTTTGCACGCAGATCGGCAACAGGCTCGCCACCCTCCTCGCGCTCATTCTCGTAAGTCAGGTCTGCACCCATCTCACGCAATGTGGTGAACAAACCAGCGCGGGTCGGGTTCAGGCCAATGCCGGGCACCAGCACATCCGAGCCGGGTGTGATCAGCGCAGCGCACACTGGGAAGGCCGCGCTGGACGGATCACGCGGCACGGCGATAACCTGCGGCTTCAATTCAGGACGTCCTGTCAGGGTAATGACACGACCTTCATCGGTATCTTCAACCGTGATCTCAGCGCCGAAGCCAGCCAGCATACGCTCAGAATGGTCGCGGGTCGCTTCTTTCTCGATCACAACGGTTTTGCCGGGGGCATTCAATCCCGCCAGCAACACAGCAGATTTGACCTGGGCCGAGGGTACGGGCACTTCGTAGCGAACCGGCACGGGGTCTGCCGCGCCCACGATGGTCATTGGCAGACGCCCCCCGGACCGACCAACCGATTGCGCACCAAACAGGGCCAGAGGGTCAGTCACCCGCGCCATTGGGCGTTTGTTCAGGCTGGCATCGCCCGTAAAGGTCGCCGTGATCGGAGAGGTTGCCATAGCGCCCATGATCAGTCGCACGCCGGTGCCTGAGTTGCCGCAATCGATCACCTGATCCGGTTCGGCAAATCCGCCAACGCCCACGCCATGCACGGTCCATTCCCCGCCACCGTGATCCGTAACCTCAGCCCCAAAGGCCCGCATCGCCTTGGCCGTGTCCAAAACGTCTTCGCCCTCCAGCAGGCCCGAGATCCTGGTCTCACCCACAGCCATCGCGCCAAGGATCAGCGACCGGTGCGAGATCGACTTGTCACCCGGCACCTCGGCCGTGCCGGTCAGCGGGCCGCAGGGATGCGAAGTCATCGGGATGGGCGTGCCGTGTCCGGACATGGGGGCTCCTTTTGCGCTATCAGTTCAAGGCGGATTAGCGAATTGGAGCGGCTTGGTCCAGCGGCAATGATTGCAAAGCGGTCTCTCAGGCTTCACCCAGCCATTTCGCTGGGTTTTCTTCGGCGATCTGCCGGAAAATCTCCTCGCCCAAGATGTTGCGCAGCCGGAAACAGACCGCCTTTTCTGACAGCGCTTCTTGCCGGGTCATGTAGTAATCTGATCCAAACAGGACACGCGACCTGAGGCGCTCACCTTCTTCATCCTCGCCGGTTAGAAAAATGCGCAAGAAGGGGGCGTAATCCTCGAACTGGAACAATGTGTAAGAGATATCCGTCCAGAGGCCCGGGTAATTTCCGCTGCCGATCATCTGCCGGATCGCCACTTGCCAGTTCCTGTTGAAGGCGTCGTCCAGCGGGTTCTTGCGATCCGGATTGACATAGGCATCCCAGTCCCGCTGACCGCCAAAATGCGCCAGGCAAATCCGTAGCTTGGGATGAGCACGCATTACGGGAATAAACGCCTCTGGCTCGGTATAGCGGTCGGCCCAATAGTTCGAAAGATAGCGCCCCTGAACACCGCCGCGTGAGCAATGCGACATGACCGGCAGGTTCAACTCTTCCAACCGTGGGTAAACATGCTGCATTAGAACCGGATCGTCCGGTGCGAATCCAAGACGCGGATAGAGTTTTAGGCCGCGAAACTTCAGACCATCTATGGCCCGCCAGAGTTCTGTGGCCTGTGGATCCGCCCGCGGGTCAATCGTTGCAAAGGGTATCACTGATCGGCCGACCTCGGGGTCGCCAGACAGCTTCGCCAACTCGTCATGTTGCGCGCTCAACGAAACCTCTGGCGTCCCAAAGCCAAAGGCTGACATCTCCATTGGCAGGACGACAAAGCGGGTATCGCTCGGATAGTGTCGCCTCAGGTTGTCCAGAATATCACGCTGGCTGCCCGCGTCTGTTTCCTGCTGAAAGCGATAGAGCCTGTCCAGTTTCTCGGCGGCTGTATGCTGACCAACCAGACGGGCACCAAATGCCAGGGCTTTGATCAGCCAAGGCATCTTCTTGAATGGCCTGAGCGCTGGATAAGGGTAATCCTCGGGCACATGGCGCGCGTGAAACAGGTGCGTGTGGCAGTTCGTGATCCGTATGTCAGACATGGCAATCCTGGAAAAAACAATGCTGAAATGCGTACTCCGCACACAGACTAACATAGTGTTCAGGATTACAGAAATTTGAAACTGATCAGGAATCAATCCGACGGAAAGTCAGGTAATGTGGCGCCCGCCCTTCCCGCAGGGCCTTTTGTTCGTATCGGGTTGAAATCCAGTCATTCCAGGGCTCACGCCAATCCGCTGGGCGTTCCGCCAGCCATTCGAATCCCGCGCGTGGAACTTCTTCCAGCGTTTGGCGCACATAGTCGGGAATGTCGGTGGCAACGCGAAAGATCGCACCCGGCTTCAACACCTTTGCCAATGGCTCCAGATGTTCAGGCGTCACAAAACGGCGGCGATGATGGCGGGTCTTTGGCCAAGGGTCCGGATAGAGCAGGAAGGCGCGCGAGATGCTGGCTTCGGGCAACACATCGAACAGATCGCGCGCATCGCCGGGATGTACAGCCAGGTTCTCGACCCCCGCTTGCCGGATTTTACCCAGCAGCATCGCAACACCGTTGATATAAGGTTCTGCCCCGATGATGCCGATATCCGGGTTGCTTTGCGCCTGATGCACCAGATGTTCACCGCCGCCAAAGCCAATTTCAAGCCAAACAGGCTTGCCTCCGAACAGCCCATCCAAGTCCAATGGGTTGCGTTCGGGATTAGTTTCCCAATCCACCGCTCCGGGCGACAGCGCGGCCAAGTCTTCATTCAGATAAGTCTTTTGGCTGGGCTTCAGGGTCTTACCCTTGAAGCGGCCATAGAAATTTCTGCGCGGGCGTTGTGGGGTCTCGGTGCTCATGGCGGTGGCCATACTGCGCGGGCCTTGGCGTTGCAAGTGCGCGACGTGCCCGCAACAAAAAAGCGCGCCCGACAGGCGCGCTTTCTTTCTGTTTGGATCAGACTGCGGCTTTCAGCGCGTCAACCAGATCAGTGCGTTCCCAGCTAAAGCCGCCATCTGCATCAGGTTCACGCCCAAAATGGCCGTAAGCTGCAGTGCGCTGATAGATCGGCTTGTTCATTTGCAGATGCTCACGAATGCCGCGCGGTGTCAGATCCATGACCTGCCCAACGGCCTTTTCGATAACTTCATCTGAAACGTGACCTGTTCCATACGTGTCAGCATAAATCGACAGCGGCTTGGAAACGCCAATCGCATAGCTCAGCTGGATCGTGCAACGCTCTGCCATGCCAGCAGCGACAACGTTCTTAGCCAGGTAACGTGCGGCATAAGCAGCGGAACGGTCCACCTTGGTCGGGTCTTTGCCCGAGAACGCGCCGCCGCCATGCGGGGCCGCGCCACCATATGTGTCAACAATGATCTTGCGACCGGTCAGACCTGCGTCGCCATCCGGGCCACCAATCACGAATTTGCCCGTTGGATTCACATGCCATTCAGTATCAGCAGACAACCAGCCTTCGGGCAGAGTTTCGCGAATATAGGGTTCAACGATTTCGCGGATGTCGTCGGATGTCAGCGCTTCATCCAGATGCTGCGTCGACAAAACGACCGAGCTTACGCCGACCGGCTTGCCATCATTATAGATGACGGACAATTGTGACTTGGCATCGGGGCCCAGCGCAGGTTCGGCACCGCTTTTGCGCACTTCGGCCAGACGACGCAGGATAGCGTGCGAGTACTGGATCGGTGCGGGCATAAGCGCGGGGGTTTCGGTTGTGGCGTAACCAAACATGATGCCCTGGTCGCCTGCACCTTCGTCTTTGTTATCCGCAGCATCAACACCTTGTGCAATGTGAGCGGATTGTTCGTGTAGCAGGTTTGTTACCTCGACGGTTTCGTGGTGAAACTTGTCCTGCTCATAGCCAATATCTTTGATACAATCGCGGGCAATCTCTTCAATACGACCCATGTAGTCGTGCAGCTTGTCTTTATCCGACAGGCCGACTTCGCCGCCAATAACGACACGGTTGGTCGTGGCAAAGGTCTCGCAGGCCACACGTGCTTCGGGTTCTTCATTCAGAAATGCGTCAAGGACGGCATCCGAAATGCGGTCACAGACCTTGTCAGGGTGCCCTTCGGAAACGGACTCCGAAGTAAAAGTATAGTTCTGTCGGGACATAAATGTGCTCCATTAGGGTTTCTCTGCCACGCCAGGAAGCCGTTGTGACAGGTCAAAGACGCATACGCCCACGTGCAGGTGCGGTCAATCTCTAATAGTTCTCGCGCAAGCGAGCACTGAATAGGATGATGGCGCCAAGAAACAAAAGGATCACAAGAACGGCACTGTCTCCTGTCCGCGAATAAATAGTCGACTGTTGCGGCAATGGAAGGACGGCATCGAGATATCCGGCCTCGCCCAAAGACAAAGAGGCCGTGACACGGCCCAGAGGGTCGATCATGGCCGATATACCAGTATTCGCTGAACGGATCATCGGCAGGCCCTGTTCGATCGCCCTCATCCGAGCTTGAACCATATGCTGATACGGGCCAGATCGGGTTCCGAACCAGGCATCATTGGTGATCTGCAAAAGGAAATCCGCCCGCCCCGATGCACCGTTTACATCTTGTGGAAAAACGGCTTCGTAGCAGATCAGCGGCAGAGCATTCCCCAGCTCTCCCATATCCATCAATTCGGGGCCAGGGCCCGCGCTGAATCCATGGCCTGTCGTTGCTGCCATTCCGTGAATGCCAAAACGCCCCAACAGGTCGCCGAAAGGAACATATTCTCCGAAAGGGGCCAGATGGTGTTTGTCATAAAGCCCTGCCTGCTGCCCGTTGGCATCAAGTTGGATCATCGAGTTGAAAATCCTCGGCCCGTCTCCGCGCTGTATGCCCAGTACAACCGGGGTTCCCTGCGCGGCATCTGCAATCGCGGCTAAAAACGGTTGTGCACTGCCAAGCCAAGCGGGCACAGCAGTTTCAGGCCAAACGATCAGATCAGGCTCTGGTCGGGCGGCGGTGTACTCAATCTGCCTTGAAAAGAACAAAGGGGCGTATGCCGGATCCCATTTTTGATGCTGAGGCGCATTTGGTTGCACCACCCGAACGACGTGCGGTCCGTCGTGAACCGTTGGCCGTATCGCGGCATAGCTTAACGCGACGACGGCCAATCCGGCTGTAAATACCAGTGACTGCACCAGCCCTCGAAAAGGTCTGGGGTGCATCATTGCCGAACCGATTGGGAAGGTCGCGGCGAACGTCAGGGCGTTTAACCCAAACGGCCCGAACAAAGACAACAATTGCGCTACTGGTGTATCGATCCAGACCTGCGAAACCCCTGCCCAAGGGAAACCGGTTAGCACGTAGCCTCGGGCCAGTTCAGCCAAGGACAGGGTAACGATCAAGAGCAAGCTTTGGTGAAAAGGTGACGCGCCCGGGCGGCGAGACATCCAAAAAGAAACGGCCCAGAACAGGGCGAGGCCCCCTGCCATAAACAACAGCGCAAACGGTGCCATCCAGGCGTGGCGTTCCGCGTCCACCTGAAACGGCTCGATGATCCAACTAAGCGCATGCGCGAAATAGCCCGTCGCAAAGACCCAACCTATCCAGCCAGCCCGCGCGCGGGTTTCACTAGCCAGAAAAATCGGTACGATCAGGATCAGAGACAGGATAGTAAGTGCCCAATAGCCATAAGGCGCCAAACCAAACCCCGCCACTCCGCCCAGCATGGCGACGGCCAGTAACCTCAGCGGGAAAGGCCAGCCCCGCGTGGGGGTCATGCAGCGATATCCGGCAGCATGACGCGAAGCCTTTTTATACGTCGCGGATCGGCGTCGATGACTTCAAATTCCGGTCCTTCAGGGTGGATCACAACCTCTCCCCGTGCGGGCACACGGCCCGACAGCATGAACACCAAGCCGCCCAGAGTATCGATTTCTTCTTCATCCACGTCTTCATGGCTGGTCAACGAGCGGCCAATCTCGGCCTCGAAATCCTCAAGAGGGACACGGGCCTGAACGACATAACAACCGGGCTTCTCTTGCACCCAAAGCTGATCTTCATCTGCATCATGTTCGTCTGCGATTTCACCTACGACCTGCTCGATCAGGTCCTCGATGGTCAACAGGCCATCAACGCCACCGTACTCATCGATCACCAACGCCATATGGCGTCGCTCCGTCTGCATTTTGGTCAGCAGGACGCCGATCGGCATTGAAGGCGGCACGAAAAGCAGCGTGCGCAGCATCGAAACGAGATCAAAGTTGCTACCTCCGCCATTGAACCCATGAGTCAAGGCAAAGTCTTTGAGGTGGACGAACCCCAGCGGCGTATCCAGGGTACCTTCATAGACCGGGATTCTGGAAAGCCCGCTTTCGCGAAAGACATCCGCCAGCTCGTCCTTGGAGATCGTCGAAGGGACGGAAATGATTTCTGCCGTAGGAATGGCGACATCTTCCACGCGCATCCGACGCAGGTTAATCATCCCTCGGGATTGGGGTACCGTTGCATCCTGCCCGTTCAACACCGGTTGCGGTTGGGACTCATCACCCGAAAACGCATCTATGATCCTTGAAAAGAAACCGCTTTTCTCTTCGGTCGCATTGCTGCTGTCCTGTGGTTGCGCGCTGTGCGCCGCCCTAGAACTGCCGTCTGTCTCGCCCATTATCCTGTTCCAACTGATCGGGTCATCTGACCCCTTCATACCTTATATGGGTCATCGATACCTAATTTGCCAAGTATCTCGACCTCAATCCCTTCCATCAGGGTGGCATCAGGATCACGAATGTGATCATACCCCAGTAAATGCAACGTTCCGTGAACAAGCAAATGGATCACGTGATCGTCCATCGCCTTCCCAGCCTCCGCCGCCTCACGCGCGCAGGTGTCGAAAGAAATCGCGATATCACCTAAGGGGATTTCACCTGTAAAGTCCGGCTCCGGTGAAACCGGCTCCTGACCCGGCTCTTCCGGGGCCAGATCCTCGGCTGGCCAACTCAGAACATTGGTGGCACTTGGCTTGCCGCGAAACTCTGTATTCAGGTCTGCGATCCGCGCATCGTCGCAGCCCAGAACGCTAACTTCACAGACCTCAGAGTCCAGCTCGACAAACGTCAAAACAGCAGAAATCGCCTTATGCGACAAAGCCTCAAGACCTTGCCACCGATTGTCTTCGACAGTGAGTTCCAGCTTCATCTTACCGCACATCAGCCCTTGCAAAGGGCCTTGCACTCAACTGGTATCGCGGCCCGCATCGGCCTCATACGCTTCGATGATGGCGGCGACAAGCGGGTGACGAACGACGTCTTTTGAGGTGAAGTAGTTGAAGCTGATATTTGGTATCGTTTTCAACAACCTTTCAGCATCCGCCAAGCCTGACTGCACCCCGCGCGGCAGATCAACTTGCGACCTGTCGCCGGTAATCACCATACGACTACCCTCACCCAAACGGGTCAGGAACATCTTCATCTGCATGGTCGTCGCATTCTGCGCCTCGTCCAGAACCACAAAGGCGTTCGCCAGCGTTCGACCGCGCATGAATGCCAGCGGAGCGATTTCGATTCGTTTTTCCTCAATCAGCTTGGCCAGTTGCTTGCCCGGCAGGAAGTCGTTCAGCGCATCATAGAGCGGCTGCATATACGGATCGACCTTGTCCTTCATGTCACCGGGCAAGTAGCCCAGCTTTTCACCCGCTTCGACCGCTGGGCGGCTCAGGATGATTCGATCCACGTGGCCGCCGATGAACATCGAAACACCCACAGCCACCGCCAGATACGTTTTCCCCGTTCCCGCAGGACCAATGCCAAAGGCCAACTCGTTCTGGAAGAGCGACTGAACATAGGCCTTTTGGGCATCCGTGCGCGGTTCAACCAGTTTCTTGCGGGTCTTGATCTCGACCGATCCGCCCTTGAACATTTCAAGCTGATCGCCGTCGCGGGAGCCAGTGCCTTGTTCCGAGGCCCCCATGCGGAGCTCGCGATCTACATCCGCAGCCTCTACCTCGCGCCCACCTTCCAGGCGAGTATAGAGCGACTGCAGAACCTCCACGGCGTGTTTCTGAGCATCTTCATCCCCCATGACAACAAGCTGATTGCCACGACGTACAATCTGGACGGAAAGCTTGCTTTCAATATCCGTCAGATTGCGGTCATATTCACCACACAGGTCAATCAACAATCGGTTGTCGGGAAATTCTACAAACGCCTCGCGCTGGGGCATTTCATCTTGCGGTGGGGTCAGGGCACCGATGGCCAATCCGTTCTCCTGTCTTGGCTGTTCACCCTGAGCGTAGACAACAAAACTCGGTGGGCGCAAGCCACAGTTTCAAAAATTAGTGCTTGGATGACAAAACAGCCGAAATATGCCGTTCGGGTCTACATCAAAAGGTGTAGTTCAGCCCAAATCTCAGGCCGCCATATTTAGGTGTCGACTTAGTGGAAAACCCCGAGCTGAACGCAATGGTTTTCGAGTCGAATTGGACGTATTCGTATTCACCGGTAATCGACCAGCTGTCGCTCAGTTTATGTTCGGCCCCGATGCTGGCCGAGTATCCGTTCCGCCGATCAGTAACCGCGAAATTCTGCGTCGAACTGCCTGATGTGATGCTGTTGGTCGTGTCAACGTCACCCCACAAATAGCCGATGCTGACAAAGTACAGGATTCGTCCGCTGCGGTTGGTCAGACCATTTCTAAACCGGATCGCCAGCACATCTGACACCTCGGTCCCACCCTGAACATCGAAACCTCCAATCCGGGCACTGACACTGTCATCGAAGGATCCGAGCTGATACCCGATTTCAAAGCCATATACGTAATCACGGCCACCTCTGGCGGGCAGGATGCCGCGCCAGCCTCCACGAATCTCTCCGTAAGAGCCGGACAAATCCTGTTCGCCGATATCGAACAATCCGGCGGGTGTCCTGAGGCCGAAACGATCATCGCCACCCGCGCCATACCCACCGGCCAAACCCAGATAGAAAGCGCTGACGTCGCTGCCGAATCTGGACGGGCTGATCACTTCGGGTTCCGTCACAGTTTCCTTCAGATCACCTGCTATTGTCGCACTGGCAAGAAGAGTGGCAACCGATGCCGCAGGCAATGTTCTGCCAAGTTTTGAAATCCTGAAGTTCGTAAGGGTCGTCACTCGTGCCTCCATAACTCCGGCCGCAAGATTGGCCTAAAACCGTTTTTTGCACGCAATACTTCACGCCCGGAAAAACTTGGCCCTTCTCCGAACATAGTTCCCAGCGATAAATCAAGGGTAAATTTTGGAAACAAACACCAATTATGGTGGCTGGCTGGTGGATATTTGACGCTCTACAGCAACTCACCTGCCAGTGAATTTGCACCCGACTCGGTGATCCGAACTTCTTTCAAATCTCCAATCGCGATCTCGGGACCTTTTACGTGAACCGAATGAAGATACTCGGATTTTCCGACCATCTGTCCGGGCAGGCGGCCCGGCTTTTCGAACAGAACACGCACAGTACGGCCCACCATGGCATCCTGAATTTCCCGCTGATGCCGAGTGATCAGTGCTTGAAGCCTTTGCAACCGTTCATCCGCCGCCGCGGGGTCCACTTGCGACCGTTCGGCCGCTGGCGTTCCGGGGCGGGTCGAGTATTTGAACGAATATGCGTAGCCGTATTTGACCGCTTCGACCAAATCCATAGTCGCCTGGAAGTCCTCTTCCGTCTCTTCGGGGAAACCGACGATAAAGTCGCCGGACATCACAATATCCGGGCGCGCCGCGCGAATTCTTTCGATCAGACGCAGATAGCTTTCGGCTGTATGGCTGCGATTCATCCGCTTGAGAATGCGGTCCGAGCCCGACTGCACCGGCAAGTGCAGGTAAGGCATCAGCTTGTCGCAGGTGCCATGTGCCTCGATCAGATCATCGGCCATGTCGTTGGGGTGCGAGGTAGTAAAGCGAATCCTCTCTAACCCGTCGACCTTGTTCAACTCCCAGATCAGACCGGCCAAAGTCATGTCCCCGTTCGGGCCCGCGCCGTGATAGGCATTCACATTCTGCCCCAGCAGAGTGATCTCGCGCACGCCGCGCTCGACCAGATCATGCGCTTCGCGAATAATGCGATCAGCCGGGCGGCTGACCTCAGCACCACGTGTATAGGGCACGACGCAGAAGGCGCAGAACTTGTCACAGCCTTCCTGAACAGTCAGAAACGCCGTCGGGCCTCGCTTGGCCTTGGGGCGGTTCTTTAACTTCTCGAACTTGTCCTCTTCAGGAAAATCCGTATCCAGCGCCTTTTCTCCGGCGCGTGTCTTGGCCTCCATCTCTGGCAAGCGATGATAGCTTTGCGGGCCAACGACCAGATCGACCAGAGGCTGGCGGCGCATGATCTCTTCACCCTCGGCCTGCGCGACACATCCCGCAACGCCGATTTTCAGATCCGGCTTCTCGGCCTTCAGGCCCTTGAACCGGCCCAGTTCAGAATACACCTTTTCCGCGGCCTTTTCGCGAATGTGGCAGGTGTTCAGCAGGATCATGTCCGCATCATCGGGCGTTTTGGTTTCAACATAGCCCTGCCCGCCCAAAGCCTCGGACATGCGCTCACTGTCATAGACATTCATCTGACAGCCATAGGTCTTGATAAACAGCTTCTTCGGTTCAGACATGGATCGGCCTTTGCATTCGCGGGACCGGCGTCATCTATATGCTTCGAACGCCGCTTGCAATGCGGGCGCAATTACCCGAATTTGGCGGGACTTTCCAGCAAGGCAAAACCGAAAACACGCGATGAAGTACGAATCCCCGGACCATTTTCTGAAATCGGGTCAGACTGCATTGGCCATAGGGCCCATCGCATTGATTTTTGCCGAAGACGAAGTCGAGCTGGACAGCACCGTGCGGCATCACCTGAGGTTGGGGTTCAAGTCAGTGCTTGTGTTTATGCCTCAGAACCTCGCTCTCGACCCGGAACTGGCCGATCACGTGCATCGGATCACGCTGAAATGCACGCCCCGTACCGTGGTGTTTGACACCATAAACAGGATTATACAGGCCGCGCCCGGCCTTTGGATGTATTACTGTTACAACGCCGAATACTTATTCTTTCCCTTCTGCGAAACACGTAGCGTCGGCGAAATGCTGGTCTTTCACAGCGAAGAACGGCGCCATGCCATGCTCAGCTATGTCATCGACCTTTATGCTGATGATCTGAGCGCTTTTCCCAACGGAGTCGCTCCCGATCAGGCACTGTTCGACAGCACGGGCTATTATGCCCATACCCGCCACGACCCAAGCGGCCAACCGTTGGATCGCCAGGTGGATATCTCGGGCGGTTTGCGCTGGCGCTTTGAAGAGTACATTCCATACGAGCGCCGCCGTATCGATCGGATTGCCCTGTTCAAATCGAAAAAAGGTTTGGTGCTACAGCCTGACCACACGTTCAATGAACCGGAATACAACACCTATTCCTGCCCCTGGCATCACAACATGACTGCGGCCATATGCTCTTTTCGGGCGGCAAAAGCCTTGAAGAAAAATGCAGGCTCCACATTCGATATTCCCAGTTTTCGCTGGCGAAACTCGGTGCCGTTTAAATGGCAGTCCCGCCAGCTCCTGGATTTGGGTTTGATCGAATCAGGTCAGTGGTTCTGAGGCTCTTCAGCGTTGTAGCAGCATAGGGAACCAATCCTCGCGCAGGCGCTGACCCGGTGTCATGTCGTGACCGGGAAACGGGGGCGAGGTGCGGCCCGGGCGTTCAACGTAACGCGCGTCATCCCCGACTAGGCGCAGCGAGAATGCACGGCGACGGCTGTCCGACTGGTTGCCTCGCGCGCCGTGCAACGTGCGATAGTTGAACGCCACGGCATCACCAGGCTCCATTTCGAATTCAACAACCCTCATGCCTTCGGCATCTGGGTCCGGGACGGGAATGTACTGGCCTTCATCCGGGAAGAACCCCTCCTCTGACACCCAACGGGTCGGTAGAACTTCTTTCTCCCATTGATGCGATCCGGCGACACAGCGCAGCGTTGCCTGCCGCACCGTATCCAGTGGAGACCAGAAGCTGATGGTTTGTTGGCCTTCGACGAAGTAATACGGCCCGTCCTGATGCCAGGGGGTGGCCATCGATGTGCCTGGCTCTTTGACCAGCACGTGATCGTGGAACATCTGAACGCTTTGCGATTGCATCAGATCAGCTGCGACCTCGGCGGCGGGCGACTTTTCGATGACCTCACGGAACTGGGGAATCCGGGTCCAATTGCAATAATCATCAAAGAAACGCCCTGTTTCGCCGGACTTCTTGTTTTCAGACGCATAAGGGCCGGGCTCAGCCATATTTGCCGCCACGCCGTCGCGGAGTTGATCGACATAATCAGCGAACAATCCCTTGATCAGGACAACGCCATCTTGCTGATAGGTATCGATCATCGCTTGAGAAACAAGTGGGTGAGGCATCCGGGTCTCCTTTGGCTATGTCCCGGTTTTGATCCGAACATGCATTCTGTTCAAATCATATCTTTCGAAGTTATAAATAACTTCATGTTATATATTTCACTTCGCCAATACGAATACGTCTGCGCTATCGGGCGCCATGGCAGCCTCTCGGCGGCGGCGCAGCACCTGAATGTGTCGCAACCCGCCCTGTCTACTGCGCTGACACGTGTTGAAGAACATATTGGCCATCCGCTGTTCTCCCGCCGCCGGGGTGCAGCCATGGCTCTGACCCCACAGGGGCGCAGGTTTATCGAACAGGCCGAGGCATTGTTGAATGACGCAGCCCGAATCGAAACGTCTGAAACCCCCACACCGGGGATGACTCAATTGCGGTTGGGGTGTTTCACGGATCTCGCCCCGTTTCTGCTGGCCCCAGCCCTGCATCAATTGCGCGTTGCTTTTCCAAATCTCGCGATCAGCTATGTCGCCGCGTCCTTCCAAGGGTTGTTGAATGGCATGATCGCCGGACAGATCGACATTTCGATCACATATGATCTGACCATGGATGCCGGGTTCGCCCGTGCAAAACTATTTGACAGCAGACCAAAAGCTTTGATGCCCCCGGACTATCCGTTGGCATCAACGAATGGTGTTACCCTGGCAGACGTCGCGACCCACCCCTTGATCCTGTCAACCGAAGGGCTTTCGGCGCAACATATCCTCGGCCTGTTTCGTCGCAATGGTCTGCGCCCAACAGTCGCGCACCGTGCAGCGTCACTTGAAATTCAGCGCAGCCTTGCTGCTCATGGAGAAGGAATCGGAATCAGCTATGCCAGCCCGCCTAGTCCTGTCAGCTATGACAACCGGCATCTAATCGGTATTCCAATCACCGACCCGGATGCCGCAGAGTCTGTTGTATTGGCGCGCCACGGCACAGGACCCGCCGACCCGGTTATTGATCAGGCCGAACACGTTCTAACAAATCGTTTGAAGCAGGATTGAAGCCCTATTTCTTGCGCAGTCGGATCACTACGTCGACTGACGCGATCTCGACCCCTTCGGGCGCCTCGGGCAAGCGATGAATCACCAGCTGATCCGAGGGCGCATCACTCAGACGGGCCTCGTCTTCCCAAAAAAAATGGGGGTGATCGTAGGTATTGGTGTCGAAATAGCTTTTCGATCCATCCACGGTAATTTCCTGCAGAACACCTGCATCGCAAAAGGCACGAAGGGTGTTGTAGACCGTTGCAAGGGAAACGGCATCACCGTTTGCTTTAGCGGATTCAAACAGGCTTTCTGCAGTCACATGGCGATGACGGCCATCGCCCACCAAAAGCTCAGCAAGCGCCACACGCTGACGCGTCGGCCGCAAGCCGGCATTCACCAGCCAACCCGTTGCTATTTCCTGGCTCTGAGGTGTCATCTGTCCGATACCCATAGTTGCTGCTTTTATATATAGGGGCGCATAGTTGGGAATTTCAAATGAAATTCATTCGCAAAGATGGGTATACGCACAATATGATGTGGCGCACCACTCTTGCAGGACCTTGCAAACGGGTGATAGACGAGGCCAGATATAAAGACAGACCCTCGGCAGGAAAGGCGGCAGAATGGCCCAGTTCCCTAGCAGTTTTGACAAAGATGATCTGCTGAAATGCGCCCGCGGCGAATTATTCGGCCCCGGCAACGCACAATTACCCGCCCCGCCGATGCTGATGATGGATCGGATCACCGACATCTCGGGCGATGGTGGCGCGCATGGCAAAGGCCATGTGGTGGCCGAGTTTGATATTACGCCGGATCTTTGGTTCTTTGACTGTCACTTCCCCGGCAACCCGATCATGCCGGGCTGTCTGGGTCTGGACGGCCTGTGGCAGCTCACCGGTTTCAATCTGGGGTGGCGCGGCTGGCAAGGACGTGGGTATGCGCTGGGCGTAGGCGAAGTTAAATTGACCGGAATGGTCCGCCCCGACCGCAAAATGCTGACATATTACGTCGACTTCACCAAAGCCGTTCAGACCCGCCGTCTGACCATGGGTGTGGCGGATGGCCGGGTCGAAGCCGATGGCGAAGTGATTTATCAGGTTAAAGACATGAAGGTTGCACTGTCGGAAAGCTGACCCCAGCTCTCGGACACGTCACAGAAAACGAAATACAGGAGTACGCTTATGCGTCGCGTCGTCGTCACCGGTCTGGGGGTTGTCTCCTCCATCGGGAACAATGCCGAAGAGGTTCTGGCCTCGCTTAAATCAGGCAAATCCGGGATCGAGGCCAACGAGCAGATGGTCGAACATGGTTTTCGCAGCCAGATCGCCGGGACGCTCAAAATCGACGTGGCCGAGCATGTAGACAAACGCACCCTGCGCTTTATGGGCCCCGGCGCGGCCTATGCCCATATCGCCATGAGCCAGGCGATTGCTGATTCCGGCCTGGGTGAAGATCAGGTGGTGAACCCACGCACCGGTCTGGTGGCGGGCTCTGGCGGGCCATCCACCAGCGCCATGCTGACGGCACATCAGACGGTTCTGAAAAACGGCGCGACCAAGAGGATCGGGCCGTTTGCCGTGCCGAAATGCATGTGCTCGACAATATCAGCAAACTTGGCAACGGCGTTCAAGATCAAGGGCATCAACTACTCGATCACATCCGCCTGCTCGACCTCGCTGCATTGCATCGGCAACGCTGCAGAACAAATCATGCTTGGCAAACAAGACGTGATGTTTGCAGGCGGCGGCGAGGAACTGGACTGGACGCTCTCCTGCCTGTTCGACGCCATGGGCGCAATGTCCTCGAAATACAATGACACGCCCGAGAAAGCCTCGCGCGCGTTTGACGAAAACCGCGACGGTTTCGTGATTTCCGGCGGCGGCGGCATCGTTGTTCTGGAAGAGCTGGAGCATGCACTGGCACGCGGCGCAAAGATCTATGCCGAAGTCACCGGATACGCGGCCACTTCGGATGGCCATGACATGGTGGCTCCGTCCGGCGAAGGCGGCGAACGCGCCATGCGACTGGCTCTGGGCACCCTTCCCGAGGGCCGCAAAGTGGACTACATCAACGCCCATGGCACCTCGACCCCAGTTGGTGATGTGGGTGAGGTTGAGGCCGTGCGCCGTATCTTTGGCGAAGGCAACGTGCCACCGATTTCGTCGACCAAGTCGATGACCGGGCACGCCCAAGGTGCAGCAGGCGCTCTTGAAGCGATCTTCTGCCTGCTGATGCTGGACAATGATTTCATAACGCCGTCGATCAACGTCGACACGCTTGCCGAGGGCATCCTGCCCGGTGAAATTGCGACCGAAGTGGTTGAAAACGCAGGATTGGACAGTGTCATGACCAACAGCTTCGGCTTTGGCGGCACCAACGGGTCCATGATTCTGTCAAAGTATAATGGGTGAAAGTGATGTCGGATCTTCTAAAAGGTAAACGCGGCCTGATCATGGGCGTGGCCAATGACCGCTCAATCGCGTGGGGCATTGCCAAAGCCATGCACGAGGCTGGTGCCGAACTGGCATTCACCTACCAGGGCGAAGCGTTCGGCAAGCGGCTGGAGCCCTTAGCCCAAAGCCTCGGCAGCGATTTTATGGTCGATGCGGATGTTACCGATGACGAATCGCTGGACCGCGCATTTGATGAACTGGCCCAGCGCTGGCCAACCATCGACTTTGTCGTCCACGCCATCGCCTATTCGGACAAATCCGAACTGACGGGCCGTTTCCTGAACACCACGCGGGCAAATTTCAAACACTCAATGGATGTGTCGGCCTATTCCTTCATCGAAGTGGCGCGGCGCGCCTACCCGCTGATGAAGGACAATGGCGGTTCACTTTTGACCCTGACCTATCAGGGATCAAACCGTGTTGTTCCGAATTACAACGTCATGGGTGTAGCCAAGGCGGCTCTGGAATCAGCAACCCGCTATCTGGCCAATGACCTTGGGCCAGACGGCATTCGCGTGAACGCGATTTCACCTGGGCCGATGAAAACCCTCGCCGGTGCGGCCATCGGCGGCGCGCGCAAGACCTACAAGTTCTGCGACCAAAACGCTCCGATGCGGGCAAATGCAACGCTTGAGGCTGTGGGTGGAACCGCTGTCTACCTGACTTCGGATGCAGGGTCCTGCACCTCGGGCGAGATTATCCGCGTTGATGGTGGCTTCCACGTTCTGGGCATGCCGCAGCCTGACTTTATGTGACTATATCTTTCCCTGCCGCCGCCAAGTTTTCACCATCTTTGGGCGGCAGGAAACTGATATGAGCAAGCTAGATCAAATCATTGCGAACAATGCGCGCACAACAGCCGGTCGAAGAAAGCCCGGTTTCCTCAGCCAAAGGGCCCGAGTCCTTTTGTTGACGCTGACATGTATGCTGTTGGCGTTTATCTTCTTTACTCAACCGCAAGTCCGTACGGCGATCGAAACGTTGATCGGGTAAATCCCGGGCCGGAAAACCAGCCCGAACTGAACATCAGTTGATCGAGACGACCTCAATTTCAAAAACCAGATCCTGACCCGCCAATGGATGGTTAGCGTCCAACGTCACGGTCGCCTCGTCTGCGCCCACCACTGTCACCGGCACGGCCTGGCCATCCGGAGCCTGCATTTGCAACTGCGTTCCGGGCTCAAGCGGGATGTCATCGGGAATGCCTTCGCGCGGAATTTCCTGACGCATCGCCGGATTAATGGGGCCATAGGCATCCACGCAAGCAATCTCGACCCGTTTTTTGTCCCCTAAGGACAGGCCGGGCATGGCGCTGTCCAAGCCGGGAATTATCTGGCCAGATCCGACCACAAACTCTAACGGATCGCGCCCCTCTGAGCTGTCAAAGGTTTGGCCGTCCAGCAGCGTCCCGGTGTAGTGGATGCGAACCGTGTCGCCTTGTTTGATTTCGGTCATCGTGGCCTCCGGCCGTTTTACAGGATTGAGCGGCCAACCCTAGGGCCTGATACGATCTTGTAAACCCTTGGCTCTTTCACCCCCCTCATTGTTGTGCCAACCTGCGCGCGATCAGAGGAGGATCATATGCCGATCACCACCTGTGTCTTCGACGCTTACGGAACACTTTTTGACGTTGCAGCAGCAGCCCGCCAAGCTGCGGACGAACCGGGATTTGAGGCCCTCAAAGACAAATGGCCCACGGTTGCGGGTCATTGGCGTCTCAAGCAATTGCAGTACACATGGCTGCGCGCCGTAGCCAATGCACATGCCGATTTCTGGGACGTGACACAGGACGGGTTGGATTGGGCGTTAGACGCCACTGACCTGCAAGGCGACCCAAGGCTGCGCCAACGCCTGCTTGATTTGTATTGGGAGTTACAGGCCTATCCCGAAGTGCCCGACATGTTGAAGGCCCTCAAGGAGGGCGGGATGCAAACGGCAATCCTGTCAAACGGATCGCCGCCAATGCTGAATGGCGCGGTGCAATCTGCCGGAATCGGCGATGTGCTGGACGATGTTCTGTCGGTAGAAAGCGTTGGTGTTTTCAAACCTCATGCCCGGGTCTACGATCTGGTACCGGAACGGTTCAACTGCGCGCCTGATGAGGTGTTGTTCGTCAGTTCAAACGGTTGGGACGCCGCCGGCGCCAGCGGGTACGGCTTTGTCACCGCCTGGGTCAATCGGGCTGGCGAACCGATGGACCGCCTGCCGTGGACACCTGCGCATGTGCTGTCCGATTTGACTTCGATCCCAAAACTGGCGGGGCTTTGATGTCAGACTTCACAACCACTGACGGCATGCGCATCTATTTCGAAGACACCGGCACGGGCACGGGCACGCCGCTTTTGTGTTTGGCTGGCCTGACCCGAAATAGCCGCGACTTTTCGTTTTTTGCGCCCCATGCGGCTGACTTGCGCATGATCGCAATGGATTACAGGGGGCGTGGTCGTTCGGACTATGATCCCGACTTCATGAACTACAACATCTTTCGTGAATCGCATGACGCGATCGAACTGCTGGATGTACTGGGGATCGAGAAGACTTTTGTTCTGGGCACCTCGCGGGGCGGTCTGATCGCCATGGCCCTGGCCGCAAGCCATCCCGAGCGGCTAGCCGGGGTGATCCTGAATGATGTTGGACCTGTCGTTGAAACGTCTGGTATCGCCAAGATCATGGCCTATGTGGGGGCACAGCCGACTGCGCAAACCTATGATGAGGCCGCTTTGACTCTGCAAAAGGTAATGGAACCTCAATTCCCCGGCGTTTCCCTGGAAACCTGGCGCATGCAGGCCGAAATTCAGTACGAAAAACGCGACGATGGGTTGGCGCTACGCTACGATCCCGCACTACGCAAGGCGCTGATCGAACAGGCTGCAAGCGGCGCCACACCTGATCTGTGGATGTTCTTTGAAGCCCTGCGCGAGATTCCGACAGGTGTAATACGGGGGGCAAATTCCGACGTTCTGAGTGCCGACACAGTTGCCGAAATGCACGACCGCCATCCGGGCCTAATCTCAACCGAAGTTCCTGATCGTGGGCATGTTCCGTTTCTGAACGAACCCCAATCCTTGGATCTCATACAAAAGGTATTGAAGAGCGCCGCATGAGCACAATTGAGATGATCGAGGCCGCAGCAGAACGGCTAAACGGACACATCCGAAAAACACCGATCCTGTCTTCGCCCTTTCTCGACAAGCTTGCCAGTCGTCGGGTTTTGGTCAAACCAGAATGTTTGCAACATACCGGCAGCTTCAAGTTTCGCGGGGCTTGGTCGGCCATTTCGGCACTGAAAGAGGCCGAACGCCAGCGCGGTGTGATTGCGTATTCCTCGGGCAACCACGCACAAGGCGTTGCAATGGCGGCATCAAAGCACGGCATTTCTTCGGTTATCGTTATGCCGTCGGACGCCCCACAGTTGAAGATCGAAAACACCCGCGCGCTTGGGGCCGAAGTTGTTCTTTATGACCGTGCGAATGAAAAGCGAGAAGAAATTGGCGAAGCCATCGCGGCGGAGCGCGGACTGACCCTGATCCGACCTTATGACGAACCGCTGGTTATCGCAGGCCAAGGCACCACCGGCCTTGAAATCGCCGGTCAAGCCGCGGATTTAGGTATCACTCAGGCAGACGTACTGGTCTGTTGCGGCGGGGGCGGCCTGACCTCGGGCATCGCCCTGGCCCTAGAGAAACATGCGCCGAACCTGCGCGCGCGCCCTTGTGAGCCAGAGGGGTTCGATGACGTCAAACGCTCGCTGGCCTCAGGACGGATTGAAAAAAACAACGCAGCTTCGGGTAACATCTGCGACGCCATTCTGACGCCACAACCCGGAGACATCACGTTTCCGATTCTCAACCGCCTGTGCGGTCCGGGCTTATCCGTCACCGAAGAAGAAGCTTTGCGCGCCATGGCCCTGGCCTTTCTGCGCCTCAAGATCGTTCTGGAACCCGGCGGCGCGGTGGCTCTGGCCTCGGCCCTGTTCCGAGGCGACCAGATCGAAGGCGATGACGTGATCGTTGTTGCATCTGGCGGCAATGTCGATCCGGCAGTATTTTCCAGGGCGTTGGAATTCCTGACCTGACAGGGCTGCACAAGATGTGCATGTTGCACCCCAAAAGGTCATGGCGACAAGGAAGCCAGTCATGAAGATCGCTGATCTGGGCGACGTGAAATTGAATTACCGCATCGACGGCCCAACAGACGGTGCGCCGTTAGTCTTTGCCAATTCCCTAGGAACCAACCTGCACTTGTGGGACGCTGTACTGCCACATCTGCTAGCAGAGCTGCGCATCATCCGATACGACAAACGTGGTCACGGGCGGTCCTCGGTGCCGCCTGCGCCGTATTCGATGGGCGCATTGATACGCGATGCAGAGGCATTGCTGGATCACCTGCAGGTCCGCGATTGCGTCTTCGTTGGTCTGTCCATTGGCGGGATGATTGCACAAGGGCTTGCCGTCAAACGCATGGACCAGATTCGTGGTCTGGTTCTATCAAACACTGCCGCCAAAATTGCCACCCCTTCGGTCTGGCAGGATCGGATCAAGGCCGTGCGCAAGGACGGGATCGAAGCATTGGCCGACGCAACGATGGAACGTTGGTTTTCGCGTGATTTCCGCGCCGCACAAAACCACCTGCCTTGGCGCGACATGATGGTGGGCCAACCGGCTGAAGGGTATCTGGGCTGCTGCTCGGCCATTGCAGGCACCGATTTCTATACCCCAACGAGTGGGCTGCGCCTCCCGACCTTGGGCATTGCAGGCAGCGAAGACGGATCGACGCCCCCCGATCTGGTGCGAGAGACCGTCGATCTGATCCCGGGATCCCGGTTCCGGCTGATCCGCCGGGCAGGGCATTTGCCCTGCGTTGAAAAGCCAGCGGAATATGCAGAGATCCTGACTGATTTTCTGACCGAAATCGGACATATCTGAAGGAGAACGGCAATGGCGTCTTTCCTGTTGGTCCACGGCTCTTGCCACGGTGCATGGTGCTGGCGCGACCTGATACCCGCGCTTGAAACTCTGGGGCATTCTGCCAAAGCCATCGACATGCCCAGCCATGGTGCGGACCCCACGCCCGTAGCCGAGGTCATGCTGGACAGTTGCCGCGACGCCGTGCTGCATGCCAGCACATCAGATACAATCCTCGTTGGCCATTCCTGGGGCGGCTACCCGATCAGCGCCGCCGCCGAAGCGCAACCCGATGCCATGCGCGCGCTGATCTATCTGTGCGCCTATGTGCCCAAAGACGGCCTGGCCATGGCCGACATGCGCAGGCTTGGCCCAAGGCAGACCATCGCCCATGCGGTCGAAAAATCCACCGACGGGCTGTCATACACTGTGTTTGCCGAGGCTATTCCCCAGCTATTCTACCATGATTGCTCCGACGACATCCTGCCTTACGCCTATGCGCGCCTTTGCCCTCAGGCCATTCGCCCACAAGAAACGCCCCTTCCGACCGGTGCGAATTTCGACAATGTGCCCAAGGCGTATATCCGCACCACGGACGATCACACTATACCACCCGAATACCAAGCAACGATGAGCGCCCTTATCCCCGAAGATATGCGCCGCACCATCGACAGTTCGCATTCCCCGTTCTTCTCGCACCCGCGCGAGCTTGCGCAAATCCTGTCAGAACTGGCAGACAAACTGCCCTGACCTGTCGCAACGGCAATTCGACCCGCAATCAACTCTCGCTTTTCTCGGTTATCATCTGTGCTTAGGGTGCGTTGAACAGATCACTTGCCGGGTCCTATGCGTCTGCCGTTTTTCTTCATCCTCAGCATTGTCATGATCGACGCCATGGGCATCGGTCTGGTGATACCGATCATGCCGGAACTGATCGTCGAGGTTCAGGGCGGCTCGCTCGCCAATGCAGCGATCTGGGGCGGTGTTCTGAGCACAGCCTTTGCCGCGATGCAGTTTATCTTTGGGCCCATACTTGGAAACCTGTCAGACGCGTACGGACGCAGAACCGTCCTTCTGGTGTCCCTGTTTGTTATGGCGCTGGACTATGTCGTGATGGCTGTTGCGGGCAGCATTTGGCTGTTGCTGATCGGTCGGATCGTAGGCGGTATAACCGCAGCCACGCATGCCACCGCTGCGGCGTTTATGGCGGATGTGTCCGAGCCCAAGGATAAGGCTGCAAACTTTGGCCTGCTGGGTGCCGCTTTTGGCATGGGCTTCGTCCTTGGGCCCGTCATTGGCGGATTGCTCAGTGAATACGGCACGCGCGCGCCGTTTTGGGCCGCTGCCGGTTTGGCGGCGTTGACCTTTTGCATCGGTTTCTTCGTGATGCCCGAGACCGTAACCGACAAGACCCGACGCGCCTTCAGCCTGAAACGCGCAAACCCTCTCAATTCGCTGAACGCCATCGCTTCTTTGCCCGGTATCCGGCCGCTGCTTTGGGTGTATTTCCTGTATTCAGTATCCATCTACGTCTACCCCGCTATCTGGTCCTATTTCACGACCGAGCGATTCGGATGGTCGCCACAGATGATTGGCCTGTCCCTGGGTGTCTACGGTATAGGCATGGCCATTGTGCAGGGCGGATTGATCCGGCCTGCCATCCGGTTTCTGGGCGAGAGGGGTACAATCATCTACGGGATGGGTTTTGAGATCATCAGTTTCGCCATTCTGGCCTTCCTCACCAACGGCCTCATCGCGCTGCTTCTCATTCCAATAACGGCCATCGGAGCCGTCATCACGCCCGCCCTTCAGGCCATGATGTCCAAGGCCACGCCCGATTCGCAGCAAGGCGAATTGCAGGGTGTTCTGACCGCTTTGCACGCGCTGTCGATGGTGATCTCGCCTTTGCTTATGACTTCGATTTTCGCGCAGTTCATCCGGCCCGACACGCCACTCTACCTGCCCGGCGCACCGTTTCTTTTAGCGCTGGTACTAATGCTGGCAGGTTTCTTGTTGTTTCGCCGGTCCCGCCCTGTCGTTGCGTAACAACGACATCCAAATGGCGGTTTCCGCCTTGCGAGACGTCATTTCCCGCGCCACCGTGAACCCAACGGGAGAGAGTGACAACATGCAAACAATCAAAGCCGCAGTCTGCCGAGCTTTTGGCGAACCCTTGGTGATCGAAGAAGTTCAACTTGCGCCCCCCGGCACGGGCGAAGTCGAGGTAACACTGGACGCCGTGGCCATCTGCCATTCGGACATATCCTACGCCGAAGGGGCATGGGGTGGGTTCCTGCCAGCCGTTTATGGCCACGAAGCCGCAGGCGTTATCAGCGCCGTTGGTGAAGCCGCCGGGGATTTCAAAATCGGCGACCCTGTGGTTGTAACGCTGATCCGTGCCTGTGGAACGTGCCCCAGCTGTGCGGGCGGAAAACCGACAATCTGCGAAACACCATACGATACGGTCAAAGGCCCGTTGAAGACCGGTGATGGCGGTCCACTCGAACAGGCCATGGCCTGTGGTGCCTTTGCCGAAAAGGTTGTGGTGAGCCACCGTCAGATCGTCAAAATTCCAGAAACCCTGCCCAAGGATCTGGCCAGCCTGCTCTCATGCGGGGTCATCACCGGGGTTGGAGCTGCTGTGAACGCAGCAGGTTTGCGCCCTGGTCAGGATGTCGTGGTGATCGGCGCAGGAGGCGTTGGTCTGAACGCCATTCAGGGCGCGCGGATTGCAGGTGCGCGGCGAATCGTGGCCGTGGATATGACCGAAGAAAAGCTTGAGATCGCCAAGGAATTCGGCGCAACCCACGGCGTGTTGGCCAGTTTGGACCAGCCGTGGAAGGCCGCTTACAAGGCGTTAGGCGGGCGTGGTGCGGATGCGGTTCTGATCACGGTTGGTGCGATTCCCGCCTATGATCAGGCACCGCGCTATCTTGGACGTGGTGGCAAGGCGATCATGATCGGAATGCCGCATTCGGGTGACATGGCCAGTTATGAGCCCGTCGTTCTGGCGGCTCTGGGTCAGGGCGTTGTTGGGTCGAAGATGGGCGACGTGGTGATTCAGCGCGATATTCCGTGGATGGTGGATCTGTACGAACAAGGGCGGCTGAAGCTGGACGAGTTGATCTCGGGTCGTTGGTCCCTTGATCAGATCAACGAAGCCATCGCCGACACCAAAACCGGATCAGCCAAGCGCAATGTGATCCTGTTCGACAGGACCTGACCCACCGAGAGGATTTGGGATGAAACTGCAGGATCTCGACATTATCGTCACCGCCCCACCGGCGCCGGGTTGGGGTGGGCGATATTGGGTATTGGTTAAGGTGACGACCGATACTGGCATCACCGGCTGGGGCGAATGCTATGCCTCCTCCGTCGGGCCAGAGGCGATGCGCCATGTCATTCAGGACGTGTTCGAACGGCATATGCAGGGTGAAAACCCCGAAAACATCGAGCTGATGTTCCGCCGTGCATATTCCAGCGGCTTCACCCAGCGACCAGACCTGACCGTAATGGGCGCGTTTTCAGGGTTGGAGATCGCCTGCTGGGATATTCTGGGCAAGGATCGCGACCGCCCCGTCTATGCTTTGCTGGGTGGAAAAATGAACGCCCGAATCCGTGCCTATACGTATCTTTATCCCCTGCCCCAGCATAATCTGACTGATTTCTGGACTTCTCCTGAACAGGCCGGCGAAACGGCTGCTGCAATGGTGCAGCGTGGCTATACTGCCGTCAAATTCGACCCGGCAGGCCCTTATACGATCCGGGGAGGCCACATGCCCGCCATGAGCGACATTTCCATGTCGGTCGCTTTCTGCAAGGCGATCCGCGAAGCCGTGGGCGACAAGGCCGATCTGCTATTCGGCACGCATGGTCAATTCAACACCGCCGGGGCCATTCGGTTGGGGCAAGCGTTGGAACCTTATCAACCGCTTTGGTTCGAAGAACCCACGCCGCCGGACATGATCGAAGACATGGCTCGCGTCGCCCGCAATGTCCGCATCCCCGTCGCCACCGGAGAACGCATGACGACCAAGGCCGAATTCGGTGCCGTTTTGCGCGCCGGGGCCGCGGAAATCCTGCAACCGGCGTTGGGACGCGCGGGCGGGATCTGGGAGATGAAGAAAGTTGCCGCAATGGCTGAGGTCTTCAACGCTCAGATGGCACCGCATCTCTATGCAGGGCCGGTGGAATGGGCGGCTAATATCCATCTGGCTGCGTCGATCCCTAATTTGCTGTTGCTGGAAAGCATCGAAACACCGTTCCATGACCAACTGATCAAAGGGTCTGTTCGGGTCGAGGACGGGTTCGTAACCGCGCCAACAGCGCCGGGCCTTGGGATCGACGTTGACGAAGCCCTGGCCCGCGCGCATCCCTATGAGGGCCGCGACCTGCACTTGCAAATGCAGGAGGACCCCTGCGATTACGCCAACGGCAACGCTTTTCAAGGCGGCGCACCGGCAACCGAGGGGTGACAACACCAGCGTGTTTAAGGCATATTGTTCCGATAAAAAGCGGAACAACGGTCACAACGTGGAACTCAAAGAAACCGATCCTCAGGCGCGCAGCACGGACACTCTGCCGGACATGAAAGACAATGCCGCCCGCGCGGCTGCCTACCTTAAAACACTGGCCCATGAGGGACGGCTGATGATCCTGTGCCACCTTGGGGACGGAGAGAAATCCGTGGGTCAGCTTGAGAATCTGCTTGAGCTGCGTCAAGCCGCTGTTAGCCAGATGCTGGCCCGCCTGCGTGAAGAAGGGCTTGTCTCAACCCGCAGAGAGGGCAAGACGGTCTACTATTCCTTGCGTGATGGGAACACGGAACAAGTGATCGGCCTGCTCTACAAACTGTTCTGCGCAGAAGACACCTGATCCCCTAGCTTGAAACGTAGCCTGCAATCACCTGAAGCAGCTTGAAGGCGGTTGCAGCGTCATTCTCGACGACGGCAAGGAATTCCTCTTCGCCAATCCGCAGACAAGACAGCTGAGTTTCTGCCACCATACTCAACGCGCGCGGCTCTTTGCGGATCAGGCCCAGCTCTCCGACCAAAGCGCCCGGTCCAACGGTGGTGATCAACTGATCCGGCCCTTGATCCTGCGGCAGGTACAATCCGGCCTCACCCTCAAGCACAACATAGGCACCATCGGTTGGCTGGTCGTCTTTTAGGAAAACCACTTGCCCGGGCTCGGCGTCAAACCAGCGAGCACCAAAGGCCAACAGGCGCAACTGACGTCGGTCCAGACCAGAGAACAACGGGGTCTGTTCCAGAGCACGCAATTTCCGCGCCAGATCTGCCGATGCTGCGCTGTCTTCCTCCACGTCTACCGGCCCTCCGTCCGAGACCACACGACCTTGCCTGATTTCAACGAACATGTCGAATACATCGGGGTTTTCAAACTGATCGTTCAAGTAGATGACAGTAGTCTCCGGCAGCAACTCACGCAGCTTTTTGTAGACGGCCACCTGCGTTTTCATGTCGTAACTGGCCAAGGCGTTTTCCAAGATCAGGACGTCCGGTTTCTTGATCGTTGCGCGCGTAAACGCAAGTGGCTCTGCAAACACCGCGGGCAGGTTCTGACCACCCAAGGCCACCGGCACGTCATAAATCAGTTCCGTCACCAATGGCCGCGCACCGTTTTCGGCCAACACATCGACAATCAGCTTGCGCGCCTCATCGGAACGGGCCCCGCCAATCTGACTGACTTTACCAAAAAGCGCGTTTTCCATGACTGTCAGACCGGGTGCGTATACCTCCGGGTCCAGCGGAACAAAAACATCCTTCAGACGTTCCATCAGCTTCTCAGAGTGGCTGTGTCGAAGTTCGAGAATCCGGTCCTTCAGCTCATCGGTGAAAGCTGGGCCGATCTGTTCCGCCGAAATAACAAACGGCACAGCCAGCATATTTGCCAACTGTGCATCGTCCAACCCGGCCGAGCCTTCTTTGCGGGTCTGCTCAACCAGTTCGACCGCAGCCTCATAGGTCTTTGCATCCAACCCGAGCTTGCGGAACAACGGGTGATCCGTACCGTCCAAACCAAAAATCTGGCGCAACATCTCGATCACGTCGCGGGTCAATGCGATCAGCGTTTCATCCAGCCCCAACTCTCGCAGCTGGCCCAGAAAGACCGTCTGTTCTACCAGCAAAGCGTGTGTCACCGGAACGCAGGGCGTGGCAAACAGAAGATTCTCGGCAACAGGCAGGGCGGGGTTGTACAGATTGCGGTCGAAGATCAACGCCTGTTGTTCCAGACCCGCGTCCTGAACGGCTTTGCGCACAATTGGACGCAACTCGACCAGTTTCTGAGCCAGTTCGCAATGCTCAGCGGCGTTAAAGCTTTGTTCTGCACCACGCTGGAACAGGGCCGCACCAGACCCCATCCCGTCGATCAGCTGCAACCACCAATCGCGCAAGGCCGCCGCGTCCGGAAGCCCTGCCAAAGACGGATCAAGCCAATCCACCTTGAACGGGTCGGAACTGTTTCCTGCCCGCAGGGTTTCGCGAAAATCGGGGTCATCTGCGCTCTCTGACAACGGTCTGAACCGCATAGGCATCATTACGTTGTCGCCCAAAGTGCCCTGAAACATCACAGGGCGGGACGTAGCATAACCTATACGTGAGGCCACAACGCCCTGATGCAGTTCGGCCAGGTTCACATCCCCGATACGCACCTTGCCACCACTGGGCAAGATTTCACGCGTCAAAAGTTCGGCGATGGCACGGCGGTCTTCCTCGCTGGGGGCGGAAATGCCGATCGTCTTGCCGCCCGGAAAGCTGAGGTTCAGATCGTCCAACACCTGATTGCCGTCCATGTCCCGAACCGAAACATGATCCAGCACAATATCATCGTTCAGATTGGGGCGTGCGTCAGCTTCGCCCTCAAACAAGGCTTCGTCCTGCATTCCGCTGGGCGCAAAGCGGTCAATCACCACGTCCCAACGCAAAGACATGTCCTGTGTCTGGTTGTAGTAGGTCAAAAGCTCTTTCCAAGGTGAGCTCAGATCTTTGTAGGCCGCAAGCGCTGCAACCAGCGCCCCCAGCGAGACCGAGCCTTGCAGCACCAGCAGACCGCCGATCAGATAGAACATGAATGGCGTCAATTGAGAGATGAAGTTGTTTATGAATTTCATAAAAAACTTCTTCTGGTAGATCTCGAACCGGATGCCGAACAACCGCCCCAACTGATCAGAGATCATCGCCCGGCGATAACGCCAGCCACCATTGGCGCGCAGCGTCGAAGCCCCTGCAGCGTTTTCACCGATTTGGGCCGCAAGCACCCGCACTTCTTGAATACGCTTTTTGTTCAGCAGGTTGATTTGGCGTTGCAGTTTGGGGATCAGCCAGGCTTGTACCGGAATCAGTGCCACCGCGGCCAAGCCGAACCAAAAGCTTTGCAGGAACAAAAAGGCAAGGATCGTGATCATCTGACCCGCCTGCAATACAGGCTGGCTGATCGCATCCCCCATCAACCCGCCCATCGGCTCGCTTTCGGCGGTGATCATCGACACCATCTCGCCCTGGCTGACGCGTTCGAAATAGGGTTGTGGAAATCGCAACGCACGGCTGATCAACTGATACCGAAAGCGCCGCAGCATCCGCTCGCTCAGCACACCTTTCATGGTGTTGATGCGCATTTTCATCAGGCCATGCCCCAATACGGCCGCTAAAAACGCAAAGCATAGAATAACCAGAAAATTCGTCTGCGACATCGTATAGCCCCAGATGGTTACTTCTGGGTTGGGTGCACCAATCGCATCATTGATAATGCGCTTAGGCAGTTCCAACGTCAGGTAAAGCAGCGGGAACAATGTCGCTGTCACAGCCAACAAGATCAGCTGGTCGCGTTTGGAGTACTTCCAGATAAAGCGGAAAATCGTGCGTTCTATGGAACCTGCCCCTGCTGCTGACCGACGACGCGGTTCAGATGTTATCCACGCAAATTCAACAGCATGACTCTAATGCCATCCAGACATAATTGGCAATTTTTTTCCCGATTGTGCGAATTCTTAAGCTTTTGTGAACTAGTTCATTTACGTATGCCCATCTAATTGCCTAGAGTGGTCAGCAGGACGAGATCGGGAGGGTTCTTTTGGCTGCCAGTTTTGGCGCAGTGTTCGTTATGCTTTGCTTAATGCTTGTAAAGCACATGTTCGCTGACTTTTACCTCCAGACACCGAAAATGCTCTCTGGACGCGGTGAGTATTTTCATTGGGGACGTGCACAGCATGCAGCAGTACATGTTGCAGGCTCTATTATTGTGTTCTTGGTTTTTGGCGCACCTTTGGCGTTTATTCTGATTGTCGCAGCGCTTGAATGGATAATCCACTTCAACATCGATTTCGTCAAAGCCAGCTATTCTGACAAAAACCAGCTGGAACCTTCGCAAGCCGCCTTTTGGCGCGCGGCCGGGTTGGATCAGTTGATGCACAACCTGACATATGTGGCGATGGTCTGGGCGTGGGTTAGCTTTGCAGCAGCCTGAATAGGTTACGCCGCCTCTTTCAACGCACCCATTCTGTACGCCCGAAGCCACATTCGATCCAATGCGTCGATCTTTGCGGGATCGAATCTTTCTTCGACCTCCCAATACCGACCTGAGTCGACGTAATAGCCCAGATCGTGTTCTATTTGGCGTGCTGGACCCATTCCTAATGTGTCAATAAGTGGTGACGCGGACAGATTAGACCGGCTGGTTGAGGAAAAGACCAATCGGCTGGGCCCGTTGGACAACCGAACTGCTCTGCACCCCTGTTTGGCTGCAAAAAGAGCCAGACGCGCAGATTTAGCTTCGAGCGATCGCAGAGTCACATCGTCCCGCAACGGGTCCGCGGCCCCGGTTCCGTAAAAATGGGTCTTGCCAGAACCCGAATACATCATGTCGCATCCAAAAAACGCCAATACATCCGGATTCAGAGCCGCCAGCGCCCAATACCCGGCTGTAAAAGCCATCGTGCCGCCCGCGTAGACGAACCCGCCATATTCGTTCTGCTTGGGCACATAGTCTTGCGCAGTGACGATGCTTTGCGCTTTGGTAACGTCCTTCGGACATCTGTCAGTCGGAAAATCTTCGGGATGGATTAAGTAGTCCCAGTCCTCTCGAATGCGCCACGCGTTGTTGATGGCGACAATATGCGTGAAGGGCTGGCGCGACCAAGCCCTCGCTTCTAAGGCCGAAGGAGCACTGCCCAGAATCAGAACTTTGGTTTGTCGGTCGGTCATAGCGGGGCCACCCTCTTTGCCAGCCCCGCAAGACGTAGATCGTTTACAGGCCGTGACTAGCCCAGCACCGAGAAACTACTTTCTTCGTTGATCGGACGTTTGCGCGAATAAAAGCCGACATCGATGCTCCGCTTGATATAGGGCAGTTCGAACTGCAACGGTTCTGCGTCATGGTCGGCACCACCCTCGCAATACGAGATCAGAGCCGTCATCATCTTACCCGCAATCGGCGCGTTTTTGTATTGGTTCCCGCTGGAACCGCAGGCCATGTAGAACCCCGGCAGGCTGGATTTGTCATAGATCGGAATCCAGTCGGTGGACGCATCATACAGGTCAACAACGCCCCGCGTTTTCGACGGGATGCCAAGACTGGGGACACGTTGCGCATAGCGCATCGCCTGCGTGGTCCATTGATCGGTGAACTCTCGGTTATAGTTCACATCGTCCTCGCACCACTGATGCGGATCACACTCCGGGTCTTCTGATCCGACGAGGATATGGTTTCCATGTTCCGGGCGACAATAACAGGCGATGTCGCTGTCCGACACGATGGTTCCATCATTTTCAAAATCGAACCCTTCAGGCGCAGGAACATGAACCACCTCTTGCCGCAAGGGCCGGGTTTTGATGGTCATGTCGCCCAGGACACCCGCCATCTCGTTGATGATCGCCGAACCCGGTCCCGCAACGTTGACCACGACCTTGGCGTGGATTTCTTCGCCCGAGGTCAGCTTAACGCCGGAAACGCGCCCGCCCTCGGTCAGGATTTCAGCAACTTCAGCGCCGGTGCGCACTTCGGCCCCATGCTGTTTCGCGGCATCCATGAGGTTCTGCGCAGACAAGGCCGGGTCGGTGACGTACCCCGCTTGCGGCCAATACACACCCCCGGTCATCTTCCGCCCGTTGGACTGGCCGAATTCCGGATCATCCATACGGCGCGCCGGGGTAAAGCTTTCCAGCGAATAAACCGGCAGGCGCTCTACCACTTTCTCAGCCGACCATTCCTCGAAGGGGCAGTCCAAATCCGACGAATTGCGCATGTGCTTTTCCAACATACCGTTCGCCTCGGTCTTCATGACCAGACAACCGGTTTCCCGGAACTGGGCCAGATCGGCATCCTCTGGCAGTCCCAGATAGTCGGCCCAGTCGCGCCAGTAATGGTAGCCTTCCCAGGCAAAGGCCGTTCCGTCAAAGGTCGAATAATGCATTCGGATTATTGCACAAGACCCGGCGGTTGAGCCGTGACCAACCTGAGAATTGCGGTCCAAAGACAGGGTTTTCCACCCCGCCTTCGACATCTCGAACGCAATGGCCGCGCCGATCACACCCGTGCCAATGATGATTGCGTCTGGTTGACTCATTTCAAGTCTCCTTTCCAATAACGCATTGTATATGCGCTGAATTCTTCAACTTCTTCTGGCTTTGGCTCAACGCCGGTAAACGTGTAGAGGTACTGCGCCAATAGCGAGATCCGCATCTCAATTGGTTCGTTCATTTGTGCCAGGTCATAGCCAATCTGCATGTAATACAGTACCCGCGCTCGAGTTTCGGCCTCGATCTCGGAATAGCCGTAGCGGGCAAACATTGCGTGCAGTGCCGCAAGGCGACGCGCGTCGGATTGGTCCAGCGCACGCCGCACCTTGCCGGATTTACGCGCCCAGTCACGTACGGCAAAGTCCAGCGCAGTGTCGAACAACTCGCTGTTTACCACACAACGATGCACGTTGCAGACAGCTGCTGTGATTGTCTCAGCCGGGGCCTCCGCCTGCTTGATCAATGCTGCCGTATTGGTGGCTTGCCAGCGGGCAAGCAGCGCATCCATCAGTTCTTGCCGAGATTTGAAGTACCAATAAAAGGATGAGCGCGATACAGCCATCCGCTCAGCAAGATTCAGAACCTTGATTTGATCTATCCCGTCCGAAATCAGCACGTCCATTGCCACATTCAACCAATCGTCACGCGTGACCTTGACGTTGCCGATCAAGGGTTCAGCCTTGGGATCATCGCGGTGAAGGACAGGTTTTGTATTCATTCAACTCTCCGGCGGCGCGCCGCCCTCGGCAGTCCGACGCGCAATAAAGTCGTGCATGGCACCCAAACTGTCACTGTCAGTACTTGGTGCTTTGAAGTCGCTCAGGATGCCTTTCCAAACGTCAGTAGCCCGATTATTCGCATCAACCGCCCCACGTTCGGTCCAGGTGCCAAAGTTGGCGTAGTCATGAAGATGCGGTTGATAGAACTCGGTATTGTACCGCTCCATCGTCTGGCTTGAGGCAAAGAAATGTCCACTGGGTTCGACCTCACGCAAGGCTGTATCATATCCGATCTCTGCCGCGCCTGCCTGTGCACCCGCGCAAAGTTCGGCCACCATGTTCAGGACCTCGGCATCGCAGACCAGTTTTTCGAAGGATACGGTCAGGCCACCCTCCAGCCAACCTGCGGAATGGATGATCACGGTTGCCCCGGCCATCAGGCAGCCCCAAAGGCCAAACTGGTTCTCGTTCGCGGCCTGCACATCGTTGATGTTTGACGCTGATCCTGCTGCCGACCGCCAAGGCAGGCCAAGTTGGCGCGCCAATTGACCCGCAGCCAGAGACGCCTGGAAATGGGAAGGCGTCCCGAATGCAGGGGCACCAGATTTCATATCCACGTTGCTTGTAAACGTTCCATAACAGACCGGAGCACCAGGTTTGGCAAGCTGCGTCAGTGTCAAAGCGGCAAGCGCTTCGGCATGGGACAAGGTGATCGCCCCGGCCACAGTAATCGGAGCCATCGCGCCCATCAGGGTAAACGGCGTGATGATCGACATCTGACCATGCCGCGCGAAGTCGATCAGACCTTGCGCCATCGGAATATCCAAAGTGCGCGGGCTATTGGTGTTGATGATCGTGTAACAATGCGCATTGCCCTGGAATTCATCACTCGAAAGGCCACGGGCCGTGGACAGCATCTCAAAGCAATCCATCACCTGCGGCGTGCCGCGCGAGAAAAAGAACGGGAACTTGTCTGTAAGCTCCATCTGCGCTTGCGTGGTAAAATAGTGGCGCAAATGGGTTGGTACGTCCTGCGGCTCGACCTGAGGCGAGATCATCTGGAATACATCGAAATGGTGCGTGAGCTTCAGAAACTCCAGATAATCCTGCCCTGTCGCGGGGCGACGTCCACGTTCAAGGTCGGTCGCATTCGGAGCCCCGGCACCGGGTTGAAAGACCAAAGTGCCCAGTTCAAGCGTGAAATCCCGCCGCCGCGCTCCGGCTCGGCAATCAATAGATTTGGGGGCCGAGGCCACAGCGGCCCCAACCATCTCGCGCCCGATGAAGACCATTTCACTGTCTTCGTCCACGCGCGCACCACCTTGTTTGAAAAGCTTGCGCGCCTCGGGTAGCAGACATTTTACGCCCAATTCTTCCAACGTACGCAACGCAGTCTCATGCATGTCGGCGATCTGATCCGCCGGAAACACCTCCATTTGCGGGAAAGGGTTCTTGAGCTGGCGATAGTTCACATCGCGACTGGGTTGCGGGGCGGCTTCGGCCCCCCGCCCGCGCCGCCTGCGTCCTCGGTCCTGAGCGGTCATGATCAGCCTCGCATCGCTTTGCCTTGCGGGTCATAAGGCGACGGCGCAACCACGCGTGCCGACCGTTCCACGCCAACCACATGGACGGACAGTTCAGTACCCGGTTCAGCTTTGTCGCGGTCAATCAGCGCCATCGCTAGCGATTTGCCGGTGTAATGCCCATAGCCACCCGAGGTTACGAAACCAACGCGTTCACCATTGGCCCAGATCGGCTCGTACCCGCTGGCATCCGCGTCCACAGCATCGATTTCCAACGTCGCCTGTACCTGTGCCGGACCATTGCCATTGCGTTCGGCAAGCGCGGCCTCTTTGCCGACAAACTCTTTTTCCCAATCGATCCAGCGATCCATGCCAGTCATGCCGGGTGTATAGGCTTGCGTGAACTCCGCTGACCAAATGCCAAAGCTCTTTTCCAACCGGGTCGACCCCATGGCGTTGAAACCAACCTCGCGAAGGCCTTCTTCGGCACCGGCCTCCAACAAGATACGGCGCAGTTTGATGTGGTCGCCATAGCGGCAGTTGATCTCGTACCCCTTTTCGCCGGTCACGGACATGCGCGCCACGCGAGCACGAACAAGGCCGATGTCGAAATCGCCGCAGCCCATGAATTTCAAGCCCGAGATATCCTGCTCCGCCAGCTTTTCGACCACAGCCTGCGATTTCGGCCCAACCACGGCAAAGCCGCAATATTCCTCACCCAGATCACGCAGTTCGACACCGTCAATCATATGATCGTCAAACCAGCGCTTGTGCCAGGCACGCAGATAGTAGCTGCCCATGATCCACCAGGTGCCGTCGCCCCAGTTCAAAACGGTCAAATCGCCCTTAAGCCGCCCATCCTTGCCCAGCATCGGGGCCAGTTTCGCGCGCCCCGGGGCAGGCAGTTTCGAGGCCATCACCCTGTCGAGCCACGCTTCGGCATTCGGACCGGTCACTTCAAACCGAGAAAAGCCCGAGATATCCATCAGGCCCACGCCTTCACGGATGGCCTTGCATTCTTCAGTCACGATGTCATGTGCATTGGACCGCTTAAGCGTTGGTGTTTCCTCGAAACCCTTTGGTGCGAAATACAGCGGCACCTCCAGATCCCAGCTGACGCCCCATTTGCAGCCAGCCTCGGTCATCGCGTCATGCGCAGGAGCCATCTTCAGCGGACGGCCTGCAGGCAGTTGTTCGTTTGGATAGGTCATCACAAAACGGCGGGAATAGAACTGACCCGTGGTCTCGCGGATATAGCGCTTGTTCTGCGCATAGTCGCCGTAGCGGGCCACATCCATTGACCAGGCATCAGCCTCGGGCTCGCCATGGATCATCCATTCGGCCAAGGTCTTACCCACGCCTCCACCTTGAAGGAAGCCCGCCATCACCGCACAGGCAGACCAATAGCCACGTTTGCCCGGCACCGGACCGACCAAAGGGTTACCGTCGGGCGAAAAGGTAAATGCGCCGTTCACCCATGTCTTGATGCCGACATTCTGAATCGAAGGATAACGTTCAAAGCCCAGCGTCAATTCGTTCTCGATCCGGTCAAGCTGTTCCTGAAACAGCTCTTCGCCATAGTTCCACGGCGCGCCGTCCATGGCCCAATGCTCGTGATCTACTTCATAAATGCCGACCAGAACGCCCTTTTGGTCCTGCCGCATATAGGTGAATCCTTCCAGGTCCACGGTCATCGGCATCTCAAAATCGGCGGCTGCGACTTCGGGCACTGTGTCAGTGATCAGATAGTGGTGCTTAAGCGGTGATACCGGTAATTCGACGCCAGCCATGCGCCCGACCTGCTTGGCCCACAGGCCCGCCGCATTGACCACATGTTCGCAAGTGATCGTGCCCTTGTCGGTCACAACCTTCCAACCTTCATCGGTTTGGATCAGTTCCTCGACTTTGGTTTCTTCGTAATACTCAGCACCGCGTTTTCGGGCCGCTGTTGCATAAGCCTGCACTGTTCCGGTTGTGTCGATATACCCTTCTCGATCCGCCCACATAGCACCCAGCACGCCCTCGGAGGACATGATCGGACAACGTTTCTGGGCCTCTTGCGGGGTCAGCAACTCGCAATCGTCAATCCCGATGGACTGAAAAATTCGGTAGTTGGCCTGCAACCACTCCCACCGTTCGGGCGTTCCGGCAAGAGTCAGACCGCCGGTCATGTGCAAACCGATATTCTGACCCGATTCCTTTTCGATTTCACTGAGCAGGTCGATGGTATACGCCTGCAGTGACGCCATATTCGGGTCGGCATTCAACGCGTGGATACCGCCAGCCGCGTGCCACGAAGAGCCCGACGCAAGCCGCCGCCGTTCAAGCATCACGACATCCGACCAGCCAAACTTGGCCAGATGATACAGAACCGAGGCCCCGACGACCCCGCCCCCAATGACAACAACGCGATACTGAGATTTCATCTGAACCTCCCCAAAACAAAATCTGGGAAAACGCTAGTGGCACTGTTCATTTCTGTCTAGACATTTCTGTACAGTGCAGGCCAGCAGGGATGGGCGCCTTGGAACGGTGGTCGCTAAAGCTTGGCGCTAGGACGCGACTGGATGCTTTCAAACCATGCGATCGTCGCAGTATTGCCTTCAGGGATTCGCGTTTTAATCACACGCGCGAAATCGACAAAAACAAAGGTCGAGATGTCAGCTAGAGTGAAGTCGTCACCCGCGATGAATGCGCTTTCGGTCAACCGCGCCTCGAGCAGATCAAAAAACTGAATCACACGGTCTTTTCCGCGCTGCGCCAGTTCCGGGATTTGGGCATAGTTGGACGGACCAGGAATAGCGCGGTCTCGAAAAGCCGGATGACTGTTGCGCAGCGTTTCGGCGATGGGCAAACCACCCTGCTGTTCGGCGATCGCATTCCACATCAGAACCAGACCTTTTTCATCGGGGGTCCGACCCATCAAAGGCGGTTCGGGAAAACGTGCCTCAAGATAAGCGGCAATACCCATGTTCTCGGTGAGAACTGTACCAACATCGGTTACCAGGACAGGCACGGTGGCGCGCGGATTGACGGCGCGGAATTTATCGCTCAGTTGCGCGCCTTCGGCGATCGAGACTTCTCGGGTCTCGATCTCAAGCCCTTTTTCCGCAATGAACATGCGGGCTCGCCTGGGGTTGGGGGCTGTTGAGCAGTCGTAGAAAATCATGCTGGTGCCCCTTTCAGATCAACGGCGGTAAATGAAACAGCGCCCTTCAACGGCACCTTCGGGCAGCGGCATTTCTGTCAGCCCGTCGAAATACATGCGATCACTGGACACCATCAGACCGCCCTGCGCCAGCAAAGGTTCAATCAGCGGCGAGACGAACCGAGCAAATTTATCGTTCTTCTCACGGTTATGCCCGCCCAAGTCTGCGTGGATAAGGCTCGCTGTTGCGCCAAACCGGTCAACGGATGCAGGCAACGTATCGCGCACATCCCCCAGAATCACCCGATCCTCGGGTGGGGTTGAGTCTGGGTGAGAAGCCACCGCGCGTTCGAACACATAAACCGGGCGGTCATCCATATGCTGCACAAGATGGTGATAGGTACGGCCATTGCCCAAACCCAACTCGAAAACCGGGCCTTTCATGCCCGCCGTATGCGCAATCGCAAAATCCAGACACGCGCGTTGCGACACCATGCGGTCGATGAACAGATCCAGGCGGCTTTGATTCTCGGACACCAGCACATATCTCCTTGATACTATTCGGAAGCATAGATGCGCCCGATGCGGCCCTAGATGACAAATTCTCAAGACTTTGTGTAGCGATGAAGCCCAAAGTTTCACAATTCCGCGACATTTCAGCCCAAGAACGGGTTTGACTAGTCGGGCGGAACCGCGCGACACTAAGCAAAAAATCACGGGGAGTTGAATTAACCGATGTCACCTTTTGGTCAAACGGGTAGAAAACCCGCATGAACGCGTTGTTGTCCGTCAGAAACCTGAGCATTGGCTTTGGTACGGGCAATTCCGTGGTCACGGATGTGAACTTCGACGTCGAGGCCGGTCAGACGCTTGCACTAGTGGGTGAATCCGGATCGGGCAAAACAATCACATGTCGGGCCGCTTTGCGCATTCTACCCCGCTCTGCACAGATCCGCAGCGGCACTATTACCCTGAACGATTCCAAAGGTACGTGCGAGCTTACATCGGTCTCGGAACGCGAGATGCGCAACATACGCGGCAACCGGGTTTCGATGATCTTTCAAGAACCTATGCGTTCACTGTCGCCCCTGCACAAGATCGGCAATCAGGTCAGCGAAGTCTTGTGGCTGCATCGTGGTCTTTCAGAAGCCGAGGCCCGCAAAGAAGTTCTGAGCCAGTTTGATCGCGTGGGTTTCCCCGACCCCCAGCGCGCTTATGACTCGTACCCGTTTGAATTGTCTGGCGGGATGCGTCAGCGCGCCATGATCGCAATGGCGATGGTATCCAAGCCCGAACTGCTGATAGCAGACGAACCAACCACTGCGCTGGATGTGACCACACAGGCGCAGGTGCTGGGGCTGATCAAGGAATTGCAGCGCGAGACCGGCATGGCGCTGATCCTTGTCACCCATGACCTGGGTGTCGTCGCCAATATGGCCGAACAGGTCGTGGTCATGCACAAGGGTCGCATCATGGAGTCGGGCCCGGCCGCGCCAATCCTGACCGCTCCGGCTCATCCTTATACGAAACAGTTGTTCGATGCCGCGCCGGAAATTCCGGACCAGGATGCCGTAGGTATTCCGATGCCGGACGAAGATCTGATCCTTCAGATGAAGGACGTGTCCAAGACCTACACCATGCGGTCCAGCAAGGGGTGGCAAGCCGACACCGCAATCTACGCCTGTCGCGGCGTCGACCTGAACCTTGCACGCGGCAAAACGCTGGCTATTGTTGGCGAAAGCGGATCGGGAAAGACGACAGCAGCCCGGATCGCATTGGGTGCCGAATTGCCCGACCCTGGTGGCGAAGTTCTGTTCCGCACTGCACCTGACGTCGACCCAATCACGGTGCACAGCATGACGCGCGCCCAGCGCACGGCGTTTCAGCGAAAGGCACAAATGGTCTTTCAGGACCCCTATAGCTCGCTCAGTCCGCGTATGCGCATTCAGGACGCGATGACCGAACCGTTGGAAATCCACAAGATCGGCACCTCAGCGGAACAGCGCGACAAAGCAGCCGAGATGCTGCAACGTGTCGGTTTGACAGAAGACATGCTGAAACGCTATCCCCACGCGTTTTCCGGCGGGCAGCGGCAGCGCCTTTCTGTGGCCCGTGCCATGATGTTGGACCCGCAACTGATTGTCTGTGACGAACCCACATCGGCTCTGGATGTCTCGGTTCAGGAACAAATCCTGACCTTGCTGGAGAACCTTCAGGACAGCCTGAACCTGTCCTATCTGTTTATCTCGCACGATCTGGCCGTTGTCGCCCGGATTGCCGACGAAGTTGCCGTTATGCGGCGCGGCCTGATTGTCGAACAGGCACCGCCCGAAACGCTTTTCTACAATCCGCGTCACCCTTACACCAAGGCGCTGATTGCCGCTCAACCCGAACCCGACATCAACCGTCCAATTGACCTGCAAATGGTTTCATTGGGCGCCGGCGCACCGGACAGTTGGGAAGAAGCCTTCCGTTTCTCGGACACCGTGATACCTTCATTGGTGGAATTGGAACCGGGCCATAAGGTACGTTGCCATGTTTAAGACCACTCGCCCCCTGATCCTGGCCGCAATGCTGGCCCTGACGGGAATGCTGCCCGCCACGGCAGAAACCTTTCCTACTCCTCAGGAAAGCGCCTTCTGGAGCGCTGAAGTAGAGGCAGGCAACCTTCCGCCGATCGAAGAACGCATTCCCAAGGAACCGCTGATCGTTGATCTGGCCGCTAAAGGCCGTGAATTTGGCACCCAAGGTGGTACGCTGCGTACGATGGTGACACGGTCGAAAGATATCCGCCAAATGGTCGTCTACGGCTATGCCCGCCTTGTTGGGTTTAACCAGGACTATGAAATTGTGCCCGATCTGCTGGCCTCGTTCGAGAACGAAGACAATCGCAAGTTCACGCTGAAACTGCGGGAAGGGCACAAATGGTCAGACGGCTCGCCCTTTACGTCAGAAGACTTCCGCTATTGGTGGGAAGAGGTCGCCAATAACGAACTGCTCAGCCCTTCGGGTCCGCTTGAGTTTCTGATCGTCGAAGGCAAATCACCAACGGTTACATTTCCTGATGAAACCACGGTGATCTTCGAATGGGAGGATCCAAACCCGGACTTCCTGCAAACGCTTGCCAATGCGCGACCGCCATTTATTTACCGTCCGTCCGCCTTCCTCAAACAGTACCACGAGAAATACGCCGATCCCGAGGAGCTGGCCTTTCTGGTTGAAGATGCAAGGGTCAAAAGCTGGGCCGCGTTGCACAACAAGCTGGACAACCTTTACAAGTTCGACAACCACGAACTGCCGACTTTGCAACCTTGGCTAAACGCAAGCTCGGGCAAGAAGATCAGGCATAACTTTGTGCGCAACCCCTACTACCACCGTATCGACAGCAACGGGGTACAGCTGCCCTATATCGACGTGGTCGAGATGGAGATTGTTGCCCCCGGCCTTGTCGCCGCCAAGACCAACGCAGGTGAAAGCGATCTGCAAGGTCGCGGATTGGCCTTCCGGGACGCGTCGATCCTTAAAAAAGGTGAGGCCCAAGGCGGTTACAAAACACTGCTGTGGAAAACCGGCGTAGCGTCCCAGGTTGCGATCTATCCGAACCTTAACTTTGCGGATGACGTCTGGCGCGACGTTTTGCGCGACGTTCGTGTGCGACGTGCCTTGTCGCTGGGGATCGACCGCAAGACCATCAATCAGGCTCTGTATTTCAAACTGGCGCGCCCCGCAGCGATGTCAGTGCTGCCCGCTTCGCCGTTCTACAATGAAGAGAACGCCGAGGCCTGGGCGCAATACGATATTGATCAGGCCAATGCCCTGCTGGACGAAGCCGGTCTGACGCAGCGCGATAAAAACGGCATCCGTTTACTGCCCGATGGCCGCCCGATGGAGTTGATCATCGAAACCGCAGGTGAACGGCAAGAGGTCGAGAATGCCCTGCAAATCGTCACCGACAACTGGCGCGAGATCGGGGTCAAACTGGTGATGCGTCCACTGGACCGCGACATTCTGCGCAACCGGGTGTTTGCGGGCAACTCGATGGCTTCAGTTTGGTTTGGATGGGATGACGGAATCCCGCAGGCTCACACTTCACCAGCTTATCTGGCACCCACTGATCAAGTGTTCCTCGCTTGGCCCAAATGGGGTCAATATTACCAGACTAAGGGTGAAGTTGGAGAAGCCCCTGACATGCCCGAAGCCGAACGTCTGATGGAACTGGCCCATGATTGGGAAATCGCCACAAGCGATGAAGAACGCACGGCAGCCTGGACAGAAATGCTGAAAATTCATGCGGACCAACTGTATGCAATTGGCATCCTGAACGGCGCGCCGCAGCCGGTGGTTGTCTCGAATCGTCTGCGCAACGTACCGGAACAGGCTATGTGGGCATGGGAACCAGGCGCGCATTTCGGCATCCATCGCCCGGATGAGTTCTTTTTCGCTGACTGAGCAGGAGCAGCAAAATGGTCATGCTGCGCTATGCGGTCTATCGGTTCTTTACGATGCTGCTGACTTTGTTGGTAGTTTCGGTCCTGATTTTCACAATCATCAACCTGCCGCCCGGTGATTACCTGAGCAACCAGATCGCCGAGCTTCAGGCCTCGGGGCAATCTGCCGGTGTCGCCAAGGCCGAGTTTCTGCGCACGGAATACGCTTTGGATCGTCCCATCTGGGAGCAATACCTGATCTGGATGGGGTTCTGGCCCGGACCGCACGGGTTTTCCGGTCTAATTCAAGGAAACTATGGCTGGTCTTTTGAATTTGACCGTCCCGTATCAGAAATTGTTGGCGATACGCTTTGGTTGACGGTGGTCGTCAATCTGGCTGCGATCTTGTTTGTCTATGCCGTAGCTTTGCCCCTTGGTGTTATCGCCGCGGCGCGGTCGCGAACGTGGATCGACTATACCTCGGCTTTTGTTGGATATTTGGGCCTGGCCACACCGAACTTCCTTTTGGCTCTGATCTTGTTCTACTACGGACACCAGTATTTCAACCTGCCTATTGGTGGCCTTATGGATCCCAAGTTCGAAGGCGAGCCGATGAGTTGGGACAAGCTGAAATCCATCCTCATTCATTTGATCGTGCCAACCTTCGTGATCGGCACCTCTGGGGCCTCGGCCATGATGCAGCGCCTGCGGGCAAATATGCTGGATGAGCTTGGCAAGCCTTATGTCGAAACTGCGATTGCCAAAGGTATGGCCCCGTCGCGGATGCTGACCAAATACCCACTGCGTGTGGCCTTTAACCCTTTCGTGGCCGATATCGGCAACCTGCTTCCGTCAATGGTATCAGGCTCAGTTCTGGTTTCCGTTGTTCTGGGCCTGCAAACAATTGGCCCGACCCTGCTGACGGCTTTGAAAACGCAGGATCAGTTCCTGTCGGCTTTCATCCTGATGTTCGTCGCTTTGCTCACGCTGATCGGAACGATGATCTCGGATATTCTGTTGGTGATGCTGGATCCGCGCATCCGTTATGAGGGGCGCGAAGCATGACTGATCGTCCCGATGACCGCTTTGTCGATGACGCGCCATTTGATCCGCAAGCGTCTGTTCAGCAGCTCGAACGCGCCGATCTGGACGCGCCAAATTGGGTGCTGGTCTGGCGCAAGTTCCGCACTCACAAGCTTGGCCTGATCTCTGGCATTTTCTTGCTGTTGTGTTATCTGATGTTGCCCTTTGCCGGGTTTATTGCGCCCTATGGGCCGAACGAGCGAAATGGCGAACACCTCTATGCCCCGCCGCAATCTGTAAATTGGTTCCATGAGGGTGAGTTCATCGGGCCCCATGTGTATCCGATCGTCGCCGAAGCGGATCTTGAGACATTCCAGTGGAAATTTGTGCCCGACACAGACGACCCTCGTCCCATCAGGTTCTTTTGCGAAGGGTCAGAGTACCGTTTGGCCGGGTTCATACCGTCCGACACTCATCTGTTCTGCGCCCCCGAAGGCGCCACCCTGTTCCTGTGGGGATCTGACCGACTGGGGCGCGACATCTTCAGTCGTATCCTTTATGGCGCTCAGCTTTCGTTGACGGTGGGCCTGATCGGTATCTCTGTGTCGTTCTTTCTGGGCATCTTGTTCGGCTCGATGGCTGGCTATTTCGGCGGGCGCATCGACTGGACGATCAACCGGGTCATCGAAATTCTGCGCTCGTTGCCGGAACTGCCACTCTGGCTGGCGCTGTCCGCCGCCGTGCCATCGAACTGGAGCCCTGTGGCGGTTTTCTTCATCATTTCGATTATCCTCGGCATACTCGACTGGCCTGGCCTTGCGCGTTCAGTCCGGGCCAAGTTCTTGTCACTGCGTGAGGAAGAATATGTGCGCGCGGCTGAAATGATGGGCGCGAGCTCGGGCCGCGTGATCCGCAAGCATCTGCTACCCAACTTCATGTCGCACCTGATCGCATCAGCCACCTTGTCGATACCAGCCATGATCCTGGGGGAAACAGCGCTTAGTTTCCTTGGGTTGGGTCTGCGGGCACCTGCGGTCAGTTGGGGTGTCATGCTGAATGATGCACAGAACCTCGCCTCGATCGAAATCTACCCGTGGACGGCCATCCCGATGCTGCCGATCATCGTGGTCGTGCTGGCGTTCAACTTCCTCGGTGACGGGCTGCGCGACAGCCTGGACCCCTATCAGCAATGAGCCTTCTGGCCACCCTTCCTGCTGCGGACAGCTATCGCAGAACTGGTGAAGGCGCGCTGCCCAGCGCTTTTGCCGTTTCTGAATTGGCCACAGCCAGCTTTGCGGCGGTAGGTCACGAAATGGCCCGGTTGATGCAAGCGCTAAACTTGTCCTCGGGTAAACCTGAAATCACGGTCGATCACCGGCTGGCATCCCTTTGGTTCGGCTATTCTTTCAAACCAGACGGTTGGGACATGCCAAGCCTGTGGGATGCGGTCGCAGGCGACTATAAAGCCTCGGACGGCTGGATCAGGTTGCACACCAACTTAACTCGCCACCGAGCGGCTGCGCTGAAGGTTCTTGGTTCTCCGCCTGATCGCGAGGCCGTGGCAACTGCCGTTAAGTCATGGTCCATAGCGGATCTGGAAACTGCCGTCGTGGCGGAAGGTGGCGTTGCCGCTGCCATGCGCAGTCGAACCGAGTGGCTGGAACATCCGCAAGGCCGCGCCGTGTCACGCGATCCGCTGATCGGTTGGCAAGGGCCGCGCTATGTCAAACTACGCGACAGGCCGCAGGCAACTGCCGAACGACCCCTGGCGGGACTACGCGTACTTGACCTGACACGTGTTCTGGCCGGTCCGGTCTCGACCCGCACGCTGGCTGGTTTCGGCGCCGAGGTTCTGCGCATCGACCCACCTGATTGGGATGAACCGGGGGTGATCCCTGACATCTCACTGGGAAAGCACTGCGCCTATCTGGACCTGAAAACAAACGATGGCATGAAGCGGCTGCAAGAGCTGCTGTCACAAGCGGATGTGTTTGTGCACGGGTATCGACCGGGCGCATTGGATGTTTTGGGCCTGACGCGCGCCAAACGTGACGAATTGGCTCCGAACCGGATCGAGGTCACTCTGGATGCCTATGGCTGGCAGGGGCCATGGTCCACCCGGCGCGGTTTTGACAGCCTTGTGCAGATGAGCGCGGGCATCGCCCATACAGGAATGGGCTGGGCGCAGGCGGACAAACCTACCCCCCTGCCGGTTCAGGCCCTTGATCACGCAACAGGGTATTTGATGGCGGCCGCTGTTCTGTCCGCCCTTTCAGAGGCCGCATCGGGCAGTTCCATCATGCACGCCCACCTGTCCCTTGCCCGCACAGCTGAACTTCTGGCTGTCCTTGGCAAGGACGATACCGAAGCAGCACCGATCAATCCGACACCCAAAGACTACAACACGGAAACCGAAGCATCTGGCTGGGGGCCCGGTCATCGGCTCAAACCTGCGCTTAAAGTCGGCGAGGCATCAATGCACTGGGATTTGCCTGCATCGAAATTGGGCACATCACAGCCCATTTGGCCCTTGAACGCCAATTGACCCAACCGCCGCGCGGAACGCGCGGCTGGGCCCAACATATTGACGGGATCTCGTCAGAGATGTCCCTCAAAATGGCGGGAGCACGCCCTAGCGGTCGTCGCCTCCGGGGCCGATATCGTCCAGGTATTCTTCGTCAATTGCGGCCTGAACTGCACCAGTTACAGCATCACGCTGTTTCGGGGTCAGATCCTCGGCTTCTTTTCCATCCGCCAGCCTCACCGTGACCTCGCGGTGGGCAAACTTGATACCCTCACGCGCAAAGAGTTCGCGAATTTCCTGATAAACCTTCTTTCGTACCAGCCACTGGTCACCCGGTTTGGTCATGAACTTAACCCGGATGATCATCGCGGAATCCTGCATCTCGATCACACCCTGAGATTTCAGCGGCTGGATGAAATTGTCGCCAATCACAGGATCGGTCAACAGCTGTTGGCCTAGTTTCTTGATCAGCTTGCGCACTTTCTCGACATCTGTGTCATAGGTCACGCGCAAGGGCAGTTTCATGATAACCCAATCGCGCGAATAGTTGGTCAGCACCTTGATCTCACCAAAGGGAATGGTGTTCAGCGCACCTAGGTGATGACGCAGTTGCATGGACCGGACCGAGATCTTCTCGACCGTGCCCTTTACATCCCCGATGTCGATATATTCGCCTTTGCGGAACGCATCATCCAACAGGAAAAAGGCGCCCGAAAAGATATCACGCACAAGTGTTTGCGACCCAAAACCAACGGCCAAACCTACTACACCAGCGCCAGCAAACAGCGGGCTGACATTGATGCCCAGCTCCATCAGAACAATCAGAACAATCGTGACGACGACGACAGCCAGAATTGCACCCCGGAACAGGGGCAGCAATGTTGCCAGACGGCTTTGCCCACCCTCGCCGCCTTCATCGCCCAGTTCCGCTTCTGTGCCGTCATCGACCTCTTCGGCAATCTTGCTGTCTATCCAGATGCGGAAGAAGTGGAACAGGATATAGCCAATGAAGATGATGACCATCACATCCAGCGCACGTTCGACTGGCAGGTCCTGGCTCCAGTCCGCGTCCGGGTACCAGATGACCACAAGCGCATAAGCTCCGATCACAAAGGCCAGAATTCCGGCCACCCGACGGGCCAGATCTTCGTAGGTGAGAAGGTATTGCTTTCTCTGCTCGGCCTCAGGTGTTTCCAACGGCACGATGTCGTCTTCGCCAGCCGCGGCTTCTTCGTTTATTTCGTCGATCTTGCGGGTTCGATCAAAGTACCGTTCCAGCAGATAGTTCATCGCGCCATAGGCGATGACGACGGACATGAAGATCAGGTAACTGCTTGCAATCAGCGGAAGTGGCGTCGGATTCTCGAGCGCCAAATCAACGGCCAAACGGAACCAACTGAACACGACATAAACGATAAGAGCAGGCGCCCAGCCAAAGGACACGAAACGCAAGAGAAACGATACCTGATCTGATGCGCGCCCTCCCCGGATCGCATTCGAAATGGCCCGGGCATTGAACAAGATCATCAGAACATTGCCCAACGCACCAAGCATCGTGAGCCCGCCATAAACCATAGCATAAACGTTATAATTCAGGCCAAAATCCGCGACCCATGTTGCAAACAAAACAACCGAGATGTCGTAGGTCGCCAAAGCCGACGCCCAGATGTACAGCCTGCGCGCGTTCTTGTCGGAAAACGGCGGCAGGCGGTATTGGCTCAGATAGGGAGACAGAACCATCCGCCACAGATCGGATACAGTACGCGCCAAGAAGAACGCGGTGAAAATGGCTGTAACCGTAAACTGGATCGAGATGTCCTCGGCCTCGCCGAAGAACAGATACCCAACAATCAGCGCCATAAGCATGGCAAAGATCGTGCCACCAATCCCCATCAAAAAGCGGAAGACAAGGAACGGCATCTTTTCGCGGTATCCAACAGGGTCATCTTTGACCCGGGCCACAACCCAACGCCGAGCAAAGCGTTTGCCGTAAATCTCGATCGACAGCCAACGCCCCAACAGCAGGAAGAGGATGTTCCAGCCCAAGACCTCGACATAAGTCTGGATACGCCCGTCAGGGCTGGTCTGACGCAGAATATACTGCACTTCGAACACCGAATAAGGCAGCGCCTCGAGCCGTGATTGCATGGACTCACGGAACTTCGAGAACCGCTCCTGCGCCTTCATCAGTTGCGATCCGTCGCTCATAGGGTTGTTCGACCCACCGCCGTTTTGGGTGGGGCTTGCCTCGGCGTCGCCTGCTGTAGTTACGACCTGGCCGGTGCTGTCGATGACAATCACACTTGCGCCCGCCTCGCTGGCGGCGCGTATCGCAGCGGCAAGATCGCTTTCAGGTGCGGGCTCGGACGTGCTGCCCGTTCCGGCACCGTAACCTGGAATCAAGGATGATTGCGCCGAGACGCTGACCGGAAATGCCAGAACGAAAGACCACAAAGCCCATACGAGCGCGGCCAGAAAGGTATGTTTCATAGGGTCTTGTTTCCAGTTTTTCCGATGCAGTGCAGAATAAAGAAGCGTCGCGGGCAGTTCAAACACTCGCACGCCCCCGTTTCAAGAACATGTTCTGGCGTGTTCTCGGCGCACAAGCGATTTGCGCCTGTTTCCAATCCAGTGGAAATTGAATATGACGTTAGCAAAGGTTGCGGGCGTCCCATATGTTGGTGATTTCTTTGGTCCTTTTGCGATCCTTTCCAAGCTTTGGTGCGATATGTCTCTAATTCTTCAATATGATGTTGCCAAATCGCAATGCTTGGAACATTTGCGGGGTCGCATTTCTGCCTTTGGCAAGCACAACAAAAAAATATACGATAACGCTTGCGAACGCGCGGATTTCGCATCGAGATCAAGAAGACGGGCAATTCTATGAGCCTTGGCACCACCAACTCAAAACCGGACCGCGCGCCGCGTATCCTGTTTTACAGCCACGACACGTTTGGACTGGGCCATTTGCGCCGGTCGCGGGCTTTGGCTGCTGCGATCACCCAAGCCGACCCAAGTGCGTCAGCGCTTATCCTGACCGGATCTCCGGTGGCGGGTCGTTTTACGTTTCCGCGCCGCGTCGATCACGTGCGTCTGCCCGGTGTGACCAAACGCGCCGATGGATCCTACGCCGCACGCACGATTGGAATGGGTATCGACGAAGTGACTGAGCTGCGATCGGGCCTGATACAGACGGCGGTTCAGCAATTCGACCCCGATGTGCTGATCGTCGATAAGGAACCAACCGGGTTCCGGGGCGAACTATTGCCGACGTTGAACTATCTCGAAGGAAACTGCGGCACGAAACTGGTGCTTGGGCTGCGTGACGTTCTGGACGAGCCCGAAGTGTTGGCCGCCGAATGGGCCCGCAAAGAGGCCGTTGAAGCGACCGAACGGTTCTATCACGAAATCTGGGTCTATGGGTTAAAGTCGATCTATGACCCCACCCAGGGCTTACCGCTGAGCCCTGCCGCACAATCCCGCATTCATTGGACGGGATACCTGCGTCGGGATCTTGGCCCTGTAGGCGAGTCACCCGAACAGCCTTATATCCTGATCACCCCCGGTGGTGGCGGCGATGGCAAGGCGATGGTGAACCTTGTTCTATCCGCTTACGAGAAAGACCCAAATTTGTCGCCGCGCGCTGTTCTGGTATACGGCCCCTTCCTGTCCGGCGAATTGCGCGAGGATTTCGAAGCGCGCGTTGCGGCACTGAACGGTCGAGTAACCGCAGTTGGGTTCGAATCCCAGATCGAAACGCTGTTTGCAGGGGCTGAAGGCGTTGTTTGCATGGGCGGCTACAACACCTTTTGCGAGGTTCTGTCCTTCGACAAACGCGCCGTCATCGTCCCACGTACCACGCCCCGGCTGGAGCAGTGGATTCGCGCCTCTCGCGCGGAAGAGCTGGGCTTGGTCAAAATGCTGGACGAACACCGTGACGGCCTGACCCCCGAGGCGATGATCGCCGCGATCCAAAACCTGCCCAAACAATCCTTGCCATCGCAGGCCATCCAGACCGGTTTGTTGGACGGGTTGGATTACGTCACCGATCGCATCGACGATCTGCTGGCCTGGGAACAGGAACGAGCCACCGGATGACTTCAGATTCCCCTAATTTGGCAGTTGTGGTCAAAGGCTGGCCGCGACTGTCCGAAACGTTTATTGCGCAGGAACTTGTCGCCTTGCAGGACGCGGGTCACCAGTTCGACATCTGGTCGTTGCGGCACCCGACAGATACCAAACGCCATCCCTTGCACGACCGCTTCGCCGGACAAGTCCACTATTTGCCTGAATACCTTTATCAGGAACCACAGCGTGTGTGGGCAGCGCGGGCGATTGCGCAAACCCTGCCCGGCTATGCCGAGGCTTACCGGATCTGGCGGCAGGACTTGCGTCGCGACCCAACACCAAATCGCATCCGGCGCTTTGGGCAAGCCTGTGTTCTGGCCGCCGAACTACCCCCGGAAGTTCTGGGGCTTTATGCGCATTTCATGCACACGCCGTCCTCGGTTGCCCGATATGCGGCCATTATGCGTGGACTGCCATGGAGTTTCTCTGCCCACGCTAAAGACATCTGGACCTCACCGGAATGGGAAAAGCGTGAAAAGCTGCAGGCTGCGACCCATGGCGCCACATTCGGTGCCACCTGCACAGCCATTGGGGCCGAGCATTTGCGGGGCCTGGCAGACGATCCAAATCGTATGGACCTGATCTATCATGGTCTTGACCTGTCACGGTTTCCAGACCCGCCGACGCGCACTTTGCGCTCCGCAAACGGTCCCTTCCATATGATCTCTGTCGGGCGACTGGTTGAGAAAAAGGGGTTCGATCGGCTGATCGCTGCTTTTGCCTTACTGCCGGAAACTCTGGACTGGCACTGGACCCATATCGGCGGTGGCGGTTTGGGCGATGCCTTGCGGGCTCAGGCCCGCGTGGCTGGTATCGCGGATCACATCACCTGGAAAGGCGCCTGTGATCAGCCCGAAGTGATCGAGGCGATGCGAAAGGCAGACCTGTTTGTGCTCCCCAGCCGCATTGCGGCAGATGGCGACCGTGACGGGCTGCCGAATGTTTTGATGGAGGCTGCATCTCAGCGTTTGCCGATCCTTTCGACCCCGGTCTCGGCAATCCCGGAATTCATCGAAACCGGAACGCACGGCATCCTGTCCAGCGACGACCCGAGCGCGCTGGCAGCAGCCATTGAATCACTGGCCAACAATCCGCAACAAGCAGCCCAAATGGCGCTTGCGGCTTATGATCGCCTTATAGCCGAGTTTCGGATGGACCCGGGCATCGTCCAGCTCTCGAAGCGACTAAACGCCATGTGCATGGAAACCGCGTGATGGCACGGGTCGCATTTTATGCACCGATGAAATCCCCCAACAGCCCAACCCCTTCGGGCGACCGCGAAATGGCGCGGAACCTGATCAAGGCCCTTGCTGCCGAAGGCGACACGGTTGATCTGGTTTCAGACCTCAGGATTTACGACAAGCGCGGTGATATGGACCTGCAACATGCCTTGCAGCGTGCGGCAGACAAGGAAGCACAGAGGTTAGTCACCGACCTGCCCTCGGACACGGCTCTGTGGGTGACATATCACAATTACTACAAAGCCCCCGATTTGTTGGGTCCGCAGGTCTGCAAGGCGCGCGGCATCCCTTATGTACAGTTGGAAAGTACCCGCGCATCCAGCCGGTTGACCGGACCCTGGGCTGAGTTTGCCGCCGCTGCACATCGGGCCGGCGACGCCGCCGATGTCATATTTTATCACACCGCCAACGACCTGATCACATTGGAACGGGATCGATTTGGCGATCAGGCTTTGGTCGAGCTGCCGCCATTTCTGCCGCAATCCCAACTTCCCGCTGCAACCAGCGGGGAAGGTCCGATGCTGACCGTTGGCATGATGCGCCACGGGGACAAGCTGGCCTCTTACCAGATCTTAGCCGAGGCGCTTTCGCATCTGGCGGGTGACTGGCACCTGAACATCGCTGGCGATGGACCCGCTCGACCCGAAGTCGAGGCTTTGATGGAGACCTTTGGAGAAAAGGTCAGTTTTCTGGGTCAGCTCAACCGCGATGCGCTGCAAGCGGCCTATGAACACGCCTCTGTGCTGGTTTGGCCCGGTGTGAACGAAGCTTACGGGATGATTTACTTGGAGGCGCAGGCTGCGGGCGTACCGGTGCTCGCACAAGATCGACCGGGTGTTCGAGATGTGCTGGCCCCTGCGACTTACCCTTCGGTCGACACCGGGTCGCAAGGCTTTGCAGACCGTCTGCAAACTCTGCTGGAGGACGCATCGCTGCGCCGCTCCCTCGGCGCGGCTGCTCGCGAGTATGTGGCTGACCGTCATCTTATGCCACAAGCCACTGCCCGCCTTTGGGCAACTCTCCGCCCGTTACTGAAGGATTTGACATGACCAGGCTTGCGCTGCTTCGCCACGGGCGCACACATTGGAACCGCGCCGGTCAGATACAGGGCCGCAGCGACATTTCCCTGGACGATGACGCGCGCTCAGAACTGTCAGGCTACTGCCTGCCACACGAATGGGCACAGGCTGACATCTGGTCCAGCCCGCTGCAACGGGCCAATGAGACCGCCCAAATCGTCTCGGGTCGCAGCCCGCAAACGTCAGACGCGCTGACCGAGATGAACTGGGGCGATTGGGAGGGTCAGCGCGGCGTTGATCTGATCGCTGACACAACAAGCGGTTACAAACATATCGAAGATTGGGGTTGGGATTTCCGCCCGCCAAACGGTGAAAGTCCGGCTGACGTTCGTAACCGGTTGCGCCCCTGGCTGTCCGCTCTGCAAAACGATGCGGTGGCTGTCTGCCATATCGGCATCATGCGGGTCATTCTGGCCCAAGCTTGGGGTTGGAATTTCGAAGGACCTGCCCCCTTCAAGATCAAACGCAATCGGCTGTATATCGTCGATATGAAAACCATGACCGCTGACCCCGATCCCATACGCCTGCCAAAACGCGAGACTTTGCCATGAAGGTGATGATCATTGTCACCCACCTGCTGGGAACAGGGCATCTCAGCCGCGCTTTGACCCTTGGTCGTGCATTTCGGGATGACGGTCACGAAGTCATGGTGGTGACGGGTGGAATGCCTGCACCGCAGCTGGATAGCCGTGGGATGACGTTGTTTGGGCTGCCCCCTTTAAGGTCGGACGGCACCAATTTCACCCGCTTGCTGACCGAAACCGGCGAAGAGGCTGACGCCGCCTATCATGCGGCGCGGACGACGGCTCTGGTTCAGGCCTTAAAGACGTTCCAGCCGCAGGTGCTGATCACAGAGCTTTATCCCTTTGGCCGTCGATCGCTGGCCGCCGAATTCGGCGCAGCGTTGGAAACGGCAACTAAGCTGCCGGTACGTCCGGTTGTTCTGGGGTCGATCCGAGATATTCTGGCCCCGCCCTCGAAACCAGCGAAAGCAGAACGCGCGGACGACATCGTAAAGCGTTACTATGACGGCGTACTGGTTCATTCGACCGAAAGCGTAACGCCCTTATCCGTCAGTTGGCCGGTGTCAGATCAACTGGCCGACCGTGTGCACTATACCGGCTTTGTCGCGCCTGAATTACCCCAACCCCACCCGGATTTGGTGGGTGAAGATGAAATTTTGGTCAGCGCAGGCGGCGGGTCCGTAGGACAGCCGATCTTTTGTGCGGCCATCGAGGCAGCCCGCCAGATGCCCAACACGCGTTGGCGCCTGTTGGTCGGCGGGACGGATGCAAAGGCGCGGATTGCCGAACTGTCGGAACAGGCCAAAGGCACCTCGGTCATCCTTGAACCTGTGCGGCCCGATTTTCGTCAGATGCTGCCGCTTGCGGCAGCGTCGGTCAGCATGTGCGGCTACAACACCGCTATGGATATTCTGCAAAGCGGTACACCAGCGGTATTTATCCCCTTCGATGATGGCAAAGAGGTTGAACAAGGTCTGCGCGGGCAGAGCCTGTCTGGCTTGTCCGCTATCGAAGTTCTGGAAAGTCGGAACCTGAGCGGGGCCGCACTTGCGCAAGCGGTCGAACGCATCATTGCTGATGGACCCCGCGCAAAACAGGATTTCGGATTTGGCGGCGCTGCCCAAAGCGTACGCATCGCCAAACGCCTGCTGGAGCAGCGTGCATGACCCCCGACTGGCATCCTCTGGACGCCGAGCTGGATCACTGGCGTGCATCGGGTATGTCATTTCCGCTCTGGTGGCGTGACGATGACGCCGTCGCTCCAACTCCTCAATTGGACCAATTGGCTGATCTGTCTGCGGAATTGGGCCTGCCTGTTCATCTGGCTGTCATCCCCCGCGACGCGACCCCGGTGTTGGCTGAGTATGTCGCGGATCGACCCTCTTTGATCCCTGTGGTGCATGGCTGGGCGCACAAAAACCACGCGCCTGTGGGAGAGAAGAAGGCCGAGTTCCGTCTCAATCGACCGCTGGACCAGATGGTTGATGATGCAAAGACAGGGATGGCCCGTCTTGGTGATCTGCTCGGTGGTAACGTGCGATCCATGTTTGTTCCCCCGTGGAACCGCATCGCGCCCGAGATGGTCGCGCAACTTCCCCGCCTGGGCTATCGTGTCCTGTCCACTGCGACGCCGCGCAAAACACCTTTTGCCGCACCGGGGCTGGAACAAATCAACACCCATCTTGACCCGATTGACTGGCGAGATACCCGCGGCCTGATCAACCCCGACATCCTGATCGCGCAGACAGTTGATCTGTTGCGCGACCGGCGCGAAGGACGCGCAGACAACGCTGAACCATTTGGCATATTGACCCATCATCTTGTCCATGATCAGGACATCTGGACCTTTACCGAGGCCCTTCTGCGCAAATTGTTGAACGGCCCGGCCACGATCTGGGTCGCGCCCAAGAACGAATAAGGACACCATCATGAGCCGACTGGATTCCATGCTGCGCCGACTGACGGCTCAACGCGACGGGTTGAACTGGGCCGCCCAGCGCATCAGCGGACAGCCAGGCGATGTGCTGGACATGGGTCTGGGCAATGGCCGGACCTATGATCACCTGCGCGAAATCCTACCGGAACGACGGATCTGGGTGATGGACCGGGTCCTGCAATGCCACCCGGACAGCACCCCTCCGGCCGAAGATTTCCTGCAAGGTGAGGCCGAGCCGATGCTGAAGAAACTGGCGGCAGACGGGCAAAAGATCGCGTTGGCTCATTACGATTTTGGTCGCGGGATCAAACAGGAAGATGTGGCTGAAGCCGCGCGGCTCAGCCCATTGATCGCGCTGGTCATGCAGCCCGGCGGTTTGCTGATTTCCGGTCAGCCCCTTGTCGGCTTTAACCAGATCAAAGGGCCCGAAACGATCGCCCCGGACCGATACCTCTTCTATACCGCGTGATCACGCCACACGCCGACCGCGCGCCCATACTGAATTAAGTGCAGGAACCCCTGCCCGCATTCGAAAACGGATGGCATCGGCTCGGGCGCCGACACGCAACTCGCCCCGGTCCTCCAACCCTGCGGCTTGCGCGGGGGCCAGAGTGACGGTTTTCATCCCACGCGCCATATCATCCCACATCTCGCCCAGCATGGCCGCCGACAGCAATAGGGCCGACGGCACATAATCCGAGGACATGATGTCCAGATGCCCAAGTTCGGCCAACTCGCGGGCCGCGACGTTGCCCGAATGCGAGCCACCGCGAATGATGTTGGGTGCCCCCATCATGACCTTGATATCGTGATCGTGACAGGCACGCGCTGCCTCGACCGTGGTCGGAAACTCAGCCAGTCGGATACCGTGACCTGCCGAGACTTTCACCTGATCTTCCGTCGTATCGTCATGACTGGCCAAAACCGCCCCAAAACGACGCGCGGCTTTGACGGTCTCAACCTCATGCACATCGCCATTACGGTCGCGAAGACCCTTTAACTGGGCCACATGCTGCAGGAATGTGTCATCGTCCATCGCATGTTTGCCCTTCATATACGCCTCAAGTTTGGTCATGTCGCGGAACTGCCGCTGTCCGGGTGTGTGATCCATGATCGACACAAGACCAACCCGGTCCTCTGGCCCGAACTCATCCAGCTCTTCGACCAAGGTCTCGGAACACACCTCGGCCCGCAGGTGCAGGAAGTGGCTGATCTTCAGCGCATCCTGTTCCCGCAGATCCCACAATTCCTGCGATAGGCCACGCGCATACTTTCCATAACGTGCCGCACCCGACGGGATCGAGCCCACCCGCATGGCGTCAAACACGGTCGTGATACCAGTGCTGGCCAATTCCGCGTCATGCGCAAGGATCGCAGCGGCATGAGGCCAATCCACCCTTGGCCTGGGTTGAATGTGGCGTTCAAGGTTATCAGTGTGCAGTTCGACGAGACCGGGACTGACATAGTCGCCTTCGCAGTCGATTGCACCACGCGGAACCGCGTTTCCGGTATCAATCGCGGCGATGGTCTCGCCCAAAATCCGGACGCTGCCGGTTACGGTTTCATTCGGCAACACAAGCGTGGCATTGGCAAGGATCAAGTCTTCTGTCATCTGAACTTCACGCAGTTTGAGGTAGTGGAAGGCCACGCAATAGGAGGCCAATGTGACATTCACGCGATACGCGATTTATTTTGCGCCACCCGCTAAGGCGGAGTGGACGAAATTTGCAACCAGCTGGCTGGGTTGGGACATGGAAACCGGATCTTTGGTCGCGCATCCGATAGTCGGAGACATCGACGTTGCCGCTGTTACGGATGTGCCACGCAAATACGGGCTGCACGCGACGCTGAAACCCCCCTTCCGACTGTGCGAGGGCCAGACCTTCGACGCCTTGCACGCAGCTTGCGGTTCGCTCGCCTCCAGCCAACCTCCTGTGACGCTGGAGGGCCTTGAGATCGCCCGGCTTGGCCGTTTTCTTGCCCTGCGCCCAAAAGGCGAAACGCGGACGCTGAATTCCTTGGCCGCCGCTTGCGTTCAGCAGTTGGACAGTTTTCGCGAAGCCGCAACCGAGGCTGAGCTGGCGCGCCGCCGCGCCGCTGGCCTGACACCGGAACAGGAGGCCAATCTGGTTCAATGGGGCTATCCTTACGTGCTGGACGCGTTTCGCTTTCACATCACGCTCAGCGGCAAGCTGGACAAACCGACCCTTCGGGCCACCCAAGAGGCGTTGCAAGCCCACCTGGCCCCGTTGCTGCCGCAGCCCCTCCAGATCACCGATCTGGCCCTGATGGGCGAGGCTGAGGATGGTCGGTTTCACCTGATCCATCGCTACGCGCTTTCCGGTTGAAGTCGCGCAAGGATCTCGGCGACGGTGTCTTCCAGCGCGCCGGAGTTGTCGACTTCGATGACCCGTTTCAAACCATCAGGCAAAGGCGCTTTGGCACGACCCAACCGCCGCGCCTGTTCCGTCGCGCTTTCCCGCCCCCTTGCGGACAAGCGCTGTGCCAGAACATCAGCTTCGGCAGTCAGGGAAATCACGATCAGATCGCCGAAAACCTCCTGCGCCTGAACCAATACCTTTCTTGATAGGTTGACCAGAACAGCATCTGCCTCGTTTCGCTGTCGTGTGATCTCGGTCGGAACACCGTAAAACAAGCCATGCGCAGGCCAGCTCAACGCAAAAGCCCCGGCCCGTTCCATCTGCTGAAACGTCGCGACGGAAACCCGGTCGAAATCCTCGCCCTCTTCCCCTTCAGGACGGGTAATCACGCGCCTCAGGCGTTGGATGCCCGATGCTTGGGCCACCAACGCTTGCATGACGCTGTCTTTACCGACGCCCGAGGGGCCGACAACCGCTATGACCGGAGCAAGCGTCATGCAGCCAGCCCCGGTGTAAAATCCGAAACATTGACCTCGCGGTCACAAACCCGCTTACGCGCTTCAATGTCGTGGAAAATCCCAACAATCGCCGCACCACGATGCTTTGCGTCTTCAATCAGAGACAACACGGTTTCCCGGTTCTGCGCATCCAGGCTCGCCGTCGGCTCATCCAAAAGCATCGCGGGATACTCATGTGCAAAGCCGCGCGCAATGTTCACCCGCTGCTGTTCACCGCCAGAAAAGGTCGTGGGGCTCAGGGTCCACAAACGCTCGGGGATGTTCACACGTTTCAGCAACCCGGCCGCCTTGTCCAGCGCAATTTGCTTGTCCGCACCTACGGCCAGCAGCGGCTCTGCCACAACTTCCAGCGTCGGCACCCGAGGCACAACCCGCAGAAACTGGCTGACATAACCCAACGTATCGCGACGCAGAGACAGGATCTGTCGTGGTTCGGCCTTCGCCACGTCCAGCCCACCAACCAACACCTGACCAGAGGCCGCCAGATAGTTGCCATAGATCACTCGCATCAGCGTGGACTTGCCAGTACCGGACGCCCCCGTCAGAGCAACACATTCCCCCGGCTCAACCTTCAGCGACGCACCTTGCATCACCGGGATCACAGCACTGCCCTGATTATGCAGGGTAAAGCTTTTGCTTACATCGATCAGTTCAATCATCGCTTCATCTTTTCCCAAACACTCAAACCTGAAGGACGCTGGACACAAGCAGCTGCGTATAGGCGTGCTGAGGGTCGTCCAGCACCTGGTCGGTCAACCCAGCTTCGACCACATGACCGCTTTTCATCACCATCAGCCGGTCCGCCAACAGACGCACCACGGCCAAATCATGCGTCACGATGATGGCGCTCAGCCCCATCTCACGCACCAGACCACGCAACAAATCCAGCAAGCGCGCCTGAACGGATACGTCCAGACCACCGGTCGGTTCATCCATGAACACCAGCCGAGGGCCCGTCACCAGATTGCGCGCGATCTGCAGACGCTGCTGCATCCCGCCAGAAAACGCGCTGGGGCGATCGTCCACACGGGCTGCTTCAATCTCGACGCGGCCAAGCCAGTCGATAGCCTTGTCCCGAATATCGCCATAGTGCCGATCACCGACGGCCATCAGCCGCTCACCAATATTGCCGCCCGCGCTGACAGACATCCGCAGCCCGTCGCGTGCGTGTTGATGCACAAAGGCCCAGTCAGTGCGGCCGAGCATTCGGCGTTCCGGTTCGGACATGGTGACTGTGTCTACCGGTCCGTCCACGCGGGTATCAAAGATCACCTGCCCAGCGTCCGGTTCCAGGTGCCCGGCCAGACAGTTGAGCAAGGTCGATTTGCCGGACCCACTTTCGCCGACGATCCCCATCACTTCTCCGGGGTAGAGATCGAAGTTCACATCTGTGCATCCGATCCGCGCGCCATAGCGTTTTTCGATGCCCTTGACTTGCAACAGGGGGGTCATGCTGCGTTCTCCTCAGCCAGTCGGCCCACGTGGCCTGTTTCGCGGCGCGACCGACAATAATCGGTGTCGGAACAGACAAACATCCGGTTCCCTGCATCATCCATGATGACCTCGTCCAGATAGCTGTCCTCGGCCCCGCACAGATCGCAGAGATGGTTGGCTTTGGTGGCCTCAAACGGGTAATCCTCGAAATCGAGGCTCACGACCTTGGTATGCGGAGGCACTGCATAGATACGCTGTTCCCGCCCTGCACCAAACAATTGGATCGCGTCCATCTCGAGCTTTGGGTTGTCGAATTTCGGGATCGGAGACGGATCCATCACATACCGCCCGGATACTTTGACCGGATAGGCATAAGCGGTTGAGATCGCACCGTGCTGGCTGATGTCCTCATACAATTTGACATGCATCAGCCCGTATTCTTCAAGGCTGTGCATTTTGCGCGTCTCGGTCTCGCGCGGCTCCAAAAAGCGCAGAGGTTCCGGGATCGGCACCTGATAGACGATGATCTGGTCTTCACGCAGCTTCGCTTCGGGGATGCGGTGGCGGGTCTGGATGACAGTGGCTTTTTCCGTCTCTTCCGTGGTGGAGACGCCAGCGGTGTTCTCAAAGAACTTGCGGATCGACACTGCGTTGGTGGTGTCGTCTGCGCCTTGGTCGATCACCTTGAACGTATCCTCGGGCGTCAGCGTCGCGGCCGAGACCTGAACGCCACCCGTCCCCCAGCCATACGGCATCGGCATCTCGCGGCTGGCGAACGGCACCTGATACCCAGGCACAGCCAGACCCTTCAGGATCGCCCGACGGATCATCCGTTTGGTTTGTTCGTCCAGGTAGGCGAAATTATACTCGCTCATAGGAAACCTCTTTCAGTCAACGCGCTTTCCAGCGCTTGAGGCGTCGTAAAGTGGATGCCATCCATGCCAACGGCGCGCGCGCCGTCGACGTTGTGCAGCCCGTCGTCGATGAAAATGCAGTTTTTAGGCGCAAGCCCGGCTCGCTCACACAAGCGATGAAAAATCTCGGGTTGCGGCTTCAAAAGCTTTTCCTGACCAGAGACTACCGTCACGCCGAAGACGTCGCCCAACTCGGGATGCGCGCCAACACCAACCGGCCATGTTTCCGCCGACCAGTTTGTAATCGCGTGAACCTGCGTGCCCTGTTCTTTCAATCGATAGAGCAGCTGCCAGGTTCCTTCGATCTTTTGCGGAACGGTCATGGCATAGCGCTCAACATACACACTCAGGCGCCGTTGGTCTTCGACGTCATCCAGTTCTGACGCCAGATCGGCGAAGTTCTCGCCGCCATCCGCCCTCAGATTGCGATCCTGAAAATCGATGCGGGTCAGGAACTCTGCCACGGCCTCGCGGCTGCCCATCTCGTGCAACCATGCCAGATGCGGATCCCATCGGATCAGCACATTCCCGATATCAAAAACGACGGCCTTCATTCTGCGGCCTCCTTTGGCGTAATGCGTTCTTCAGCCTCGCGACGCAGTTTGCGGACCAGCTCCAGCTCAGACTGGAAGTCGACGTAATGCGGCAGTTTGATATGCTCGAGAAAGCCAGTGGCCTGAATGTTATCCGCATGGCTCAGGACAAATTCTTCGTCCTGCGCGGGTGCACCCAGATTGTCTTCGCCCAGTTCTTCCCAACGCAGCGCGCGATCGACCAAAGCCATCGCGATGGATTTTCGTTCGGACTGACCAAAGACAAGACCATAGCCACGTGTGAACTGTGGTGGTTCTGTCTTCGAGCCCGTGAACTGGTTGACCGTCTCACATTCGGTTAGTTCAACCTCACCGATATCAATGGCGAAACCCAGCTCGGGGATCTCCATTTCCACCGCGACCTTGCCGATCCGAAGCTCTCCGACAAACGCATGGTTGCGGGCGTAGCCGCGCTGGGTGGAATAGGCCATGCCCAGTACAAAGCCCTCGTCCCCACGGGTCAGTGATTGCAAGCGCAGCGGTCGGTTTGACGGAAACTCCATCGGCTCGCGGGTCAGGTCGCCCGGGGTGTCATCGCTGGCGGGTTCATCCTGAATGATGTCCTCACCTTTCAGGAACTCGGTGATATGGGGCGTCGGTTCCTGACGTGCCGTGCCTTCGGGTGCCTTAGGGGCTTCACCATCAGCAGCCAGCTTGAAATCCAGCAAACGGTGCGTGTAGTCGAAAGTTGGCCCCAGAACCTGCCCCCCCGGCGCATCCTTGAACGTGGCCGAGATCCGACGGTCACACGCCATCTCAGAGGTCTCGACCGGGTTGGAATAGCCAAAGCGCGGCAGAGTCGTACGGTAAGCACGGACCAGAAAGATCGCTTCGATCAGATCGCCACGCGCCTGTTTGATCGCCAGCGCTGCAAGGTTGGGGTCGAATAATGACCCCTCGGCCATCACCCGGTTCACGGCAAGGCTCAGTTGTTCGCGGATCTGCGCAAGGCTCAGTTCCGCCACATCAGTCGCGCCCCGGCGTTCTTCGGCCAGCCACGTATGGGCGTTCTCGATGGCTTTTTCGCCCCCTTTGACAGCTACATACATCGCTTAGCCCTCTGTCCTGATCTGCGTGCTGCGCGGCAGGGCCGCGATCTTGTCACCGCAGGTAAAGAAGAAATCGCACCCCAGCGGATACAGCATCGCATTGTATTGAAGCGCTGGAACATCCGGCAGAGACAACCGCGCGGTGTCCTTGATCCCAGGGCCGCTCAGAATGGCACCGCTTTGCTCAAGCTGGTCGCATTCTACAATTAGGGTCGCAGACCGGTCCGGGTATTCCGGCGTGCCAATACGATAGGCGTTCAAGGGACCTAGTGCGCCCCACGTACCAACGGCGAAATCAGCGTTGCCCGCAGACACAATCGGCGCGCCCGTGTGGAAGGTCAGCCATTTGCACACCGCATCGGTGTCAGCATCACCCGCCAAATAGACCTTTGTTTCGGGATCGCACAGCGTCAGCAAGAGCGTGCCTGCTGCCATGGACAAAGGCGCAGGGGGTTCAGTGCCCATGAGGGTGCGGATTTCACCCGGGCGCGCCATGACGGTCATGGCCGCACGAAACGCGTGGGCGGCCTGGACAGGTGCGTTTTGAAAGCCCCCGGAAAACTGTGTTTGCGCGGCCATCAGTCTTCCCCCCGGACCAGCGTGAAAAACTCGACCTTGGTGGCAGCTGCCTTGGCGGCGCGTGTCGCCTTGGCCGCTTGCATTTGTTGCTGCAATGGGTCGAGCAATCGGGCCTGCAGATCATCCGCCGCCGGTGTCTGCATCATAGCATCAATCAACGCTGCGACTTCGGCTTTAGGCTTGGATCTGCCCTGCACATATCCGTGACCAACCGTGCCATCCTGCAGCACGACCGAACAGCGCGTGACGGTCATTTCACCCAGATTGAACGGCGCTCCGGTAGCTCCGGTGCGACCTCTCACCATGACGCCACCCACTTCGGGGCTGCGCAGCCACTCAAAGCTTGGGCGGTCCTGAATGCCATCCCATAGCGTCATCAACGCATCGTCCGGCGCACGGGCCAGCAGACCCATCCATTCCTTCCGCGCCTGCGTCGCGATTTCTGTCTGATTTGTCATCAAAGCCTCTTGGCCGGGTTGTCTACATGAACTATACAACTAGACAAATATTACCCTTTAGGTATCCGAGTCGCAATCCGTGATGGTGTGAAGATTTGATGACATGAGCAAAACGCCGATCTGGAAAAGCATCGCCCTGCGCCTGACCTCGGACATCGCCGAAGGGCGCTATCAAACCGGAGATCGCCTGCCGACCGAAGCACAATTGGCCGCCACTTATGGCGTCAATCGCCACACTGTGCGGCGCGCGTTGGCAGACATGTCGGAACAAGGTCTGGTCCACGCCAGGCGCGGCGCAGGGGTGTTTGTAGCGGCGCGCCCCACGGATTATCCAATCGGCAAAAGGGTGCGATACCACAAAAACATCTCGGCCAGCGGTAAGATGCCGGGCAAGAAAATCCTCGCGCTGACCACACGCGCAGCAGATGAAGCCGAAGCGGAAGCCTTGGGTTTGGACAAAGGCGATCCGGTGCATGTCTATGACGGCCTGTCATTGGCGGACGGACAGCCTGTGGCCGTGTTTCAAAGCGTTTTTCCAGCCGCGCGTTTTCCCAACCTGTTGCAGACACTGACCGAAACGCAATCGGTCACAAAAGCTCTGCAAGCTAGCGGCATCGCGGATTACACACGCATCTCGACCCGTTTGACAGCGCGCGGGGCAACGGCGACACAAGCCTTACAGCTCCAGCTGTCCGAAGGGGCCCCGGTTCTGTTCTCGGTTGGCGTGAACGCGGACCCAGATGGCCAGCCCGTTGAATATGGGCGAACCGTTTTCGCGGGTGAGCGGGTCACACTGACCCTGAACGAAGACTAGACCCCCACAGGGGGTTTTCGGTTTTTGGATCTGCAGGAACAGGGTTACGCGTATTTTTCCAGAAACGCCTCGGCACTTAGCGTGCGAAAGTCGGGCAAAGCCGCACGAAGTTTCGGGTTGTCCCAATCCCACCATGCAAGCTGTTCCATGCGATCGGCCACGATCTCGGGGAACCTTCTGCGCAACATCTGCGCCGTCACACCCGCGACAATCGTGTAGGGCGGTACGTCTTTGGTAACCACTGCACCCGAGGCAACCACGGCACCATTGCCGATCGTGACCTCGGGCTTGATAATCGCAGCGTGTCCGATCCAGGTGTCATGCCCGATCCGGGCGGTGCGACTGGCGCGATGAGCGAACCAATCCGCATCATCTTCGGCATCGTCCCAATAGTCGGCGGAACGATAGTGAAAATGATGCAGCGAGGCCTTGTCCATCGGATGATCTGTCGCCCCGATACGAGTAAAGCTTGCTATATTTGCGAACTTTCCAATTTCGGCATTGGCAATATCGCAGGTCCGGTCGCAATAGGAATAATCGCCCCAAACCGAGTTCGCCACTCGGCTGCCAGCACCAATCTCGACATATGCGCCAAAGCTGCTGTTGGTGATCTGACAATCATTATGAATATACGGCTGATCAGCGCGCAGTCGTGCCATTGAATGTCCCCATCTTTGTTCAGGGCAACAGGAATGTCTTGCGTGCAGCATCACGCGGCTTGCGTTTTTTACCCGCTTCGCCCTGGATCAACCGTTTGCGCAACCAACCCGAGAACCAGTCCATCAACATGACCATCAGGATGATCAGGATGATGTAGTAGGCGACCTCTTCCCAATCCTTTTGCGTGATGATTGCCTGCGTCAGTAGAAGGCCAATACCGCCGCCTGTGATTGCGCCAATCACCGTCGCGCTGCGGGTGTTGGATTCCAGAAAATACAATAGCTGGCTCAACAAAACGGGCGTGACTTGCGGAATGACCCCAAATCGGTATCTCTGCGGCGCATTTGCTCCTGTGGACTGAACGCCCTCTATCTGCTTCTGGTCCACATTCTCCAACGCTTCCGAGAAGATCTTGCCAAAGGTCCCGGTGTCGGTCACCAGTATGGCCAGCGCGCCTGTCAAAGGTCCGGGACCAAAGGCGCGGGCCAGCACCACGGTCCAGATCAAGGCATCCACACCGCGCACAAAGTCGAACACGCGACGCGTTGCAAAGCGGATGGATTTCATCGGATTGAAATTGCGCGTCGCAAGGAAGGCCAGTGGCAACGCGACCATGGCCGCGCCCAGCGTGCCCAGAAACGCCATCAGGATCGTCTCGAAGATCGCCCAGGCCACGTCCTGATGCCGCCACATCTTGTTGGTCCAGAAATCATTGAAAATTGTACCCGCCTCACCCGACGCCGCGCGTCCGGCCAGTTCGGGGAACGACTTGCCATAGTAGGGGCTGTCGAGCGTGAACCAGAACAGCTCCCACCCGGTGAAGTAGCGAAACACTTCCGACCGATTGCGTGTGACGGTCAGACGGCCAGCATCCGTCTTGATTGCCAAGCGGTTCTTCGAAACGTTGATCCACTCTGGCACGTCACCCGCAGGCAACTCTGCCTGTACGCCAGCCGAGCGGCTGGGCGTTGCCCGAACGGTTCCATAACCGGGGATGTCATATTCAACCGTTTCCGGCCCGAATCGCACCACGTGGCCGTCTTCCAGATCGATCACGGTTGTCTCGCCCAGCGTCACCCAATCCGGGGCCTGACCTTCGGGGTACGCGCCCTTGCGCTCGCCCTCGATCGCGGCCGAAACCTCGCCAGTTCGATTGTCACGCTCGATATGCGTCTTGTAGCTATAGCTGTCAGACACAAGCGTCTTGCCGTTTTCCCAATTTGCTCGCGCCGCGAGGCCCGGAACATCAAACGCAAAGAAGACGTAGACCAAATAGACAAGCACCAGCGCGGGCAGCCCGAAATTCACCAGCCTTTTGCGACTGAACAGACGGTCTGCTTGGGCTTTGAGCTCATCGACGGTCAGATTGGTTGCGAAGGTGCTCATACCGAGGCTCCTTTTTCCGACCCATGAGTCAGACGGTCGCGCAGAACACCTGACAGCTGGTCCACGACGACGATTGTTACAAAAAGCAGAAGGAAAATGGCCGCGGCCTCATCGTACCGCCCCTGTCCCCAGGACATGGCGTTGCGCAGCTCATAACCCAGACCGCCAGCGCCAACAAAACCCAGGATGGCCGAGGCGCGAATATTGATTTCGAACCGCAGCAGTGCATAGCTGACATAGTTGGGACCGGCCTGTGGGATCACGCCCAGATACATGCGTTGCGACCAGTTCGCACCCACCGACTGCAGGCCCTCAACCGGCTTGAGCGAGGCGTTTTCGTTGACCTCGGAAAACAGCTTGCCCAGTGCACCTGCTGTGTGAATGGCAATCGCAATCATCGCCGGAACCGGACCACCGCCCAAAATGAAAATCAGAACTAGTGCGATCACAATCTCGGGGACGGCGCGGCACACATCTGCAATTCGGCGAAACAAAGGGATCAAGGCGGGCCAAAGTGCCATGCCGCGCGTCGACATCAGGGCCAGAAACGTACCTGCAATCGCACCGATCAAGGTCGAAGCGGCCGCGATATTCAGTGTTTCGATCAGCGCGGGGAAAAACTTGGCCAGGTTTTCCGGCAGCGCGCCGATTTTTTCCCACGCCTCGGCCAAAACCTCAGCGGGGTAGTCGAAAATACGCGTCCAGCCATCGCGGAAACTGCCAGCGTTGCGGTCGTCAGCAACACGAAAGCCCGAGGCCATAACGGCAACGAACAGGATCAGGAGGATACCACCATAGACCCGTTTGCGGCGCGTCATCGCCGTATAGTCATCGCGGATCTGGTCGACGGTCGGGGACCCAGCGGTCAGGTCTGTCATGGAATGCTCCTGGGTGGAAAAACGGGGCCCGGATTTTCGCCGGACCCCGATCATTGGGTATTCAGGCTTAGTTGGACTTCAGCTTGCGTGCTTCGATGATGACTTCGTAGGCATCATGTGTGATCGGCTCGAACGCTTTCGCCTCACCTGCGGCAACGCCGTAGAAGCAATCACGGTCTTTCTCGTGCAGGCCAGCCATCAGGGCTGTCATCTTTTCTTTTACATCCGCAGGCAGCGCTGTACGCAGAACAACCGGACCTTCGGGGATCGGCTTGGATTTCCAGATTTCAACCATGTCGTTCATGTCGACCAGACCGGCATCAACTGCACGACGCAGCGCGCCCGAGTTGTATCCGTCTTCCCAGTTGCCAAGACCATCGGCCCAGGTAACACCACCATCAACGTCACCATTGTTGACCGCGACGATGGTCTGCTCGTGACCGCCGGTGAACTTCACTTCACCAAAGTAGTCGCCTGAGTCCATGGTGGCGCCGGTGGCCTGCGGGATTTCGATGGACGGGATCAGGTAGCCCGAGGTCGAGTTCGGATCGCCAAAACCAAAGATCTTGCCTTTCATGTCTTCCAAGGATGTTATGCCGCTGTCCTTGCGGGCAAAACCAACCGAGTAATACCCGTAACCGCCGTCGACGTTCACCTTAACCAAAACCGGCTTAACCGCTTCGGGATCGCTCAGGTAAGTTTTGGCGTAACCCGACGCGCCCAACCATGCCATGTCGATGGTGCCGCCCAGCAGACCTTGGATCACACCGTTATAATCGGCAGGCGCAAACAATTTGGTCTCAACGCCCAGCGTGTCTTCGGTGTATTCACGCAGGCATTCGTTGTTGTTCAGACGGTCCTGAGCGTTCTCACCGCCCAGAATGCCTATGCGGAATTCGCTGATGTCCTGTGCCATGGCCGGTGCGGCCAGCGCAGTGGTAGCCGCAAAGGCAGCAATCAGTTTTTTCATCTGTCTCTCTCCAGTTTGATTGCCCCGGCCTTTCATCGGGCCGGGCGATGAAAGGGGGTTGGTGGCTCAGATGGTTGCTTCCGCTTCCATCAGGGCCTTCTGGGTGGCGTCCAGAGTTTCGATCTCGGTCGATGTCGCCTCTTCCGAGAAGCTGGCATCGGCACCATAGATTTCACGGGCAACACCGGTTGTCAGTTGTTCAGGCAGCCCGTCAAAGACGATGCGCCCGTCGCGCATTCCGACCACGCGATCACAATAACGGCGTGCTGTATCCAGCGTGTGCAGGTTGGCGATGACGGTGCGGCCATCCTCTTCGTGGATACGCCGCAGAGCCTGCATCACAACCTGAGCGTTCATTGGGTCCAGCGAGGCGATGGGCTCGTCCGCCAAAATGATCTTGGGGTCCTGCATCAGGGCGCGTGCGATAGCGACGCGCTGTTGCTGCCCACCAGACAAAGCTTCGGCGCGTTTGGGCGCGTGTTCGGCGATTCCCAGACGATCCAGAATATCAATTGCGCGATGGATGTCTTCCATTGGGAACAGGTTGAACATGGTGGCCAGGGTCGAATGGCGGTTCAGTGTGCCATGCAAGACGTTCGAGACAACATCCATGCGCGGCACCAGGTTGAACTGCTGAAAGATCATGGCGCAGTCAGCTTGCCAGGCCCGCTTTTCGCGCCCCTTCAGTTTGGTCACGTCACGACCTTCGAACAGGATCTGACCGTCGCTGGAATCCGTCAGCCGGTTGATCATCCTCAAAAGGGTCGACTTGCCTGCACCCGACCGCCCGATGATCCCAATCATGCATGGCTTGTCTACATCCAGCGTCGCGGCGTCCACCGCAACGTTATCGCCAAAGCGTTTGGTCAGTTTCTTGATATGCAGCACGAGCCACCCCCAAATGATGTTGGCGGTCAGCTACAGATGCCATTCAACGGATATGTGTCAGCGTGGTGAAAGTTTTGTAACGGACCAGCCGTTGCGGGGGCTATCCATCCCCCTGCCCCGCAGGTATACGCTTCGGCGACTCTTTTTCTGATACGAGGCCATCATGAGCTTTGACCGCACCATCAAGATCGCTCCGTCGATCCTGTCCGCCGATTTCGCCAATTTCGGAGCAGAGATTCAGGCCATCGAGGCACAAGGCGCAGATTGGGTTCATGTGGATGTCATGGATGGCCATTTCGTTCCGAACCTGACCTTTGGCCCACCTGCGGTTAAAGCCTTTCGCCCGCACGTGAAAACCGTGATGGATGTGCACCTGATGATCACCCCGGTTGATCCTTACATCCAGGCGTATGCCGATGCCGGAGCGGACATTCTGACTGCACATGTCGAGGCTGGTCCACATACACATCGCACCTTACAAGCGATCCGCGCCGCTGGAATGAAAGCCGGTGTCGCGCTGAACCCTGGCACCCCTGCCGAGGCGGTCGAGCATCTGCTGGACCTTACCGATCTGGTCTGTGTGATGACCGTAAACCCGGGCTTCGGTGGTCAGAAATTCATCGACATGACCGGTAAGGTGCGCAAAGTGCGCCAGATGATCGGCGACCGCCCAGTGCATATCGAGATCGACGGAGGCGTCGACCCAAAGACCGCCCCGCTGGTTGCAGCAGCAGGGGCGGACGTGCTGGTCGCCGGGTCGGCGGTATTCAAGGGCGGATCGGTTTCCACCCCACAGGTCTACGGAGACAACATCCGCGCCGTTCGCGCTGCGGCTGAGGATGCGCTGTCCTGATCCAGCAGTTTGTGGCCGGTATGTCTGGCGGCGGCTGACCGGGCCTGCGCCGGATGGTCCCCGGGGTCACAAAGTCAGTCGCTACGTAGCCATTCCTGCGCCGCTGACACGGCGTTTGCGGGCCCGGCCACGGGAAGCGGAAACGCTGCTCGGGTATTTTTGTTTCGCGAAGACGATAAGCTCCGACACACGTGTGCAGTGGTGTGGGAAAGACGAAAAAGCGCGAGCCAACCAGCCAAAGAAACTCCCATTGTATTTTCTTCCCTGAGCGACATACGCGCGAATGTTGACACGGTCAGCAATCTCGGAGCCTACAGCCATTTTCATCATGGACCTCACAGCAACCCGGGTGTTGCCATCAATCATGCGCAATCCCATTCTGTCGCCTGATAGTTTGGTTGCGCGTTCGTAGGGGAAAAGCAAAATATTGAAGATCAATAGCTTCTCCACACTGTTAATGAAGAACTGCAGCCAGCCAAACCGAAAGTGTTTAGCTGCCAATGCGCCCACAAATCGCCCGACAATGAATCGCAGTTCGTCCTTTGTGTTTTCGTTCTTCAAAAGCTCGGAATTCAGAAGCAATATCTTGGTGTTGAGAAGCGACAGGATTGATGCGTTGTAAGATCCATCCTCATGGACATATGCCTCGACCGTTCGGTTGTAACCAAAAAGCTCCTTCGCTTCTTTGATCGCATCGTTGGCTTCAGGGAAAGACGCCGCTGAAACCTGGACAAAATTGTTCATCCAATGCGCGATAGCCAACCTGAGGCTGAACCACAGCGAGAAAAGGATGATCGGTACAAGCAAAAGAATGGTTCCAAAAGTTGCGACTGTTAGCAGCGCCGTTATGAAACCAAACGGAATCAAAACAAACAAGGTTATGTAAAAACGTGGAGTCTCAGTAGGATGTCTTAGTTCCTGCATTTCATTTTTTGACAAAGGCATGGGAAATCCCCCACAAAAATCGTGAAAAGTAATAGATTATGAAATTACATCTATTTTGTAAGACGAAATCAACTGTTCAGTCCTTCTACGGAATTGCTGAACCCGGTCGTATTATTGAGTACTATGCGCTAACGCCTAATATTCGGCGATGACTTTCCCAGCAAAGGGCTCGCCACAAAAAAGGCCGCCCCTTAGTGGGACGGCCTTCTTAGTCTCACCGATGTGCCGGGCT
>NZ_WVRE01000023.1 GCF_013111185.1 Ruegeria sp. HKCCD7303 | reverse complement strand
ATGGCAAAGGAAAAGTTTGAGCGTACAAAACCGCACGTCAACATCGGCACGATTGGCCACGTTGACCATGGTAAAACGACGCTGACCGCAGCAATCACCAAGTATTTCGGTGACTTCAAAGCGTATGACCAGATTGACGGTGCGCCGGAAGAAAAAGCGCGCGGCATCACCATCTCGACCGCCCACGTGGAATACGAGACCGACAACCGCCACTATGCGCACGTTGACTGCCCCGGCCACGCCGACTACGTCAAGAACATGATCACCGGTGCTGCCCAGATGGACGGCGCGATCCTGGTTGTGAACGCAGCTGACGGCCCGATGCCGCAGACCCGCGAGCACATCCTGCTGGGTCGCCAGGTTGGCATCCCGAAGATGGTCGTGTTCATGAACAAAGTTGACCAGGTTGACGACGAAGAGCTGCTGGAACTGGTGGAAATGGAAATCCGCGAGCTGCTGTCTTCGTATGAATACCCCGGCGACGATATTCCGATCATCGCAGGTTCGGCTCTGGCCGCGATGGAAGGCAACAACCCGGAAATCGGCGAAGAGAAGATCAAGGAACTGATGGCGGCTGTTGATGACTACATCGACACCCCCGAGCGCGCTGTTGACCAGCCGTTCCTGATGCCGATCGAAGACGTGTTCTCGATCTCGGGCCGTGGTACCGTTGTGACCGGCCGTGTTGAGCGTGGCGTGATCAACGTTGGCGACGAAATCGAAATCGTCGGTATCCGCGACACTTCGAAAACCACCTGCACCGGTGTTGAGATGTTCCGCAAGCTGCTGGACCGCGGTGAAGCAGGCGACAACATCGGCGCCCTGCTGCGTGGTGTTGACCGTGACGGCGTTGAGCGTGGCCAGGTTCTGTGTAAGCCGGGTTCGGTTACACCGCACACCAAGTTCGAAGCCGAAGCCTACATCCTGACCAAGGAAGAAGGCGGTCGTCACACTCCGTTCTTTGCGAACTACCGTCCTCAGTTCTACTTCCGTACAACTGACGTGACCGGCACCGTGACCCTGGCTGAAGGCACTGAGATGGTCATGCCCGGCGACAACGTGTCGTTCGGCGTTGAGCTGATCGCCCCGATCGCGATGGAGCAGGGCCTGCGCTTCGCGATCCGCGAAGGCGGCCGCACCGTCGGCGCCGGCGTTGTGTCGAAAATCATCGAGTAATCACGGTAGGCCGGGCTTCAGCCCGGCACATCGGTGAGACTAAGAAGGCCGTCCCACTAAGGGGCGGCCTTTTT
>NZ_WVRE01000022.1 GCF_013111185.1 Ruegeria sp. HKCCD7303 | reverse complement strand
CAGAAACTTAAGTTCGAAGCTTCTGATCTGACCAGCCATGACCTGAGCCCGCGTCAGATCTGCGATCTGGAGCTTCTGATGAATGGCGGGTTCAACCCGCTCAAGGGGTTTCTGACCGAAGCTGATTACAACGGCGTGGTGGAGGACATGCGCCTGGCTGACGGCACGCTCTGGCCGATGCCGATCACGCTGGATGTCAGCGAAGGTTTTGCCGACAGTATCGAGCTGGGCCAGGACATCGCCCTGCGTGACCAGGAGGGCGTGATCCTCGCCACCATGACCGTCACCGATCGCTGGGCGCCGGACAAGGCGCGTGAGGCCGAGAAGGTGTTTGGCGCCGATGACGATGCGCACCCTGCGGTCAACTACCTGCACAACGTGGCCGGCAAAGTCTATCTGGGTGGCCCCGTGACCGGCATCCAACAGCCCGTTCACTATGACTTCCGCGGCCGCCGCGACACGCCAAACGAACTGCGCGCCTATTTCCGCAAGCTGGGCTGGCGCCGCATCGTGGCCTTCCAGACCCGCAACCCGCTGCACCGCGCGCATCAGGAACTGACCTTCCGCGCCGCCAAGGAAGCACAGGCCAACCTGTTGATCCACCCGGTTGTCGGCATGACCAAGCCGGGCGACGTGGATCACTTCACCCGCGTGCGGTGTTATGAGGCGGTGCTGGACAAGTACCCGGCGTCCACCACCTCGATGAGCCTGCTGAACCTGGCCATGCGCATGGCTGGCCCGCGCGAGGCGGTCTGGCACGGGCTGATCCGCGCCAACCACGGTTGCACGCACTTTATCGTTGGCCGCGACCACGCAGGCCCGGGCAAAAACAGCCAGGGTGAAGATTTCTATGGCCCGTACGACGCGCAGGACCTGTTCCGCCAGTATCAGGATGAAATCGGCGTCGAAATGGTCGATTTCAAACACATGGTCTACGTCCAGGAACGCGCCCAGTACGAACCCAATGACGAGATCAAAGACAAGGATAAGGTGACAATCCTTAACATTTCCGGAACGGAGCTGCGCCGCCGTCTGGCCGAGGGTCTGGAAATCCCCGAATGGTTCAGCTTTCCCGAAGTTGTGGCCGAGCTGCGCAAGACCAAACCGCCGCGCAGCCAGCAGGGCTTTACCGTGTTCTTCACCGGCTTCTCAGGCTCGGGCAAATCCACCATCGCCAACGCACTGATGGTCAAGCTGATGGAGATGGGCGGGCGCCCGGTGACGCTGCTGGATGGCGACATCGTGCGTAAGAACCTGTCGTCCGAACTGGGCTTCTCGAAAGAGCACCGCGACCTGAACATCCGCCGGATCGGCTATGTGGCCTCAGAGATCACCAAGAACGGCGGCATCGCCATCTGCGCGCCCATCGCGCCCTACGCCACCACGCGCCGCGCCGTGCGCGAAGAGATCGAACAGTTTGGTGCCTTCTGCGAAGTGCATGTCGCGACCACCATCGAGGAATGCGAACGCCGCGACCGCAAGGGCCTGTACAAGCTGGCCCGCGAGGGCAAGATCAAAGAGTTCACCGGTATTTCCGACCCTTATGACGTGCCGGAAAACCCTGAACTGAGCGTCGAAACCGAAAATGTCGAAGTCGACAACTGCGCTCATCAGGT
>NZ_WVRE01000021.1 GCF_013111185.1 Ruegeria sp. HKCCD7303 | reverse complement strand
ACGAAATTGACGCTTGTTTCAGGTGAGTTTCACGGCCAAATTCGGTCGTTTTTTGCATCAGCAGGAAAAATGCGCCTTAGAAGTCCATTTTGGCCATAAAAATAAGGGTTTTCAGGGCCTTTCCAGACCATCAAAATCTTCCAGGGCACTCTATAGGAGAGAAGAACACGATTATGCACCTGGTGCCAGCCCCCCATAAACGGTCTAATCAGCCGTCTCCTGATACGGGGTGCGTGGCTAAGCCGGGAGCATCAATGATGGGAGATAACCATCAATGGAAACCAACAACAATCCAACTGCTAGAGCGGAGGTAACCGAGCAAGTTCAACGTCTAGTAAAGGCCTATGGCGATCAGATCGTTCGGAGAGACAACAAGTTCTTCGACGTGGAGAATCTGAGTGTTCCACTGTCGCGCAATGACGTGGAGCGGATGATCCTGAACCGGGTACGAGACGAGCATCCTGAAGTCCCACTGAGCAAAGACCTTGTCAAAGCCCTATTCAAGCTGCTGATCGAAACGCAGCATACTGACGTCAACCGGTCGTTTCAGGTCTGGAACGGAACGGCAATCTGTGAGGCCGGAAACCCGAACCGACTGATAAGGTCACGGGGTGCGGTCGCCGCCAACACCTGGGTCGAACCTGAATATCGCAAACTTAGGATCAATTCCGCTGAGCTTGGCATCATCGGACAGTTTTTCGACGAGTTCTTTCAGCTTGAGCATGACCGTGAGCAGTTCCTGAACAGGCTGGCATGGAGCCTTCAGAACGAGGGCGAAAAGCCTGCTTGGGCTCCGTTCCTGTATTCGCGGGGAAGAGGTACTGGGAAAAGTACAACGGCACGCATTCTAACCGAACTCTTCGGCACTCAGAACACCGTAGTTCCAAATAACGTCAGCAAGCTTACGCAGCAGTTCAACGCCACGGTTCTGACAAGCAAGCTTGTGGTGTGTGAGGAAACCCAGATCAAGCCGGGGTCGCCGCAGGAAAACGCAATCAAAACCTTCATCACTGACCCTTACGTTCTGATAGAGCGGAAAGGGATTGAAGCTGAACGCGCAAAGCAGTCGTGCTGCTTCCTGTTCACCTCGAACATCTGGCCATCATGGATCGGTGAGGGTGAGCGGCGTTATCTCGCAATGGACGTAAACCATGACGGACGATCAGGTGGTTCTCGCGCCAACGAGTTTTCGAACCTCGTGGGTCAGGTTCTTCAGTTCCTGGATGATCCGGCGAACGTGGCCCGTGTCTATAATGCCTTGATGCAGAGACAACTGCCCGAAGAATTCAGCGCCAAGAGCCTTAACATCGCTGACCATCAGACCCCGACCATGGAACGCCTGCATCAGACCAGCCGAGACACCATCGTTGATCGGTTGGAGGAAGAACTGAATGCTAGTGGGCTCGTCGCCCTGCCTGAAGCGGGAGTGGTTGAGTTCGTCCAGACGAACCTCAAAGGAAACATCAACCAAACCAAGCACCTCATGGATGAGTTGGACTGGCAGAAGACCAAGGCCAAGTGGGGTGGCAAAGACTATCAACGCGCGATTTGGGTTAAGTCCGGCTATTGGATCGAGCGGGGTAAAATCCATGGTCCTGACTTTGAGCCAGTGAGCATCAACGATCACATTGCTGGTGACAGCCGGTTCGACGAAGTGAAGATCATATGATGGATGGTCAGCACTTCTTCTTGAGAGACGACTGCGAAATCTGGTTGCAGTACATCATGGACACCCACTACGAGGAGGCCCTTTCGAGGGCCAACTCCGTCCTATCGCAATCCTCTGAGGATGAGAACGGGTGCTGGGTGACCTCGACGCAGGGACGACCGAAAACACGGTTCAAGGG
>NZ_WVRE01000020.1 GCF_013111185.1 Ruegeria sp. HKCCD7303 | reverse complement strand
GGGCATTTTGACCGCTAGACCGACCGTTGAAGGGACAGCTTACGAGACCGCTGACGACCCGCTGACGATCGGTTCCGGGTGCTGAAGACTGGTCGCTGGTGCTGGTGGTCGGGGGCTTTGGTGGGGCTGGTAATTATTCCTTCCTTCTTAGAAGTTTGGGCATTTGGAACCACGGGTCTTTCGGCAGGAAGTCCTCCACATGCTGAATAGCAAGCTCCTCCATTTCATGAAACTGCCCATCCGCGCTGGCAATCTCACGCAACAGGGAGACGACTTTATCACGAACCTTCTTGTGGTTGCAGTCCTTGCTTTCCAACGTGAATTTTCGCAGTGCTTCGGTAAGTTGTTGCAGTGTCAATTCGTCCAACTTGACCCGAAAAACATCGAGAGCAGCGTCCACGAACTGCTCATCGTAACCCCAATCATCGACAAAGTATGAGCGGATCACCTCAAGTTCTTCGTCGGTTATGTTTCCGTCGGCAGCAGCAACCTTCAACGTAAGAGGAGCGAGTAAGTCAAACAGTCCCACGGCCAAAACATCAAGCGGCGTGTTTATGAACTTCGGAATGACTTCTACACGCTCATCATCGAGCCCCTTCATCAGCCGAATTATCCCGTAGTAGGCCCCACCGGAAACGACACTGGCCGCTATAATCCATCCGATCGGAGTAACTGCGGCTGCGATTCCGAAAAACCCAAGAATACTCGTTGCTGTCGTTCCAAAAAACGTAGAGGCGACAGTAGCTGATCCGGCAACCCCAGCTCCCGCTGCAGATGCCCCCGCGATGTCCCAAAGTTCAAAGGCAGCGTTTCGGAGGGTCAATGTCTGATAAGCTTTGTCCCCGATCTCTAAGCGCGCTTTGAACCGAAGTGGGTCAGCAATCACACGTTCAGTTGAATTCAACGCGGCTCGCGAAATGGCGTCAGACGGGTCAATCATTTTTCTGTCCATAATTGTTCCGGCTCCAAGACTTAGGATTTCAGTGGTTCGAAACGCGCTAAATATGTTCGAATACTTCGTTCAGCAGCTTTGTCTGCAATGTCCACGGCAACGCCCACTGTCATTCCAAAAACAACTAAAAGCGGAGTTATGACTGGTCCGAGCACCCACCCGATAATCGGGATCGAACTGACAAGTGTTCCGGCTATCGCTCCGAAGACAACTCCAAAGCTTGTGTTCGGATAGGTTTTGATGACTTCAAAAACCGTCTCAAGAATTTTTTGCCCGATTTTGACGACCGTCTCCCCCACGCGGATTACTTTCGTCGCAACCTGAAACAGAAGTACCTTTGCATCTGCCGACACTGCTAAATTGTCGATCCTTGCCTTCAGTTCTCCAGACGATAAGCCCAATGTTGCCATTGATTGGAGTTCTTCAACTGAAACATCGGATATTTCCTGAGCGACCGCCTCTCCAGTATCACTTGCTATTCCGCTAACCTTCATTGCAAACCTCTAATCTCAACTACGTAAGCAGCTATAATATCGGTATTTTCCATCACATTCTCACCGCGTAATTTCGAAGCGGCAAGAAAAAATATCAAAGTGAGCACCCCCGGCAACCCGCAAAGGGCCGCCGAGGGTTCTGTCTATGAGGGTGGCCTTCGGTTGACGACATAGTCAGCCAGCCACTGCCAGTAGGCTTCAGCATCAGGAAACCCCTGAGCTTGAGCAGCCAGATCTTCCGCTGCCTTACGGGTGCACCCGCCATCGTATTCAGCAATAGCAGCTCGTTCCTCAAACGCGTCAATGTCAGGGAAAGTCACGCCGGAAGCCGTATCTGGTCCACGATTGACCGACGTTGCTCCTCACTGATGCCAGCCGAGTAAATCCCGTAGGTGATCCCGTTCTCCGACCGTGCCGATTGGTGACCGACCAGAGAAGCTGTGAAGTGCTCAGGAACTCCTGTCCGCTCACATTGGGTGATGAACCACTTGCGGGTCGAGTGAAACACCAGACCCGGTCTCTCCAGATTCAGCCTTCGCCGTAGTCTCGCAAACCCCTTGGTGACGTGCGCCACGGTCAGGTCAGGGAACAGAGGGCCATGGCCAGGCAGTTGCCGGAAGGTCTCATCCAGCACCGGGTGAACCGGAACCAGTCTCTCCGCCGCGTCAGTCTTCAACAGCCGCAGTCGGTTAGGTCGAACATGAACGAAGCAGCCGAGATTGCCCTTGGCCACGAGGTCTTCCCGGAGCAGCCCGACCGCTTCTCCCGCTCGCATCCCTGACAGTAGACAGGTCAGCAGAACCGGATGTAACTCCCGGTCTTTGGCTCCCAGCAGCCGCACGACTTCCTCATCAGTCGGGACGGCATAGGGTTGAGGACGCACCTTCCGGTCGAAGAGAACAGTTCGGAAAGGATTGACCTCCAGATGCCCCTCATAGACCACCCAGTCGAGGAAGTGATTGACCTGCGACCAGATACGTCTCTGGGTTCTGGCCGTAATAGTCACCGACCCACGAGACGAGTACGCGACTAGCTGGTCCAGAGTTAGCCCCCGTGTTCGTTCTGACTTACCGATCATTGGAGACAGTTGGGCAATTGCGGACAGGAACTCTCGCCCTTCCACTCTGGTCAGGCTGCAAACCGGCTGGTCACCGTATCGGCTAGCGAATAACCCAACAGAGTATCGGACCGATTTGAACCCGCTGGGTCGTAGCTCGTTACTGCGCTTGTTCAGATAGGCCCGGCTCAGGTCACGAACCGGTACTTTCACTGGCGCTGATGGTCTGGCAAAGCTGGACCGCTCCAGATTGCACCCAGAATCCTCCAGAGTGGCCCGGAGACGGACGAGATACGACTCTGGCTGATCAACCCAATCAGGAACGTCAGCGGTGCTCTCTGGGGCAGACAGTGACTCCTCTGCCTTGCACCGAACCTGTTCCACTAGTGTCTCGAACCGCGCATTGACTTCAGCGGCACGGACGCGGGCGGTGTTGCGGTCACTGGTCTTGAGGCTCTGCTTCAGCGCCTGAGCGCCCAGCGCGAGAGCCACGTCAACGGGATAGTTACGTCTATAGAGCCACGTATGGCCCTTCAGATAGGCATAGCGAATGTGAGCAGACATCAATCTCCTCCTTTCAGATTTGGAATGTGGGATGGGATCAGTTGGTTGAGACGAGTCTAACGATCATCTCGAGGGCCGGTTCGCCGTAGGACCCAGCCAGAGGGCCGGTGACAGCAAAGCCGGTCACGCAATCTTCAAACACCTCTTCCACGCGGAACAGATGTTCAGGGACGTCATCGAAGGCGCGGATGACCACAACGTCACCTGGGGTCAGCTCCAGCTCAGTCATGGTTGGACCTCCACGTCCAGAGGACCGCCAGCAGAACCAGCGCCGCGACAGCGGGATGAGACCGAGAGACCACCCAGAGCATCGTCGTCAGGACGGCCTTGGGTGGTGGGCGCAAAAGAAAACCCCCGACGAGAACGCCGAGGGCAGACAGGTACTTCATGGATCAAACTCCTGCAGTTGCTTCTTTATTTAGATGCAGGAAGTTGCTCGGTTTTGACGGGCGCGGACATTCAGGTTTATTGCGGGAATGACCGAGTTGCGGGACAAACCCGCCCGAAGCTAATGCAGCGAAATTGGCCTCAATGCGACCGCTTACTTTCGAAGCCTGTCGCGGCATTGCAACGCGATTTATCCGGAAGCGGTCGTTGAAAGCGGCTGACAGCACGGTAAACGGAACCGGTCGTTCGTGGCTTCAAGCCCGTTATCGAAATGATAAGGCGAATAAATTCGTAGACGCAAAAAACTTTTCGCGACGTTCGGTAACTGTCTTGCAGCCACTAAAGCGGTTGCACAGTCATAGCAATTAGTCTGTTTAAACGTTTATTTGAAGTATATTTGACGAAATTCGGCCGGAGTAACTCCCATTCGCTTTTTGAAGAATCTGGTGAAATCACCGGGGTATCCGTAACCCAGTTCCAATGCAGTTTCGGTGATACTGCAGTTGTCTTGCAAAAGCAGTTTTGTCGCGAGGTTTAGACGAGCATCCGCCAGGAGACGAGCATGACTCGTTCCATGCTCAGCCAAGATGCGCCGATATGTTCGCGTACTGATGCCGAAGGCTTTGGCTACTCGGTCGGATAGACTGTCCGTTGTCGACAACGTCAAAAATGTCGAAAGGCAACTAATGATTGATTGTCTCAGATTGGAGTCAATCGAAAGCGGTTCTTCATCGAGAACGGTCCTGCTGGTTGGAGAAAGCGTGAAGTTTCGGTCAACGATACCTATCAGATCGAAAGCAATACCAAAGTGATCTTTTGATTGGACCACAGGAATGTGGCGAAGCTCGTCATGCAACTCGACCTTTTCTGGAAACATGGGTAGGGCCAGCGCGACTGGGAGCACGCTGCAGCCGAGTACGCGCCGGGTTGCGAGTTGCATTATAGCCAGATTGTATTGAAGCGTGGGCCATTCATCCGACCAATCCGTCGCGGCCGTGGTTCGCATAATCCAAAAACGATCGCCCTGCCTATGACAGAAAAAGCGTGCTCCTGATATAAAACTGTTGAACTTCTCGGTCAGGTGATTCAGCCCTTCGAAATTCGTTAAGCCGCAGGGAAGCGGGATGCCAACGACTGAATGCGTCTGCCTGTTTTCTTCTGGGTCAAGCTCGAGACTTCTGAACAAAAAGCTTTGTTCGCCTACCTTTTGCTGGAGAAGGGCAAGAAAAAACTCGACCGCATGCAGCGGCACAATACCCGCTGGGTTCTCAACGATACTTGGTGGCAGCCCGGCGCGGTCAGCGATACGTTCCAAGGTGTACAGTGACAAATCTGATGCACTGATGGCCGGTTTGATAGCCTGCGCGATAACGAGGTTCAGGTTCGCCATGTCTTCTCTCTCAACAGCCCAAAAAGAACTCCGCCCTAGGTAAGAGCAGGCGTAAACACCTCCGTCTCTTGGCCGGAAAAGCTAAGCGCAATCACGGCTAACCTGTCAAACTAAACCAGGATTTACGTTTTGGGAGGACACAAATGAGATTGCCCGAATTATTACAATTCGCTCGCCGACCGTTGTCCGGAGTGATTATTGGAATTGGCTTAACAGTCTCCGCTACAGCTGTCGTAGCTCAGGACGCTCCTCCAAACGTCCTGATCATCTGGGGCGACGACGTCGGATATTGGAACATCAGTGCCTACAATCAGGGCATGA